>CAWGQB010000017.1:0-65930 GCA_963824565.1 uncultured Pseudomonadota bacterium | reverse complement strand
GGCTGGCCATCGACGAACTCGACCTCACCGTAATCAGCGTGTAGCGATAGCCGTCAGCGCGTTGAATGCGGCGCCATTCGTTGGCCGGCAGGTCGTGGGCGATTTCCTGGGGCTGCAGCTTCAGGTTGTCGTAATCGTAAATCACGATGTCGGCGGCGTAGCCCTCGCGCAGCATGCCGCGGTCGGCAAACCCCGCGCAGTAGGCCGGCAGTGCGTGAGCTTCCAGTGCGCGTCCTCCAGACTCATCGCGTGGTTCTCGCGCACGTACTTGATGATGTACTCGGTCGAATAGATTCCGCCCGTCAAATATTTGGTGTGAGCGCCGCCGTCGGACAAGCCCGGAATCGCAAAGGGATACTGCGCGACTTCGATTTGCAGGTCGAGCCGGGTGTTGTGGGCGCGGGCGAAGAACTCGGTGCGAACCGCTCCGATACCGCCAAGTCCAGCATCGCATCGATATAGTGCTTGCCCAGCTTGGTGCCGCATGCCGCCAGCGTCAAACCCTCCAGATGCTTGTGCTCGGGCTGCTTGACGTCGCTGATGATGATATCCCAGAAGTCGGTCGCGACGCGCGGGACGTTATCGCGCAACGCCGGACGTCGCGCCGGGTCGCCCAGCTTGTGCAGCTTGTCCTCGACATTGCCCAGCATCGCCTCGCACCAGGGCTCCTGGTCGTCGAAAATGTTGATGTCCTCGGACAGGTCAAAGGTCAGGCCGGCGTCGGTGGTGATGGCTTGAGGATAGATGCGCAAACCGCGCGCGTGGCAGTTCTCCAGCCACTTGATGATATAGCGATGGCCCTCGGGCCGGCTGTCGGTGGAACGCAGGGCATTGTAAATCATCGGACGGCCGCTGACCTCGGCCAACTCCTCCAGATGGCGCAGGTCGGCCATCGGATCGGCAGTTGACAGCACCGTCTGGATGAAGCCCTCGTTGCGCTGGCGTAGCACGCGGGCGAGCGCCAACGCGGTCTCATTGTGCATCAGGTCGGTCACCATCGGAGTGCCGTCGAAATCGCGCTGCACGCAGTTGCCGCCGCTTGGATGCAGCCGTTGCGCCGACCATCCGCAACCGCCCGCGTCCATCGCCTCGTTGAGCAAACGGCACATCTTCCGGGTCTCAGCCTCGGTCGGCTTGCGGGTCTTCGCCGCCTCCAGCCCCATCACGTAGGTGATAAGCGGGGACAGCGGCACGTACGGCAGCACGTTGACGCCCTTAGGACGCGCGCTCGACGCTGTCGAGAAACTGCGGGAAGCTCTCCCAATCCCAAGGCATCCCGGCCTTCATCGAGGCATAGGGAATCGCCTCGTTGCGGGTCATCGTGAGCATCGAGCGGTCACGATCCTCCGGATGACAGGGGGCGAAGCCGAAACCGCAGTTGCCGATGACCACCGAAGTCACGCCATGCCAGCTCGAAATCGTACAATAGGATCCCAAAACAGCGGCGCGTCGTAGTGGGTGTGAAGATCGATGAAGCCCGGCACCACGTACATCCCGGTCGCGTCGATGACCTTGCTGGCCTCATGCTCCTTGAGCTGGCCGATTTTGGCGATCTGGCCGTTCTTGATTCCGATATCGCTCTTGAAGCGTGGCATCCGGGTACCGTCGATGACAGTCCCGCCTCGGATAATGGTATCGAATTCCGGCATTGTTTTCCCTCGCCTGCGTTAACGTTTTCCGTACCGTAGCGGCCCTGTACCTGTTTGTCAAACTCCGTACACTTTCGGTACAGCAATTCGGCGCGCGTGGTGGTTTCGCTTCTCCGAGGCTGGGGCTCAGGTGACCGTTGTTGACTGGCACGGAGGCGATTGTTATTGTCGGGGTCGATTATGCCACACGTTCCAGTACATCCGTCGGCCATCAAGCGCCATCGCCGCAGCCTCAAGCGCAAGCTGCGTAATCGCTCGGTAAAGACCCAGGTCCATAACGCGGTCAAAAGCGTTCAGGAAGCCGTTGGGAGCGCGGACGGGGGGCAGACGGCGTTACTTTGCGCGGCGATGAAGGCGTTGGGAAAGGCCGCCACCAAGGGCGTAATCCATCGCAACACCGCGTCGCGGAAGATCTCCCGACTCGCGCTTGCACTCAATCGCACCAAAGCGCAAGCCTCCGGCTAGTCCTGCCGTCCGCCAATTTTTGAAATCAGATTAAGCGAGGCACCCACCGCGCCGTCGGCGATGGCCGCCCCGTCGGATTGCGGACGGGGTCCGAGGATCTGAGCCAATTCGCCGCGCCGACCGTTTCTTCGGCCAGCAACGCGCTAACCAGACGGTCGAGGCGCTCGCGCGCACCGGTCAGGCAGCGCCGAACCTGTTGATGGGTCTCTTCGATTAGCGCACGGACCTCTTCGTCAATGCGGGCCGCAGTGGCCTCGCTGTAGTCGCGCCCCTGCGAGATTTCGTAGCCCAGAAATGGGTGTTCCTCATCGGCTTTGAACGCCACCAGGCCCAGTTTCCCCATTCCCCATCGGGTGATCATCCGGCGCGCCAGACGGGTCGCCTCCACCAGATCGTTTTCGGCGCCGGTGGTCACTTCACCGAAGGCAATCTCCTCCGCCGTGCGTCCCCCGAGCATCACAGCAAGCCGCGCGATCAGATAGGAACGGCTCAAGTTGTGGCGTTCCTCACCGGGCATCTGCTCGGTGAGCCCCAGCGCCTGACCGTGCGGGACGATCGTCACCTTGTGCACCGGATCGGCCGCCGGATTCAGCCATGCCACTACCGCGTGACCCGATTCGTGGTAGGCGACGACGCGCCGCTCTGCGGGATCTATCAGGTGCGCATGGGCGGCGCCGAGTCTGATCTTGTCCTGCGCCTCCTCAAAGTCCGCCATCGTGACGCTGTCGCGGTTGTGGCGCGCCGCGGCGAGCGCCGCCTCGTTGCAAAGATTCGCCAGGTCGGCCCCGCTCATCCCGATCGTGGTGGCGGCAAGCGTTGCGATCTCCACGTCGGGCGCCAGATGCAGCCGGCGGGTGTGGATGCGCAAGATGCCCTCGCGTCCGCGCCGATCGGGAATCGAGACCACCACCTGGCGGTCGAAGCGGCCGGGCCGCAGCAAAGCCGGATCGAGCACGTCAGGGCGGTTTGTCGCAGCCAGGATGATGACACCGGCCTGCGGATCGAAGCCGTCGAGTTCGCCCAGCATTTGATTGAGGGTCTGCTCGCGCTCGTCGTTGACCGTACCCACGCCCGCGCCGCGGCGGCGGCCCACGGCGTCAAGCTCGTCGATAAAGACGATCGCCGGTGCCGCTTCCTTGGCCTGGCGAAACAAATCGCGGACGCGGCTGGCCCCTACCCCGACAAACATTTCCACGAACTCGGAGCCATTGATGCTGAAAAACTGAACCCCGGCCTCTCCCGCAACCGCCCGCGCCAGCAGGGTCTTTCCGGTTCCCGGAGGTCCGACCAGGAGCACGCCTTTGGGAATCCGTGCCCCGATGTCCTGGTACTTTTTCGGATTTCTTAAGAAGTCGACTTCCTCCTGCAAATCCGCCTTGGCCTCATCCGCTCCGGCCACATCGTTGAAGGTAACCTTAGGCTGGTCGGCGTTGTAGCGGCGCGCCTTCATGCGCCCGATACCGAACATCCCAGACTGAGTTCTGGCTGGCGCGCCGGGCCATCCACCAGAAGAACCCGATCAACAGCAGCATCGGGAACCAGTCTATCAGCAAGCCGAGAAACCAGGGTGTGCTCGATGGCGACACGTCCACGATCACGTTGTGGGCTTCCAGCAGCGGCATCAGGCCGGGGTCGCCGACCGCCGCCGGAAAGGTAGTATGAAATTCGGCAGTACGGGAGCGGTCTGTGGTGGCGCGGTTGCGGGCGTGTAGATGCGGTCGGGCGAAGGCGGCATTGGGCATCTGCTGGCCCCCTTCTTCTGGCGGCGGCCATAGGATTGCCTTGGCAAACTTACCGCTGATCGAATCTCCCACGATATGAACCTGCGACATGTTGCCGGTACGGAGTTGGCTCAGAAAATTCGAGTATGGAATTTCAGCGACGGTTTGCTGGCGCGGCCATAGCGAGAACAGGTTCCAAATCATCAAGCCCGCGAAAATCAGCCACCAAAAGTAGAGGTTCGGCGGAATCTGATTACGAGCTCCCGGGGTTGAATCCCGGCGTTGCGAATCTTTCGGCGCGTTTTGTCCGGATTCCATTAGTTGCTTCTGACCGAAATCATATCAGGTTGGTTTCGCCGTAGCATCATCGAGAGTAAAAAATTATCGCCACCGGCTTTGTTTTCTTCGGTCTGAAGCGGACAATGCCTTAAGATGTTCGGGAACAGAGCAAAAAATGGAATCGGACCAGCACTGATTGCGCGCCAACATAGTTATGTACCGAGCCTCGATGGGCTACGCGCAGTCTGCATCGCGGCGGTGGTGTTCTTTCACGTGCCGCTGCCGGTCGGCCATCCGTGGCTGCAGGCGGTACGCAGCCGATGCTGGTATGGCGTGGACATGTTCTTCATCCTCAGCGGCTTCTTGATTACCTGGATCCTTGCGGTTGAATTCGAAAATACCGGGAAGGTGGACTTGGCCTACTTCTACCGCGGCCGCACCCTGCGCCTGCTGCCGGCCTATTTCAGTGCGATTGTGCTGGTATTCGCTGCCGCCTACCTGTCGGGCAACCACACCGACGCCAAATTCTTCCCACCGGGTAAGGTGTGGCCTCTGCTCCTGACCTATAGCCTTAATGTGTGGATTGCGGCGACCGCCATTTGGCCAGCAGGACTGAGCCATTTTTGGTCGCTGTGCGTGGAAGAGCACTTCTATCTGTCGTGGTCGCTGGTGTTCCGCCGATGGGGCATTGCCCGCGCGCTCAAAATCGCGCTGGTCGCGATTGTGGTGGTCGCCGTCTACCGGACCGGATGGTACCTGTTCATGAACTGGGGCCATTTGGCCGACCCCTTCGAAGGCCTCCTACTATCGAATCCATTACGCCACCGATACTCGAATCGACGCGATATTGATCGGCTGCGCGCTCGCGCTGCTGATGCGTGACGGGCGGCTGGAGCGGTTCTGGCGCCGGCTGCGCTCGATTCCGTTGTTTCCAACGCTGTCCCTGATTGCGGCGCTGACATGTATCGCCTGGGTCACAGCATATCAATGGCGCCAAACCACGTTCGGCTACACCGCGATGGCACTGGCGTCGAGTACCGTGCTGATCTCGGTGTTTCTGCGGCCTGAATGCTGGATTGGACGCATCCTGGCGACCCGCCCGTTGGTCGCCATCGGTCAGATCTCCTACGGGATTTACCTGTTTCATGCGCCCTTGCTGATAGCCTTTGAATCCCGGCTGGGCACTTATGCGGATGACCTCGAAGCTCACCACTATCTGCTGGTGCTGGGCGCCTTGTCACTTACCTCGGTGCTGGTCGCCGCAATCCACTACCGCCTGGTCGAGCGCCGCTTTCTGGCGATGCGCAAGCCGCGGTCGTTCATCGCGCCGCGCGGCAACCGCGCTCCCGCAGCCGCCTAGTTAAGGCTCAGGTCAGTCGGGCGGGCAATCCCCTGCCCGCCATCCGCAGCGGCGGCCAGCGGCGCCCGCCCCACTGGTTTGGAGCCTCTGTATCGCCTTCTGAGAGGACAGAAAACAGGCTCAACGTCCCCGCGGGTGCGAGTCGTCCATCAACAGCGGCGCCAGCAGGCCCGACAGCGCCTGTTCGCGTTCCTTGACCGTTCCGTCCTTGAAGCTGGCGTCCAAATCGATCGCTTCGCGATAGGTTTTGGCCAAACGCCGCAATCCATAACGCCGGGCGGCGTTGGCATTGGCGGTCACTCGCGGACTGCGCGGGGACATCGAGAGCTCCATCGCGATCTCAGCGGGTCCGTGCCCTTGCGCTATCACTGTAGCGGCGACCAGCAGCCTGCGCAGCGCCGGAATGATTTCAAGGGCGAGCAATTCAGTTGGATCGCGGCCGATTGCCACCGCGCGATCGATCATCGCGAACGGTATGAGCGGCAGGTCTCCACTGATGCTCTCCGAGATTTGGAACAGCTCACCTCCCAAATCCACAACGCCGGCGGCGGAGCGCAGGAAGTCATCGGGTTTTTGGTCCACGGCAGCGATCGCGGCGAGCACCAGCGCATTGTGCATCCCGGCCAGATTGGTACCGTAGCGATCGGCCAGCGTGTCGGTAGTGGCGTAATTGATCTTAAGCCCGAGCCGGCGCGCGAACAGCGCGGCGAACTGGGTCAACTGGCTTTCGAAAGGCTTGTTGCAAATCACCCCGAGGCCGGCCTTCTCCATCGCGCGTTGCACTTTCGCGGGCGCATTATCGCGCTCATAGATCAGAAGCAGATGCGAAGGAGTTCTGACCAACTCGATCGCGCGCAACAGCTTTGAATCATCCGAACTGCGCGCTGCACGGTTCTCACCCGCCTCCCCGCTGTCGTCGTCACCCGCGCCGCGCGAGCGGAGAATCCGGCACAGTGCCACGGTGGCAGGTGCGAAGAGGCCGGGCGCTGAGACCGCTTCCAGGAGCGCGCCGAAATCACCGCCCGCACCGATATGAAAGGATTGTGACTCGCGCCCTGCACCGCACACGGCGTCGCGGCAAGCGTCGAGTACGTATTCCTTAAGAAATGCTTGAGGACCGGCAATCAGGATGGCGGCCGGTAATAGCGCCTTGCCGGCCTCGAGTTGAGAGAGAAAGACGAACGCGGTCTCAGAAGCCATCTAGCCGATTCAACCTTGACAGGGCATTGAGAGGACTTATGAGAATATCTCTCAACAGCGCTCTAGAAGCCGCTGGCCATTCCCGAATAAATGTTCTGCGCCACCGCGGTCATCGCTTCATCTTGCGCAACCCCGCCTTGGGTCGTTGCAACCTGCGAATCGGTCAACTGGTTGATGTCCGAAGAACGGAAATTGTGCCTCAGGAACTGCGGTGACGTGGCCAGCACCGCTTGAGGAACCACGGCGTATTGCTGCTGCGAGTTCAGATTTCGCCCGTTCCACAGGACTTTGTTGTGGTCCTTCCTGTTGATCAGCTCCGCGTTAACCTGCAGACCCAAATTGTAGATCGTGGGCTCGCCGACTGCGTTCTCCGCCGCGGGGTACGGTTCCGCCCGTATGATTACGCCGGTCAACTCAAGGTCGGCGCCAGCTGGGTCATCAACCAGTTGAAGTCTGTCATGGTGGGCGATCTCGTCCTTCATATAGCGCATGAAGACATCCTGGATCCCGGTCATGTTGCTCATGTTGGTGAACGGGGCCACGTAAATGGTATGCGCGGAGGGTGGCAGAGTGTCGGCGGAAGAGAACGCGTACCCGCATCCCGCCGCGACCACTGCAACCAGCAAGCCAACCAGGTAAAGCCTATTCTTTGGCCACGACAAGGTTGTCATCACCCTTGTGCTTCAGTCCCATACGCTCCGCTAGGACATCCAGCACGCCGTTGACGAACTGCCCGGAGTTGCGATCGCCGTAACGTTTGGCGAGTTCAATTGCCTCATCCATGGTAGCCCGGGCCGGGACATCCTCCAAATACAAGAGCTCGTACGCGGCGAGCCGCAGGATGTTGTGGTCGACGCGGGAAAGCCGGCTGATCGACCAATTGGTGATCACCTGTACAAGCAGTTCATCCAGATGTTCAAGATCGGCGCAGACCCCTTTAACCAGCCGCAAGGCGAACTCGCGGGCGCGGGGGTCGGCTGGCATCGACTCAAACTGCAACCTCAGGTTGTCCAACGAGCGATCGCTGACGATGTCCATCTGGTAGAGCGCCTTAAGCGCGATTTCCCGCCCTGCTCTTCTGAGTCCCATGCTGAATACCGAAACTTATCCGCGGCAAAAGTGAGGGGAGAAAGACCCTGCTCTCAGTTCAGCAACTTGAGATCCGACAGCAGGTGCCCGAGCTTTTCCTTCTTGGTTCGCAGGTAGTCGATATTGCCAATGTGGGGCTTGATTTCGAGCGGGATCCGAACCACTTCCGATCCATAAGCAGCCAGGCTGTCGAGCTTATGCGGATTGTTCGTCAGCAGCCTCACGGTGCCGACTCCCAAATCGCGCAGGATCTGGGCGCCAATGCCGTAATCGCGCAAGTCTTCTTTAAACCCGAGCTCGAGGTTTGCTTCGACCGTATCCAGTCCCTGGTCCTGCAAGGCATAAGCCCGAATCTTGTTGCCCAACCCGATGCCCCTGCCCTCCTGATGGAGATAGATGAGGACACCGGCTTCGGCGGCACAAATCTTATCAAGTGATTGCTTAAGCTGGTCTCCACAGTCGCAGCGCTTGGAGCCGAACACGTCACCGGTCAGACACTCCGAATGCAACCGCACCAGCGCCGGACGGCCACCGCCGACGTCGCCTTTGACCAGGGTCAGGTGCTCCCGTCCGTCAATGATGTTGCGGTACACGATGGCCCGCAACTCGGCTTGGGCAATGGTGAATGGAACGTCGGCCACGCGCTGCACCAGCAACTCGTGAGTCAGGCGATAGGAGACCAGGCTCTCCGTAGTGCAAATCGGTAGCGAATGGGCTTGCGCGAACTCTTTAAGTTCGGGCAGACGCGCCGAGTAACCGTCTTCGCGCAGGATCTCGCACAACGCCGCGTAGGACCGCATCCCGGCCATCCGGACCAGATCAACGGCGCCTTCAGCCCGGCCAATCCGCATCAGCACGCCGCCGGGCAGCGCCATCAGCGGCGGCACATGGCCAGGCATCACGATGTCGTCGGGCCCACACTGGTCAGATGCGATGGTCTGGATGGTCTTGGCGCGGTCGCCAGCCGAAATACCGGTCGTGGTGCCCTCGCGAGCTTCCACCGACGCGCCAACCAGTTCGGCACCCTCCTCACCCGAGCGATTGGGAATCAATGGAATCCGCAATTCGCGCAGCCGCCGTTCCGGAATCGCCACCGAGACGATACCGCGCGCATAGCGTGCCATGAAGTTGACTTGCTCCGGGATGACCTTTTCAGCCGCCATCACCACGTCGCCTTCCCCGGAAGGACCAACCAGCACGACCATTTTACCGGCGCGGATTCGATCGAAAGCTTCTTCTAGTTCGGGAGAGATCATAGAGGCTTCGATAGTACCACCGTTTTCAAAATCTAACCAGCGGCACATTGAGATCGCATCGCCTTCAAATTCACAAATGCGGCCTACGGCAGGCTTGAAACCTGTGCCACGAACGGGTATCAGCCCAGATCGCCCTCCAAAAGCCAGTCCGAGCCGACGCGCTGGGCGGAGAGGTTGGCGACCTCGATCGCGTCGCGCACCCGTTTTAGCGCCAAGCCTTCGATAGCGGGAATTCCAGCGCCGAATATCCTGGGAGCAATGAAAAACGCCACCCGATCGACCATCCCGGCGGTGAGCATTGCGGCGGCAAGATGCGCACCGCCTTCGAGCAGGACTTTCGACCATCCGCGGGCCGCCAGCTCGCGCAACAAGACCCCAACGTCGACTCCGCCCGCGGTGGCCCGTACCGCCATAACCTCGACTTGGCGTCCCGCATAGCGCGCTTGGGCGCGCTTTAAGTTTTCCGCAACCGTGACGAGCACGGTGGGAGCGGACGAACGCAAGCGGTAGACATGCGCCTGGGGCGCGGTGCGCAGCGCGGCGTCGACGACGATTCGGGCTGGGTCGCGCCCGCCCTTTAGGCGGCAGGTCAAGCGCGGGTTGTCGATTACAACGGTTCCCGCTCCCACCATCACGGCGTCATATTCGTTGCGCCACAGATGGCTCAGTTCGCGCGACTGCTCCGAGCTGATCCAGCCGGAGTTGGGCTGCGGGGCCGCGATGCGCCCGTCAAGCGACAGTGCCATCTTGAGCAGCACGAAGGGACGCCGCTTGGTAACCCTGGTGATGAACCCTTCATTGAGCCGGCGGCATTCCTCCTCGAGTAGGCCGACCTCGACCGCAATGCCCGCGCGCCGGAGCTTGGCCGCGCCGCGTCCCCGGACTGGAGGATAGGGGTCGAGACATCCGATGACAGCCCGCTTGATTCCCGCCGCGATCAGCGCGTCCGCGCACGGCGGCGTCTGTCCGAAGTGCGAGCAGGGTTCGAAGGTGACGTAGGCAGTGGCGCCTGCAGCGCGGCGGCCTGCCTGCCTGATAGCCTGCGGCTCGGCGTGGGGACGGCCGCCAGAGGCGGTCGCGGCGTGTCCCACCACTCTGCCTTGCTTCACGATTACGCATCCGACGGCGGGATTGGGAGACGTGCGCCCCACAACCTTGGCCGCCTCGGTCAGGGCCTGTCGCATGAAGCGCAGATCGGCTTGTTGGTGAACTCGCGGCGCCATTGGCGCTCAAACAGCAGAACCGCCGTTTTTACCTTTGCCCGGCACGGTGGCCGGAGTCTCTTCCTGACGGCGGCGGCTGATAAGGTCCTCGAGTTCATGCATGAACTCTTCGATATCCTTAAAGGAGCGGTAAACTGAGGCGAAGCGGACATACGCGACCTGGTCGATCTCGTGCAATTCCTTCATCACCGCGCCACCGATGAAGGAACTGGGCACTTCCTTGCCTCCGCGCTCGAGCACCGCCGCCTCAACGCGATCGGCGACCTGCTCGATCACCTCCATTGAGACCGGCCGTTTCTCGCAGGCCTTCTTGAGTCCCGAGATAATCTTCAAGCGGTCATAGGGCTCGCGCCGGTCATCCTTTTTGATCACCGCCGGAGTGATTTCCTCGATCCGCTCGTAAGTGGTGAAGCGGCGCTTGCACTCCGAGCAAACCCGCCGGCGGCGGATCGCGGTGCCGTCACCCGAAAGACGCGAATCGATGACACGATTACCACCATGGCGGCAGAACGGGCATCGCATCGTCAGGTCAAGGCGTCCCGGAATCCAAAATCGCCGGCTCCAGCGCCCTCGGCGTGCAATCATCTCGCACGCCGCGAAACGGCCGGCTCAAGCGATCAATCCGAAAATGGGAGATTGCGGTGGGACGGAAGCGGTTTGGACTCAGGCCGCAAAGCAGCGAGCCAGGTCTGTTTACGTCAGCTCTTATGCGCCTGAATATAGTCAACGACATCCTTCACGGTACGGATCTTCTCGGCGTCCTCGTCCGAGATCTCCATCCCGTACTCTTCCTCCAGCGCCATCACCAACTCTACGATATCAAGCGAATCAGCACCCAAGTCCTCAATAAAAGAAGCTTCCGGCGTGACCTCGTTAGCGGCTACACCGAGCTGCTCGCTGATGATCTCGCGGACCCTGCTTTCGACCTCTGCAGCCATCGATACTTTTTTCCTCCTGAGGGCAGCATTTCAAATGCAGCCGTGACTTCCCCGCTTCGCAGGCAATAAAAAAGCCAACCTCGGCCCGCGTCTTTTGCCTCTGTTCAACAGAATCTTTGACACAGCAATCCGGGTAAGCGCAAGCCGCTAGCATAGGGACTTGCATGAGGCCAGGCAAGCCACTTTGACCGCCGATGCGAGGCCCCAATCAGCCTTGGACCCCACCGAGCGCCGTCACGGCCGCCGCCAACGAGGCGGAATCTTCCACTCCCGCAACGCTAACGTCGCGGCTGATGCGCCGCATCAGGCCCGCCAATACGCGTCCCGCGCCGAGTTCAATGGCGTTGGTGACCCCAGCGCCCGCTATCGTCCGCATCGATTCCTCCCATCGCACTGGAGCGGTGATCTGCTCCAGCAGCAGTGCGACGACCCGGGCGGGATCCTGATTGATTTGTGCGGTCGCGTTAGCGATTACCCCGAACTTCAGCGGCTTGACCCCGAGACCCGCAAGCACGGGGCCCATCGCGTGCTGCGCTGGTTTCATCAGCGCGCAATGAAATGGCGCACTGACGTTGAGCTCCACGGACATCCGTCCGCCGCGCTCTTTGGCCAGCCCGACGGCCCGTTTGACCGCGGGCGCATGACCCGCCACGACAATCTGGCCGGGCGCATTCAGATTCGCCACAACTACGATCTCACTACCCGTGCTGGCCGCGGCGCACACCTCACCGACTACCTCGGGGTCCAATCCGATTATGGCCGCCATCGCGCCCTGCCCCGGCGGACATGCTTGCTGCATCAGCCGGCCACGCTCGCGCACTGCCGTGACCGCATCCGCAAAGTCCAGCGCGCCGGCTGCCACCAGCGCGCTGTATTCCCCCAGGCTGTGTCCAGCAGCCAACTCCGGAGTAAGCGGCAATTCCGACTGCAGCGCGCGCCAAGCGGCGATCGAGGTCGTGAGGATGGCGGGCTGGGTGTTGGCGGTCATCCGCAACTCGTCCTCGGGACCTTCGAAGCACAGCCGCGTCAGGCTCATTCCCAAGGCGCTATCAGCCTGTTCAAAAACACTCCTGGCGGCAGGAAAGTCGTGGGCGAGTTGGCTCCCCATACCGACTTTCTGGGAGCCCTGACCGGGGAAAAGCAAAGCGAGCTTCATTGTCTTGAATTAGAGCAGGTTCAAGGCCGCTTATCTTCCTTGCTCTCAGCGGCGGGATCTTGTGACTTGTCAGCTTGATGCTCAACGGCTGGAGCAGGAACGTTAGAGTGGTCCTCGACGGCCAGATTCCCAGCGTCGCGGCTGCCGGCAGTGGGCGCCGTGCCGTTCAATCCTCCGGTGCGGCCTTTAATCGCGGCCGATGCAGCCGAAAGGTCGCCCGAACGGCCTTTAGCTGCCGCCGGGACGGGCACATCGGTCCTGGGCCGCTCGGGGCCTGCCTCAGGATGCCCCTCGACTTTCTTGACCGACTCCCCTTCTTTGCGCAGATGCAGGCGCTCGCGCATGCGGCCGAAAATCGCGCGGATTCCTTTGCCAGCCATGCGGCTGGGAACCGTGGCTGACATGTGCCCGAGCAGTTCCACGATATCTTTGTTGAGTGCGTCACCCAGTGATTCGTTGGCGGCCGCGCGCAGCGCATTGCGGATCGCCCGCGGACTGGAGGAGCCATGCGCGATAATCGCTCGGCCGGCGATACCCAACAGTGGGGCGCCACCGTACTCCGAGGGATCGAACTTCTCGCGCATCGCGCGCAGAGGCTTGCGCACCAGCAGATAAGCCAGCCGTCCCCGCATACTGTTTCCAAAGACCTCGCGCAGATTCCCCAGTAGGAAGCCGGCGAAGCCTTCCATGGTCTTTAGCGCGACGTTGCCGGTAAAGCCGTCGGTCACCACCACGTCGGCCTTGCCATGGTTGATATCCCTGCCCTCAACGTAGCCGATGTAGTTGACGTGAGGCGCCGATTGGGCGAGCATCGCCGCGGCCGTGCGGGTCAGCTCAGTGCCTTTGGAATCCTCTTCGCCGTTGGCCAGGATCGCCACCCTGGGCGCGGCCAGTCCCTGCAGGCGGCGCATATAGGCGCTGCCCATAATTCCGAACTGGGCCAGATTGAGGGCCTTAACGTCGGTGTTGGCGCCGGCGTCCACCAGCAAGGCGAGTCCATCAGTGGTCGGTATCATCGAGGCGATTGCCGGCCGATCAATTCCGGGCAGATTTCCGAGCAGCGTTATCCCGATGGTCATCATCGCGCCGGAGTTGCCGGCGCTGATCACGGCATCGACGTCGCCGCGTCTAAGCATTTGGTAGCAAATATGAAGCGATGATTGCGGTTTGGACAACACCACCTCAAGCGGCGAGTCGTCCATCAGCACCACTTCCGGAGCATGCTCAATGGTCAGTTCCAAGCCACTGCAATCGTGCTCCTCCAATTCCTTTTGCAGGATCGATTGATCGCCGACCAGAACCACATTGAGGTGAAGTTCACGAGCGGCCAGCACCGCGCCTTCGACGGTGGCTTGGGGGGCGAAATCCCCACCCATCGCATCGAGTGCGATTCTCACCGCACACCCCGCCGCGCTATTCCTCGGTCTCCGCCAGTTGGCGTCCGCGATAGGTCCCGCAATGGCGGCAGATTCGATGGGGCAAGGCAGGCTCGCCGCATTGCGGGCAGGAACTGACGTTAACCGCAATCAGCGCATCATGGGCGCGGCGTTTGTTGCGTTTGGATTTGGAAGTACGGCGCTTGGGTACAGGCATGGCCTTCAGTCGTCCTTATCTGTTGATTAGTCTAACAATGACGCGTCAGTGACGCGTGATTTTGATCGCACGCAAAGCTTCGAACCTGGGGTCCAGTTTCTCGGCCGAGCAGGTGCAGGATGTGAGGTTGAGGTTAACGCCACATTGCGGGCATAGGCCGCGGCAGCCCTCCTGGCACAACGGCCGGGTGGGTAGCGCGAGCAACAACTGCTCGCGGATCAGGGGCGACACGTCCACTTCCTCGCCCTCGTAGAGTGAAAACTCAAGATCTTCGGCCACCAGGTCTTTGCCATTGAGATTGCCAACCGATTTGGGCGCCAGAATAAAACGGAAGTCGCGGTTGCTGGCCACGCAGAAGTCTTCCGCGCAGCGCGCGCAGGTGCCAGTCACTTCGGCGCACAAAGAACCCGAGAAAAACATCTCCATCCCCGAACGGTAATGCGAAAGCTTCACGGTAAACGGATGGTTGACGCGATACTCGCGAATCGGACCCTGCTCCAGCAGGCGATTGACTTCGGTCTCGGGCTCGACAAAATCGATCTCCTTGACCTGAGCCGTTACATCATCGATTCGCAGTTTCACAACGACACCACCCGGCCCCTATGAAGGGAGCTTCTACAATCCGAAATTATTGCACGTCGTGGAGCCGCTTCAAATACGTCTGAAGCGCGTTCGATAAGCGGCGTTTTGGCATCTGTCCAGCCGGCCTATCGGTACGGTTTGTTATGCCCCGATTCCCAGCCGGGCATCGTAGTTTTCTCCGGTTGGCAACGGGTTTAGCGCTCCGGGACGACCGGGTTCGCGACCTTTTTCGGTTTGCGCGCCGCCGCGCGACCCTTCTTCACCGCGCCGCCAGTGGCCGCTGCGCCTTTTATCGGTGACCGAATGCGGCCGCCGCGCGATTTCGGCGCCGACATAAGATAGCCGTCCTTCAGGATCCCGGCGACTTCATCCCAATTTGGTTTGTAGTCGAGGCGCACGCCGACCCATCCCTTCCGACCCATGTAGGGCGGGACGAAAAAGCGCTTCGGGTCCGAGTTGACGAGGATCTCCTGCACTATCGGCGGCGCCTTCACCCATACCGCGACATGGCCGCTGCCATGATGATTGTTGTCGGTCATCGCAAACATGCTGCCGCCGGTCACACGAAACGTGCATTCGCCCCAAGCCTCCTTTTCGAATACCTCGGGGAGCGCCAGGCAGACCGCGCGCAGACGTTTCATCGCGGGATTCGAGTCGTCGTACATCCGGGGATGCGCCATGGGTGAAAATCGTTAACCTCGATCGCCTTATCAGTGCTGCGATGCAGCGGCAGCCTGTCTTCGAATTTCCTCAAGCAACAGGTCTTCCTGGTGAGTGGCGATTTGCCAAATGTTGCCAAAAGGATCCCTGACGGTAGCGCGGCGGTCACCATAGTGTGTGTCGCACGGCTCCTCGAGCGCGACGGCGCCCGCTTCGAGCGCGCGCCGATAAGACGCATCCATATCGTCGAGGTAGAGATACAGGAACGTTGGCATCGCCTCGCGCAGACCAGCCTCACCGACCATTACAATCGAATCGCCGATTCGGATCTCCGATGGGCCGTCGGCTCGGAAACTCCCGGTGGCGCCAAACGCGTGCTTGAGAAAGTCGACCAGCTTCGGCGCCTCGTGAACGAACAGCCGAGGCGTCACACTGTGCCAGCCTTCAGGGATTGCTTTGATGGCCATTGTCGTTCTCCGCGAATTAGTGCGATGCGTCTCATTGTGAGTGGCCTTCACGATGTACCATTATGTCCGAAAAGATCCACCACCCCACTGCATCAATCGCCCCAGTCCTTGTTTACCATGGTATCGCGTCGTATATCCCGATTTCCTGCAAGCCGTCATTGTTTTCTCTGCTTGGCAACCGGTTTCGCGGTCTTGGGCATCAACGGAGCCTTAACCCCGACGCGCGGGCAGTTGGACCGTAATTGGCATGATTCGCAGCGCGGGGCCCGCGCGAAGCAGACTTGGCGTCCATGCAGAATCAGCCGCATCGAAAACGGCGTCCATTGTTCCGGGGGAAGCAGCTTTTGCAAGTCCAACTCGATCTGGTCGGCGTCTTTCTGCTTGGTCAATCCGAGCCGGAACGCGACGCGCCGCACATGCGTATCCACCACCAGTCCGGGCTGGCCAAACACGTGCCCGAGCAAGACATTGGCGGTCTTGCGCCCCACACCCGGCAGGGTGACCAGATCCTCCATTTTCGACGGAACCTTCCCACCAAAACGCGCGACAATTTCATGCGCGGCGCCCTTGAGCGACTTCGCCTTCTGACGAAAAAATCCGGTCGTCTTGATTAGCTCCTGGATCTTGTCCAGAGGCGCGGCCGCCATCGCCTCGACGCCGGGGATCTCCTTGAACAGGATCGGGGTCACCTGATTGACCCGCTCGTCGGTGCATTGGGCGGACAGAATTGTCGCCGTCAGGCACTGCCAGGCGTCGGTAAAATCCAGGCTGATGCGCGCTTGCGGATAGAGCTCGGCGAGCGCAGACGCAATCCGCTCCGCCCTCGCTCGCTGATCGTCCTTGCCGGTGTCCTTCGCCGCCATAATCAATCCACCCGGTTTGCTTTCAGCCCGGCGCCGAATCGGGTCACCTCAGCCGCTTCGCGCTCCACGCTCCATCCCAGTTCCGATCCCATCAAACGCGCCGCTTTCGCGGCCGCGCGTTGCGCATGTGCCGGGTAGTGCCGCGCCATCGTAGTGCGACGAATCATGAAATCCTCCATCCGCTGCGCCATCTCAGAGCGCGCCGCGTGAACCGCCTCGGCCGCCAACACCGGGCATCCGTCGGACAACGGCTCAGCCAGTTCAGGGGCCGTTTCGATCAGGGCCTCGAGCATTGTAGTCCGGGAGCCATAGCGTGACGCGAGTTCCGTCCGCATGGCATCGGGAATCTTCGGCGGCCGAGCCGCCGGCTGCGGATTTTGCCTCGCTCCGGGCAGCGGTGTAGTAAGCGTCGGCGACTGTTGCACCGATCGGCCGAGGTCGCGGCAAATCGTATCGACGACGCGTTGCGCTATCCGCCGATGAGTCGTCAGCTTGCCGCCGGCGATCGAGAGCATCCCGCTGCAGCTCCTGACGATCATCTCTTCGCGCGGCACGCTGGAGGGCGCGTTCCTGCCGTTGCCGGCGATGAGCGCCCGCAGTCCGGCAAAGCTGCTTACGATATCGCTGCGGCCCAGTTCCGCGCCAGGAAGGGTCATTGCCACTACATCGAGTAGGTAGTCGACGTCGTCGGGACAAGCGCTCACGCTGGCGCGATCGCCGCTGAAATCGGTATCCGTGGTGCCCAGCAGAATCGAATCGGCATCGCGAATCAGGAATACGATCCGGCCGTGCCCGTCCGATAGCACCAGCGAATGGCGCACAGGCAAGCGCCCGCGGCCGATTATCAGGTGAACACCCTTGGTTAGCCTGATGGTCGCCTGAGCATCGCAATCGTCCATCCTGCGGATGTCGTCGACCCAAGGTCCGGTGGCGTTGACAAAACGCTCGGCGCGAATCGGGAAACTTTCTCCCGTCAGCACGTCGCGGACCTGTGCGGCCCGCATCCGGAGCGCAACCTTATCGAAGCTTTCGAGCGCCGTGTAGTTGGCGACGGCGGCGCCGTGGATCGCCGCGTCGAGCACATTTTCAAAGGTCAAGCGCGCGTCGTCGCCGTGGCCGTCGTAGTAAACCGCGCCACCCGTCAGTCCCGCCCGCTTCAGAGCCGGTTCCAGTGCCATTACTCCGGCCGCGTTGAGCGTCCTGTGGCGCTGCTCAGAAGGGGTGCGGGCAAGCACGTCGTAGAGGAAGAGACCCGCCGACAGTGCCAGGCGCGACACTGTCAGTCCAGCATATACGGGGAACAGAAAGCTGATCGGCCGGACCAGATGGGGCGCGGTCAGACGGCTCAGACGTTCGCGCTCGCGCAGGGCCTCATATACCAGGCGCAGTTGACCCTGCGGCACATAGCGAAGGCCGCCATGGATCAACTTGGAAGAACGTGAGGAGGTCTGGCCCGCGAAGTCGCCCCGCTCAATCAATGCGACCCGCAGCCCGCGCATCGCCGCGTCCCGCGCCACGGCGGCGCCGTTGATTCCACCGCCGATCACCGCGACATCGAAGGTTTCACGCCGCAGTCTTGAGAGTTGCTCGTCGCGCGAGAGGTAATTTTCCGCCACCTGGAACCCACCGGAGCCGGTTGGCCATCGAGCCAAAGCCGAGCTAATCCAGCGCTGGATACCCCGGCTTTGGAGTTGTTTCGCCGCTCATGTTAAGCCGCATCGCGGCGCGCAGGGGTCAAGCGTACTTGTTGACGTTATTCTTCCGAATCTTCCTGGAATGAGTAGCGTTCTTCCAGCCATGGATCGGCGCGATTGTGATAGCCGCGCACCTCCCAGAAGCCGCGTTGGTCCTGGGCCAGGAACTCGATTGCACGCACCCATTTGGCGCTCTTCCACGCGTACAGCTTGGGCACCACCAACCGCAGCGGAAAGCCATGGTCCGGGCTCAGGTCTTGACCGTCATGGCGGTCGGCGAGCATCACGTCAGGGTCGAGAAAATTCTCCAGCGGCAGGTTGGTGGTGTAACCGCCGTCGCAATGCACCAGCACGAAGCGAACGCCTGACTTGAGTTTCACCAGCTTCATCAGATCGGATACCATCACGCCTTCCCACATGTTGTCCAGGCGCGACCAGGTGGTGACACAATGGAAATCGGCAACCTGCTTGCCGCGAGGCAAGGCCCGAAACTGTGGATAGCTCAGGAGCAGCGGCTCCTCGACCTCCCCGAATATCCGAAAATCCCAGGTCTGGGGATTGAATCCCGGCACCGGTCCGTAGGTCAGCACCGGAAATTTGGTGGTAAGGTATTGCCCAGGCGGTACCCGCTGGCTGAGATCTCCAGTTTTCAGAATCTTACCCATAGCTCGAATTAATAGCTAAGCCCGATCGGCGGCGGAAGAGGCATGGGAGTGAAGGGACTTGATGACGGCGTCGGTCATCTGCTTGGTGGTAGCGTTGCCGTTCAAGTCCTTGGTCAGGGTGCTACCCGACTGCAACACCTCGCCGGTGGCGACCCTGATGCGCTTCGCGGCCTGCGGATGGTTCAGGTAATCGAGCAGCATGGCCCCGCTTAAGATTGCGGCAATCGGATTGGCCAGTCCTTTGCCGGCGATGTCCGGCGCGGTGCCGTGGACCGCCTCGAAGATCGCGCCCTTGTCGCCGTAATTCGCGCCGGGCACTACGCCCAATCCTCCCACCAGTCCCGCGCAGAGGTCCGAAACGATGTCCCCATAGAGGTTTTCCAGCAGCAGGACGTCGAAAGCCCGCGGGTCCGTGACCAGCCGCATACAGGCGGCGTCGACGATCTGCTCCTCGTAGCGAATCTCCGGAAAATCGGCGGAGACTGCGCGTGCGCACTTGAGAAACAGGCCGTCGGAGAGCTTCATGATATTGGCCTTGTGAATCGCGGTGATAAACTGCCGCCCTTCGCGGCGCGCATATTCAAAGGCAAAGCGCGCAATCCGCCGCGAGGCTCGCGCGGTTATCACCTTGATGCTCTCGACCACTCCGGGCGTGATCTCATGCTCCAGTCCCGCGTACAGGTCCTCGGTGTTCTCGCGGACGACCACCAGGTCCACGTCGCGAAACGGAGTATGAACTCCCTGGAAGCTGTGCACCGGCCTTAGGTTGGCGTAGAGGTTGAAAGTCTTGCGCAGGTAAACGTTGATCGAACGATAGCCCTCGCCGACGCGCGTTTCGAGCGGTCCCTTAAGCGCGACCCCGGTGGTGCGCAGTGACTTGAGCAGTGCGTCAGGGACCGGGTTGCCAACGCGCTTGAATGCGGTCATGCCCGCCAACTGCTCATCCCAACGCAGTTTGACGCCGGTGCTTTCGATTACTTTGACCGCCGCCTCAATCACTTCGGGTCCGATTCCGTCGCCTGGGATAAGCGTCACCAGCCGCGCGCCGTTAGAGGTCGTGGATTTCTTCATGTTTCCTTAAAGACAATGGAGCGATACTCTTGGTCTCTACTGTGCCCTCTCCAGTTCCGTCGAGAGGGTCGTCCGATACATTTTCAGCGGCAACTCGCCGCCGGCCAGGTCCTCAATAATTGATTAATGCGATAAAGACGTCCGTTACATTTGTACCGGTCGGTCCGGGTTGGAACAATTCGCCGCAAGCCTTGAGCAACGCATAAGAGTTGTTGCGCGCCAGACTTTCTTCAGGATTGAAATTCGCGGCCTTGGCCCGGGCGGCAGTTGTGGGTGACGCGAACGCACCCGCGGCGTCGGTGGGCCCGTCGATACCGTCGGTCGCCGCGCATAAGGCGGCGATACTTGCCGCAGGCGCCAAACGGTCCAATTCGATTGCCAGGGCGAGCGCCAGTTCCTGGGCGCGTCCACCGCGTCCCGGGCCCTGCACCGTGACCACCGGCTCGCCCCCTGCCAGGACGCATCGCCGCTCACCCCGGATGGCGCACAGATGCGCCGCCAGCGTGCGGCCCAGGTCTGCAGCCTCGCCATATAGCTCGCGCCAGCGCTCAACCTCATAGCCTAAGCTTTGGGCCGCCTCGGCGGCGCCCGACAAGGCGCGGGAATTGTCGCCGATTATGATGTTCGTCACGCGCTGGAGCAGCGGGTCGCCGGCTTTGACCGTTTCCATGAACTCCCCGGCGGCGCCGGCCTCCAGGTAATCCCTGACCCGCTCCGGTGCGCGGCCCCATAGCGAATGGCGAATCAGTACGGCGCGGGCCTGTTCGAAAGTGGTATGGTCAGCGGCGGTCAAGCCGGAGCCAATCGTGGCGAGATCGTTGCCGCGGACGTCGGAGAGGATCAGGCTCAACACCCGCGCCCCACGGCAGCGGCGCAAAAGCTGACCCCCCTTGATCGCCGACAAATGCTTGCGCACCGCGTTGATCTCGTTGATTGAAGCCCGCACACGCAACAGCGCGGCGCTGACCGCGACCTTGTCTTCCAGCGTGACCGGCGCGGCCGGCGCCGCCATCATCGCCGAAGCGCCGCCGCTGAGCAAAACGATCAGCAGATCGTCGCCGCCGAGCCCGTCCAGCATCGCCATCGCCGCGTTCAGCCGCCTCGACCGACGAGCGGTCAGGCAGTGGATGGCTCGAGGGACACAAACGGGCGATGCGCAAATCCGCGATCGCCTGCAGCGTCGGTCTTGAGGTCGGCGGCGGGCACGACCGCGATCGCATCGGCGATGCGTCCGGCCAGGCGCTCTTCGGCGGCCGCCATCATCCGGGCCGACGCCTTGCCTACCGCGAGCACAAAAACACGCCGGGCAGACGCTATGGTTTCAGGCACGGCCTCTGCGCCGGGCAGCATTCCACGCAGCGCCTGATCGGTGAGGTCTCGCGGCTGCACGGCGGCCAGCGCCGCACGGTATATCCGCACGAGTCAGCCCGCGCCTGACTGTATCGAGAAGTCATAATGAATTCACCGATTAAGGGGTGGAGGTAGAACGGAATCACCCCTGTTTGAGGGCAGTTGGGTAATCACACATGGGCGGCCAATACTGGCGAAGTGAAAAGGTTTTGCCGGTTGAGCCGTAATTCGCTTAAAGTCAGGTAGCCGGGATTTAGCGAGAGGTTGTGCTCTCCGCCGAGCGCTCACGCTGCAAGTCCGTGACCTATTTTGCCCAAGAGAACCTCCACCCTATGGGTTCCCAAATCCGTCTCCAGCATTTCCATTGGAGTCCGGCCGCGAAACTGTCTGAGCGGCTTTTTAAGCCAGCGCTTGGCCTTTTCCTCTTCGCCAAAGGTCTCCAGCGCAATGGCATAGATTCGGGCGAAGCGCGAGGCCGCTGTGGCATCTTCTTTCAGCAAACTGCCCTGGGTCTCGACCCGTTGGTAAGTTTACGAGGGCCGTGTCAGCACCTTTATTTTGCCGTCGGACTGCGCGACCAGCACACCGTGGGCGATGCCCAGGAAGAGCCCGTTGCCGACCACTCCCGGCATGTCCGACAACTCGCGGTTGACGCGCCTGGGGTTAAGCGTCGGATCGACGTTGCAATCGACAATCAGATTGCCATTGTCCGAGACCACCTCTGAGCCATCGGGGTTGTGCCGCATCACCGGACGAAGGCCGAGCTTTTTCATCAGGCGCAGGCATAGTGGCGCGGCAAACGGCACCACCTCGACCGGCAGGACGCCGTGCTCGCCCAGGCGGCGGACCAGCTTTTCGAAGCCGACCAGGATTATCTCCCGGCGCGACGCGGTCGCCACCACCTTCTCACGCACCAACGCGGCGCCAAGTCCCTTGATCAGGTTGAGCCTGGGATCGACTTCGTCAGCGCCATCGATGGTCACGTCGATTTTGTCCACTGCATCCAGGCCGACGACCTCGATTCCGCCCTCGCGCGCAATTTGCTCGCTCACGCTGCGAAGTCGCCACCCCTCTGACCTTGATGCCACTTGCGATCAACGCCCGAATGAACGCCAGGCGGCGTGTCCGGTGCCGAGTCCGATAGTCTGACCCGGCTTCACATAGCGCAGGGCATACTGACCCAGGCGCTCGAGTGCGGCGGGGTCCGCGACGGCCCGCTCAGGTTTGACCTGCCTGGCTGACGATTTACTTGCCATTTTTGATTAGGGTCATGAATTCCTGGCGGGTCTCGACATTGGTTCGGAACACCCCGAGCATCGCCGAGGTCGTCACCCAGGAGTTCTGTTTTTCCACTCCGCGCATCCGCATGCACAGATGTTCCGCCTCCAGCACGACGGCGACGCCCAGCGGGTTGAGCTCCTCCATCAGGGTCGAGGCAATCTGGGTGGTCATCCGCTCCTGAACCTGCAAACGGCGGGCATAGATTTCGACCAGCCGCGCCAGCTTGGACAGGCCAATAATGTGATGCCGGGGAAGGTAAGCGACATGCGCCTTGCCCATGAAAGGCAGCAGGTGATGTTCGCACAGCGAGTAGAAGTCAACGTCCCGACAGACAATTATCTCCTGGTAGTCCTCTTCGACGAACAGCGCGCCGTTAATTACCGCTTTGGGGTCCTGGACGTAGCCGCGGGTCAGGAATTCATACGCCTTGACCACCCGGGTGGGAGTCCGCGCCAGCCCTTCCCGATTGGGGTCCTCGCCGATATAGCGAATCAGGCAACGAACCGCACTTTCCGCCGATTCCGAGTTTTCAGCCATGTTATGTTTCCCAGCAGGCTCTGAAAAAGGATTTTCTTGAGCCTGCTCCCTCGCTCTCATCTCTTCAAGAGGGAGAGAAGAAAGCCATCTTTTGTGCAGAGATGTTGAGTGCGGGCGTCATTTAATCAGTCAAATCTTGCAAGTCAGTCAATCTTCCAAGTCAATCAGCCGTGCTTTCTCAACGCGGTGCCGGATTTAGCCCGGGCGCCGGCTTCGCTGCCGGTCAAACTCCAGCGCAAGCTCGATTGCCAGCGAAGGGCCGCCGCCACTCATTATGTTAAACCCGGCGACGCGCGACGCCAGCGCATTCATCAACTCCAGACTGTGCTCGATTGACAGCCGCCGGGATTGCTCTTCGCTAAGCCCGGCATAGCGCTCGAAGTGTTCGCCAACATTGCTCAGATCTTTGACCTGTTGTTTCAGATAATTCGCCATCTCGGCGCGCTTGACCGGCAGAATCCCCATCACGACCGCAAGCCCCATGACGGCGGCCTGCTCCAGGAAGCGATCGGCCTTTTCGAGATCAAAGACCGGCTGGGTGATTATGAATTGGGCCCCGCCGCCGGCTTTGCGTGCCAGCAACTCCAGTTCACGCTCCTGGTCCTGGCGGTTGGGATTGGCCACCGCTCCCACCATCAAAGCAGGCAGCGTCTTGAGCTTAGCCTTGCCCTCCCCGGTATCGCCGCGGTTAAGCTCGCCGATTATACGCAGCAAGCCGAAGACGTTGACGTCATGGACGCTGCGCGCTTCGGCATGGGAACCCGGCGCCACCTTGTCACCAGTTAGAGCCACCACCGCGTCGATACCGGCGGCCGCCGCTCCCAGCAGATCCGACTTGAGCGCCAGCAGGTTACGGTCGCGGCACGAAATGTTCAGCGCCACCTGGATACCCAGGCGCTGTTTGATCATAATAGCAAAGACCAGCCCGGAGAGCTTGACCTTGGCCATCGCGTTATCGGTCAGGTTGATGGCGTCGACCTTGTTGCACAGCACGCTCAGGCGCTTGAGCAGCGGTTCAACATTGATTCCGCGCGGCGGGCTTACCTCAACCCACAGCGAGGGATGATTGCCCGCCTTTCGATCCAGGAGCGTGGACATAACAATGGTATCGGCCGATCCGTCCAGCTAGGCGGCGCGATGCGGACCGGGGGGCGCAATCCGGGTAAAGCGGGACTGTGACCCCAAGCCGCGGCTGGGTTCAGGGTTTTTCACTGGCTCTAATCTTTTGATATTTACGGTAATCGTAGCCGGTCGCCATCGCCATCAGCAACGCCTCCATGCCGCCCGATTTCTCGCGCCGGAGAATCCGCAGCCGTTCAAAAAACTCTCGAAAGTCCTTCTGTTCGCGCGTCACCCCGTCCATCGGCTGGAGGAAAAAATCACGCAGGCGAGTGACCGTAAAGCGCAGCGAGGAGTACCGCAATTCGTTGGGGAACGCGTCCCATTCGGCTAGCGACAGGGTCCGCAACGACTCGTAGCCGCGCAGCAGATGGCGGAAGCGATCCAACGAGTACTGTCCGTCCACGAAGCACAGCGCATTGACGGCGGTGGCGATATCGAAGATGAATTTGCCCCGGCACGCCGCCTCGAAATCGAGCACCGTGATTTTCGCCTCACCGCGGAACAGGATGTTATCGGCAAACAGGTCGCCGTGGATAATACCCTTGGGCAGCTTGGTTTCCAGGTAACGGTTCAGGTAGTCGATCTCGTCGTCAAGGGTGCGTGTAATCCGGCGGAAATATGGCGGCAGCCGGTTGCGTACGTTGTTGTAGAGATCCGCGACGCGTTCGAAGCTGAAGCGGTTGTCGATGCCTTTCTTGTAGCCCTTGCCGATAACATGCAGCTCGGCCAGCGTGCGGCCGACGACTTCAAGTTGAGCTGGCCGCAGCCCATGCGGCGCGATCATGCGGCCTTCAGCGTATTTGCTGACCGACAGGCAGCGGTTGCGATACTCGCGGTAGTACCGGCCCTTGCGATCCTGCAGCGGATGGGGACAAGGGAAGGAGTGCTTGTGCAGAAATGACAGGAGGTCGATCTCGCGCTTGACCTCCATCTCGCCCTTGGCCTCGTCGATGCGCAACAGGTATTTGCCCTTGGCGGTTTCGAGCAAATAGTTGGTGTTAACCGACCCTTCCGGGATCGGCGTGACGCAACCGATGTGCCCAAAACCATAGTCGTCGGCGAGCTCTTCAAGTAAATCTGCGGTGAGCTCGGTGTATGCGGCCATCTGGGTTTGCGGAGAGTTCAATTGCGCCGTAGTTTAAAATCTTGTGACATTATCGTCAACTAGGTAATTCACATCGGCACCCCGTGGAGCCCATTTTACGGTTTGTGCCGTTAGATCGCGGGATATTGGCCGCCGCGCCGGCGCCCTCGCAAAACAAAGGTGCCGGCGCCCAAGCAAGCATACCGGCTGTTGCGTTTAACCGGAGACGGCGCTTTAACCATTTCAGCACGACTCAGGGACCGCAAAGATGAAGAAAACCACCACCCCGAAGGCTTCCACGAAAGCTCCCGCTGCTGCCCATCCCCTGGAAGGTCAACCCGCACCCGATTTTGAATTGCCCGACGCGAAGGGCCATCCGGTCAAGCTTGCCGACCTCATCGGCAACGGTAAACTGGTCCTTTATTTCTATCCCAAGGACATGACGCCGGGATGCACCCGGGAGGCCTGCGACTTTCGCGACAACTTAAGCCGCGTCAAGGCGGCCGGCGCCCAGATCGTGGGGATCAGCACCGATTCTCCGCAGTCGCATGACAAGTTCACTGCCAAATACGAACTCAACTTTCCGCTGCTCGCCGACATCGATAAGGCGGTTTCCAAGGCCTACGGGGTCTACAAGAAGAAATCGCTTTATGGACGCGAGTTTATGGGCATCGAGCGTACCACCTTCGTGGTCGATCGCCGCGGCACGATTCGCAAGGTTTTTCCCAAAGTGAAGGTGGACGGGCATGCCGGCGCCATAATTGATGCCGTCAAGCAGATATCCTGAAGCGCTCGGCGGCGCCAGGTTTGCGCGCAAGAACTCGACTACCGCCGCATACGCCGGACGCCCGAGTTTCTGGTTACCTTCGGGGAAATAGCGGGTCGTGACCGACGCCCCGCGCTCCTGCAACGCAGTGGCCAATTGCTCGGCCTGATGAACCGGGGTGCGCTTGTCCTCCTCACCATGCAGGATCAGCACCTTGCACTTGAGCTTGGCCGGCAGATGCTCGATTACACTGCGCTCTTTGAGCACCCGCTTGCTGGGCCAGACCTGGTGAAGAATCCATAGTTTGGTGAACCAGCCTGCCTCCGGCCAGTATTTGGTCATATCGTACGCGCCCGACTGCAGGATCACTACGCGCGGGCGTGAATCGACGTCCATCAGCAGGCCCGCCGCCACGGCGCCGTTGGTAACTCCCCAAACCCCAAGCCGCGCCGGATCGACGTCGGACCTTTGCGCCAGCAGGTCGAGCGCGTGCCGCGCCGCCACCACCGCTTGCGGCCCCACGAAGCGGCCAGGTCCAGACGACTTACCGCTGCCCGGCAGGCTGATACACGCTACCTGCATATCGAGCTGCGTCAGCGCCAGGCTGGACTTGATGCACTTGACCGCGTCGCCCGACGGATTGATCACCAGCAGCGCAGGCCGGCGGCCGGGCACTGGCGAGCGCGCCAGGTAGCCCTCGATATGGTAATGGTTCTGGTCGGCTTCGATTTGAAAATCGAAGGGTTGCACTCGGGGATTTTTGCGAATCGCCCGGGCGCTCGAATGGCAACCGGCAAGAAAAATTACGGCCAGGGCGGCCGACCAAAGGACGGCCGGCTTGATGCCCCACACCTTTTGCATAGAGGGGTACACCTGTATCACCTTTGCAACCGGGCTCACAACCAGATGAATTGACCTTGGCCTGCAGACGCGGGCTCAATCCCCGTCCCCTCGGCTGACGGCCGCGGTTTTCTTCTCCAGGGATCGAACGCGGTGCAGTAACTCGGGCAGACGCAGCAGGGCGGCGAACTGCCGGCGCCACAGCCGGATCTCGACTGCGGGAGAGCCGGACACGGTTACACCGTCGGCCAGGTGGCTGGGAATACCGCTTTGCGCCGCCACCCTGACGCGATTGCCGATCCGGGCATGGTCAGCAACTCCGGTCTGGCCGCCGAATTCACACCATTGACCGACCCGGGTCGAGCCAGCAATGCCGGTCATCGCGGCGAAACGCGAATAGGCCCCAATCTCGCAGTTGTGCCCGATATGAACCAGGTTATCCAGCTTGACCCCGCGGCGAATTAGCGTGCTGCCAACCGTCGCCCGATCAACCGTCGTCTGGGCGCCGATTTCGACATCCGATTCGAGTACCACGTTGCCGGTTTGGGGAATCTTAGCCAAGCCCTCCCCCACCTCAACGAAGCCGAAGCCTTCGGAACCGATGACGGCCCCGTTGTGCAACACAACCCGGTCGCCAATCACGACTCCCTCACGGATCGAAACCTGGCTGTGACAGGTGAAATCGTCACCAATGGTCACGTGAGGATAAATCGTCACATGAGGATGGATAACCGCCCGCGCACCGATCCTGACCCCGGTCCCGATGACTACGAAGGCTCCGATACTGGCATCGTCTGTCGATTCGAGCCTCAGTGGCAATTTGGGCGGTCGGATGAACTCCGGATGCGGGCCGGTAGGGCGGATGAAAGATGGCCAGGGTGCGAGCGAAATCAAGCCCCGGATTGCTGCTGACTAGGACCGCGCATCGCACCTGTTGGGCGATCTCCTCGGGAGCAATCACGCATGCCGGCGCCACCCGTTCCAGCATGGCCAGGTAACGCGGTTGGGAAACGAAACTGACCGTTCCCGGACCGGCAGCCTCAATCGGGGCCGGACCGGTAATTTCCAACTCGCGATCGCCTCTCAATTCCAGCCCGAGTGCGCCAGCCAGTTCCCCTAGTTTCATGCTTTCGACCTCTCGCTATCGCCGCCACTCATCGGTGCTGGTTGAATCGGCCGGCGATTTTGCCAATACTTAGCTGCAAGCGGAGCCAGGTCAATCGGCTCCGTATTTGTTATGGAAAATCAGCCTGGTGCGGTAATCGATTTCGACAAAAGCGGTGGCGTAGTGCCGGTAGTCACTGTGGACTATCTTAGCGGAAGGTTGCTGATGATGGCCTATATGAATCGGGAAGCCTTCGACGAAACCGTCGCCACCGGACGTGCCTGCTATTTTTCGCGCTCGCGCGGACGTCTCTGGCGCAAAGGTGAAGAGTCGGGAAATTTTCAAGTAATACACGAGATTCGTCTGGACTGCGATAACGACACGGTGTTTCTGGCGGTGGAGCAACGGGGCGACGCGGCCGCATGTCACGAAGGTTACGAGAGCTGCTTCTTCCGTAAGCTGGAAGGCGACAAATGGCGCGTCGTCGATGAGCGAAAGGTGGATCCGGCCAAGTATGGACCGGGCTATGGTCACGCCAAGCCTTCAACGCCCTCGTGAAGTCAGCGCCCGGGAAAATCAATAAATGCCTGACCAAGTGCTACGATTCGGAATTCCCAAGGGCAGCCTCGAAGCGCAAACCCTGGAGTTGCTGCGCAAGTCGGGATGGCGGATTTCGGTGGACGCGCGCTCCTATATGCCCAAGGTCGACGACCCAACCCTGAGCTGCCGACTGTTGCGACCCCAGGAAATGCCTCGCTATATCGCCGACGGCTCATTGGACGCCGGCATAACCGGCCGCGATTGGGTGGTCGAGAACGACGTCGATCTGGTCGAAGTCGAGAGCTTCACCTACTCCAAGGTCTCCCTCGCTCCTACCCGATGGGTGGTAGTGGTACCCGAGGACTCTCCCGTGCGACGCTTGGAAGATCTCGATGGCAAGCGCATCGCCACTGAGATGGTTAATTTTACGCGGCGGATTTTTGCCGAGCGTAAAATTAAAGTAGAAGTTGAATTTTCATGGGGCGCTACCGAAGCGAAGGCGGCTGATGGGTTGGTCGACGCCGCCGTTGAAGTAACCGAAACTGGCTCCTCGCTGCGCGCCAATGGGCTCCGAATCGTCGAAGAGTTACTGACCTCAACGCCAGTGCTGGTAGCCAGCCGCCAGTCCTGGGCGGACGAGTGGAAGCGGTTCAAGGTAAAGCAGATTGCGGTGCTGGTACGCGGCGCGCTGGACGCCGAAGCACGGGTCGGAATCAAGATGAACTGCGCGCGCGTAAATCTGCCCCGTGTCATCGATTTGCTGCCCTCAATCACGGCGCCCACAGTCTCACCGCTTTACCCGTCGGCAACTCTAAAGGGCGAAGAATGGGTAGCGGTGGAGACCGTAATCAGCATGCACACCGTGCGCGATTTGTTCCCCAAACTGCTCGCCGCCGGCGCCGTCGGAATCATCGAATTCCCGCTCAATAAGATCATTTAGTTCGATAAACGCCACAGCGACGCGACCCCGTCGTGGACCGTAGAAGCTTTTTCCGGCAGCACCGCCGTTCTGCGTCCAGCTTCATTTGCTCAGGTTTGAGGATGATCTTCATCTGAGATGCCTCGTTTCAATTATCGAACTGTCGGGAAGAAACTCGAAGTCGCGCTCGAAGTGACATCCGAAACGTCGAAGCCCGATGCACTGTATTGATTCTGGCTGCGTAAGCTAATACCTTTATCAGTGCTATCATCGATAGCATGAGGCGCCACGATGGGTACCCTGATCGTTCGGAACCTTGAAGATGATCTCATCGCCAAGCTCAAGCTGCGGGCCGCGCGTAACAAGCGCTCGACCGAAGCCGAACACCGCGAGCTTTTGCGTCAGGTGCTTAGCACCGAACCCAAGCAGTCTTTCAAAGAAATCGCCGCGAAGCTGCGGGCGATGACGGCCAATCGGGCGCATACCCCAGCTGAGATTCTTGTTCGCGAAGGGCGTGACGAGCGGTGAAACTTCCGGATCGGCTCGTGATCGATGCCAGCGTGGCCGTCAAATGGGTGGTTGACTGAACCCGGCAGCGCCGAGGCCGTCTCGCTCCTTGATCGTCATTTGTTCGCGCCGGACCTGCTCTGTGCGGAGTGCGCGAATGTGCTGTGGAAGAAAGTTGTTCGAGGCGAGCTGAGTTCGGATGAAGCTGAGCTTGCGGCGCGAGCGTTGGAGACTGCTGAAATCGATCTCATCCCGACGCGCCCGTATCTGGCGGCAGCCACCGCTATCGCGATCGATCTCGCTCACCCGGCCTATGACTGTATCTATCTCGCTGTCGCCATGGGCATGGCGACTCCTTTCGTGACGGGCGATCAGCGTTTTATAGGACGTATCGGGCAGAGGAACAGCCGCTTTCGAGACTGTGTAGTGGCGCTGGCTGAAGTCCCGCAGAGGCTTTGAGGTTCCCTAACTGCTTGCAACCGGCCCAGGATCAATGTCGATTCCCCCACAGCCCATCGATCGTTCCTGGCGGCAGCCTACAGCCAACGAGCCACTTTATAATCGTGATTTTCTCAGGCTTGACTGCTGGCGCGGTATCGGCTGACGCTGCGGGTGCTATCGCCTTCCTGCCAGGTGACCGAGATATTGCATTTGCTGATTTTCCAACCCGCCGCGGTGCGGACGAACGCGTATTGGTAAAAACCGCCGACTTTGAACACATCATGCCCGCCCCTGCCGTCGGCCCAAAAATGCATCGCCAGCATTGAGGAGATACCCGTCGCCCTGTCCTGGGCAACCTCGATGACATGGTTGTTTGAAAAATGCTGGGTGTGGCTGTAATCCGCCAGTCCGTTCGCGACCGCCTTTACCCACTCATCGACCGGTAGCGTGCGCGCGCCAAAGGCCCCGCCCACCGGAGTATCGCTGATGTCCACCTCGACTTGCTCGGTGAAACAGGAATGAAAAAGCTGCCAGTCGCCCTGGTCGATCGCCGCGGCGTAACGGTTAATGAGCTCACTGATCGCGGCGCGGTCAGACAGGATTTGTAATCGGTTCTCCATTCCAAATTCAAATCAAAAGCGGCATTTTGTCTGCTGACGCTACTCGATCTTCCATTGCGGCTTGCGTTTTTGGGCGAAAGCGCGCGGGCCTTCGACGGCGTCGTGGGAGTGCAACAGTTTGTAAAGACCAGGGAATTTTTCGTCCACCACGCGCTCCAGGGGCATGTCGAGGCCCTTCATCGCTGATTCCTTGGTGGCCTGCACTGCTACCGGCGAGCACTCCATGATTTGCGCTGTCCAGCGGTCCACGGTGGCGAACAGGTCCTTGAGTGGGACCACCTCGTTGACGACACCCAGGGCGGCGGCTTCCTGAGCGGTGAAATGTTTGCCCGTTAGCATCATGCCCATCGCGATTTTAAGCGGGATCTGGCGCGGCAGGCGATGGACTCCCATCTCCATCGCCATCAGTCCCACTTTGGGCTCCGGCAGTCCGAAGCGGGCATGGTCGGCGGCGATAATGATGTCGCAGGCGAGCGCAATCTCGAAGCCGCCCCCAAGGGCGAAGCCGTTGACCGCGGCAATCAGAGGCTTATTGATATCGAAGCGCCGAGTGATGCCGGCAAAGCCGCCGCGCGCCGGCTTCATCCCCTTCATCGAATTCTCCGCCGGTGAACTTCAGATCGTTGCCCGCGGAGAAGGCCTTGTCACCCGCTCCGGTCACGACCGCGATCCAGAGGTTATTGTCGGCGGCAAAATCATCCCAGATATCCACCATCTCGTGGCTGCATGGCGGATGCACTGCGTTGTACACCTGGGCCGGTTGATTGTGATGTAAGCCACATGGCCGCGCTTCTCGTAAATCGAAAACTTCAGATCCATCGGGTGTGAACCCTCCCGGGTAGTGTTTCAATCCTCGCTCAGCAGCTCGAAAAAAGCGTCAACGCTGCGCATCAGTTGGTTACGAATCTGGGACTGGGTACCCTCGATAACGTGCATGGTAATACGCGAAGTGGCGCCGTCGGCAAGCCGCGCGGTGGCATCTTCCACTGATCCCAACTCATCGGGGCCGAACAGACGCATCCCATAAACCAGCGTCGCCCTACGGGCCCCGCCTTTGACCAGCTTCAGCTTTTGCGGCATCGATGCGCTCCTTGGACGCGGTATTTGCGGGACTATAGCACAGCGCCCCTGGAACGTCATGGCAGCCCAAGAGCGCACGTTGACAAAGGGTCATCCAGACGATGAGAATCGGAACGGTGAAAATTAAGTTTCGCGCGTCGATTTTCGTTCTCGCATTGATGTTTTTGGGCTGTGGCGCCGCCTATCAGGCCTCGACCCAAATCCGGGCGCGCCGGATGGAGGAGTCACTCACGGCCGGCCAGACCATGCCGGAAGTGCGCCAGGATTGGGGCCAACCCGACATCATTACCGACCAAAGCGAGAAAACCGAGACTTGGAGCTATGCCAGCAGGCCCAATAGCGATGATGTCGCGGCAACGCTCCTCTATACGGCCGCAAAAGAAGGCGACTCCGGACAATTTTTGGACCTCCGCTTCGTTGACGGCAAGCTGGCGTCGTGGAGCAAGCAGCAGCACACCATGCCAGCCAAGCATCAAACCTTCGGAATTGGCTTCGGAGCGCCTAGTGCTCACGACGCCACCCATTTCTGACCGTGGCGCGGAACGGGTCGATCAAACGGGCACTAAAATGCGGCTTAAGCGAGCGTAAAGCTCCCGATTTTGTTATATTTTCGCTGGAAGTCTTGCAACTTGGGCATATCGTGAGATGTAATAATGCGGAGAGTTTTTGACCGGGGCCACAGCGGCGGCGGGCAGAGATCGCTTAGAGCGGTGGCCGATATTTCACTTTGCTGGGATTGACTTCGCGGACGGTTTGGCGTGGCGACTGCACATAAAAGTTTTGAAAGCATACTCCTTGATCGCTCCTGGGTTTCACCTCAGGATCTGGAGACTGCTCGGCAGCGGAAAAAACCTGGTCAGGAACTGGCCGCGGCGCTGATCGAAATGGGTGCGTTGGAGCCTCAGCGTCTGGCACGCGCTTTGGCGCAACAATATCGCCTGCCGTTTCAGGCCCATGTCGACGAACACACCGTCGATAACAATCTGGTGTTGAAGGTCCCGATCAATTACGCCAAGAAAAATTGCCTGCTACCGCTTAGCACCGACGGCCATTCGGTGGTCGTCGCGATCGCCGATCCCTCCAATTTCGAGCCGCTCGACGACCTGCGCCTGCTCTTCAACAAGCCCATCGAAGCGGTGGTCGCGCCGCTGGAAGTAATCAACGAGGCGATCAATCGCGCTTACGACCAGGCTACCAGCACCCCGCACGATTTGATGATCGACCTCGGCGAACAGCGCCTTGACCTGATGGCCAGTGAACTGGCGCAGGAACCCAAAGACCTGCTGGAATCCGATGACGCCGCGCCAATTATCAAGCTGGTCAATGGATTGCTGTCGCAGGCCGTCAAGGACCGCGCGAGCGATATTCACGTCGAACCGTTCGAAACGGACCTGGTGGTGCGCTTCCGGGTCGACGGCATGATGTACGACGTGATCAATCCGCCCAAGCACGTGCAGGCGGCGATCACGTCGCGGATCAAGGTCATGTCGGGGCTCAATATCGCGGAAAAGCGGTTGCCCCAGGACGGCCGCATCCGGCTGCGCATCGCGGGCCGGGATATCGACGTGCGCGTCTCGGTCATCCCGACCGCCTTCGGCGAGCGGATCGTGCTGCGGCTTGCTCGATCAGGCTCAGAACCTGGCCGACCTCGAACTGGACCGGTTGGGGTTTTCGGGCGAGAACTTGCGCCTTCTCAATCGCCTGATACGTCAGGCGCACGGCATCATCCTGGTCACCGGACCCACCGGATCGGGCAAGACCACGACCTTGTACGCTGGCCTCAAGCAGATTAATTCGCCGGAAAAGAACATCATCACGATCGAGGATCCAATCGAGTACCAGCTTCATGGCGTGGGCCAGATGCAGGTCAATCCGAAGATCGACCTGACCTTTGCCGGCGGCCTGCGCTCGATTCTGCGCCAGGACCCTAACGTCATCATGGTCGGTGAAATCCGTGACAGCGAAACCGCGGAAATCGCGATTCATGCCGCGCTGACCGGACACTTGGTGTTCTCGACCCTGCACACCAACGACTCCTTTGGCGCGGTGACCCGGCTGGTCGACATGGGCATCGAGCCCTTTCTGGTCTCCTCCTCAATCCTGGCGGTCATCGCCCAGCGGCTGGTCCGCCTGCTGTGCCCTCAGTGCAAGGAGCCGTATACCGCAACCGCTGAGGAGCTGAGCCGCATCGGGCTGCGGCCGGTCGACGTCACCGGACAGGTTTATCGGGCCGGGGCAAACGGATGTAAGGCCTGCCGCGCCACCGGATATCGGGGCCGTACCGCCATCCATGAAGTAATGCTGATGGACGATGAGGTGCGCGTGCTGGTGATGAAGAACGCCGATGCTGCCACCATCCGCAAAGCCTGTACTTCCAGGGGTATGCGGCTTTTGCGCCAGGACGGCGCCGCGCGGATTGTTTCCGGTGTCACGACAATCGAGGAACTTCTCACCGTTACCCAAGAAGAGCTTGATTAGACGGTCCTGAAGCTCGTAAATCATGCCGGTTTTTGGTTATCGCGGACTGGCTGCTGACGGGCGCTCGGTCAGCGGAGTCGTTGACGCCGACAGTGCCCGCACGGCGCGTGGCAAGTTGCGCTCGCAGGGCATCTTCCCGACTGACGTTAACGAAGAAATAGCCGTTCGCGAGCGGCGCACGCTGCGCGAACGAATTCCCGGCTTGCGCTTCAAAATGCCGGCCGCGGACGTGGCCGTGCTCACCCGCCAAATGGCATCATTGCTGGGCGGTGGAGTGCCGCTGCTCGACGCGTTGACCCTGCTTTCCGAGCAGGCGACCAAGGCGCCGGTCAAAAAGATGATGTCCCAGATCCGTGAAAAGGTCCGGGAAGGAGTCTCGCTGGCCAACGCCCTGGCTTCGCATCCTGAATCTTTTTCCGAGCTTTACGTCCACATGGTACGGGCCGGAGAGCAGGCGGGTGCGCTCGAGACAGTACTGAACCGGCTGGCCGATTATGGTGAATCGCAGGCTGAGCTGTTACGCAAGGTGCGTGGGGCCCTGACCTACCCGGCGATTATGATGGTGGTAGGCACCGCGATCATGGGCTTCCTGGTGACTTACGTGATTCCCCAGGTCTCGACGATTTTTGAACAGACCAACCAGGCGCTACCCATAACGACGCAGGTGTTAATCGGCTTTCTTCGTTTTTGATCAACTATTGGTGGTTGATCCTGATCTCGATCGTGGCCGCCGCGGCGGGATTCTCGTACTGGCTAAACACCCGGCGCGGACGCTACCTCTACGATTCCTGGGTGCTTAAACTTCCGATCTTCGGCCCAACCATAACCAAGGTCGTAAGTGCGCGGTTCGCCCGCACCCTGGCGACCCTGCTCGCCAGCGGCGTGCAAGTGTTGGCGGCGATGGACGCGGTCAAGCTTGGTGATAACCAACGTGCGCCTGGCTGAAGCTATCCAGGAAAGCCGTGACAGCATTCGGGAAGGGCACGGCATGGGCCAGACGCTGGCCCGATCGGGCTTGTTTCCACCGATGCTGGTAGAGATGATCAGAGTGGGCGAGCGCTCGGGAGAACTTGAGCCGATGCTGGAAAAAGCGGCGCAGGCTTACGAACGCGAAGTCGCGGCGGCGCTCGCGCAAATGACGACCCTGCTCGAGCCGGTGATGACGATAGTAATGGCCGGGATGATTGTGTTCATGATAATGGCGGTATTGATGCCGATTTTTCAGCTCAACCAGCTTATGCAGTGATGAGGAACGCAGCCAATGAACTCCAGGCGCAAAAAACAAGAAGGATTCACCCTGATCGAAATCATGGTGGTGATCTTGATTCTGGGCCTGCTCGCTACCCTCGTCGTGCAGAGTCTTCGCGGAGCGACCGACAAGGCCAAGCGGACCAAGGCAATGGCGGATATCGCGGAATTAAAGACGGCGCTGGACCGCTATTACATCGACATGGGCTCCTATCCGACGAGTGATCAGGGGCTGGCTGCACTGGTCAATCCCGGAGGCCAGGGCGGCACCCAGGTTTCCTCCTCAGGCGGTTCCGCAGGTGGTTCCGACGATAGCTACATCCAGCGGATACCTAACGACCCGTGGGGCAACCCGTACGTCTACGCAAAGCGACGGCACATCCTACACTCTGAAATCGTACGGCGCGGATGGGGCCGAGGGCGGCACGGGCAAGAACGCCGATATCGACGCCTCGCAGTTTTGAGGCAGATGCCGCGCACTTTTTAGGTAGGTGCGCACTTTTGAGGTAGGTGGCGCGCAGTTTTGAGGCGGGTTCCTGTCAGTTTTGAAGGTGAATGAAGACATCCCAGGCCACCGGATGGAGTGAACCACGGCGCAATGCTGGCGGGTTTACGCTGATTGAAATCGCCGTCGTGCTGTTTTTGATGGCGCTGATGGCGATTTTGATCATGCCTTCAGTCCGCGGATTCCACCTTTCCCAGCTCAAACACGAAGTGCGGCGGTTAGCGGGCCGGGCGTCGTTTCTTTACGATCAGGCATCCGCCAACAAAGTGGTGCTACGTCTTACCTTCAATCTTGATGCCAACGGCTACTCGGTCAGCCGGCTCGATCCTCATGCTCCCGACCCCGGCCTTCGCTCCCGATTTGGAAACGGGCGCCGCGCCGGTTCTATTGCCCCCGGACGTACGGCTACGCGACGTGACCGTGGAAGGAATAGGAACCCTCGCACGAGGCACGATTAGCTGCAACTTTTATCCCGAGGGCTATGTCGACGCGACCGTGGTGCATCTGATCGACCCGGCGGGAACCGTGTTCACGCTGAGTTTTCAGCCGCTGACCGGCCGGGTATCGATCGTTAAGGGCGACCTTAACCCACAGGTAGCGCAGGCAAATTCATGAAGCCGGGCAGCCAGCAATTATCGGGAAACTCTGCGCAATCGTCGCTTCATCTTCCAGCTTTGGGGCCACTTTAAGCACAAAGCGAAAATAATATGGACAGTGGAGACCAGAAACCCTCACCCTCCCCTCTCCCTGAGTAAAGGGAGAGGGTATCAAACCCACTTCGCGGCACTTTCTGTGCCCTCTCCCTATATTTATCAGGGAAAGAGAAGGGTGAGGGCTTCTGAGTTGCCCCATCAATTATTCTCGCTTTAGGGCTAACGATCTGGCACGGTCCATCAGGCATCTCCTGCGCGCCAGCGCGGCTTCACACTGATCGAGGTGATGGTGTCGCTGGCCGTGATTGCTATAGCTCTGTCGGATTGCTGGGGCTGCAGCACCAGACGCTCCAGAGCGTGGTGCGCGCCAACGAGATGAGCAAGGCTGCCCTGCTCGCGCAGGACCTGATGACTCAGGCCGAAACGGGCCCGTTTCCTCCACTAGGCACCACCAGTGGAAACTTCGAAAGCATGTTCCCCCGCCAGTTTCCGAATTTCCGCTGGGAGCAGAGCGTCGAACCCTCGGCGGTCTTTCCTGACGTGCGCAAGGTCAGGATCCGCATCAGCTATGGGCCGCGTTACAGCCGCGCGTTTCAAGTGACGGAGCTGATTCGCAACCCCATGTTTCTACAAAATGGAAGCTGAGGCCCGAATCGTGAGGGAGAGTATCAAACAGGCGGGCTTTACCCTGATGGAGCTGATGCTCTCACTGGCGCTGCTCGCCTTGATCATGATCATCCTGTTCGAATCATTTCATGCCGTCGCGGCCAGCAAGCTGCATGCGGAGCGGCGTCTCGAATCCGATCAACAGGCCCGCACCCTGATGTGGATGCTGTCGCGGGAGCTGCGCGGCGCCGTTTTCACGCCCGTTGATACCGAGCCACGTATTGCTGATCGGGCAGGCGCAAAAACAGGGTGGAATGCCCATGGACACGATCACCTTCGCCACGCTGGACCCCGCGCATCGGCGGGCGCTGGACGGATTTGGCGCCGAGCAAATCGTAACGTATGCGGCGACACCCAATCCGCAAAATCACGGCACGTTCATGCTGACCAGAGCGGAGCGCAGCGGGCTTTTGCAGACCACCAATCCTCCGCAACTGCCGCCAACGGTCCTGGCTAATAACCTGGTCGGCTTGCACTTCCGCTACTTCAACGGTTTTCAATGGCTGGAGAGCTGGGATTCGACCTCGACGCAGGCCGGCCAGCCGCTGCCGCAAGCGATCTCAATAGATCTGACGATGGGCTCGACCAGACGGCCGACTTATCTGACCACCGCAATCTCGCTCCCGATGTCAACTATCGAGAAGTAGCGCCACGATGAAGATTCGACGGCTAAAGTTCCCCGCCTTGCGCCGCTCACGGGCCCGCCGGCAACGTGGCGTCGCGCTTTTGGCCACCATGATGGCGGTGAGCCTGCTAACCGTTCTGATCCTCGATTTCTCCACCTCAACCAGCATTGTTTACCGCTCCGCCGCCAACCAGGCCAACCAGTTGCGCGCCTACTATTTGGCTCGTTCCGCGGTGCAGGTCGGTGTCGCGCTGATTGCTGCCGACGTGCGCCAAAGCGCGCTCACCAACAGTCCGCGGGTGGACAGTCTGCAATCGATGTGGGCGTTGCCGCTGCCGCCGCTGCCGGTGGACGGAGGCTGGTCCACGCTGTCGATTGTCGATGAGGCGCGCAAGATCAATATCAACCAACTGGTCGGCCCCAACGGCCAGGTCAATCAGGAATTCGCCCAGACGATCACCACCTTGCTTACCATTCTGGGCATCGACCCGACCACCATCGTTCCTTCGCTGATCGACTGGCTCGACCCCGATAGTGTCGAAACTCCCGGCGGCGCCGAGTCCGACTATTACCTGCGCCTGGTGCCGCCCTACGAAGCGCGCAATGGCCCGATGCCGACGATCGGCGACCTGCGGCTGGTGCGCGGGATCGACGAAGCCACCTTCATGCGGCTGAAGAATTTCATCACCACCACGCCGTCGGTGCGGATTAACATCAACACCGCGCCGCCGGAGGTGATGATGGCGGTGGCGCCGCAGCTCGCCCAGACCCCGTCGGCGCTCAATTCCATCCTCGCGGCGCGCACCGAGCATCCTTTCAGCAACATGACCGAGGTCAGCGAGTTACCGGGAGTCTCCAACCTGTCCAGCCCCCTGCCGGCGATCTTTTCCACCACCAGCGACTACTTCATGGTGACCGGGCTGGGCAGTTTTGCCGGAACCCGCAGCTATGTCTACGCGACCATCCGCCGCACCGGTCCCGGACCCCAGTTGCTTTTGAGCTGGAACGAGGATTAGCTACCACGGATGGCACAAAGGATCCTGGCGCTGGAATTCGCCGACGATCGAGTCGAGGCCGCACTCGGCGAACGAGCCTGGAGTTCCTTTGGCTTACTTGGAACCTACCAATCGGAGCGGGCCGAGGATGAAGTCCGACCTCGCTCCGGCGCTCCAACGTCTGCTGAGTCAAACCGGGATCCCGGACCTGGTAATTTCCGCGCTTCCCGGCCAACTGGTGGCCAAACGGCTGCTCACCCTGCCCTTCAGAGACCATCGCAAACTGGAGCAGGCGGTCCCCTTCGCTCTGGAGGAGCATCTGCCTTTCGGCGTCGAAGATGCGATAGTGGCATACATGCCGCTGCTCCGCGACGGCAAAAGTTCACTGGTCCTTGCGGCGCTGGTCAAAAAAGATGATATGCGCGCCCACCTCGACCTGCTTGCTACCGCCGGACTGGACCCGAAGACGGTAACCCTGAGTTCGCTGGCGCTGAGCGCACTGATTAATCGCTCGCGCAACGGTAATGGCACAATGGCGCACCTGCTGGTGGAACTCGATCGATCGCCGCACGTCGGTAGTCCTGATCGACCATGGGGGCATCCCGCGCGCCTTGAGAATTCTGCCCGTGGGCCTTGATCCGGCATCTAGCGAGCAGCAGGTGGACAATTCCGCGGGCGCCATCATCGCCGCGGTGCGCCAGACCATCCTTTCGCATACCACAGAGCCCGGAGCCACGGACGTCATCGTTAGCGGGCGGGGCGCGGCCTCCACTGAAGTCCGCGATCGCTTCTCGCGTGAACTGGCATTGCCGATTCACGGGGTTGAAGAGCTGGATTGTTCCGCCCTGCTCGGAAAGAACAGCCGGGAATGGGTGCGCCAGGCGGGATGCGTCGCGATGCTGCTGGGAGAGATGCCGAACCAGCCGGTGCCCATGATCAACTTCCGCATCGGCGAGTTTGCCTTTCATGGCCGAACCGGGAGATCTGGGACCTGCTTTATACGTCCGGATGTATCGCAATTGCGCTGGTCGCGCTCGCGGTGCTGCAGTTCGTCTTCGGGATCTCTACCAGCTACCATCACCTCCAGCTCCTCAATCGTGAGGTCGCGGCGGTCGCCGCGCCGGTTATTCCGGGAGTCTCCGGCGACGACTGCCAAAAGCGAGCTTGCTTCGCGCGCTGGTGGTGGCGCGCAAACGCCTGGGCATGCTCGGTGGTACTGGCGGTCCGACATCGCCACTCGACCTGCTGATGGAACTGTCGCGCGCCCTGCCGCCGCAGCTCAATATCGACATCGACGCCCTGACCCTCGACGACTCGGGACTGAAAATCGACGGCAAAGCCGCCTCCTATGCGGTAATTGACCAGGTCAAACGGGCATTGGCGGGCACGCGTCTGCTCACCGACGTGCAAATCTCCGATGAAGGACCGGCGGAAGGACACAAGGTTTCGTTTCACCTGACCGCGGCAATCAAGGATTCAGGGCTGGATTGATATGGATCTGTCGAACAAGCTGCGCGATTCCGTCGTCGGCAGGTATTACGATCAGGCGCAAGCCTGGGCCTCGCCACGCTACCGCCAACTGCGCGCGCGTTACTACAAACTGGATAAGCGCGAACGGTTGCTGGTAAAGGTGGCTGCCGCGATAGCCGCCGTGTTCGTTGGCTATAACCTCATTTATGTCCCGATCCTTTCCTTCCAGTCCGGCCTCGAGGAAGACATCACGGCGCGCCAGCATGACCTTACCGAGGTCCGGCGGATGACTGTGGCTTACCGCCAAGTCAGAAGGGAGCTGACGGCGCTTGAAAAAAGCGCCGCGCCGCCGGGAAAGGATTTCGCGCTTTCCTCGGTGCTGAGCACGGCCTTGAACGGCGCCGTGGGAACCGATTTGATCGCCGGTATTTCCACCCTGCCCGACAAGCCGATATCGGGCCAGTTCACCCAGTACGGCGTCAACCTCAAGCTGCAGGGTGTTAGCCTGAAACAACTGGTCGACGCGCTTTATCAAATCAAGTCGATTAAGGTGCCGGTTGTGGTATCCAATGTATCGATTAGAAAACATGGCCAGGATCTTCACTCCTACGACGTTGATATGATTTGCTCGGTGCTCGGTAAGAATGCCTGATTGGCGTGAATTCCTTACCCTGGATTACTGGCGCGAACACGCGATTGTGGCGGCCTACGCGTTGGCCGGGTTGGTGTTGTTTCTGGTCTTCATTATCGGCACATTTCCCTACGATCAGGCATTGACGGGGGTTTTGATGCCTCTGGGTTTTAAGCTTTCATATCAGGACGAGCATCCAGCCTTTCCGATTGGAGCGGTGCTGGAAGACGTTAATCTGATAAGCCTGGAACAACCCTCAACGCCACCACTGATTAGCAGTGAATCGCTTAAGCTAACGCCGGGACTGGGAACGCTAATCGGGCGCCCGGGCGTAGCTATTCATGCCGACCTCTACGGCGGTACGGCGTGGGTTTCGGTGCGGCGTTCGGGCGATCTTACGCAACTGTTCTTCGATCTGAGCAATATCAACATGGGAAGCTATCCGTTGCCGCCTCAGGTCGGCGCGAGTCTCAAGGGCATCGTTTCGGGCGGCGGCAATTTCGCGATTATGGACCACACGCCCTCCTCCCAACAGGGGAGCTTGACACTGGATGGACACGATGTGGATTTCGCGTTGATCGAAAAGCCTTCCATCGTTGAGATTCAGCAATCTAAAGGCAAGCCTTCAGCTCGACAGCGCCACGCTGCACATCAACGCTTTGGAAGGATATGGACCCGACATGAAGGTAAGCGGCAGTGGCTTAATCCATCTGGGCCCGACAGTTGCCTCGAGCATGATGGAACTGACGCTGTTGATTTCGCCCACCGTTGCGGGTCGCGCCCATCTGGGCGTGCTGTTCGCATTCCTGCCCCATCCGCCCGACAACCGTCCCTATCTCTTCCACGGCCCGCTGCTGATGCCTGCGGTCAACTAGTTGTGGCGCATCATTCGGATTTCGCGCTCTTCGCCCACGCCGCCATCAGCGTATTGGACGGAAGGCTGGCATCGAGCACTTTCCTGGCGGTCTCCGCTCCCGCCACCGGAAGGCCCTTCGGATCAAGCACTCCAATCTGAACCAGCGCCGTGGCCTGTTCCCAATAGATGTGTTCGTGGGCGATCTTGTCGCCGCGGAACTGGACTATCGCCACATGGGGGATTTCCACGTATTTGCCGGTCGGCGCAATCCCGGGCAGCATGAAATCGATTTCGATGTCGTGGGTGAAGCAAAGGACGAACTCGTCAACCAGGGTATTGGCGCCCACGGTCCGGGAGACCGGAATAAGCTTGATGTCCTTGGGAATCGTAGGCAGGAAGTGGTGCTTGTAGAAGCGATACAAATCACGAGCGCCATAGCCGCCGGTCATGTTCGGCACATGATTCACGTACGGCTCAGCGACCATGGTCCGCATCGTTTCCTCGGCGCTGTGCGTGGAGAACTCGTACTCCAGGTGCTTTTCCCATAGCGCATCCAGGTCATAACGCGGCCCGACGGTTCGGCGCAGAATTCCGATGGTGCGCGAATGCGCAAGCGTCGCGGCGGAGCGATTGTAACTCTCGCGCGAGGAATTGTTGAAGCCGTGGCCGGCCTCCGAATACACGTAAATCTCGGCATCGTCGCGGCCGGCGAGCGCCTTGCGGACCGCCTCGCGCACCGCCGGCGGCGTGAAGCCGTCGGCGGCGGCGAAATGCAAGACTATCGGACAGCGCACTGCCCGCGCCTCGTCCAGATGCTCGTTGAGTCCCATGCCGTAGTAGCTCACCGCCACGTCTATGTTCAACCTGGACGCCGCCAAGACCGCGAGCCTCCCTCCCAGACCGAATCCCAGCACTCCGGCTTTGCCGTTGCACTCCGGCCTGGCGCGCAACGCCGCGAGCGCATCGCCGAGGTCGTGGACGCCCTGCTCAATGCCAAAGCGCTCGTGGTATTCGTTCGCCATTTCCAGGTCGACACCCTCGTAACCGAGTTCGACCTCCGCCGCCAGGCGCCAGAACAGATCGGGCGCCAGCACGACGTAACCTTCTTCCGCGTAAAGCTCCGCAACCTCGCGAACATGCTCGTTGATGCCGAAAATTTCCTGGGCCAGGATTAAACCGGGACCCTTGCCGCACGCCGGGACGGCCAAATAGCCGGAGAAGCTCCCGCCGTCCGCGGAGGGGATTTGCACTCTCGTTCCAGCCATCGAAATAAAGTTCTCCCGTGGGTTGTCGCCATTGTGACACAGGCGGTTGCCGCGGCAAGAGTACCGCGCCTTTGCGAATCGGCTGTCGCCGGGCTAATAATGCTGCCGGTAGGCGGTCAATTCTCAACCGCCGGTAACAGACAACCTCCGAGGAGGAATGTGATGCGCGCGATTTCACACGTGGCTATCGGAGTCAGCGACATGCAACGCTCGCTGCCGTTCTATCGAGACCTGCTGGGTCTCAAGGTTTCGCTCGACACCGAAGAGACGATCAAGTTCAGCTCCAAATCCGGCGAACCCGCTGAGGTCAAGCGTCATGCGATCTATATGCGCTGGGAAGACGGGCGCGACGCGACTTTTATCGTGCTATCTCAGAATCACCCGGTCCCCACCGGAGAACCGCTGAAGCTCAATCAAGTCGGAATCCATCATTTCTCGTTTTGGGTGGACAACTTGAGGGAGAGAGTAGAGAAACTGAAGGCCGCCGGAGTCCCGTTCGTGGTCGAGCCCAATGAATCCGCCGGAGAAGCCTACGGCGAGCCCCACGAAAAGCGCATCCTGACCACCATCTTCAAGGATCCGGACGGCACCATGATCCAGTTCGACCAGCGGATGAATTAGGCCTGAAACAAGCGCCAAATGGAATGGCTTGGCGTTCCGTAGCGCCGGCCTCCGTGGCGGTTTTTTTCTTCGTATAAAGTCCGTGGACCGGCCCCGTCCCGCACTAGTCAGGGATCGCCTGCAATGTGTGCCATTGGTTACTAAACTCTTGAGCATTCCGAACTACGCGGTCAAGGTCTAAAAGAAACCGGCACGCAGGCCGGCGCCACGAAAAGAATCAACGCGCAGCGCCTTACCACCCATGCGGGGGTAAGAAGCCTGCCTCCAAGTAAAGGCCAAGCGATTCCGAATATTCTCGCAACAATACAGACTTCCGAACATGGCTGCAGTGCAAGGCTACGGAATCAACAACAATTTACCGACAGAGCGGCGCGACTCCAGGTGGTGATGTGCCTGGGCGGCCTCTGACAGAGGATACTTTCCGCCGATCGGAACCGTCAGCTTGCCTTCGTGCGCGAGCCGGAATACGTCGCGCACGCCACGCTGATGGATGTCGTGCAGCGCGTACATCATCGTCACCGCAAAGCCGCTCACCTTGATCGATTTTCCGAACAGTTCCATCAGGTTGAGGCGGTCGGGCACGCCGCCGGCGCGGCCAAAGAGTATCAAATGGCCCAGCGGAGCCAGGCATCGCAACCCCTTATTGAAGGTCGGCTTTCCGACCGCGTCAAGAATCAGGTCGACGCCGCGGCCATCGGTGATTTTCATCGCCCGCGCGCCGAAGTCTTCGGCCTCGTAATTGATCACGTGGTCGGCGCCGAACTTGCGCACCAGCTCGATCTTGTCATCGCTCGACACCGTACCGATCACCATCGCACCAGCGGCTTTGGCGATTTGCACCGCAGCGACCCCGACACCGCCCGCCGCCGAATGGACGATCACGCTATGGCCGGCCTTGGTATCGTTGCAGGAATGGAGCATGTGCCATGCGGTCAGCACCGCGATTGGAAACGACGCCGCCTGTTCGAAGTCCATGTAGTCGGGCAGCACCATCACGCGCGACTGTCGAATCAGAGTGTAATCGGCGTAGGAGCCCATTCCGATATAAGCGACGCGCATCCCGGGCTTTAGATCGGTCACATCGGGCGCGACCGCATCGATAACACCCGCGCCCTCCATCCCCGGGATATCCGGAAACACCGGCTTTACCAGGTAGGTGCCGCGGATAAAGAACGTGTCGCCATAGTTGATCGCTATGACGTGGTTGCGAACCAGAACGGTTCCGGGACGAAGCTCAGGCTTGGGGATCTCCCGCAACTCCATCACCTCGGCTCCGCCCAAGCGGTCGAATTGAATCGCTTTCATAATCGCGCGCCTCATCTCCACTGAGATTCATGCTGCGAGAACAGCAGCGGCGTCCAGCTTCTCAAACTTTCCTGGAACTGAACAGGTTAGCTTGAGTTCCTCTTCTCATGGCGTAACAAGACCGGCTTTCGCCGGCCCTCCGATGATTGCAAGACCTCCACGAAACCGTGAGCTGTCGTCCTTGTGTGTCCGCCAAAATTCACCCGGGACTATGATGTAACCCGATGGCGCCTGGCTGAGGTCGGTTGAGATAAACGGCGCGTCGCGATCCAGGTAGAACAGCAGCGGCGCGAAATCCTCGTCAACGAAGCCCGCGGCGTACAGCGGTTGCGTCCTTCCGACCAGGCGGTCGATGTCGGCCGCGGTGTTGCGATAGTTGTAGCGGGCACATTCCTGCGCCTCCTGGCGCGGGATAAAGACCAGGTTGAATAACGCAACCGCTATGCATAGCGCCGCGAATCCTCCCTCGATCAGACCGCGGCCGTAAACGGTGCCGATACGTTTGATCCACCACGCCAGAAGTACCGCCGCCGCCGGCCACAGCGGCAACAGGTACCATCGGCTTTTGTAAGCGGCGACGCTGAAAAATACGAGTGTCACCAACCAGAAGATCGCCAACAGCTTAACCGCCTGGCGGGCGCGCTGGCTGGAGGTATCGCCGTGCCCGGCCGAAGCCGCATCGCGGCCGCTGAACAATGCTCCGCAGACCGCAAAAGGAACCAGGAGGCTGGCCGGCAACGAACTGAACAGCAGCGGTCCGAGGTAGAACCATGGCGGGGCGCTGCCCAGGGCGCCGAAGAACCGCCCGAAGTTCTCGCTGCTGATTTGGCGGTTGAGCAGCGCATGTTTCGCGCCCAGGTAACCGGCGATATACCAACTCCCGCCGATCACGATTGCAACCAGCACCGGGCCTGGCGTAACGCGCCTCAAAGTCTCGCGCATCCGGCCTTCGGTCAGCAGAAAAATCCCCATCGACAAGCTGGGCAGGATTGCTCCAACGGGCCCCTTGGAGAGCACGGCGAGGCCGATCGCCGCGCCCACCAGATATAGCATCGGACCGCCGCGCGCCGGTCCGCCGCGCCGGGGTCTGTACCACCACCAAAACGCAAACAGCGACAGGGTTTCGAAGAAGGTTAGCGTCATGTCGACGCGGCCCATGCGGCCCAACCTGATGTACTGATGCGCCGACAACAGGATCAAGGCCGGCGAGAATCGCGCCGTCGGCGGAGACAATCCCATATGCGAAACCGAACGTGAGGGCCACGCCGGCGGTCGTGTACAAGGCCGCCGGCAGCCTGAAGTTGAACGCTGTAACCTTGGCGACGCCCATCAGATGGTCGAGCGCGGTGGCGGTCCAATGAAACAGCGGCGGTTTGTACATCGGGGAGCCGCCGTTGACCGCGGGGAACAGCACTTTGCCGTGCTCGACCATCTGTTGGATGAAAACCGCTTCCACCGCTTCATTGCCCTTGCAAATGCCACACGCGCCCAGCTTGTAAGTAGTGAGCGCCAGCGCGCCCGCAATAATCAAGGCTAACGCGAGCCACGGCCGCCTGGGGTTGAGGAAGCGCATCGCCACCTCATTCTCAGTCGCCGAAGCAGTCTGTGATTGCTTTGCTAACGACATTCTGACTCGAACCTAAAGGCGCGATCCGTGTCTTCTTGGAGTATCAAGTGCGGCCGGCGTCCGATTGACCCGAGCCATCGGCGAGCGACCATTCTCGCCGTCGCGCGTCGCGACTTAACGGCCCTTGAATACCGGCTTGCGCTTTTCCATGAAGGCTTGCGGTCCCTCGCGGGCGTCTTCAGAGCTTTCAATAATGGGACGCAGTTCGAGTTCAATCTTAAAGCTTTCCTCCAGCGTCGTACCCGCGCATCTTAACGCCCCCTCTTTTATGATGCGTACCGCCAGGGGACCGTTCTCCGCGATTGCGGCCGCCAACTCCTCGGCCTTGGCTATCAACTCGTGGCGCGCCACCACGTAGTTGACGAGACCCAGGCGCCACGCCTCATGCGCGTCGAAGCGATTGCCGGTAAGCAGGACCTCCATCGCCTTGCACCACGGCATCTGACGCGGCAGCCGGGCCACGGAGCCGCCCAGCGGCGCGATTCCCCACTTCACCTCCTGCAGGCCGAAGCTCGCCGAGTCCACGGCGACGCGCAGGTCGGAGGCTTGCATCATCTCCATTCCCCCAGCCACGCAAAATCCGTTTACCGCCGCGATAACAGGCTTGAAAAAGTCGATGCCTTTGAGAACCGCATGCTCGATCACTTCGGGACTATCGATCAATTTGCGGTCCCATTCGTCTTCGGGTCCGCGCGCCCCGCTGAGCAGTGGAATCAGCCGGCCCAGGTCAGCGCCGGCAGAGAAAGCTTTGTCGCCGGCCCCGGTCAGGATCACCACCCGCACGCGATCATCGTCGCGCAGTTCGTGCCATGCCTGCGCCAGACGCACCATCAACTCGGGATTGAGCGCATTGTGCACCTGGGGACGATTCATCGTCAGGTACGCGACGTGCCCCCGGATTTCGATCTCCAAAACCGGCATTTGTGATGTCTCCTGGCGACCTTCCATTCAAGGCCACCCGTCCAACTTTGGTCCCCCGTCCGATTAGGGAGCGGCCTTAACTACGCGATCAACCGGCCACCGTCGAGCACCAACGTGGCGCCAGTGGCGAAGTCCGTTTCGCACAGGAACAACACTGCGCGTACGACGTCTTCCGGCGTTCCCAGCCGCTTGCCCAGGGTCGTGCGCGCCAGCCGCTCGATCTGCTCCGATGTGTAATCTTCAGGCGGCAGGACTGGGCCGATCGCGAGGCAGTTCACCTGGACCTCGGGCGCCAGTGCCTTGGCCAGCGCCTGCGTGAGTCCAATAAGCGCGGATTTGGACACGGTGTAGGGAAGATAATTGTTATATGGGCGGATTCCTGCCGAATCCCCGATATTGATGATTTTCCCCGCGCCCTGCCGGCGCATCATCGCGCCCGCAAACTTGGCCGCAAAAAATGGCGCCTTCAAGTTGATATCGAGGTTCCGTATCCCAATCGGGCTCGGTCAGGTCTTCGAGCGGCTTGCGATAGAACACCGCAGCCGAATTAACCAGGATGTCCAAACGTCCGAACGCCGTGCCAATCGCATTCACCATCGACTCGATATCCGCGACCCGTTCCAGATCGGCGTGAAATGCGCGCGCCGTGCCACCCCGCGCCTCGATCGTTGCAACGGTCTCCGCTGCCTGTTGCGCGGAGTTGCGATAATGCACCGCGACGGCAACGCCACGCGCGGCAAGGGCCAGCGCAATCGCATGTCCGACGCGCCGGGCCGCGCCGGTTACCAGCGCGACCTTACCGCTTAATTCCATGACTGACTGGAACAGGCTGCGGCCGGCGCGGATTGGGCCTCTCAAGCCGCCTGTGATAAACGCCGGATCAGGGCGAGATTGTCGGAATGGCCCGTCTTACACGCGACGACATGACCGATGATCGGCCGCCCCAGCAGATAAAGATCGCCGAGTAGATCGAGAATCTTGTGGCGGGCAAATTCGTCTGGGAAAACGCAGCTTGGTGTTCACCACCTTCTCATCGTCTACCAAAATTACGTTATCCAGCCGCCCGCCATTGGCCAACCCCATCTCGGACAGCTTGCGCATTTCGGCCAGGAAGCCGAAAGTCCGCGCAGGAGCAATCTGGCGCACGTAGTCCTCGGATCTGGTTAGCTCGAAGTGCACGCGCTGCACACCGATCGGCGCAGGATACATAAGAGTGTAATCGATGATTAGATGGTCCGCCGGCTCGACGCGGATGTATTCGCCGCCTTCCTTCTCCTGGCCAATAACTATCGGCTGGTCGACATAAAATGGCTGCACGCGCGCTTTCTGCTCCTGGACTCCGGCTTCCGCCAGGAGCCGGCAGAACTCCAACGCCGAACCGTCGAGCGCCGGCACTTCACCCTGGGTCTTGACCAGCAGGTTGGTGATGCCGAAACCCGTGCAGCGCCGACATCAGATGCTCGACCGTCCGCACCATGTAGCCGCCGTTGGATAGCGTGGTGTTGTAGCCGGTGTCGGTTACGTTCTCCAGCCGCGCCGGCGTGATCACGTCGCCCGAAAGCGAGGTAAACGAAATTCCCGCTCCGGATTGGGCCGGATAGAGGATCACTCCGGTCTTGAGGCCCGTGTGAAGCCCTTGACCGCCAATCACGATAGAACGCTTGATGGTTCGTTGCGCGACCGTGGCGCAATCTGTCCGGGTCTTTATCCGTGGATGACCGTTAGTCTTGACGCTGTTATCGGAATGGCTTTCGAGCCCGTCGTGAACCAGCGCGCGCCCAATCGAGCCCAGCAGACCGTCAACGGAAAACGGCTTCTCAATAAAGTCGGCGGCACCCAGCTTGGTCGCGGCCACGGCGCTGTTGATATTGCCGTGACCCGAAATCATGATGACCTCGGTCTGGGGCGCGGTTTCCTTGATGCGGCGCAGCAGTTCGATTCCGTCGATGTCCGGCATCCAGACATCGAGCAGTACCAGGCGCGGGCGTTCGCGCGCAACAATATCCATCACCGCCGGCGCGCGGCCGGTATCCAGTACCCGAAAACCCTCGTCGCTTAAGATCCCCTTGAGAGAGGACCGAATGCGCTCCTCATCATCCACCACCAGTACGGTTTCTTCCACTTTCCAGCCCTCGGAGTTCGCTATGAAGACGCCGGTGTCCACTCTCGGACATCAGCTTAACACTCGCGCAAACTGTTGTTCTTTTACAGGAAACTCAAGGATGAATCTACTTCCGCGAGGCTCGTTGTCCCGGACTCTGACGAATCCGTGATGGTCCGACACGATGGTGGATACGATTGCCAGACCGAGCCCGGTTCCCTGCGCCTTGGTGGAGAAATAAGGCTCGAAAATCCTCGACTTTAACGCCGGATCGATTCCGGGGCCGTTGTCGCACACTTCCAGCGTCACCACGCCGCTGGTCCGATCCAGACGGGTGCGGATCTCGACCTGCGGCATACCGCCGCCGTTGCGCGATGCTCCATTAATTGCCGCAACCGCATTCTCAAGCAGATTCACCAATGCGCGCTTAAGCGCTTCGCGGTCAATCGCGACCTTGGGCAAGCCGGGGTCCAGATCGGCGACGAACTCGATCCCAGGATTGGCCGCACGGAAGTTGCTGACGGTTTCGTCGGCCAGACCGTTGAGGTCGCCGGGCATCGGGTTCAGATGCGGCATCCGGGCAAACATCGAAAACTCATCGACCAGATGCTTCAGATCCTCGACCTCGCTGATAATCGTGCGGGTACATTCGTCGACCAGATTGGAACCCGAGGCCACCGGATGGCGCCGGATGCGCTCGGCGGATAGTTGAATCGGAGTGAGCGGATTCTTGATCTCGTGCGCGATCCGCCGGGCCACCTCGCGCCAAGCCTCCATGCGCTCGATCTTGGCGATTTGGCTGACGTCCTCGAAGAACAGCACGGTTCCCAGATGGTCCTGCCCTTCCTCGCTGAGCGGACTCGCCGTCACCATCAGTTCCGTCGCGCTACGTTCATCCAACGTCACCGAACCGGTGCCCCCTTCGGGCGGCAGACCGCCGTCAAACAACCGCGCCAGCTCTGCTGCCAGAGGCGGCGGGAAAGCCACCGCATAATGGCGCCCCTGCACGTCCACCGCAGTCTGCCCCAGCAACCGCTCCGCGCATGGGTTGATCGTGGTGACCCGGCCCGCGCGGTCAAGTGCGACGACCCCGGCGGAAACGTTGCGCAGCAGGGTCTCGGTATAGCGCCGGCGCTGCTCCAATTCGGCATTGGTCATGCGCAGGTCAGCCGTCATCTGGTTGAAAGAGGTGACCAACTGGCCGATCTCGTCGTCGCGCACCGCAGGAATTTCATGATTGAGGTCGCCCGCCGCAACGGCGTGGGTTCCCTCAGCCAGCAGCTTGATTGGCACGGTGATGCCGCGAGCCAGGAAAATTCCGAACCAACTGGCGAGCAACACCACGACCAGCCCTATCATCAACAACGCCAGCAGATAATTGCGCATAATCGGCTGCTTCAGCGCGCGCAACTGCACGTAATCCTCGAAGCTTTCGGAAACCTTGGCGGCACGTTTGGCCAGACTGCGGGGAACGAAATAGTCGACCACCACCGCACCCAATACCTTGTCGGACTCCGGAGAGACAAAAATCGGAGCGGTGCCGCGGATTACGTCGGAGCGGCCGAACGAATCCGTACGGCTGGTCGGATGCCCCGCGAGCGTTTGTACCAGTAGTCCGGAATGGGGTGATACGCCTATTCCGGTAGGAATCTGCGGGCTTAGCGCCGAGCACCAGCAGCTTGCGGTCGGGTGAAAAGACCTCGATCGTTCCGAGGCTGTATTCCTGTTGTTTGTGTTCGACAAACTTCTGCAGGTCCGCGCGGCGCTTTGGAACCATCAGGTCGCCTGCGGCGATATTCTCAGCCAACACGCGCGCGAAATGCAGCGCGTCGTTGGCCGAGTCAAGATAATAGCTCTTGGCGATATCGAGCGATTCGTCGAGCACTTTTTTGTACTCGGGATTGAACCAGCTATCGATATCGGCGCGCAGGAAGGATTCGGAAACGTAGAGCAGAAAACCGCTCGGCAGCATTGCCACGGCGATAAATCCGATTACCAGGCGCGCCTGCAGCTTGGATCCGATTAGACCGCGCCGGCGCTCGAAGAAGACCTTGGCGATATTGCGGCCGACCAGAAACAGCAGCAGCCCGAGCAGCAAAAAACTCAGGTCAAAGAGCAGAATTACGGCCAGATTGGAGAGCAGCGAGGTATGGCTGGTCAGCGGCGGGAGCGTGATCTGGGCCAACGCGAAAGCACCCAGCAACAAGCCCGCGACCGCGACTGCAATCAGCTCGCGGCGGCGGCGCCTTTGTTCGGAAAGGCGTGCAAGCGCCGTGTCTTGGTCCAGCATACCGGTCGAAGGCGGAGCCTGAGGCAAGCCCCGTGGTTCAGCCGTCAATATTACTCCGAAACCCCCGAATTAAAACCGCCCTCTGCCATCTTTTCGCCCGCGCCAGCGGAACGCCGCGCCTTTGGGCAGGATCCCGGCTAACGCCGGAAAAGCATCAGCAATAAGGAGACGATGATGCTCAACAGGATGCAAGTTGCGAGCGGAAAGTAAAAGGTCATGCCGCCGCGGCGGACGTAAATATCACCGGGAAGCCGGCCAAACCATCCCAGACTGCCTAGACCCCACATCGCAAGGCCCGCCACTACCAGGATCAGGCCCATCGCGACCAGCCATTTACCCAGCGGCGTCAGCATCGTCGTTTAAGCTGGCAGACTAAGCCTGAGCGTGCCCCGCCTTGGCAGCCTCCTTCGCCTCCTTGGCATCCTTGATAACCTTGTCTGCAATATGGGTCGGGGTTTCGTCGTAATGCGAGAACTGTGATTCGAACGAACCGCGCCCCGAGGTAATCGAGCGCAGGTCGGGCGCGTACTTCAAGATCTCCGACATCGGCACCAGCGCCTTGATCAACTGGCCGTTGCCCTTGCGGTCAACCCCCAGCACCTTGCCCCGGCGCGAGTTCAAATCGCCGATTACGTCGCCCATACATTCATCCGGACAACTGACTTCAACCGACATTACCGGCTCGAGCAGTATCGGCTTTGCTTTTTCGACCGCGGCCTTCAGTCCCATAGAGGCCGCGATCTGGAACGACATGTCGGATGAGTCCACCGCATGTGACGAACCATCGAAAAGCGTTACTTTAAGATCGACCAGCGGGTATCCGGCCAGAAAGCCCTCGGGCAACGTGTTGCGCACGCCCTTTTCCACCGAGGGGATGAACTGACGCGGCACCGAGCCGCCGACCACGGCGTCCACGAATTCGAACCCCCCTCCCCTTTGAAGCGGTTCGATCTTCAGCCAGCAATCGCCGTACTGACCGCGGCCACCGGATTGGCGTTTGTACTTGCCCTGAGTTTCGGACTTGCCCTTGATGGTCTCTTTGTAGGGCACTTTTGGCGCCTGAAGTTCAACCTCTACATTATATTTTCGCTTGAGCCGCTCGACCGCGACCTCGATATGAAGCTGCCCGGTACCCGACAGGATAATGTCGTGGGTCTGCGGATCCCGATGCATCTCGAGCGAGGGATCCTCTTCGATCATCCGCGCCAATGCCTGGCTCGCCTTTTCCTCGTCACCCTTGCTCTTGGGCCGGATAGCAAAGGATATCACCGGGTTGGCCTTGGGCAGCGGGGCCAAAATAATGGAGGCTTTTTCGTCGCACAAGGTATCGCCGGTCGTGGTATCCTTGAGCTTGGCCACGGCGACGATCTCGCCCGGCAACGCGGCGTCCAGCGCCGACTGCTTTTTTCCCTCCAGACGCAGTAATTGACCGAAGCGTTCCTTGGTCTGACGGGTCGAGTTCAGCACCGCGGTATCGCTGACGGCCTTGCCCGAAACCACGCGAAAGATTGACAGTTTGCCTGCAAAGGGGTCCACCACGGTTTTGAATACCTGCCCCGCGAACGGCGCCGCCGGATCGGGCGCACGCTCGATTTCCTCGCCGTTGGCAGGATTGTGTCCCTTTTTCGCCGGCGTATCCGCGGGCGACGGCAACAGCTCCAGAATCGCGTCGAGCAATGGACCGATACCGATATTTCTGCTGCCGCATCCGCACAGCACCGGAGTTACCGTGCGCGCTATCACCGCGCTGCGCAGCGCCGCGCGCAGCTCTTCGTTTTCGAGCTGCCCCTGCTCCAGGTATTTTTCCAGCAAGGCGTCATCGGACTCGGCCACGGCTTCGCAAAGCCTGGTGCGCGCATCTTCGGCCCGCGCCAGCAAATCGCCGCGTCAGGTCCTCTTCTTTGGCCTTGCCAGTGGTGTCGGCGTAGCGCAGCGCTTTCATGTTGATCACGTCGATCACGCCGCTAAGCGAGTTATCGGTGCCGATCGGTATGGTCAGAACCGCGGGTTTTGCCCCCAGCCGGTTGAGATCGGCCAAAGCATTCTCCAGCTTGGTATTCTCGCGGTCCAGCCGCGAGACGAACGCCACCACCGGCAGGTTCGCCGCTTCCGCCGCTTCCCAGATCTTCTCGGTCTCGACCTTGGTGTCGGCGCCGGGGCTGACTACCAGCACCAACCCGTCCACGGCCCGGATGGTAACGAAGGTGTCGGGAAGAAACGCCGCATAGCCGGGCGTATCGGCGACGATTATGGTGTTGCGCTTCCATTCCAGATGATGGAACGCCGAGCTAATCGATTCATGCCGGGTAAGCTCCTCGGGCTCGAAGTCCATCACTGCCGTCCCATCGTCGGGACGTCCCAGGCGGGTTATGGCACCGGCAGTGAACAGGACCGCCTCGGCAAGCTGCGTCTTGCCGGTGCCACCCTGTCCGACCAGTGCAATGCTTCGCAAGCGGCTGATATCCACCACAGCCATAAAACTTCACCTCGACTTAATTCTAACGAGGTCGAATTACTACTTTAATCGCCGCGGTACCAGAGTTTCCATGAGGCCAGCGGCAAATACTTCCGCTTTCGATGGGCCGGCCTTGAAGCCTGTCGATGGCAGGGGCTGCACAGCCGGTCGCATTGTGAACCAGCCTGTCACCTAATTCACGACCTTTTCCACCGTGACGTCGCCGCTCAAAATTCGCACCACATTGGCGCCCTCGACCAGCAGCAACGCCCCGTCAGTATCGATTCCCTTGACCCTACCGCTATGGCGCGTCTGCCCGTCAAACACCGTGATCCGCTTGCCAGTCAGGATCGAATAACGCTCCCAAGCCGGAGCAATCGGCGCGAAGCCGAACTCCTGTAACTCCTGGAGACGCTCATCAAGACAGCGCGAAAAGCATGGCGGCGAGCTTGACCCGATCGCAAACTTTGCCGGTCTCGATCAGCGACCGAAGTCGCGATTTCGCGCAATTCCGCGGGAACCTGCTCCAGCCGGAGGTTGAGATTGAGCCCCATCCCCAGCAGCACGCACGGCGGCGCGCCGGACAGTAGTTGCGCGATGATCCCACCTGCCTTCTTGCCCCGCAGCCACAGGTCGTTGGGCCATTTCAGACCCGGAAGTCCAGGCGCCACGGTCTCGACCGCCTCCGCCATCGCCACCCCAGCGGCCAGCCCGATAATCGGGACCTGATGAAGCGCCATCTGGGGACGCAGCACCATGGTGACATAGAGATTGACCCCGGGCGGCGAGAACCATTCGCGCCCCAGACGGCCGTGGCCGGCCGACTGGGACTCGGCGATCACCACGGTGCCGTGCGCGGCCCCGTCGCGCGCCAACTGTTCGGCGACCTCCTGGGTCGATCCCACCTCGGCATAATGATGGATCGCGCCAACCGATAGTCCCCGGCCCACCATGTTCGATCGCGAGGTAAGGATTCTCGTTCATGATTCTAAACAATCCATGTGGGCACGAAGGATGGCAATCGCAACCCCATTGCCAAATTCAGAGCAAAAGATCTGGAAGATCGTCCGCCTTTGACGATCCATCGAAGATATGCGACGCTATTCCGATCAAAAGATTGCAACGGGGTTGACCGGCGAAGCCGTTCCGCGCGGCAGCACCAACGGCAACATCACAAACTGGAACTCATAACGGCCCAGACGCCCGCAGGCGGCGGCCAATTCATCGAGGTCGGCATTGTCCAGCAGGTGGATGCCCATCATCGCGATCGCGCCGACGTGAATCGGAAAAGCGACATCGTCGTAGCCGCTTGGAAAAACGTCGCTAACGCCGTCCGACCCGAGCAACGCGACCTTCCGCTCATGCAGCCATGAGAGGCACGACGGATCCAGTCCAGGCATGGGAAAGACGCCGTCCTGCGCGGGTTCCCAACCGCCTTTGACCTTGCGCCGCCGGGCCCGTCCCACGCGCACGAGCAGGACATCGCCTTCCCCGACCCGCAGGTTATGATCCTTCTCCGCCTGCTCGAGATCCTCGGGAAAGACCCGCTCGCCGGGCTCCAGCCATTCGACCTTTCTTATCTTGGTGACATCCAGCAGCACGCCGCGGCTGACGATACCGTGCCTGGCAACATCGATTGCGCATTTTCTGCGCGCCGTGGTATCCGACCTCGCTGGCGCCGAAACCATTGTACATCCGGCCGTTCCAGAAGATGTGGCACAGCGCGTCGAGATGGGTGGTCATGAAACCGTGGTGGGAAATCGCGAAGTAGTCAGCGGAACCGCCCACTCCGTACTCGGGCGCGTCGGCCTGAATCATCAAGTGAGTCACCGGCGTCTCATTATCGGGGGCGGGAGTCGTCGCCAGCGGTAACGCCATCGAGACGACCTCGCCGCTTTGCGCCAACCGGGCCGCCTCGGCCCGCTTGCGATTGGTGATGTAGTTCAGCGCGCCGCGCTCGTCGTCCTTGCCCCATTTCCCCCAATTGCTGATCTGGTCGAACAATCTCTTCAACTCATCGGCGTTCAAGCGCGGCTTCATTTGGTTACTCCTCCGGCGGCAACAGTCGAACAGGTGCTATCGGCGAACAGGTGCTATCGGATCGATGGCGGACCTGACCGCCCGCCGCAAATCCGGCTAATATCGGGTTTTGACCCGACGGTCCAGCCATTCCTGGAACATCCCGGCGCCGCCGGTTCTGACACCAAGCGCGACTTCGCGGCCTCGCGCTGAGTGCCCGTGAATATTCGGATCACGCCGGTTCGAAGTTCGCCTTACTGCTGGAAGTTTTGATGCAACTTTAATGGCATCGGTCTATATTTCTTGTGTGGCACAACAATATCCGAAACCAGATCGCTCGGACATAAAACCCAACTTCAGCAAAACGCCTGAAAATGAGGCTATCGATATTGCCTGGCAGGAGGGAGTTTTGAGCGATGGCCGGCCGTATCGAGCCGAGTATTGGTGCCAGGATCAAATCTCGATGGTGACCTTTTTTCTGTCAACGATCGGGCTTGAGAACGCCACCAATGAAGATTTTAAGCGGCTACTCGAAACCGAAAACCTGAATAAATTCAAACCTGGCCACAGCCATGTCGAGGCCCACAGATTCACAGACCCCTCGGGAAACGATCTGTGGTCGATAAACATAATGGTCGGCGATGACGAAAACACCTACGTGGAGGGTGGCGTTCCCCTACTCCCATATCCGCGCTCCTGAGCGTCAGCCATAAAGCTGGCTGACGTCCTCCAAAGAAGCACCTCCCCACTGCCTTCCGCCAGCTTGAGGGCATCGCATCTTTCAAACGCATCAGTCCGGCTTACCGCTCCCCCGATTGCAGCCGGACTTTATCGATGTTCGGGCTAATTGCCGAAAAGCTCGATCCTCATGCTCAAATCAGCGGCGCGGACGGAATGGGTTAGCTCGCTGACGGAGTTAGATAGACGTCCGCGCGAGCGATATCGGCAATGGCTGCGAGCACGACGTTGCCGCGGCTTCAATGGGCCGCGCTCTTCTGAGCGCGGAATGGGTTCGTCTCGAAATATTCGGTTTTCAAAGAACAAACGGCCGGTTTGCGAGAGGCTAGCAAACTCTCATACCGCCACACGAACTTACCATGGTTTCCAACGCGAAAACCCGCCAAAATACCGGATTTTCTCTGCCTTCGAGCGATCACGGTCTTTGCTTGTCATCCCGGCGCTCGAATCTCTTAGCGCGTTTCAAAACCCCGATAACGCGGCGACTCGCCATCGATGACCCGGCCGAGCAGCCGCACCTGAATTTCCAAAACGCGCCGGTAGTTTACCCGGTAACCAAACATCGGATGCGTGACCAATGTATCCATCCGTTGCTCATAGGCGCGGATAAAGGACTTTCTTCCCGACGGTTTCAAGGTCACCGCCGAACCCACCCTGATGAAGTCGCCGGGAGTGACCATTCGGGTGTTGATCGCCGAGAGCACGGCGGAATCCGCGATCAGCGGCCGGAACTCTTCGAGCAGGTCCAACGCCAGCGCCGGCCGGCCGAACCGGGGCTGATGAAAGAACCCCACGAACGGATCGAATCCGACCGAGTGGCAGATGATGGTCAGGTCCTTGGTCAGCAGGCTGTAAGCAAACGAGAGCAGCGCGTTGACCGGGTCCAGCGGCGGACGGCGGTTACGATGGACAAAGTCGAAGCTGAACTCCCGGTTGTCGTCCCCGTCTTCAGCCTTCAACATGCCCGCGAAGGCCCCAAAATACAGCCGCGCGGCCGTCCCTTTGATGCCCAACAGTTCGTCGAGACCGGCGGCATCCAGCGCCTTTTCCGCGCCGCGCCTGAGCTGGCTCATCACCAACGCCGACGGCTCCACGTGATTGCGGCGCAACATGGTGCGCTGATTGCGGATCTTCGCCGCAGTAATCTGGCGCGCAATCGCGAGGCAAAAGACCGGCTGCTCGGCCAGGGCGAATTGCTTGCGCCGCAGGAAAACATTCCTGAGACCCAGCCCCTGCGTCAGGCCGTAAAACCATCCGCCGTATGAGAAATGTGCGACCGGTTTCTCACTCCGGCACAGAGCTTGAATCGCGCCGGCGGTCAACTGCACATTGCCGAATAAGTTGACCTGCGAGATCTCGCCGATACGCACCTGCTGAACGGATTTGTCGCGCTCCCGGATCTGAAGCACCTCGCCGCTTTTGCCGATCACCAGCCCGTGACCGGTCACATACAGCGGACGCAGGTCGTCGCGCGCGGGCACCAGGCGGCGAACTTCATCTTCGCCCCGCGGCGGACGCGCCGCCGCAACGTCATTGCCGTCGAACAGCGCGAGTTGTATTTGGGGTTCTTCCGATGGCGACCTGCTCCACAATACAGTCTCATCGGGCAGGCAGATGCCGACCAGCGAGCAGCGCGGACACTTGGGACTATCGACCAAAGGCGCCGGGATGGTGCCCTTCTCCGCCAGCGCCCGCGCGCCCTCCAAAGCATCGCGGGTCTCCGACAGCAGCGCGTCATCAATTGCAAGACGAACCCGCTGCTTGGTGGCGTCGTAATAGAGCATGGCCTCGTCGCAGCGGTAGCCGTTGTCGCGCAGGACTAGCGCCTGAGCGCACATCTGGACGCGGTCCGCGGGCCACGCCTCGGGTCCGTCGTCGGTCTCGCGCGGCCGGCCCTTCTTGTAGTCGACGGGAACGACCGCTGTCCCGTCACCCTCGACCAAGTCGATTTTGGCGATGAGTCCGTAGATGTTGCTAGAGAGCATCACGGAACGGGAATGGATCCGTTCGCCGGCGCCCGGTTGCGGCAGCGGGTCGGCGCGGGTCTCCAGTTTCTCGTGGCGCAACTCGCCCTCGACGGTATCCGCGCTGGCGGTAAACACCCCTTCGACCCATTCATAGAAAGACAAGCGCGGGCAATAGACGAACTCGTTAAGCATCCGGGCGGGTAGATAGTCGGGCAGCGCGGCCGGTCATGTCCAGGCGGTTTAACCACCGCCGGGAAGCTCTTTGAAGCAGGTTGCCCGGACATTGGAACACCCCCTTACTCAGCGCGATCGACGACGATACAGGGACTGTCGATCGGCGAGTAAGCCTTGCCTAGCGCCGTGATGACGCGGTCGCCGCGCCCCTCAACCGGTCCGAGGTCAACGAACAGCACCTCGTCCTCGCGATGGTCGATGATCTCGCTCAGCGCATGGCGGCATCGCACCAAGTCAGTAGAAGTGAACTGACACTCGAAGATGGAGTACTGCAGATGGTCGCCAAAGTCGCGCATAGTCTTGAACACCCGCCGCAACCGCTTGTCCTCGCAAATGTCATAGCAGACCAGATAGGTGTTTCGCATGTGAGAAACTCCTACAAGCTAGGGTCCCAATGCCGCGAAGAGACCAAGGCCATAAAATCGGCCGCCACCAAGGCAGACGAGACCGGGAATCTGGATCGGTCTGCCGCGCGCGTCACGCCAAAGAAGCTTGACATGAAAACGAGGGAAACGTCTAAGGTGATCGGCCACGCTATAGCGATCCGCAAGATCGGCACCGGGCCAGAAGCCGACCTTCCGCCAATCGAGATCGGCATGCTTCGCCACCTCAGCCGAGAAGCCGGCTTGGATTATCGCTTTACGTAACAGGCCATCGATGCGCTCGTTGAGCCGGGTCAAGAGCTTCATCTGTTGATCGGCATCGACCGGGCCGCCCAACCGGCGCCGATAGTGTTCGGGATCATCGTAGCCTGGAAGAACAACGGGCGTAACGCTGGCCCAGGAGGCGGCGGGTTGCGTGTAATGCCTAACGACCTTCTCGTTTGTGGGCAGCAACGAAAGAAGAGCGAGGGGCTGCTTCCCGTGCTCGTCGATGAGTTCTTGGCCCGACAAGGCTCGCCGCGCCCAGGCAATCTCCGCTTCGAAATCTTCAGCGAAGGATGAGAGTATCACGCGCCGGACGCTGCCAACCACGCGGGCCTTGCCCTCGCCCCTCGCCTCCAAGGTCGGCAAGGGCAAGCAGGCGAAACGCCGAGGCCCGACGGCAACGTGTCGCGAGCCCGCCGATTCGCCATGACCTAAGATGAGCGTGTTGATCTTCTTTTCTGGCCAACCGGCTTGCTCCGCCGCGCGCTTGGCCGCGTGACGCACCATACCTGCGACGGCGAGGCCCCGGCGGGTCGTATCAACTGCGAGGAATTGGCTCGCGTCAAGCTTGAGGAGCGAGAATGCCGCGACCGAGCGAGGCGGCGGATTCTGTGGAGCGGCGGTAGATAATGGTGCGAAACACACGTAGCGGAGGAATGTGATCTCGCTCATTTTCCGCGAGGCGTTCAAGCGAAGCTGAAAATCGACTCATTAGTTCGATCATGGTTTCCCCTTGTCCAGGAACGGTTTGCTGCAGTGGAACGCGGAGGGCTACCCCGTGAGCGGCATTTGGTACCGGCAGCCATTCTCAGCGGTTACGCAGTCCGGCTCACTTCCCGTGACTGCGCCATCTCCGATGACCATGTCGATTCCCCATCCCAGCGCGCGACAATGCCGCGCACACTTCGCGACCAGATTGGCGTGCTGTTTCTCGTTGGGATCATTGGAATCAATCGACCAGTAGTATTTGAGTTTTGGTTCCCCACAAAACAGGGTCGGGCGAGAAACCTTCGCGTCCCGTCTATCGGGATCAACGTCGGAAAGGTTTTCGCGGACGTACTTGAGCAGCGGGCGTCCTGGTTCACCTTTAGGAGCAATGATTTGCGGAGGCTCCAAGCTCTGAAGCCATTGCAGCGCACGGAATTCGGGGTCTGGCAACGACAAGTCATGCCATCGTGGCGCGACACCCGCCACAATAGCCTGATAAAGCCGGAGAGGTGAAGGCGGCCATTCCGGTTCACGTCCATTCTCTGTTCGACCGTGATAGCGGTCGCCGAGAAACCGAATGGTGATCACCAAATACTTCACACCACCTCCTCCCCACCCTTCCTTCTAAGAGCCTCTTTAGCTTTCTTAGGGTCGAACGTTACCTCATGTCCCGCGCCCACGACGAACGCCTTAGCGGTTTTCTTTGCGTACTCTACAGCCGTGTCTCTGTTAATTTGAAAGTCTGTCTCAGTACCGTCAGCATTAATGTATATTCGCCTCATCGGCTTGCCAGGAACAGCAACAAGTTGGCAACCTTGACGAAGATTGAGAGTCTTTGCGTCAAACCATGCCAGTGCCACCAAGGCCGAGAAGATACCGCTGGAGCTTTTCCGTCTCCTCGCGTGATTTTTCCTTGTCGATTTCTTCCTGTTTTCCGCTTTTCCTCTTCACGATCGTCACGATGTCACGTAACGTAACGAGATTGAGCGAGGCTTCACGACAGATACCGCCTTTGGCCTCAATCCCTCCCAGTCCAAATGTGGCGGGGACTTCCGCCATGCCTTCGTCTGCGAGTTTCTTGAGCGCCCTCTCTCCTTTCTCGGCAGCCACGCTAGCCGCTTCGTAATCGATTGCCGAGAAGTACTGAGCGGAGCGCCGGTATTCGAGTACGTCGTAACCGCGAATGATCGAATTGATGAGCCGGGGAACCTTCACTCCGGTAGCTCGCGAGTCCCACATTCCGAATATGAGGGAGGTTGGCGCGATTTTCGCGGGTGGCAGCGAGTCGCCATCGCGCCTTGCCTTGATTGCCGTCTCCAACTCATCCGCCAGCGATGAAAAGCGGACAATTGCATCTGCCGCTCGGTGTCCTGCGTCGAGCAGGTTGATGGCCTGCTCTTCCTTTTTGCCCTCGTCATTCTTAATCTCAACCTTGATGACGACACGTGGAACTAGCTGTCCTTCCGCGATGACATCGGCAAACGCCGGTTCGATCCTATTCGCTTGGGAAGGAATGCTATCGAGGACACAGACAGAATGTTCTCGGCCTTGCTCTGTACGCTCTCCGTCCATGAACGTCTGGACTTTCCCCAGCTTCTCGAACGTTTTCCGTAGGATTGAGCTTTCGCCGAAGCGATCGATGTTGTAGACCGGCGGGTCGCCCTTCTTTTGCGACGGAGCCGCATAAGTTGGCGGGAAGATGATGTCCCCGCCCACCGGCCTAAGCCATTGCTTTAGAACGATAGCGGCCGGTCCGTCGTCTTTGAGCAGGAAATCTAAACTCTTCAAATCTTCGCTCATACATCACCTCGGAAATAAGGTTGCGGGCAAGTAGCCACTGTGTTTTCTTTGGTCTGTCCGGTACGCATTTTCAAAGCGATATCCGAAACCCTGACCGAGAAAACCACCTATTGCAGCCGGTAGAACCGAGACCGATAACGGGGCAGACCACGTAAAGTACTCAAACACCAGGGGGGTGTTGGTAAGCTTCGGGCGGCAACGCTGCAGTCCAATAAGGCATAACAACTCGACGGCAGGGAAAGCCTTCGACTCCATGCTAAGTTCGTTTGGCGAGAAACCGATGTCCAACGGGAGAGCATCGCCACCTTGGCGGCTATCGAAATAGAACGGCTCTACCTTGTCTTTCGCTTTCTTCTTTCCTCTCCGCTTGCCGGTTCTTGGCTCCTCGTCTTCAGTTTGATCTGACATAGGTCGCATTACGCACTTGAAGTCAAAAGGCCGCTCGGTCTTAAAAGCCCGGACAGTATCGATCAGAGTAGCTTGCGCGATTCGAAGAACTTGCTGCGTGCCTGCCCAGGTCTTGGGAATCGCATCGTCATCTGATTCTTGTTGTTTCTGCCGAGTTACGGTTGCGGTTCCGGCACAGATAGCGGCAAATAAACCCCTTTCTTTCTGGTTGAGCCACCAATCCAAAACATAATCGAACGGCTTGCCGATGGTAATCGGCCCCGCGCGCAGAAGCTTGCTTAGATCGTCACGTCGTTGCTCTTCTGTGGTTGGTAACTCTTTGCCCACTTTCCTGAGTCCGCGCATCTTCCTTTCTAGTTCTTGCCGCTCGTATTGGAGTGAAGGTGTAAGACCACTTGAGAGTCGAGAGTCAACTAGTCTTTTCGATAAGTTCCAGGGCGGGACGCATGTCGGGAGCGGTCAGAACAAAGACTGTGTCGTCGTTTTCGAACCACCCTTCCGCCGAGGCCCACAGGCGATCGGCGAGTTCGAGCAGGCCACAGCATGCGAAGAATTGTCCGGGATTGGTTGGATCAATGCGGATGCTGATTGCAGGCTCCATGGTCTACTTAATTAGCGCTCGTCCTGGGATGACGCCGCATCGGATCGTGTCGCCTCGCCGGCTTCGTTCGCTTGCGACGCGAGGGCGTCGGAGCCCGCACCAGTTATTTCGAGATATGCAAGTCCCCACCTACCATATTTTCGCTGCAGCCGGGCGAAGCGGCGAGGAACTTCGCGAGTTATCGATACGGCGTCTTCTTCCGACCGCTCTTGATCGAAAGCCTCGTCCGCCGGAAAGTATGGACGTGCGCGGCCGTGGTGAGCCGCGATGAAATGCAGTATAAGATCTTGCATCTCGGTCAATCCCGCCTACCAGGCCGAACGAGTTGGAGTATGTCCTGCGACAAGCGGGTGTCCGTGTGCTGCTGCACGGCCGCGGTTTTCGCCATACGCTCTACGCCCCCATGCTCGAAAGCGTGCGGCCGCGCTGTCCCGATCTGCAGCACGTCCTTCCGCTCGATACCGATTGGGATAATCTGCTGCGTTCGGGCAAGCCCGTGAGCGTCGCCGAACTGGAGCGGCGCGAAGCGGAATTGCAATGCGACGATCCCATCAACATCCAGTACACCTCCGGCACCACCGGCTCGCCCAAGGGCGCGACGCTGACGCATCACAACATCCTCAACAACGGCTATTTCATCGGCCTGGCCCTCGGCTACAGCCGAGCGCGATCGCGTCTGCATCCCCGTGCCTTTGTATCATTGTTTCGGCATGGTGCTGGGCAACCTGGCCTGCACGGCGCACGGCGCCTGCATGGTTTATCCCAGCGAATGTTTCAACGCGGCCGCCGCTCTGCAAGCGATCGACGCCGAGCGCTGCACGTCGCTGTACGGCGTGCCGACCATGTTCCGCGCCATCCTGGAACATCCCGATTTCGAGCACTGCGATTGCTCGTCGCTGCGCACCGGCATCATGGCCGGCGCTCCCTGTCCCATCGAATTGATGAAGCAGGTCGTCGAGCGACTGCACATGCCGCAAGTGGCCATCGGCTACGGCATGACGGAGACCTCGCCCATTTCCACCTTGAGCGCCCTCGATGATCCACTGGAGCGCCGCGTCAGCACGGTGGGCCGCGTGCTGCCGCACCTGGAAATCGTGCTCCGCGATCCGGCGACGGGGCGCATCGTGCCGCGCGGCGTGGCCGGCGAGTTTTGCACGCGCGGCTACAGCGTCATGCGCGGCTACTGGAACGACGAGGCGGCGACGAACGCCGCCCTCGACGCCGCCGGCTGGATGCACTCCGGCGACCTCGCCGTCATGGAGGAATCCGGCTACGTTCACATCGTCGGCCGGCTCAAGGACATGATTATCCGCGGCGGCGAGAACATCTCGCCGCGCGAGATCGAGGAAGTGCTGATCGCCCATGCCGATGTCAGCGAGGCGCAAGTCATCGGCGTGCCCAGCCGCAAATACGGCGAAGAGGTCATGGCCTGGGTGCGGCCGCGTCCGGGAGCGACGCTCAGCGAGGAGGAGCTGATAACCTATTGTCGCTCGCGGCTTGGCCGCGTTCAAGGTGCCGCGCTACTGGCGGTTGCCGAGTCGTTCCCCATGACCGTGACGGGCAAGATCCAGAAATATCGCCTGCGGCAGATGGCTGTCGAGTTGCTCGGCTTGCAAGCGGCCGCGGCGGAGAAAACGGCCTGAGGATGCGATACACCCTGTCACGAGAAGACCCGAGGTAGTGGCCTAATGTGAGTCGTCAGTCCTTTCAGCATAAGGGCCGCAAAGCTCAAACAAGGCCACTATTCGGAACACCTTGTCGAGCACCGGCACGAAATGCGACATCATGTCGGACTCGAATATGAGCCGTGCTAGACTCTTGTATAGGCGGGGCTGTTTGTCCAAGACCGTGCCCGTTCACCCCACGCCAATCTACCCCAGTGCCGAAAATGTGGAAAAAAACCGTATGGGGCCCGCCTCGGGCGGGCAGTACTACATAGAACGCGACCAGGAGAGATCGAGATGGCCTCTAGA
>CAWGQB010000016.1:0-318910 GCA_963824565.1 uncultured Pseudomonadota bacterium | reverse complement strand
CCCGCCCACATGCGTTACGCCGCGATCGTCAATGCCCGTTACCATCGTTGAAGTGATCACCTCGACTCCCAGGTGCTCCAACTGGCGCTGCGCGCTGACTGACGATTCGGGCGTCAGCGCGGGCAATACGCGCGGAGTCCCCTCGACCAATATGATCCTTGCCCGCTTCGGATCGATTCGTCGAAAGTCGCGCGCAAGCACGCGCCGCGAGATTTCGGCGAGCGCTCCTGCCAGTTCGGCGCCGGTAGGTCCGCCGCCGACGATCACGAAAGTCATCCATTCCTGAACAATTTCGGGGTCAGGTTCTCGCTCGGCGGCCTCGTAGGCGACTAGGACGCGGCGGCGGATTTCGAGCGCATCCTCGATCGTCTTGAGACCCGGCGCGTCGCGCTCCCATGCATCATGGCCGAAGTAGGAATGCGTCGCGCCGCTTGCCACGATCAAGTAGTCATACGCGATTTCGCCCTCATCCAGGATTACCTTGCGCGCGAATCGGTCTATCGATTCGACCTCGCCGAGAATGACTTCGCAATTCGCTTGATGCCGCAGGATTCGCCGAATCGGTCTGGCGATATCACCCGCATTCAGTGCGGCGGTCGCGACCTGGTAGAGCAAGGGCTGGAACAGATGATGGTTTCTCCGATCGATCAGCGTGATCCTGACCGGCGCATGCGCGAGCGCCCGCGCTGCGGCCAGACCGCCGAATCCGCCGCCAATGAGCACAATGTGTGGAACACTCACCGCCGATTCCCGGAACGATTACCCGATTTGCGGTCCGGAGTCCTTCGAGTGCCCGATCAAAAACGCTCTAGCAAGTCCGCAGTCCTACGTCTATTGTCGAGTCGGATCGGAACTGCGCTTCAAAGCCCGCCAGGTCTTCGATTTTCTGTTCGAAGACAATGTCGGGCGCGCCCAGCGAAGCGAAGTGAGTATGCAGAATCCTGGGTTTAGCGCCGGCGACGGCCACCATCTAGGGTTCACGTGAGCACCCAATGTTCGAATTTCTTGCGGATGCGCGTGAATCCTAAGCCAAGTGTTGACAAGAATTCATCCCAGTAGTCCATTCCGGGATTGATCACTTCGATCGCAGGCTTTTCTTTCCGGACTAGAGATGTTCCCAGCAACTGGCGCGCCAGAGAGTCCGCAGGCTGTAAGCTATATCCGATAATCGTGATCTGGCTAGCAACTCGCAAAGTATTGGCGGCCTCATCCCAGAGTTGGAAAAGAAAGGCGCTACTGATGGTTTTGATGAGGTGGGGATCACCAGCGGACGGCCCAAATCCGAGCCCAGCTCCTTCAGATAATCCTCGGAGTGTTCAAGCTGAGCGCCAGGAAAGAATTGCTCTGTATGCAGAATCACCCGTTCCGGCTGTCTGGCTGAATCCTGTGCCCAATTGACGGAGCCATGTAGCTTGAGGAGCTTTATGGGCGATGTTCTACTTCGCCGCACCCATTGAAACCGTAACCATCAGAAGGATACATTTTCCCGCTTTATACAGCGTGGCCTCGTGAAGCAGATCCCAATTGAACGAAATAATCGTATCGCCCGGCTCAACTTTGCCAGGCCAAGCCTTTAGAATCTGATTCACCTCTGAAGCGCTCAGGGGAAGCTCCGGATTAATAGCGCCGGACAAAAAGCGATCCAGATCGTGCTGATAGCTCAGAAAGGCGTCAGTTATGGTTCCCAATACTTTGGGTCTTAGAGCGTTCCAATCGGCGTGGAGTAGCTTGAGGTATCCGGGCAGCAGAGTTGTGAGATCAAACAACGTAAAAAGCCACTCTAAATCGGGCTGGTCATACTTCTCTGGAGGAAACCTTGAGAGGACCCGAGTCATTTCTTCGATCACCGGGCGCCTACGCTCTTCTCCGGCGAGATCGCCCATTCGATGATCCCGAATAAAAGCCCATAAGCCGGTTCCTAGAGGATAGCCGGCAAAGGTGGACGCACCAGCTCCAAGGATGAAAACTCTCGCCATCAGAACCTCCATAAGCCCCACCGCTTAAGGCCAAGCGGGAGGCGCCTAGCGTTCTTGCTATCTTGGCTTACGGCTCGATTTACGAACAAGACACCGCGTTGAACAGGAGCTGGGCCCGCCGCCTTAAACCTCCTCATGAATGTAGCGCAGGGAGGCAAGTTTAGTTCGATACGGCGGGTTCGTCGTCGTACGCCAACGGCCAGACCTTGCTCCATATCGTCAGGTCAACATCACGTCTTGACGATTCAATCCTGACGCCCCGGAGGTGATCGGCGAAAAGCGCGTTGTGAGCGGAGATAGCGTCGCCACGGCCGCACTGACAAGGCGCTTGATTGCGGGTCGCTGCTTGGCGCCGGGCTTCACTGACGGAGAGCGTTGCTTTTCCAAGATCGCCTTTCTAGCTCCTGATTTCGCAAGACCAAGTTGAGACCGAACGCATGGCGATTGCATAGGGATTTGCAAAGGAAATCCTAGTGACCGCGTGTTTTAGCACGACTCGAAGGGATTGGCGTCGCTGAAGAGCCCAATAAATGGGCCAATTTGGAATTGAACGAAACCCGAACGGACGATAGCGTCCGCATTTGAAGACCGGTGGTACCGTCGGTCGGATTTCCAAGGCAGACGTGTTGACTCGGCAAAATTGTCGGGTTTATCTGAATTCTTCGACCGCACGTAGCATTGGTCGCCTGAACGCGCCTGGACAGCCGAGCCTAATGGGACTCCGTCTGCCAAAGAGAGCTCGGCGGAAATGAAGCGCGCACGCCCAGATCTGGCGGTAGCGCAAAGAGCAGGCGGTTGACAAGGGAGACTTGCACTGTCGAAACGACGCGAGCCCAAATGAAGCGCCCTGCGAGCATCGCAGACCCCGCGTTGGCAAAAGTAGGTGTCAGGCCGATAGAGCCCTGTGGCCGGCTTATATCCAAATGCGTGGCCTGTCAGCGAGTTTGGCCACCGAATCCCCGCGCAAAGGCGGGCAGCCTCCACCCGGGTGGTGGCACAGCCCCAAGAGCTGCAATGTTCCCGAGAAAGCAGTTAGCCGCCATTGGGCGGGACCACCGAGGCCCACCCGATGGGGCAAATTCAAAGCGAGATCCAGGTGAGCCCGCAAGGCAAGAACGGTTTCGTCCCACGCCGCCTGTTGAGGCCAGACCAGAACCGGCGGCCTCGCGGATGTGGCATGAAAACCGGACGGTTGGTCTTGAAGACATTCTGCTCGCGATTTTGGTAACGAGGTATCCGTCGCGCGGCGGAGAAGAAATTGTACAGCGTAAGGTCGATACAGTGGCAATCTGGCAACGACAATTAATTAAGTTGCCCTTTCGACCAAAATGATTGACGCTAAACAGGCAATCCCCACCTTGGCGGAAAGAATGGCTCGGGCAAAGGCCGCCGCATGATACTGCGGAATACCTGCTTAATTCGTTTCCGACCCGAGACCCCAGGAATCGAAGGATGCGCCAACCTCGAGTACTTTGAGATCTCACAGTACAGGTTCTGACAATCGATTGGCTGCAATGGCCGTCCAAACAAACTCTGAAATTTGATTCCTCGTTTGCCAAATTCTTCTGCCTGATGCTCCACCGTCCAGTAAATGATATCTTCTGGAGTCAAGTCTCCAGTGCTTTGGAAGCACTTGGCAATTCCATCTATTGCTCCGGGCCCGGCCACAACAAAATTGGCTTCATCGAATGAGAGGAGCGACGAATAGTTCAAATCTATAGCGTATTGAAAGGCCAGAAATCGACCGATCCCCGGATATTCAAGGAGGGCGTGAAAAACCGTCTCAAGTGACCGAGCCTTCGCCAACCTTTGTGGGAGGCCATCGCACATCATTCGAGCTAGTAGGGCGAGATGATTCTTGTGTTTACTCGGGTGCCGAAACGGGGGAGGAGGAATGATATACGCCGCCGAATATATGGGCCTATCGGACCCCTTCATCCTATCGAGCACGCGCGTTACCGCATTTAGATCGGCTTCCTTCCACGTTATCGGTCCAACCTCGCATTCCAGCTCTTCCCAGGTTTCGATACGATTGAACATCTTGAAGAGCAAAGTCCGAAAAAGCAGCTCGATTTCCGACTGCGGCCTGTCGGCTCGGTATTGCACTTCACGAATCAGAAACTGGCTTACACGATCCGCAGCCCGGTAAGCATTGGTAAACCTGTAACTAGCCAGAATACCATCTTTCGTCCAAGGTCCGGTAGGGTCCGATAATCGGCGCAAAAAGATCTCTTGGCGCTCTGCCGCAAACCGCCAATATGTGTCGAATACTATGGTCGGTCGAAGAACCATCTGCGAAGTAACTACGAAGTTGGAGGTCTCCCGCCAGTAGGAACAGGTGACGGCGACATCATACCGAGAGGCACGGTTTTGCCCGGTGGAATCGCGCTAACCGTTGCTGGAGATGTCATGTTTTGTAGCATTGACTGCGAGACCGGCCTATTGCAGCCAGCTGCGCTTGTGACCCACCACACCAGTACTCCAGTGACCAAAGCCGTGAGAAAAGGGATTACAATGGATGTAGTAGCTTTGAAATAGGCTTGAGATACTTCAATTGTATGTATCCGCTCGCCCATTGATTTTTCGACGCTTTTGATCTTGTTATCAAGACCCCTAAGTGAATGAACTTCGCCGGATATGTTGTTTATGAGATTGATATCTAATCCCTTCGGAGCCGGCTTGTTTTTGATAAAAGTCGAGGGCTGGTCGAGACTTGAATACCATATGAGAAAACAACGCTGACCCTGTTGGAGCTGGACTGTGACGGGGCCTGCGTTGAATACCGAGAACGTCAATTGTCCTTCATAGCCGGGATCGACGTGAAAACCGGAGATGTTGACCAAGCCGCGAAATTTGATCTTTGCTTTCATGGAAATCAGCCCGAGCGCGTCGTTTGGCACTTTGACTGTTTCCTCAGTTATTAGAAAGGCGAACTGGCCTGGAGGGACAGTAAAGGATTCGCCGTCAGCTAACAGCCGTTTGGTGGGTCGACTGCGGATCCGGCGTCTGGTCACTCGGAGAGACGTATATTTCATGTCCGATTGTCAGTTCATATGAAGCACATTCTACCTGTTCCGGCGCGAACGGATTGATTAGGGTCGGCAGCCTCTTCAGAAGGGTCTCGCCGCTCCAGAAGCCACTCTTCGGATTACCGTCGGTCATGAGCAGCTGTGGAATAGATTCTTCAATTCTATATTATGAGTCCGTTCTGCCGCTTTCTCGCGTAGGTCAAGGCCCCGTAGTGAAGCTTCTATTAGGACCACTTCAAAAATGGCGCGCGTGCTATCCAGCATTGTTGCTCTGAACGGGTAATCCTCGACATGATCGAGGGACTCGCACGCTTTTGCGAGGCGTCCTGTATACCTTCCCATTGTCAGGAGCAACCAATTGGCGTCGCTCTCAAGTCGACCCAACTCGCTGGCCAGTTGCTCTCCTATCTTCTGCAGATTATCGATGGAGGAATCGCACCGACTAGACAAAGCCTTGCCGAGGTCAAGCTGAAGAGTGTTAGCGGATGCCAGGCTGATGATAAAGGCGTCGATCAGTGTGTGCTGCAACAGAGACTCGTCTTCATTTTCCATCGCTTCCGCGATGTGGCCGACGTACTTCGCCATATGTAGGGCGAAGTGCTTCATTCGCTGACCCACCGGAAGAAGCACTATGTCCGCGTGGTAAACCCGATCGTGCGTCAGCTGAGCCCACTGCAAAGCCAGAAGTTGCTCCTCGACGTCCGTTCTTGGGGAACGGTAGACATCGGTCGAATCGCTCAGAAAACGAGCTGGTACTCTCGCGAAGTTTTGCGAAGCCATGACCATCACTCCTTAGTTGGGGTGCTGAAGACCTACCTTCATTGCGGCCTCAGCAATAGAACATTCTCTCCTTTTTCGGTTACGGCGGTATTCATGTAGAGCCTTCCCGTCGTTGACAGCGCCCTGCCCGCAAACGAGCGTATGACTCGGAATCCCGCGGCTGCTGCGGCCCTACAAATCACCGCGGCGTTGTCTTGGTGCTGGCCTCGGATTTGTGATTTTCCAATTACGAGGGCGCACCAACCCCTTGATTTGAGGACCCGCTTAACTGATTTCAGCACCCTCTCAACGTCCTGATCGTAGCCTCTTCCCATGGTCCGAGGAGAGCCTATATCAGCGTTGCGCCCCCCTTTTCGAAACCCCAGCCAGAGGAGCCTCAACCGCTGAAATGACCGGTAGTCGTAGGTGTTGGGATACGGCGGCGATGTTACCACCAGATCCGCAACGCCAGGAGGCAAAAAGCTGAGGTCCCTTGCATCTCCGCAGTGAACCTCCGCGTCTGACCACCCGAGCGGCGCCTGCGCACTTTTCAGAATATCCACGTTATCACCTAGCTTTCGTGTCCAGCGTTCCATTGCTTCGCCCGGAGCTATAACGCGCTCAACTCTCGTCCTTCTGGTGTCGCTGCACTGAAACGAGACTGGAACGATAATCGATGAGAAGCTGACCAACAAGAGATCCTTCGCCGTTGGTAGCGGGCATTGATCGATGGCAATGCGAATGAGCGACAATTCCATAATCACCCGAGGCGCAAACCAACGGCTCAGTTAGGGAAAAGCCTCAGGTGACGATTGGAGAACCTTGATTCCCGCATTCGCGCAATGCAGGCGGAGCTCCACATCGAAGCGTGTTTGCCCACCAGCTGACGGATCCGCCGACAATTCTAGTCGATGAACCAAGGATTTGGCCAACATCACACAGCTATGAATGGCGGCTTGGTCTTCCTCACGAATATGTGCGCACTTCGTGCGAGATATCAGTACCGCGAGAGGGCTGATGTCCACACCTATCCCTCGCCTGTCTCGGCGGACAGCTTCGGCTACGGTGGTACCACTTCCGCAAAAAGGATCGAAGACCGTCTGACCGGGTTTTGAGAGTGCTTCGATCAGTCTGCCCGGGACATCGGGACTGAAGCGTGTAGGGTAAGAATGTATGCTATGGATTGTACCGGCCGTTCGCCTCCGGACCTTGCGCAAGTTGAAGTTTGTCAAACTGTTGATGCCGTTCGGAAGAAACTCCTCCTCGGTGTGCGCACCTGAATGTTTGGCGAGTCCGAACGGCAGCTCCAGTTGTTCGCGGGAGGGTTCTTCTTCGAGCAGTCGCCTGAGAGCGTAGCGCATGACCCAGCCTAGCGACCTTTGGCTGCTGCCAGCGATGGCTTTTAGGTGAACGTATTCGTCCGAGTTAAGACTGACGCTGATCCGTTGGGTGCCCGTCTCCGCAACACTTGCGACAATGGACAAGCCTCGCGCAGCGCGCTGGTCGGCTGTACGTACCCCATTCCGGGAAGGTCCGCTGGGTCCTTCGAGATCCGAAGAGCCTCTCGAAGCCAGATCCATCTTGAGCGGGGTGTCGTTCATTATCCCCAATCTCTTTTAGATGCATCATCATGCACCACAACTCACCGTCGAGTAAACAATAGAAAAAAACTCCTCCGACGGGGTGCAGTCGAGCAATCGCCAGACCGACCTCGATCACCGATCATCAGCACACCCCTGTGGCGGCAGCTCGCGTTTCGCGCCCGTTTTCCCTTTTTCGACGACGACACGGGCGGGTTCCTCGCCCAGAGAAAGTCGAAGCCTGAATCTCTCCCAGCATTCGAGACATCTTGTTAACATCGGAGCGACGGGAGTCGGCTTTAGAATCGACGATTGAAGCCACCCAACTCGGTGAGCGTCTTGCCGCGGATATCTCGCCACCGCCTGCGGCAAGGCCCAAGGGAACGCCACTGTTCCATAGGGTCGAACCAGTGTCGCCGGAGCGTAGAGCTCATGCCGCAGCTGTTCATGGCAGCTCATCGGCAATTTGAAACCCGGCGGGATCACCTGCTACCCCAGTGCTACCCTAAAACCTAAAGTTATCAGCTTACGTTTCAAGGACGAAATTGTTGCTTATTTCATGAGGATTTTATTGGCGGAGCTGACGTGGATCGAACACGCGACCTTCTGAATGCCATCCGGTGAACTGGAGCTCGCCTTGTTTTTCTCGGAATGTCGCGAGACGCCGAGCCGAACTTCATAGCCTTTGGGAAACCTCCGCGTTCGAATCCCGCTGCCGGGGTTGTCGTCATTCTCGATCGCATGGTGGCCCACAATAGAGGCCCGCCAGGCTACCTATGTGCTACCTAACTTGCTTAGGGACTACGACCTTTGGAGGAAAAAGCCTTGATTTTATTGGTGGACGCACCTGGACTTGAACCAGGGACCTCTTGCATGTGAGCCGAAATGCGCCGCATGGTCCGCCAGGATCGTGAGGACCCGGGGCGAGGCGGCGCCGGCGCCTGCGGCGGCCTCGCGCATCTTGCAGGCATCTCGCAGGCCGCCTCGATTCTCGGTAAGCTCCGCGCCGACCACCAACACCGTGTTATTGGCCAGGGCCCGCGGGCGCCGCCGGGAATCTTGCGATATGTTCGTTGAGGCGAACGGCGCCGTCGTACGTGCCCGTGTTGAAGGCGAACTGGCGCAGTCCCGGAATTCCGGTTGATAAAGCCGGCTGCCCGCAGCCAGCACCGGGCGGCCATAATCGATGAGTGCGTTCGCCGCCCGCAGACTTCACGCTCAGTTACCGGCGGTCCGTATCCAGCCCGCCAACCTCGATCCTCGGACGACCCAGAAACCTTGAAGGGTGGAGATTTGCAAACGGATTTGCAAAGCAAATCCTTGCCACCGCCTGTTTCAGGACGGCACAGGAAGGGATTGGCGTCACCTGACGCGCGCCACCTTGCAAGAGTGCGTCGAGGCGGCCGAGGCTCGGGTGCATGGCGGTCCCGATGAGACTGCGGCGGTCTGGACCAACACGATGGCCGGCCTGGTGCTAACCGTGCTGCTCTACCTCGGGGGCGAGCCTGACGTAATCAAGCTGGTCCATCCGGGGACTCGGCCGGCCAAGGAATCCATCCGCCGGCGCGACCCGGACCGCTTCAGGGACCGGCGCGACCCAAGCCACTACGCAGTCGGCAAGGAATTCAGCCGCGCAATCGAACGCTGGGAGATCGAGCACGGCCAAGACGCTGGCATGGCGCGCACGATACGCTCGAACATGCGCCGGGGCGCACTCGCATCTGTACTGGACGGGCGCCGGCCGGCCGTCCTAGCGGGTGCGCTTTCCTGCTGCCCATCAGCGTCGAGGCCGGCGCTTGGTCGAGAAGCGAGAGCAGCCGGCCGAGGCAAGGTCAGCTAACCGGCGAAATGCTCCCTTGGCTCGGCCTCGGGACCGGCAGAATTGCTTACCTATTGCTTACCTGAGCTCCAAATCGAGCTATCGGGTCTTTGGTTCAATTCCATTTTCACCAACGCGTTCAAAGAGTTTAATGATGGTGAGCCGTCCGGGACTCGAACCCGGGACCCTCTGATTAAAAGTCAGATGCTCTACCGGCCTGAGCTAACGGCTCACCGAAGGGAAAAGCCTTGTAGTTGCTTGGCTTTTTGTCGCCACGCTTGTATCGCCGATTGGACCCGATTCTATCCGTACAGGCGGTCATACAGGCGTTGACCCGGTATTGACTGACACAGCCTATCGTTTTTGACCCAACGTGGCGATAGACCAGCGCCATCCTTAATAAATCCCCGAGCCAAAACGACGCGTCTGACCGACCCGAGAAGCCACAAAGCTCCCAATTCTTCAACAAATCCGGACCAAAATCGGCTTCCTCCAATCCCCGACCCAGCTTGTAACAGATTCATGACACCAACTCCCCAATTCCGACCGGTTTGACTTTCACCAGGCGGCTGGTTTGCTCGGTGATTTCGGGAATCGATGACTGCGCCAGCTGCGCTGCAACCGGGTGGCACCAGGGGGGTATCGCCGTCCCGTTTGGATCCGGTCTCAGCGGGGCGCTAACCTCGGGCGCAATTTTACGGCCAAAATCTTTCCTGAACGATTGTTCAGGCACAGCTGATTGCGCCACCGAATCTCCGAGCCCTCGGAATGGGCAGCTTGCGACGCGACCAGGCTGCTTCGTGACCCTGCAATCCGGTGATTCAGTCAGCTGCATCGGCGCAATCAACGCCATTATAAAACGACGTTTCAGAACCTACGTCGTCAGCCGGGGTCGCTCGGGCACTCCGCCTTGCCGCGCGAACCGATTTGGATTGCACCCGGCGAAATCCAAGGTGCTCAGGAAATTTTGAAGGCCAAAATCTTCCCGCACGGCTGACTTGCCCCCCCACAGTGGACACCGCGTATAAAAAAGAGTCGAAGGTTTGCAGCTTTTAGCTTCCATCCTGGTTACACGCCCGGGCCACACGTCCCAGCACGCGGACCTTTTGTTGCAGTCAAAGCGTGGAGGGTCACTACGTGAATTGCTGCTCGTGCCGGGGCGAACTGAGAGTTTTTCAGGTTGTGCACGCTCCATCCCGCCCCACGCATCTCGACGCGAGGTGCCTTGGGTGCGGCGCCAATTACTGGACTCATGCCGCTTTGCTCTTTCAGCCCGACCAGCCTTGGGTTTCGGCTCAAACACCCTGCGACTGTCCGAAACTCAATCCGCCGAAACTCGATCCGCCGAAACTCGATCCGCCGAAACTCGATCCGCCGAAACTCGATCCGCCGAAGCGCTAGGCGCGGCTGGCCGAATCATTGGGTGGGCGGGAGATCCACTTCCGCCCAACTGTGGCATTTAGGCCACACTTGCGCGCGCTCGCGACCGTGCATAGGTTTCACGGGAACCATCAACTGCCTTTCGTTGTTTGGGGGACTAAGGCGATGGATTACTGGCCAACTCACCAGTGGGTGCCGCCGGAAGGCCGGACGCTGGAAATAAAGGGGAAGGATCTAAAACATCATCGGTGCGATGCCTGTAAACGCGATTTTCTCGAAGAACTGGCATCGGGCGAGCGCTACGCCGTAGAGGTGCTCACCTTCACCTTTGAAAGGCTCTCCCAGGAGGTGACCGACAGATGGCTGCGGTCTGCATGCCCCCAACACCCTCCCGCGGCTGACGAAGAGGATCGCCGCACCTGATTTCTGGAGGGTGGCCCATCTCCCCCGCGTCCGGCTGACGAAACCACGAAGCCGCGACGCAACTACGCCAGCCGGTTCCTGGGTTGCGACCAGCGCGTCAGTCAGGCCGGGACGACTTTTTCAGAACCCGCACCTTGCCCTGCGCCTGACACACGACACAGATTGCGCTGGCAAGGTCGATTCTGGCCGACGGCCGGCCCGGCGTCTCGTCAGGTTCCCACAGGAAAGCCTCGCCTATCCATTTACAGACCCGGCAAATGAGCAAGGCGTTCTTGCTGACGAACCGGTCGGCCATCCTTTCCTCCATGACGCGCCGATATAGAGGGCGCTTCAGAAAGGCCTGCGGCTGTTCCGCTGATGTAGTCTAGCTGTTACAGAACCGTTAGGTGTTGTAAAAAATCGGCCGTGTGAGCATCCCTACGCCGCTAAGCCATGAAGCCGCGACATGATCACGCCAGCCGGGTCCGGCGGTTCGAGATTGTGCTGGATTCGTTTAGCGGGTTGACGGCGTACCATTGTCATCCTTCGGGACCGATATACGGTACGCTGATCGGCCTATCGATTATGACGTCAAGCCCAATTAATTCGGCGGGACAGCGCGGTAATCCGCCGGATGCGAATTGACCCGGATACATCCAATATGGGTGTTTGAATATTGGCGATAAGAGATCGGATGGTATGTGCAACGCCGCTTCGCCTCGTAGCGTTTTTAATCCATCTTTGCGTGAAATGACGTAAGCATTACCAAACGACCGGAACACGCCGTCAATTTCGATGGTGTTTCGACTTGTTCGTATGAGTTGGAAAATGGGCGCGCCGGATTCATTATCGACCACTTCAACTGCATTGTCGTTATAATTTGCATCCCAATCTCCGCCGTCCACAAAAAAGTTTCTGCCGTGAAGGCGGAAGCGTTCCGTCGCTTTGAAAGAACCAAGATCGATATCTACGAACAGGGTTCCTCCAGGCTCATATTTCCGAATGGCGACACTCTTTTGCCCTGACCGTGGACCCATAAATTCTAGTAGCGGAACTGGTCGAGCACACTCTTCTGCGCCACTACAAGGAAAAAATGGGAGAATATGCGCGCAGCCGAACGTAATCATGCTTCCACCAGACGCCCCAAAATTCCGGAAAGCGGTGTTAGGGTCAGCTAGGGAGCCAGTCTGCGATGGTGTTGCACGCAGCGGGGGCACCGATGCGGCGACCTGACTTGGTTTGGCGTGTGAGGCGGATACCAGGCTGTCACCTTTTGCCTTCTGTCGGGATTGAATGAACGTCCAAGCGGTTAAGGCCAGCGCCACGGAGAAAATAATTATGGCAGTGGTTCGCCAGACGCGTGGCCATAGAGGATAGGTAATGCTGGCACCGGAGAAACCATCGTCAGCTTGCTTACCGCCGACCGCATTCAACCATCGCGCCAGTCTTAAAGCTGGCTGGATGGTCCCTAATACGGCCATGATCACCGCGCCAAAGATTAAATACTGCGGTGCGTTTGGCATGCTCACCCACGCAAGAAAGACCATGATGGCCCCGGTGTACCAGAAGGCTGCATTAAGACCCACGAGTATCCTCGTGCCGGGGAAAGGTTTACCCCCAACGCTGGGATCTTCGCAGCCTCGATACTGTTTGTCACGCCTTGCTTAGAGAGGTTTCGAGGAAGATGTGGAAACCCACCGGTCACAACAGTTGAAATTTCACAAGTTTCTGTAACTTCAGCCTCTCAATTGTAGCTCCCGTCGATATCCCGGGTCATGACGGTGATATCCGACCTGACGTTCACAACCACCGGCGCGGCCGGCGGGATAGTCGGTATCTGGCCCGAGATGAAGGCCGGCATCGCCTTCAGCTCCGCCTCATATACAGCCGGCACGTAGTCGACCAGCGTCAGCTCAGCGGTCAGGTCCGAGCTGGGAACCACCGCGGTTACCAGACACTGGTTGGCGACGCTGTTGACTTTCCCGAAGACCAGCAGGTTACCGACGCAGACAGCCGAGGGTTCCATCGGCGTCGCCAGGTTCAGAATCGCCGTGCCTGCCTTGGGTATCGTTCCGGTTAGGTTCGAGTTGGCAAACTGGATGACGCTGTTACGCACCATCACGGCGTAGGTCGAGACCCCAATAACGACCCCACGCTGCTGAGCGCGTGCCTCACGCCCGAGCGGCCGAGTAACCTGGACTGTCGCCGGGGGTGCCTCAGAACGGTCGGCCAGTATCCGCCCGGTTCCGATCGCGTCTCGCGTGACTGCAGACAGTTGCCGCCGGCGACATTTGCACTGTCCGCGACATGTCCTCTCTTTTTAGGCTCCTTTAATACTTTATTCGATTGCGATATATAACCGTTGCGAGATTAGGAGCGCTAACGGCCTAACAACGCAAAAATAGAAGGAGATGTGTTATGCGAAAAGTAGCGGTCGTATCAGTCGCGGTCGGGATGGGGATAATTCTGGCCGGAACGGTGGCCCATTCTCAGGCTGTCACGAGTTTCAATCTCAAACCTAATCCAGCGGAACTTAACTGTTTGCGCAGCACCCCAAGCGCAGTACCTTCTGCGCAGGTTATTGTGAGGCAGGGAGACATTAATGATGATTTGACGATCATCGCCTCCGGCATCAAGCCAGGACTCGGGTTCGACATGTTTACAGTCCAGAACAGCAACTTGCTGTCCACCGGCTTGGTGAATCCTGCTTTCAAGAATTTTGGGTTGGCCTGGTATCAGAGCGATCTAGAGGCTAACACTTCAGGAATCCTTTCGGCAACGATCCGCAGCATCTTTGTCAATGAGATCTTTGGGTTTGATGCTGGCGCGAGCCCACCCTTGCCGCCCACCAACACCTACCACGTTGGATTCTGGTTCGACAGCCCGGCGGAGGCAGCGGCATGCGGCTTTACCGGTTCCACGCCATTTAATGGGGAGCATAACGCGGGTCCTCTTGCGATGATCAGCGTTCCCAATGCCACCACCAACCTGGGACCCCTGTGTCTCAGCCCCAACACCTCGACTCACCCTGCGACCTGTAACCTATAGCCCAGGTACCAATCAGGCGCGGCGCAATCTCGGGGCTCCCACTGCATTCCCGGGATTGCGCCGCGCGCCCGAATCCCGTCACTTAAACGTCGCCATGTCCATCGCGGTGCGCTCGTTCCCCTGAATGAACGGGGCATCGTCGCCAGCTCAGCCGCGTAGACAGTCGGCACGTAATCCACCAGGGTCAGCTCGGCCGTCCAGGTCCGACGACGGGCACCGCCGGCGGCTACCAGCCACTGGAGGCAAACCGATGATTTGATCTGCGTGACTCAGTCGCGAAGTCGATGCTCGGATGAATCGCGGCGTGGCGATGCCATCGGCGAAGCTCCCCGCGCAAGTTCGACCAGATCGCCCAGCGGGCTGATGCCGGTCAGGGGCTAAGGGCGCTGCGATCGTGACGCGGGAACGCCCCCGAGCCTACCTCACACGTCCCGGTTCGATGGGGAAGACCCCAGCATTCACAACTCCGATGATGACAGCTCGAATCGCCGTCGCGACGTAGGTGATCGAGAACTGTATGACGGTCTTATTTTACCGTTTTATCAGAGCATATCTCCAGTACTGTCTGGCCGCTCGCTTTTTACTTGCACAGACGGGTCCAATTCTGCTTTATAGAAGAGCGAGAAGACACGTTTATCCAAATCAGGATGGCGTGATCGTAGTTTCGTTTGGTCATTGAATGTTATGCCAATACGACAACAGGGAGGGCTGAAAAATGATGGGGACAGCGGATGGATTAAAAAAATCATCGGGAACCACGCTCTTTCTCGCGGTCGTTGTAGCGATCGCACTATCGAGCCCAGGCAGGGCAGCCGCACAGACCTGCGGCTTCTGCGGCGCTGGCGACAACGTCGCATCCGGGGGCAACGCCCTCACATCCATCTCAAGCGGCATAGATAACTCCGCGTTTGGAGACGGTGCGCTCTTCCATTGCACTGGCGGTAGCTTGAACACGGCCGTGGGAGTGAACGCCCTGCTTGAGAACAACGCCAGCCAGAATACCGCCGTCGGCGTGGACGCGCTGGAGAGCAACACCACGGGATTTTTCAACACGGCGACCGGATACGAAGCCCTCCAGAACAATAACGACGGTTATAATACCGCCAACGGATGGGAATCGCTCTTAAACAACACCCTCGGTAATGGCAACACCGCGATTGGAGCGGTCTCGCTTCAATCGAACACTACGGGAAGTTACAACACGGCTCTCGGACCATATTCGATGCAGTTTAATACGACAGGTGGCGACAATGCCGCTGTCGGTTCAGGGTCCCTGCAAAACAATACCACCGGCATTGAAAATGCTGCCGTCGGAGAAAACGCTTTAAGGCAGAATACGACCGGCAACCAGAATACGGCTATGGGATGGAGCGCCCTTCAGAGTAATACCACGGGCTACTATAATTCCGCACTTGGTTTTAATACTCTGACCTCCAACACGACTGGAATTTACAGCACGGCGCTTGGAGCTTTCGCGCTAACTTCGAATACGACTGGCAGTTTCAACACCGCAATCGGACCGTATGCCATGCAGTCTAATACCACCGCGGGCGACAATACCGCCGTCGGTTCGGGCTCGCTCCAGTTCAATACCTCTGGCACCCAAAACACCGCCGTTGGAGAAAACGCCCTCAGGCAGAACAGAACCGCATCCGACAACACAGCTATCGGATGGAGCGCACTTCAGAGTGCTACTACCGGCTCCAACAATGCCGCGTTGGGAGTCGACGCACTGTATGGCGATACGACCGGCATCGATGAAACCGCGATTGGAGTCACGGCGCTGCAAAGCAACACTACCGGCAACTACAATACGGCTGCCGGATTTAGTGCGCTCGCGGCCAATACCACGGGCGCCCTCAGTACCGCCGACGGTGTCAACGCGCTGTTGAAAAACACTACAGGAGCAGAAAACACTAGCGTGGGAACCAACTCTATGTTCAGCAACACAACCGGGAGCAATAACATCGCGCTCGGTTATCAGGCCGGGCTTAGCTTGACCACCGGAAGCAAAAATATCGATATAGGCAACGTCGGGGTTGCGGCCGAGTCGAACACGATTCGCATTGGTACCCAGGGTACCCAGACCGCGACGTTTATCTCCGGCATTTTTAACAGCGCGGCGAGTGGAGGTGCGGTCGAGGTGAACAATACCGGAAAGCTTGGCATGGTGGTGTCTTCGGCGCGCTTCAAACGGGACATCCGCGACATGAACACTGCGAGCAGTAATCTGCTGAAACTCCGCCCGGTTACCTTCGTTTACAAGCAGGACCCGCAAGGTGAGCGTCAGTTTGGGCTGGTCGCGGAAGAAGTGGCACGAGTCTATCCTGAGCTGGCCGTTTACGGCACGGATGGCAAAGTGATTACAATTCGCTATCACGAGCTGATCCCGATGCTGCTGAACGAAGTTCAGAAGCTGAGCACGGAGGTCGCCAAAGACAAAGCTGAGCGCGTGACGTTCGAGCAAAAGCTGAGTACGAAGGTCGCGGAAGAGCAGGCTGAGCGGGTGTCGTTCGAGCAGCGGCTTTCGACCCTTGAGCGGACGCTCGCGGCGCGCGACCAAAACCAAACCCTTGCGGCCGCGGCTGGCAGGTAGAATCCGAGGCGGGATGTTTCGGCCGTCGATGGTTCGGGATCGACGGCCGATGACCCGCCACAAGTGAGAATAATTCTCGAAGGCGCCGAAGTTGTAACCAGTGACGCATCGCCCCGCCACCGAGAACGGGGCGCACTTCTCGACGAAGCGCAGCAGCACCAGATCATCAGCCTGCATCGTTGGCTGCCTCCGCCTTCTCGCGCTTTACGACGCGCGGGCCAGACCCTCTAGTATGAGCTGCCGGGCAACCGACGGTTCAAGGGCTCGCGCGATCACCGTGGCGAAGGGCCGGGATGGAACGCTGCTGGTTCGCGAAGACCGTCCCTACGGCGCGCACCGTCACCAGGCTATTAGGCTGCGAATCGTGGCAGCTCTCGGGCTGCTCGGCAGGTTCGCCCAGCCAACACGGCGCAACCATCGGCGATCAGCTGCGCTGCAACCGCGGCCGGGAAGCCTGCTATGTCGCCTTCGCCGTACATCATGAACGCACCCAACGACACGTTGTCGGCGTTGGGGCGACGGGTGAACCTGACCTTGGTCAGCACCACCGGCGCCGGGCGGCAGCCTGCTGGGTGGATTCTCACGGTTGCGTCAGCAGTGACGCAAAACCCGAGGCCCATCAGCTCCTGAGCGACGTCATCCGGCAGACCGGCCACGTCGTCAGTCTGTAACCCGAGATGTTGCGGCGCCAATTGCCGGGATAAGCTTTTGACGAATCGAACGAGGGTTACGCCGGCTGCGGGCGTCGCGGCGACGCGCGGGCGATTGTAGTTTTGCAAGGTAGTTTTGAAAATCCTGGTCGCAGTGAACGCAAGCGGGTCTAACAGCAAGTTGTGATACAACGCCCAATGCTCACCAACGATCGCCGCATGCTCAGCGTGCGCCTTTTCAAGGGCGATGATGGCCGGAAGTAGACACTCGTTGGCCGACTTCAAGACGCGGGCGTGAAGGTCAACGGCTCGGGCCTCGGCAACCTCATCGACTGCCACCTTGTGCGCACGCTCGGCAGCTTCGACGCGTTTGTCCACCAGGCCGGACTGGTAGACGGCCTTGTCGCGCTTGTGGCGCAAAGGCCCGACCATGGTTTCGTAGTCGTCGCCACGCGTCCTCGGCAGTCTTAAGCTCAGTGTCCAGAGCCATCGCCGCGTCGCGCGCCTCGCGCTGCGCGTTGGTGGCCGCTGTCATGTTCCTTAGCCGCGGCGCGCTCGATTGCAAGTTTGGCCTCAAGAGTGGAGGTGGAGTCAGTTCTAAATGGATTTCTCATTTGAGTTCGTTCCCGTGGGTTAGTCGGATTCAGTTTGCGGTAAGCGTTTTCGAGCAACGGTCGGTGCTAAGACAACGCGCGGATCTCGTTGATGCGCTTGCGCTTTAGGTCATAGGTGATTCGATCAGTTGAGTTCACGACGCCAACCGCGCCCTTTTTCGGATCCTGGCCGGCGAGGATGAGGGATAGGGCCTCACTGAACTCACTTTCCGTTATCTTTCCTGCCTGCCAGGCTTGGTATATGGCTTCGAACAGCACGGACATCGCCGCTTCCGACAACTCTTTAATCCGTCCTATCTGCTTCGCCGATAGGCCCGTTAACGCAGCCAACCGGGTGCGGCCTGTCGCAGTGAGGCCACCGCAACTGTAGATGAGGCTGTTGAGCGCCTCAACGCGGCCCCAAAATGTTGTGGCTGCCTTCTTGCTGTTGGTCGGGTGGTCGGAGTGCTCCGGGTAGAAGCCGCCGGCCGCGCATTGCGGGCGAACATGCTCCGCAGCATCGGACCCTGGGGCGACACGTCCTTGGTAATCGGGTTCCTGAACCCGCCCGGTTCAAGACTGCGCCGCATGCTGCGACATAACTCGTCGTAATTAAACATCCCCATCTCATCCTCCGTTATGGGCGTCGCCCGTTGGGCCTGCCCGTTGAATTGCCATTGTTGAATTGCAAGCCGTTGAACCCGCCGCGCAGGTCATCCAGCATGTCAGTGCTCCCGGCGAGTTGATGCCAACCGCGGCGCATCAGTGCCTCGCGGGAGTCGCGCTCGTCGTGCTCGTCGTGGGTGGGTGTCGTCGCCAGCCATGACGCCAAGCCGCGCAGTAGCGTCGCCAGCCAGGTAGATAGATTGCGTAGCAATCGGGCCGCGGGGATGCATATCCACGATATGCCGACGTGACCTAGCAAACCGTAGGTAGCGGCATCCCGCGCGAAACTGTTTCTTGATCATGATATCGGCTCCAAAGCCATCACGCGGCTCCGATGCCTGGGTGGTACCGGATTCGCCGCAAAGGCGCGAGCCCGGGCGTTTGGCCGTTTGGAAACCATTGATCCTGCTGGGGTTTTCCCAGCGTCGTCTGCGCGTTGCCGGCTGATGTCCACTCCGGCGATGAGCACCACGGCGCCGGAGCACGTCAGGCAGCATTCGCGGCGTAGCGACATGCAACAACCAGGTTCGCCGAAGCAGTGCCTCGTGCAGCGCTGGCAGTTGTCGCACGTACGCTGAAGCGATGGCTCACGCAGAGTGATCATTCATTCACCGTCCTGCCCGTGGAAGTACTCGTTATAAAGCAGCGCTTCGTACTTCAGAAGCCTGTCCCGGATCTCCACCACCTTGTAGTGCAGCCCTCGTATGCCCAACCGGTCGAGCGCGTCGCGCTTATGAAAGCCGTCGAGCTGGGAGAGCAAACGGTCGGCAGTTTCCCTGGCTGCCGACATCTCCCGACAGCTAACCGCGCGCTTTAATTTAAAAAGGTATTCGCCCTCAGACATCTCACTTCGCTCTTAACTCCTTGCTCATTGGCTATTCTCGGGAGCCGATTCAGCGCCCCGATACCTTCGTCATGCCGCGCGCTTGAACCCTCGCGGGAGGGAACGCAGTGCCTCTTCAACCTCATGGAGGAGAAACCCGACTCGGTGCAAGGATAAACGCAATGGCTGCGGCCAGGAGCCATCGGCTACGCGCCGCCGGACGGTTGCCTCACTGATACCGTAGCGGTCCTGAATCGCGCGGAAATTCAAAATCTCGGTACCGGACAGCGTCTGACTTGGATTACTCATTTGCGAATATCTCCTCCTTCGTGAAGGGTTGTGACGCCTTCTGCTCGTGCATGCACTATTCTATCAGGCTCATAGAAGTCGTCAAATGACTCGTAATTGCGGCAGTACGACTGAGCATTCAGACGCAACATGCGTTTAAACACTCTCGCCGGGTCGAATCGATGATATTGAATGATCGGGCCAGCTGGGTGGGAATGCACTGGGTCGGAGGCCGCTAACCGCCCCGTGGACCGCGCCACGGCGCCGCTACGCGGGCCGGTCGGCGAAATAGGCACTCACCCCGCCGGTTCCGGTCTGATGGGCTCTACGGAGCTGTGGGGGCGCCGAACATCTCGCGAAGCAAGCCCGTCAGCGCCGCGGTCTTGGCACCCTGGATGACGACGCGGCCGACGTAACCCGCCGCGATGGGCGCTCCGGTGGCGCTGCTGACCAGGTGCTTCGGGATCCAGATGCTTTCCCCGCCGTGGGTCTTAAGAAGTAATAATTCTCGGGTCACTGCTTTGATGGTCACTTCCGCGGCGATGGGATGATGCGCTGTGCGCGGGCGTCGACCGGCGCCGGGACGCGGCAAGCCGACGTCGTCGTAACCGCCGTTTAGGTGTTCGAGGGTCCTGAGGGTGCTCATTCGAATCTCCTTTCAGGCTAAAACCGGGGTCGGAAATGGTCGCAGCCGCGATGGTTCTGTCCAGGTTGTCCAGATGTCCAGGTCTTTTGGAAAACTTTTGGGAAATGCAATTCTGGGTGGGTGGGCGGCTGGGTATGGGACTAATTGCATTTTATATACTTTCTCTAAATTGATCTGGACATCTGGACATCTGGACAAGCCCTTTAACCATAAGGGGTTTTTCTGTCCAGATAACTTTCTTGTCCAGATACCATCTGGACAAACCCACCGTCGGCGCCAGCTTTTCGCGCCGTTCTTCAGAGGCCGGCTGTTTCTGGGGCCGCGGAACGATTTTGATCTGGACAGAAACCGAGTCATCTGGACAGAAAACACTTCGGTCAGCTCCAATATTTAGGCGTTTTATTCGGCTCACTTTTATTGAGTGCGTCCGCCAGCTCTTCGGGTGTCGCCTTCTGCCAATGCTCACCGTTCGCCAGCGCCCACGCCCGCGGTCGTGAATCGTCCTTGAGCGCAGCAGACCGCGCTTTAATCTTGGTCGCCGCCGCGCCAAACAGTATGTTGGACATTGTTTTAGTCGAGGTACGCTTCGAGCCGTCGGGATCGTACTGCTTCGCCAACCACTCCAGGGTGTGAACATCGGCGTCGACCGGCTTGCCCTCATTCTGCGCTGCTATTCTTTCGCGCACCCAACGTTCCAGGTCTGAGTAGCCGGCTTCGATGACATCTTCCTTGGCCGCGGTTAATGGCGCGCGCCCATGGGGATTGAATCCCGTAAGGTTTAGGTTCAGGAAGTAGTGCCGCAATGCGGCCTTACCCTGTTCACTGCGTCCCCATTCCGCGAACCGCGTGCCCTGCGCTTCATCAAGGTCTTTAGCCACATGCCAAACGAACCAGCGGCGGTCCTTATCATCGAGCGACAACGCATCCATGTCATTGGACGTGGCATAATAGTTGTCCGTCGCGCGAACCGTGAACTTCAGACCATATTTGTTGTTGATGATGATCGTTTTGCGGGTAATCGCATTTTTGGTGCGATTGCGGTCCTTCCTTTTGTCGGTGCCGACCATCTCGTTGGCCAAGATAAATTGTTTGTCGAGGTTCCACTCATTGAAGGTGTCATCGAAGGTGTCCTGATTTATTTCAGCGGCATGATTCTCTGGCTGATTCCCGAGTCCGCCGTGCTGCTCGGCAATTATTTCGCCGGCGAGGCTCTTGCCGCTACCGGGCGTGCCGACCATCAGCACGCCCGTTGATAACTTCTCGCCTGGGTGTTGAATTGGCCACGCACACCACTGCTCGACAAAGCGCCGTTCGTCATGCGCTTCGCCGAATATGTGTTGCATGAGCCCGTCCCACAGCGAAGTATCTCCCTCGACTGCATCTAAGGTCCCTGGCGTGAATGTTTAGCGTTCCATCCGGTAAGAGCCCTGATGGTTGTCCGGCTCAGTCACAATGCGCGTCGCAGTTTCCTTGCTTGGGGACTCATGCCAGAAATGCGCAGTTGACACTTCCTGCTTGCCCTTCTTCTTCTGGGTTTGTATTTTGATCTTCTCTGTTGCGTTAGCGTCGAAAAAGTCCGTCTTTTTGCGAACGATTCGGAGGTTTTTGTCCCAGATCATATTACTGCGGGGCGAGGATCGCGCAGTTCCTCTTGTTGAAGTCGTCGATCGCGATGATCTCGGTGAACTCTTGTAGACCGCTCTTTAGAAGCTCGGCGAGCTTCTCTGCTCCACCGGGTTGTTGAAGTAGGTCGTCGAGTCCGAGTTTCTTGCCATCGTCGCCGGTTGGCAAGGTTATGTAGTACACGTTCGCGCCCCAGGCTCGCCGCTTGCGCGCCAGTCGCGCCGCTGCTGCCAATACGTTGAGCCGGGCTTTAGTCCCTAGTGGCTCCTCGTCGAAGACGATGACGGAGCGCCTGCCAGTCCATAGGAATTCATTGTCAGGCTCAAGCTCGGGGCAGTTGATTGAGTCCACACCACCGAACGCCAGGCTGTTGTACCCCGCCTTGCAGGCCCGCGCCGCTTTCTTCTCGCCCTCGGTCTCAATCACCATCTGCGAGGTGTCGCCCGCGATTGCAGCCCAATCTGCGAGTGGTGGTAAGTAGGCGTGTGCCCCGCTGCCCGGCTGCTGTAAGTACTTTGGGTCTATGCCATCCAGGATGCGCGCGCGCCAGAAACCGTTAGGTCGGCCGTCCTTGTCCAAGTAGATAATCTTGTAGGCTCCGTGCGCTCGGACGCGCCGGGCCACCGCGGCGCCAAACAGGCGCTCTGCCTCTTCGGCGCTGAACACCTTGATCTGCATGAGGCGTTTATCTTCTGATGTAATGCCACTGCGCGCCAGGTCAGCGTCGATCTTTGCATGAAGAGCGTCGCCGCTAGTCTCCATGGGCCGGAAGCCCCGCAGGCTGATTACGTTGCTACCAGTCCCAGCCGCAGCGGCCTTGGGTACAGCTGGCGCAGTCGCCGCGGTCGCCTTGGCTTCCCGCGCGAACGCGTCCAAAAAAGCTTCGTACTCAGCGACGGAGTTGAATCTAGAATCTATTAAGTGTGGTTCGACCGGGGCCACGGGCTGCCGGTCATTTGCTGTTTGGGGTATTGGGAATCCCATCCTACATCAACCTCATCCTCTGTTTGACAAAGATAGAAGTTGCGCTACTCTTGATTGCACACTCACTTTCGCACTCTTCGTCTCATTTGTTCTCTCGATTACGATTCAGCCCCGGAAGTGACTCCCCCCGGGGCTGAATCATCTTTTCCTCTGTGCGGGAGCGTCACGCGGCCCGGCGATGAGCAGGGTTAACTGGCTCACAAACTCCCCGCGGCCGATTCTCCACAAATTCGAGTAGTGTGCTCAGTCTCCACATACTCTTGCGACGGCCGAGCCTGATCGGGGGCGGTAATAGACCCTCTTTTATGTAGGCATACGCAGTGCTGACCGGGATGTTTATGATCTTGGCCCCTCGCTGACATTGACGAAACAAACACCTTGCTCCATCCTCACAATCCTCCTAAGTGTCCAGTTGATTTTCCAACCAGACTCACGAAGTCTAGCACATTTAGGAGGTGTCTACAATTTTGAGAATGAAGAAAGTGCCTCTCCCCCAGGGGGTTTGACGTCCAGCCTACCAAGCTGGACGTCACGGCCAATTAATGCTGCTAGATGGCGTAGTTTTCTGGCGTGGTATCGCTCTGCGCCATCCTATCGCCACCTCGTCGCCGTGTAAGTCGGGGCCTGAACGCAAAAAGCCCGGCTGGCAAATCGCAGCCGGGCTCTATTTCTGTCTCGTGCATTGCCTGTGTCAGTGCAAAAGAAGTCCTTCCTCTCGCTCCCACTCGATCGCTTCCTCTAACGTTAGCTCATCGAGCTTGTCCGCAGCGGCAAGCGCCTTGGTTTGACGAAATTTTGGCGGGGTGAAGTTACGCGTCCAGTTCGCCGGTCGCGGGCGGCGCGGGCTGAACCGCGGCCACGGGCCCCGCGAGGGAAGGCATCCGCGCCGCATTGGCTTCGAGCACAGCACTGAGCGCCGTGTGATCATGGTGCAGGTACCGCTGCGTTACAGCGATGCTGGAGTGATTGAGCGCCCGCTGAACGGTGGCAGTGCTGGCCCCACCTTGAATCAGCCAGCTCGCTAAGCTGTGACGCAAGGCGTGAATGCAAGCGCCGCCGTCCATAATCCCTGCTCGCTCGCGCACACGCTTCCAAACAGCTTGTACGCCCGCCATGTGGCCCTCACCGCCCCGCAGCGCTGGGAACAGCCACTCGCTGCTGTCGCGGCTGTCCAAGCTCTCAACCACCGCGAGCGCCGCGTCGAATAGCGGGATCGCAAGCGGCTTGTTGCCCTTGGTTCGCCGAATGAGCAAGCTGCGCGCCGTAAGATCTACATCCGACCACTGGCGCCGAGCCACTCGCCCTTCCGCGTCCCAGTCATCAGGGTGAGAGCAAAGTAGCTCCGGAATGGAGGTACTTCCTGCTCAAGCGCCGCGCTCAGCCGGCTTATCTCGTCCGCGCTGTAGAACCGCTCACGCCGCTCTTCGCGGAACAGCTCGATCTCGGCCGCTGGGTTCTGACCCTTGAGGTAGCCCCACTTGCGCGCCAGGTTGAACATCTTGCGCAGCAGCGCGACGACGCGGTTGGCGCTGTACGGCCCGCCCGTGCGCCGTTCACGGCCGTTAACAAGATGGACACCACCTTCACGGATGGTGTGGTGCAGCAGTCTCACGTCCTCACTGGTGAAGTCCTTAAGCGCCCGCGCGCGCCATTTCGCGGGGATGTGGTTCGTAAGGTTGCAGCGGTCGTTAAGGGCACTGTGGGCTGCCTTCTTGGGCAGATGGCAACGGATGTACTCAGCTTCCAGGTCCGCGAAGGTCTTCTCGGCTGCCGCGGCTTGGCGTTCAGCTTCTGTCCCGAGGCGTTCTTCCTCGAACGGGTCGCGACCGGCTTCGATCAGCGCGTTCAGTTCGGACGTTCGCGCCCTTGCGGCATCAAGACTCATCGTGGGCCACGTACCGATCGCGCGCTGATACTTCGCTCCGCCGATCCGCGCTTCGAAGACAAAACTCTTGGTGTCCTGAGCTGTAATGCGGAGAGCCAAGTGCTCTACCTTGCCATCGCGGACTAGCACCCACGGTCTACCAACTGGCGGCTTCGCGCGGTCGACGCTCTGAGCAGTGAGGTTGTCACGTTTCTCCATTACAAATCCTCGATTACTGAGTAGACTTTCGTACAGGCGCTGTACAGGCGTTACCGCAGAAAAGTGTCAACCGGGAATGCCTCGACAACACAAGTAGTATTGCACAAATCACCCACGGGCGCAAGACAAATGTGCGATCTAGCACCTCGATAACTACTACAAGGAATTCCAGCGAATCCCAGTAGATTACTCAATTGTTAGATTAAAAGTCAGATGCTCTACCGGCCTGAGCTAACGGCTCACCGCGGAGGTGCCGGAGGGATTTATTATCTTACGGGCTTTCCTGCCTGTCGCAAGTGGCACGGGCGACCCGATTCAAGCATCGGAATGTGAACGTCTGGACCTGCTCAGTGCGATTGTCTTGCGCGATCAGCCCAGCGCGCCGTCGGTAGCCAGTTCGGTTATCTGATCCTCGCTGTAGCCCAGGATGTCCCTGAAGAATTTGGTGGGTGTCGCCGCCCATTGTCGGCGCTGCTCTGGTTGCCGTGCCCGGAGTAAGCGACAGCGTCGATTGACGATCGATTCGACGAATGTCGTGCCGTGCGACGGGTGTGGCAGTTCCACGAAATGGCCGCGATGCGCCAGTTGTGGGTCTCGGCTTAACTCAAGACTGTTTTGAACGGCGCTGGCCGGCACGCCCGCCGCCTGCAGCAAGGACTCGGCCTGATACCGATCCATCGTCGAAGTCCATCGCGCGACGATTCGATCCAGTTCCCCGGCGTGGGCCAGACGATCCGCTACCGAGGTGAATCTTGAATCATGGTCCAACTCGGGAAGCCGCAGGACTCCGCACAATGCCCGCCATTGCGCGTCGTTCTCACAGACGATAGCTATCCATTGATCGTCGCCGGCGCACGGATAGACGCCATGCGGAGCGAAGTTCAGATCGCGGTTCCCGACGCGGGTTTGCGCGCGGCGGTTGACCGAGTAGTCGAGCAACGCCGGGGCGAGGAAATGCGTCGCGGCCTCGATCTGCGAAAAGTCGATGTATTGTCCGTCGCCGGTCTCGCGCCGGTAATCAAGCGCCGCCAGCAGGGCAATCGCAGTCATGCGCGGAACGACGTAATCGGTATAGGAATGAAATGGGCCCGAAGGCGCCCGGTCGGGCCATCCGGTCAGGCCATGGAACCCGGCCATCGCCGCGCCCATAAAGCCCCATCCGGAATAATCCGCCATCGGTCCGTCCTGGCCCATCAGGCTGCTGCTGACCATGATGAGGCCGGGCCTGACCTGGCGCAGCGATTCGTAATCGAGTCCCCATTTGGCCATCGTTCCCGGCGCGAACGATTCCATGCACACGCCCGCCCATCGCACCAGGTCAATGGCGACGCGACGCGCCGACGGACGGCCGAGGTCGAGCGCGATGCCGAGTTTTCCCGCCCCTATATTGTTCCACATCGCGGAGTTTTCCGGGCCCACTTCGTTGTTGCGAAAGGGCGGCTGGGTGCGCCCCGGGTCGTAGCGTATGGCGGGCTCGATTCGCACCACGGTGGCGCCGAAATCGGCCAGCATGCGAGTGGCCGCCGGCGCCGCCATCACCCAGGTGAAATCGCAGATCCTCACGCCCGACAGCGGCTTTTCCGCCGTCATCAAATAATTCCCGCCGCCTGCAGCTCGCGCATCCGCTCTTCGCCCAATCCCATTTCATCGATATAGACTTCGCGATTGTGCTCCCCGACGGTGGGTGGCCGGCGCCGATACGCGATCGGAGTCGCGCTGAACCTGGCGAACGGCCCGGGGTACGCAAACGCGTGTCCGTTCTCCGGATGCTCCAGCGTCCGCCAGAAGCCTCGAGCCTTGAACTGTGGGTTGGCAAACACCTCGGGGATCGTCTCCAGCGACCCCAATTGCAGTCCGTGTTCGCGCGCGATCTCCATCAATTCGGCCTTGGTATGCTTCTCGGTGAAGCTGCGTACCGCCGCGATAATTTGCTCGCGCGCCTCCACCGGCCATTGGTCATTGGCGATCAGTGCGCCAAGGCTTTTGACTTCCGGTTCCGCGTCCGGTTGTTGGCTGCGTTGATAGAGGAACTTGTGTACCAGCTTCATGAACATCCCGACATTCGCACCAAAGGCGACCGCCATAGTCACGTAACCGTCCTTGGCCGGCCAGATGACCTGGTTCTCGATCGTTCCCAGGCGCAGCCCCCCGCGATGACGCCGGAACGGTGTGGCATTGAAATGGGTGGCGAGCGCGCCGGATTGCATCGCGATCGTCACCGATTGCTGGGCCGATACGTCCACGTGCTGGCCGCGGCCGGATCGCACGCGATGGAAATGAGCGATCATCGCGCCGAGCGCGCCGTCGGCGGCCGCATGCAGGTAGGCTTGCGGCACCGAAACCCGCAGGGGCGGACGGTCGTCATCTCCAGTCAGGGCCAGGGGTCCACCGGCCGCCATCACGGTCAGATCGCTGGCCGCCCATCCGGCCTTGGGACCGCTGCCCCCGAACGGCGAAATCGAAACGTAGATCAGGCGCGGATTAATCCTGGCCAGATCGTCATATCCGAGTCCCAGGCCGTTCATGTATCCAGGGGTTGCGGATTCGATCAGAAAGTCCGCGCCGGCAACCATTTGGAGAAACAGCGCCCTACCTTCGGGCGCGGTAAAGTCCAGCGTGATTGCGCGCTTGTTGCGATTGTACGCCCACCAATACAGCGAGCCGTTGGGATCGGGACGGTCCTCATAGAAAGGAGCCAGGCGCCTTACCGAAGAGCCGCCCGGCGGCTCGACCACAATCGTGTCCGCGCCGAGGTCCGCGAGCAATTGCCCGCACAACAGGCCCCGCTCGTCGCTCAAGTCAAGCACCCGGTAGCGCGCCAGCGGCGACCTCGGCCCATCAAATTCGCTAGCCATCGGCTCTCTATAGCTTTTTTGCGAGTTCGATTACACTCGCGCCAAGCTTCGTTCCGGAAGCCTTGAGATCACAACGTCAACGCAGGAGGCTGATATGGACCGGCAACAAAAGATCGACTTCGTCCGCGGCATCTGGGAGGCATTTGCCCGTGGTGATATGAAAACCGTCTTCGCGGCGATGCCGGAGGACGTGATCTGGAAGCTTCCACAAGGGGGCCAGATCAAGGGCAAGCAGTCGATCCTCCATCTGGCGAGGTCGTCGGCGGGCATGCTCAAGGGCTATCAAACCGAGATTCGCCGGACCTACTGCGACGGCGACACCGTGATCATCGAAATGACCAACCGGGCAACGACTCCCAGCGGCAAGCCCTATGCGAACGACTATTGCTTCTTCTTTGAGCTCGCGGACGGAAAGATAAAAACCATCAGCGAATACACGGACCAGCTTACGGTCAAGCAGATCGTCGGCGACGCCGAATTCGACGACTTGCAAAAGCAGATGGCGCCGGTGGTCGAGCCGCGCCAACCCTAGAAAGAAAAAATATGAAAGCTTACGAACTGCGAAACGAATCGGAATCGATGACATTGGCGATGGTCGAGCGGCCAAAGCCTTCGCCGGGGCGCGGACACGTGCTGGTGAGAATCCGGGGGGCGTCGCTCAATTATCGCGACCTCATCATCAGCAAAGTGCCCCGCAACGCTCCACTGGTTCCACTGTGCGATGGCGCCGGCGAAGTGGTTGAGGTCGGCGAAGCCGTCAAATCGGTCAAGGCCGGCGACCGCGTGGCGAGCACATATTTTCAGGAATGGGTGTCGGGACCGCTAACCCCGCAGGCGTTCCGCACCGTGCTGGGACAATCGATCGACGGAGTGCTGGCCGAGTACGTCGCGTTGCATGAGCACGGCGTGGTGCGGATACCGGAGCATCTTTCCTACGATGAGGCGGCCACGCTGCCATGCGCGGGATTGACCGCGTGGCAGGCGTTGGTGACCGAAGGGCGGATCAAATCCGGTGACACGATTGTGGTCATGGGCACCGGCGGCGTCTCAATCTTCGCGCTGCAGCTCGCGTTGCTATGCGGCGCGAGAGTTATCGCCACCACCGGAAGCGAATCGAAGATCGAGCGGCTCAAGTCGCTGGGCGCCAGCGCAGTGATCAATTACAAGACAACTCCGGACTGGGACAAGCGGGTTTTGGATCTGACCGGCGGAGTCGGCGCCGACCACGTGGTGGAGGTCGGCGGGGCCGGAACCTTGACGCGCTCATTGCGGGCGGTTCGCTATGGCGGGTTTATCAGCCTGATCGGCGTCCTCGGCGGCTTCAGCGAAAAGTTCAATCCCGGCCCGGTCATCACCAAAGGGGTGCGTCTGCAGGGTATCTTCGTCGGCTCATTGGAGATGTTCGAGACGATGAACCGCGCGATCGCGATCAATCGATTGCGCCCGGTGATCGACCGCACCTTTCAGTTCGACGAGGCCGCGCAAGCGCTGGCATTTCTGGAAAGCGGACGCCATTTCGGCAAGATTTGCATCCGTGTGTAGGGCGAGGTAGCGCCTTTTGAAACTTGGGCGAGGGCTGACAAGTTGCAACTGCCGGCCTCGTAAACCGGCGAAGCTGGAGACTACGTCGTGGGATTGATCCAAGTAAGCTGGCCGGTTCCGATATCGGAGACTAACGATGGCTGCTGTTACGGCTGCGCAACGTAACCGTCAAATAGGTCCGTCTTCTTGAGTCTGTTGCGAGCTATTGTCGACATTCTTAGTTGCAGTAGCGATGCCGTGCGGAGCAGCGTAGACGGGATAAGGGACCATGATTTCCTCCGCGCTCAAGCGGACCATCAGGCTGTTTGATGAACTCATGTTTCAGCATCGCACGGAAGCAACCGCCTCTCCCACAAGGATTTTATGGAGGAGTGGACGATTCGAGTGGCGATCCGCCGGGCGCGCCAGCTCGAATCGACGTGATACTCATTCGGATAACCCGCCAAAGCCAAACTAATTACCCTCGACTCGATCGGCGTGGATCTGGCCGCTGATGCCGTTTTCTTCCCCGTTCAATTGGCGTTTCTCGGCTTTGGTTATATGGCTGCCGTGCTCGGCGGCATCGAACCTCTCCTGATGCCGTATGCTGCGGTCCTCGGAGCGCAATTGATGCGCCTCGCCCCTGGTCAGTTGGTGGTCCTTGAGCCCGGCATCGATCCGGCGGTTTTGGTTCCGCAGCCGCGAGTTCACCTCTACCCGGCGCGGGTGATGGCGCTGCCAAGGGTCTGCCGAGCTGGTGCCCGCTCCCAGGAGCGTACCTATAAGCAGGACTGCAACCATCGCCGATGCTATTTTCAGTCGCTTCATGATCATTTCTCCTTTTGCGGTGTTCTTTGCCGTGATGGTTCTGAATCTTGGACGCGGCACCGTGGCAGACCGTTTACGAGTGCGTTTTCCGGACAGCGAGAAGAGGTATCTGCGAATGTTGGAAGGAATACCGATAATACGCTTTAGTTAATCAAGGTTCGACTGAGCAAGCGCCAACGTGGCAATGGATTCGCGGTTGAGTCGCAAGAAGGAGTAGTGCGCTAGCTAACGACTAACCGGTGCTCGCCGCGCGTTCAGGACCTTGATACGATCCCGGCGCATGAGCACTTCAGGCAATTCCGATCGGGCCGGATTGCTTCAAAGCAATTTATTAATGCCTGCGGCGGCGCTCAACTAATTGCTAATCCCCTGTGACCGTAGCTCATGCACTGAGGGGGTGAACCGTCGCGCTTCCACAAAGAGCGACTGTTCTGGTAGGCGATCGAGTCTTTCCAGGTCAGGGGTTTTGCCCTCGCGAAAAGAACAGCGGCGAATATCGACGAATCCGGCAGCGCCAAGCAGCGCGCTGAGCAAGCTGTAATCATATTGATAGCGCCGGGTGAACAAATCGCCGCGCGGCTTCGAATAGAAAATATATCCCAGCGCCTTCTCGCGGTTGCCCTGCTGATAAAGCGAGAAGATGTATTCAAGGTCGGGGACCGCCAACCGGATTGTACCGCCCGGCTTCAGCACCCGCAGGACCTCACGCAATAGCTTGCTGGCGTCATCGCGATAGAGATGGTGAAGCATATGCGAGGAGTAGATGAAGTCGGCGCAGGAATCCGGCAAGGGGATTCCGTATTTCAAATCGTGATGAATGAAAATGTTCTCGCGCAGCAGCGTGATGAATTCTTGCTCCGAAGTGCCGGAAGTATCGATCAATGGATAAATTCGGCGAAGCAAAAGGGTGGGCCAGCCCTTAATAAGCGCCTTTATGCTCCCGTCGATATTGACCCACCCTGGAGCCACAAACAGACCACTGCCCAGGTTCACCTTGACCGGGGATTTCGACGGCACGACGCGTTGGGCACGATGCATCCATCCCGCGCATCTTTCGATCCCGGTCACAATCGCCATGCGAGCGGCTTTGCGACGACGCGGTTCCCATGCGACAGGAACATCGCGAAATGACGTATCTTCAGGTACGCTCATCTTAATATCGTAATACCGCAGCTTCAGATGGTCTTAATAAGATGCTGCGACGTCTCTATTCAGCTTTTTGTTACTTAGGCTTGACAACATATGTAAGTAGTTCCTATTCGTCTATTCTTCCTTATGCGTCGCTACTCAAGGATACTACGTTTGCGATGCGAACCAGTCCATCCATGCCGCGCCTCTTGAGCTGGAAGCTTAATCTTGGAGCGAAAATCATTGGGCGCGCGAAATTCAGGAACCCTCCACGCCTCATGACCGTCTCGCTATTTCAAATTTAGCATATGAGACCTTGGAGAACAGACGTCCTGAGCCGTCAATAGGATGCGGACCGGTGAAGCTCATCACCGGACAAGAGCTGATTTTTCCTTCGTTTAAACCTTTTCGTAAAAATGAAAGGCTGCCGGTTTCCGCTACTTCGTCGACGCGCCGGTGGCTTCGGCGACCAGTTCTGAGAGGTCGCGCACTTCCATGGTCTCTTCCAGCGATTGCGCCTTCATTGCGTCGGTCATCATGGTCATGCAGAAGGGGCAGCCGGTGGCGACTGTCTGGGGCTTGGCCTTGGTCAGTTGGTTTAAGCGTTCAGCGTTGATGCGATGGCCGCCGACTTCTTCTTTCCACATGCATCCGCCCCCCGCGCCGCAACAGTAGGTGCGATTCTTTGACTGATCGACGTCGGTGACTTCGGCGCCGGGAATCGCCCCCAGCGCCTGCCGCGCGCTGTTCCATTTGCGATCGTGACGCGCCATGAAACATGGATCGTGGTAGGTGACGCGCCGATTAATCGCCTTGTCCGGCTTGAGGCGCCCGGCCTTCATCAGCTCGTCGATGAATTCGGCTTCGTGAACGACTTCATATCCAACTTCGCCGAAATCGGGATATTCCTTTTTAAGGTTGTGATAGCAATGGGGACACTGGGTTACGATGCGCTTGGGCTTGTAGCGGTTGATGGTTTCCAGGTTTTGCGCGGCCATCGTAGCGTACAGATATTCGTTGCCCAGGCGCCGGGCCGGGTCGCCCGTGCACAGCTCCTCGTTGCCCAGCATCGCGAACCGCACGCCCGCCTTTTTCATCACGCTTGAAAAGGCGCGGCTGACGCGCTGATTGCGTTCGTCGTAGGAGCCGGCGCATCCGACCCAGTACATCACGTCGATATCGGTGGGATCCTTCAGATCAGCCATCTCGGGGATATCGAGGCCCTCGGCCCATTCAGCCCGCTTCTCCTGCGCGATTCCCCACGGATTACCCTGCACTTCGATACCCTTGAACGCCGCCGTCGCCTCCTGCGGAAACCTGCTCTCCATCAGCACCAGATGGCGGCGCATGTCGTCGATACGCTGGATATGCTCGATTCCGACCGGGCATCCCTCTTCGCACCATCCGCAATTGGTGCAGTCCCACACCGCTTGCTCGGTAGCGATCTGGGTGATCATGTCGGGACCTTCCCATAGCGGCGCCTCGCCCTCGGCGGAGCCGTTGGCGCGCGCGGCGAGCAGGAAATCGGACTTGGCCAGCAGATGCTCGCGCTGAACGATCACCAGGTTCTTGGGGCTGAGCGCCTTGTCCGTGGTCGCTGTCGGGCAGTTGATCGTGCACCGCCCGCATTCCAGGCAACTGGCCATGTCGAGCAGTTGCTTCCAGGTGTATTGCTCGACTTGCGAGACCCCGAAAGTCTCCGCGTTTTCGAAGTCCTTGATCGGCTTGAGGCGTCCGCGCGGCCCCAGGTTGCGGAAGAACAGATTGATCGGAGCGATCACAAAGTGGCGCACCTTGGAGAATGGGAACGCGAACAGCAGCCCATAGACCAACAGCACATGCACCAGCCACAGTCCGCGATGAAACGTTGCGCCGGCGCCGAGCGCGCCCTCGACCCGGCCCAAGCGCCGCCCCACATAGGCCCATTCGGTGAAGTTGGGATGGGTGGCGTTGATTCTCGCGCCCTCAAGCATCAGCCCCGTGATTCCAACCAGCACCAGCATCAGCAGCGGATACCAGTAGCCCAGGTAGTTCTCCAGGTTGTCGAGCATCTTGTCGACCGGTGGCGAGGCCAGCAGCCGCGGTTTCGCCAGGAATCGGCGCGCGGCGGCTGCCAGCACTCCGCCGATCAGCATCAGGAAGAAGGTATCCATGAATGCTTTGAAGAACAGGTAGAAGCTTCCATAGTAGAAGTACAGATTGAAACCGAATAATCCGAGCAGTTCGCGCAGATCGCTGTTGATCAGGACGATAGTGGTGCCGATGAACAGGCCGATGAATGCGGTGTAGAAGCTGTAATGCATCCAGCCCCAGCGCTCGCGCACCACGTAACCCTGTCCGAGCGAGTCGCGCGCCGCGAGCAGCGTTCGGCGCAGGATCTGGTCGAAACGATCATCGCTGGTTCCGAGCGCGATGCGCCGGTACCAGTACATCCCGGCATAAACGAACGCGGCGCCCAGCAAAACCAGCAGGGCGTACATGATAACGATAAAGGCGGGCGGTATGTTCCAAAGGATCTGGCGCGTAACCTGCTGGTTCATTTCATTCTCTTACCGAAGCTAGCGTCGCGCCGCGCTGAGCGGAGCGAAGTATGCGTTGCGTCCGAAGCGCTCAATCTGATCTGAGCACTTTAATCAGATCATCGGCGGGAAGTTCAATCGTAACGGTGCAGTGAGATTGTTTAAGCTCGGGGACCTCTCACGACATCTTCGGTAATCGGCGACGCTCAAAGGATGGCGCCTCTTCGTGGCCGGTTGTGGGATGCGTCGTGCAGGATTTTGGATCGGAGCAGTCACGCCCGGGCGCTACACGAGTTCGAAGCGAATCTCACGGCCGACGACGGCAGCCGCCTTCTGAAGGGTGCTGAGCGTCACGGCACCATTCTCAGGATCAAGAGGCCGGTTCAGAGCCGCGCGGCTGGTGTGCATTCTCCGAGCCATCTCAGCCTTCGTCAGGTTAAGATTGTTTGAGCTTGCGGACCTCTTCCGCCATCTCGGGGACTGCTTTGAACAGGTCGGCCACCAGTCCGTAGTCGGCGACGCTGAAGATTGGTGCGTCCTCGTCCTTGTTGATCGCGACGATAACCTTGGAGTCCTTCATTCCCGCCAGATGCTGGATCGCGCCGGAGATACCGACCGCCACATAAAGGTCCGGCGCCACCACTTTGCCGGTCTGGCCGACCTGCAAATCGTTGGGCACAAAACCGGCATCGACCGCGGCGCGGCTGGCGCCCATCGCGGCGCCGACGACGTCGACCAGCGGCTCGAGCACGGTCTTGAAGTTCTCGCCGGACTTGAGCCCGCGGCCCCCCGAAATGACGATCTTCGCTTCGGTCAATTGCGGACGATCGCTCTTGATCTCGTTGAAGACCACGAATTGCATCTTGAGCGATGCCGGATCGATTTCCGCGGCGACCTTCTCCACTGGCGAAGGAGTAGAGCTTTCAGGGGCGGCGTCAAACGCGGTTGCGCGCACCGAGATCACCTTGACTGGTCCGTCCATCTCGACCGTGGCCATGCCGTTGCCCGCGTACATCGGCCGGATGACCGTGCCGTCGTCATTAATAGTGATGATGTCCGACGCCATCGGAGCGTCCATACGCGCCGCCAGGCGCGGCAGCAGATCCTTGCCGCGCGCCGTGGCCGTCGCCATCACGTATTCGGCACCGATGCTCTTGATCAGATTGGCCAGGGCCTGGGCGTACGCATCAGCCAGGTAATTCTTTAACGCCGGATGTTCCAGCGCGATGACCTTGGCGGCGCCGTACTTCGCCGCGGTCTGGGCTAAGGCATCGACATTTTCTCCCAGCACTGCCACCACGCATTGCACCGAGCGCTTGCGCGCCATCTCCAAGCCGGCATTAATCGCGACCAGCGTCGATTTAGGAAAATGCTCGTGCAGATATTCGGCAAAAACTAAAACGTCACCCATGTCGTCACTTCCCGGATAATGCGGTTGAACCGCGCGCCGCGTCGAAGCGGGTGCGCGCCGCGCTAATTCAGATCAGTTTGGCCTCATCGTGAAGCAGCTTGACCAGTTCTTCGACCGATCCCACTTTGCGTCCAGCCTGGCGCTTGGGCGGCGCCTTGAGCGCCTTTATCTTCAATTTCGGAGTCAGGTCCACGCCCAGGCTGTCGACGGGAATTTCCTTGAGCTCTTTCTTGCGCGCTTTCATGATTCCCGGCAGCGAAGCATAGCGCGGCTCATTCAGACGCAGGTCGGTGGTGATAACGGCCGGCAAGGGAAAGGCGATCGTTTCCAGGCCGCCATCGACCTCCCTGACCACGGTGCATTTGTCGCCATCGATTTCGACTTTGGAGGCGAAAGTCGCTTGCGGCCAGCCGAGGATTTCGGCCAGCATCTGGCCCACCTGATTGGAGTCGTCGTCGATTGCCTGCTTGCCCAGAATTACCATCCCGGGCTGCTCCTCGGTGACGATCTTGGCGAGCACCCTGGCTATCGCCAAAGTGTCCAGTGGCTTGTCAGTGACGACCAGTTTGGCCCGGTCGGCGCCCATCGCAAGCCCGGTGCGGAGCTGTTCCTGCCAGTTGCTTTGGCCGATTGTGAGCAGCACTACTTCTCCGGTCTTGAGGCGCTCCTTGATACGCAGGGCCTCTTCAATCGCGATTTCGTCGAAAGGATTGATGACCCATTTGACGTTATCGGTCGCGATGCCGGAACCATCGGCGAGGATTCTGATCGTAGTCGCGGGATCGGGAACGCGCTTTAGCGGTACCAGAATTTTCACGAACTTTGCTCCTTGGATTATCCGCTATGCGAAGCACAGCGCCTGGCAACCCTTCCGGACCAGCCGGATACCTCAGAGCGGACCGGAACTGACAGGCGGATGGGAAAGTAACAACCGCGCCGGATTCAGTCAAATGACCTAAAAGCGCTGTCAAGGGTCCGCGAGGGTTGATGTTTGTTATATAGCCGGGCAACTATTCGTTGTAGCCCAAGCGTCGTGACAGTTCGTGGCCGGCTTCGAGAATAATCGGCGCGATTTCGTTGGCCACCCGTTCGGCTGGGATTCGATAGGTCGGACCAGCCACCGCGAGCGAACCGACCACACTGCGCGTGTAATCGCGAATCGGCACCGCGATCGAGCAGACGTCTTCCATATATTCGCCGTTATCCACCGCGTATCCGCTGCCAACCACTCCGGCCAATTGCTCGATCAGCGCGGCACGATCGGTAATCGTTTGTCCGGTATGGGTGCGAAGCAAATCGGGTAGCATCGACTTCAGCTCTTCGTCCGCTTCAAACGCGAGGTATACCTTGCCTGATGCGGTGCAGTGTAGCGGCAGCGCATCGCCGATCGGTGGCGTGATCTTCACCACCCGATCTTCGGGTTCCGCCGCCTCCAGCGGCACCACCCCATCGCGCCGCACGATACCGACGAAAGTGCTTTCGCGGCATTTCCTTGCCAGTTCGGATAAAATCGGCCGGGCCTGGCGGACCAGGCCCATGTGGTTGATATAGCTGCGGCCCAGATTCAAGCAGCGGATGCCAAGCCGATAGTTCTCGGTGGAGCGGTTCTGTTCGATATAGCCGCGTGCCTCCAGCGTGGCCAGCAACCGAAAGACGTTGTTTTTGTGCAGCTTGAGCCGCTTGGATAATTCCGTGACACCTAACTCGTCCACGTCCCGGGAGAACTGCTCCAACACATCGAGCGAGTGCGCCACCGATTGGATGACGTAATTGGTCTTGTCACGTCGAACCATGGGGTTGTTATTTTCCCTCTCGCGAGGTTCTCCTGGAACATGGTGTCATTTTGGGATGCCGTTTTAATTTAGTGCCGCCCTGTCGCTTGTGTCAAACCACCCTTCAGACCGCTTTCCGCCTGGCTGGGGTCCCCACGGCGCGCGCCCAGGTGTAAGCTGAGGGCTGCCGAACGCGAAAAACGCGCTAATTCGACCGCGGGGTGAGTGCTGCGCAACAGGCTAAAACCAGGAAAGAAACGTGATTGAGACTCAAGGAATTCGCCACGTCGCGTTGCGCGTTGCCGATGTGGAGCGGTCCAAGCGCTTCTATGCGGAAGTATTCGGGATGCGGGTAGTTTGGCAGCCTGATCCGGATAACGCCTACCTGAGTTCCGGATCGGACAACCTCGCGCTACATCGGGAAGCCGGCCTGGAAGCGGCCAGCGGGATACAGTCGCTGGATCATATTGGCTTTTTTGTCGCCGAACTCAGCCAACTTGAGGCGTGACTTCGCCTGGGCGCAGGAGCACAAACTCGAGATCGTCAAACCATTGCGCCACCATCGCGATGGCACCTATTCCTTCTACATCAAAGATCCCGACGGCGTCGTCGTTCAGTTGATCCACGATCCGTCAACGCGTGCGGCTTAGCTGCGCCCAACCTCCAGCCGGAGCCTTCCGGCCAAAAAGGGAACTCTTATGATAACCGGGAGAGCGACTCCTGAGGCGACGGCTGCGTATGCGGCGCGCTTCCCCAACTTGCCGGGCAATTTTCGCCCGATGTTTGGATTGGCTGCTTCATCGCTGGGAATGGGCACCTATCTGGGAGAAACGGACCGTGAGACCGACGAGATGTATCGGGAGGCGACCCGGGACGTAATCAGCGGCGGCGTCAATGTGATCGATAGCGCCGTCAATTACCGCTTCCAGCGCAGCGAACGAGTGATCGGCGCTGCCATCCGGGACCTGTTGAACGAAGGGCGCGTAAGGCGCGACGAAGTCATCGTCGCGAGCAAGGGCGGATACATCACGTTCGACGGCGAGATGCCGGCCGACCCGCGCGCGTATTTCCAGGAGGCATTCGTGAAGACCGGGCTTATCGGCCCGCAGGATTTGGTCGATAACTCGCATTGCATGACCCCGAAATACCTTGACGCGATGATTGGGCAGAGTTGCGCCAACTTGGGACTGGAGACCCTCGACGTCTATTTTCTCCACAATCCCGAAGGGCAGTTGGCGGCGGTAGGACCAACGGAATTTGTGCGCCGCGTGCGGCTGGTCTTCGAACTTCTGGAACGCAAAGTCGCCGACGGCGTGATCGGTGTCTATGGCACTGCGACCTGGAACGGGTACCGGGTGCGTCCGGACAACAAGGATTATCTGTCGTTGCAGGAACTGGTCGACCTTGCCGCGCAGGTGGGCGGCCCCAACCATCATTTTAAAGTCATCCAGCTCCCTTATAGTCTGGCGATGCCGGAAGCTTTCACGATGCCCAATCAGAAGGTCACCGGCGAGGATCAGAACCTCACGGTGCTCGAGGCGGCGCGCGTCTTAGGGATTGCGGTATGGGCGAGCGCCTCGCTTTTGCAGGGCCGTCTGACTGCGGGTCTTCCAGACATGGTGGCGGGCGCGATGGAGGGTCTGCGCACCGATGCGCAGCGATCGATTCAGTTCGTACGGTCAACGCCCGGCGTCAACGTGTCGTTGGTCGGAATGAAATCAGCCGATCATGCCGCCGAGAACCTGGAGACGCTCAAGCATCCTCCGGCCTCATGGGAATCGTTCATGAAGCTGTTCGCGAAAGCGGATTAGCCGCAACCTTCCGGCCCGCCGGCAATCCGAAAAACGCCAGCCCTTCACGCCGATGTGCGAAGGGCTGGCAATATGGTGGCGGCCGGCTGATCTGCTGTCGAAGATTGATTTGCGGCTATAGGACTTCGTTGGCGATCTGTTGCAATGATGCCGAAGTGTCGCCGAGCAGCAGTTCGTTGCTCTTGATGCGCTTGAAGTACAGATGCAGGTCGTACTCCCAGGTAAAACCGATTCCGCCATGCACGTGGATCGCCTGGCTGCCAAGAAACGCGCCCGGCGTAGACGCCGCCGCCTTGGCCATCGCAATCGCCACCTTGCGCTCGGCTACCCCGCTGTCGATCGCCCAGGCCGCGTAGTACACGGCGGAACGCAGGCGATCGGCTACCGCGCCCATCTCCGCGATCCGCACCTTGACCGCCTGGTTGGAACCAACCGGTTTTCCGAACTGGACCCGTTCCTTGACGTAGGCTACTGACATCTCGATCATCTTCTCGGCCACGCCCAGGCTCTCGGCCGCCAGCGCGGCGCGCCATTCCCAAATCAGGGTATCGATCGCCGCCGATGCGTCTGCTTTGCCGAACAGCGCGGCGGAACCGGGCACATTGACGCCGTTGAGGCTCATTTCATATTGGCGCACCGTGCGGTCCATCACGTCGAGGTCGAGCCAGCCAATTCCGGCGCTGGCGGTTGGCACGACAAACAGGCCGCTCTTGCCGTCGGGAAGTTTCGCCTCCACCAGGGCGCTTGCGGCCAGCGGACCATAAGGAACGAACTCCAGCTTGCCGCTGAGCTTCCAGTTGGCGCCGGCGGCCTCGGCCTTGATGCCCTCGCCCAGGGCCAGCGTCATACTGGTCGCGCCGGTGGCGATCTGTTTGAGCAGATCGCTACGCGCGCCGCCGGCGGACGCTTTCTCGATTGCTCGCCCCGCCACCAGCGTAGTGGTCAGCGGGACCGGAAGTACCGCGCGTCCGGACTCCTCGAGCAGCTACGATGAAATCCTCAAAGCGCAAGCCCGAGCCGCCTTCTGCCTCCGGTACCATCAGTGCCGTCCAGCCGCCATCGGCCAAAGCCTTCCACAGACCCGGGTCGCGTCCGTCACCGTCGTATGCGACCTGACGAACGTGGCGGATGTCGCAGGCGCCTTGCAGCAAAGTCCGTAGCGCATTGCGCATTTCTTCCTGATTCTCATTCAGATCGAAATCCATAAAACTCACCTGTGCGTGGCTCGAAATCGAACGGCAACCAACGGCTACATATGTTCTGGCGGCACCGAAAATGACGAGCCTTGACGCGGGTCCGGATCTGGCCGGGTTAATGAACGCTCGTTATCCTGCGGAAGCCTGACCAGAGGCGAAACTAAGACAACCTATTTGACGAAGCAACCCCTTTTCCCGATGCGCCCAAATCCGCCTCGCACTGTGACGGTTTCACAAGAGACGGGCGCGTATTTCAGGTCTGGCGCAACTCGCGCCGCGCGAAGGCAACCCGCTGAAGCGCAGTCAGGATCTCCGCCGCCGCGTAGGCGTAGCAAAGATAGATGCCGACTGACCCGGTGAAGACCAGGAGAGTGAACAACACGAACGCCTCGGTGCGCTCGACCAGACCCGGCGGGTAATGGATCAGTTTCGCACCGGCTCCGAGCGCGGCGCCCACGGCAAGAAAGACCGTTATGTTGATGTACCAGCTCGCCAGCACGGACAGGGCGGCAAAGTTGAGGAATGGGCGATGCCAGACGATACCCAGCAAAACGGCGGCTTCCACCACGCGGTCCAAACTCAAATCCAGCACCCCTCCGAAAAGCGTGGAACCTTCGAAATCGCGGGCGATAGTTCCATCGACCGCATCGAGCAGAGCGCTGAGCCATAACGCGGCCAGTCCGGCCGCATTGTATCCCCAGGCAAAGGCGAGTCCCGACAGCATGCCCAATAGTCCGCCGGCGGCCGTTGCATAATCGGCGCGGACCCCGGCCTTATAAAGGATTGCCGCGGCGCGCGATTGCGCACCACGCAAGCGCGGACTTGCCTCCAGCCATGAGTCAAGCATGCAATCAAGCTTCGCGGCCCGAGGTCTGACAAGCAAGCAGTGACGGATATTTACCGCCGCGGAACCTGCTAGTTCCCCGACACTCTGATCGATGCCATTATTTCTATATGGGCGCTGAACAATTGGGCCAATCGAGTGGAGAAGCCGATACGCATCGGCAGAGCGGTATGACGAAATCGATCCTTGTTATTTTGCTGCTGATGGCGGTGCTGCTTTCTGTAAGCGGCAAATCGAGGGCCGCCGCTTCGGTGAATCTTCAGGAGATGCTCGCATCTCCGGTCGACCTGACCGTGTACGGTCGCGGATCGCAAAACAGTGATCGGGCACGCGCACTTTACCGTAAAGCAGTCCGGCGAAACGGTCGAAATCCTGGGTGATACCCGGTATCTGGACGGTCAACGCGATTGGGAGAAAGTCGTGCTCCAGTACCATCGCCCCAACCCGCTTCCGTTGCTCAAATCTTTCCAGGCCAACTACCTTAACAGCAATGGTTCTCCGCAACTGATCGAGAAGGCGGACGTTGAGTCCGGCGCCGCTTCCTGCCGCTGGAGCAACCAATACGATGACAGCAATTACGAGGACACTCTGGATTTTCCTTCCGACACCTACGTTGGCGCAGCATCGGTGGTGCCGCTGCAATATGCGCTAAAGGTGGGCGATCAAGCTGTGATATTTCATGTCTTTGACTGCGCTCCCAAACCCACCATTTATACGATCGACGCCAAGCTGGAGGATGGCGTCGCGCGACTGGAGCATGTATCCGGGCGAGTTGGCGCAGATGGGACTGACGCCTGACCTGGGATGGCTCAACTACGTAGCGAAGCCGTTCATCCCAGACATTTCGGTGTGGTTCAATCCGCGCAAAGGATTTCAATATATCGGCACCGCCAAGGACCGCTTTTATCGTGGCGACTCGCTGGTCCTGGTGCGCAAACATGAACATCAACTTGGGCGGGCACCGCGGAGCAGGGCACCATCGTCGACCGTGGTTGATTCCGTCAAATGACGGCGTCGCCAAGACCCCACTGCGCAGCACGGCACCGGACGGAGACACCTCTCCGCCGTCCCCGGAGTAGCTAATCAGTTTATGTTCGATTCCAGGCTACCGCCGAACGAGGCGGCACCCGGTTATGCGTGCGTAGCGCCCCGGCCCGGTCTCTGGGGCTGGGGCTTTCGGTATTGAAAGAGGGTTTGACAGTGCGGGCAGATCCCTTGGGGCTGCTCGGCGCGCGCCCGTCTGATCAACTTGGTGTAGTGGACCCTCCCGTCGCTGCAAAGATGGGCGGCGACGGGGAAATCATATACGGTGCGAACCGCGGAAGTCTCTTGCGCCATCTAACTCGGATGCTCCCTCATGCAAAAATTTCCTTCGTTTCGCGCGTTATCGAAGAACGTATTCGGACCGCGCGGGTTACGGACAATAGATTAAACATAATCCAATGCGCGTGGGGGTCAATTGTTTTGCCCCACCGGAGTGAAAATTTTTTGTAAATTCTCCGCTGACGAATTTTTTCTGCGCGATCGGGCGGCCGCACAGGCGCATGCTCGAAAACATCGGCAGCCGCGCGTTGGCGTGGTAGGCTGGCCCAGACTGGACAGGAAACGCGCTGAACGAACCCGATATGACACCGCGTAGGATCAAGAAACTCCTGATAGCAAATCGTGGCGAGATTGCGCTGCGCATCATCAGGACCGCGCGCGCGATGGATCTTAAAACCGTGGCGGTTTTCTCCGAGGCCGACGCCGCCATGCCTCATGTGGCCGCAGCCGACGAAGCGCGGCTGATTGGACCGCCCGAAGCGCTCCGCAGTTATCTGAACATTGCGGCTATTCTCGAAGCCGCCGCCGCATCCGGCGCGGACGCAATCCATCCCGGTTACGGATTTCTCTCCGAGAGCGCCGAGTTTGCCCGCGCGGTAGAGAACAGCGGATTGATCTTTGTTGGGCCGCCGGCCGAAGTTCTCAGCGTCGCCGGCGACAAGGTGGGCGCTCGCCGTCTGGCGCAACGCGTCGGCGTCCCGGTGGTCGCGGGTACCGAGACGGCGGACCTGGCCACGGCGCGCAGCTTTGTCGCGCAAGCCGGTTACCCGATCATGATCAAGGCCGCGGCGGGCGGCGGCGGACGCGGGATTCGCGTGGTGCAGGACGAGGCTGCGCTGGGTCCGGCGCTGGAGGCCGCCGCGCGCGAGGCTCAGGCCGCGTTCAAAGATGGGCGCCTTTTCCTGGAGAAATACCTGGCGGCTCCGCGCCACGTCGAAGTCCAGGTGCTTGGGGATGCAAGCGGCCGGGTGATCACGCTGGGTGAACGCGAATGTTCGATCCAGCGACGCCATCAGAAGATTATCGAAGAATCTCCCTCCCCCGGCATCGCTCCTGCGCTGCGGGCCAGGATGCTGGACGCCGCGGCAGCGCTCGCCACTGCGGTCAATTACCAAAACGCCGGCACAGTCGAGTTTCTGGTCGACGGCGAAGAGTTCTTCTTTCTCGAAATTAATGCGCGCCTCCAGGTTGAACATCCGGTAACTGAATTGCGCTTCGACTGTGACCTTGTAGCCGCTCAACTGAGCGTCGCGGCCGGCCAACCGCTCATTGAACCGCAGCCGCCACGCGGACATGCGATCGAGTGCCGGATTTATGCCGAAGACGCGCACAACGATTTCCGTCCCGCGGCCGGCCCGGTCCTGTATTTGCAGATCCCCGGCGGACCCGGAGTCAGAGTCGATACGTTCTTAACCCGCGGAATCCAGATTGGCAGCTACTACGACGGCTTGCTCGCCAAGCTGATTGCCTACGGACGCGACCGCGAGGAAGCGCGGCGTCGCGCGGTCGCCGCGCTGGACGAGTTCATGCTTGCGGGGGTCACACATACCGCATCGTTTCTGCGCGATGTATTGTCCAGCGAACCTTTCATTCGGGGAGCTTTCTCCACCGGATTTGTGGGCGAATTCATTCCCGGGTGGCGCACGCGAAAACAACCGATCGAGACGGCGGCAGTGCTCGCCGCACTCGCCGCGCAAGGCAATCCTGCCGTCGCCTCACGGGCGGCAGCAAGCGGGTCCGACGGTGGATCGTCGCGCGAGTTCTCCATGGGGGTCGCTCGGTTCGTTCAACCTTTGGAGCCGCGCGTGAAAATCCGGGAGACCTCAACCGGACGGGAATTCGAGATTGAGATCGATCGCGACGATCCGGTGATCGAGGCACGGATCGACGGGACGACGACCAGGATGGCGAAGCAGCCGCTTCCCGACGGCGCGATGCTGGTCGATCACGAGGGGCGGCGGCTGCGCGCGTTCGCCGCGCGGGTGGGTGAATCGATCGTGGTCAGCGTCGGCCCGCACACCTTCACCTTCCGACAGCAGGCTGACCGGCGCGGTGCGCGCCACGGCCTGGCAACTCCCATGGTGACGGCGCCGATGCCAGGCAAAGTGCTGAAGATCATGGTCCGCGAAGGCGAACAGGTGGAAGACGGGTCAGCCGCTGATCACGATGGAAGCGATGAAGATGGAAACCACGCTCGCGGCCGAGGGGCCGGCGAAGGTCAAGACCATCGCGGTCACTCCGGGTCAGATGGTCGATGCGGGCGTTATGCTGATCGAACTCAGCCCGCTTGATTCATCAAAGCCGTAATCCGCTCGCTAAGCCCCGCCATCCATTGATCGAGATCGTCGTCGCGCTCGACCACGATCTCGAGCTTCCCATTGGGAAGTATCCGGACCCGGCCGGGATGCTCGGGGCGCAGCGGAATCACCACCGCTTCGCGCGAGATGCCCAGCGGTTCGATGATCTCGAAGATGCGCTCGATTTCCTTGAGAGTTACTGCCTTAAGCAAGAGCGTTTCCTTTCTGTTTGAAACCCCAACCGTCCGGCTCACGGCAACGGTCATGGGCTAGCGGTTTAGCTATGAAAAGGGGCGAACAAATCGCTTTACATAAACTCCGGGACGGGTAAGCTTCCGAATATGGATGGAAGTCCCGCGCAGAGCCGGGCCTTGAGCGTCGACAAGTTTGCAAGAACAGACGAGGCATTTGTGTACGGCACAATTAAGAAGGTGGTTAAGGACAAGGGTTTCGGTTTCATCATTCCCGACGACGGCGGCGACGAAGTTTTCTTCCATCGTTCCCGGCTGGCGCCCAAAATCCAGTTCGATGACCTGCGTGAGGGCAACGAGGTTCAGTTCGAAGTCCGCCCGGGCGAAAAAGGCCGTCAAGCCTTCAATCTCCGCTTGCGCTGAGAGCCTGTAAAGCGATTGAGCGCTCGTAAGCCTGCCTGGAGGTCGCTCCTTCGAGATCCGCTGCGTGCTATAATTCTCATCGATGTCCGTCCACGAGCATAAGCATCGTCCGAGCCGGCCGCTTAGGGCGGGAGTGATTACGGTTAGCGACAGTCGCACCGAGCAGACCGACACCAGTGGCAAACTGATTCGCGATTTACTCGGGGAGGCGGGCCACGATGTCGCCTATTACGAAATCATGCCCGACGAGCCCAAGCTGATTGCTGCGGCGGTCACCGCGCATCGCTCCGAACTCGACGTGATCGTGATCAACGGCGGGACCGGCATCAGTCCGCGCGATCAGACCTACGAAGCCGTCAAGGGACTTTTCGACAAGGAACTCGACGGGTTCGGCGAGCTGTTTCGGATGCTGTCCTACCAGGAAATCGGCTCGGCGGCCTTTCTAAGCCGCGCGGTTGCCGGTATCAGCGCCGGTAAGATTGTGGTTTCGTTGCCCGGATCGACGGCGGCCTGCCGTCTGGGGCTGGAGAAATTGCTCTTACCGGAATTGGGGCACATGGCAAATCAGTTGGGGCTGGTATGAATTTGCGGCTTAAATTGTTCGCGACCTTGCGCGAGCGCGCCGGGACTTCCGACCTCGACCGCGAGTTTTCCGACGGGGTCTCGGTCGGCGACGTATGGCATGCCTTGACCAGGGAGTTTCCCGGGCTGGCGGGCCAGGAAGAGGCATTGTCGTTTGCCGTCAACCAGGAGTACGTTAAACGCGATTTTCGACCGGGAGACGGAGACGAGGTGGCCTTTATACCCCCAGTCAGCGGCGGCTTGGATGAGGGCGTGATCGGGCCGGTCCGGATTGTGCGCGCGACCATCGATATCGCTGCCTTGGAGGCCGCAGTCGCGGATCCCGGGGCCGGTGCGATTGCGACGTTCGTGGGCACTACCCGCAACGAGAACTCCGGACGGCGGGTATTGCGGCTGGAGTACGAGGCGTACGAACCGATGGCGCTGAGCGAGATGCGCAAGCTGGCCCAGGAGGCTGGCCGCCAATTCGGGATCATTCGCGCCGCGGTCACCCATCGTATCGGCGTGGTCGAGATTGGCCAGGCGTCGGTGGCTATCGCCGTTTCGGCACCGCATCGGGCTGAAGCTTTTTCCGCCTGCCGGTTTCTAATCGACCGGATCAAGGAAATCGTTCCGATTTGGAAGAAGGAACATTTCGAAGGCGGTGAAATCTGGGTAGGTTGTCAGACCTCCCATCCACCCCAGGCGCATCATCCGGAGCATGGAAATCACTAGGGCCACGCCGCCCGCGACGGGGCGCCGCTCTTTTGTCATCCGCATCGGTGAGGCACAATCAATCCGGGACCGACTATCAAGTAACGGACAAAAGCGATGCATTTAAGCGATACGACGATTGAAAGGGTAGTGCTGGCGCAGCCGCGCGGATTTTGCGCCGGCGTTGAGCGCGCGGTCGAAGCGGTCCGCAACGCGCTGAAGGCTTATGGTCCCCCGCTTTATGTCCGCCATCAGATCGTCCACAACCGTTTCGTGCTCGAGGCGCTCGAGGCCGAGGGCGCGATTTTCGTCGAAAGCCTGGACAAAATCCCCAACGGCCAACGGGTCATTTTCAGTGCGCATGGGGTCTCACCCAGCGAATGGGAGCGGGCCCGCGAACGCGGCCTGCGCGTGATCGACGCCACCTGTCCACTGGTCACCAAGGTCCATCTCGAAGTCGCGCGCTACGCCGAGGAAGGCCGCACCGTCATTCTCATCGGGCACGCGGGTCACGAAGAGGTCAACGGCACCGTGGGCGTCGCTCCCGGCAAGGTGGTGCTGGTTGGAACCGTGGAGGAAGCGCGCACGGTGCAAATACCGGATCCGTCGCGGGTTGCAGTCGTCACCCAGACCACGCTGAGCGTCGACGATACGCAGGAGATCATGGAGGCGCTCAAGACCCGTTATCCGCAGATAACCACGCCCAAAACCGATGACATCTGTTACGCTACCCAGAACCGGCAGAACGCGGTCAAGGAACTGGTCGACGCCAGCGACGCGATTCTGGTGGTCGGGTCGAAGCAGAGTTCCAACGCCAATCGGCTGGTGGAAGTGGCCCGGATGCGCGGGGCGCGCGCCTACCTCATCGATTCCATCAGGGACGTGACCTCGCCGATGCTCGAAGGGGTTCGCGCCCTGGGCCTGACCGCGAGCGCGTCGTCTCCGGAATGGCTGGTGGAAGAGATTATCAACGCCTTCGCCGAACGCGGCGCCAAGGTGGACCTCGTCAGCGTAGCGACCGAGCGCGTCCACTTCGCGCTGCCGCTCGCTGAATAGGGCCGCATCCAATCCGCCTGCCCCCTGTGCTGCTCAGCGTGAGGCCGTTAGTGCTGAGCGGAGAGCGCGGGCGGAGAGAACGCGTGAGGCGTGCCCAAACAATAGCGGGACGCCAGGTTGAACCATTGCAGACCAGGTAGACGCGCCACCATGGAATCGAGCTGAGCGAGCCGGCGTGGTCCATGTTCATCCCCGAACAGATAGGCGCATAGCCGGCGCGCGTCGGTATCGCCGCGAACCGGGCTTCCGACCAGGCTCCAGAAATTCCTCAACGCCACGCCGGTAAGTAATTGCGCAGCGCGCGGGCGTAGGCGCAGGCGCGCCTGATTGAAGTAGAACGCGAAGTGGCGGCGTTCGTCCTTGATGATGCGCGACAGCACCGTGGCCAGCAGCGGATGGTCAGGTGCGGCCGATCAGCGCGCGATAACCCGTGAGGGTCGATAATTCGTTTATTGCGCCCCAGGTCATGTGGATCGCCGGAAAATGCCTGGTCATTCCGGAGACCACGCGCGCGATCTTTTGCGCCAGGTAATCGGCCGGTTTGCGCCGTCTCAAGTCGGCGAAACGCCGATCGTCAATCGTAAGCCCCTGACTTTGGAGGAACCGTTTGAGTACGTGCGCGTGAAAATGTTCCTCATAAGCCCAGCATGAAAGGAAGCCGGTAATCGACGCGTCTTCGACGACGGCGGTGGACAGCAACTCGCGCAGATAAATTATCGTGTGCGACTCGATGTCCATCATGTAGCCCAGACAGAACAGCGCTTCGTCATCGAGCCGCGGCCCGGGGTCGGACCAATCGAAAGTCTTCAGGACGCGTGCCGCCGCTGGTAAGCAAATACTTGTCGAGGTCGAAACCATCGCAGGAATTCTCTAAAACTGAACGGTCCACACTTTATCTACGAGCCCGGACACGAAACGGTTTTGGTCCTGTGACCGACCAAGCCTCAGCAACCCTGAAATTCAACAAGAATCGCGGTTGGGAGCGTCAGCTCGGCCACAATGTCTCGCGCAGTTCGTCCGATGTATCTACATACCTGCGAATCTCCTTTAATCTAAATAGAGCAATGGAATGAGAGTTTTCAGGCTTGAATCGTCAAAACGGGATAAAGTCCTTTTAAATTGAATGTTTTTCCGACTAGCTGCGTTCATTGCTCTAACGACGGCTTCAAGTATTCTCCGCACAGCGGAGAGGAGGTCTAAGAGCAACGATAATGGGTGCATCTCATGATTCTGAATCGAGAGCTGCGGACCGCGTCAAGTTGGGCCTGCTGATCGCTGTTTTCTTTTGCGGTGCGATCTTCGTCGTCAGCCGCTCAGGCCCTCACCGGGTACGACCGCAGCGGTCCCTGGTGGAAGCTGGTACCGCGTCCGCTGTTGGGAGCGGCGTATACGCCGGAGCCTTCGGACTATAACAATACCGCGCCAGTGGGAAACCCTCAGCGGACTTCGTGTCCCCAACCCGGTGATGTGCAAATATTTCGACACCGATTTCGCGAACAGTGACTTTTCATTGCTGTGGGGCTCTCCGGGCCGCAACGATCTGGACACCATCAGAACGGGGCTGAAGATGAATTTCATCGCGCTGTATGACTGGTCGGGAGGATTCTGCCGCAATCATACGCCGTTTCTTAATGCGGCCTGGAATGGAGGCACGAACCCGCTGAAGGTGACGATACCGATTTCGAACTTCAATGTTCAGACCGCATTTGATCCAGTGACGCGATCGAACATTCTCTCGATCCTCTACCAGGCCTATGGGCTTAACGCCAACGGCGGCGGCACCCCGAAAATAAATCCGGCTGTGAGCATGTGGCGAATCGGAAATGAAGTGCAGAAGAATGGGATAGCGCCGAAGAATGCCGCCGAGGTTGCGAAAATCATCGTGAATTTCGAAAAGGACAAGCGCATCCCCAACAACCAGCAACTGGTGTTCACGTCCGACGTCGACTTCGGCATCCTCAACAGTCAGCAGCCGGGGATTTTCCAATTGCTGGCGTTGAAGGCAGCGTTCATTAACGCCGGCCTGTCGGACATCTGGTACAGACGCTTCATCGCCAGCATCAATACCACTAAACCCCGCCCCGTTCATCGACAATTACGTCAAAAATGTCTTCCCGCGTCAGGACGATTTCAGCCAGGGCAACGGCTTGCCCATGTTCTTTACCGAATACGGTTGGAACAGCAAAGATGCGTGTATCTATGTCAAGGCCAATACGAATCCGAATCTCAACTGCAGCTTGCTCGCCGACCAGAACAAGGCTCAGTCAGATCTATGACAAGGCTGAATTCAAGGTTGGCACGGCTTTGGCGAAAACGCCGCCGACCTCGAGCACAGGCTATTTTTACGGTTTTGCGGTATTCCAGTGGCAGGATGCCTTCTGGAAGTGTCCCACCGACTACGCCAACGGGAAATGGTGCACCGAATCCTTGTTCGGGATCCAAACCGTGGGCCCGAAAACCATGGATGGACAGATTCCCGGAGGGCCTTGCGGCTTGCAGCGCGCGACCTATCCGGTGAACAAACTGGTGCCGAAGCCCATCTTCAACGAGATTCCGGGCGTGCTCGGGGAAGTGAAGCCTCGATGGGAAACCCAGGTAACGCCCGCGCCAGTTGGATCGCGTTCTTTAAGCGTTCAATCCGCATCATCCAATTTATCCTGACCGTCAGTTCGGTCAGCGGCGCTGCCGATGCCCCTTCCCGGTGCTTGATTTGGATCACCAGCCAGCCTAACGGCTGGCGATCGCCGCCCGTCGGAACCGCGGCAGTGTTCTTGCTTGCTTTGCCGCTAGGGCCGTATATTGCCGCTTGCCCGGTTCAAAATCATGGCACTTAAAGAAAACATAGAGCGGATGCAGGACCTCGCGCGCCAAGCCGACCTCGGCGGTGGCGAGGAGCGGCTGGACAAGCAGCGGCAGGGCGGGCGGATGACGGCCCGCGAGCGCATCGATTTCCTGCTCGATGCCGGATCGTTTGTCGAGCTGGACAAGTTCAAGACCCATCGCTGCTCCGATTTCGAGATGCAAAACCGCCGCATCCCCGGCGATGGGGTGGTCACCGGCTACGGCACTATCGAGGGCCGCCAAGTGTGTGTTTTTTCCCAGGACTTCACGGTTTTCGGCGGCAGCCTTTCGGGCGCCTTCGCCGAGAAGGTATGCAAAGTGATGGACCTGGCGATGAAGGTCGGATGCCCGGTGATCGGTATCAATGACTCCGGCGGCGCGCGGATCCATGAGGGTGTCGTATCGCTGGCTGGCTATGCCGATATCTTCCTGCGCAACGTCATGTCCTCGGGCGTGATTCCGCAGATTTCCGCGATCATGGGACCATGCGCGGGAGGCGCGGTCTATTCCCCGGCGATGACCGATTTCATCGTGATGGTGCAGAACAGTTCCTACATGTTCATCACCGGACCTGATGTCATCAAGGCCACGACTCACGAGGAAGTCACGATGCAGGAACTGGGCGGCGCCGATACTCATGCGACCCGCTCCGGAGTCTGCCATCTCGACGAACCCGACGATCAAAGTGCCCTGATCGCGGTGCGCGAGATGCTCTCGTACATGCCGTCGAACAATCTCGAAGACCCGCCCTTTCAGGCGCCCAAAGATGACCCCGGCCCGCCGCGATCAGGCGCTGGACTCGATCGTTCCCGAAAATCCCAACAAGCCCTATGATATGCGCGAGATCATCCTGCGGGTGGTCGATGACGGGCATTTCTTCGAAATCCAGAAAGATTACGCCCAGAACATGCTGATTGGATTCGCACGCGTGGGCGGATATTCGGTCGGAATCGTCGCCAACCAGCCGGCCGTACTGGCCGGATGCCTGGATATCGATGCGTCGGTTAAAGCCGCCCGTTTCGTGCGCTTTTGCGATTGCTTCAATATCCCACTGGTCACCTTTGTCGACGTGCCAGGATTCCTGCCCGGCACCGCGCAGGAGTTCGGCGGAATCATCAAGCACGGCGCCAAGCTGCTCTATGCGTTTTGCGAAGCGACGGTGCCGAAAGTCACCGTGATCACGCGCAAGGCCTATGGTGGCGCCTACGACGTCATGTCGTCCAAGCATATCCGGGGCGATTTCAACTTCGCCTATCCCAGCGCCGAGATCGCGGTGATGGGTCCGGAAGGCGCGGTCAACATCATTTTCCGGGGCGAATTGCAGCGGGCTTCCGATCCCGTCGCCGAGCGCGCTCGCCTGGTCGAAGAATACCGCGCCACGTTCGCCAACCCGTTCAAGGCCGCGGAGCTGGGCTATATAGATGAGGTAATTTTTCCGCGCGACACCCGCCCGCGCCTGATAACTTCCCTCAAGGCGCTGGAGAACAAGCGCGACAAGAATCCGCCGCGCAAACACGGTAACATTCCCCTGTGAGGTGTGGCCGATCACAACGGCGCATTTGCGATAAAAAATGTTCAAACGAATTCTGATCGCCAACCGCGGCGAGATTGCAGTCAGGGTTATCAGGGCCTGCCGGGAGCTGGGGATCGAAACCGTCGCGGTTTATTCGGAAGCGGATCGGGCCGCGCTGCACGTCCGCGAGGCCGACTTCGCGGTGGCCGTCGGCCCCGCACCGGCCAAGGAAAGCTATCTGAACACTCCGCGCATTATCGAAGCGGCGCTTCAGACCAAGGCCGAGGCCATCCATCCCGGCTATGGTTTCTTTTCGGAGAATGCCAGCTTTTGCCAACGCCGTGGTCAACGCCGGTATGGTGTTTATCGGACCGCGGCCCGACGCGATCCATCGCATGGGCGACAAGGTCGAGGCGCGCAAGCTGATGGCGGCGGCCGGAGTGCCGGTGGTGCCCGGCTCGCCGGGAACGCTGGAGAACGAGACCGAAGTTCGCGCGCTGGTCGATAAGATCGGACTGCCGATGATGATCAAAGCCGCGGCCGGCGGCGGCGGCAAGGGGATGCGCCTGGTCGAGCACGAAAAGGACCTGGCCTCGGCCGTGCGCTCGGTGGTCAGCGAGGCCCAGTCGTCATTCGGCGACGGGCGTTTTTACGTCGAGAAATTTCTGCGCAGTCCGCATCATATTGAGGTTCAGGTCCTGGCCGACAGCCACGGCACCACCGCGCATCTGTTCGAGCGCGAATGTTCGATCCAGCGCCGCAACCAGAAGGTGGTGGAGGAATCGCCTTCGCCCTTCATCACGCCCAAGCTGCGCAAGGCGATGGGCGAGGTGGCGGTCAAAGCCGCGCAAGCGGTCGACTATCTCAGCGCCGGAACCATCGAATTCCTGGTCGACGCGGACCGCAATTTCTATTTCATGGAAATGAACACCCGGATCCAGGTCGAGCATCCGATAACCGAACTGGTGACCGGAATCGATCTGGTCAAGGCCCAAATCGAAATCGCCGCGGGCGGCCACGTGCCTTTCAAACCCGGTGAATTGCGCCAGAACGGATGGGCGATCGAATGCCGAGTGTACGCCGAGGATCCCGCGCAGGGCTTTGTGCCCGCGCCGGGCCGTATCGACGTCCTGCGTCTGCCCGAGGGTCCCGGCGTCCGCAACGATTGCGGAGTTTACGAAGGTTCCGAGGTTTCCACCTTTTACGACCCTATGATTTCCAAGCTGGTGACCTGGGGCCGCGACCGCGGCGAAGCGATCGGCCGGATGCGGCGGGCGCTTAGCGAATACCTGGTCTCGGGCACGCTTACCACCAATTTGGACTTCCATCGCTGGCTCATGGACCATCCGCGATGGATCCGCGGTGAATACGATACCCGCTTCATCAACGAGGAATTCCATCCGGCCGCGAACCCCGCGGCTGAGGACTCCGCACGGCTTGCCGGGCTTTTGGCGGCGGCGGTTGCGGCCTCGCGGGACAATCACCATACGCCGGTTGCCGCATCGGCGAGACGCAAACGCGACCCGCCAATCGGCCTGGAAAATCGCTGGGCGGATCGAATTGTTGCGGAGATAGGGAGCGCGGGCTTCAGGATGCGATATCAGGCGATCGTAGACGGCGCGGAGCACGAGTTGGAATCCAGGAGTTGGACCCCCACACTTTGCGGGTCAAACTGGGCGATAAGACTTTCGACGTTGACCTGCGCAAGACTCATGGCCAGTCATACCTGGCGATGGTGGGCGATCGCGCCTTCGACTTCAGCATCAGCAGCGACGGCGATGACCTGGTGATGACCTCGCGCCGCGGTGTCAACCGTGTCACTCTGATCGACAAGAGCCGGCGCAGGCTGCACGCGTCGGGCGAACGCGTGATCAGCGGCCGCGTCGAACTCAAGGCGATGATGCCGGGACGGGTCGTCAACGTGTTGGTCAAGCCGGGAGATGACGTGGCTGCCGACCAGGGGGTGCTCGTGGTCGAGGCGATGAAGATGGAAAATGAACTCAAGTCGCCCAAAGCCGGCAAGGTGATCGAGATCAAGGTGTCGGTGGGACAAGCGGTCGAAAAAGGGGAAATCCTGGCGGTGATTGAGTAACGTCGGGAGGTTTCTAACTGATGGCGGACGAACAAGGCTCCATCAAGGCGGCGCGCGAGAAGTACAACCAAAACGTCGAGCGCGCTCTGAAACGGGGCGGCGAGCGGCGCGAGCGCTTCGCCACCACCTCGGGAATCGAGATTAAGCGGCTTTACGACCCCAATGACCTGGCGGGGTTCGATTACCTGAACGATCTCGGCTTTCCCGGCGAATACCCGTTTACCCGCGGCGTCCAGCCCACGATGTATCGGGGGCGGCTGTGGACGATGCGCCAGTACGCGGGTTTCGGCACCGCCGAAGAATCCAACCGCCGCTATCGCTACCTGCTCGAACAGGGACAGACCGGACTCTCGGTCGCTTTCGATCTGCCGACCCAGATGGGCCGCGACCCCGACCATCCGCTGGCCCATGGCGAGGTCGGGCGGGTCGGAGTCGCGATCAGCTCGCTGTCCGACATGGAGACCCTGCTCGCGGATTTGCCGCTGGACAAGATCTCCACTTCGATGACGATCAACGCCACGGCTTCGATCCTGCTGGCGCTTTACCTGGCGGTGGCGGAGAAGCAGGGCGTGTCATGGGACAAGCTCAACGGCACCATCCAGAACGACATCCTCAAGGAGTACGTCGCCCGCGGCACTTACATCTATCCGCCCCGTCCGTCGATGCGGATCATCACCGACATCTTCGAGTTCGCCACCAAGGAAGTGCCCAACTGGAACACGATTTCGATCTCCGGCTACCACATCCGCGAAGCCGGTTCGACCGCGGCGCAGGAACTGGCCTTCACGCTGGCCGACGGTATCGCGTATGTCGACGCGGCGCTGAAGTCGGGCCTGGATATCGACGCGTTCGCCGCGCGGCTGTCGTTCTTCTTTAACGTGCACAACAACTTCTTCGAAGAGATCGCGAAGTTCCGCGCCGCGCGCCGGCTTTGGGCGCGAATCATGAAAGAGCGCTTCAAGGCGCGCGATCCACGCTCGATGATGCTGCGTTTCCATGCCCAGACCGCGGGGATGACACTGACCGCTCAGCAGGTCGAAAACAACGTCGTGCGGGTGGCGGTGCAGGCGCTCGCGGCGGTGATGGGCGGGGCGCAGTCGCTGCACACCAATTCCAAGGATGAGGCACTGGCGCTGCCCACCGAAACCTCGGCGCGCCTGGCGCTGCGCACACAGCAGGTGATCGCGTACGAATCCGAAGCTGCGGATACCATCGATCCGATGGCGGGTTCCTACTACGTCGAGAGCCTGACCCGGGAATTGGAACAACGCGCGCGCGAATACCTGGCGCGAATCGACGACCTCGGCGGCGCAGTGGCGGCGATCGAGCGCGGCTTCATGCAGCGCGAGATTCAAAATGCCGCCTTCAACTATCAGCGCGAGATCGAAACCAAACAGCGCATCATTGTCGGCGTCAACCAGTTCACCAGCATCGAGAGCGAGCCCATCGATCTGCTGAAGGTCAATCCGGAACTGGAAGTGAAGCAAAAGCAGCGCGTTGCGCGGGTGCGCGCCGAGCGCAACGGCGCGGCGGCCCGGGAAGCGGTGGCGCGGGTCCAGCAAGCGGCCTCCGACGGGTCAAACCTGATGCCGCCGATTATCGAAGCCGTCCGCCGTAACGCGACGCTGGGAGAAATCGCCGACGCGATGCGGCGCGTCTTCGGAGAGCATCAGGGCAGCCATGACTTTTAGGTCTGGCGGCAAAGGTTTTCCTGTCGATACGTCATTGATTTTAACGGTGTCGTCGGGCTTCCCGAAATCTGCTTTGCCGGAAAGGGGAGCGAATCACCGTTCATAACGCGGCTTTTTGTGCATCTTTCTTGCTGCTCCGTGCATTACTCGTATTGCGGCGTTTCATTCGCCATTACATGATATACCTTGAAAATTCGTTGAAGGCGGAGCTAGAAAAAAGGGATGGGGCCAGTCGCTAAAGGAATCTTCTTGACCAAGGGCGTCGGTAAACATCCGGAAAAGCTCACTTCCTTTGAGTTGGCCCTGCGCAGCGCGGGAATCGCCGAGTATAACCTGGTCCGCGTCCACTCGATCATTCCTCCCAATTGCAAGGTGCTGCCGCTGCAGGAAGGCCTCAAGCATCTGTCGGCGGGCCAGGTGGTGTTCACCGTGATGAATGAGAGCGCCACCAACGAACCGCATCGGCTAATCGCCGCATCCGTGGGCCTTGCGGTTCCATCCAATCCCGCCCACTACGGCTATCTCTCCGAGCATCAGAGCTTCGGCGAAACCGATCGGCAGGCGGGCGATTACGCCGAAGACCTGGCCGCCTCGATGCTCGCAACGATCCTCGGTATCGATTTCGACCCCAACTCCAGTTACGACGAGCGCAAGGACATCTGGCGCATGTCCGACAAGATCGTCACCACACGCAACGTCACCCAATCGGCGATCGGCGACCGCGACGGCCTGTGGACCACGGTGGTAGCCGCCGCGGTGTTCGTGACCTGGCCCGACAGCAGGTAAGCGGACAGTCTGCGCGATCGGCCCAAGGCGAAAATAATTCCTGGGATTCAGTGTGCCAACACATTGGCGCAGAAGGCCTCTTTGGCTCCCTTGTCATATCCTGAGACTGTCGACCAAACGACCGACCCTACCCTCGCCCGCGCCTGCATTAATGAACCGTTGTGTTGTCGGGAGGGATGGCTTGGGCGCACTGTCCGGCAGGCTCTTGCGACCGCGTCAGCGCGGCCCATGCCCGCGCGTCGCGCGAGGGCAAGATTTTGATTATCGGTCCGGCATCGACCGTGGCGAAGCCTTTCATCTGCAGGGCTGATTCGAAGATGCAATAGGCTTGCATCGGCGTCACCTTGGCCGGCGCGATGATGCTGACTTTCCCGGTGACGCTTTCGTCGAGGACAAAATTCTTCCCCGTGATCTGGCTGATGAATTTGGCGAGGACCGAAATATCGACGTTCTCAAAATTCATCGTGACCAGGTTTTCTTTGCTGCCGGTCTGGGGCTCCTGGGCGAAACCCATGGGTCCCAGCCCGATCAGCACGGCCAAAACCAATATCGAAAACAATAATCTCATCAACCAGAGACTCCAGGGCCGGCGCCACCACAAATCAGGCGCGGATAATTCAGAGCCATCGCCTGTTAATGCTTACAGATTTCCACAAGAATACGATACGTACCGTAACCCCGATAATGGAGCGTACCTGATGGCGGAACGGATCTTTCGAGCAGTGGCGGAAATCGGCGGCGCAACGGTCCAGAGATTTGCGGCACGTATCAAGGGGCGAGTGATTATGCCCGGTGACGGCCAGTATGAATCGGCACGGCTGGTTTGGAACCGCATGATCGAAAAGTGGCCCGGAATGATCGTTGAATGCTCCGAGATCGAAGACGTCATTCGCGCGGTCAACTTTGCGCGCGACAACGGCCTGCTGACGGCAGTCCGGGCCGGCCGTCACAGCCTTAGTGGGAAATCGGTGTGTGACGGCGGGATTGTAATCGACGTCGGACGAATGAAAAGAATCGCAATCGATCCTGTCGCGCGCGTGGTACGTACCGAGTCCGGAATCCGGCTGGGCGAGTTCGACCGCGCAGCCCAGGCCTTTGGTTTGGCGACGCCGGCCGGCACTGACCCTGATACCGGGCTTGCGGGTCTGGCCTTGGGCGGAGGGCTCGGCTGGATCATGGGCAAGTACGGACTCACCTGCGACAACCTGCTCGGCGCGGAAGTAGTCACCGCCGATGGCCGCTTGGTGCGGGCCAGCGATAACGAAAATCCCGACCTTTTCTGGGGACTGAAAGGCGGCGGCGGGAATTTCGGGGTGGTGACCTCGTTCGAATTCAAGCTTCACCCGGTCGGTCCCGTTTTTGGTGGTCCGCTGGTTTATCCAGCCGCTTCGGGGAGGCGAGGTTTTGCGCTTCGTGCGCGAGTATGCGCAATCGATTCCCGACGAACTTACGATCGGCGGCTCGTGCGCGATGGTGCCCGGTTTCGGACCCGCGTTAAATCTCATCGCTTGCTATTGCGGCGATCTGAAGAGCGGCGAGAAGATTCTGCAACCGCTGGTCTCCGCGACGCGTCCGGCGCTGGGAGAGTTCCGCGCGATTCCTTATGTTGAGATGCAGGCGCTCGGAGGCCTCCAATTGGATCAGCACAGCTTTTGGAGGAGCGGCTTTTTCTCCGATTTGGACCGCGGCCTGATTGATGTACTGGCCGCCGATATGGCCAAGCCACAGCCATGCGGGATGTTCGCGATACATATGCATGGGGCGGTCTCCAGAGTCGATCCGACGGCGACCGCGTTTAACCATCGCAGCCCCGGGTTCGACCTCGCCGCATTCCATCTGTGGCCGGACCCCGCGCAAACCCGCGAGTGCGTTCAGCTCGTCACCCGGCTGTGGGAGGAAATGGCACCGTTTTCAAACGGCGGCGTTTACGTCAACACTCTTCTTGAAGAAGGAGACCAGCGGATAAAAGACGCTTACGGTCCCAACTACAACCGGCTGGTCGCGCTCAAGAACAAATACGACCCGGACAACTTTTTCCGCATGAACCAGAACATCAAGCCCAGCGCTGCGCAGGCCGGCGTGTAATCGATTTCGCCGTTTGAAGGAATACGTCAGCCTTGACTGGCGGCTAAGATAGCCAATTATGGAGCCTCACGGGGGATGCGATAATGGTCATGCGGGAATTCGTCAGCTAAGCCGGCCGTTTTTTCACAGGAGTTTTCAGATGCCATACGCCGAGGGCAGAGTTTACAACGACGCCGACAGTCACATCATGGAAACCAAGGATTGGCTGTTCCAGTACGCCGATCCCAAAGTCCGGGCCAAACTGGCGCCCATCGATTTCACCATGTGCGGAGGAACCGCCACCGAACAGTTGGTGACGGCATTGCCGACGATCCTGGAGAAGCGCAGAAACGACCCGGCCGCGATGGCGCGGGCTGAAGCCAACATCCTGGAGCGCAAGAGTTGGCATGCGTTGGGCGGCATCGATCCCGGCGAACGCAGCCGGGCGCTCGACCTGTTGGGCTACAACAGGCAGTTGGTGTTCCAGAGCATGGCGACGACCCAGTTCTGGGGCGATATGGGCATCCAGAAGTTCTTCGACCCTGAAATTCTCTACGGAGGCGCGCGCGCGCTGAACCGTGGGATGGCCGACTTCTGCTCCCACGACCGGCGGCTGCGGGGCGTGGCGTTCGTGCCGCTCAACGATCCCGCAATGGCCGTGCGCGAGATCAAACAGGCGGTCCGTGATGGATGCGCGTCGGTGTGGGTGCCGGCGACGCCGCCTCCCGATCGCTCCCCGACTCATCCCGACATGGACCCGGTCTGGGCGACGCTGCAGGACCTCGACGTGCCGTTCATTTGCCATCTTGGCAGCGGTCCGCTTTTCTTGCGCGATGGCTTCGCCAGGAACGGCAAGAAGATCGAGGCCGGTCCGCTGGGCGGCCCCGACGAAGTTCGTTCCAAGGACTACATGGTGTGCCATTACGGGACCGAGGCGTTTCTCTCCGCGATGATTCTCGACGGCGTGCTGGAAAAGTTTCCCAGGCTGCGCGGCGGAGTTATCGAGCAGGGCGCGCTGTGGGCGGTGCCGTGGATCAGGAAGCTCGATATCGCGCAGGATGCTTTCAAACGCTTCGAGCCCTATCTGAACCTGCCGCATGCGGGCGTCGGAGTACGCGCATCGCCAATTGAAATTCACTCCTTATCCACCCGAGCCGGTGGGTTGGATTATCGAACAGCTTGGCCCTGACCTGCTGATGTTTTCCAGCGACTTTCCGCATCCCGAAGGTGGCCGCGATCCGCTGGCGAAATTCAAGAAGGGACTCGACGATTACAATATCCCCGAAGACCAGCGCGAGCTTTTCTACACCAAAAATTTCGCCGAATTCCTCGGCTCTCACATCTAGCGCGGAGCCCATGACGCAGACCGAGGAGAAGTCAAAATGAAAGTTGGCGTGAGTGTTACGATGATCAATCCGGGCATCCGGTCCGACGATGAGATCTATCAGGATGAACTCTCGCTGATCGATCTGATCGAACCGCTGGGATTCGACTCGCTGGTTTGCGTGGAGCATCACTTCAGCGCCTACGCCATGATCCCGAATAACCTGCAGCTGCTTAGCTACGTCGCCGGCCGCACCAGGCGCATACAACTGGTTACCGCGGTCATCGTGTTGCCGTGGCACGACCCGATTCGCGTCGCCGAGGAAGTAGCAACGCTTGACGTTCTGTCGGGAGGCCGGGCCATCTTCGGCTTCGGACGCGGCTCCGCGCCGATGGAATACGAAGGCTTTGGCGTGCGGATGGACGAGTCGCGTCAGCGCTTCAAAGAAGCCGCCGAAATCGTAATCAAGGGACTTACCCAGGAACGCTTTTCCTATGACGGCAAGTATTTCCACATCCCCGAAATCAGCATCCGGCCGCGTCCGGTGTCGCATCCGGAGCGCCGCTTCTATGCCGCGTCGATCAGTCCGGAGTCGGCCGAAATCATGGCCAAGCTGGGATTCGGAGTATTCATCATCGCGCAAAAAGACTGGGACGGCGCCAAGGCCGACTTTGACCGTTATAGCCAGACCGCGATGAGCGTGGGCCTAAAGCCACGTCCTCCGATCTGCGTCTGCCACGCGATGGTTGGGGACGATCACGCCGAGGTGTGGGATCGCGCCCATCAATATTTCGGGCAAACCTTCAAAGCCATGAACAACCATTACGGTTTCACCCAGGGAAAGCTGCAGGGACTGAAGGACTTCGAGTTTCATGCCCGCTTCGAGAAGACCTTCGGCAAGCTGACCAATAATGCTGACGCCGAGGCCAAGGCCCTGGGATATTTCATGAAGCTGCACGTGGTCGGCACCGCGCGCGAATGCCTGGAGCAAATCGAGGCGATTCACGCCAAAATGGGGATGGAACACATCGGCTTTACCTTCAGTTTCGGCGGGATGCCGCGCGCCGAAGTCGAACGCAGCATGCGCCTGTTCGCAGACCGCGTCCTGCCGGTGCTTCATCACGATCTGAAGTTCAAGCTCGGCGAAATTTCGGGCAGACACCATTTGCTGGGGATAGCTTAACGGCGGTCAAAGATCGCCACCAAAGGATCTATAGGGACACCTGACAAGGTCGATCCCAATCAGTTTAGCGGAAGATCCACGATCAACTGTAGTCCGACATCCTTCTAGCATACGCGGCAGGACCGTTCCTAACTAAGAGCATCTACCATAGGCTGGGCCATCTCGCAAGTTTCGCCAATCTGGAAGATTTTGGCAGACGCTTTGGTTGTAACCTCTTTTCGCGAACCTGAGTGGCTGTACATATCGCAACGGGTCCGATTTGATTGTCATGCAATGTCTCGAGCTCTCGCCGAAGAAAAATTTCAAGATCCTTGCTCTTTTTGTACACGAAGCACCGCTGGCCTTTAACGTCAAGACGCGGGGGTCTCTGCGAACGCCGGCCGGGACTGATTTTACCTGGCAAAAGAGGGGCGACGCGGCGAGCTACCATTGACGTAGCTGTGGTATCTGTTCGGGAAACCACTGCCCGCTTTGGCGGGGGAGGACTTTGGAATGCGTATGACGACTGGAAGCCGGAGTTTCCGACACCCAGTCCTGCCGGCTTTACTTCTGCTTGCTTTGTTTCTTCGCCCAGTCGTATTGCGACTGTAAGGGTGCCTTTTGCGCATCCGACCAGGCTTGCGTGTGGGCGGCTGAAGGCGTTTTCTCAAATACCGCGAAGCGATCACCCCGATGTCGAAGCGCTAGCAACCCATCAACTGCTGTTGACTATCAGAGCCAGGCGGCGACCAAGGCGGGTACGCCGGGTGATAGCAGATATGCGATAACCGGGAGAACCACCCTACGACCATCAATCTCGATGGTCCCGCGGGTGGTTGAGCAACTCGTTCAATTGTTAAGATTTGACGAGTTTTATAACTCCCAGTTCAATTGACTTGACTTTCACCTAGATTATTGCGACATCTTGCAGGGATTGGGAAAGCGCCGACTCCATGCGACTCATTGGGCACCATTCGCTAAAAGGCCGCGCTTTTTCACCACGAACAATCTCCGAGGACGAAAATTTCGTTCGAAAGAGATTTAGGTTTGGAAAGAAAAGCAGAAGCTGTGTTTGCCCGTGGAAGCGCATTCTTGCTGGGTCTTAACCGAGCGCCGGCCAAGCGGGCGGCTGACCGCAGGTCAGCGAATCAATCAAACGGATGTAGATGTTTCTTTTTGTTCGGAAAACATCACCGTCAGGTTCGATTCGCTCCAAGTCCCGCTCAAGGCACGGATGTAATTGTCGCCGCGAGCCCGCAGGGTCGTCTCCTGAGGCTTATGCGCTCCGACGGGTTTGGCACCAAAATTCGGTACGCGCGGACTTCGAATTATAGACACAGTTGTTGTCACCGGCAGCGTGCCGGTGAGCCGGGGCGAGGGCCGCAACGGCAAAGGCTGACGGAAACTTTATGTCAACAATGCAAAAGGTATTTTCAGCGGGTTCGTCGCTAATCCCCAAGGCCAGCATCGCGGCGTGCGCCTCCTATATCGGTCAAAAAGCTTTAGGCGCACGAGCGGAAATCGGGTCGGCAGAGTCGCGTCTGGTGACCCGGTTTTCTGAATCGAAAAAATCACTGTTGATTGTTCTGTCGATTGTGTTGGCCGGTTTGTGTTCCTGCGGCGGCAGCGCAGCAATACGCCGCCGCGAATCGCGACGCCGTCACCGACCGCGACGCCGTCACCGACCCCGACGCCCGACGTTACGGGTGCGTGCGCAACATTGCCATCGCCTTCCGCGCCAGGGTTTACAGCTCGCCTTAATCAGTACGTCATGGCGTTGTGCTACCAGCGGCAGAACTGGGAGCACGACGTGAACCGGCGCACCAGCCAGGGCCTTCATGCCCCTTTCGTGAAGCTGTGGTACTCGCCCTCGCTGTACAACTGGATGACCGTTCAGAACCGACAGGGTCCGGTACCTGACGGCTCGATAGTCGTCAAGGAAGAGTATAATGATACGGATTTGACTTCCCCCATCATCTTTTGGAGTGTGATGGTCAGAGATTCCAGCCTTTGGTGGGACGGATGGGATTGGGCGGTTGTTGGGACCGAAACCTTAGGCGGCGCGGTCGTGCCGGCCGCGACTTCCTCGCCTTCTACTGCATGCCCCGATCCGGCGTTTCCGCTTAATGGCCCCACTGGTAATAACTGCTTGGGCTGCCATGCCTCGGCAATCTCAAACGCCCCCACAGCCGGAACCTTCTCCACCACGAATTTTCCCTTGACCACCTCGGCGGTCGGGAACGGGAAGCCTGCTGCCTCGACGAACAGCTCGGCGGGCGCGGCCGCATTGATGCTTGCTGATGCGAAGCTTCCGGGCTTCGCGCCGCATGTGCAAGCGCAAACCGATCCGAATCCGACATCGGGATTCACCGACCGGCTGCCGAGCTCGATATTTGCCAATGTGAAGATGCTCCCCGCCGCGACTGCCACGGTACCCTGTTTGGTGCCCCAGATATTCGATCTAGTGTCCTCGCAACCTGCCTCGGTGGGGGGGCCTTCGCTGTTCGTTACTTCAAATCAATGCGCCAGTTGCCACGACGCCACCAACAACGCCCCAATGCCCACCCACATGCTTTATACGCCACCCGGAGCATCGGCTGCGGTCAATGTGTCGAGCGCTGGAGAATGGCAATATTCGATGACGGCGCTGGCGGCCCGCGACCCCATCTTCCTCGCCCAAGTGGATACCGAGTCGACCGTACATGGCAACATCCAGGGCATCCCCAACCCTCCCGGGTTCGTGCAGGATACGTGTTTATCCTGCCACGGGGTAATGGGACAGCGCCAGTTCCATATCGACAAAGGAAACGCACCAGGCACCTATTTCACCCGCGACATACTGCAAGATCCCACCTCGCCGTACGGAGCGCTGGCGCGTGACGGGGTCTCGTGCGCGGTTTGCCATCACATGGCCGACGATCACCTGGTCGATCCCTCGACTTATACGGGGAAGTTTATCGCCGGCCCTGCCAACGCAGTCTATGGTCCTTATCCCTCCGGCGCTGGCAACGTGAAGGTCGGCGACAATGTAATTCCGCAGCCGATGATAAACTCGGTGGGAATAGTACCGGTATTTGGAGCTCAGATGGGGAAGGCAGAACTGTGCGCCTCTTGCCACACGATCGTGCTCCCGGTCTATGACGCCAGCGGCAAACAGGTCGGGACCGACTTCGAGCAGACCACCTACTTCGAGTGGCTCAACAGCTCCTTCGCCAGCAAAAACCAACCGTGCCAGAGCTGCCATATGCGCGATGATTTCAACGGCGTGCCGCTGCAGTTCCCAATCGCCAACATCGAGGACAGCACATTCCCAATAGTACCAGACACTGGTCCGCCAACATCGTTGCCGCTTGACCAATTGATTCTCCAGAACCGTACATTCTATCCGCGTCATCAAATCTCCGGCGTCAACGTCTTCGCACTCGAAATGTTCGATCAGTTTCGGGCCGATCTGGGGCTGTTCGCGCAAGATGGGCTGTTACCGCCCGACCCCATAGTTCCGGCCCAGAAAAATGCGGTTGCGGGAGCGGTCACGGAGGCGCAGACCATGACGGCGCAAGTGACAGTCAACTCCGCGACCATCAGCGGCGGTCATCTTCAGGCAAATGTTCAGGTTCAGAATCTTGCCGGTCACAAATTCCCTTCGGGAGTGAACTTCCGCCGCGCGTTCCTGGATTTCCAGGTGCTCGACGCTCACGGGAACGTTCTGTGGGAATCGGGTGGCACCAATGGTGAAGGTGTAATTACTGATACTGCCGGCAACCCACTGCTTACCGAATTCTACAGTCCGACCCAGCAGACCTTTCAACCGCACTTCTGGACTGGTAATCCGATTACGAGCGACGAGCAGGTGCAGATCTACGAGGAGACGAACCAAAATCCTCAAGGACAGGTGACCAGCAGTTTTCTCAGTCTCGACAATAAGGTTAAGGACAATCGAATTCTGCCTCAGGGCTTCTCTACCAGCGGTCCCAACGCCGCTCTCCTTGCTGCGGTGGGCACGGGCGCTGACCCGAGCTATCAGGGCGGATGCGGCTGCAGCGTAGTGAGTTACAACCTACCGCTGACGGGAGCACTCACGACCGCGGCAACGGTCCAAGCCACTTTGTATTACCAGAGCATTCCTCCTTACTATCTGCGCCAGCGCGCCGAGGACGCCAATGGCCCGGACACCCAGAGACTGATCAATTACACGAACGAGTTGAACGTGGGGACCGCATACCCTGAGATTGCCAATTGGAAACTGCAAATCACCAGCTCCGGGCCCGTCGATATTACAGTGAGCGGAGCCGGAACTGTGCGGAAGAGCGAACACAGTTTACTCGGTAAGTCTACGACGCTCCGGGGACGCCGGGACGGCTGACAGCCACTTTGACAGCCAAGGCGATGGACATGCGATTGTTCGTTAAAACCGATAAGAAAACCATAGTGACAAGAAAATATACTTCGGCCAGGTCAATAACGGGAATCTTGATCGGCGATCCGGTGCTACGTCCCCCGACGCTAACCCTGCCGCCGACACGGAAGTCATTGGTGATTCTGGGCTTGCCGTCCCTGATCAGGCCGGCTTTGGCGGTTGTGCCGCCCATGTCAAATGAGACGATATCAGAATGGCCCAGCACCCTTCCGAGATGGGCCGCCGCGATCACACCGGCGGCGGGGCCTGATTCGACGCTATAAATCGCCTTCTGCGCCGCGGCCCTGGCGGACATCACTCCGCCGTTGGATTGCATGATCTGAAAGGAGCCGGCGATGCCCGCCGCGCGAATCTCCCGCTCCAGCCGCGACACGTACTCCCCCACCATCGGACCGACATAGGCCGAAGCAACTGTAGTCGAGGCCCGCTCGAACTCGCGATACTCAGGCCATACCTCGCTGGACAGGGCGACGTGGATTTTGGGCAGACGGGCACGAACCAGATCGGCCAGCTTACGTTCGTGAACCGGATTGACATAGGAGTGCAGCAGGCAGATCGCGACGGCTTCGGGATTGTGCTCAGCCAGCCGCTGGATCTGGAGTTCGGCATCCTCGCAATCAAGCGCGATCAGCACCTCGCCGCCGGAGTTAATTCGCTCGTCAACTTCGGCGACCATCAGACGATCGACGAGCGGGCGTCGTCTTCTGAAAGAACAGATCGAAGCGATCCTCACCCAGGCGCCGCTCCTTGCCGATTGACAACATGTCGCCAAAGCCCTTGGTGGTGATGTAGGCGACTTTGGCGCCCTTGCGCTCGATAATCAGATTGGTGGCGAGCGTAGTGCCGTGCACAATCCGCGCAATCTCACCGGGCTCGCTCCCGCCTGGCCCATCGCGTCTCCGATCGCCTCGATCACAGCTCGCTCGGGCTCTGATGGGGTAGTCAGTTGCTTGGCATTATACAGTCGGTGGCTGCTGCGTTCAGCCAGCACCACGTCGGTGAAGGTTCCACCGATATCAACTCCGATGAAGTACTGCTTGCGCATCGCAACCGCCTTCCTGGAAAGTCACTCCCGAACACGAATTAGGCATTGTGTCCGTAACCTGCGTCCTCAATCGGCAGCGCAATGCCACCGTGGCCGCCAGGTCCGGCTCACCGCCTGGCGCCAGTACCACGCCGTAGTCCGCGACCGCCGACTGCGGTGAAATCAGCCCTTCGGCGGCGTCTTTGGCTACCTTGTGAGGATCGCGATCCAACGGATCGCCCAGACCGCCGCCGCCGGACGTAAACATGGTCAGCACGTCGCCCGCCTTGAGCGCCAGGTTGGTTTGCTTCTTCGGCAATTGCCGTTCGCCCTCGCAACCCCAATTGAGCGCCCAGCCCCCACCTTTGCCGGGCTTGCCGCCGGCAACGCCTTGCGGCGGAATGCGGCATCGGTCCACCGCCCGGATCGTGGCTTCGCCGCCTTCCAGTATCTGGATCTGCTTGATTACTCCCGCACCACCGCGCATCCGCCCCGGTCCTCCGGAGTCCGGCCAGAAACTATAGCGCTTGAACAGGACGGGATACTCCACTTCGAAGGCTTCCAGGCTGATACCCCATCCGTCCACCCCGAACAATGGATATGGCTGCGCGTCCAGGCCGTCGTTTCTGGTCCGACCGCCCTCCGATCCCGTATGGGCATCGATATAGCTCCAGGCGCGTCCGCTGGCCGCGTCGCGGCCCGACATTGTGTAGACATGCACGCTGCCAGGCAGGCCCACCGCCTTTTCGGGAAACGCCTTGGCGAGCGCCTGATGGATCGAATCGATTACCGCCTGCACGGTAGCCAGCCGCACGTTGCACGCGGCCGGCGGGCGTGGATTAACCAGAGTTCCGTCAGGAAGGGTGACGCGCAGGGGACGGAAGCATCCCTCGTTGACGGGAATCGATGGATCCATGAAACAGCGCAGCGCGAAGATCACTCCCGACATGGTCTGCGATGTAGCCGCATTGATCGGTCCGCGGGCCTGCGGATCGGTGCCGGTAAAGTCAATGTGACAGTCGGAGCCGTCGATCGTAACTTTGACCACCACCCGGTAGGTCTTGTTGGGGACAACGCCGTCCTCTTCGATCAAATAGGAGCCTTCATAGACTCCCGATGGTATCTTCGCGATCTCCTGACGGGTCAGCACTTCGGTGTAGTCAATCAGCTCGCCGCAGATCTCCAGCAACCGCTCGGCGCCGTACTTTTCGATCAGCTCACCCAATCGCCGCGCTCCGACGTGGTTACCCGCCACCATCGCGCGGATATCGCTGACTACCTTGTCCGGAGTGCGGCTGTTGGCCTTGATGATGCGCACCAGGTCGTCGTTGGGCTGGCCGGCCTGGTAAAGGCGCAGAGGAGGCAGCCGCAGCCCCTCGTGATAAAACTCGTGGCATTGGAGGGCAGACCTCCGGCCGACACTCCACCGAGATCCGCCACGTGCATCAAATCGCAGGTGAAGAAAACGACCTCACCGGAGTTGAAGACCGGCGTGAAGACCAGGATATCGTTGGCGTGAATGCCGCCGCGAAACTGGTCATTGAAAACGAACACATCGCCCGGACTCATCGTCTCGAGCGGGAAATCGACGATCAGTTCGCGCAGCGAGGGGCGAAAACTGGCCAAATGGTACAAAGTCGCGCTGGCGGTCTGGGCCACCAGGCGGCCGTGGCGATCGCAAATCGCGATGCTGGCGTCACCCGACTCCTTCAGGATGATTGAAAAGGCGCTCTTGAGGGCGACGACCGCCATTTCGTCGGCGATTGAGGTGAGCGCATTCTTTGCGATTTCAAGCTCGATCGGATCGCGCATCTGGAAGTCTCCCGTACGTTAACTCGCGCACACACATAGCTTCAAACCGAAAATAAACACTTTGCAACGCGAGGCAAAGGACGCTCACCCTACCCTCTCACGCCGCCTATTTTAAGAACATCCGAAATCAAAACGATTCTGCCAAATTCAGCTGCGAAACACGAAAATTCATTATCAGAGCGGCGCGACGGCGCTATTGTGATGGTCGAACTATGCGAATTGTCATCCTAGGAGCCGGGCGGCTGGGCGGGCTTCTGGTCGAGTCGTTGATCGGCGGCGGGCGCGAAGTCGTGGTGGTCGAGCGCGACACCCGCGTATTGGAGCGCCTCGAACAGATCGACCGGCATTGAAGTGCTCAGCGGCGACCTGTTTGAGGAGCAGACGCTCGCAGCCGTGTTTACCAAGCCCTGCGATCTGTTCGTCGCGATCACCGGTAACGACCCGCACAACATCCTGGCCGCCCAACTGGTCAAGCGGCGTTTCAAGGTTCCGCGGGTGCTGATGCGGCTGACCGAGCCAGAACTGGCGCAGGTTTACCGCCAGCTCGGTTTCGAAGCGATATGCCCGACCGAATTGGCCTTGGGCGAGATCAAACGATTGCTTGGCGTGTAGATTTCGGCCCTTAGAGGACCCGGATGTACGTCATCATAGCGGGAGCGAGCAAACTCTCTTATCGGCTGGTGCAAACGCTGCTCCAGGGCGGCCATGAAGTAACGCTGATCGAGAAGGACCGCGCCAAGAGCGGACCGCCTGGCGCTCGAGTTCGGGCAGTCGGTGCTGCCGGGTGACGCTACTTCCGTGCGGACGTTGCGCGAAGCCGGCGCGAATCGGGCCGACGTGGTTCTGGCCACCACCGAATTCGACGAGATCAACCTGGTGATCTGCCAGGTCGCCAAGGTGGTCTTCGTCAAGCCCCGCACCATCGCAATCATCAGAAACCCCAGCCTCGAGGGTTTGTTCGAAGGAATGGGCGTTGACCTGACGCTCAATACCACCAACCATCATCAATTCCTACGTCAGCGAACTGGTTGACACCTCCAACATGCTGACCCCGCTGCTTACGCTCAAGGGCGGCGGCTTCGAGTTGGTCCAACTCGAACTCAGGGAAGCGTCACCTGCCGCCAATCGTACCGTTGATGAATTGAAGCTCCCGCCGGACACCGTTCTGGTCGCGATCCAGCGCGGCGACCACACCGCCATCCCGCAGGGTTCCACCGTGCTGAAACCCGACGACGTAGTGATCGCCCTGGTTGCCCGCGGACAGCGGGAGGCGCTGCGCCAGTTACTCTGATCGATTTGCCACGGATAGTCGGCGGATCGCCGCGAGGCTTGGCTTAGCCGCGCCATCATATAAGATCCAGCGCATCTTGCGGTCTTCAAGGCGGGCGGCGAATCGATGACAGCACCTGAAACAACCCGGACGCGGCCATTTTTGGGCGCGCACATGTCAATCGGCGGCGGAGTTGGCGAAGCCCTGCTGCGCGGCCAGAGCGTGGGCTGCGAATGCATCCAGATTTTCACCAAGTCGGCGCGCCAATGGGCGAGCAAGCCCTACTCCGAGGAGGAGGTAAAAGTCTTCAGGCAGCGTCAAGTGGAGGTCGGCATTGCGATCGTCGTCGCCCACGACTCCTACCTGCTCAACCTCGGCGCGCCTGACGAAAGATTGCGCCAGCGTTCGATCGGCGGCTTTATCGACGAACTGGAACGCTGCGAGATGCTGGGGATACCCTATCTGGTCGCCCATCCGGGTTCGCACGTCGGCAGTGGCGAGGAGGCTGGGATCAAGGCCATCGCGCGCTCAATCGATGAGGCGCATCAGGTATGCTCGGGTTACAAGGTGCAGGTCGCACTGGAGTTGACGGCGGGCCAGGGAAGCAACCTGGGCTCCAGCTTCGAGCAGATGCGCCGAATCTTCGACAGCGTCAGGCGCAACGAATTGCTGCGGCTGTGCTTCGACACCGAGCACACCTTCGCCGCCGGCTACGACCTGCGCACTCAGGACGGCTATGACCAGACTTTCGGCGAACTCGACGCCGCCATCGGGATTGATCGGCTGGCGGCATTTCATCTCAACGATTCCAAGAAGCCGTTCGGGTCGCGCGTCGATCGCCACGAGCATATCGGCAAGGGGCACATGGGCCTGGAGCCGTTCCGGCGCGTACTCAACGACCCCCGTTTTGCGGGCCTGCCGATGTGCCTCGAGACGCCCAAGGGGCCGGACCTCAAAGAGGACGTGGAGAATCTGACCACGCTGCGCGAGCTGTTCGCGGCCTAGAATGCGATGAAGAATGATATTGGTAGGGGTGCGCTGATGATGGCTTTTGGCGGTCCGCATAATAGATGATCATGGAGAAAAGAATTCTGACCGGCGACCGTCCGACCGGGCGACTGCACCTGGGCCATTACGTGGGCTCGCTACAAAACCGCGTGCGGCTGCAACACGAGTATGACACCTTCATCCTGATCGCCGACGTGCAGGCCTTGACCGACAACTTTGAGCATCCGGAGAAATTGCGCGAAAATCTTTTTGAAGTGGCGCTCGACTACCTGGCGGTGGGGCTGGATCCGGAGCGGGTCAAAATCGTCGTGCAATCGATGGTGCCCGAACTCACGGAACTCACCACCTTTTTCATGAACCTGGTCACGGTCGCGACCCTGGAGCGTAATCCAACGGTCAAAGAGGAAATCAAGCAGCGCAACTTTACCCGCGGCGTCCCGGTCGGCTTCTGGTCCTACCCGATTTCGCAGGCCGCCGACATCACCATCTTCAAGGCCCATCTGGTTCCGGTGGGTGAGGACCAGTTGCCGATGATCGAACAAGCGCGGGAGATCGTGCGCCGCTTCAACAAACTTTACGGCAAGGTGCTGATCGAACCGCGGGCGATGCTGGGCGAAGTGGCGCGCCTGCCAGGCACCGACGGCGGCGCCAAGATGTCAAAGTCGCTCAACAACTGTATCTACCTTAGCGACTCCACCGAGCAACTGCGCAAGCGGGTGATGTCGATGTTCACCGACCCCACCCGGATTCATCCCACCGACCCGGGGCACGTCGAGGGTAATCCGGTCTTCACCTATCATGACGTCTTCAATCCGAATAAGGCGGAAATCGAGGAACTAAAGGAGCGCTACCGCCTGGGCACTGTTGGCGATGTCGAGGTGAAGCAGAAGCTGTTTGCGGCGCTGGAGAACTTCCTCGCTCCAATCCGCGAGCGCAGGGCAACCTATGAATCGAAACCCGAAATCGTCCGCGAGATTGTGCTCGAAGGTACGCGCCGGGGCCGCGGCGTAGCCCAGGAGACGATGCGGGAAGTTCGCGCGGCGATGAAGATCGATTATTTCGACTAAGCGCCGTCGCGAGGATCGCCCGATGGCGCCGTGCCCAAGCGCGATATCATCGGTGAGTCACGGCGTCTGCGGCCACGATCCGAAAATCGTTATCGGGCGGGTGACGGTGGTGGCGGTGGTTGACGCTCTCCCCACGGTCCGGGGCCCCAGCCATACGCGCCATATCCGCCGGGACGACCCATACCCCATGCCCATGGCGGAGGAGGAAACTGACCAGCTTGCCCGTAAGCCATCCAAGGTGGCATCGGAGGCCGGTGGCGATGATGGTGGCCGGCCACCAGAATCACAATACCGATGAAAAGCAGCACAGCGATCAGACCGGCACGCCACCAACGATCCTCCCACATCAGCTTTTGCTCGAGCCGATCCAGGCGGCGGCTGATGTAGTCTTCTTCCCTGCCGCTGCCTGCGGCTCCCGTTTCTTCAGGCATAAGATCCTCCTGCGCTAACTGGCAAGCCCTTTGCGCCGGCTAACATCTCCAGTGTGATGGATTCAACGCTGCTGTCCGATCGCCCATGATTATCGGCCAGCGTCAGAGCGACGCGACTTCGTTACGTCACGCCCCGCTCAGGATGGTTAGGACGTTCGAGCAGCAAAAGTTGCTACGCGGTACTCTTTAGTGAAAGACGCGTCCCGGTACCTTCGGTTGACATTGGGCAACCGTCACAGTCTGGATGCCTGTGGTCTTCAAATTACAAAGGATACCTTCGCGGATCCTATTCGACCGCTTCGTCGGGGATAAAGCCCACCGTACCATTGGGTAGGCGGATTCTCAGCCAATTGCCGGTCAATCCCGTGATGTGAACATATCTCCCGCGGCGGAGATGCCCCACGACCACGCTTGAAGAATTGGAGGTGGTAAACACGTCGGTGTCACGCGAGAGCAAGAACCGACGATCGAGCGCCATGATCGGCGGCGGCGCCGGCGTGGCGGTCGCCGTCGGAGAAGCCGTTTGAGTGGGAGAAGGCGTCATCGTGGCAGCACCTAATGGTGAAGCAGCCACCATGGGTGAGGCAGCGGATGCGGGGCTGATCGTCGGCGTCGGAGTCGGGGTGAGGGTCGGCTCCGAAGACCTGCCGGGCACGGGCGCGGCGCTGGCTGTTCCCAATCGCTCCCAGAGCGTGTTGCCGGAGGTGCTTGCCTCTACCGCTCCGCGGATCGTTCCCGCCAAGACCAGCGAGTTACTGCCGACGAAAGAATAGGAGCCTTGGGATTGGTCACCCAATACGTCCGAAGCCGATTTCCACTTGCCGTCGCGCGCTTCAAAGTGACCCGCGTCTGAGGCGTGCGCCGTGAACGTATAGCGCCCATCAAAATCGAATGCGAATTGCATTTGCCAAGCGACCTTGCCGAAGGCGGCGTCCCATTCCCATGTCGCGGACTGCGCCTTTGACCCCGCCGCACGATTGCCGGCTTGGACGAGGGTGAAGGGATTACCCGCTGGCGGTTGGGCCCGGGCGTGCGAAAATCTGCCGATCAAATCCCATACGCCGTCGGGCACGGCCTCGATCAGATCGGCGGGGGTGGGCGGGACGACCCCATTGGCAGGTGGACCCACGCCTCTTTCCAGTCCGTCGGCAGTCTCCAGATATATCTGACCCTCGCTGACGCTGACCCTGCCCGATTCTTTATATTTGACCTGGTAGCGGTAGCTGCCGTCGTCATCCACTTTAAGTGTGAATTGAACTTTGTCAGGACCGATGAAGTTGGTGTTCGTCCATGCGCCGACGAACTGGCGCGGGACCGGCCCCCCGTGCAACAGCCACCAGCCAAGAACCACCAAGACCACGATGCCAACCACGGCCGCCACACCAACCAGGATTCGACTCAGATCCGCGGGCACCTTCGAAAGCGTAAATCTCGTTGGAGGCGGAGGCGGCGGAGTTGGCGGATGCGGGATTTCACCGGTTTGCCCGGTGGCGCGGCGCTCGAGCAGAACCTTGACAGTCTGTGTGATGTACTCCAGATACTGCTCGAACGGCGGTGTTACCGCGTCGAGCCAATGCGGCGTGCCGAGGAAATACTCCAGGCTCTTGCCCGGCATAACCGATTCTATTCGCAGCGGGACGATGGGGAGTTCTTTGTTCAGCGCGCGTTCGAGTTCGCGCTCGACCTGGGGCGAGGTGTTGGCGTGCGAAGAAAACAGCAGCACCATCAGATGCGCCGACTCGATGGCGTCGACGATCGCTGTAGCCCAAGTCTCACCGGGCAGAATGTCGCGCGGTGCTATCCAACATTTGATTCCTTCGGACTCGAGCTTGGCGCACAGGGCGTCAGCATAGACCTTGTCTTTGGAAGAATGACTGATGAAGACGTCGTGAGCCATCGGATGCCAATCCTGTCACGTTGACAAAAATCCCGCCAGATCCAAATGAAATTAACCATAAGTTGGTTAGATGCGCATCCATCGCGTCGAACCCGATCTAGACAACCGCAAAGAGCGTGAGGTTAAATACGTGGGGTATCATGGATAAATCCACGACCGCCGCAAGCAAGCGTCATGCGCAAGCCACCGCCGCGGTCACATCCGCGGACGATGCGGGCGAAGGCGACCCCGGACCGGCGTTCGCGGCGGTCGAAGCTAAAATCGACCCGCGGCTGCCCCTGGTTATCGGAGTAACCGGCCATCGCGACCTGCGCGCGGACGCGCGTCCAGCGATCGCGGCGCAGGTCCGGGAAATCCTGCTTCGCTTCAAAACTTCGTATCCGAGCACGCCGCTGGTTGTACTCTCGCCGCTGGCCGAGGGCGCCGACCGGCTGGTTGCGGAAGTAGCTCTGGAAACGGTGATCGGCGCGAAGCTGATTGCGCCGCTCCCGATGCAGCGCGAGATTTATGAGCGCGATTTCGACACCGCCGACTCTCGCGCCGAGTTCGACCGCCTGTTGGGCGCGGCTGCGCACAAGCTGGAACTGCCCACGCCGCCGGGGGTCGGCGAGTTTCAGCTGCAAAACCAATTGGCGGCGCGCCAGGAGCAATATGCCGCAGTCGGAGACTTCGTCGCGCGCCATTGCCAGGTGCTGATCGCATTGTGGGACGGCAAGCCGGCTCAACGTGGGGGGACCGGCGAAGTGGTCGCGCTCAAATTGCAGGGAGAACTTGTGCCAACGACGCCCGGACACGCACTGCCGGCAGCGGCTCCGCGCGGTCCCGTCTACCACATCACGGTCCCGCGCGAACGCGAAGGAAGCAAAGACATAGCCGTCACCTGTACCCCGATTTATCCCGCAAGCGAGGATTACGAGCCCCCCGCGGCGCATGATTTTCATCACCACCGAATCTTCAAACCGCTTGACGACTACAACCGCGAGGTGATGGTCCAGACCGCCGAAGAGAATACCGCGATCGAGCGGGCCGGACGCGACTTGATGCCGGACCCCCCCGCTATCGCACTTGGAGAAGCAGGCCCAGGGATTGGCATGATCCGGCGCCATTATGCGGTGGCCGATACCCTGGCGAATCGCTACGGCGCGAGCACCAACCGCACCCTCTACCGGCTGTCAATAGTGGTTTTCATGGCCGCTCTTTCATTCGACCTGTCGGTTCATCTTTTGGTCGAACAGCGCCTGATCGCACTGAGAACCCTGGGCCTGTTTGGTCTGCCGATGCTGACGGCGGTCGCGATGCTGATCAATCGGCGCGCCAAGCGCCGCGATTACCAAAACCGGTACCAGGACTATCGGGGACTGGCTGAAGGCTTGCGCGTACAGTTCTACTGGCGCCTGGCCGGGGTGGACGCATGCGTCGCCGATCATTACCTGGGACGCCATCGCCGGGAGTTGCAGTGGATTCGCGGCGCCTGCCGCAGTTCGTTGGTGGCGGCGAATTGGCCGCTGGAGCCGGGCAACGACGAGCTGGCAAAAGTGGTGTTTGAGCGCTGGATCGAGGCGCAGGGCGACTATTTCGACCGCGCCTTCGGGAAGCAGGAACGTAAGCTCAAACGCTTCGAGCGCCGCGTCAAGCTATGCTTCTGGCTGGGTTTCGCAATTGTATTGGTGCTGGGAGTTTGGTCGGCGCTGCTGACCGTCAGGCAGATGTTTGATGCGCGGATACTCACCCATGTGCAGCGCGAACCAGAGCTGCTGCTTGGAGCCCTGCTGCTTACGATTACCATGACCGCCGTGATTGCGGCCCTAACCCACAATTACGTGGAGAAGCTCGCGCTCCGCAACCAGGTGCGGATGTACCAGCGCATGAGGCGCTTATACCGGCGTCACGGCGAGAGGTTGCGCACCGCGCGCGGCGCCGACTTTATCAAAGGACTATTCAATTTGGGGCAGGAAGCGCTAGTCGAAAACGGCGAGTGGGTAATGACGCATCGTGAACGCCCGCTGGAAGTACCGCATCACTAGCAGGCGCGATGCAGCAGAGGGAGGTCTTAGGTTGCGAGATTGCGCCGGAGGCGCTCGTGCCAGTACGGTGGCGCTAATTCGAGACCGATTTGAACCGCGCCGCAAGTTCGCGTCGCTCAATCTTGCCCGTGGCATTCTTGGGCAACGCCGAAGTGATATAGATCGTTTTTGGTACTTTGAAGTCGGCCAGGCGCGCGCCACAGAAGGCCTTCAGCCCCTCCGCGTCAGCGGGGCCCTTGAGCACCACCGCCGCTAACACTTCCTCACCATACTTGGCGTCCGGTACTCCGAAGGCTGCTGCTTCTGCCACCGCAGGATGCTCCAGTAATACCGCTTCGATGTCTTCGGGCGAGATCTTTTCTCCACCCCGATTGATCATCTCTTTGATCCGCCCCGTCAGGCTGAGGTAGCCGTCACTATCGAGGACACCGATGTCGCCAGTGCGAAACCATCCGTCGATGAAGGCGTCGGCATTCGCCTCGGGATTATTGCGGTAGCCACTCATCACGCTGGTGCCGCGGACAACCACTTCGCCCGGGGCATTTGCCGGAAGCCGCTTACCGATCCCATCGATGATCGCGATCTCAACCGCGGTGCCGAATCCGACGGTGCCGGGCTTTTGCGGAAGGGGTGGGAGAGGATTGGAGGCTACCTGATGAGCCGCCTCGGTCATCCCGTAAGCTTCCACTACCGGCGCTCCAAAGCGCTTCTCGAGGTTCGCGAGGACAATCGGCGCGAGCGCCGCCGAACAGGAGCGAATGAATCGCGCCCCGCGGTCTGGCGCCCCGTCGCTATCCGCTCTCATCAGCAGCACTTGGTGAATCGTTGGCACCGCCGTATACCAGGTGGCGTGATACTCATGGAACAGCGGCCAGAAGCCGGAGGCCGAAAAATGCGGCGGGACGATCAGAGCGCCTCCCGTTGCGAGGGTGGACAGCCCGGCCCCAATCAGCCCGTGACCGTGAAAAAGCGGCATGACCACCAGGCTGCGATCCACCGGCGTTAAGGCGTAATGGGACGCGATATTAACCGCCGAGCAAAGCACGTTGCGATGCGTAAGCGGCACGGCCTTTGGCTGACCCGTAGTACCGCTGGTGTACATCAGCAGCGCAACATCGTCGAAATTCGGAGCGTCGACGCTGCGCGACGAAGGCGAAAGTTGCGGGAGGGTCACGATACCCGATGGTTCCAGGCGTGGCTGCCATATCGGTAACGCCAGAGCAACCGCGGCCTCCACAGCCGCGGAATTACCGCTTTCCGCGATGACTGCCCGAGCCTGCCCGGCGGCCATAAAGAAACGAAACTCGGCACTCTTGTCCGCTGGATTAATCGGCGCAGCCACTAACCGCGCGCGTGTCAGAGCGAGAAAGACAACCAGGAATTCCACGCCGTTGGGCAATATGATCGCGACGACCTCGCCGGCCTTGAGTCCGGCGCCGGAAAATTGCGCGGCCAGGCTCTCGACCTGCTCGGCCAGTGATTTGTAGCTGACTAGGATCGCGCCAGGTGGAGCTATGATTGCGGGCGCGGCAGACTCCTGATTCGTCAGCAATTGGGCGAGAGTCGTGCGTTGCTCGATCACTGGCTTCAGACTCTCAAAGGCAGACTTTCCATAACGTCACACCTCGATTAACCGAACGAAGGACCTGTCCGCTCCCTCACTTCTCCGGCGCGATGCCGCTTTGCGGATTCAGTTTGCCGATATGGCCGCTTTCCGTGCCCGCTTTCGGATCGATGACGCAATTGAGCAGCGCTGGTTTTCCCGAGGCTAGCGCATCGGCAAGAGCCTTTGCGAGACCCTGCGAATCAACCACGTAATGGCCCTTGCCCCCAAAGGCTTCAATGAGTTTTTCGTAATGCGCCTGCTTCATCAGAACGGTCGGCGCGGGATCAGCCCCACCGCTGCGATTGATATCGTCGCCGCGATAAATTCCGCCGTTATTGAAGACGACAACGACGACCGGCAGATTATAGCGACAGATGGTTTCGATCTCCATTCCGCTAAAGCCGAAGGCACTGTCGCCCTCGATGGCCACAACCGGTTTGCCGCTGACGACCGCGGCGCCGATGGCGTAGCCCATACCGATGCCCATCACACCCCACGTCCCGCTATCCAGCCGCTTGCGCGGCGCATGCATGTCGATGACATTGCGCGCGATGTCAAGCGTATTTGCCCCTTCATTGACGAGATAGACCTCCGGCTTGTCGGCGAGCACGCCTCGGATAGCGCCGAGAGCACTGTAGAAGTCCATTGGGCTGGGGTTGGCGGCGAGATGGGCCGTCATGCGCTCCCCGTTGCGCTCCTTGCGCTGCGCAAGCTCATCCAGCCATGAGGAGGCGGGCCGGACCAGATTGGGTTTCAGTTGCGCCAAAAGAGCTGCTACGGAAGACGCGATATCTCCCACCACCGGCGCGGCAATGGGACGATTGCTGTCCATCTCGGTCGGCATAATATCGAGCTGAACGAACTGTGCCGTGGGTGACCATGCGGGCCCCTTACCGTGGTCCAGGAGCCAATTCAATCGCGCTCCGATCAGCATCACTACATCGGCCTGCGAGAGAACGAAGGATCGTGCGGCAGCAGCCGATTGCGGGTGGTCGTCGGGCAGCAGGCCCTTGGCCATAGACATCGGCAGGAATGGGATTCCGGTCTTCTCGATGAACGCGCGAATATCGGCGTCCGCCTGAGCATAGGCAGCCCCCTTGCCGAGAATGATGAGCGGCCGCTCAGCATGGGCTAGCACGTCCAGAGCGCGCTGGATCGATTCGGGAGCGGGGATCTGCCGCGGTACCGCGTCGATCACGCGCACCAGCGATCGTGCGGCAGTCTGGGTATCGAGGGTGGCGCTCAGGACACTGGCTGGAAAATCGAGATAGACGCCGCCAGGACGTCCGGAGACGGCGGCACGGATTGCACGCGCGATGCCGATACCGATGTCCTCTGGCCGATTGATCCGATACGCAGCCTTCGCATACGGCTTGGCCGCGTTCATCTGATCAAGTTCTTCGTAATCGCCCTGCTGGAGATCGACTATCGCCCGGTCGCTCGATCCGCTGATCTGGATCATGGGAAAGCCGTTGGTGGTGGCGTTGGCCAGAGCCACCATCCCGTTGAGGAAGCCGGGCGCGGAGACGGTGAGGCAAATGCCTGGTTTTTGAGTCAGATACCCGGAGATCGCCGCTGCGTTGCCGGCTGATTGCTCGTGACGCAACCCGATATAACGAATACCTTCGGCCTGAGCCAGCCGAGCCAGATCAGTTACCGGAATGCCGGCCACGCCAAAGATGGTGTCGAGACCGTTGAGCTTCATGGCATCGATCACCAGATGAAACCCGTCGGTGATGGAAAGAGAATTCATTTCATTCGGCATGTGAAACGCCTTTCGAGGAGAGAAAAACGCTCGGAACGATGTCCGCCACGTATCATTCCAGCCCGGACCGATTAGACCTGCGCGATCGCGTGGTGCGTAGGGAATTTGGCGTCAGACGATCTTGTCGCGGTGCATTTTGGCGATCTGTTCCGTGCTGTAGCCCAGCTTCGCCAGCACCTCGTCGGTATGCTCCCCCAGCAGCGGGGCGCCGGTGATCTTCGGCGTGAAGTCGGAGAACTTGATCGGGCTGCCGACCGTGAGGTATTTGCCGCGCAGCTCCTCATCCACCTCAACGATAGAGCCGCTGGCGCGCAGGGCAGGATCGTTCTCGATTTCCTTCATCGATAGAACCGGTCCGCATGGCACGTCGAACTTGCGCAGAATTTCGACGGCTTCGAACTTGGTCTTGTCAGCTAGCCACTTCTCAATCTCAGCGAAAATATCGAAGATTTTCGGCTGCCGCGCCCGGGCAGTGGCGTAGGCAGGATCCTTCTCCCATTGCGGCTTGCCGATAGCCTGACAGGTTCGCACCCAATTCTGCTCCTGGATCGTGAAATAGATGTAGGCGTTGGGATCGGTTTCCCAGCCCTTGCACTTGAGTACCCAGCCCGGCTGCCCGCCGCCGCCTGCATTGCCGCCGCGCGGGACCGCATCGCCAAACTTTCCGTTCGGATACTGCGGGTACTCTTCCAGGTAGCCGACGTGATCCAACCTTTCCTGATCCCGCAGCTTGACGCGGCACAGATTCAGCACCGCATCCTGCATCGACACCGCGACTTTCTGGCCTTTGCCGGTTTTTTCGCGGCCGATTAACGCGGTCAGAATGCCTATCAATAGATGCATTCCGGTGTTGCTGTCTCCAAGCGCCGCACCGCTAACCGTCGGCGGGCCGTCCCAAAATCCGGTCGTCGAGGCGGCGCCGCCGGCGCACTGCGCCACGTTGTCATAAACCTTGAGGTCCGCGTACGGCGAACCTTCGCTGAAGCCCTTGATCGAGCCGAAGATGATCCGCGGGTTGAGTTCCTGAATGTGCTCCCAGGTGAAGCCCATCCGGTCCATCGCACCGGGCGCGAAATTCTCGACCAGCACATCGGCCTCGCGGATAAGCTTCTCCAAGATTACCTTGCCTTCGGGCGCTTTGGTGTTCAGGGTCAGCGACTTCTTATTGCTATTGAGCATGATGAAGTACAGCGCATCCAAATCGGCGATGTCCCTTAATTGGCGGCGCGTCACGTCTCCGACGCCCGGCCGCTCGACTTTCAACACGTCCGCGCCGAACCACGCCAACAACTGCGTGCATGCCGGTCCAGCCTGTACGCCCGTGAAGTCGATGACTTTGATTCCTTCCAGTGGCAGCGCCATGTTCAAACGCTCCTCTTTGCTTGCGAAGTGAAGGTACGACTGCTCGTGATGTCAATCATGTGTTGCACCTCCTGACCCAGGTCATGTTGCTAGCACTGACATTACGACTACATCAGCAAGCAATAGGATATGTCGAAGGGGACAAACATTGGAAGCGAGAGAAACGCAGGGTTTGTCATTCCAGAGGCGTTCGTCGAGTTACATTTCTTCCGCCTGCGGATGCGCCACGAATCGCCCGAGCTTCGCCTCCACCAACGGCGGAGCGGCGACCTAGGCACGTCGAAAGATCGACGGGTTCCAACTATAAAGCCAAAAATTTAATTAGATGTCATTTCCACACCGCCGCGACGGTGACGCGCTTGCGGCTTATCAGCTTGAGTCCTTTGGCGTTGGAGCTGTATGCGATCTTGGTCGCGGTCCAGACTTTGCCGCGTTTGAAATGCTCGGCGAGCCCGGTCATGTAGGGGCATCCGCTGTCGTTGCATTCGCGCGAATCCGAACAATCGTAGGGGATGACAATGCCGTTGACCATCGAGATCGTCCCGGTTTCGATTTCGCACGAAGTCCCGTCGGCAAGCTTAACCAGCCACGGCCGCGGGTCAGGTGGTTCGTCCGATGACGGTTTGGGCAGCGGCTTGGTCAGCTTGACGACAAACCCGGGGTGTTTTTGGACGGGTCGGCGTCGCAGATAACCGCGTCCTTTAATCCCGGACTGCTGAAGCAGGGGTCGTGGATTTCGTTACCCAGCATGCATCGCCAGAGCTCCGGTCCGCGCCACCGCAATCGAATCGGTCCAGCATTCGCCGCTGCGGCTCGGACCCGTCGGCACCGCCGGCTGAAACACGGTTACCTCGGTTTTCTGAACCGTCCCCGCAATTCCCAGCTGATGCGAGCGTAACCAACGCCAATACAACGACCGGAAGGATTTGAGCAGCGCGCCGAATCGCATTCACAGCGTCAATTGTCCTCTTGCTGGAGCGCGCTGTTCAGCGTTCGCGGGCCGCGATGCAGGAACTCCGGCGGCGGATTGTAGGCGTGCAGGAAGGAGAACGCGGCGATTACCAGGGCGTGGGTGATTTCACCGTTGGCGATTAAATCCTTGATCGACGCCAGCGGAACCAATACCACCTCGGTCTCTTCAGTGGTATCCAGCTCGCGTTTCTCCCCCTGCAGGACGCCGCGCGCCAGGAAAGTGTGACAGTAGTTACCCTGAATGGCAGGGTTGGGATGGACCTTGCCCAGCTCGATTATGTCGTCCGAGTCGTAGCCGCTTTCTTCCTCCATTTCGCGCCGCGCCGCCGCCTTGGGGTCCGCGTCGTCCGCATCGACCATCCCGCCGGGAATCTCAAGCGTGAAGCTTTCCGTGCCGTGACGGAACTGCCGCACCATCACCACTTGTTCATCGTCGGTCAGCGGTATGATGTTGACCCAATCGGGAGCTTCCAGGACGTAAAAGTCGTGATGGCCCCGCTGCATGGTGATGGCGGCGATGATGATGCAGGTCGAAGATCCGCGTGGTGTAAACCTTGTGGCTTTCGACCGTCTTCCAGGTTGCGGGCTTTGTCTTGGTGGGCATCGGGAGAACTAGAACAAACGCCCGTACTCGATCGCCGGGCAGCGGTCCATCACCACCGTCATCCCCGCTTTACGCGCGCGTTCGGCCTTCGGCCAAGTTGATCACGCCGAGTTGGCACCAGAGTATCCTGGCGCCTTTGGCGATTGCCTGGCTGACGATTTCGGGCAGGAACTCGGGGCGGCGGAAAACGTCGACCATTTCGATCGGCTCGGGAATCGACTGCAGGTCTGGATAACAGCGCTCGCCCAGCACCTGCCGCAGCGCTTCGGGTTCGAGAACGGGATTGACCGGAATTACCTTGAAGCCCTTGCGTTTAAGCAGCAGCGCGATACTCAGACTGTCGCGGGCCGGGCTGTCCGAGCATCCGACCACTGCCACGGTGGCGGGATTGGACAGTATCCGCCGGATTTCAGCGTCCGATGGGTTGGTAAAGTTCATCGCAGTCGCTCACTTCTCGATGTCTGCGCCGCCCGCAGGCCGCACGAACCAAATCGAGGGTAGCCACGGGCGGCTTTAGGGTTCGTCGACCATCCGTCCGATTACCTGTGGAAGCAGGCGCTTGATCTCCTCGCGGCAGGCGACCCAAACCTCGATACCCTCCAGCCATGGGTCTTCGATGTCGCCCTTTTCACCGGCAAACTCGCGCAGCGTGTAGATCTGACGTTCCGAATCGCGCAGGAAATTGGCGCGTAACTCCGTGGCCTGCTTCTCGGTCATCGCCAGGATCAGGTCGGCTTCGTCGAGGAATTCCGGATGCCTGCGCAGCGCCATCGACTTCGCCTCGTCGCTGATATCGATCCCGTCTTCGCGCAAAGTAATGCGGGTGTCGAGCGAAACCAGCGAGCCGTCGCGGGCATAGGGAGCGATTCCCGCCGAGCGCACCACGACCGTCATTGTGCAGGCCGCGATTTTCCAGTTCGCGTTTCATGATGTACTCCGCCATCACGCTGCGCGCGGTATTGGCGGCACAAATAAACAGCACCGAGCGGTAGCGCAAGTCTGGAACCGGCGCCATCGCCATCGTCAAACACTTCGTCTGCCATCAGAAAATGCCGCCGTCAGGACGTGATCGACTTGAGCACTCCGCCCAGAGTCTCTTTCTTGGTCAGGCCCTTGGCCAGTTCCTCTTTGAGCTTGGCGCCCAACTCGACCGGATCCCAAGTCGCCTTTTGGTACACCAGGGACGCCGTGCTCCATCCCTTCACCAGCCAGACGCCCCCCAAGCCGGAGCGGAAGACCTCGCCATGCACGTCCTTGGCGTCATCGCTGGCCAGCCACGCTACTACCGGCGCCACGTTGGCGGGACTGAAAGGATCCCATTGCGCGGGTTTCTCCTGGGCGCCGCCGAACATGGAGTCCGGCACTCCCTCCACCGTCATCCGGGTGCGCGCCACCGGCGCGATAGTGTTGGCGGTGACGCCGTAACGCGCCATCTCGCGGTCGATGATGATTGCCAACGCGGCGAGCGCGGCCTTGGCGGCGCCGTAGTTACCCTGTCCAGCATTGCCGAGCAGGCCGGAGTCCGAGCTGGTCATGATGATGCGGCCGTTCAGAGCGTTGCCGACCTTATGCTGCTCGCGCCAGTAAGCGCACGCATGCCGCGACATATTGAAGGCGCCCTTCAGATGGACCGCGATCACCGCGTCCCAGTCCTCTTCCGACATGTTGAAGATCATCCGGTCGCGCAGGATGCCGGCGTTGTTGACCACGACATTGACCTTGCCGAAGTTATCAATGGCGCACTCGAAAATGCGCTTGGCAGCCTTGAAGTCGGTAACGCTTTCGAAGTTGGCCACCGCCTCGCCGCCACTGGAGCGAATTTCCTTGACTACCTCCTCGGCAGGCGAGCGCGATTGCCCGGTGCCGTCGAAGTGCCCACCGAGGTCATTGACCACAACCTTGGCGCCGTGCCTCGCCATCAGCAGGGCTTCTTCCCGTCCGATTCCCCGGCCCGCTCCGGTGACGATCGCGACCTTGCCTTCCAAAAGTGCCATTGGATGATTCCTCTTTCAGTTCTTATTTTCGCGCCGGAGCGGCTGTGTCCGGCGATCAATTCAGTTTTTCAGACTGATGCGCTTGGGTCTACCGGGCTTCCCCTCAGGGTCGATTAGTACGCCCCTGACGCGTAAGTCAAGTTGCTGTCCGCCGTGTCCGGGTTCATCCGGACGTCCCTTAGGCGGTGCTCTGGTCGACCTGCGAGGCGCCGTTTCCGACCGCGCTGACACGGCTGTGATGGCGGCCGTATGCGAAGTAAATGACCATGCCCACAGCAAGCCAGATGAAAAAACGGATCCAGGTCACGTCCGGCAGGCTCAACATCAGGTAGCCGCAGAACAACACTCCGAGAATCGGCACCAGCGGCACCAACGGAGTCTTGAACGGGCGCTGGCGGCCGGGGTCAGCATGACGCAGGATCCAAACTCCGATACATACCAGTACGAACGCAAACAAGGTTCCGATATTAGTCAGTTCCGCGATCTCCTGGATCGGCAGAAAAGCGGCCGTCAAACCGACCGCGATACCGGTCATGATCGTGGGAATGTAGGGCGTTCTGAAGCGCGGATGGACGCGGCAAAACGCGGGCGGCAACAAGCCGTCGCGCGAGATCGCAAAAAACACCCGTGACTGGCCCAGCAGCAGTACCAACAGCACCGAGGTCAGACCGGCCACCGCGCCCAGCGACACGATCGCCGAGATGAAGTTCATCCCCTGGTTGACGAAGGCCGAGGCCAGCGGCGCGTTGACGTCGATGGTCTTGTACGGCGTCATCCCGGTCAGCACGGCGGCGACCACGATGTAGAGCACGGTGCAGACCAGCAGCGAACCCATTATACCCAGCGGCAGATTACGCTGCGGATCGATGACTTCCTCCGCAGCCGTGGAGACCGCGTCGAAACCGATGTAGGCGAAGAAGATGACCGCGGCGCCCTTCATGATCCCGCTCCATCCGAACGGCGCAAACGGACTCCAGTTCGCCGGACGCACGAAAAAGACTCCAACCACGATCACCACGCCGACCGCGAACAGCTTGATCGCAACGATGATCGAGTTAACGCGAGCGCTTTCCGAAATGCCGACCACCAGAACCGCGGTGATAACCAGGACGATCAGCAACGCCGGCAGATTGATGATTGCCCCGGGGGCCGAGCCTGGAGCGGCCGTGAACGCCACCGGCAGGGTGATTCCCATCCCGTTCAAAATCACGTGCAGATAACCTGACCATCCCACGGCCACCGCGGCGGCGCCGACCGCATACTCAAGGATCAGATCCCATCCGATAATCCAGCCCACCAACTCGCCCATGGTAGCGTAGGAATACGAATAGGCGCTGCCGGCGACCGGAATCATCGCGGCGAACTCCGCATAACACAGCGCCGCCATCGCACACGCGAAGCCGGAAACCACGAATGACAGGGTCACGGCGGGTCCGGCCAGCTTGGCCGCCGCCACGCCAGTCAGCACGAAGATGCCGGCGCCGATAATCGCTCCGATTCCCAGCGCCGTCAGATCGAGCGCTCCCAGTGCGCGCTTGAGTCCGCCTTCGTGGAAGGCCGCGTCTTCAAGCAGCATCGCGATTGGCTTGCGATGGAAAAGCTGGGCTTTGAGGCTTGGATGTCCGTTTGGCATTGTCGCTATCGGGATTGGCGGGATTAGCGCAATCGGATGGACATGCGATGCGCGTTCGTCACCACGATGTGTAGCCGCCGTCGACCGCGAGCACCGACCCGGTAACGTAGCTGCCCGCCTTGCTGGCCAGAAAAATCACTGCACCGCGAATCTCTTCGGGTTCGCCGAGGCGGCCAAGCGGGGTCAGTGACTCCATCTTTTCCTTGTTGCCGCCCTTGGACATCCCGCCCTCGGTCGCTTCGGTCGGAATCCATCCCGGTGAGATGGCGTTGACGTTAATTCCGTACTGGGCCCATTCCACCGCCAGTTGGCGCGTCAGATTGGCCAGCCCGGCCTTGGCTGCGACGTACGGAGAGAGCCGATAGACGGCGCTGGCTCCCTGTCCGAGCACGGAGGTGATGTTGATAATGCGACCCGGGTTTGCGCCGCTCGATCAGACGCTGGGCGACCTTCTGCGACAGGAACATCGGCGCAGTCAGATCCAATTCCAGCGCGCTTTGCCAAGTCTCGCGGGAAATCCGCTCGGCGCGTCCGGTCGGCGCGATACCGGCATTGTTGACCAGGATGTCGATGTCGCCGAGTTCGGCGGCGGTGCGCGAAATGATCCGCTCAAGGTCAGCCTCGATCGTGATATCGGCCTGTATCGGTAAGACCCGGACGCCGTATTCGCTGCTGATTTCGCGCGCCAAAGTCTCCAGGCGATCGGCCCGGCGCGCGGCGATTACCACGTCGGCGCCCGCGATTGCCAGTGCCTTGGCGCATTCGACGCCCAGTCCCGACGAAGCTCCGGTCACCAGCCCGATGTGTCCGCGCAGCGAAAACAAATCTTCCAGAGGATTCATGTCCTTAACCTGTTGCCGTCACCGATTTTTCCGTCCCGTCCCGCATTCAGTTATCCGGGACGGCAAGCTGAGGAAGCCTGAAGCACGTTCAAAGCCCTGCGGGCTAGTCGGCGAAGGCTTCTCCGGCCGCTTCAGCGGCAGCCGAAACAGCCCGATCGATCGCGGCCCGGTCAATTCCATAATGGGTAACGGCACGGAAGCTATTTGAACCACGCGTGCTTAGCAAGATACCGCGCTCCGTTAGCGCGGCCTGAAAGCGCCGGGCGACGTCCTCATCGCCATCGACCTCGAAGAAAACCATGTTGGTGCGCCGCGAGGCCGCCATCACATTGATGCCCGCGACCAAGCCGAGTCCTTCGGCCAGGGCGCGCGCGTTGCGATGATCGTCGGCAAGACGATCGATCATCGTGCCGAGCGCCACGATTCCCGCCGCCGCGATAATCCCCGCCTGGCGCATCCCGCCACCCAAAAGCTTGCGCACCCGATGGGCCTGCGCGATGAAGTCCCGGCTGCCGCATAGCAGTGACCCGACCGGGCACGCGAGGCCCTTGGAAAGGCAGAATGAAACCGAATCGGCATAGGCGGCCAGCGATCGGGCGTCGGTTTCAAGCGCGATTGCGGCGTTGAAAATCCGCGCGCCGTCGAGATGGACCGCGACGCCATGCCGTCGTGCCAACGCGGCCGCGTCGGCCATGTGCGAAGCCGGGACCGCTACCCCACCGCAATTGTTGTGGGTGTTCTCCAATGCAACCAAAGCGGGCTGGGCGAAATGCGCGTCCGGCGGCGTGGCCAGTTCATGTTCGAGTTCGATGAGGTCCATCGCGCCGGTTTCGAGATTGGCCACCGGGGCCATCACGATTCCACCCACAGCCGCGCCGCCGCCGGCTTCATAGATGTAACTGTGGGCTTTGGAGCCCAGGATCGCCTTGCGGCCGCGCGGACAATGAACCATCAACGCGATCAGATTGCCCATCGTCCCGCTGGTGACCAGCAAAGCCGCCTGCTTGCCGGTCAGATCGGCGGCCATCTCCTGGAGCCGGTTGACGGTCGGATCCTCGCCGTAGACGTCGTCGCCAAGATCCGCGCGCGCAATCGCCTCGCGCATCTCCGGGGTGGGTAGCGTGACGGTATCGCTGCGCAGATCGATCACGGAAATTTCCTTCCCAACCGGCGAGTTATGCAGCTCAGGGAAAATCGCCTTGACAACTTCGCCGATCGCACGCTTGCTTTCGGGCTCGTCCGTGAGCGACCAGGTTACCGCGACCGTGGCGGCGCGCCGCGGGTCGATGCCCTGGCCGATCAATTCACCGGCGTAGATCAGCAGGCGCGTCGAGACGCCCTCTTCCAGGCCTGAAGCCTTCAGATTGCGCACCTTCTCTCCCAACAACGCCAACTGCACGGCGATTTCCGGGTCCACCTTCGCCTCATGCTCGATGATCGCGCATTCCTTATCGGCGGGCGGATAGTTGAACTCAATCGTAACGAAGCGCTGGCGGGTCGAGTGCTTGAGGTTCTTCTGGATGCTCTGGTAACCGGGTTGTAGGAAATCACCAACAGGAAGCCGCTCTTGGCCTGGACGATCTCGCCGCGCTTTTCGATCGGCAGGATGCGCCGATGGTCTGACAGCGGATGGATCAGAACGGTGGTGTCTTTGCGGGCCTCGACGATTTCGTCGAGATAGCACAGCGCGCCACGCCGCACCGCCTGAGTCAGCGGGCCGTCGACCCACACCGTCTCATCGGCCAGCAGCAGATAGCGTCCGACCAGATCGCTGCCGGTAAGATCCTCGTGGCACGCGACCGTAATCAGCTCGCACGGCCCGTCGACAAGTTCCGACAAACGATGAGCCATGTGTTCGACAAAGCGCGTTTTGCCGCATCCAGTGGGTCCCTTGAGCAGCACCGGCAAGCGCGCCTTATAAGCGGCGGTGAAGATCTCGACTTCGTCGGCAATGGGCAGATAAAAAGGAGCATCGGCGGGGTTTAGGCGGCGCACCTCGGGGGCTTCACCGAGAATCCTGCTATCGAATGTTTTCAGCTCTACCGGCATTTTAATTCCTTTTGCAGGCCGATTCTAAAAACCGCACCTGCGATGTTCAAGCCGAACGCGACCGGCCGCCGCACGCTTGCTCAATCCCTGCGCGGATGCAGAACCGTGCCCTGCGGCGTATCCTTGACCTCGTAGCCGCACGACTGGAGCTCATTGCGCAGCGCGTCGGCGCGGGCGAAGTCCTTCTTCTTTCTCGCCTCATCGCGCTCTTTACGCAATGCTTCAACCTGCGTCGGCAGCGTATCGCGTTCCGCGCGCTCGCGGATGCCTTCGAAGTCAACGCCCAGCACCGTGTCCATCGCCTTCAATGTATTCCAGACGCGCTTGTCTTTGCGGCGATAGGATTCACCGACCAGGTCGAGTGCGACGGCGAGCGCCTGCGGCGTATTCAAATCATTGTTAAGCGCTTCCTGGAAGCGATCGAAATAGCCCTGCGCCCATTCGCTGTCGATATCCCGGGCGGCTTCGACGGGGACGCCGCGGGCGAACTCCGCGAAGTAATCCAGGTTGCTCTGCGCGGCGCGTACCGCGTCGAGGCTGAAGGCGAGTTCGGAGCGGTATTTGGCGCCGAAGCAAAACAATCTGAAGGCAATCGGGTCGATACCCGCCACGACCAGGTCGGCCAGCACCGGAAACTTGCCCGAACTCTTGCTGATCTTCGCGCCTTCCATCCCGACCAGGAAGGCGTTGTGCACGAAGTAGCGCACGAAGGGCTTGCCGGTAGCGCTCTCGGACTGCGCGATTTCGTTTTCGTGATGGATCGGCACGTGGTCCAGTCCGCCCGAGTGGATGTCGATGGTTTCGCCCAGGTATTTCATCGACATCGCCGAGCATTCGATATGCCAACCCGGGTAGCCGCGGCCCCAGGGACTGTCCCATTGCATCAGATGCGCGGGCTGATTGAGCACCCAGAGGGCAAAATCGTGCTTGCTGCGCTTGTCCGACGCATGCTCCAGGCGCTGCTCGGAAAACTGATCTTCCAGGCTTTGCCGCGATAGCCGGCCCATCGGGTTGGAACCGCGCCATTTCTCGACGTCGAAATAGACTCCGCTGCGTGCGACATAGCCGTATCCGCGCTCCACAATCCGCGCGATCAGCGCGATCATGTCCGGAACGTAGTCGGTGGCGCGGCAGAACTCGCCCGGTGGCACGGTCGGCTTCTCAATCCGCAACATTTCCAGGTTCTGGATGAATTGCGCGGTGTAAAAGTCGGCGACCTCTTTGGGTGACCGTCCCTGGGCCCGGGCGGTCTTCTCGATCTTGTCCTCGCCGGCGTCCTCGTCCGAGGTCATGTGCCCGACGTCCGTGATGTTCATCACGTGGCGGACTTCATAGCCATTTAGTTCGAGCGTGCGCTTGAGAGTATCCGTGAACAGGTAGGAGCGCATGTTGCCCAGATGTTGGGGCAGGTAGACCGTCGGCCCGCAGGAGTAATAGGTGACGACCCCCGGTTTGAGCGGGACGAATTCCTCAACCTTGCGGCTTAATGTGTTGTAAATGAAAAAAGGTTTCACAGCGTTGGCGGTTAAGCTTATCGCGGCGGCGCCGCGTTGAACAAGATAGGGGCAAGGCGGCTCATCGGGCGGGGGAACCGAGAGCGCTGCATCATTTTGGGGCAGGCGCCGTCGAAAAATCATGGCAAGATTGCCCGGCTGCCGCGCCCTCGCGGTGACGATGCAGCCCGAAGACTTGCAGTGCCATGAACCCAGGCTAGCGGTTGGACAAACGGGGATTATCCAGGATGCGTTTGCTGCGGAGGTTTTCCGCGTTAATCCGCCATTCGTAGCCGTCCACCAGCGAAATCCATCCCGCCTCGACCGTATTGGCGGACTTGGCCATCGTGGTCCAGGCAGCGCGGCCATCGGAAAATTTCTTGACCGATATGACCTCGGCCTCAGTCGATTCGCCGCTGCCGTGAGTGTAGGTTTCGGTGACCTTGACCGAGGACAGGAACGGGAAGTATTTCAGCAGGGCTTTGCGCAGCGCCATGTCCAGAGCATGGACGACGCCCACCCCGCGCGCCGCCTCGGTCTCTTCGACATCGCCGATTCGGATTACCACGGTGGCATCGATGGTCATCCGGCCTTCGTTGTAATCGTCGATCACGCGGCGGCGGACGATCTGAAATGGCGGCTCGTAGTCGGCATTGGTGCGGACTTCCGCAAGCTCGCGCGAAGCCTGCGGCGGCGGCGCTTCGTAAAAAACTGAAGGCTTATCCTGCGTTGGCACGGCTAAATTATGGTTGCCCCCTTCAGGCTTTTCAAGCGTAATCGAGCGGAGCCTCGCGGTTACTTCACAGGTGTTCCTCGGATTCAGCGAAGACGCACAATCGAAAAAAATGCACCAAAGACCGTCTAATTTAAGCTTCGTGCTTAAGCATACCACAAACGCCGGGCTGTGTACTTCGAATCTCGCGCCGCTTACATCGCCAGCCCGCCATCGACCTGGATAACGGCGCCGGTGATATACGAGGCGGCGTCGGAGAGCAGGAATGCGGCGATCGGCGCCACTTCGTCGACCCTGCCGAAACGCCCCAGCGGCACCAGCTCCAGGACCTGTTTGCGGTTGGCTTCGGGAAGGGTCGCGGTCATATCGGTCTCGATAAAGCCCAACGCCAGCGCGTTGACGCGAATCCCGACGCGACCCACCTCCTTGGCCAACGCCTTGGTCAGACCGACCAACCCGGCCTTGGAGGCCGAATAGTTGACCTGCCCCGCCATCCCGACCAGCCCGCTGACCGAAGTAACGTTCAGGATCGAGCCTCCCTTGGCCTTCATCATGTTGAAGATCGCGGCGCGGGCGAAGTTGAATGCGCCGGTCAGGTTGGTCTGGATGACCGCCGCCCAATCGTCCTCGCTCATCATCGCCAGCAGCTTGTCGCGGGTGATGCCGGCGTTGTTGACCAAGCCGTCAATCTTGCCGAACGCGCTTTTGGCCGCCGCGACCATCTCGCGCGCACCCTTAAGGTCCGAGACGTCGGTTTTGAAGGCCAATGTCTTGACGCCCGCGGCCTTCAGCTCCGCCTCAAGCGTGGCCGCCAGGTCCTCACTTTTGGCGTAATTGAAGGCCACGTTGGCGCCCAGGCGCGCGAGTTCAAGCGCGATTGCGCGGCCAATTCCGCGGGTGGCCCCGGTGACAATGATTCCCTTGCCTTCGAGCGCTGGATTCATACATGCTTCTGCCCAACCTCCGGCCCCGCGGCTACACATCGCCACCGGGAACGTTGTTTTCAAGGATGCTCTTATACTGGCTGATGTAAGAAAGGTACTGGTAGCCAAAAGCCTGCTCCACGGCGGCGTTGAATTTCGGCATGGGCGCTCCCAGATCCTTGAGCAGCCAGGTGTAGAATAACCATTCCTCGCTGCGCGGCGCCTTGCGCAGGGAATCGCGACGCAGCATCACGGCCTCCCGCCGCACGCCCAGCATCCGGCTGAGCAGCGCAAGCAGTTCTCCGCTGTCGTTGGCCATCTCGGTGCGGGCGAACAGGTTGACGGAATAGATCAGCATCGAGCTCAGACAGGCGTGCACCGCATCGACGGTCAGACGGTCGCGTAGGTCAAACAACGCTCCCGAACGCGAAAAAGCATGCGCCAGAAACTCAGCGTTGGCTTGCAGCAGCGTCGTGACGAAAGTGCGGCCCTGCGGCGAGGCGATCTGATCCAGCCGGCCGCGCAAGTCCCGGGTCGCAGGGTTGGCGTAATTGCGCATAAAGCGCAGGCGCCACGGCGAGAGCAGGAAGCGCAAGCCGGCGAGCATGTCAGCGGGGAAAAAACAGGGTCGCCGCGTTATCGTAAATCACGGCGACCCTGAATTGATCGTACTTCGGGAAACCCAGCCGACGTCCGCTTCGGGCAACCGCCGGTGGCTTCGCGCTTAGGCGCTGAAAGACGAACCGCAACCGCAGGTGCGGGAAGCCCGCGGATTATTGAACTTGAATCCTGCTCCGTGCAGTCCTTCCACGTAGTCCAGCGTGGTACCGGCAACATAGGGCAGCGAGACTTCATCGATCAGCACGTGCACGCCCTCAAATGGGACCATCGTATCGCCCTCATGCTGCTCGCTGTCGAAGCCCAGGGAATATTGGAAGCCCGAGCATCCCCCGCCCACGATCGTCACACGAAGTCCGTAGGCGTCGCCCAAACCTTCTTTTGCGCGGGTGCGCTTTACCATCTCGACCGCTTTAGGCGTAAGATCGATAGCTGGCGTGGGGATTTCCTGCGCGCCCGGCGCCTGCTGGGAAACTTCATCTGAAACGTGGCTATGCTCTGCCATTCTCGGCTCCTCGGGAGACCAGGTATTTGCGTCACCTACTATCAAACAGCGTATCTGTCCGGAAAACCCCCAGTCAAGGTGATCAGAATCTGGACACTTGCGAGTTGGGCCCCAGATGACCGGACTAGAGCAGGAAATCACCTCAGCGGCGCAGGCGCAGGGGTTTGTCCTGGTCGGCTTCGCCACACTGCGGAGGTTGCCGCGCGATGAGTTCTATGGCCAATGGCTTGCCGACGGGCGCCACGGCGAGATGGCCTACCTGGCGCGGGAACCGGAGCGGCGCTTTGATCCGCGCCATATCGACCCACGGCTGCGCTCGGTGATTAGCCTCGGATTTCCCTATCAGACCCCGGTGCCGGAAAATGTGGACTGGCGGCGGGAGATGCGCGGGCGTATCGCGTCGTATGCGCTGGGCGACGATTATCACGACCGCGTGATGGCCAAGGCCAGAATCGTCGCAGCCGACCTCCAGCGCCTGCGGCCCAATGCCCTGACCCGCCTTTACGTCGACACGGGACCGGTGTTCGAGCGCGAATGGGCCCGTGAGGCATCGATGGGTTGGTTCGGCAAGAACACCAACCTGCTCAATCGCACCCACGGCTCGTATTTTTTCCTGGCGGAAATCTTTACCGATCTTGAGCTGGGCAAGCCGCGCGAGCCTTACGGCGATTTTTGTGGAACCTGCCGCCGCTGCCTTGACCTTTGCCCGACCCGAGCGCTGGAGGACGGCTATGTGATGGAAGCACGCCGATGCATCTCGTACCTGACCATCGAGTTGCGCGACCCGATTCCGGCTGACCTGCGCGCACAAATGGACAACTGGATCTTCGGCTGCGACATCTGCCAGGAGGTTTGTCCCTGGAACGAAGAAGGCCGCTCGCGGGTCTCGGAGCTCCAGCCGTATCTGCCCGATCTGCTGGCGCTGGACGAAGCGGGATTTCGCGCGCGGTTCCGCAATAGCGCAATCAAAAGGACCAAGCGGCGCGGACTGCTGCGCAACGTCGCCGTCGCGCTGGGAAACACCGGCAATCCCGACGCGGTGCCGATTCTGGAGCAATCGCTGCGCGAGGAACCCGAGCCGCTGGTTCGATTGCATGTGGCCTGGGCGCTCGGACGCCTTACCGGCGATCAGTCGCGAAAGGCGTTGCAAACGGCCGCCGCAACCGAGCGGGATCAGGCCGTCGCCGCCGAGATTGCCGGCGCACTTTCACAGCGGCCATCGTAGAGCGGTGCGTCGATGGCTGCTAAGCTGTAGTCAATGGAGCCAGAGTCTGCGCGAGAGAGGGCTGCGGCATGAACGATGAAGCCCGGCGTGAATTCACCGCATTGGCGGCAAGTGAACCGGTTGCGTTAGCTAAGGGGGCCTTGCTTATCGCAAAAGAGGAATACCCCGACTTAAGCGTCGACCAGTGTCTCAACCGATTGGCCGAGCTGGCGCGGGAAGCCGAGCGCTGGGTTGGCACCGGCGCCAATACTATCGAGCAGATCCGGAACCTGTCCCAGTTTCTGTTCGAGCAGCAGCATTTTGCGGGCAACCGCAACAGCTATGGCGACCCGCGCAATTCCTTCCTCAACGAAGTCCTCGAACGCAAGCTCGGAATTCCGATTTCACTCTCGGTGGTTTACATCGATGTGGGCCGCCGGCTCGGACTGAAACTTGAAGGGGTGTCATTTCCCGGCCACTTCCTGGTCAAAGCCACCGACGATCGGGGCGAATTGATCATCGACCCCTTCAATGAAGGTGCGATTCTGAATCTCGACCAGCTCCGTTCGCGCCTGAACCAGGTCTATGGACAGCCGGTCGATTTGCATCCGGCGATGCTACGGGCGGCACCCGCGCGGCAGATTCTGAGCCGGATGCTTCGCAACCTCAAGAACATCTACACCGCTGCTTCCGATTGGCCGCGCGCGATGTCGGCTCTCGACCGGATCCTGATCCTAGAGCCGCGCTCGATCGAGGATTTGCTGGAGCGTGCCAAGCTTTACGAGATGCTCGAATGCTTCCAGGCCGCCCTCGACGACCTGCAAAGCTTTCTGTCGATTGCGCCCGATCACGTTGGCGCTGAACCGGCGCGCGAAGCAGTCATGCGTCTGATGCGCCAAGTAGCAAAAATGAGTTGACGCCCGAACGAATTGACGCGCAAATGAGCTGACGAAACCCGATCATGCAGCTATCAGGACCCGACGAATTTTATGCGGCCGCCAGCCAGGCCGCCGGCGACAGCGAACTCAACCGCAAGCTGGAGAACGCCAGCGCCCGCCATTTCGAGCATCTGGCCGTGGCAAAGAACGAGTTTCTCCCCTATGAGCGCGAGCGCGACGTGGCACGCCGGATCAAGGAGGAATCGATCGAGCGGCTCGCTGAACTGCTTGGCGAACTAAAGAGCAAGCTCGAAGCGCGCGGGGTGAAAGTGTTCTTCGCCGAAGACGCCGCGCAAGCCCGCGACTACATCCTGAAGGTAGCGCGCGACGCGGGCGTGAAGCGGGTGGTCAAGGGCAAGTCGATGACCACCGAGGAAATCAAGCTCAACCCGTGTCTGGAGGAAGCCGGGATCGAAGCGGTGGAAACCGATTTGGGCGAGTATATCGTCCAGCTCCGCAACGAGCCGCCCTCACATATCATCACGCCGGCGATTCATCTCTCCAAGGAAGACATCGGTCACCTTTTTGCCGAAAAACTGGGGATGGAATACACCTCCGATCCGCCTGCCTTGACCGCCGTGGCGCGCGAACGGCTGCGCGATAAGTTCCTCAGCGCCGAAATGGGAATCACGGGCGTGAACTTCGCCGTGGCCGAAACCGGCACCCTGGTGGTGGTCGAGAACGAAGGCAACGGCCGTTTTTGTAGCACGTCGCCGGATATCTTCGTCGCCCTGATGGGGATTGAAAAAGTAATCCCTCGATTCGAGGACCTGAGCCATTTTTTGGAAATCCTTGCCCGCACCGCCACCGGACAGCGGCTCACTGCATACACCAGCTTTCTTAACGGACCGCGAAGCGCTGCCGACCCTGACGGGCCGCGCGAGATGCACCTGGTGATTCTGGACAACGGCCGCACCCGGATGCTGGCCGATCCGGTGCTGCGCGAGGCGCTCTATTGTCTGCGCTGCGGCGCGTGCCTCAACGCGTGCCCGGTCTACCGTCATATCGGCGGTCATGCCTACAAATCGGCGTATCCGGGTCCGATCGGCGCGATCATAAGCCCGATCTTTATTTGGCACCGGAGCAGCCGGCCATTTGCCTTTTGCGTCCACCTTGTGTGGTGCCTGCAAGGACGTCTGCCCGGTCAAGATCGATATCCCGCGTATCCTGCTGCATCTGCGTTGGAAAATCAGCGAAGGCGGCGGCGAAAAAGTGGCATGGCCCGAGGCGCCGGCGCGGGTGAGGGCCGCCGCCGGATGGTTCGCGCGGGCGGCAAAGTATCCGTCGATGGTCCGGATTGCCGGGCGCGTCGGCGCGTTTATCTTGAAACCATTCGCCCATGACGGCTACCTGCGATCGATGCCCGGGCCGTTTGGAGCCTGGACGCGCGTGCGCGACTTCCCTGTTCCGCCGTCCAACGACGCACAGCGAGACAATTCCGAAAAGGGTCATAGTTAGTGGGGCGCTTCGAAACAGTAGTCGGCGCAGTCCGGCAGGCGCTGAATTCCGTCGCTACTGCGGAATACTCAAATCATGCCGAAGCACCCGCGCCACAAGTCGTTTCGGCTCCGCTGAGCCGCGAAGAATTGCGCGCCCGGTTTATCGCGGCGCTTAAAGTGGCCGGTGCTCAGGCAATCGAGGCGACGGACGAAGCCGACGCGGCGGATCAGACCGCCGGCGTTATCCGCGCGCTGAATCTTCGCTCGGCAGCGATTGGAGAGGGCATTACGACCGATTCCTCCTCCATCGCGCAGCGGCTGGCCGCCGATGGATACGAAGTTATCCGCATCGAGCCGCAGGACGGGCAAGCGACGGGCAATCTCAAGCAACGGCTGTCCGCGATCGACGTCGGGATAGTCGAGGCCGATTACGCGATCGCTTCGACCGGCACCCTGGCGATGGTCGCCACTCCGCAGCGTCCGCGCTCGGTCTCGCTGCTGCCGCCAATCAATATCGTGATGCTAAGGACGGGGCGGATTCTGCCCGACCTCGCCGCGGTGTTTCGCGCCGTCGGCTCGGAGACCATCGCGTCGCATCCGATGGTGCTGGTGACGGGACCCAGCCGCACCGCGGATATCGAGAAGCGAATCGTGATCGGGGTCCACGGCCCCAAAGAATTGTACGTCGTGATAATCCCGGATCGTAATGCGGCGGACGGCAATGGAACGTCCGGATAGCGTGATCGGATGAACGAAGTAACGCTTTTTTCCACCTGCCTGGGCGAGGAGTTCTTTCCCGGTATGATCGGCGCCGCCAAAACAGTGCTGACCCGGCTGGGGCTCGAAGTCACTGTACGTCAGGAAGCATTTTGCTGCGGTCAGGCGGCATTCAACGAAGGGATGCGCCGCGGCGCGGTGGAACTGGCCGCGCGGTTCCTCAATACCCACAAGCCCGGCACTCCGATCGTGGTTCCGTCAGGCTCATGCACCAGCATGATCAAGGTTTTCTATCCGGACCTGCTCGCGGGCGAGCCTGCCTTGCTCGCAAAGGCGAAGGAACTCATCCCTTGGGTCCACGAATTTTCGGACTTCCTGGTCAACGTGCTCGGTGTTACGGACGTGGGGGCGTCATTTCCGCATTCGGTGACTTACCATCCGGCGTGTCATCTGCTGCGCGAGCTTCGCGTCGTCGATGAGCCGCGCAAACTGCTCGAAAACGTAAAGGGCATCAAGCTGTGCGAGTTGCCCAGAAACACTGAATGCTGCGGTTTCGGCGGCCTGTTCTCAGTGAAGTTCCCCGACATTTCCGCCGCGATGCTGGCCGACAAATGCAAATGCGCCGAGGCCAGCGGCGCGGAATTCGTGGTCGCCAGCGACGGCGGCTGCCTGATGCAAATCGGCGGCGGCCTGCATCGCGCCAAAAGCCGCGTCCGTACCCGCCATCTGGCAGAAATCCTGGCCAGCCGCTGAAGCTTATTCGGCGGCCCAAGGGGTGCCGAAGCGATCAAGTACCGCGACCTCGCTCAGCGGACGGCGCTTGACGCCGCCGAAACTTGTCGTCGGTGTAGCCGATCGGCATCAGCGCGAAGCGTCCGTACATCTTGCGGTAGTCCCAGTACGCTTTTGACTTCCGCCTCCAGGATTACATGATTCGTGGTCAGGACCGTTCCCAGACCCAGCGCGCGGCAGGCCAGGATGATGTTTTGGACCGCGGGATAGATGCTCGCGCCGGCAACCCATGGCGCGGTGGAGTTCATCTCGGCCCGCACCTCGGGCGGGATAGTGGACGGCAGCTCAAGTTCCGGCAGGCGCAAGCACGGCAGCAGCAGGACCGGCGCCTCACCCATGTGTTCCCATAGATAGGACCCGCTGGTCATCATTCTCTGGTACTGCGCCGCAGATGCGTGAGCCGAACGCGGTCTGCTCGCATACTTCTGTGCCACCCAGGCGCTGGCCCGGCGGTAGATCTCACCGATTTTGCGGCGCTGCCCGGCGTCGGTAACGACCACGAACAGCCAGTGCTGGCCGTTGCCCGCGGAAGGTGCCTGGATCGCCGCGTCCAGAATCCTGGTGATGATTTCACGCGGCACCGGGTCGGGCCGGAAATGCCGGATGGCGCGCGCCGAATGAATTGTTTCAAAAACGTCCATGTCGTCCTGCGTCCAGGTTGCGCCGAGTTCTAAATCAGTGGGACAGGCGTCCCTGCCTGTCGATGACGCGCGATCTCTTTGCTCGCGCCACCATTGGTAGAAATTCTCATAGCCCTGGCGGCCATGCCCACGTGTACTCTTGAACCTGCCGCCACCGTTTCCGTGGATTTCCGACGATATACTCGGCCTGTTGCGCAAACTCCTGGTCGTCGCGCATGATGCGGTCGAAGTACTCGTCCTCCACACCCGCCCAAACCGTTTATGTTCGTGTTGTATCTGACGGGCCATGAACGACTTCCAGGAATGAGGATGCCATGCAGTTCATGGGGTGCAAGCGGTGCGAGTAAGACGTGAACGTGATCGTCCACTACGACGTAAGCAGCCAATTCATAGCGACGCCCGTCAAATTTCCTGATCGCCGTCATCACCAAGTCTCGTTCGTTCGAATCGAGTTCCCGCTGTTCGCGAGCGGGCCGCCAGGTGACGAAGTACGTAACTTGGTCTTGCCTCCAGTGGGGAAGTTTTCTGCGATAAAAGAGTTCAGCCATGTATTCGTAGCGCCAGCAATAAAGCTCGCGCGTCATCGACAGGCAGGAACGCCTGTCCCACTGATTTGGGCACCCACACCCCGGCCGCTCCGGATCAGGCCGCAGCGCCGGCTCCCCAGGCAGAATATCAAGAAGCTCTGAAAAACCGAATGAATTGTCTCAAAAAGGTCCCTGTCGTCTTGCGCGCGGCTTGCTTCATGCTTTCAGTGCGGTTTGCGCGTCGGGGTAAATCGCTTCACCAGTTCCGGCGCCAGGCCCAGGTAATTATCCGGAGTCAGCCGCCGCAGCCGTTCCTTGGCCTCGTCGTTCAACGGCAATTGAGCCACGAATTCGTCGATCACCTGGCGCGACATGATGCGTCCGCGGGTCAATTCCTTCAGCGTTTCGTAAGGATGAGGCAGGCCGTAGCGGCGCATCAGCGTTTGGATGGCTTCGCTGACCACTTCCCACGACTGCTCCTCGGCCAGTTCGGCGGCGGTTTGGGTGCGATTGATCTCAATCAGCCCGAGTCCCCGCTCCAGCGCGCTCAGCCCGATCACCACATGCCCGAATGCCGACCCGATACTGCGCAGCGCGGTGCTATCGGAGAGGTCGCGCTGGAACCGCGAAACCGGGAGCTTAATCGCGAGATGCTGGAGCAACGCGGTGGCGACGCCCAGGTTGCCCTCGCAGTTCTCGAAATCGATAGGATTGATTTTGTGCGGCATGGTCGAAGATCCGACCTCCCCCGGCACCGGTCGCTGGGTAAAATAGGCCCGCGAGATGTAACCCCACATGTCGCGCGAAAAGTCGATCATGATGGTGTCGATGCGCACCACGACGTCGAACAGCTCGGCCATGAAATCGTGACTCTCGATCTGCGTGGTAAGCGGAGCCCAGACCAGACCCAGCGACTCGACAAAGCTCTTGCAGTGCGCGATCCAATCGACTTCGGGATAGGCAAACAGATGAGCGTTGAAGTTGCCCACGGCGCCGTTGGCCTTGCCCAGGTATTCCTGCCGTTCGAGCTGTTTGAGCTGGCGCTCCACGCGCGCGGCGAAAATCGCCATCTCCTTGCCCGCGGTCGTTGGCGTCGCGGCCTGGCCATGCGTCAGGCTGAGCATCGCCACGTCGCGTAAACGCCGGGCCATCGCGCCGATCGTCGCGACGGTCCGGTCCAGGCGCGGGATCAGATCATGGGTGACAAATTCCTTCAAAATCAGGGCATAGGCGATGCTGTTGATGTCCTCCGATGTACAGGCGAAATGCACCATCTCAAGCGCGAGGCTGGGTTCGACCGCTGCCATCCGCTCCTTGACGAAATACTCGACCGCCTTGACGTCATGGTTGACCGATTGCTCCAGCGCCTTGACCCTTCTGGCGTCGGCCAGCATGAAGTCCTCGAAGATCGCGCGCAGTCGTTTTGCGATCTCCGGCACCACCGGCGGCACGGCGTCGATGGCCGGATTTGCCGCCAGCGCAAGGTACCATTCGATTTCAACCTTGACGCGATAGCGGATCAGGGCAAATTCGCTGAAAAAGCGCTCCAGCGCGCGCGTCCTGCCGCGGTAGCGGCCGTCGATCGCGCTGACGGCAAGCAGGGCCGAATCGTTGACTGCTTCTTCTTTGCTCATTTCTGTTCCGCGACTCGATCGTCCTGCGGACTCGGATATTTCAGCGCCCCGTGTGTCCGAATCCTCCTCCGCCCCTGCCGGTGCCGACCAGGGTCTCAACCTCTTCCAGGACCGCCCGCGCGACCGGGGTAATAACCAACTGGGCGATGCGGTCGCCGGGTTCAATCGCAACCGGGGCGCGGCCGAGGTTCACCGCGATCACCTGGATTTCGCCGCGATAGTCGGAGTCGATTGTACCCGGCGTATTGAGCAGGGTCAGGCCCTCGCGCAAGGCGCGTCCGCTGCGTGGCCGCACCTGTCCTTCGAAACCGGACGGAATCTCGACCGCGATCCCGGTCGGAACCGCGCACCGGTCCAGTGATTCCAGTGTGATCGTCGCTTCGATATCGGCCAGCAGATCCATCCCTGCCGCCCCGGCGCTGTGATAGGCAGGCAGCGGCAGCGCGCTCTTGCGCATTCGCCTTACCTTTACAACCAACTCCAATGCCAAGCCTCCGCGTCCACTCTAACCAACTCCGCAAAGGAGCGCAGCACCACGTCAATCCGCCCATCAACAGAGCTGTCTTCGGACAGCCCGGAAACTCAGCATTCGACGGACCGCATGTCCGAGTTCCGCCCGGATTGACTTAAGGCTGCTGATTCGAGCAAATTATCTCAGTTCCACGATCGGGTCGCGCTCGCTTCGAAGGGGCTGGTTTTATCATGAAAAAATCAATTCGTGTCGACATTCATCATCGCGGCCAGCCTGCTCCTGCTTTCATCGGATAGCTCGATCGTCCGGGCTCAGGGCGTCAAAGCCGGACTCCTGACTTGCCGGGTCGCAGGCGGGTTCGGCTATATCGTCGGCTCCAGCCGCATAATCCGATGCAGCTTACTCATCCAAACCCGGCTCCTCGGAAGATTATGTGGGCACGCTCTCGATAATCGGATTGGATCTGGGCTATCTCGCGTCGGCGACCCTGGTATGGGCCGTATTCGCACCGACTGAGGATATGGGAATCGGCGCGTTGGCGGGAAATTACGCAGGTGCCTCAGCGCGGGCAACCGCAGGTCTGGGCGTGGGCGTCAATGTAATGACCGGATTTCAGAATTCAATCATGCTGCAGCCGGTAAGCATCGAAGGCAGTTCGGGACTCTACGTCGGCTTGGGTGTAGGTTCGATGAGCCTGGAACCCAACCTGCAAGATTATTATTAGACTTGGCGGCCCCGAGACCTCATACGTCTGCCGTTCAGGAGAACGGGACAAAAAAACGCTCTCCCACAAAATGTGAGAGAGCGTACACGGAAAATTCGCCAGGCGCGGAGCGGTTTACAGCGCGGAGAAGATGTTGGCAGGGAGCTTGCGGCCCTTGAGGTCGCCTCAGCACCACCAGCGCCATCTGGTCGCGGTCAAAGAACGTATTCGCCAGTTCGACCACCTGATCGTTGGTAACGGCGTCGATGTCGCGCGCCAGTTCCTCGACCGGGATATCCCGCCGAAAGTAAATCTCGTTGCGCGCCAGCCGGTTCATTCGCGAGTCGGTGGACTCCAGCCCCAGTAGCAGGTTGCCTTTGAGCTGGCTCTTGGCGCGCGCCAACTCGACCTGGGTCAGGCCCTCGCGAACCATTTTTTTCAGCTCCTGCAAGCGTCACTTCCAGCACCTCGTCGACCCATTCCGGATTGGTCCCCGCATAGACCGCGAAGTAGCCGCAATCGGTATAGGACGACATGAACGAGTAAATGCTATAGACCTTGCCGCGTTTTTCGCGCACCTCCTGAAACAGGCGCGACGACATCCCGCCGCCCAGCGCGGTATTCAGAACATAGGCGGCGTAGCGCGATTCGTTGACCTGGCCGATACCGGGGCCGCCCATACAGATGTGTGCCTGCTCCAGCGGCTTCTCATGGTTAAGCACCAGGGAATGGACCTTCGGTGGGCTGATAGTGTCGGCCTTGCCGTTGCCCTGAATACTGCCAAACAGACGCTCGCACTGGCCGACCAGCTGGTCGTGATCGACCTTGCCGGCCGCGGCGATAAAAACCCGCTCGGCGCGATAACGCTGGGCCATGAACGAGGTCATCAGGTCCCGATCCAGCGAGGTAACCGTGGCGATGCTGCCGGCAATCGGCAGCGCGAGCGGATGGCCGGACCAGATCTTGAGGTTGAACAGGTCGTGGATATAGTCGTCAGGGGTGTCTTCGGCCTGCGAAATCTCCTGCAATACCACCTGTTGCTCGCGCTTGATCTCCTCGGCGTCGAACAGCGACTCCAGCAACAGATCGCCGAGCAAGTCGGTTGCCATCTCCAGGTCCGTGCCGACAACCTTGGCGTAATAGCAGGTGTATTCCTTGCCGGTAAACGCGTTGAGCACGCCGCCAACTGCGTCGATTTCCTCGGCAATCTGCGCGGCCGTGCGCCGCCGCGTGCCCTTGAACAGCAGATGCTCGATCAGGTGGGACACGCCGTTTTCGTGCGGCTGTTCGTAGCGTGAACCGTTCTCCACCCAGATTCCGATCGAGGCCGACAGTGACTGCGGCATCGGCTCGGTCAGAACTCGCACGCCGTTGGACAGTAAGGATTTGCGCCTCATGCCTGGGAGCCCTCGGACTCCTCGGATTCCGATTCCTGCTGAGCCTCGCGCACCGAAAGGCGGATCTTGCCGCTCCGATCGACGTCGAGCACCTTGACCATCACTTCGTCGCCCTCGTTCAGCACGTCCTCGACGCGCCGCACCCGCTTGTCGGAAAGTTGCGAGATATGGACCAGACCGTCGGTCCCGGGAAAGATCTCGACGAACGCCCCGAAATCCACCACCTTGCGGACCCTGCCCTTGTAGATCTTGCCGATTTCGGGCTCTGCCGTGATTCCCTGGATCGCGTTGATGGCTTTCTCCATCGCAACGCTATCGGCCGAGGCGATTCGCACGGTGCCGTCATCCTCGATATCGATCTTGCATCCGGTCTCTTCGACGATGCCACGGATAACCTTGCCGCCTGGCCCGATAACATCGCGGATCTTGTCGGGTTTGATGTGCAGGGTAACGATGCGCGGCGCGTAAACCGAGACTTCCTTGCGCGGCGCTTCGAGCGCCTTCTGCATCACGTCGAGGATGAACAATCGCGCGTCGCGCGCCTGATGCAACGCCTGGCGCATCACGTCGCGCGTAACCCCGCCGACCTTGTTGTCCATCTGGATTGCGGTGACCCCATCCCTGGTGCCGGCGACCTTGAAATCCATGTCGCCCAGATGGTCCTCGTCGCCCAGAATATCGGTCAGCACCCGCACCTTGTCGCCTTCCTTGACCAGGCCCATCGCGATTCCCGCCACTGCCGCCTTGATCGGCACGCCGGCGTCCATCAGGGCCAAGCTGCCGCCGCACACCGAGGCCATCGAGGAACTGCCGTTGGATTCCAGCACCTCGGAGACGACGCGGATGGTGTAAGGAAATTGCTCTTCAGGGGGAAGCACCGCCTGCAGCGCCCGTTCGGCCAGCGCACCGTGACCGATTTCACGCCGCGACGGGCCGCGCAGGAACTTAACCTCCCCGGTAGAAAAAGGCGGGAAGTTATAGTGGAGCATGAATTTCTTGTAATGCTCGCCCAGCAGCGCGTCGATCTTCTGTTCGTCCGAAGACGTGCCCAGCGTTACGGTAGCCAACACCTGGGTCTCACCGCGGCTGAACAGCGCCGAACCATGGGTCCTGGGCAGGGCCTGCACCGTCGCGCTGAGCGGACGGATGGAGGTGGAGCTGCGGTCGTCGATGCGCCGATCCTCGTCGAGGATCACGTGGCGAACCCGCTCGCGCATCAGATGCTCGTAAACGGCGCGCAGATCGTGTTCCGCGCCGGCAAAGCGCTCCGAGAGGTCCGCGACTACCCGGTCTTCGAGGTCATACAGCGCCGCCGAACGCTCTTTCTTGCCCGGGGTGCTGAGCGCCACGTCCAGGCTCTCCCCAGCCCGCGCCCGCACCGCCTGGATCATCGCCGGGTCGAGTTCCTTCTTCTTGAAATCGCGCTTGGGCTTGCCTACCATCCGGCGCAACTCGCGCTGGATCTCGAAAATCGGCTCCATCTCTTCATGGGCGGTGAACAGCGCTTCGAGCACCGCCTCTTCTTCGACGATATTCGCGCCCCCTTCCAACATCATGATCGAACCCGGCTTGGCCGCCACCACCATCGAGAGGTCGGTGCGATCCATGTCACTGCGCAGCGGGTTGACCACCAGCTTGCCGTCGATACGCCCCATCCTGACGGCGGCCACCGGACCCTCATGGGGAATGTCGGAGACTTCCAGCGCGGTCGAGGCCGCGATCAGCGCCAGCATGTCGGGATCGTTTTCCCGGTCCACCGAAAGGACCGTGGCAACCACCTGGGTCTCTTTGTCGTAGCCTTTGGGAAACAGCGGCCGCATCGCCCGATCAATCAGACGCGAGGTCAGAATCTCCTTCTCCGAGGGGCGTCCTTCGCGTTTGAAGAACCCGCCGGGAATTTTGCCCGCGGCGAAGGTCTTTTCCACGTAATCGACCGTCAGCGGCAGGAAATCAACCTTTTCCCGGCTGCTGTACGCCGAAACCACTGTGGCCAGTACGACGGTTTCGCCGTACTGAGCCAACACTGAACCATGCGCCTGTTTCGCCAGACGCCCGGTCTCAAGCGACAGCTTGCGACCATGGAAGTCGATCTCGAGCTTCCTAAACATATTAATTTGTCCTCAGGGAGGTGGGAGCGGCTGTCCCAAACGAGACAGAGAGCGGGGCGATTCTGTCATCAGCCCTGCGACGGCCAATCGTCAACGTGTAGCCGTCTTTTGCTGAGAGTCTAAGGCGACCAGCCTTATCTCCGGATACCCAATTTCTCGATCAGCGTCTTGTAGCGGTCGAAATCGCATCCCCGCAGATAATCAAGCAAGCGGCGGCGCTTGCCGACCAGACGCAACAGGCCAACCCTGGAATGGTGATCCTTTGCATGCGATTTGAAGTGCTCGCTTAGCATCTCGATCCGGGCCGTCAAAAGTGCGACTTGCACTTCCGGCGAACCGCTATCGGTCTGCGTACGAGCGTGCGAACCAATTATTTCCCGCTTACGGGCTGAGGCGAGGGGCATCAGGAGACTCTTACTTTCCCTTTATCCTTTCGTTGACTGAGCAACTGTAACATAGCGATCCCCTCTCAGACAAGCCGCCTCCGGAAAACACGTCCACAACGGTGGCAATCTAACCCGCGAATACTCGCAGCAAGTTGATTTGCCGGTCGGAACTGACTTCTGCAATGGCAACCAACGATGCCACTCGCAAACCACCTTGAATGGCCCCAATCCCATGCTGACCGCACTCACCAGTCCCGACGCGTCGCCGTTGCGCACCCGCCGCTCCACACCTTGCGTCCACTTCAACCGATGCCATCTCGGGCAGCGCCTCACCCAGCCCGATCAGCGCCGGAATGCGGCCCTGCTCGAAAGCCGCCACCGCCTTATCCAGAGCGATACACTGCTCGATCGAGAATCCGGCCGTGGCGACCCGGCGCAATTCAGCCAGATGCGCGGCGCTTCCTAAAGCGACACCGATATCGCGGGCCAAGCGAGCGCACGTACATGCCGGTCGCACAGCATAAGGTAAAGCGCAAGAGATCGGCGCCTTCGATACTCAGTTCCAGGCACTTGACCTGGACCCGGCGCGGCTGCGCCGGCTCCGGCTCCGCGCCCTGACGCGCCAGCTTATAAAGCGGCACTCCGGCGCGTTTGATGGCCGAGTACACCGGCGGAACCTGCTCGAATTCGCCCGTAAATTGGCGGGCTATCTCACCTATCCGGACCGGATCGAGGCGGGCCACGCCGGCGGTCCGCACGACCGCACCGGTGCGATCCAGGGTATCGGTCTCGGTACCCAACGCGATGATCCCCTGGTAACGCTTGTCGCTATGTTCGAGGAACTGAGCGATCTTGGTCGCCTCACCGATCAAAATCGGCAACAACCCGGTCGCGAAAGGATCGAGCGTGCCCAAATGCCCGACCTTGGAGGGTTTAACAAATCGTTTGACCCTGCGGACGATCTCGGCCGAGCCAAAACCCGCCGGCTTGTCGATGAGCAGTATTCCGTCCATCGGCGCGAGTCGGAGAAGAGCGATCTAAGCCTTCACCTGGACTGCTCCTTGCGGAGCAGGGCGTCGATGCGCGCGGCGCGCTCGATGGTGGCGTCATATTCGAATTCAAGCTCGGGAGAATAGCGCAATCCCAGCCCGCGGCCGATCTTCTGACGGATAAAGCCGGCGGCGCTGCGAAAGCCGTCCACCGCATCTTTGGCGCGCTCGGCTCCTTGCAAATGAGAAAAGTAAACGCGGGCGTGCCGCAGGTCAGGCGTAATCTTGACGTCGGTGAGCGTCACTCCGCGAAGCCGGGGGTCTTTCAGATCGCGGTAGAGCAGCGCTGAGAGTTCACGAAGGACCGCCTCAGCCACCCGCTCGGGCCTCCGGCCGTCCCCTGGCATGTCTTTCATGTCAATTGTGCGTTTCAGGTTTTTGAAGAGAATGTCGAAAAATTAATCGATTCAGTAGTGCAAAATCTCTACTATCTCCTCGCCCAGCGGAGCCAGTGCCAGGGATTCGATAAAGTTAACCACCTGGCGCAAAGCGCTGTCCACGAAGGCCCGATCGCTCCCCACCTGGCAGATTCCCAGTTGGGCCCGCTGCCACAGGTCATGATCGTCGGATTCGGCAATCGAGACGTTGAACTTGTTGCGCACCCGATCCTTGATCGCACGCAGAACCTGACGCTTGCCCTTGAGCGAATGATTCTCCGGCAGGAAAAGCGTAAGACGCAGAACTCCAACAACCATAACCGTCCGACCGCATACCGCCCGTGAAGCTTGCTGCCCCCAGCCCGGCAGCAATCGCGACTAGAGCTGCTTCTCTGCCGCCATCTGGCCCTGTATCGGCTCAGGCGTGGGCATGCCGAGCTTGCGCGAGACCGCTTCCATCTCGAAGCTCTCGATGATGTCGCCGGGCTTCACGTCGTTGTAATTCTCCAGCCCGATACCGCATTCGTAGCCCGACAGCACTTCGCGCGCGTCGTCCTTGAAGCGCCGCAACGACCCTACCTTGCCTTCCCACACCACCCGGCTGTCGCGGACCAGGCGCACTCTCGATCCCCGGGTAATCTTGCCATCCTGAACCATCGAACCCGCGACCGTTGAACCGGAAACATTGAAAATCTGGCGCACCTCGGCCCGTCCCAACGGCTTCTCGCGATAGGTCGGCGCCAGCATTCCTTCCATCGCCTCGCGCATCTCGTTGATCGCGTCGTAGATCACGGTGTAGAGGCGGATGTCGACCCCCTCGGACTCGGCCAAGGCGGCAGCTTTGGGTTCGGGCCGCACATTGAAGCCAATGATAACCGCGCCCGAGGCCGCCGCCAGCGACACATCAGTCTCCGAGATACCGCCGGCCGACGCGTGAATCACGTCGACCTTGACTTCGGCGGTCGAGAGCCTGCGCAGATAAGCAGAAAGCGCCTCGACCGAACCCAGAACGTCGCCTTTGACGATTACCTTTAAGTCCTTGACCTCTCCGGCGCGCATCCGTTGGCTCAGGTCTTCGAGCGAAACCCGGCTGGTCTTCTGCAGTTCGCCCTCGCGCTCCTTGATCTGACGGAACTCGGCCACCTGGCGGGCCTTGGATTCATCGGCCACCGCCACCAGCATCGTTCCCGGTTCGGGCACGCCGGAAAGCCCGAAGATCTCCACCGGGGTCGAAGGACCAGCTTCAGTGACGCGCTGTCCAAGATGGTTGAGCATCGCGCGCACCCTGCCATAGCAGGTGCCGGCAACGAACGCGTCGCCTTGATGCAAAGTGCCTTCCTGAACCAGCACCGTCGCGACTGCGCCGCGGCCGCGATCCAGTTGCGCCTCGACCACCGTGCCACGGGCCAAGCGGGTGGCGTTCGCCTTCAAGTCGAGGATTTCGGCCTGCAGCAGGATCATCTCGAGGAGCCGGTCCAAACCTTCGCGAGTCCGTGCCGAGACTCCGACGGTGATCGTGTCGCCGCCGTAATCTTCGGGGATCAGCCCCTGTTCGGAGAGCTGCTGCTTGACCCGCTCGACGTTGGCTTCGGGCCGATCGATTTTATTGATAGCGACGATTACCGGAACTTTCGCGGCGCGGGCATGATTGAGCGCCTCGATAGTTTGCGGCATCACCCCTTCGTCCGCGGCCACCACCAGGATGACGATATCGGTGACCTTGGCGCCACGCGCGCGCATCGCGGTAAACGCCTCGTGACCCGGGGTGTCAACGAAGGTGATACGGCGGCCGTCGACGTCGACCGTGTAGGCGCCGATATGCTGGGTGATCCCGCCGAATTCCTCCGCGGTCACGTCAGTATGCCGGATCGCGTCGAGCAGCGAGGTTTTGCCGTGGTCGACATGACCCATGATAGTCACCACCGGCGGCCGCGGAGTCAGTTCGCCAACGGCTACTTCTTCGCCTCCTCCAGCTTCAATCGCCGCTTCAACGTCGAACGCGACGTTCTCGACGTTGTAGCCGAATTCGTTGGCAACCAGGGTGGCGGTATCGACGTCGAGCACCTGGTTAACCGTGGACATCACCCCGAGAACCATCAACTTCTTGATGACCTCGCCGGCCTTGATACCCATATTACGAGCCAGATCCGCGACCGTTACGCCTTCAGAAATCCGCACCACGCGCTTGGAGGCTCTGGGCGTGGTGATCTCGGTCTTCTTCTGCTCTTTGCCGGGCATGGCGCGCCGCTTTTTGGGGAACCGCGCGCCGCGCATCTCGCGCTCGGACTGCAGATCTCCGCCCTCTTTCTTGACCACCCGCTTTTTCTTGATCGGCCGCGCGCCCGGCTTGGCAGGAACCTGTCCACCCGGTGGCGGCATCTGCGGTGCTTCCATCGGGCCCGGAGCCCCCGGACGTGCACCGCGCATCGGTTGACCCGGACCCGGACGGGCCAGAACGCCGGTCGGTCGGGCCGGTGTGCCGATTGGGCGCGCCAACGCTCCCGTCGGACGAGCCGGCGCCCCAACTCCAGATACCGGACGCGCCGCCGGTTTGCGCAGATCGATCTTACCAAGAACCTTGGGCCCCTGTTGCTGATCGTCCAGAACCGGAGCTGAAGCATGCCCACGCGTCAGGCTGATCACGGTCGGGCCCCCTGGCGGCCTCACGATCCTGGGTGGCTCCCGACCGATGGAGGGCGCAGGCGGCACCGCCGCGGGGCGCGGCCGCTCTACGATAATCGTGGGTTTGGCACCTGCCGGCGATGAAGGAGCCGGCGGAACGCGAACCGCCGGAGTCTGCACTTTGGGCGCCGCAGTCGCGGCCGACGTCTCCGGTTGCGCCGGCCGCGCCTCCGGCATCGCTGCGACCGGCGGCTGTTCCACCGGCCGCTGATCGGTTTGCGGAGCCTGCACTGCCGGTTCAGAGTCGGGTTGATCGGGCATTCCGCCGATCGCGGGCTCGGCGGTCATGCTCGGCTCCACCGGCAGGCTATCGGAAAGTTGCGGCTCGGGTGGCAACGGTTCGGCTTCAAGAATTAGCGGGACCTCGGGCTGGGGCGCAGGCTGCTCCTCGAGAAACGGGGCAACAAATTCGTCCTGGCGCTCTTCTTCAACTTCGAAATGGAAGGGTTCGGCCGAGGGCGCCGCGGACGTGGCGAGCGCCGACGGTTCGGGCTCCGCAGCGTGGCGGCGGCGCATGATGGACTCGTTGAGGCGCTTCTCTACCACCTTGCCCGAGGTCGTTTCAAGCACTACCTCATGGCGCAAAATCGCTGCGCGATTGGACTGCTCGTCCAGGTCGGCCTTGACGCGTTCGGCTTCTTCCCCGGTCAGCAGGCTCGAATCAAGGCGACCGTGGTTCAATTTCAACCGTTCGCAGCTATGGATAACGTCGGCAACCGAGACGTTCCAATCGTGAGCGAGTGTCTTAATGCGTTTTCGAGCCATCCGTCCTATTTTATTAAACGCCCGTGTTTGGAGCTAGATGCGCTACCAGCATGTTTATCAGATTCACCCGCTCGTCGCGATCCAGCCCAAGTCCCAACGAATTGAATTTGCTCACCTTGGCTTTGACAAAAAGCTCCAGGCATTGGCGGCGAGCATGCAAATACCCACCGCGTCCACCCAGTTTACCGTTCCAATCGATCGTCACTCCATCGGAGCGCGCCGCCACCCTGACCAAGGCTTCCTTGGAATCAGCCTGACGGCAGGCCATGCAGGTCCGCTGCGGTTTATGATTCGGCTTCGCCGCTGGTCTCCTCGCCGCCATTTCCGTCCGGCGCCGTGTCGACTTCGGCCGGCGCCGTTTCAACTTCGGCCGCCTGCGCCGCCGCGACGGATGCCGCGGTGGCCTGCGCCGCCACCGCGGCCGCTTCCTCCGCAATCCGCTTCTTGTTCGCGACGTGGGCCAGCGCGGCCTCAATCAACTGATGCGCACGCTCGCGGCTGATGCCGTCGATCTCCAGCGCCTCCTCCTCGGTCTCCGCCAATTGCTCGGCCGAGCGGAAGCCCCACTGATACAACAATTCGGCGTTGATATCGCCCACTCCCGGTATCGCGTTGAGCGAAGCCCGCGCCGCGCGCGCCTCCTCTTCCGCCTCGGCTTCGCTGCGCGACATCGAGCTTCCATCCGGTCAGCCGATGGGCCAGACGCACGTTCTGACCGCGCTTGCCGATTGCCAGCGACAGTTGGTCGTCAGGGACAATCACCTCCATCGCGTGCTCGTCCTCATCGATGATCACCTTGGAGACTTTGGCCGGCGCCAGCGCCCGGCACACCAGTTCGGCCTGGTCTTCGGTCCATGGCACGATGTCGATCTTTTCGCCGCGCAACTCCTGCACCACGGATTGAACCCGGGTGCCCTTCATCCCGACGCACGCACCCACCGGGTCGACGTCGGTATCATTGGAATAAACCGCGACCTTGGCCCGTCCGCCCGGTTCGCGCGCGCACTGGCGGATCTCCACGATGCCTTCATAAATCTCCGGCACTTCCTGCTCGAAGAGCTTGCGCAGGAAGTCGTTGGAAGTGCGCGACAGAATGATCGACAGCCCCTTTTCCGACAGATCGACCTCGGCGATCAGCGCGCGGATGCGATCGCTCTGGCGGTAGCGCTCGTGAGGAATCTGCTCCTTTTCCGGCAGAATCGCCTCGGTGCGGCCGAGGTTGACGATCATGTTCTTGCGCTCGAAACGCTGCACGATGCCCGAGACCACTTCGTTTTTGCGATCCTTGAATTCGCTGTAAATCTGTTTGCGCTCGGCGTCGCGGATATGCTGGATAAGATTCTGCTTGGCGGCCTGGGCGGCTATCCGGCCCATCGTGGCGGTGTCGAGCTTGAGCAGGATCTCGTCGCCGATCTCGGCATCGGGATCGTACTTGGCGTGCGACTCTTCCAGTGAAATCTCCGCGGGGTTGGCGGGTTGTTCGACCACGGTTTTGATTTCGAACAGCTCGATTTCACCCAACTCCGGGTTAAAGCGCGATTCGATCGTGCGCTCGGAGCCAAACGTGCGTTTGGCGGCCGAGTGCATCATTTCCTCCACCGCGCCGATCACGATCCCCTTGTCGATCCCCTTCTCCTTGGATACCTGCTCAATGACTCGGTTCAGATCAAGCTGCATTTGGCCTCCCCGCGCACGCCCACGCGCACGCTAACCGGCATCTCAGCCAGGATTGGCGCCGCCCACCGGCGGTGCCTTAGCGGTTAAAACTGATGCTCGTAGTTTGCCTCCTTGATTTCGTCAAAGCCGAACATCAACCGGCGTTTACTTATCTCGTCGTCCAGTTCAATACCGGACGGGTTTACCTCCGTCAAAACGCCCACGAACGACTTCTGTCCCTCGTGCGCATGATGGGTCCTGACCTTGACCCGCTGGCCGCGATAATGCTCGAAATGGCTCAGCTTGGTCAGCGGCCGGTTGATCCCCGGCGAGGAGACCTCCAGCGTGTAGCGCCCTTCCACCGGATCGTACACATCCAGCAAATCGCCGACCACGCGGCTGATTTCGGCCAGGTCATCCAGCGAGATTCCGCCGCCGGGCCGATCGATGAACAGCCGTAACAATCCGCCCCGCGACCCGCCCTTGTATTCCACCGAGACCAGCTCGAAGCCTTGCCGCTCGACATGCGGCTCCAGCAATTCCATGACCTTACCGGCTACCGGATGAAGCTGTAGGACCATAATGCGCCGATGCTGGCCCGCCTCCTCCGCCCCAAACCGCGACACGGAACCAGTCAGGACCAATAAAAAAGTGGGCACGAGCCCACTCCACCAAACCGAAGATAACACCGATCCGCCCCACCCTTCAAGGCGGGGTCGCGCGAGGAGCCAACCAGCCGGTCAGGGCCATTGCGACTTAATGGCGCGTCAAGCGCAAGCAATTCGAGATTGTCCCGCTTAGCGCCCTCGACTGAACGGATCGAAATCGCGGAGTCGAAAGTCGCTAGCCGGCCGTCGTTCGATACCGAAAAGAGTCTTGCTCAATGAGCCCGGCATTTTCGTGATGGCGTCGTGGATCTCGGGGCGATGGAGTAGATGCTGATTTGGATGTCCTTGTGGCAGCAGCATCCATCTCCTCGAAGGTCATCTCGCCGTTGTGTCGAGGTAGCAATGCACGCAGCGCTCGTTGCATCGCCAGGCCAGTATCGAGATATACCCCGAGCCGAATTCCCAGTTCTATCCCTTCGAGTTCATCTCCTGCATCAGGGAACTCATCTGCATCTCCTCACTTTTTGGACAGCCATACTTCTAGCATAACGCCTTTATGCTGGTCACCAGATGCAAGCATCGCTATTTCTCGAGACCTCGCCGATGAGATCCCGTCTGTAAATGCCAAATATCCTCGGCCACGTGCTCCAAGCAATAAAAGATGGTGGTGGGCTCGCTTGACTGGGAGCGCAGCCAACAAGGCAGTCCCAACCGGCACGGCTCTTCACTATGGATTGGTCAAGGACCCGCCGCTACAAAAAACGGCGTCACGCCAGTGGGAAAAGGCGAGGCCACCTTGACGGCTCTTAGCTTCCCATTTTCGGAATCGATGGTGTAGGAGTTGATAAAACGGTTGTTCCCCGCGATGAAGGCAAACCTGCTGGTTGGGTCCGGTGTCATCGCCATCGCCCAGGGAAAAGTCGTGTCGACATCAATTACGTCGACCCCCCTCCAGATTACTACCTACTATCCGTCCACTGATAACCTTGCCCTGTCCAACATGGTCCACTGGGATGTAAACAAATTTTCCGTTCGAGTCGTAACGATGTCCTTGGGCACGTCAAGATCGTAAATGTCTTTGCCAAGATTGATAACAAACGAGCTAAAAGGCGAACTGCACGAAATGTCGGTACAGGGTCCTGTGAATCCTCTCAGCTGACCGAAGCCCAAGGTTGTATAGTAGACAGCTATCGTGAAACGGTCAAACAGGCGTCCAATAGCTTCGATGGTCGGATTGGGGATCGGAAAGACGTACACCGTAAAAGGCGAACCGTCTATCGGTGAGGGAAGGTTCCCGTTGGCAGGGTCGAGGTTAAAAATGCTTACCGTGTTACCGATGGAATTCAGAATATAGAGTTCCTTGCCATCCGGACGTATCAGGATCGAATGCGGACTGGTGCCGCCAGCGAACGGGGAGCCGGAAATCTCGCTTAGGGCCCCGGTTTGGGGATCGATCGAATAACCGGAAACCGCGCACCTGCCCGCGACGCAGGAGTCATTGGCGGAATAGAGAAACTTGCCATTGGGATGTACGGTTACCGCCACGGGACCAAAGGTGTTCCGGAACGGCGAGCCATTTAGCCCGGTCAGCGCCCCGCTGGCCTGATCAATGGCATAGCCGAAAATGCCACGGCCCAATGTGGGAACGTAGAGAAACCTGGCTCTGATGGCCATTTTTGACGTGCCGAAGTCCGCGGCATAGGGCGAACGCGGCACCGGGCTCAGCGCGCCCGTGAAAGAGTCGATGCTATAGCCGTGCAGAGCGAAAATCTTGGCAAACCTGTCAAAGGTATATAGGTACACGAATCTTCCACCCGGATCGGCTACGGCAGTAATGGGATCCTTGCCGGTAGCAACGCGCGAAGTAACGTCTACCTGTCGCAGCGCCCCACTAGCGCGGTCGATGCTATAGGCTGAGACCGTGTTATCGCGTTGGTTTGTGGCATACAGATATTTGCCGCCCGGATCCACGGTTACTGAGGAAACGGCCTCTCCAGCCGCAAAGGGCGAGCCCGGTACTGCAGTCAGGGTGCCGTCGCCAGGGTTAATGGCGTAAGCAGAAAGATCCGACAAGTTTCCGGTATAAACGAACTTCCCCCCGGGATCTATCGCCACGGAGCCTGGCTGCTTACCCGCCTTATAGGGCGAACCGCCAATCGGCCGGAGCGCGCCCGTAGCCTTGTCAATGGCATACGCCGAGACGAAGTTCTCGACGTCCGCGACGTACGCGAAGCGGGACTGTGGATCCACCACTACGGCACGTGGGAGTTTGTCGTCTGCGAACGGCGAGCCGGGAATCGGACTCAAGGCTCCGGTACTCTGGTCGATATTGAAGCCGGAGATGGTATTGCTTGTATAGTTGGCGACGTAAACGAACTTGCCCGATGGATCCACCGTCAATCCAGAGGCGGCGCGGTCGGCAGCAAAAGGCGAGCCCGCAATCGGACTCAGCATCCCAAGGGCGTCAATCTTGAAGGCCTGGATGCCGCTGTCGTCAAGTACATAAACGAAGCGGCCGGTCGGATCGACCGTCACCCGGAAGGGGCGGCGACCCACCGCTACCGGTGAACCGATAACGGGGTTGACCGCGCCGGTCGCCGGATCAACGGCTAAAACGTGAAGTCTATTCTCGTATTCGCTCGAAACAATCGCGATATTCCCAGTCGGGTTTATTGCGGCGGAAGTTAAGCCATTGCCCGCAGCAAACGGCGAGCCATTTACCGGTATCAGTGCACCATTTGAGGGATCAAATGCGTAGGCAGAAAGTGTATTGCCGTCATCCAGCTTAGAGTTATTGGCGACCAATATGAAGGTTTGGCCGCCCACCGTCCAATCCGACGGCGCCTTGCTCAAAGCCGGTTTGAAAACGACGTGCTGCGCCGCCCGATCGTATAGGCTCTGATTGCGATTGGTCACCGGTCCGGAAGCAATCTCCAGGGCCGCCGCCAACGTGTTCTGAGTTGGCAGCCATGACATCGAATCGAACGTGCCAGCGCACGCTTCGCTTGATTCCGACGGTGAATCTATACAAAACGCCAGTAGATTTGCGATCGTGTCGAGCTTCAGCAGCGTGGTACGAACCGGCGACGAATCCGTTTGCTTCATGAAGGCTGATGCGCTCCCTTTTGCCACGTTCACCAGGGCATTGACCGATGCCACGCGGCGGCTCAGACCGAGGTCACCCCTGATGTCGAGACAGACGCCGGTTTGCGTGTTACCCAAGATTTTCGAGCAGTCCACCCACGACATGAAGCGTTGTAGTGCAGCGGTGGTCGCCACCGTGGTGACCGGAGTAATGTTGATGAGGTCCGGGAATTGGCAGCCTATGCCTTGGCAGTACACACCCGGCACTGTCATTTCCGCAATCGCGTCGTTGTGTCCGAACCCCGCGTCGCCGCCGTTGGCGACCACATAGATGATCGCACCGTTGGCGGGCGCTGGATCGAAGGTGATATCAAAGCCACCGAAATCATCGGTTACTGTTTTACCAATTTGCCTCGCGTCGGCTCCCTGCGTAGCGCCCGCCTCATATGCGAGTATCGTCGACTCGGCAACCGGGCCGAGCCCGCCAAGCTCAAGCCCTTTGATGCCCGCTGTTCCACTCACCGTGGTAGCGAGCCGGTTCGGAGTACTGGATGAGCCGTAGGCGGTGGCGGCGATGCCATTTCCACACGCCAAAGCCAACGCTAATACCCCAATTCGGATCCCGGCGACCCATTGACGCCAATTCATTTAATTCTCCTTTTCCCAGGCTCACCCGCGTGACCAACAGCGCGCCGATGGGGCCGCGGTTGAAATGAGCGACGAACTGCCAAGGTTCCTCCACCATGGGCTTTCCCTCGCTCGGCGATAGGCATGTACACGACCACAAAGGGTATCGCATCAATCGCCGGGCTGCCCGCCTGTAATGCTATGGTCTGCGTGGCTCCCCCATTGTTTTGCAGACGCTCCGTATCGCGTCGCGATCGATACTATCGCCATTGTTCGCCCAGCGGTTTTTTGAATCCCCAAGTCGCTCGAGACGCTAGCGGGCGTCACTGACGGAGCGACCAGAATACCCGGAAATGCTGTCGGCAAGAATCGGGCCTTTGATGCCCTCTTTCCCACCATTGTTATTGCATTGCAACACCGCGGACGATGGTAACTCGATTACCAAAAAGCTGCGGCTTATAAGTCCACAAGCAAGCTGTCGGAAGCTCAGCACGATCTGACGAACTATACTAGGACTTCCAAATTGGCCGCACGTCCGGGCGAGCGCGCGAGCCTGAAAGAGACCACGTTGTTGAGGGAAAGACCCGATCATCCCAACCCAATCTCATGCCGGGAGCACCGTATACTCATGCTAGTCACCCTCTACTACTTTAATAGATCTTACTAAAGCCCGTTGGGCTGTCTCATATTCAGACCCTGGCTTCCTGATGACCTCGTTTCAGTGGTTTGGCGGTCACCTTACAGCCAATTAATCCCCACCCAATTTTTTTAGGCTCATAGCCCTGACTGAGCAGCCTGCATAGCGTTTGTTGCACCGAGTGTTTCAAAGTAGACCTGCGAAGACCCAGCCGGGTTGGTCGCTGCGTTATCAACAATTATTCCACTCGAGCCACCCGTTGACGCAATGCCAGCGCTGACGGTTGGTGTTGAAGTGTTGGCATTAAAGGAGTACACGCAAGCACCTGAACACACGGACAGGTTACCACTGGCCTCGACACTCATGAAAAGCCAGTCCACACCAGTCACACCGGAATTTGGGTTGTAGAACTCGGTTACCGGGGAACACGTTGTGCTGGCGCCGCTCACGGGTGTGATGCTGTTTGATGAAGTGCCCATCGTGCCGGAAGTAATCGAAACCCGATACAGCGTTGGATTTCCGCCGCTGTTCCCGCAAACGTAGAGATTTCCGGTACCGGTAAGGAACCAGTTCTGATCGAGTGCGCCGCTATATACGGGCGTAGAAACCGAGCCATTACCCAAGGCAGCCCTCGTGCCAACGTCACTTGCGAGGAAGCTGGTGGAAAACTGGCGGACAGTAGTGCAGTAGGGAGAGGAGGTGCATCCAGTGCCGTTTCTATCCTGCGGTAAGAATACGTAAACCTCACTGGCGCTTGAATCGACGATCGCGGAATCGACAATCCCCGCGCCCTGGCTTAACTGAGCTGACGTTGTAACGACGCTGCCGCTCGAAGCGTTCACCCGGCTGAAATATCCATTGCTATTACCGACGAAGACGTTATTACTGACGGAGTCAAAAACCGGGCTTGCCAGCGTCTCCGTGAGGTCAACGGTCGTTGGCCAGCCGCCCGAGGTCATTTCGCTCGGCGCGGTTGTATTGGTGCTGTTCTTATAGGAATGGAAAATATTTTTAAATTTGTGCAATATGCCGATGTCGTCGCCCACGTACAAGACGTTGTTTGTGTAATCGTAAAACGGCGAAGAGTTACTGTCAGTCCTCAGGCTACCGAGCGACGCACACCACACGACGGGTGACGTGCCTTGCGACGCGCTGTTGACGGACGTGTTACTGGTGCATGTTGACGTGTTTACCGCGCTAAGGCTGCTGGATGTACTAGTTATGTTGGGCATTAGCGCAACAACAAGATACGACTGCAACCCCTCAATGGTCGCCACGAAGGCAACTTGCTTTCCATCCTCAGATAGCACCGGCGAGGTCGCCACAGTGCTGTAAAAGTTAATGCCGACGCTAGTATATAGGGTGGCCGACCAGTATCGGGTTGGAACCGTTGCGGGGGCGCATCCGCTGTAGAGATTGGTATAGGCGATGACGCTCGGAACCGTGCCCGAACCTGTAGACGTAGGAAAGATCAACATAATCCTTACAACTGGCGCTGTCGGATGCGAAACCATACTTGGCGGGAAACACGTCAGCGGAGCCGTGTGTACCGGTCCCCATACTCACGCTCCAATCTTTCTTGAGCTTGGTCTTGATGCTCGTTACCGGGTGACCCCACGAATGAACGATCTGAAGCGCCTTGGCATCCAAGGCGGCGGCGGAATTGCCCACGCCGTTACGCCACGCCTGCTGCATCTGGTAGCGCGGATTCTTCTGGAATTGCTCAAGCTGCGCCGCCGAGCGGGGCTTGGAGAAGATCAGGTGGCGATGGCTCCAGTCATTTGGGAACCCGTGCAATACGTTGTTTTGCTGTTGCGCGGCCCATGCCGGCAACCCCAGGCTCCCGGCGAGCAGAATTAACGCCATCGCTATTTTGACCGGTTTCATCGCGCCATGCCCCCGGATAAAATCTCATTTACAGTTTGTATACGAATACTGCTCTGAGTGCAAGCAAAGTTAGTCGGAGGAATTTTTGCTCACTGCGATGCAATTCACAGCACGTAAAGAACGAAAATTCCGTTTTGGGCCGGAAGACTTATGGTTATTTTTGTGAAATACGTTTGGCTTCAGAAATGAATTCGCGATGTTAGTGACGCACAGATTGACGACCTAGGAGACACGCAATCCGGCCGCATAGATGGTCATTAGGATGGTGCGATGTTTGAGAGGATGGTGCGATGTTTGAGGTTGCGGATGGCTTCGCAGACGGCCGCCACTTCGGCCGGGCTCAACACTACCGGGAGCTTCTGCTCGTGCCGCGGGGGGGGAATATGTTCAATCATCCACTCGCGGTGGAGGACTTGGTGAGAGAAAAAGCCCAAGGCGCACACCGTTTGATTGAACAACGCCCACGCGGTTTTTTTCTCTTGGACCAGGAACAGCTGATATTCTCGGATGTGCTCGGGCCCGAGCCCATCTGGTGGGAGTCCAAGTGTTGAGCGGATTTCGCTACGCAGCGGATGTAAGTGTCGATCGTGTTGGGCGGTGGTTGCGCAGCCGCAGTTCCTCGAGCATTCTTCGGCGTAGTTTGGTCATCGCCAAACCTCTCATTGGTTGAGATCCAACCGATGACATTAATGACCGAACTGATTGGCGAGCAGCCGTCAGGCGGAATCTAAATGCCTACGAAAGGCTCCGTTAATTTTCACCGATCGTCAGGACCTCTGGACCGTTATCCATGGCAGCTCGACGCTGCAGCTAAAGCCCAGCAAAGGACTGCGCATCATCGATTATTTGATTAGCTACCCGGCCGCGAATTTCAGGTGCTGGAACTAACACAGGTGGCCGTGCCGGATGGGAGCGATATCGCAGTCGTCCTCGATGGCGCCGTTGCCGACTCCGTCCTCGACGCCCGCGCCAAGCGCGCTTACCGCGAACACATTGAATCACTACGAGACGAATTGCAGGAAGCGCGCTCCTTCAATGATCTAGGCCGCATCGAGAAGCTTGAGCACGAGCTGGAGCTGGTAGCCCGCGAACTTTCCAACGCGGTGGGACATTCCGGTCGCGACCGCAAGCTCGGCTCCGCAGCCGAGCGCGCTCGCGTGCGGGTAACCAACGCGATCCGCGACGCGATCAAAAAAATCGCCCAGGATGACCGATCCGCCGGATGGCTCCTGCAAGCGACGATCAAAACGGGCAATTATTGCAGTTATCAGGAACGTCCCGATCTGCAGCCGAACTGACGAAATTGGATGGGTGTGATCGTCGGGCCGCGCTCGGACCTGCCGCGCGTGACCGATCAAATTACAACAGCGCTTCAGGCGCGAATGCGGGCGTTGCGGCCTCGGAGGACTGGAAAGGCGACGACCCAAACGGGAGCAGCGCCGCGATAAACAGGAATACGCTGGTCAGGATGAAGGCCGTCGTGTACACGCCGGTCACATCGAAAATGCGGCCGGCGAACATCGGGCCGGTCGCGGTCCCCAGCATCCCGAAGATGCCCAGCAGGCCGACCAGGGTGCCGAACGCCTTGAGCCCGACCGACTCCGCCATCAGCATCGGCACCAGCGCGACCGGCGCGCCGACGCCGATGCCATAGAATATTACCAGCGGGATCAGGACCAGTGGGTGTGACGCCTCGGTCAGCAGCAGGAAGGCGCAGCTCAATGAAAGCAGCGCAATCGCCAGGGCCACGCGCGCATTCAAGCGGTCTGCCAGTATTCCCATCGCGGGTTTGCCCAACGTGCTGACGAGCATGGCCACGCTGAAGATCGCCGCCGCGCGCTGCGCGCTCATGCCGAGGCCGATCAGATTAGGCACAAAATGGACCACGCCGAGGCCGACTCCCATGAGATAAATGAAGTAGGTAAAGCCGATTAACCAAAACGAACGTCCACGTATCGCCTCGCTCCGGCTGAGTCCATCAACCGGAACCGCCGGCTTGGAACCTGCCCCGGTCGTTCTTGCGACGGGCCGGGTCCGCACGATCAGCAATACAATCGGAATGACCAGCACCAGCAGCGGGATTGCCAGAACGGTATAGGCCGTGCGCCATCCGGCGATGGCGATCACGTAGCTGGCAAACGACGTCATCGCCGACGCTCCCAGCGACATCCCCGACATCGCGATGCCGAGCGCGACGCCACGGCGGGCACCGAACCAGTTCGAAGTCACCAGCGAGACCGGGATCATCGTTGACGCCGCGGTGCCGACGCCCATCATGACGTGCGCCGCCGCCATCGCGCCGAACGAATTGGCCCGTCCCGCAGCCAGCAACGCGAACGCCGTGATTGCCACACCGGCAGCCATCACTTTTTGCGCGGCGAGCGAGTCCAGCAGGCGCCCGGTGATCGGCCCGGCCAACGCGCTGGTCAGAGCGATCAGCATGGTGAGCGAAGCGGCCAGCGTCCGGGTCCATCCGAAATGCTTCACCAGGGCATCACGAACACGCCGGTGATCGACGAACTGGAGCCGATGACAAAAAAATTACTGAGGAACAGAACGCTCAACAGCAACCAGCTTTTCCGTCCCTCAGGAGTCATGAACCACGGCGCGGCCTATTCCTCGTCTCCGCGCAGGCGCGCCAGCACGGACAGATCTTCCAGCGTGGTGGTATCACCGATGGTCTGGTCGCCGGCCGCGATCTGGCGCAGCAGCCGGCGCATGATCTTGCCGCTGCGGGTCTTGGGCAGGGCGTCGCTGAAACGAATCGTGTCCGGACGGGCAAACGCCCCGATCTCCTTGGCTACGTGACCGCGCAACTCCTCGCGCAGCTTATCGCTGCCCTTGTGCCGACCTTCGAGGGTCACGAAGCACATCAGCGCCTGCCCCTTGAGTTCGTCCGGACGGCCCACGACGGCGGCCTCGGCCACTGCCGGATGGGACACCAGCGCGCTTTCGACCTCCATCGTTCCCAACCGATGGCCGGAGACGTTGATGACGTCGTCGACGCGCCCCATGATCCAGAAATAGCCGTCCTCGTCGCACCGCGCCCCGTCGCCGGTGGTGTAGACGCCCGGGACCTGCTCGAAGTAACTGCTCTTATAGCGGTCGGGGTCGCGGAAAATGGTGCGCAGCATCCCCGGCCAGGGCCGCTTGATAACCAGAAGGCCACCCTGGTTGGGACCCACCGGCAGACCTTCACGGGTCACCACCTCGGCGGCGATGCCGGGCAGCGGACGGGTGGCGGAGCCGGGTTTGGTGGGCGTCGCGCCCGGAAGCGGGCTGATCATGATCCCACCGGTTTCGGTCTGCCACCAGGTGTCGACGATCGGGCATTTCTCGCGCCCAATCGTCTTGTGATACCACATCCAGGCTTCCGGATTGATCGGCTCGCCGACCGTACCCAGCAGCCGCAGGCTGGACAGGTCATGTTTCTTGACCCACTCATCGCCCCATTTGATGAAGGTGCGGATCGCGGTCGGAGCGGTGTAGAAGATGTTTACCCGGTACTTTTCGATAATCTGCCAGAAGCGGTCGTTCTCCGGGGCGTTGGGCGCGCCTTCGTACATCAGCACCGTCGCGCCCGCGGCCAGCGGGCCGTACACCGTGTAGCTATGACCCGTAACCCAGCCGATATCGGCGGTGCACCAGTAGATGTCTTCGTCCTTGATGTCGAACACCCACTTCATCGTCATCAGCGTATGCAGCAGATAGCCGGCGGTGGAATGCACCACGCCTTTGGGCTTGCCGGTGGTCCCCGAGGTGTACAGCGTGTAGAGCGGATGCTCGGAGTCCACCGAAACCGGTTCGCAAACGGTCTTTTGCCCGGCCATCAATTCGTCCCACCAGACGTCGCGTCCGGGATGCATGTCGACCTGGTTTCCGCACCGCTTGAGCACCAGACACTTGTGCACCGACGGGGTCTGTTTGAGCGCCTCATCGACGTTGCGTTTGAGCTCGACGATTTGGCCCCGGCGCCATCCGCCGTCAGCGGTGATGCAGACCTTGGCTTCCGCGTCGTTGATGCGATCGCGCAGTGCCTCGGCCGAGAACCCGCCGAACACGACCGAATGCGTTGCCCCGATCCGCGCGCACGCCAGCATCGCGATCACCGCCTCGGGAACCATCGGCATGTAAATCGTGACCAGGTCGCCAGCCTTGACGCCGAGGCTGCGCAATCCGTTGGCGCAGCGCGCGACCTCGCTGGCCAGCATCTGATAGGTCAGTATCCGCGAGTCCCCCGGCTCACCCTCCCAGATGAGCGCGGCCTTGTTGCGGCGCGGCCCCGCCAGATGGCGATCGATACAATTGTATGAGGCGTTCAGCTCACCCCCAACGAACCACTTGACCAACGGAAAGTTCCAATCGAGCACCTTGGTAAACGGCTTGAACCAGAACAGTTCGCCCGCGCATTCTTTCCAGAAGCCTTCGGGATCTTCCGCGGCCCGGCGATAGAGCGCCTCGTACTCGGCGAGGCTCTTGACCTCGGCGCGGCGGCTGAACTCCGGAGGCGGCGGGAACTTGCGCTGTTCTTTGAGTACCGACTCGATATCGGTAGTGGATTCGTTGGTGGCCATGGCTAAATCCTCCCGCGCGCCTCGCGCGTTTTGAGGCTCAGATATAGTGTAGCGGCGTCGGCTATATCGCGCCGGTTGGAATGGATCGCGCGCAGCCGGTCGAGCAGTTCCGGCTCGATGCTGGGCGCATACCAGGCGGCCAGTTCCACGGCCCGCGCCACCCACCGCAGCACGATGCGGCCTTCGAGCCCGCCGAAATCGTCGAAAAACCATCCGCAACTGGTGAACGCCGCGTGTGCCGCACGATGCATTTCGAGCAGATTCGACAGCTTGTTGCGGGCGGCTTCATCGCTCAGCCCATAGCGGGCAAAGAATTCCTCGCCGGCGGCGGGATCGGGGTCGATCGCCGGGCGGATCGAGCGCCTGAGCGCCTCGTGCGGGTCGGCGATCAGTTCAGCGGCCATCGTCGCATACAGCGAATCGACGTGGCGTTTGACGAACTCCACCGCGTCGCGCAGGGGCTGACGCCAATGCTGGCTGCTGTCCCCCGCCATGCGGCATCCGCAGTCCGAACGCCAGCGCTCCACGCCGTGCGAGCAACTCCACGAGGTCGGCGCGCTCAATCTCGAAGGTTCCCACCTCCTGACCCCAAGCTCATCACCCGGGCGCAGTTGGTAAGCTCCAGCTCTTCGTGTCCGGCGAGCATCGCCAGCGCCCGCGCCAATTCGGCCGCGCCGGCCTTCTTGTGATGGCCGAAGGTCTCACCGTCGGTTGCTATCAGCAGTACCGCGCCGGGAGGTTGCGACAGCGCGCGCGTCACGATCGATTCCGCCAACCGGGCGCCGTCGGTCAAGGCGTCACCGAAAGAAACGAATCCCGCCAGGTCGGAGTCGAAGCGAAACACCCCCAGGCTGAGGTCGCCGCTGCGCCAGATAAACGGTCCGGCCGTATTGCGATCAGAGCCATCAGCGGTCCGGAACTGGCCTTGCCATGGGGCAAGGATAACGAACTTGATTCCCGCACGGGCCACCGCCTCCAGCGTGGCGTCGTCGGCGGCGCATTCGGGGAGCCACATGCCCTCGGGCGCGCGCCCAAAGCGGAAGGCGAAATCCTCGATCCCCCAGGCGATTTGGATTTCCTTGTCCGCCTTCGCGAGCAGCGGCAGGATCGAATGGTTGTAGGACTGGGCGACCGCGTTGCCGTGCCCGTCGTTGCCTTCGATACTCATCGCGTCAGCACGAATCACCGAGCGGTAGACCGAGGTGCCGTGGCGCGCCATCCAGGCAATCAGAGTGGGACCGAAATCGAAGCTCAGAAACTGGTAATTGTTGCTAATCCGCACCACCGGCCCGTCCATGGTGTGGGCGCGCGCGTTGGCCGCGTAACTCTCACTGAGAATTCGTTCGTTCCAGTTGGGAAACGGGGCCGCGCTGGGCTCCGGTGTGATCAGCCCGGTCCAGGGGCTTTCCCGAGGCGGCTGATAGAAATGACCATGAATGATTATGTAACGTTTTTGCTCTGCTGCCATCGTAGCTGTTTTGTACCAACGCGGCGTCAGCCCTCCGGAAAATCTCTCAACGCCGCATCTCTTTTGCGATAATTATAGCGTCAGCCAACCGGCAAAGTGCAGGCGATTGACAAACGATATTCACAGCCTGCTCTGCCACTTTATCTCCTCCGCACGGAGAAAAGGTCAAGAATGCAAAAACTTCTCCAGGTGCAAGGCTCAACCGACCGCCGCCCGAAACGAACCGGTAATCGCCACCTCGGCCTTCTGGTTGGTGACAATCAGTTCACCTTCAACCAGCCGCTCCCCATCGGCCTCGAACTTGCGCGTCACTTTGCCTGAACAAGTGATGGTGTCGCCCGGATAGATCCGGGCCACGAAGCGAACCTTGTAATCGCGCACTTGACCCGCCCCGGCGTAATCCGTGATGCATCGCGACGCCATCCCGGCCGTGAACATGCCCATCACCACCACCATCGGCAGGCCCGCTGCTTCGACGAAGGGCTGGTCGTAATGCAGGGGCGAAAAATCCCACGCCGCACCCGCGTATTGGACGATGTCCTGCCGCGTCAACGGGCCGATCGCCAGTTGGGGTAGCGCATCACCAACCTTGACGTCCTGGTAACTGATCTTAGCCGCCATCGCCGGAGGCTCCGCTCAAAAAGGTCTCGGGTCAAGCGGCCTTGGGTTTGGGTGGAAACTCGATCAGCACGCAACGCGATATTGCCACCGTTTCGCCGCGCTGATTGCTGTAATTTCCCTCAACGATCGCGAACTTCATCCTCCCACCGCGTCCGCCGTCCTTTTCATGGATGTCGGCGATACGCTGGGTCCAACTGAGAACATCGCCGACCACGATCGGCTTTAGCAGCTCGAACTCCTGCTCGCCGTGAACGCCGTTGCCATAGTCCAGTTGCACGACCTTTCCCGACTCCCAGTCAGGGATTTCCCATGCCAGGCTGGTCATAAGAAAGGTCGGCGGAATTGGGATTCCACCATGCACCCGCCGCGCATAGTCGGGATCGTGGTAAGCGGGATTGGGATCCTTTATCGCGAGCGCGAATTCCCGCACCTTGCTCCACTCGATCGGCATGCGGAAGGTGCGACTGGTCAACCCGATGAAGCTCTTGTCGACCATCCGGATGCTCAGAGTCCGAACAGTTGCGCCACCAATTCCCGGTTGAAAGTCGCGTCACCGAAAGTAAACTCGGTCGATTTCGCGCGCTTGAAATACAGATGCATATCGTGTTCCCAGGTGAAGCCGATGCCGCCGTGGACCTGGATTCCTTCACCGGCAACGCGCCGGTAACTGTCGGACGCGGCGGCCTTTGCGGTGGCCGCGGCCAGCGCCGCATCGGGCACTTCGTTGCTTACCGCCCAGGCCGCGTAATAGGCCACCGAACGCGCGTTCTCGACGTCGATCAGCATGTTGGCGCACTTGTGCTGAATCGCCTGGAAACTCCCGATTGGCCGGCCGAACTGCTCGCGCACCTTGGCGTAATCGACCGACATGTCGAGCACTTTCTGCGCGCCGCCTACCATCTCGGCGGCCAGCGCCACCTTACCGCGGTCGATCACTTCGCTCAGCACCTTGCCGCCCTTGCCCACTTCGCCCACCACGTCGTCAGCCGACGCCTTGAAGTTGGCGAATACCACTTCCGCCAGCTTGCGAGTCTGATCCATGGTCTTGAGCTTATTGACCGTGACTCCGGCGCGTGCGCGATCGATCGCGAACAGTGTGATCCCATCCAGGCCTTTGCCGCCGGTACGCGCCGCCACCAGGAAGTAGTCGGCAATATGGCCATCGTTGACGTAAAGCTTGGTGCCGTCCAGCACGAAGTCCTTGCCGCTTTTCTTGGCTGCAGTCGAGATTGCGGCCAAATCCCAGTCTCCCGAAGGCTCCAGGTAAGCCAGCGTCCCGATCAACTCACCGGCGGCGATTTTCGGCAACAATTTCTGCTTGATGCTGTCACTGCCGGCGCGGGCGATGGCCTCACCAAATAACACCGTCCAGACAAACGGCGAGGGAAGCACAACCTTGCCCATCTCTTCCAGCACCACCACCAGGTCGATGTAATTCAGCCCGGAACCGCCGTAGGCTTCGGGAACCACCGAGTCCGAGCCATCCGAGTTCCGCCATTTTCTTCCAGAACTCGGACGAATAGCCGGTCTCGTCCTCCATAAGTTTGCGCACCACCGTGGAGGGACATTCTTTTTCCAGCAGGCCGCGCGCGCTTTCGCGCAACATCTCCTGCTCTTTGCTAAAGCCGAAATCCATCTGGCTGACCTTCCTGTAAGGGATCGGACTGTGGTGTTCGGATAGCATGCGCGCCGCACTTGGACAAGCGCAGCGGCGGGCCAAAGGAATTTGAAAACCTGGTTCGCGCATGGACCGAACGCTCGTTCAATCCGTCTAGGCGCCGTTGCGGTTTCGGTGCCGCATCGCCTCCAGTCCCCCGCCGTTTGGATCTGGTTCACGGAGTCGCCGCGGTGGCCGTCGCGCGCCTTCTGATAATGACGCGCGGCTTCCTGCGAATCGCCCAGCTTTTCGTAAGCTCGCGCCAAGGCTGGTCTCGACCTGCGGGTTCCCCGGGACACGCGACCCCGGCGTCCTGATAATAGCCCAGCGCGAGGTTATATTTGCCTTGCGCATACTGGTCGTCGCCATGCGCCAGTGCCTTGTGCATAACATCGTCATCGCAGTTCCCGGGAGGCGGCAGGGTAGTCGCGACGTTCTGTTGCGCATTCAGTTCCGCAATCTCGCGAGCCTGTTTCTCGATCTGCGCCTGCTGCGCATTAACCTGGTTTTGCATCTCCTGCAATTGAGCGCCGCCACATCCGGCCGCCGCAACGGCGCAGCCGATCACCGATGCGGCCATGATCAAAGAACGTCGCATAGTGGGCATAGCGGGCACGGGGCATTAGTTCACGCCGCTTCATTCGCTTACCGGCGCGTCCACGCTGACGCTGGTAAAGCCCGTTGCCGAACGGCCGTCCGCGGTTACGATTGTGAGCGACACAACGTACAGGCCCGGGTTGGCGAAGGTATTGTAGGTGATGAGCGGTGGCGTAGTCGCGACGTGGCCGTCGCCGAAATTCCATTTATAAAAGACGATCTCTGAATTGGAAGGATCGTGGATCTCGGGCACGAAGCCGGCTACCAGTGGCGCCGGTCCACGAGGCGGATCGGGATAAATGGCGACCGACGGCAGGATCATCATCATGTCCGGCGTCGCCATCGGAGTGGGACTCTCTTCCTCTTGCGCCGGAGTCAATCCTGGAATCATCGCAAGGACAAACACCGCGGCGGCAACCGCAATCCGCAGCCACGCGCCGCGCCGCCTCGATGCACCCTGAACACGTCTGCTTATACTGGGCTCCATCTCTCCGGCCGACCTCTAATAAAAATATATCCGCACCGCCGGTGCGAATCATCGCCCCCGCCTGACGGTTCGTCCAAAGTTGCGGTAGTCTCGCCGGATCCCAGCGGCTAAAATTGCCGCGATGGCATCACAAGTAGCGGCGACCGCTGTACCGGAGCCGACTAGCAAATTCGTCACGCTCAACGGCGTCAAGCTCCATTACGCGGATTGGGGAGGCGACCCGGCCAAGGGCATTACGGTTCTAATCCATGGCGGCTCCGCCAATCTTCATTGGTGGGACATGGTTGCGCCGCTGCTCACCGGCGAGGGCCAAGTTCTGGCGCTGGACTTTCGCGGCCATGGCCACAGCCAGTGGGCGTCAGCGCCCGATTATGGACCCGCCGGCTATATCGAGGACGTTGAGGCCTTTCTGAAGCATCTTGGCGTTCCGGTAATGCTGGTTGGGCATTCGATGGGTGGCGCGGTCGTGCTGTGGGTCGCGGCGCTCCATCCGGAGTTGCTCGAAGGCCTGATCGTGGTCGACAGCCGCGGCGGTCCACCGCCGTTCTGGCGCAAATGGCAGTGGCAATGGCAACAGCGGGCCAAGAGCAGACCGCGACCGGAACTGCCGTCGGCGGACGACATCATCCGCCGCTTCCGGCTCCATCCAGAGGGCACTTATCTGTCTCGGGAAGCGCTAGCGGAACTCGGAATCAAAAGCGCAGTGCAATTGCCCAATGGACGCTGGGCGTTTTGTTTCGACCCGCAAACGCGCCGATGGCGCGAACGCGCCAAGGTGACGCTGCCCAGCGTGCGCAAGGTCAAGACCCCGACGCTGATCTTGCGTGGCGCGCAAAGCACCCTGCTCAGCCCCCGCCGCTCGCGCTGGATGCGTCGCAAGATCAAGGGCTCAATCCTCAAAGAAATTCCGCGCGCTTATCATCATGTGCCGCTGGACAACCCCGAAGGCACCGCCGCGGCGATGCTTGAGTTCATCCGCGCACTACGCTCCGCCAAACGGAGCCAGGTCCAACGCCAGTCGCCGGAATGATGCTCACACCCGCGCGAGGCAATCGGTCAGATCCATCGTGAATGATTGCCCGTCGGCCAGTATCAACGTCTTGGGCGAACGCTTGATCTGGATTTGCCCAATATTCAGCTCGCGCGGCAGCAGATAGATCACATCGCCCGAATTCAACGAAAAGACGCGTACGCGCTCCTCGGCACGCCGCTCGTTGCCCATCTCGTATGGATGTATGTGGTAAGCGTAGCCGCGTGCGCGGACGAAACCGTCTTCGTAATCTTCCACCACGCCGACAAACATATTGGTGACGTCGTCGCGAAAATGCTTCCGGTCGACAACCAGGACCCGATCGTTGCAATGGACTGCCGGCATTTCTTCTCTTTCTCCCGATCCAGACAGTGTGACATAACCCCGGCCGCTTTGGTAAGTCACCATCGCACAACCATAACGCCATCGGGAGAACTTTCTTAAGCTCGCCCAAACCGATAGAATCATGTGTTTAGATACACGGGATAGGCGCCGGCCGGGCGAAGCCTTGCGCCCGGCTGAAAATCACCTCCATTCTCCGCGAATTGACGGGATTATCGAAAGAGTCACTGCGAAGTGCTTAGCCTCGAAGACGTTTGCAAATACTACGGCGATCGCGCCGTGTTCGATCACGTTAACTGGTCGATGCCCGATGACGCGCGGGTGGGCCTGGTCGGGCTCAATGGCGCCGGCAAGACCACCCTGCTGAAAATCATTGCGGGGATCATCCAACCCGATTCGGGCCGGTTTAGCCGGCCTCAACGGACCCGGGTCGGCTACCTGGCGCAGGACTCACCCGAGATTGGCGGCCGTGCGCTGATTGACGAGACCCTCTCCGCGCTGAGCGAGATTAGCGCGCTCAATGAACGGCGGTTGCAACTGGAACCAATCCTGGCCGAAGAAACCAGCGGACCGCGCCACGACGCCGCGTTGACCGAGTTGGGCGAAGTTCTGAGCGAGTTGGAGCGCCATGATTTCTACACCGCCGAAAGCCGCGCCGAGGCAGTTCTGTTCGGACTCGGTTTCAAACCCGCCGATTTAAAACGCGACGTCGCGGAATTCTCCGGCGGCATCAGGATGCGGATCGCGCTGGCCAAGCTGCTGCTGCAAAAGCCCGAGTTCCTGATGCTCGACGAGCCCACCAACCATCTCGACATCGAGGCGCGCAACTGGCTCGAGGAGTACCTGGCTTCCTATCCCGGCGGCATGATCATGGTCTCGCACGACCGCTATTTCCTTGATCGTGTAACCCGGCGGACCCTGGAAGTGGCGCGCGGCAGGCTCGTCGAGTACGTCGGCAACTATTCCGCCTACCTGGTCAAGCGCGACGAACGCTTCGTGGCGGAGATGGCCGCATACGAAAATCAGCGCGAAGAAGTCGAGCACATGGAAGCCTTCATCAGCCGCTTCCGCTATCAGGCCAGCAAGGCCAAGCTGGTTCAAAGCCGCATCAAGCAGTTGGAGAAGGTCGAACGGCTGCAGCCGCCGGTCGGCGCCGACAAGCCGCCGGCAATCAATTTCCCCCAGGCGCAGCGCAGCGGCCGGCGGGCCCTGGAGCTTAATGGCGCGGTCAAACGCTACGGGGATTTGCTGGTCTATAACGGCATCGACCTGGTAATCGAGCGCGGAGCGCGGATTGCACTGGTCGGTCCCAACGGCGCCGGCAAATCGACGCTGATCAAGATACTGGCCGGTATCGAACCATTAACCGCGGGCGTGCGCACGGTCGGCCACAATGTCACTCTTGGCTACTTCGCGCAGGACCTCAGTGAGTCGCTGGACTACGACAAAAGCGTATTCGACGAATTGTCCGACAATTGTGAGGGGTTGACGACCCTGGAGGTCCGCAACCTGCTGGCGGCGATGCTCTTTTCGGGCGACGACGTGCGCAAGCGCACCGGCGTACTTTCGGGCGGCGAGCGGTCTCGTCTGGCGCTGGCCAGAGTGCTGGCCCGGCGTACCAATTGCCTGTTGCTCGACGAGCCGACCAACAACCTGGATATCATCGCCAAGGACAGCCTGCTGGAGGCGCTGCAACGCTATCAGGGCACGGTCATTATCGTCAGCCATGATCGCTACATCCTGAATGAATTGGTTAACCAGGTGTATGAGGTCGGCCAGGGCCACGCCACGCTTTACCTCGGCAACTACGAGGATTACCTGGCCAAGAAAGAAGCGATGGCGGCTCCCACACCGGCTCCGGCTCAAGCGGCCAACCGCGCGGCCCAAATGCCGCGGGGCGGCGCCAACGGTCACGTGCGGCCGCCGGTCGACCGCGAGTTGCAACGCCGGTTGGAGCGAGAGAAAAAGCTTCGGCGCGAACTCGAAGAACGAATCGAGTCGATGGAGACCCAGCGCGCCGGCCTGGGCGAGGAGATGAACGACCCCACGTTTTATCTCCAGCGCAAGGACGCCAAGGAATTGATCGCGCGTTACGATTCCCTGGGAAGGGAGATCGAGCGGCTTTACAACGACCTGTTAAAGCTGGACGGCGCCGCCGCGGACAATCCCTGATCTCTTAACCGCTCGCCAAAACGTGGACCATACCTCTGGGAGAGCCCGCCTTGACGGAGTAGGCTGCATTACGCCGTTTTTCCGCAGGCTGCCGAGGGCCTGAAATGCGCTCCGATCCGGCACTGCGGCGGTTGAACAGACTGAGAGAAAAAGATGAGCCGTAGTCTCCGCCATGATGCCGAATATATCCGCCTGACCACCGGGATGGGCCCTAACGAAGCCTGGCGGCGATGGGGTCCGTTTCTCTCTGACCGCCAATGGGCCACGGTCCGCGAAGACTATTCGCCCGGTGGAACCGCCTGGGAGTACTTTCCTCACGATCACGCACGCAGCCGCGCCTATCGATGGGGTGAGGACGGCTTGCTCGGTATCTGCGATCGCCGATGCCGCCTGTGCTTCGCGGTGGCATTGTGGAACGGCCGCGATCCGATCCTCAAAGAGCGCCTGTTCGGTCTGACGGGAAACGAGGGGAATCATGGCGAAGACGTCAAGGAATGCTATTTCCACCTCGACGCCACACCCACGGCATCCTATCTAAAAGCCCTGTAAAAGTATCCTCAAGCCGAATTTCCTTACGCGCGGCTGGTGGAAGAAAACCGCCGCTGCGGCCGCAACGAGCGCGAATTCGAACTGGTCGACACCGGAGTGTTCGAGGACAACCGCTACTTCGATGTCTTTGTCGAGTATGCGAAGGCGTCGCCCGAGGACATCCTCATCAGGATCACGGCCTGCAATCGCGGTCCCGACGCCGCCAAACTTCACTTGCTGCCTACCCTGTGGTTTTCGCAATACCTGGTCATGGGGGCGCGATGGCGACGATTACTGGCCCCGGCCAGTCCTGTGGCAGGCGGATCCGGCGGCGGTGCGCGCCGAACACGAAGCGCTTGGAAACTATGTTTTTTGTCCGGAGCCACTTCCCGGACCAAGCCTCCCGGAGTGGCTCTTCACCGAGAATGAGACCAACACCACGCGGCTGTGGGGCGCGGAAGGGGGCGCAGAACTACGTCAAGGACGCCTTTCATCGCTATGTCATCAACAGCGAGCGCGAGGCAATAAATCCCGAGTGCACCGGCACCAAAGCCGCCGTGTGGTACCGGCTTGAGGTGCCCGCGGGCGACCAGGCGTGCGTTCGGTTGCGGCTTACGGCCGCCGACGAAGCGGGCACGCAGCCATTCGCGAGCAACTTCGATGAAACCTTCGCCCAAAGAAAGCGGGAAGCGGACGAATTCTACGACGCAGACCCGGCGCTCGGTGGAGTATCTTTACATCGACCAAGCCGCGGTTTCGCATGCCGGGCACGCAACGGACCGGACGCCGCCAACCCCCCGCCCCCGATCTTCACCGACGAGGAAAACAAGGTTATGCGTCAGGCCGCGGCGGGACTGATCTGGAGTTGCCAGTTTTATCACTTTATCGTCAGTGATTGGCTCGAAGGCGACCCGTCGCAGCCGCCGCCCCCGCCCGAGCGCCTCGAGGGGCGCAATCACGATTGGGGGCACTTGTACTGCCGCGACGTCATGTCGATGCCCGACAAGTGGGAATATCCGTGGTTCGCGGCCTGGGACCTGGCATTCCATACGATGTCATACTCGGCGCTCGACGAAGACTTCGCCAAGCGGCAGCTTGAACTGGTGATGTCCGCGCGCTTCATGCATCCCAACGGGCAAGTTCCCGCCTACGAATGGGCGTTCGGTGACGTCAACCCTCCGGTCCACGCATGGGCCGCGTTCCGGCTCTACAAACGAATCCTGATGCGCGAAGGGGAGGCAGACCGTCTCTTTCTGTCACGCGCCTTTCAGAAGCTGCTGCTGGGATTCACCTGGTGGGTCAACCGCAAGGACCCCGAGGGCAAGAATATTTTCGCCGGCGGCTTCCTCGGCCTGGACAACATCGGCGCGTTTGATCGCTCCAAGCCGCTACCCACCGGAGGCCAGTTGCAACAGGCCGACGGGACCGCGTGGATGGCCTTCTTCTGCGCCGACCTGCTCAGCATCGCGATCGAAATGGCCTATTACGATCCGGCTTACGAAGAGATCGCATACAAGTTCTTCGAGCATTTCACCTCGATCGTCTCCGCGATCAACAAAATCGCCGGAGAAGGACTTTGGAGCGAAGAGGACGGCTTTTATTACGACCACCTGGTGGTCGACCGAACCAAAATCCCGCTCAAAGTCCGCTCGATGGTGGGACTGATCCCGGTGCTGGCGGCCACGATTATACAAACCGAAGTGATCAATAAACTGCCTGAGCTAATCCGGCGAGTCCGCTGGTTCATGCGCAAGCGGCCCAACCTGATGAAGCACATTTCGGTGATCGAGGACCCCGAAACGGGACAGCCGCTGCGCGTATTGTTGGCGATTCCTACGCGCGAACAGTTGGTCCGGGTGCTGCGCTACGTGCTTGACGAAGAGGAATTCCTGTCACCGTATGGAATTCGGTCGATCTCCAAGTATCATGCCAAACATCCGTTCGTATTCGCCGCCGGCGGGCAGGAGTACCGCGTCGAATACCAGCCGGGCGAGTCGGACACCGCCCTGTTTGGCGGCAATTCCAACTGGCGGGGACCGATCTGGTTCCCGATCAATTACCTGCTGATCGAGGCGCTGGAAATCTATCACCTGTTCTATGGCGATGGCCTTAAAGTCGAATGTCCGACCGGCTCCGGGCGCATGCTGAACCTGATCGAAGTCGCACATGAACTGGGGCGGCGGTTCGGCACCACGTTCCTGCCCGACGCCAACGGACGCCGGCCTTGCCATGGCGATGACCAACGTTTCGCCACCGATCCGCATTGGAAGGATCTGGTCCTGTTCTATGAATACTTCCACGGCGATACTGGACGCGGCCTGGGTGCCAGTCATCAAACCGGATGGACCTCGCTGGTGATGCGCTCGTTCCATCGGGCCGCGGAGCGCTTCCAGCGCTTTCAGTTCGAGCCGCACGAGCAGCTCCCCGAAGAATGAAACCCGGGTTTTCTGTAATTCCTGTAAGCTACGACATGCGAAAGAGCGGGCGCGTTGCCGACGGCCACCCGCCCGCTAAAAAAGACCACTCGTAGCTCTGCGGCGATGCTACCGGCCGCAGGTCAGGCAGATATCCTCTAGAAGGTGGTCTCCGCCTCGCGCTTCTTGCGCGACTGGATATAGCCGTCCTGCACCGCGCCATAGAGATCGACCGCGTAGCGATCGACGTCCTCGAACAATTGCAGATTCAGAGAGCGGTAGTTGACCGCCGAAAGCGCGGTCGCGCCCGCTTGCACGGGCAGTGAAATATACCAGGCAAGCGTGTAGCTCATCGGGTTCATGGAGCCGTCAACAGCGCGGCCCAAAGCGTCGCGAATCGAGGATGGCCCGTAGAATGGCAGCACCAGGTAAGGACCCATGTCTGACGCCGTAATGGCCCAGCGTCAGGCCGAAATCCTGATCGTGCTGCTTCCACCCGAACCACGGATCGGCAACGTCGAAGAACCCGGCCCCGCCCAGCGTACTATTGACAAAAAAGCGGCCCACTTCTTCGCCGGCATAAGCCATCTTGAGCTGGAACAGATTGTTGGCAAAGCGCGGAATAACATTGACGTTATCCCAGAAATCTCCGATGTGCACGCGCACATTCTCGGGTAGCACGTCCGCATAACCCGTCGCCACCGGGCGCAGCACGTATTTGTCCAGCTTGAGGTTGAACCAGAAAATCTTTTCGTTCAGCGGCGCCAACGGATCGGAATAGGTCTCGGAGGTAACCTGATCTGAAGGACCTGAATTGGCCTGAGATGATGGATTCGGGCCGGGTTGATCCGCAGGACCGGCCGCCAGTGCGCCGGTGGCGCACAGCACGGAAAGGGTCAGGACGCCGATCAAGAGTTTTTTCACTTCCGTCATCTCCCGGTGGGCGGGTCTAAAGTCTTTCAACCGGCCCATTAAGTTTCTTATAGCAACCAAAATAGCCGGTCAAAGCTATCGCAGTTACAAAAATCGTCATATATAGGGATCGTGCAAAGACGACACTAACTCCCCGAATCGATCGACTGCACCTTTTGCTGTATCGCCGCGATCAGCGCGTTGTAACCCTTGTTGTTCATGATGCGGTTGAACTGATTGCGATAGTTGCCCACCAGGCTGATCCCGTCGACCAGAACGTCATAAACTTTCCAGGTGCCGCCGGACTGCTCAAGGCGGTAATTGACCGAGATCGCGTCGCTACCTGACTGGGCGATACTGGTGTCGACCTGGGCATCGTCTCCGTTCTGGGTTTCCTTCCCATAGAGGATCTTCTGTCCCTTGTAGCCCTCGATCTTGCCCATATAGGAGGCCGCGAGCAGCTCTGTGAACTCATGCACAAACTGGTCGCGTTGGGTTTGCGACAGTGTCCGCCAATGGTAGCCCATAGCCGACCGGGACATAGCGGAGAAATCGAAGTGTGGCAGGATAATCTGACGCAGCTTTTGCCGCCGTTCGGTGGTCGCAGACTTGTAGGCAGGGATCCTGAACGATGGATAAAACCTGGTCGACCGTCCCCTTGACAGCCGCCATGGGATCGTCAGACGCCATAATCGGCGCGGCGCAAACCGCCAATCAGCGTGACCGCCAACGCCGCCACGCTCAAGCGTGACATCGCCGACCGCCTACTTTGCGGCGGCTGAGGTTTCGGAGCGCCAGGATCGGTAATGGCTTGGAGTGTCTTCATCGCCACCTTTATCCGCACATTGCTTCTTGCTGCCCCCCGAACCCATATTATTGATCAACTGCCCGATTGCATCTTCCAAAACGAACGCCGATTCAGTCTGACGTATCACCCCACCGTTGGATAGGTTATGGTCGCTGGGCCAGGCGAGATCGCCAACATACTTGTCACCGATGATACCGCGCGTCCGCACCGCCGCGATCGCTTCGTCATCAATTTCCACCCCATTATCGATATGCATTTTGACCCGCGCGCGTTCGTCTTTCAGCGTAATCGACACGACTTTGCCCACCGCAACGCCCGCGATCTCGACGTTATCGCCATCCTTGAGCCCGGAAACATTGTCGAAATTCGCGTAAAGCACGTAACCGGGAGTGGCGAACAATTCCAATTTGCCCAAGCGAAACGAAAGAAAAGCCAGGGCCGCGAGTCCGGCCAAGGCGAACAGTCCAACAATAAACTGAGTGGTACGGCTGGCGTACATTAAACCCTCGTCTCGGGGGCCTCAGCGAGCTCCGGCTCATCGTCCGGCGATGCTCTACCGGCCAAAAACTGTTCGAATATCGGGTCATGCGCGCGCTGACCTCCGTCACGGTCCCGTTAAGACGCATTTTCCCTTGATTCATAAAGGCCACTCGATCGGAGATCTCAAACACGTCAGGCACGTCGTGACTGACCATCACCACCGTGAAGCCCGAATTTTTCATGGGTGCGGCGAATCAGGCTGTGAATCGACCCGGTGCGGGTCGGATCCAATCCGGTGGTCGGCTCGTCCAGATAAAGGATTTTCGGATTGCGAATCAAAGCTCTCGCCAGCGCGGCCCGCTTCTGCATTCCTCCGCTCATTTCCGACGGATACTTATGGCCCATACCTTCGAGCCCGACAGCGGCAAGTTTTTCGTGGACCGCCGCGGCAATTTCGTCGCGGCCCAGCCGCGTCTTCTCGACCAGCGGAAAGGCGACGTTTTGAAACACCGTCAGAGAATCGAACAGTGCGCCGCCCTGGAACAGCACCCCGAACTGCTCCCGGACCGAATCGAGCATCCTCGAAGCCCAACTTTGTCACCTCGACGCCGTTGATTACGATTTGACCCGCATCCGGCTTCATCAACAGCATCAAATGCTTGAGGAAGACGGTCTTGCCGCAACCGCTCGGACCCACGATCGTGGTGATCTGGCCGCGCGGGCATTCAAGCTCGACGCCGTCGAGCACCTGCTGCGACCCAAATTGCTTGCGCAGGCCGCTGACCTTGATTGCAATCGGATTGGAGTTATCGGCGGTCATTTTAGCAGCAGCGAAGTCAGGAAATAGTCGAACACCAGGATCAGCACGCTGGAAAGCACCACCGCTTCGGTGGTGGCGCGGCTGACCCCGGTCGCCATTCTTTGCGCATTATAACCCTTGTAACACGATACCCAGGCCACGATCAGTCCAAACACCAGCGCTTTGTAGAGGCCTCCGCGGATGTCATCGCCGGTCAAGTTTTGCGCGATACCGCTGAAGTAACTGGAAGACGGCGCGCCCATCAACCCGACGCCAACCCCATAGCCGCCCATTATTCCGATCACGTCGAACATCGCGGTCAGCAGGGGAAAGCTTATCACGGCGGCCAGGATTCGCGGCGACACCAGGTATTGGATCGGATTGATCGCCATCACGGTCAAGGCGTCGAGCTGCTCCGTAACCTGCATCGAGCCGATTTCAGCCGCCATCGCGGAACCGGCCCGCGCGGCGATCATCAAAGCCGTCAGCACCGGACCCAGTTCGCGCACCAGGACCAGCGATACCACGGTTCCCAAGGCCCCTTCGGAGCCAAATTTCCGCAGCGTGAACTCGCCCTGCAAGCCGAGCACCATCCCGGTGAAAATTCCGATCAGCGCGATCAGGAAGAACGATTCGGCGCCGATTGTGCGGATCTGACGCAGAATCAGCCGCACCTTGTACGGCGGTATCACCGCTTCGGCCAAGGCTGACAACAGGAACAGCACGAATCGCCCCAGCGCGATTATGGCCTCCAGCACCGCACGCACCAAGGCGTTCAATCGGGGCGATCACGGGGAGCTTGGCGGAGGTGTCGATGCCTGTCGGGGCACTCATTTCAAGAAGGATCTGGCGGCCGACTGTATTATTATAAGGCCAGCCGGGCGGTTGGCTTGGGCGTTGATTCTAACGCGGATTCCCGATGGTACATTTGCTAATCGATAAACCGGTCACAGGGCCCGAAGCCGCGGACCAAAGCTCTCAAATTCAAGCGCATCCACCGAATGCTCGCAATAGCGCGAGCCCATCAGCAACGCGAGATGAGCGAATCCTTGGAATCACGCCGGAACATTGAAGCGCGATAACTATGACAATGCAAGCTCAAAGCTCGCAAGTTGTGACAATGTATGCGTGGCATTAGCCACATCTTATGAAGTCCCTTAAGTCCGACACTTCGTCCAGGTCCATCGCCGGCCCAGACAGATGCAGCACTTTGCATGGCACCCCCAGCCGCTCGCATTCCGAACGATGTAGCGCCAGGCTGCGCTTGCCAAAGCGGGTGGGAATCACATCGGCGGGACTGCGCAGGATAATGTTAGTCCCTCTGGCGTCACGCGAAGGTACCAGGACCACCCCCGGCTGCCCGGAGGCCGCGGCGAAAACCTGCCCGATATCCGCCGCGGTCACCAACGGAGTATCTGACAGGAGCGTGCAAAGCGTCGTCGCGCCGGCGGCGATTAGCTCCCGGGTGGCGAGCGCGACCGCGGCGTTCAGCCCGCGCGGGTAGCGCTCGTCGATCGCCATTGCGCCGCAACGCCGGGCCTCGTCCAGCAAAGCGCCATCCGAACTGACCACTGCGACGCAGTCCGCCGGCTTGAAGCTGAGTGCGGCGGCAAGCACGTCGCGAAACATGGCCCGGGCCAAAAGCTCGCGCTGACGCTGGGGCAGAGCTGCCCAAGCGAGTCTTGGCAAAAGTCAGTTCCTTGGCCGCGATAAGAAGCGCACGCACGCATTCTATATAGCCGATGCTCACGGGCGTTGCGCAAGCCTCTTGAGGGGTCGGATTTAGGCAAGCGCGCTCTCAGTCCAGCGTAGGATTTTTGCCGTCCGCCGGTCTGCTCCATGAGCAGATCCTTGCCGAAGGACTGATCCCGGCCCCACAATTTAATTAGTGGATGTTGGGGCGGGAATTCGCGGTGGAGATTCAGATGATGGAGACAGTTCTCAGTGCCCGACCGCCGCGAAAGGTGGCAGTGGCCGCAATTTTGATTCGTGGTGCCACTCCTGTTGGCGTTCGGGTGCGAGCGCCGGTCGCCCGGCAATTACCTCAAGGCCGGCGACCAGGCCATGCATGACAACCAGTTGGGAAACGCCCAGGAGGATTACGAAACCGCGGTTAAGCTGGCGCCCAATAATCCCTACGGCGCATCTCAAACTCGGCGACCTTTTCCTGTTCGAGCACAACTATCCAGCGGCCGAAGTCGAGTACACCAAGGCCGCGGGCCTGGATCCTGACGATCCGGAAAGTCATCTGGCACTGGCCAAACTTTATTCCGCGCGCTCGCAATGGGGTTCGGCCGAAAACCAACTGCGGGCGGCGGTTGCGCTGGATCCGTCATTTCCGGAATACCGGCGAGAGCTGGCTCATGGTGCTGAATCGCCGCAACCAGGTCGGGCAGGCCGAGATCGAGTTGCGTACGGCGGCTGGTCTTGCGCCCGGCGACGCCAAGCTGCATCTGGCCCTGGCCAATTTCCTGGCCACAATCCCCAACGAGCGGCCCAGCGCGGACGAAGAATATGCCCGGGTAAAAGAGCTTGACCCGACGCTGGTGCCTGATTCCGCAACTCCGCCTGCGGAATCATCGGCGGCGACCGCCCAGCTCTCGCCTCCACCGCTCCGCCGCCTGCGCCGCACTCACGCGGCGTTGACCGCGCCGAAACCAATGAAACCGCTGAACCGGCGGTTTCTTCTAACGCATAACTCTCCCGTCTATCAGAACGCGAACAGCACCAGTGGTGTTGTAGCCCAGGTACATCGGCGCAAGTGGGTTCGCGTCACCGGCATAAGCGGGGATTGGCTGCAAGTAACGCTGCGCGACGGTACGGTCGGATTTATTCCGACGAGCGCGGCTGAGTAACCAGCGTCCCGAACTGGAAGACTCCGGCAAAACTCGCCCCGGCGCCGCCGGCTCCAATCATTGCGTCCGCGTTGGATGCCGCCGCCGCGCAATGCCCCATGAGGGCCTGCAGCGGCAGGAAGGGACCGTCGAAGAACAGCAGCCGCCCCTCATCCGCCCTCCTCTCCCGCAGCCATCGCGACACGATAAGCATCGGTTCAAGCTCAGTCTTCGCGATTGACCGTCCCTGGTAACGGCCGTAATTAGCCGCCACGAACGCCGCCAGCTCGCGCGCCGCCTGGGAGGAGTCCGAGCTCGGCCTGATAAGCCAACCTGCCACTGAGGACCACAAAGGCCAGGCCGCCGTCGATTATCACCAGGTTGTTCTCCTCCACCGCGCGGCTCAGCCGCCGCTCACGCGAAGCGAGAAGGCTTAGCGCGTCGAGGTCGCGCTGATGGCGCTGGGCTTCCTCAAATCGCATCGCGCGGGCCGACTGGTCGCGCGCCGCCGCGAGTTGGGTCAGTATCGGACCTGTGCGTCCGCGCAGGAACTCCATCGCCCGCCGCACCTGTGCGTCATACGAGTCTTGATCCACGCTTAAGTCGCAGGGCTTGGTGCAGTGGCCGATTTGGCCATAGACACAGGGCGAGGCCGCAGCCTCAGGCTTCAGCCGACCGTTGCATGTCCGAAGACGCATCAGGCGTGAGAGCGTATCGATCGCGCGCCGGGGACTGCGACGTCCGATATATGGACCGAGCTGGACCAACCCCTGGCGCCGGCTCAAAACCGTGCTCAGGCTCAGCCGCGGAAATGGATCGGTCATGTCAAGCTTGACGATATACGCCTGCGGGGAGCTTTTCAGCATCCGGTTATAGGGCGGCTTTAGCTCGCGGATCAGCCGCGCTTCCAGTAGCGCGGCCTCGAGCGAGGAGCGGGCGGTGCGGGTCTCGATCGACCAGACGTGATTTATCAGCTCGATCATCCTGGACCGCAGGCCCATCCCGCCATTGAAATATGAACTGACGCGGCGCTTAAGGTTCCGCGCCATTCCGATGTAAAGCACGGCGCCGCGTTCGTTATGCATCAGGTAGACGCCCGGCGCGGTGGGAAGAGCGGCGATCGCTTCGGGCGGAACATGCCGTTCGATGCGCCGCCCGGAAGAACCGGCATGCTGAAATTCGAGCAGCCGGTCCAGCCTTTTGATCCCCATCTGGCCGGCCATATCGAGAAAAATCGACAACAATTCCGCGGCCATGCGGGCGTCGCCAAAGCCGCGATGGCGGTCGCGGGTGGAAAGGCCGAAATGTTCCGCCATCGCGTCCAGGCCGCGCCGGCGCATTGAAGGCAGTAGCCGGCGCGCCAGCCGAAGCGTGCAAAGGATTGGGTTCCTGAGTCCAATCGCGAACAGGCGGCGGAACTCGAAATCCAGGAACGCGGAATCGAACTGCGCGTTATGCGCCACCAGCACGGCGTCGCCCAGAAAGCGCCTGAACCGCGGCAGCACTTCCTCGATCGGCGGCGCTTGCGCCACCATCTCGTTGCTAATCGAGGTCATCGCGCTGATGAACCTGGGTATCCGACTCCAGGGGCGCACCAGGCTCTGAAAGGTTTCCCCGATTCGGGGACCAATCATGCGGCAGGCGCCGATTTCAATGATACCTCCAGCGCCCGGCGCCCCTCCGGTGGTCTCGAGATCGACCACGACGTACTCGGCCTCGATGGACGGCATCCTGAGCGCGACGTGTTCGCGCGTGGACCATCGCTGATGCTCAGGGTCGTAGACGAAAGTGGAGTCAGTCCCCAACAATTGATGTACGATACGGTCCGTCAGGTCAGGATCGGAGCCGTATCCGGCGAAGACCACCCCCATCAGATCGGAGGTCGCCACCCCCTCGGGCCGACTCTCCAACAACGCATAAAGCTTTTCCCGGATAGTCATACTCACCGCCACGGCCGCAACCACAATCGAAACCCGTTTCGACGCTCCACACCTGGACAGGCGCGCCAAATCATCACCTTCGCGATTGTTTCGCTTTTAGCAGAGAGCCCCGCCGGTTACCAGTAGCCGCATTGCGGTTTTGCCCAGCCCGCTGGAACCATTTCTGACTCCCTCTCCCGTTAAGTCACGGGAGAGGGTGTTTGCCTTCTGCGCCAGCGCCTTTGTGCAGGACCGGCACCCCCACCCTACCGTCTCATCAGCGCCAACCTAAAAATTTCGGTGCGGACGGCGCGGCGCCAAAGCGTTGCTCGCCCGTGGAGCGGCTGGCGGGACGCCCGCGCCACTGGCTTGGAGCAATCTAAGCTTAGCGCTTATGGAGGGCTGGACAGTCATTGATAGACCTGAATTAACACCAACGCATTGATACACAACGACCATAAGCACGAGCAGCGTTATTGCAGGCTAACTCGCACCCTCTATTTCGGCCAGTTGTTGCCCCATGAGTCGAGGAAGGTCACCTGGTTGACCGGCATGCGCCGGACTGGTCCATAACCATGGCCTTCCAACGGGTAACCAATCGGCAGCAACGCGTAGGTCTCGATCTGCGCAGGCAGACCGAGCACCGCCTTGACTTGGTCTTCGAGGTAGGTAACGCCCGTGGTGAGAACCGTGCCGAGGCCGAACGCGCGGCATGCCAGGATAATATTCTGCACGGCAGGATAGATACTCGAACCCGACAACCGCGGCGCCACCTTGCCCGCATTGGCCATCTCAGGCGGCAATGAACCTCTGGCGGGTGGCATTTTCGGAGGATTCAAGCAGGCGAGCAGCAGCACCGGAACTTCGTGCAAATGTTCGAACAGATACGCCGCCGACGCGGTCATGCGCGCGTATGCCTTCTCACTTACATGGGCCGGCCGCGGCGCGTCACGATAGAGTGCCATGAACGCTTGTCCGGCTTTGCGGTAGAGTTCGCCGATCTTTGCGCGTTTGTCCGCATCCTTGATCACCACGAAGATCCAATTCTGGTTGTTGGCGCCCGAAGGAGCACGGATTCCGGCGTCGATCACCTTGGCGATTATCTCGTCGGGCACCGGGTCCGGTTTCAGCCGGCGCAGCGCGCGGGCGCTATAGATAGCTTCGAACAATCCTATTTCAGCCATTGAAATTTGCTCCTATACCTCCATGCAATGTCAGCCCGGCCAGGGATTGCCCCAGCGATCCGCAAACGCAACCTCGCTTATGGGCTTGCGCTTAACGGGTCCGAATTTGTCGACTGGATAGCCGATCGGCAGCAACGCCCAGGTATCGACTTCCTTAGGAATTTCGAGCGCCGCCTTGACCTCGTCTTCCAAAACCGCGTGGAGCGTGGTCAGGACGGTTCCCAATCCATAAGCGCGGCAGGCCAGGATGATGTTCTGGACGGCAGGGTAGATGCTTGAGCTCTCAAACCGGGCCATCGTCTTCATCCCTTCGAGAATCTTCCCGGACACATTCGCACCTTCCCAATACGGAGGCGTTGGTTTGAGGCATGCGACGAGCAACACCGGCGGAACATCCATATTTTCAAACAAGTACGAAACCGAATTCCCCAGCTTGCGCCTCTGACTCTCGGCCATTTGTCCGGCGCCTTGTGTACTTTGAAAAAGGTTGGCGATCACCGGCCGGATACCGTCGCCGACTTTGCGATAGACCTCCGCTACGCGTCGGCGGCGCTGTGCGTCTTTGACCACGATGAAGACCCAGTTCTGATAATTGCTCGCGGTGGGCGCGCGAATCGCCGCATCGAGAATTTTGCTGATAATCTCGTCCGGAACCGGATCAGGTTTGAACCGGCGCAACGCGCGCGCCGAATACATCGCTTCGAACAGACCGATTTCAGCCATCAGACTTCACTCCTTGCGCAGACCGGGAGATTGTTCTTTCAAAACTACTGTCTAAATTGGCTGCGTTGGACAGGCGCGCTCTTCAGACCTGTCCTCTTCTTTCCGGGACCTGTTGCGGGAGAAAGAAAATGACAGGCTGGAAGCCTGTCCCACGCAGCCAAATGCTAATCGTCCAAGCTCCGACAACTCATTGGTTGTCGGAGCTTGGTACCTTTCTCCCTATAACTTCACGAACACCGATTTCACCTGCGTGTACATATCGATCGAATGGTTGCTGAATTCGCGCCCCTGACCCGATTGCTTGTAACCGCCAAATGGCATCGTGAAGTCCAACACCATGTAGCAGTTAATCCAGACGGTCCCGGCCTTCAGCCGGCGCGCCACCTTGTGCGCGCGGCTGATGTCGCGGGTCCAGATTCCGGCCGCCAGACCATAAGTGGTGTCGTTGCCCTGAAACACCGCGTCGTTTTCGTCCTTAAAGGGAATCACCGCCGCCACTGGACCGAAAATCTCCTCGCGCGCGATCTTCATGTCATTGCGTACGCCGGTGAAAACCGTGGGCTGCACGAAATAGCCTTTGGGCTGCGGCCCCGGACCGCCGCCCGTCGCGGCATGAGCCCCTTCCTCCTTGCCGGCGTTGATATAACCGAGTACGCGCTGATGCTGCACTTTCGAGACCACCGGCCCCATCGTGGTGCCGGGCTCGAACTGCGCGCCGATTTTGTGCTGCCCGGCTTTTTTCACCAGTCCCTCGACGAACTGATCGTGGATCTTTTCCTGGACGAAGATCCGCGAACCCGCGATACAAGCCTGGCCGGTGTTGCCGAAAATACCGATGGCGGCGTAATTCAGCGCACCTTCGAGGTCGGAGTCGGCGAAAATGATGTGCGGCGATTTGCCGCCCAACTCCAGCGACACATGCTTGAGCGTCGCCACCGACGCCTTCAGGATCTCTTTGCCGGTCGTGGTCGAGCCGGTAAACGCAAGCTTGTCGACGTCCGGATGGTTGCTCAGCGCGGCCCCGGCCACGGGACCGAACCCCGGCACGATATTGACCACGCCTTCGGGAATTCCCGCTTCCATCAACAGTTCGCCCAGCCGCAGGACCACCAGACAGGCCTGCTCGGCCGGCTTCAGCACCACGGTATTGCCGGTGGAAAGCGCGTGCGCCAGTTTGTTGGACGCCGACATCAGCGGCCCGTTCCAGGGAATGATCTGCCCGCACACCCCGATCGGTTCGCGCAAAGTGTAGTTGAACATGTCAGGCGCGGAGGGATTGGTCTCGCCGTAGATCTTGGTCGGCCAGCCGGCGAAATAGGTGAACAGCTCGTTGGCGGAAGTAACCAGTCCGTTGCCGCCCATGATCGGGGCGCCATTGTCGAGCGACGATAATTCCGCCAGCTCTTCGCGATTTTTCTCGATCAGGTCGGCAATCTTCAGCAAATATTTGGTCCGATCGTGGGGCCTCATCTTGCTCCACGGACCGTCCTCGAAGGCGTTGCGCGCCGCCTTGACCGCTTCGTCGATATCCTCTTCACCGGCTTCAGCGACCTCGGCGAGCACTTCCTCGTTGGCGGGATTGATGCTCTCAAAGGTCTTGCCGGATTTCGCCGCAACCCATTTGCCGTTGATCAAAAGGTGTTTTGGACCGCTCTTGAGAAACTCCAGGGTCCTGGGGCTCCTGGCTCCCTGAGCCGCAATTTCCAATCGTGGTGCCGCTGCCATGATATATCTCCGCTTGCTGTGGTTTTTGGTTTTGAACCAACGTTCACAGATACGCCACCCCGATGCGGTCTGGCAAACTCCTAACCTACAACAGCTGAATCGAAAGTTGCCCACATCAAACCGGCGCGGCAGGTTTGCATTATTGCCGGCCCCGGTTAGTTTGAAACGATGGCGGTTCGATGCGCCAAGCGGGAACGCCGCCGGGAGGCTCGAAGTGCAAGCGCGCGAAGTCAAGATGTATTCGGACTACAAGAGCCCCTTCGCCTATCTTGCCTTCGATCCGGCCTTCGAGCTCGAACAACGCTACCACGTGCGCATACGATGGATTCCGTTCCAGCTACGCATCAAGGACAAGGGTGAGCGCAGCCTCTACTCCGAGCACAAGGCGCGCTACTCGTACCTCGACGCGCGCCGATGGGCGAAGCCGCGCGGGCTCATCATCAAGGGACCGCTCAAAGTCTATGACACCAGGCCCGCGTTAATCGGCGGTCTTTATGCCGAAAAACGCGGCCGACTGCTGGATTACAGCCGCCGCGCGTACGAGCTTTTCTTCCGTCGCGAGTTCGAGGCCGATCAGCCCGATGCCGTCGCCGCATTGCTGGCGAGCCTCGGTCTGGATGGCGGCGAATATCATGCCTACCTGACGGGTGAAGGCGCACTCGCGTATGAGCGCGCGCAAAGCGAAGCGGCCGCGGATCGAATCTTCGGAGTGCCGATCTTCATCTTCGAAGGGGAACCATTCTGGGGACATGATCGGCTCCCAGTTCTAGAGCAACGCCTGACCGAAGCCGGGCTCGCGATCGCCCAGCGCGGATCTATACCTCGGTGATAAACGGCATCACCTCCGTGCCGAAGCGCTCCAGTGAGCGGTAGGCCTTGGCCGGGTCGAGCCCCGGAAGCTGGGTCACCACTATCAACTCGGTGAACTGATACTTCCACAGCAGTTCGCGCAGACGCTCGCGCACCTGGGCCGGCGTACCGAATACACTCACGCGCCGCAAGCGCTCGGGATCGGGCCGGATAAACGACTGCGAAGGATCGATGCCCTGTGCGCGCGAGATCCATTTGGAGTACAACTCGGCTTGATAGATAAGTGGCCGCTCGATGTCAGCCCACGCCTGTTCGGCCGAATCCGCGACGTACACCGTCTGGTTGCACACGAAGCTGAAATCGGCCGGATCTTTGCCCCGCTCGCGCAGCGCGTCCATGTAAAGCGACACGCTGCGGCCGTCGCCGGTAGTCGCGAAGGACATTCCCATCTCGGCGCCGCGTACGATAGCCTTCTTCGCCGCCGCGCCCCACAGTAACTCCGGATGGGGTTGGCTGACCGGCCGCGGCAGGATGCGCACGTCGGCAAAGTTGTGGTACTTGCCCTGGAAGCCGAAGCGCTCCCCTGTCCAGGCCCGCTTCAGGATTTCGACGGTTTCGAGCGTACGGCCCAGGCGCTCGCTTCTTTTCACTCCGAAACCGGAGAACTCCTCGACCGCGTAGCCTTGCCCCAGCCCCAGGCGCAGTCGTCCATTTGAGATCGTGTCCACCACGGCGGACTCTTCGGCCAATTTCAGCGGATGGTAGAACGGCGCCAGCAGGACATAGGTGCCGACCTTGATGCGGCTGGTGCGCGCCGCCACCGCCGCCGCCATCGGCATCAGCGACGGCAAATAGCCGTCGTCGGTGAAATGATGCTCGGTGAACCAGATGGTGTTGAAGCCGAGTTCCTCGGCGCGTTCGATCTGCCGGAAGGTGGCCTGATAGAGATCGATGAAGCTGCGCCCCGAACCTTCCGGATTGCGAAAGTCCGCCCAATAGCCGAATTTGACCTGTCTCACGCTGGGCTCCTCTGATCTCTCGATTAGCGGATGCGCCAAGACGATACTAGTGAAAACGAGAGATGACGGCGCGGTGTCAACCAATTGTGGATTCGCTCGTCGTTTTACGCGGATTGGTGCGGATGTTTAAAATGAAAAATGGGGCTGGCCGTTTTAAGCAACATTACGACCGCGGCAATTGGCAGCCGCTGGTGGCGCGCGCCAATGTTCCGTGCCTGATGCTGGTGCTGGCGATTGCTTGCGGATGCGCCACCCAGTCACCGCCGCCGGTGCCGCAGCAAGCGGCGCGGCCGGCGAATCGCTACATCTATGTGACCAACCGCAACTTGCCCGATGAATGCTATACCGATCTCGGCACGGTAACGGTCAGTCGAGCCTTTGCCGACGCTGCGGTCGATCCGGACAACTCCGAAGCGGCCAAGCAACTGCGTGCCGCCGCGCTCAACAAGTATCCCGCCGATGTAGACGCGGTCATTAACGTGCAATCCACCCAAAACGATGTGGGCACCATGGTGACCGTATCAGGTGATGCGGTCAGGCTCGAAGATAGCCACACGGTCAAATGCGCGATGCGCGACGCCGAAAAAGTTATGGACACCAGCGCCGAAGCCGCGGCCGGCGGCATCGGCGGTGCGGACGCCGGTGGCCTTATCGGGGGCGAAAACGGAGCCGTATCGGCGGGCCTGGCCGGGTTCGCGGCGATGGGCGCCTACCAGGTACTCCAGCACGAGGAGCTCAAGGCGCAGCAAAAAAATGAGCTGAGAAACACGCTCGACGATCAACGTCACGAAATCGCGCAATTGCTCAAAGAGCGCTCGCACCTGCAGCAATGTCTCAACGAGGAAGTTCCCCTTGCCGCCTGCGAGGCCTCCGCACAAACTGCCGATCAATCCGCCGCCGACGAGTCCGACAGCGATGACAAGGGCAAAGAGTCCGTCAACGCCACGACTTTCCAAATCCAAAAGCAGATCGAGGAGCAGCAGGACTACATCAAACAGCTCCAAGGACAGATCGCGCAAATCAAATGGAACATGGGCGGCCACCAGTAACGAGTCGCGCAACTTTGTTACCCAGATCCGATGCGCTCGCTGCCCGTCTCGAGCTCTGCCTTACCGTAATCCGTAAGAGCGCTCTAGCGGCTGCGCGTTGGCCAACGCTGCCCTCCGAAGTTGACTCGCCTATCACCTTCGGCGAACCCCGCGAAATCCGCAAGACGCGTCGCCGGTGCTGCGCGGCTAAAAAACCCCTGCCTTGCGTCGCGGCCTCTGTATGATATTCGTGATCAGCGGATCATACTGCGCGACGTCATAGATAAGAATCTCGACCATGCCAACGACGGAGTTCATCAAGCAAGGCGAATTGGTTTCGCCCAGCCCGCCCCAAGCCGACCCTCATGATCAAATGAGTCTGGATGTCTGGGGATTCCGCGACACGCGCTTCCAATTCAATTCCTCCGGCGTGATCGAGCTGGCCGGCAACAGATACGCTCTGAGCGGGCATGAGCTTCCAAGCCTGCTGCCTTGGATTTCCCAGGTGTTAGGCGTCTCCCTGGACAGTCAGACCGCGTCTGGATTCGTCCTATCCCTCGGAGATTCCGGACCCGGTGCGCGCGCCGGCCTTCGCAAATGCGATAGGCGCCTTTCTCAGCGCCAATCAGATCTCCGAGGATCCCGAAATCCGGCTGCGCCATGGCCACGGTCACACGCAGGAGGAGATGTACGCGATCAAGCATGGCCGACTTGACCGCATTCCCGACCTGGTGGTTTTTCCCGGTCGACGACGATCAGGTTCGACGGCTGGTCGAAGCCGCAATCCGTCACGATGTCTGCCTGATCCCGTACGGCGGCGGCACCAACGTGACCGAGGCTCTGCGATGTCCGCCGACCGAAACGCGCACCATCGTTTCGGTCGACATGGAGCGCATGAATCGCGTCCTGTGGATCGATCCGGTAAATCGGCTGGCGCAAATTCAAGCCGGCGCGGTCGGCCGCCAGATCGCCGCGCAATTGGCCGAACACGGCTTCACGATGGGACACGAGCCCGACAGTATCGAATTCTCCACGCTGGGCGGATGGATAGCCACGCACGCCAGCGGCATGAAAAAGAACAAGTACGGCAATATCGAGGACTTGGTGCTGGCGGTAAATGTCGTCACGCCAATGGGCGAGTTGAGCCGCAGTTCGGTCGCGCCGCGCGAATCAATCGGAGCGGATCCGCGCCGATGGATGTTCGGCTCGGAAGGCAACCTGGGCATCATCACCTCGGCGACCGTCAAAATTTTTCCCTTGCCCGAAGTTCAGCGCTACGGTTCGATCATCTTTCCATCATTCGAACAGGGATTCGATTTCCTTTACGAACTGACCCAGCGCGGACAGCTACCGGCGAGTGTCAGGCTGGTCGACAACCTGCAGTTCCAGTTCAGCCAGGCACTGAAACCGCGCTCGACTGGATGGAAAGTCTACAAGAGCGCCGCTGAGCGCTTCTTCGTCACCCGCATCAAAGGATTCGATCCCGCCCGGATGGTCGCCTGTACGCTGGTATTCGAAGGAGGCAAGAACGAGGTCGCGCGGCAGGAGAAACTGGTCTACGGTCTGGCGCGTTCGCATGGCGGCATGGCGGCCGGAGGCGAAAACGGCCAGCGCGGATATCAGCTCACTTTCAGCATCGCCTACATCCGCGACTTCATCATGAATTACTTCATCATCGCGGAGTCGTTCGAGACCTCGGTGGCGTGGAGCAACACGCTGGCGCTGTGCGAAAACGTAAAACGCCGCGTGACCGAAGAGCACCGTAAACGCAAGCTGCCGGGCAACCCGTTCATTACCTGCCGCGTCACCCAGCTCTATGACACCGGCGTGTGCGTTTACTTTTACTTTGCGTACTGTTTTAAGGGAGTGAAGAATCCGGCACAGGTTTACCTGGAAATCGAAGATGCAGCCCGCGATGAGATCCTCAAGGCTGGCGGGTCGCTCTCTCACCATCATGGCATCGGCAAGCTGAGGCGAAAGTTCATGCCGCGGATAATGTCGGCGCCGTCGCTAGAGTGGATCGCGGAGGTCAAGCGCGCGGTCGATCCCACTAATGTCTTTGGCTGCGGCAATATATCAGGCCGCGACGGCGACACAAGTTCAGCCGATCGGCCTCCAGCGGTCGAGTATCGCAAGTCTCATGGAACCGGTTCAGGCTGACCTCTCTTCCGAACTTCCCCAAAGATCCGAAACTTTCGATCCGGCTGAGGCGACCGAGGTATGCATCGGCGGCCGATCGGCGAGGAAGCGGCGGGGTCTGCGGTGGATGCTGAGGCAGCCCAATGGTTCCGGCGTCATCCGTCTGTTCGGCTATGTAGTCGCGAAGGTGCTCCGCCGCGCCGCCGATGAGGTCACCTTCGATCGGACGTCGTTCGAATCGGCGCTCGCCCGGGTCCCCAATGGAACGCTGCTGATCATCGCGCCGAGCCATCGCAGCTACATGGATTTCCTGCTCTGCTCGTATCTCTTCTTCGATCAGCCGGGTTTGGGCATCGCCATCCCGCACATCGCGGCCGCCAAAGAGTTCTCGCGCATCCCGATGCTCGGCCGTTTGTTCGAAAAAGGGCAGGCGTTTTTCATCAAGCGCGGCATGCGCCGGGGGGACTACGTCGAGTTGACCGCGCGGATCACTGACCTGGTAAAGCGCCGTCAGACCCTGCAGGTCTTCATCGAGGGCACGCGCAGCCGCTCACGACAGTTCCTGCCGCCGCGCCACGGTCTGCTGAAATGCATCCAGGAAACCGGACAGCCGGCGACCATCCTTCCCATCGCTCTGAGCTACGACCGGGTGACCGAAGAGGTCTCGTTCCTGCGCGAGTTGCAGGGCAGCCCGAAGCCGGAAATGAAGCTGAGCGCGCTAAGCAAATGGACCACCCGGCTGCTGCGAGGAAAAATCAAGATCGGGCGGGTCCATATCGCATGCGGCGCGCCGGTCAAGCTGGACAAGTTCGATCGGCTGCGCGACGTCGCCGAAGCGGTGATGGGCCAACTGCAGGCCAAAACCATCACCACGACCCTGCATCTGAGATCGTTCCTCGAATACAATCCCATCGAGGGCGTCGATCTCGACTGGCTATGCGATACGGTCAGGGCGCGGGGCGGCCGCGTGCTGCCAAGTGCGTCCGCCAATCCGCGCAAGGTCACCGCTGCGCTCGAACGTTGCATGCGTTATCACTGGATGCATTTGTTTTACGCCGAGGCGCGCGCGGCTTTTCCCGAAAATCCGGCGATTCAGCACCACATCTCGCGCAACGGGTTCCTGCAAACCCCCACGGTTACCGCGCAGCCGCTCGATCAGGATGCGAGAGTGGAACAACTCCTGTTCGCACTGTTCGGGCCGATCTGCCGCGACTACGCACTGGTTGCGCATAGCCTTGGGGCGCCGGGCGATTCGCTCGAAGGCCTCAGCGCGGTCGAGATTCTGCGCAGCGAATCCGGCTTGCTTTCTTCCCGACCTCGAAGGGGCCCTGGAAGCGTTGCTCAAGCGGCGAATCCTCGCGCACGGCGAACAACTCGGGACCTATCGATGGGGCCGGCGTGCGGCTGAAATCGAGGAATTCCGGCAAGCCTGCGAACTGCACGGCGGACCAACAGCCGTCGCGGAGCTGACCTTGGACTAGCGCGAGTAGAGTTGCGCACTGAGTGCGCGCAGGACTGCGGGAGAAGACGACTTCTTTTCTTTGCTCGATCTGCCTGACGGTTTCGACGATGGCCCGATTGACGGGGGTTGGAAATCCGAGCCGCTCTCCGCGCCGGACGATCTCACCGTTGAGATAGTCGATCTCGATCGGCCGCCCGCGCTCCAGTGCATACAGCATCGAGGATCGCATGCGGCGAAACTTGAACCCGATTGCCAGTAACAGAGCGTGTTTGAGTATCAGCGTCGGTGCGAGCCGCGCGCGTCTTTCGCGATCGTTGATAGCTATCCTGGAAATATTCAGAGTGCCGGCGACCGGTTGCATCGCGACGCCTTCGCGCCGCGCCACTTCCGCTACCTCGGCGAATACCTCCAGCGCCAGGCGGCGGACACTTGCATCCTTGAGCAGCGTACCAAGCGGCTGCCCGCCAATCGCACCGAACGGACTGGTCACGCAATTGATCGCCAGCTTGGACCATCGCACCGCGGATAAATCGGCCACTATTTCGACTGGCGACACCGCTTGCAACAGCTTGACCACGCTGTCGGGCGGCGGACACGCGGGCGTTGCCTTGCCAATCTGCAGCCGCCCGCTCGAAGTGCGCCGATAGATGCCGGGCTCGCTCATCGCGGCGCCCCAGCCAACCACGCATCCGATAACGCGGTCGCCGGCGACCGCAACCGCGCGACCCTCCGGCAGACCGTTCTGGCAGGTGACGACAATCGCATCGCGTGCCAGGAAAGGCATTAACTCACGCAGCGCCGTCTCCAACGCGGTCGACGGCGTCGCGGTCACGACGACGTCGAAGACGCCGCCGGCTTCCTGAGGCGTTTTCACCGGCCGGCGCGAGGCGGGAATATTCACGGGCGCGCCGTCCAGCTCGCTGAGGCGAAATCCTTCCTTCAATAACGCAGTCTCGATACGCGGGTTTGAGACAATCGCGGTCACGTCGTTGCCCGCTCGGGTCAGACAGGCAGCTATCACGCCACCGACCGCACCGCAGCCCAGAACAGCTACCCGCATGAGTTCGGCGGCATTCCGTCAGCCCTCGGTCGTCCAGAAGGAAGAAGACTGCGCGACGCCATCTTCGATCGTTGCAAACGGCGCGCTCCAACCGGCGGCGCGCAGATCTGTCAGGTCGGCCTGCGTGAAACTCTGATACTTTCCTTTGAGCTCTTCGGGGAAGGGGATGTACTGAATCCTGCCTTTGCCGAGCGCGGTGATGACGCTTCGGGCGACATCGTTGAAGCTTCTGGCGGTTGCGCTTCCCACGTTGAAAATGCCGCGGATCACCTGCGGCCGCCTGGCGAGAAAGAGGTTCACGCGTACCACATCGCCGACGAAAACGAAGTCCCGCCGCTGTTCGCCGTGGCCATAGCCGTCGGTGCCTTCAAATAACTTCGCGCATCCGCTTTCCTGAATCTGGCGATGGAGCTGGTAGACCATCGAGGCCATCCGTCCCTTGTGACGTTCGCGGGGACCATAGACGTTGAAGTAGCGCAGGCCGGCCACGGTGCTACCCGCGCGCGCCAACAGGTTGCGCACGTAATTGTCGAAAACGAGCTTCGAGAGCGCGTAAAGGTTAAGCGGACGTTCGTTAGCCGGCGTCGGCTGTGAAGATTGGCCTGCGCCATAGACCGAGGCGCTCGAAGCATATATCAGAGGGATTTTCCGCTCGAGCGAGAAGTGCAGGATCGCCTTGGAGAAGGTGAAATTGTTCTCCATCATGTAGTGCCCGTCCGAGCAGGTGGTGTCGGCGCACGCTCCCTGGTGGAAGATGGCGGTTATCCGATCGGGCAGGCCGCGACTGTCGATCGCGATGACGGAATTCGTCGGGTTCCATGAAATCGCAGAAACGGAGATCGCACAGATTGGTGAAGTTGTCGCCGCAGGCGGTCAACGACGAGAATCTGGTTTTCGCCCTCGGCGTTAAGCGCCTGGATGAGATTGCTGCCGATAAAGCCGGCGCCACCTGTCACGACGATCATCAGTCTGGCGCTAGTCCGACGCGCGCGCCAATCTCCGTGCTTGGCGGTTCTTCCATCCACGCCCACGGATACCATTATTCTTGCTTGACCATCTCTCCGAACCACAACACCGATCGCTCCGGACCTGGAGGCAGCGCACCCCAGATGTTGCGTGCGCAGGTATCGATATCGAGGGCCTTGCCGGCTTCGAGCTCGCGCTTGACGAACGGCCCCAGCGGCCACTGCTCGAAGTCAGTATTGACCGCGGCGCGCACCGCCGGGGTATCGACGAAGCCGGGCCGAATCGCCACCACCCACGGGCCCGTTCCGCGCCGCTTTCGCTCCATCCGCACCGCGCGGACCCACTGCTCCGCCGCCGCTTTCGCCGCACAGTATACCGCGTCACCCTCCCAAGGCACACGAGCCGCCGCCGACGTCATCATCACCAGCCCCGACTCATAGTCGCCCCGGCAGGCACGAACAAATGCCTCGGCAAGTACCAGTGGGGCGGCGACGTTCGCCGTCACTGCATTGCGATAGATTTGCGGGTCCCCTTCGCCGACGAAGCCGTGGCTCGCGCCCAAATAGGCGTTTTGAATGAAAATGGCGCGCTTGCCCTTGAAGTTTCGCAGTTCGGTGGCGAAATGGTCGCACACCACGTCCCAGGTTGAGGGGTCGACGAGGTCGAATCGAACACTCTCGTAGTCGGGATGCTGGCGCCGCGACAGGTTGATAATTCTGGCTTCGGGGTAGGGCACGTTGCGCGCCAGCCCCAGACCGATACCCTCGGTCGCACCGCTAATCCATACAATTGTTTCGTGCACGGACACTCTCCCTTTGTTTGCGGTCAGAATACTCCTGCCCGGCATTCCAAGCGCATCCCCGCGCCGTCGCCGGCGGACAATGGGCAAGCTATACGCATCGTCGATAGGCTGGTCAAACTAAGATGTATAGCCGCTGCCGCTGGCATCAGATCCGTTCCCGGATTTGAACCGGCACTGTCCGGACTTTTCCAACATCGACGGCAGTAGGCTAGGATTGGTGCTGGAGAGATCGCAACGATCCTGCCGCCCGGCGCTTGCCGACGGCGAAGGCCCTGAGGTACTCCAAATGAACGAGATTGGACTGTTCGAAGCCATTTACACCGCACGTGCGCTGCGCCGGCTAAAACCTGATCCGGTGCCCGACGAAATCATCACCAAGGTGCTCGATGCGGCGATCCGGGCGCCCTCGGCGAGCAACACGCAGAGCTGGGCTTTCGTGGTGGTTAAGGACGCGGGGCAGCGCAGCCCGCCTGGCGGAGATTTATCGGCAGGCTTGGAACATGATGCAGACGATGTACCGCGAGCGCCGCCCCGCGCCACATCAAAGCCAGGCCGGATACAAGAAGATGATGGGCGCGGCGGATCATCTGGCGCATCACATGCAGGAAGTTCCAGTGCTGATAATCGCGGGCCTGATCATCCCGCAAACTCCCGGCTTCCAACCCCCGGCCGATCACGCTGCCAGAGTAGCGGCAGCCGGACCGCGAATCTCCGGCGCAAGCATTTATCCCGCGGTGCAGAACATCCTGCTGGCCTGCCGTGCCTTCGGACTCGGAACGGTTCTGACCACGATCCACGCGTATTTCAACGACGAGGTGCGCGCCGTGGCGGACCTGCCACCCGAGTTTATCACCTATGCCGTGCTGCCGATCGGATATCCGATCGAAGGTTTCGGGCACGGACCGGTCAAGCGCCGGCCGGTCAATGAGATCGCGTTTCTCGATCGATGGGGCAACAACTGGCAGGGGTGAGCGAAAGCTATTTGATTCTTTTGTCAATTACTATGTAGTTGATTTCCTCTGGCTAAACTTCCTGCGGATGCGGACCCGGTCCGCATCCGCAAAGTCCGCCAGTGGGGCGGGCGTCCCTCGGGCGTCCCTGCCCGTCGCTCCTCCATCCAGATGTGGAAAATCGAGGGCGACCGATGTCCGCGGTTTACGCCAGCAGCACCGCGACGATACCGGTAAGGAAAATGCCGTCGAAGGTGCCGGCGCCGCCAATCGACGCCACCGGTGCGCCCAAATCGCTTAGCCGGCCGAGATTGGCGATATCGGCGCCAATCAGAGTACCCAGTACTCCGCCGATGTAAGCAACCGGGGCCGCATAGCTTTGGCCACCCAGCAGGTAACCGGCCAGCGCCGCGACGATCGGCGGGATGAATATCGGGGTCGCGATGCCCAGCCCCCGAATCGGCCGCGCAGAGCGGTTGACCACCAGTCCCACAATCGCTGTCGCCAGCACCGCCCGCCCAAGTATATTCGGCTGATGGAGCAGCACATACAGCGAAATTAGTACCGGAATCACCGCTCCTCCCACGTTAATCGCCAGGATCGTGGTACCGTCCCACATCCGCGCCGGCGGGCGGTATCGCATCCCGTAACTGGTGATCATCGCGCTATGTTGCGTGCCGCCGTGCAGGCGCTTGATCGGAATGTTGATGTAGCTGCCGATCAGACTTCCGATCAAGGCCACGAACGCCAGTTCGGGCGGCAGTCCCGCCAGAGTGAAGGCGTAATTGATCACGTGAATTTCGATCAGCGCAAACAGGAACGCCAATACGACGAAGAACAGGACGACGTAGATGAAGAGGAAGGGTGCGAAAATCACCTTGAAAATGATAGCAGAGTCCAACCACCGTTCCAGATGCTGATTATGGGCTTGTCACAGGCCTACCCGCCCGCTTAGATGGCCTTCACCATGGATGAAGACAAGCGCAAGACATTGCTCGAGCTCCTGGCCCGGCATTCCTTTTTTCGACGCGATCTCACTCTCGCCTCCGGCCGGCGCTCCAGCTACTACATCGACTGCAAACGCACCCTCTATCTACCTTTAGGTGCACGGCTGGCAGGCGAGCTGATGCTCGAGCTGGTGCTCGCACATGGCGTGCGGCAGCTAGGCGGGATGGCAGCGGGTGCGTTACCGGTCACCGACGCTATAATCGTCGCGGCCAGCTATCGCAACCCCGATCTGCGCGGCTTCTTTGTTCGCAAGGAAACCAAGGCCCACGGACTCCAGCAACAGATCGAGGGCGCCTTCGACCCGAGCCTTCCAACCGGCGTGATCGACGACACTATCACCACCGGCGGTTCGACCCTCGCGGCCACCAACGCGGTGCGGTCGGCCGGCGCCATCGTCGTAGCGGCGTTCGCATTAGTCGATCGCGGCGAGGGGGCCACCGAGGCCTTTGCCAACGAGGGGCTCACATACACCTGGCTGTTTACCGCCGAAGAAGTACGCCACGCGGCACTCAGTTGAACCGGTAGCGATCAGTTTGATGGGAATCGATGGCGCCACGGTCCTGACCGGCATCTTCGGCGATCCGGTTGCGCACTCGGCCTCTCCCGCGATGCATAACGCGGCCTACCAGGCGTTGGGCATGAACCGCCTCTACGTCCCCTTTCACGTCGTTGCGTCCCATCTGCCGGCGGCGCTGCGCGCGATTACGGCATTGGGGCTGATGGGAGTTAACGTCACCGTGCCGCATAAGGAGCGTGTCGCACGGCTGCTAAAGAGGCAAAGTGCTGAAGCGCGTGCATTGGGGGCCGATCAACTGTGTTTTCCCGCGAGCAGGAGAGCTGTTCGGCGACAATACCGACGCGCGCGGACTGGCGGCGGATTTGGCCGCGCTGAGCGCGCCAATCAAGGGAAGGATGGTGATTCTGATCGGGGCGGGCGGGGGCGCCGCCGCGGCCCTGCTCGCGTTGGGGCGGCTGGGCGCCAAACGGGTGGTGCTCGCCAACCGCACCCGCTCGCGGGCAGTCAAACTGGCGGCACGCTTCCGCAAGCTCAAAATCGAGGTGCGCGACCTGGACGCTCTCCGGCATGCGGAATTGGTCGCCGAAGCGGGGCTGGTGATCAATGCAACCTCGGTCGGGCTGAAGTCCGCAGCTTTCCTTCCGGTAGCCTACGAATCCGCGGACTCCGACTGCTTCTTTTACGATCTTATCTATGCGGCCGCTCCAACCGCGTTTCTCCGGCCAGCGCTGGAACGTGGACTTCGCACCGCCGACGGCGCCGGGATGTTGCTGCGCCAAGGCGCGCTGGCATTCGAATTGTTCAACCGCGTCAAAGCGCCGTTCGACGCCATGCGCGACGCGCTATACGCGCATCTCGGCCGCGGGTGAATTACGCAACCAACATCGTCAATGCCAGCCGCCGGTAGGCAGTTTTTATAGTTTCAACGCTGGCGTCGGCCGGCACGCCGAGAATGGAAGGGTGATCCGATTTCGGCATCGCAGATCACCATCGGCGCAATTGACTTTTAGGAAACCGCTACCTCTATTTTGCGCGGCTTTGCCGCCTCGACCTTGGGCAATATCAAGTCCAGGACGCCATTGCGCATCGTCGCCTTAATACCCGATGCGTCGATACTTTCATGAAGCGAGAATTGCCGGAAGTAGTTGCCGACATTATACTCCGTGTATAAGGGTGACAGACCTTCGTACATGGCAGCACCCACGGTTCCCTGAATAGTCAAAACGCCGTCTTCGAGCGTAACGTGGACATCTTTCTCGCTGACGCCAGGCATATCCGCCGTGAGTTCCAAGTGGTCGGGAAATTCCAGAATGTCAACGTCGGGCATATAGTAACGGCCAGGACGGGTCTTCTCCTGCTCCGCGGTCAACTCCTGTTTTTCCTTAGTGGTCATTTCCTGTGGGGTCATCGCGATTCCTCCTTCTTCACCCGGCTTGGATGGTAATCCGGCGCGGTTTGGAGCTTTCGGCCTTGGGGACACGAATGACCAGTAGGCCGTTTTCGTATTTCGCCGTCGCCTGCTGCAGGTCGAGATCTTCGGGCAACTGGACCGAGCGCGAAAACGCGCCAAACAAACGTTCGCGGCGATGGTATCCAATCGATTTTTCGGCCTCGCGCGGCTTGCGCTCGCCGCCGATAGTCAGCGTCCGTCCCTGACTGCCGATTTCTATTTTCTCCGGATCCAGGCCGGGCACTTCCGCGACGATTAGTGCCCCGTCTCCACGGTCGAAAACATTAACCGGGGGATATGCGCCCTGTCCGGACAAACCCAGGTTTATTGCAGGATTGCGTAAGAACCGCTCCAGCTCTTTTTGTAAGGCCGGAATTGGAAAGTCCGACCCGAATCGTAGCAGTGCCATCGGAACCTCCTTTTCGTTTGTGTGATTTTTGGGATCAGAGCCGCTCTTTTCAAATGTAAGTACGGCGAGTTGATGGTCAAGGGTGCCATCTATCAATCGGCAGTGCCTAAAGTACACTACCACTCGATGGCCGAGGTGTGAGACGTGCGGCTTGGGTGTGGCCGCTCGGTAACGGAGCGGCCGGCAGGCAGGGACGCCGTACACTGGCTCGAACGTTAAGTTAGCGCCTGCCTATGCTGACCGGGAGAGGCCAGGGAGAGGCCAGGATGAGGGCTCAGCCGAACATCTCTCGCAGCTTGTCGACGAACCCTTTGGACATCGGATGGTTGACTTCTTCGCCGGAGACTTTGGCGAATTCTTCGAGCAGTTCCCGCTGCTTGGCGGTCAACCGCCGCGGGGTTTCAACCACGATCTTGACCAACTCATCGCCGCGGCCGTAGCCGTGTAAGTCGGTGAAACCCTTGCCCTTTAGCCGAAACACCTTGCCCGACTGGGTGCCGGCGGGGATCTTGAATTTGACCTTGCCGTCCAGGGTGGGAACTTCCATTTCGGTGCCCAGCGCGGCCTGCGGAAAACTGACCGGGACCTCGACGATTACGTCGTTTTCCTGACGGGCGAAAATCGCATGCTCGCGGACATGAATCACCACGTAGAGGTCGCCCGACGGACCGCCGCTGAAGCCGGCTTCGCCTTCGCCGCGCAGTTTCAACCGTGAACCATTGTCGACCCCGGGCGGAATCCGCACCGAGAGCGACTGCTGTTTACGCACCCGCCCCTGTCCCTGGCACTTAGCGCAGGGGTCCGAGATGATATGTCCTTCGCCGCGGCATTGAGCGCAGGTGGTTGAAATTGAAAAGAAGCCCTGCTGAGTACGAATCTGCCCCGTACCGCGGCAGTTCGGACAGGTACGCAGTCCTCCCGCGCCGGCAGCCGTACGGGTTCCATTGCAAGCTTCGCATTGGCAGAGGCGCGCGACTTTGATGACCCGCTCCGCCCCCCGATGCGCGTCTTCAAACTCGACCTCGAGGTCATAGCGAAGATCGTCACCGCGCCGGCTGCGCGAGCGAGAGCGGCCACGGCCAGTGCCGAAGAAGTCTCCGAAGATATCGGAGAAGACGTCCTCGAAGCCTTGGGAAAAGTCAAACCCGCCAAAGCCCCCCGGGCCCTGCGGACCTTGGAAGGCCGCGTGGCCGAAGCGGTCATACTGGGCGCGCTTCTCGGTGTCGGCGAGAACCTGGTAGGCCTCGTTTGCTTCTTTGAACTTTTCCTCGGCCTGCCGATCACCGGGATTGCGATCTGGATGATATTGGATAGCGAGACGCCGGTAGGCCTTTTTGATCTCTTCTTCGCTCGCAGTGCGCGAGACGCCGAGTGTCTCGTAATAGTCGCGCTTGTTATTGTTTGCCATTCCCGGAGGCCGATTTTAACCTAGTTCAATGCCGAACGATAGAGCGCCAAGATTACAATGCACGCATTTTGGTTGAGATCACGCCGGAAAACGTGGCGCCGCGGAAAAAAAAGCCCCGGTTTTAGCCGGGGCTTCTTGCCTTACTCTTTTACCTCTCGATAGTCGGCGTCAACCACGTCTTCCTTTTTGCTCTCTTGTCCACCACCGCCATCGCTAGGACCGCTGGCGCCAGCCGCCGCTTCGGGGCCCGCGCCGCCCTGTTGCGCACGCGTCTTGCTGTACATGGCTTCCGCCAGCTTGTGCGAAGCTGAGGCCAGAGTTTCGGCTGCTGCGTTCAACTCGGCCGGATCCTGCGATTCCAGCTTGGACTTCGCCGCCGTAATCGCATCCTCGATCGACTGCTTGGCGCTCGCTTCCATGTCGCTGCCGTAATCCTTAAGCGACTTCTCGGTGGTATAGATCAGGTTGTCGAGCTTGTTGCGCGCCTCGACTACCGCGCGCTTGCGCTTGTCGTCCTCGGCATGCGATTCGGCGTCACGCACCATCCGTTTGATCTCATCCTCGGTCAGACCCGACGACGCCGTGATGCGGATCGACTGCTCCTTGTTGGTACCGAGGTCCTTGGCGTGCACGTTGACGATCCCATTGGCGTCGATGTCGAACGTGACTTCGACCTGGGGCATCCCGCGCGGAGCCGGCGGTATCCCGATGAGGTCAAATTGCCCGAGCATCTTGTTGTCGGCCGCCATCTCGCGCTCGCCCTGGAACACCCGGATCGTCACCGCCGTCTGATTGTCCTGTGCGGTGGAAAAGACCTGGCTCTTGCGGGTCGGGATGGTGGTGTTTTTGTCGATAAGCTTGGTGAATACGCCACCCAAAGTCTCGATTCCCAGCGACAGCGGGGTCACGTCGAGCAGCAGAACGTCCTTGACCTCACCCTTGAGCACGCCACCCTGAATCGCGGCGCCAATTGCTACCACTTCGTCCGGGTTGACGCCCTTGTGGCCCTCGCGGCCGAAAACTTTGCGCACCCGCTCCTGCACCGCGGGCATCCGGGTCATGCCCCCAACCAGCACCACCTCATTGATTTCGCTGGTCTTAAGCCCTGCATCACGCAGCGCCATCCGGCACGGCTCCTCGAGCCGGTCCAGCAACTCGGAACACAGTGCCTCGAGCTTGGCGCGCGTCAGCTTCATATTGAGATGCTTGGGACCGCTTTGGTCCGCGGTGACGAAGGGCAGATTGATATCGGTCTCCATCACGGTCGAAAGCTCGCATTTGGCCTTCTCGGCGGCTTCCTTCAACCGCTGCAACGCCATCCGGTCACTGCGCAGATCGATTCCCTGATCCTTCTTGAACTCGTCCGCCAGGTAATCGATTATGCGCTGGTCGAAATCCTCGCCCCCCAGGAAGGTATCGCCGTTGGTGGCCTTGACTTCGAAGACGCCGTCGCCCAGTTCGAGGATGGAAATGTCGAAGGTTCCGCCACCGAGGTCAAAGACCGCGATTTTTTCGTCCTTCTTCTTGTCCAGCCCGTAGGCCAACGAGGCCGCGGTGGGCTCGTTGATTATGCGCAACACGTTGAGCCCGGCGATGCGGCCGGCGTCCTTGGTCGCCTGTCGCTGGCTGTCGTTGAAGTATGCCGGGACTGTGATCACCGCCTCGGTGACCTTCTCTCCAAGGTAATCCTCGGCGGTCTGTTTCATCTTCTGCAGGACGAAAGCGGATACTTCGGCGGGACTGTACTTCTTGCCGCGGATTTCCACCCACGCCGCTCCGTCATCGTGTTTGATGACTTTGTAGGGCAGGACTTTGACCGCTTTCTGAACTTCCTTATCGTCGAAGCGCCGCCCCATCAGGCGCTTGATTGCGAAAACTGTGTTGGTCGGATTGGTGATCGCTTGACGTTTAGCGATTTGCCCCACCAGCCGCTCCCCGGCTTCGGTGAACGCCACCACCGAGGGCGTCGTGCGGCTACCCTCAGAGTTGGCAATCACCACCGGGTCGCCGCCTTCCATGATGGCGACGCAGCTGTTGGTTGTTCCGAGGTCGATGCCGATTACTTTGGCCATTGCTTGCCTCTTGTTCTTGAAACCTGCCGTCCCAAAACGGTCAGGATTAATCTCGTTTTATCAGAAAAGATAACCAGTGATTACTGATTTTCAACCTGCCCGCCGCCGGAACCCGAACCTGATCCTTCGGATCCTCCGGATCCTCCCGCCGGGGCCGGCAGCTTGGAAACCGCAACCCGGGCCGGACGCAATAACCGCTCCCCGATCTGATAGCCACGCACAAACTCGTCCACCACTGTATTGGGCTGATGCTCGGCGCTTTCGACGTGATCGATCGCCTCGTGCAGCAGCGGATCGAATGGCTGACCGACCGCGTTTAATTGAGTCACTCCGTGGCTGCGCAGAAAGTCGACCATCGAACGCAGACACCATTTCTACGCCTTCGACAATCGGCTTGCCATTACCGCCATCGCGAGCCGCGGCCACGGCGCGCTCCAGATTGTCGATGATCGACAACAGGTCGCGCAACAAGGCTTCGCGCTGAATCCGAGCGCTTTCCTCGGCCTGTTGGCGGATCCGCTTGCGTTGGTTTTCCGCCTCGGCCAACGCACGCAGATACTTGTCCTTGTATTCGGCCGCTTCACGTTCTTTTTCTTCCAGCGCTTTCTGGCTTTCCTCGAGGCTGGCCAACGCTTCCTCAAGTTTCTTACGCATCTCCGCGACTGGCATATGCTCTATGTCTACTGCGGCGGGGCCGGTGTGGTGCGCTCGACCCTCCTTCGCGTGCCCAGTCCCCCGAATATCGATCGTCTTGGTTTTCTCGGTCATTTCCTCAGCAAACCGTCCTCACGCAAGCCGGTCCTCACGCAAACCCGAAATTTGGTTATGACTAGAAGATAACCACGCTTTTTGCCGGCGCCAGAGCCGAGATGGACCAGAAATTGGGTAAAGGCAACCTCAACGGCAGACCGGGGAGATGCCGGCGCTAACTTGCCTTATAGAACGTCGAGTGCGAGGGCAGGATGCGGAAAGGAGGTCTGCGCGGCAAGAGCGCATTCAGCGGTCCGCCCCCTTCCAAACCTGGTCACGCCACCGACCAGCCTCCGCGAGCATCAGGTTGCGCGTTGCGAATTCAGGATTCGAGCACCCTGGACAGTGCTCTGGCCGTATAGTCGACCAGGGCGATAACGCGTTCGTAGTCCATCCGCACCGGTCCAACCACGCCCAGGCTGCCGATTGGCATCGCACCCTTGGAATAGGCTGCGGTAACGACACTCAAATCGCTCAGACGCGGGTCGTGCTCGGTGCCGATCGAAACCTCGATATTGCCGACCGTCAGGGTACGCTCCAGCAGGTCCAACAGGGCGCTCTTGTCTTCCAACGCACCGAGCAATTCCTTGAGCTTGTCAGGATCGCTGAACTCCGGCTGCTGCAAGGCTTTGGCGCCGCCTTCCACGTAGACTTCGACTGGAACCGGGCGGCTGACCGCGGCGTCGCCCAGAGTCAGAGCGTCGCGAACAAAACGGTCATAGCGGGTACGCTCTTCGTTGAGTACACTCTCGATCCACGTCCGCGCCTGCTCCAGGGTCCGCCCCTCCAGGCCTTCATTGAGGTAATTGGCCATCCGCTCCAATTCCGGTTGGGTATAGTCGCGCCCGCTATCAACGACTCGGGTCTGGACCTCCCCGCCGATCGCGATGAATACCGCCATCACCTGGGATTCTCTTAGGCGAATAAAATTGACGCGTTTGAGTGCCACCGCCTCGAATCTGGGTGTGAGCACCATCGCAGCCTGGCCCGTGAGCAGGGCCAGCAGCCGCGAGGTATCGCGCATGATCTCAGTGAGGTCGCGGGAGCGTTCGGAGTAGCAGTACTCGATTTGGACGCGATCGTTGCGGCCGATCTGGCGCTTCGGCATCACGTAATCGACGTAATATCTGAACGCTTTGTCGGTCGGAACCCGCCCAGCCGAGGTGTGCGGCTGGTAGAGGAAATTCTCCGTTTCCAGATCCGCCATCATGCTGCGGACCGTCGCCGCTCTTACCCCGAGCGAATACTTGGAAGCGATGTGCTGCGACCCGATCGGCTCCGCCGTTGCCACGAAGTCCTGGATAACCGCCAACAAGAGCACATGATGCCGCCGCCCCAGTTCCCCTCTCCAAACTTCGTTAGTCATAAGGGTACCTTACTCGCGCCAGTTCGATTGTGGCCTGTGCGGCGGCTTTTTTTCAAGTCTCCGCAGTCAGATAAATCAAACGCGGTTCCGCCCCGAGTGCGGTTGAACCGGGCCCACAGCACGATAGCGGCGACGGCCGCGCTGGGTTAAGCTGTTCCCAATGGCCTCCCGCTCCAAGACGCGCAAGCCCAAGCCGATCTACATTCCCGTGCGTGCCAACCGAAACCCTATGGCTGGAATGCGACAGCTACGACCGGCGCGCGTGGAAGGATATACAGTCCGGCGCACCCACGATCGCGGACCTAATCGAAGCCGGCGAGCATCTCATACCCCATTTCGGCGCGTTGTTGCAGGATATTTTTCTGGGGTTGTTCAAATATAACCTGGTCTGGATGCCTCCCGACGCAGTCCGGCGCAGCGCGGGACTGAACCAGACGATCTTGCGCGAATTGGCTTCCTCACCGCCTTTCGAGGCGCTCAAGCAACGCACCCTGCTGGAGGAGGACAAAGCCGCGATTGCCGCTCTGGCGCTGGCCGAGCAGGTTATCGAGATGGTCCGCAGCGAGCGGCTGATCAACCGGCGCGAAATGCTCGACCTGTGGGACCTGAAGCATCAGGAGGAGGATCTCAAGGAGCGCGCCGAGGCACTGCGCGCGATTACCGAGCAGCCGCCATCTCAAGGCGAGGAGGGAGAAGCCGGCGGACCCCGAGCTCGCGGCCAAGATCGAAGAGCTCAAGCAGGCGGCCAGCCGCGCGGCACAGGTCTCCGAAGCCAAGGTCAATCACAAGGCGCGTGCGGTCGAGGACACCATCAAACAGGCCCGCCAAAGCGAGCTCAAGCGCTTGCAGCTAAAGGGCGCGCAACTGGCCCAGGAAATCGACCAGATCGCCGAAGACGCGCACGACTTCAGCCTGGAATTCGGACAGGCGGGCCGCCTGTCGGCTGGCGAGCGTCTGGAACTGGGACGGCGATTGGCGCGCAATCGCAAAATTGCCGAATTGGCCCGGATGGTGGGACGGTTTAAACAGGACGCGCTGGCGCTGCGCCGCAAGAATCTCGACCGCGGCCAGAGCGAAGTCTATGACATTGAACGCGGCGCGGAGCTGGCCCGGCTGATTCCCGCCGAACTTATCGCCGTGCACCATCCCGTGCTTTACCGCGACTTCAAACGCCGCCTGCTCGAAGGCGAAATCCTGCAGTATCAGTTGCGCGAGGATGAGGAAAAAGGCAAGGGTCCGATGGTCGTGTGCCTGGACCTGAGTTCCTCGATGCAAGGGGACAAGGAGCTGTGGGGCAAAGCGGTGACGCTCACTCTGATGGATTTGGCGCGCCGCCAGCGGCGCTTGTTCCGTGCGGTGCTGTTTTCGTCTGGCGAGGGCAGTCTCAAGGTCCTCGACCTCAACCGCGAGCGGCGCTACGAACCCGAACTGGCCAAGGTGCTGGAGTTGGCCGAGTACTTTCCCGGCGGGGGAACCGAATTCGAACGGCCAATCGACGCCGCGGTCGAGTTGCTGGGTGACAAAAAGCTGCGGCGCGGCGATATCGTGATCATCACCGACGGCGAATGCCAGGTTTCTCCGGAATGGCTGGCGCAACTGCGCCGGCGCAAGGACGATCTGCAATTCAAGATCTTCGGCGTGCTGGTCGACGTTGGTTCCAGCGAGTCCTCGACCCTGGCCTCCTTCAGCGACCGGCTGACCTCGGTCAAGCAACTGAGCGCCAAGGATACCCGCGAAATCTTTCTAAACGTCTAGGGCTCGGGAAACCCGCTGGCGCCGGCCGGCCGCCGCCCGTATCACCGCCGCCCGCACCGCCAGCGTCACCGTTGCTGTCAGAGCCGACTGGCGCTTGCAAAATCCGGGGCGACGTCGCAGCACAACTCGTAGCTGGTGCCGACCCGTGGCTGGGCGTCATAGCTTTGCATGGTACCGTCCATGGTAATATGCACGGCTTGATAGCTGTCCGTTCCGGTGGCTCGGCGAACCGTGAAAATGTAGTACTTCCCCTGCTCCAAAGGTTCGGGATCGCTGTTTTCCGGCACTTCTTTGGAGAAATTCTTGGGCTGGGTGCCGTAAGTGACGCCGGTAACCGCAAACTTTTTGTTCTCCGCAACTCCGGGCACATGTCCAAGCAGAGAGCCGCTTAGCCCCCGATCGGCGGCAATCTCCCATACCGGCTCGCCGCCCTCAAACCGCATCACCTCGGATCCCGATTTCAACCCGTGGGTCGAAATCTGCGAGGCCGAAGCAAATTTGGCCACGGACAATGATTCGAGGTAGTCGTTGCGGTGCGCATAGCTGATGTGCACCGTCAGCGATGGCGGAGCCGGCGTCGCCTCCGGTGAAGGTTCTTGCGCCTCGTCCCCGCCTTCGGTGCCGGACTGATCCGCTTGCGTCTGCGGCTGGGCCTGGGTTTGCTCCTTCGGCTTGGCGGTGTGCTTCATCAGCGAGCATCCGGACAAGACCAGCGTCACGACCGCGACGGTCACTAAGATAACTGACTGCCGCCCGATTCAAGAACGGGCAGGGTTGGTACGATGCGGTGTTGATATCGGACACTCCTGAAAAACGGAACCACTCGCAACGCCGGTTCTTCGTCGCCGGCATTGTTTTGCGCGCCGGCGCCGACGAAACGCAACAGCCCACGCCACTGCCGTAAGTCCGATACCAATTCCGAATGAGGCAGTCCACTAGACCAGTGCGGTAGGAATGTTCATCGCGGGCGGCGCGAAACGGATTCAAATTTAATGGAAACCGCCACCGCAATCATGAGCGCCGGTCAGAGCGCACCGCAACCGGCCTCGAACCGAGGTTGGCCAGCCATTCGCGAAACCGCGAACGCCGGCGCGGTAGTGTGGATTTGGACACCCAATTGGGCCATCTGCTGCTCAAGGACGTCCTTGAGCTCGCGGTTAAGACGTTCCATCTCGAAATCGTCGGGGCTCTTGCTCTGCCTCTCGACCGGGGCGCGGCGGCGGCCGTAAAGTTGCTGCAAACGCAGCTCCGAGCGCGCCAGCAAATTGCGATAGCGCTGGTCGAGCCGGCTGAGCCGCTCGTTGGCCAAAGCAACGTCAACAAAGCGGCGCCGAACCAGGAACCATTGGAACAGCGATACGGCCGCAATCCCGAACATCACAATGGCCAAGGTAACCGCCAGGGTGGTCGCCCGGCGCCACCACGGCAGGGTCATCACGTCGTGCTCCAGCGCGCGCTTGATGCCGACCAATTCGACCACCCGCGCGTTGTAAGCTCCTTCCCTGGTGTTGGCATCCTGAAGCTTACGCTCCTGGTCCTGTTCCTGGCGCTTAACACTTCGATCTGAGCTTGCAGCTCACGCACCTGCGCTGCATATGGATTCGGGATGTGCAGGACCTGGCCGACGTGCAAGGTGCTCTCGGGGGTCAGGTGATTGCGCCGGAAGATATCCGCAGCCGGGATATGGAACATCCCCGACAACGCTCCCACCGAGTCACCCTCATGGATCACGTAGGACAAATCCCCCCCGCTCTGGACCGGAGTGCCAGTTTGACCAGGCGTGCCGTCTTGAGCTGGCGCGCGGCTTAGAGCTGGCGGCAGCCCTGGCGCCGGCGCGGGCTCAGCCGCGTGAGTGTCCTCGGACGTATCCTCGTCGTTGTCGTCTTGTGCCGCCGCGCCCGACTCCTCGGTGTAAGAGGTTGCCTGTACCGGCTTAGCCGGTCGCACCACGGCCTTGGACGGTTTAATCGCCCCGGACCCGCCTTGGCGGCGCCGATAAATCCCGCTCGCTGAATTCCGCGGGAGCGGCGAAGGCCACACAAGCACCGATGATCAGGGCGGCCAAAGTCAGGATCGCCAACGTGAAGCTTCGCGCGTTTGCGGGGCCGATAATAGAGCCCATAGCCTTAGCCTAAATTGATCGGACGCCAGATGCAAAGCAGCAGTCAATCGGACGGAGAAAATTCACGTGATTCCATTCGATTTCGAGGCCTTTGTCGGCTCCAACTCGAATCCGTGCCGCTTGAGCATCTCGTACGCGCAGTTTTAAGAAATTTCATGAATAGGCTGCCAAAAAAATGGAACTCTATCCGTCTGCACCGCCGCGCAAAATCCGACCGGAGCAGTCATCGACGAGATCCGGCTCCGCCTACCCTATTCGTTGGAGGTCTTTTCCAGCCACGCGAGGTACTCCTGATTCCCGGCGGGACCGGTGACAGGCGAGTTGACGACGCCCTTAACCGCCAGACCGAGACCGGCCGCGAAACCGGTGACATCGGCAATAACCTGCTGGCGCTGCGACTCGTCCCGCACCACTCCGCCCTTGCCCACCTTGCCTTTGCCGACCTCGAACTGCGGCTTGATCAGGGCGATAATGTCGCAGCGCGGCAGCCGCCAACTCGATTACCGCGGGCAACACCAGCTTAAGCGAGATGAAGCTCGCGTCAATCGTGACCAGATCCGGACGGTAGGCGAGCGCCGCCGGCGCGACATGACGGATGTTGGTGCGTTCCATGACGGTCACCCGCGGATCGTCGCGCAATCGCAGGACCAGTTGTCCATAGCCCACGTCCAGCGCGATTACCCGTTTCGCGCCGCGCCGCAGCAGGATATCGGTAAACCCGCCGCTGGACGCTCCGACGTCGAGCGCGAGCCGGCCATCGACGGCAATCCCGAAGCCGTCGAGGGCGGCCAACAATTTGTAAGCTCCGCGGCTGGCATATTCGTCCCGGACCCCAACCACTTCGATGCGCGAATTTTCGTCCACTCTCAGGTCCGGTTTGCCGGCAGGCTGCGAATTGACCCGCACGCAACCGGCCAGGATCAACCGCTGCGCATCCTCCCGGCTCTCCGCCAAGCCACGCCGCACCAGTTCCGTATCGAGCCGCGTCCGCATCGCTAGTCGGTTCATCGTCCGTCCAAGCGTCCTGGCTCTTGCGCCACATCGGGCAATTCACTCACAACACAATTCTCGGACTTTTTTGCAGGATCATGAGCACTCAGCCAGCCACCTCCAAATCATGGGCCTCGCGCTGCTCGCCTTCGCAATCTACCAGGCGCTCGCGATCCTTTGGTTCGGAACGCCGGTGCTTTCCGATTTCTCCCACACTTACATTGGTTTCAAGATCTCGGCCGACCCCGGCGGTTATATGTGGTTTCTGAAATGGTGGCCGTATGCGCTTTCGCATCGCCTCAACCCGTTCATCACCAAAATTGTCTGGGCGCCCTCAGGATTCAATCTTACGTGGGCGGCTTCCATTCCGCTTCCGGCGCTGGCCGCCGCTCCGATCACACAGCTCTGGGGTCCCGTCGTCGCATGGAACGTTCTGTGCCTGATGTCGCCGGCACTGGCGGCCTGGTGCGCATTCATCTTGTGCCGCCATCTGTGCGGCGCGTTTCTGCCCTCACTTATCGGTGGATACCTGTTCGGCTTTTCGCCATACATGCTCGGGCATCTGCTGGGACATCTCTCGCTGATCGTGGTATTCCCGTTCCGCTAGCGCGTCTATCTGATTTTGCTTCGTGTGGAAGGGCGCTTATCGCGCCTCACCTTTGTGAGCCTTTTGACCATTCTGGCGATCGTCATTTTCCTCTGTTGCCAGGAATTGTTGGCAACCACGACGGTGATCGGAGCGCTGGCGATGGCGTCCGCGTTGCTCGCCACAGGTCCGGCTTTTCGCAGGGATTTGCTCGATGTTTGCATGCTGACTGCGCATTAGCGCTGGGGATCGCCGCGTTGTTCCTGACACCTTATCTGTACTACGCGTTTTTCCAAGGGTTTCCTCATGGCCCGATCAATCCGCTGGACGTGTATTCGTCGGACCTGCTCGCGTTCGTTATTCCAACACCGACACTGCTGATTGGACAACCCTCCGTCTATCACATCTTCGCTCAGCGGCTGGCGGGCGGTTGCGCCGAGGACACCGCCTACATCGGAATTCCACTGTTCCTGGTGATTCTTGACTACGGCATCTCCAAATGGCGGGAACCACGAGCCAGGATGATGCTTCTCGCGATGGCGGTTATCGCGCTGGCGTCGCTGGGACCGCGATTGAACATCGCGGGAACTCCCACCATTCCTCTGCCGTGGGCGATAGCTGCGCATTTGCCGCTGCTCGATAAGGCGCTGCCCGGCAGATTCATGATGTTCGCCTTTCTCGACGCCGGGCTGATTGCCGCCATTTACCTGGCGAGCCCTCCGCATCGGGCCCGAAAGTGGATTCTTGTCTTGCTTGGCCGTATCTCGCTGATCCCGAATCTGCCGGCGCGATTATGGTTTTCCAGGACGGACACGCCACGATTCTTCACCGACGGCACCTTCAGACGATATCTGGCCAAGGACGAGATCACGTCTGATCCTTCCTTATGGAAGTCAGGGCAATAGCATGCTGTGGCAGGCGCAGACCGGGATGTACTTTCGGATGGCGGGTGGTTTTATCGGTCTCACGCCACCGCAATTCAAGCGTTGGCCGGTTCTGGACAGCCTTTACAGCGGAGAACCAGGTTTTGATTTCACGCATCAGCTTGGCTTTTTTCTCGCCGCCCACAATGTCAGAACGATAATTCTTGCTCATGATGCGCGGCGGACGTGGCCGCCCTTGCTGGCGCCACTTCACATGACCAGCCTGGACGTTAACGACGTGACGCTTTACCGGATCCCGCCGCGGTTTGCTCTCCGCTTATGCAGGGGTGACGGCGCATGAAGCCGCGGCCGCGGCGGCTGTGGACGCGTTCGCGGCGATGGCCATCGCGGCGAACAATTATTGGACCAGGGCCTGCCGCTGCAGAAGCTAACGCCATGGGAAGCCGCGCGCTTGGGACTGCTCTCACTTCCAGGCTCGGCAGCATCCCAACCAATCCCGATTATCCCCAATGGTGGCACAACCTGTGGCTCGGCGTGGTGAGTGATTCGGCGGTTGGTATCGGAGTCTCGGGCCACTATGAGGATCTGAAACCGATGCTCGACACGTACAGGCCTTCGCCCGCGACATCTTCTTTCCCTACCCGGAAAAGTTCCAGCCCTACGCGTTCCGCTGACCGCACGGACTGCTGCTGATGACGCTTGACCGCCAGGGGTTGGCCGCGCCGCAGCGATGGCCGCAAAGCCGAAATGGCGGCGATGAAGTTGGTCGAGGTCGATTTGATCAAGCCATGGTTCAACGGCAGAACCCGCTCGATATCGGTGACCGCTCAATCTCTAACTGTTTTTAACAATGATTCTATGTCCGCCGCCACGCCGTCGATCAGCCAGCTGATCCTCTTCGCCGATACCGATTTCGGCCATCGCCCGTCCGGTTTCGTCTATCAGAGCACGCTCGACACTTCGTCTGCGCTCACGCACGGCGCACTTCGCCGAGAAATTTCACATATTGCGCTGCGGCCGACTCGATACCATGCTGTTCGCGGATATATCTTCGCGCGTTCTCACCCATTTTGCGCCTGAGCGATTGATCGGCGATTAGATCGGACAGGCATTGAACCAGGCCCTGCTCGCCGGCCGCGACATCGAGTTTAACTACGCAATCGTCGGGAAGCTCCGCAAACCAACCCAGGTCCGAGACTACACATGGCTTTCCCGCACCGAGCATCCGGCACACGCTGGCGGAACTTTCCCCCATGGTCGGATAGCGCAGGTCGATGCCCACGTCGATCAGATGGCAATAGTCATTGAAGGTGTTCCAGTCCACGTAGCCGGTTGCGCGCACGACCTCGCCAAGACCGCGGCGGCCCAAGTCCCGTTGAAAATTCTCTCCCACTTCGCCGACCAGAAGATACAAAAAATCCTTGCGCCCCAAGCGCGGCGACGGCGCGCAGAACCATCTCGATCCGCTTGGCCACGCTGCCGAAACCCAACGACGCGATAACCACGCGGCCGGCCGGAATCCGGTAACGCTCGCGCAGCTCCTGGACATCCGGCAGGGATTCGGCGATAGCGACCGGCAGATTCACCTTTGCGACCGGCAGGTGCGGATGCGACTGATGTACCAACCGGCGCGCGAACTCGGAATGAACGATCACCCCCAGAGCATGGTCCAGCACCCGCTTGTTCAGCGGATATCGTATCGGTTCGTGTTCCCAAATCTGCCGCTCGCTGTGCAACGCACGCCGGGCCTGCTCTTCCCCCGCGGTACCGTAGTTGTAGGCCATCTCCGCGATGTATGAAGCCGGCGAGTGCAGCTTTTCGAGATAGTAAGCGGCAAAGAAATGATGCAGCACGAAGTCGTGCAGCACCACCACGCCGGGAACCGCCAGGAGCATCCGGAAAATGTTCCGATGCGCGGGAGAATTGCCCATGTGATAGATGACGGAATCATAGTCGCGCAATGCGTCGCGCGACTCAGGCCGGTCGACGTAGTTGAAAGTCCGGGAGTGCGGCGGTTGCTCGATTGTGGTGGGTTCGTCGACCCAAAGATCGACCTGCGCGCGATTAGCCAATACGGGCAGCAATTCCTTGCTGTAATCCGCGACTCCGGTGCGTTGCGGCGGCAAAGGGCTGAAGTAGGCAATCCTCATGACACCAGCTTGCGGACCACTTTGTCCCAGCCCAATTCGAGCCCGGTGATTATCTCGAATCCTCGTGTCCCCAAAGCCTCGGCCAAGGCCTTGTTTTCAAATAGCAAGTCGATTTTTTGCGCGATCGCCGCGGGCTCCGCGGGCACCACGAATCCGTTGACCCCGTCCTGGACGAACTCCAGCGGCGCCCCGCTGTCGCTCAGCGTCAAAACGGCCTTCCTGGAATGGAATGCTTCCAACGTCACGTATCCATAATCTTCGTCGAATGGCCCGAAATAGACCGCCAGCGCCCTGGAATACCAATCCGCCAACTCGAGCTCGTTCACGAAGCCCAACATCTTCACCCGCCGTTCCAATCCCCGCCGTGCGATGAGGCTGCGCAAGCGATCTTCATCCGGCCCAGTTCCCGCCAGAACGCACGTGGCGCGGCTTTTTACCAACGCCATCGCTTCGATCAGACAGCTCCTGCCGTTTGAGGCGGTCCAGCCGGCTTGGATAAAACACGTAGTCGCCGTAGCCGTTGGATTGCATTGCGGCGGCGCCCGGCGGCGGATGGTACAGGGGCTCGGCCGCGACTCCGTTGAACTTGCGCAGCCGCTCCGCAACGGTCGCGGAAATCGCGTAAACGCGCCGCGCCTGGGGGATAAGCCTGGTGTCAGCGTCGGCGATGACTTCCCTTACTTTCTGAGCCTCATCATCGGGTCCGAGATCGCCGTATTCCGTCCCCATCAGATCGTAGGCCTGCCGATGCTGATGGGTGAGCCAAATCACTTTGTTCGGATGTTGGACCAGGTAGGCGGGAAACTTCAGCGCTACCACCAGATCCACCGGCTGGCCGTTGGCCGAGTTCAAATCGAGCATCCGCCAAACCAGCATGCTGCGCACGATCCGCGCCGGCGGATGCCATTGAAAAGGAATTGAAACGATCTCGGCCTGATGGCCCTGGCCGATAAACGCGGCTTTAAGGTTGCGGACCTGCAACTCGGCGCCGCCGCTTACAAACGGCACTTGTGGCGTGCAAATCAGGATGCGCACAGCGGTTCAGCGGGCCCGGATTGAGCTTGTCCCGCTCTCTTGATTTATAAGGGACTGTCAAAAATGACGAACCGTTGGCTGAAAGAACGAAAAGGGACACTTTCTGTGCCCGCTCCCATTTTTCTATGGGAGAGGGGGGAGAGGGTGCCTGCCTTTTGTCTCAGTTTTATCTAACATTTATAAGCTCAGTTTAGCAGAAACCCTCACCCTCCCCTATCCCCTTATACATAAAGGGAGAGGGCAAAACCCAAGCCTCGCATGAGAACCCCGCTGCGTTGCGCGCCACAGACCATTTTTCGACACTCTTTATAAGGTGGAGGGTGCGTAGGGTCTCTGGACGCATCAAGCATTACCAATACGTTGGCGCACAAGGAGAATTGCACCACGCTAGTCATCGCGGCGCGCTCCGCGCTGGTCTTCGGTAGCCGCCTTTTCCAGAGCGTCGAGGCGCTCATCAAGTTGATCTGACCCAAAGCCGCCGGCTGGTTCCGATCCATTCGACGTCCGCGTCCGTTGCGGCAACGCTGGTTGCGGCCCAGCGCCAAACCTGGCTTCAAGAGCATCCAACCGCTGCGTGATGCGTCGCTGTTCCTCCGCCAATGTATCCAGCCGCTGTTTGAGATCGGTGAGAGCGCGCACCGCCGCGCCATTGAATGCGCTTTGCCGGGCCAGAAGCTGGACCACCAACTCGCGCGCGATATTTTTGAAGAAGATAATGAGGCGGCCAAGAACCCTGCGATGGGAGGTGAATGGCGCGCCGGCCATATCGTAAGTGGAACGCAACACGGCGAGCTCGATCTCGATCGCGCCGTCAGGTGCAAATTCACCCCCAGGGATCGTGGTGCGGGTGACCTGCCAGAAGACCGCGGAACGCGAGCCCTGCGAATGCTCGCCTGCAACTCGCCGGCAATTCTCTCCACCTCGCGGTTTTGGTTATCGGATACCACTTTGCGCCCGCCGCTTCGGAGTCGCATGCTTTTTCTCAAGCGACCGCGCCGAGAGGCGTACCCGGATTATACCGAAACGCCCCGACGATCAAACGCGGACGCCTTCCTGGCGGCCCGATTTTACTTGCCCCGCGTGCGCAAGTCAGGGAGTCAGTTGTAACGACGGCGCTTGCGCCAAAGCGTGCTAAGATGAATCCCCAACATGGAAGCCGCCTGCCGGAGCGACCCTGCCCGCGCCAGGATTCCCCGAATATACCATCGTTCGGTTTCTTCCAGACTCGGATATTGATGAAAAACGACGTTGACCTTTTTCGCCGCGATTGCTTTGGAGAGCAACCGCGACGTGATGCTGTCGTTGTGAGCCAGAAGCACTGCGCGCTCGATTATGTCGCGCAATTCGCTTAGGTTGCCCAACCACTTGCGCCGAGTAAGCGCTGCCCGCGCCGCAGGCGAAAATTCCAGGCCGGGCCGCTCATGGCGGAGCGAAACGTTAGAGAGCAAGCACTCGGCCAGTGGGAGGATGTCTTCCGGACGCTCACGAAGCGGCGGAATCTCCAGGCTAATCACACTAATTCTGAAGAATAGATCGGCGCGAAATCGCTCTGTGGCTACTTCAGCGGCCAAATTTCGGTCTGACGCCGCCAAAATGCGAGCCTGATATCCGGAACTTTGCCGGAAGACCGACTGAAAGTTCTGCTCCTCGATGAACCGCAGAAGACGGGCCTGTCGCAAATCAGAAAGATCGGAAATGTTGTCCAGAAAGACCGTAATTCTCTTCGCGGGGTCGCCACTCTGACAGCACTCGCCGCATGATTTGGCCAGCGATTCCAAGACTTGGTCGAATAGCTCGTCGGTCAGCGAATGGCTCGAGGACGAGGCACAATTCACAACGACAAATGCTTGCTCTCGCGATGGACCCCATTTATGAATCTGACGCGCGAGCATGCTTTTTCCGACACCATGCTCACCGGTCAACAGCACCGGCGCCGAAGTGAAGGCCAGCTTGTAAGCGGCCTCAAGCACCGCCTTCATTGATTTGCTTGACGTTTCAAACCAGACGGCGCGATCGGATTGCCCGGCCTCAGATACAAAATTCAAGTCGAAAGCAGGTTTCGCGGCGGAGGATGGTGCATCCTCTCCAATTGCCGGAGTCTGAGCATTTGCAGACTCGCTCATCGAGGACCGGCGCGTCCGCTCGACCTGATCGTTTGCCTGATTGCCGCCGGCCGGCAGCGTCGCCTTTGCCATGCCGATCCCTCCTGTAAAAACCTCGGATTGGCAGCGCGCTGGTCTCTCTGGTTCAGCGGTTCAAATCGCCAATTGTTGAGCCGATACCTGATGCCAAGTTGTCTCTCCCGACCTTCAGGTCGATAAATGATGGCCCTGAGCGGATCCGTCGGCGCGAACCTCAGGGCGCCGACGCCGTGCGGGCGCGCACTTGGCTAACCTGGCGCGCTCATATGCCTTAGCGTGAATTGGCGTTTGAACCATGAGCCTGACCAATCCAGTTATCCGAACCAATGGAGTGCCGCGAAGCACAGCAACATCAGTGGAAGACCTGTGATCAGTCCGACTCTTGCCCACTCGCGGCTGCTTATTCCCAGGCGGCTTGCCGCCACGATGTTCGGAATGTTGCCGGGGATCAGCATGCCGCCACTGATCAGTAGACCCATCAGGACCGCTCGTTGCTGATTGTGACTGAGCGCAGGACCAATTTCAGCCGCCGTCAGGGTCGCGTTGTCGACCACAGCTGAGATCGAGTTGAGCCAGAACAGCGCCGCATGCGGCATACGACTGATATAAACGTCGACCAACGGCCGCATTCCCCAGGAGAGTCCCACAAGCCCGGCGACGAAGGCGTAGACCCGCACCGCCCGCAAGAAGATCTCCTTCCAGCCATCCTCTGGGCGCGCAGCATACAGCGACGCCCCGCGATGGGGAGATATAAACAGGCTGAGCACGGCGACAATGGCAATCCCCGACAGAACCAGCGGTCCTAGCAGCCGCATCAGATACCAGAAGTCAGCGCTCAGCGCGGCAATCGCTATCGTTCCAAGAGGCTCGCCGACCGGGGTCAGGGCCGCGCCCAAACCGATCGCGAAGCAGGCAAGTACGACCGCCGTGGTTTCGCTGGGACGATCAAGCTTGAGCATCGCAATCGCTTCAACCAGCAACAGGGCAGCAATCACCGCAGTGATCACGCTGGAGAGCAGGCCCAGCAAGAGAATCAGGGTGAAGTAAATCCACCGCGCTGAAACCATCGTGCGCAGGCGTTGGACACCCCGGTCGAAGACCGGCCTGGTCATCCGTGCCAATGCGCCGAACACCAAAACCGCGATCGTCAGCGCGATTGGTTCGGTGACTGCAGCGTGCACCATCGACCACCCGAACTGCCCGGTTACGATCGACGCCAAGGCGCCGACGGTGAGAAAGAACACCTCGATATTGCGCTCGACGGGCTTAATGAAGATCGGCCCGACCAGCACCGCAATCAGAATCAGTCCCAGACCAATAACCACGGGCGCTCCTCGCTTAGCTGCTCAGATAGCGGCATCGCCGTGTTCTTTGGTACGGATTCGGATCACGTCCTCTATATTGGTAACAAAGATCTTGCCGTCGCCGATCTTGCCAGTCTGGGAGGCCTTGATGATCGCGTCAGTCACCGGTATCAGTTGGTCGTCATGGACTAAGAATCTCGAACTTTACCTTGGGCAGAAAGTCAACCACGTACTCAGTACCGCGATACAGCTCGGTATGGCCCTTCTGGCGGCCGAAACCTTTGACCTCGTAAGCGGTCAGTCCATGGATCCCCGACTTTCCGAGCTCCTCTTTAACGGCGTCCAGAGTGAAGGGCTTGATGATGGCTTCGATCTTTTTCATTTACCGATCCTTTACGATCCGTTAGCTTTTGAGGTCGCTTGCGCCGCGGGGATTGGCGTTGCCTGAAGCGGGAACCCAACCCTCAGTTGGAGGATTTGCGGCGCAGAAGAAAAAAAATCGCAATCGCAGCCCCCACACCTACCGGCAGCACCGGTGCCTTGAAAAAAGCGATCATAATAATCGCACTGCTGGCCGCCGCGCTCACCGTCAGGGCCGTCATGCGCTGGCGGGTCATTGCTTTGGTTTCCTTCGCTTGATGAACCGGCTGAAATCCGGACGCCAGATCCGCTTAGATGCGCGGCCGATTTCTACCGCCATCAACGTGCGCACCATCTGGCGCTGCTCAGGAGTCTGGCTCAAGTCCATCGCTCGCGCCATCTCATCCTTGGCCCTGGTCGGCACCCCGACACGCATGAATAGCTCGGCCATCCGGAATCGCGGGTAGAAGGCTTCGGGCGCCAACGCCACGGCACTCTCCAGAGCCGCCATCGCCTCCTGCATGCGCATGGTCCGCATCAGCGCGATACCGAGCGCAAGGAAGCCATCGGCGGATTGCTCCGCCAAGGTAACCGCCTGACGGAGCAATACCACAGCCTCCTCGTGGCGCTCGCGTTCGAGCGCCTCGATTCCGCGCCTCAACAGTGCCTCGGCGTCGCGGACAATGGGTGTGGGCTTTGCCATCACCAATTCAGATTCGGAGAAAGCAACCTGATCCATCTTAGCTCCTCACACCCGCCTATTCACTACTTGTCGAACATGCTCTTGCCGGGTTTGACCGTCTGCCAGAGGGCAAACACCACCAACATCACGATTGCGAATATGACTTGACCTGCCATTACTCGATCTCCTTTTAACGCGACTCGACTGAACGGCCCAGGCCCGGAGTCACCAACTGGAACTCGGGATAGCCCAGCGCGCCCATCTCCGGCAGGTCGAGACCTTCCAGTTCACTGACGGCGCCGACCCGTTGTCCAACGATGATGTCAACCAGCCAATTCAACAGGTAGGAAATCGTGAAAACGATACCCACCAGCGTCGCGCAGCCGATAAGCTGGGCCACAAGCTGACTAGGGTCACCGTAAAACAGTCCTGTGACCGATCCGTTCACGCCATTCCAACTCCCACCGTAATTGGAGGTACCATCAGCGAAAAGCCCGATCGACAGCACACCCCAAAGCCCGCAAGTTCCATGCACCGAGATCGCGCCGACCGGATCGTCAACCTTCATCACCCGCTCCACGAACTCAACGCTCAGACATACGAGCATTCCGGCGGCGAACCCGATGATCACTGCGCCTACTGAGTTAACGAATCCACTGGGAGCGGTTATCGCCACCAAGCCCGCGAGCAGTCCGTTGCCCGACATCGAAGCATCGGGCTTCCCGAAGCGGATCCACATGTAGAGAATGGAGCCGAAGGAACCTGTGGCGCCGGCGAGCATGGTGTTGACCGCGATCGATCCGATCCGCAAATTGCCGGCACCCGAAGCACCCAGCGTGCTGCCGGGATTAAATCCGAACCAACCGAAGGCCAGGATGAAGCATCCAAGCAAGACCATCGTAATGTCGTGCCCGGGCATCGGATTGGGTGTGCCATCGCGGTTGTATTTGCCGATCCTGGCACCGATTATCATCGACACCGCCAGCGCGCTTAGGCCCCCTACAGCGTGTACAACTCCGGAGCCGGCGAAGTCACAATAGCCGTGTCCCAAGTGGTAGTTGGCGCCCAACTGCGACAGCCAGCCGCCGCCCCAAGCCCAGTTGCCATACAGAGGATAGGTGATCGCCGCTAGTAGCATGCTCGATATCGCGAACGCCGCAAACTTCCAGCGCTCTGCGGCGGCGCCGGTCACGATGGTGGCAGCGGTATCCATGAACACCATCTGGAACAGGAACATCACCATCACGCCCACGTCATAAGTCGAACCGCTGAGGAGAAAGCCCTTGGTCCCGAACAGGCCCCAGCTTTTGCCGCCCAGGAAATTGACGGCGAACTCGTGGTTGAGCGGGTTGAGGCCGCCGAGATTGGTATTCGGCGCACATCCGCCCTGTTGAATCGCGAAACCCATCACCCAATAGGCGAACAAGCCGAAGCCATAGACCATGAAGTTCATCATCATGGTGTGATTGGCGTTCTTGGCGCGGCACAACCCCGTTTCGACTAAGGCGAAACCGGCCTGCATGAACATGACCAGATAGCCTGTAACCAGCGTCCACACGAAGTTAATCGCGATCCGGTTCTGGCCCACCATGTTGACCAGGTCGGGAAGGGTCAGGCCCTTCTTGGGGTCGCTGACGACGATATCGTTCACCGTGCCAGTCAGAGTGCCGCCAGGGTCGCCGGCCGCTAGTTGGTCGGTTGTAGGACCGCTGACGCCTTTGAGATCAGCGGTAGTGATCGGTACCGCGGCTGGAGTCGCCGGCGCATCGGCGGCCGGCAAGACCGCCGGCAACATCCAGGTCGCGATCAACATCGCGCCAAACACCAACGATATCCTACGCCGCAAGTTGTTTAATTTGATCAGCATCCGTCTCCTCCGATACTCAACTCTTCCAAATCGCGTCTTTAAGATGGGCCCCGTTCAGAATGCCGATTACACCGACACCAGCGACGATCAGGCCCGCTACCGCAACCGCGAGTTGCGCTCCGACGCCGGGAACTTGGGTGCTGAGCACCGCGATGAACCATCCCAGCACAGCTACAATCAGCCCTACAATTCTCATGACTTCCTCCTTATCGGCCCACACGCGCCTTAATCGGAGACGCGGCTGCGGGGGCTGCTGGCCCCTCCTGTACAACGGCGTTTTCGAGCGGTTTAATCCGGTAGAATCCGACCAGTGATATGATCAGGATGACTAGACCAGCCAGAGCAAAAATAAATCCCAGATAAGCGAGTCCGGCAACCAGGAACGTGAACCCAATCAGAAAGAGAAACAAAAACCAGCCCTGCTTACTATTTGCACCCATTTCGTGACTTTCCTCCGATTAGGCTTGAGATTACCGATCAATCTCATCAGTCTTGATCGACAATATTCGCGCAATTTGCACGGGCACTCGTGCAATGTGCATGCCCAAGACCACGAACACTATTAGATCGGCTAAAACTAATATTGATATCGAACTTATGGTAGAGAGCAAGTACAACTTTGGATGGAGAACAATCGGGAGCAGCGAGCAGGGAGCCGCCCAGCAAAAAGGCAATTGCCTACAAGGAGGGCGACCAACGCCTGTGTTTTGCACACCTTAAACGGCGCTATGGAGCAGATTGTCCTCTAGCACTTGGACGCTGAATTCAGCCGATAATCTCTCTGGCCGCCATCCCGTCTCGCCTTTCAGAATTCCGTCACCAACGCCGGTGTGGAGAATTTATCGTTTGCGATCCTGCGGCTGAATCGGATCGCGGCGCAGTGAATAAACCGCCACCTCCACCCGATCGCGGAATCCCAGCTTGTGAAAGATGTTGTTAAGGTGGGTCTTGACCGTGCCTTGACTAATCGAAAGTTGCTCGGCAATTTCAGCGTTTCTGAGCCCACTTGCAACGCACTTGACGATTTCCGCCTCGCGGGCGGTCAGACGTTGAGCCTCAAGGGGCCCCGATTGGGCGGCAAGTTCCACTTGCAACACCGGAGGGATCCACACCAGGCCATCGGCCACCGCGCCGATTGCTTGCGCCAAGGTTTCGACTGCGAAGCGTTTCTGAACGACAGCCTTTGCCCCCGCGTGCAGGGCCGCCATCGCGTCCTCGATGCGCTCACTGGCAGTGAGGACCAATACCTGAGTGATCCGTGCCAGCCTTTCAATTTCTTCGCCCACCCATCGATCCATCTGCAAATCGAGGAGTAAGACGTCGCACGGTGTGGTAATGACAGTGGGCAGCAAGCGCTCCGCGCAGTCGACCTCTGCGACTACCCGCATATAGTCGTAGACCAGCAGGAGCGAGCGCAGCCCTTGTCGAAAAACGGCGTGGTCGTCAGCAATGATTAGCCGGATCCGAGTTTGCATCTTTCACCGCACCGGCATTTCGATCTCGAGGTGCGCTCCGACTTGACTATGGCCATTTACCCTCACACGGCCGCCGAACTCGGCAACCCTGGAGGCAATCGCCCAAGGAATGGCATCAGTCTGGCGAAAGCCGCGCCCATTGTCATCGATAACAATTCTTATGACATCCGTGGTCTGCGCGACTTTGACTTGTGCCGACCGGGCCTTGCCGTGGCGCCAGACATTCCTTATCCCTTCGAGCATCATTTGAAAGATCTGTTCGATAATCGGCCCGCGCGCCTTGAAAGTGACTTCAATATGAAACAGCGTATCCAGATCGCCAAACGTCGAGTCGTCAACCGCCTCCATGTTTACCAATGATCGGACATACGATCTTACCTTATCGTATTCGTGCGCAACGCTGTTCTTTAATTCTGTAACTTGGACGAGCGCTTCAGGTTGCCGATCTCCGAGCAAAAGTTCGCGGCAAGCGCCCAAACGCAGGTTCAAGCTGGCCAATTCCTGCACGTAACCATCGTGCAGCGAGCGGGCAATCCGCTCGCGCTCGGCCGAAGTCTCCAGTTTGCGGATCCGAGTTTCAAAATTGGCTCGCTGTTGGCTGAGAAAAGCGATCAAATAGCCGGTCACAGCAAGATAAGCAGGTCTCATCAGATGGAAATATTTCTGAGCCGGGTCTGCGAACAGGATTACAACCAGGTAAACCGCAACACAGCATAGCGTCACTATGCTGGTGGCACGAAAAGGAAACCTGCAGCCGGCCGCAATGATAGCGAAGGTAAAAAACATGTACGAAGGACTCGTTGGCCCTTCAGTGAAGAATGCCAATGCGGTCGCGAATGCTATATCCAGACTGGTGGTGATCAGCAGTAACCGATCCGGCATCAGGCGACGGGCGATGATCAGATATACCGCCACCGCGTACAACGAATACCCAAGCACGACCGCCAACTGCCCCGGCGCGATGCCGAAGAGGCCGCCGGTAGTCGGATCGATGTATATGGAAAGCAGTGCCACCAGCGCGAGCGCGATTCGTGCCCGGCAGATATTCAAGTCGAGATCACTGAAATCAGGCCCTTTCAACTAGTCCGTCCTCCGATGATCCGGTTTGCGTTGACAGTGCTCTAAAGCAAGTATCGAACCAAAGAGCGTCCTGCAAGTGTCTTCACCAGGTGCGCGAGCCCAACGGCGTATGTGCGACGGACTTCAAAGGCTGGTTCCAACGGGCGACGGCCAGCGTTGCGATCCCTCGAACACCCAACTCCTTAATCGAAGAGATAACGGACGTCACCTATGTCTCCGGTCTTTATGTAACCGATGTTTCCGCTTGCTCCATAGACTTCGAGTAACACCACGCCTTGGTGCACAAGGACAATTTGCAGCGTGGCATTCATCCCATCGGCTTAGATGGCGATATCGCCGTGTTCGTTGGTACGGATTCGGATCACGTCCTCGACGTTGGTGACAAAAATTTTGCCGTCACCCATCTTGCCGGTATGGGCGGCCTGGACGATCGCATTCACCACCGGCGTGAGCTGTTCGTCATGAATCAGAATCTCCAGTTTTACCTTGGGCAGAAGATCGACCACATATTCGGCACCACGATGCATCTCTGTGTGGCCCTTCTGGCGGCCGAAACCCCTGACCTCGTAGGTAGTCAGTCCATGGACTCCGGATTTTCCGAGTTCCTCTTTAACGGCGTCCAGAATAAACGGCTTGATGATGGCTTCGATCTTTTTCATTTGCCATTCCTTTACGGTCCGTGAGCTGTGCGGTCGCTGCGCCTCGACGATGCTATTGCCTGAATGGAAACTACGGCCGGTGGAGGATTTGCAGCGCACGGATGATATTCCAATCGAAATCATTGAAATCAGGTGCCTTCAACCAGTCCGTCCTCCGATGATGAAGTGTGCATCGGTATTGCCGTAAGCAAATATCAAACCAAGGAGCGCGCCTCCCAAACTTCAGGGCTAACCGAGGCCCAGTAGCGCCGCTTCCTCAGGCGTGAGAAATGCCCCGGCTTTGATGAGTTTGAGTGCGGAGCGCCCTAGCCGGCCGAAATTGCGTCGCCGCCGCGCCGGCGTCAGCGGGTCCGGGTACAATCGGGCCTTGTCGAGATCCAGCACCACGACCGCAATGGGTGCTGCGCCGGTGGACACAAACAGATTATGGAAATTGAGGTCGGCGTGATAAAGTCCGCCATCATGCAGGCGCTTGATGCTGACGCGGGTTTGCTCCAACGCCACGCGGCGGACGGCCGCCTCGCCGCCGTTCAGCAGCAGGTTCCATAAAGTCGCGCCTTCAAGCGCGCGCGTCAGGAACCATCCACGATAAAGGCCCGGACCTGCCGCCTCCACCATCGCTCCAAGGGGTTCAACAACCGGCAGACCGCGTTGATATGCGGACGCATTAACCACCAGCTCATGCAGCGGGCGCGGGGCAAAGCCCAGATAAAGCTCGGACAACAAAAATCGCATTAGCCCGCCGCGCCTGGAGCGCCGCGCGAACATCGGCGGCAGACCATCGATGGTCACGGCAACAGCGCTGCGGCGATTACCCGCACCGGCTAGGCCTGAAGGATCGAGCGAGCTCAGATGCCGATCGATCATTTGCACCTGATCGGCGAACTGACGCACGACATAAAGCCGGCGGCGGCCAAAAACCGCCTCAGTAAAACCCAAGCCCTCGAGCTCGTTTCTCAGCGATGCCGCGGTCACTTTCGAATCCGCGCCATTCTCACGATTCTTTTCCGATCAGCAGTTCCCGGGCGTAATCGGCAACTATCGCGGGGTTGAGCAGGTGCGCGCAATTGAAGTGAACCAACGGGCATCGCGGCGCGCCATGCGGTGAGCATGGACGGCAAGTCAGTTCGGCCTGGGCAATCCGGTGCGGTTGCCAGAACGGACCGAAGCCAAAGCGTGGATGGATGGCGAGAAAGATCGCAACGGTCGGGACTCGGTAGGCGCCTGCAATATGGATCGGGGCGCTGTCGTTGCAGATCAGTAAATCCAGCCGCTCGACAATCGCGCACAGCAGTTCCAGCGAGGTTTCGCCGCTCAGATCGAGCACCGGACCGCCGTAGCCTGAGGTAATTGCCGCGGCGATTTCCCGCTCGCCGAGATCGCCCAATAGCACAAACCCGGGGCAATCCTGACCCGGCGCGATTAGCCGCATCGCCGCGGCAAATTTTTCCGGGAGCCATCGTTTGGTTGCCCACACCGAGCCCGGCGCAACGCCGATCAAAGGCCGGGGAACCGGCTCGAGCATCGCGCGCGCCGTTTCGCGCGCCGCCGGCGACATGGTCAGCCCGATGGCCGGTGGACCGGGGTCAATACCAACGGGGCGCAGCAGTCTTAGGTTGCGCTCAATCTGATGGTCGCCATCGGCTGTCGCCGCGGTATCGGTGAATAGAAAGCTCAGCGGACTCGATTCGAATCCGACGCGGCGGGGGATTCCAGCCAGCCGAAGCATCATCGAGGTCCGATGCGAACGATGCGGCGAAATCGCGAGGCTAAAATTCCGGCGCCGAAGTTCAAACGCGGTTTCAAGTAGGCCACGCGCCATTGGGGGATGTACATCGTAATCGGATCGGCGCCGTCGCTCTCGCGTCTGACCTCGGCCCAGGTGCAGACCACCGGCATCCCGATCCGCATCTGTTCGGGCGCGACATCGATCACATTTCCGACAATTCGCACATGCGGATAATCGCGCAAGCTGATCACTGCCACGTTGTATGGCACGTTTTGCTTCAGCATCGGATGGACCACGTGATGCACGATCGTGAAGGTTTCAATCACGCCCTGCGGCCGGGCCGCAACGTAGTCGAACTCCATCGCCTGACAGGCGTGACAGACCTCACCCGGAGGATGCTGCACAGCCGCGCATGAGCGGCATCGCTGCAGCCGGAGTTCGCCGCTGGTGAAGAACGCGCGGTTTTCCGGCGTGATCGCCGGCACAATCCACTCATCAGGCAGGAATCGTTCGGATCCGGCACGAGATCCACCCAGCAGGGCGTTGATAGCGGCATGGTCGCCACTTCATCATCTTACTTTCTCCACCTAGGGGTTGCGGCTGAACAGCACGGCGCTGCCGGGCGGAGTGACCGGGCCTCCGACCGCCAGGCTCAATTCGGCGTCGGCGACCTGACAGGTCGAGTCGCCGCGGATCTGGCGCACCGCCTCATTGGTCAATTGCAATCCATGAATATAGGCTTCGGCGAGGTTGCCACCGCTGGTATTAAATGGCAGCCTGCCGTCGGGCCATTGCAATGCCCCGTTGGAGACGAACTCTTCAACGCCTTCAGGCGGACAGAATCCGATATCGGCAATCGCCATCAAGGTGCTGCCGGTAAAGTTTTCATAAAATTGGGCGACCTTAATATCCGTGGGTTTGACGCCGGCGCGCGCCCACAACTGCTCGCCGATATTATGGTACCTGCGGTTGGGAAAGGCGGAATCGTTGTACGCCCAAAGTCCGCCGCCGGGCTCCATTCCTGACGCCCCGGCCAAAATGTAGGCCGGCGGATGGCGCAGATCGCGTGCGCGCTCACCAGTAGTTACCATCAGCGCGCAGGCGCCATCGCTTTCCTGGCAACAGTCGAAGAGGTGAAACGGTTCGGCGATCCATCGCGAGTCGTGGTAAGCCTCGCGGGTCAGTGGCCGGCCGTACATCACAGCGCGCGGATTGCGCTGGGCATGCGCGTAGCAAGCCAGTGCGATCTCGGCCAGCGCGTCCTGCGAGATTGAATAATCGTGCATGAATCTCTTCGTGAGCAGCGCGTTCCAGGTTACCGGTGCCGCCGCGCCGAATGGCGAACGATAGGCGTCTTCGCCCGTGGCAAAAGCGGGCCCGCGGCTGCGGCCGTAGCGTCCTTCGCGTCCCTGATTGATCGCGCGGTAAACAATCACATTGCGCGCGTAACCGGCGCATATCGCGGCATCGGCGAGGGTGATCGCCGCCATGCATAAATTGCCGCCGCCGCTCATGGGGTTGGCGCCAAAGCGCAGGGTGTCGAAGCCGAGCCACGAGCACAGATTGGCATGCTGGCGGGTGGTGTCCATAAACGTCACCAGCCCGTCAATGTCGCCCGGTTTGAGCCCGGCGTCATCGATCGCGTTTCCAATGGCGATTGCTGCGAGCTGAAGTCCCGTATGCGGTGAGCTGCCCGCTTTGTAGTATTTGGACTCGCCGATCCCGGCAACGGCCGCTGTGCAGTGCATAAGCCCAACCCTCTTGCGATCATCCGACCCTTTGCCATTAGCAGAAGCATCGTGAGGGGCGAAAGCCTGACCCCGCTCCGCAAAGAAAGTGTCCGAACTTAATAGGTATTACGGCTTCATATCGAGTTTGATGCTTGTGGATCGTGTGTCGACCAGGTGTCACGCCCGCACCCCTAATTGATTACCCGCGCGTTCACGTCTCGACCATCCTGAACGCCGGTTGATCCCACGGAGAGGCCGAATCTATAGTTGCGAAATCCAAGGTGTGTTTTTATCCGGGGCCGCAGCGTTCGCATCTACCAAAAGGAACGAGAAATCGCGATGATTGTTGAAACTCACGTTCACGTTGTGGCGCCGGACCAGGAGAAATATCCCAGGCGTTTGGCCCAGGGCGTCCTCGGTGGGTGGGTTCGGGACCTCCCTACTGAAGATCTGGTCGCGCTGATGACGCAAGCCGGGATTGACCGCGGTGTGCTGGTCCAGGCCTACGGCGCCTATGGGACCGACAACAATTACGTGGCGGACAGCGTGGCACGCTATCCCCATCGTTTCGCGGGCGTTTTTGCGATCGACCCCTTGGAAAACGACGCGCCCGATCGGATCACGTACTGGACCCATGAGCGCGGCTTGCACGGTGCACGGATAGTAACCTTGACCCGGCCGGAGCTGAAGCTGACCGATCCGCGGCTGATACCCGTATGGGAGCAGATTGCAGAGCTCGAAATCCCGCTGTGCGTTCTGACGCAATTCCGTCAGGTGCCGTTACTGCACATGCTGCTGGAACGCTTTCCCAGTGTCACCGTCGCGCTGGAACACATGGGGACGCCGAATCTGAGCGGCGGTCCGCCTTACGATGACGTCCGGCCGCTTTTCGATCTCGCCCGCTTCCCGAATTGCTACGTGAAGTTTTCCACCGTGAGTATCTATGCGGCGATGGCCGCCCGAAGCACCTCGGCGGAGTTCTTCCGCCGCCTGGTTGACCGCTTCGGCGCCCGGCGGCTGATATGGGGTTCGAACTTTCCTGCGACTTATGATCGCAGCCTGAAGGAACAGCTCGAGCTGGCCCAGGAGCAGCTTTCATTCCTGCAGGTCGAAGAACAGCGCTGGATTTTCGGAGAGACAGCGCTAACCCTGTGGCCGGCGCTGCGCTGACTTGTTCTCTCCCGAATAATATCCCTGGATCGCGTCTTTTTCCTCAATCTCCCAGGCTGGCGGCGGACATGGTTCAGATGTATGAAGGCAGGAGACTCTGAACGGATGGGAACCAAAGCATGCTGACGGTTGGATTGACTGGTGGAATAGGTTCGGGAAAAAGCACGGTCGCGAAGATGCTCGCCGAGTTGGGCGCGCCCAGTTTTGATGCCGACAAAGTGGGGCACGACATCTATAGCCCCGGGCGGCCGGCCTACACGGACGTGATCACGGCCTTCGGTGAAACGATTGTCGCATCCGATGGAACGATTGATCGCAAGAAGCTGGGGCCGATAGTTTTCGCCGATCCGGCGCAACTCAAACGCCTGGAGTCGATCGTGCATCCGCGGATGTTCGAGCGGATGCGCGACATGGTCGGGGAGTTGCGCGCGCGAGGCACCGTGGCGCCGATCGTGATCGAGGCCGCAATCCTGATCGAGGCCAAATGGCAGCCGCTGTTCGACGAAATCTGGCTGGTGGTTGCGCCGCGTGAGAAGGTCATCGCACGGGTGGAGGCGGAACGCGGCCTCAAGCGCGAGCAAACCGAAGCGCGCATCAAGGCGCAACTATCCGACGACGAACGCCGCAAGCACGCTTCGCTGGTAATCGACAACAGCGGGACCATTGAAGATCTACGCGCCAAAGTCCAAGTCCTATGGCGAGAATTGTTAGTCCGCAACGGCTAGCTGAGAGGATGGAATTATGGCCACGATCGAAGTTGAGTTGCTGTTCAGACTCCAAATCAAGTTCGGCGAAGCCGATGTGATCGGTGATATCGGGAAAGGCACGCGAAGCATCGGGGGCGGACCAGGGCGTGTCGAGGGCTCTCAGATCAAAGGCACGGTTGAACTGACCGACTGGGTCCTGATGAGAGCCGATGGAGCTGGCGAGGTTGACGTGCGCGGCACGATTCACACTGACGATGGCGCGAATATCTACATCTACTACACCGGCATCCTCGACATGAGCAAAGGCGGCCCCCGCGGTCCGATTCGCACCGGGATTCGCTTTGAGACCGGCGCGGAGCGTTACGCTTACCTCAACCGGACCCAGGGAGTCGGAATCGGGGTCGCAGATTTCGACGCGCAGACCGTCAGCTACGACATCTACGCGCTGAAGTAGCCGTGCGGTGAATAGCCGCCCTATTCACTGCATGGTTTGCGGAGAATACTTGAACTAAGAGCCGGCTGAAACCTATAATCTCCGCATAAGATGCGGAGATTGAGCATCTACATCTACGACCGACCTGACTGGCCGAGATTTCACTGGGACCGCGATAGCCTGGTGCAACGGCTTGCCGACGTTCGTCACGAGCAGGGCGTCTGCTGGGCCGCATGGAAGGTCTTGGCTTCAAGCTCCGCCAGGAGGCCGTGCTCCAAACCCTCACCGACGACGTGCTCAAGAGCAGCGAAATCGAGGGGGAAAATCTCGACGCGGAGCAGGTCCGCTCCTCGATCGCGAGACGCCTGGGCATCGATATCGGAGGCCTCAAACCTGTGGACCGCAACGTCGAAGGAATCGTTGAAATGATGCTCGACGCCACGCGCCACTACGATGAACCACTCACGGCGCAGCGGCTGCTCGCATGGCATGCGTCTCTTTTTCCTCCCGGCCGCAGCGGCATGCTGAGGGTCAAGGTAAGCCGCCGCCGCAGGTCGCCAGCGTGGCACTCGCAGTCGGGGTCGCTGCCGTTGGTATTGGGTTGGCGGTTGCCGGGGCGCATCCTGAGGTGCCGCCACACAAATACATGTCGTCGCCGGATACGAACGAAAAGATGTCGTCGGTCAGTTGAGCGTTGCCGGTCACGACCATCTTGCCGGTCGATATGATCGCTCCGGTGCCGCTGACGGCACCGTTCACAGTTAAATTCCCCGGCAGAAACAAGCTTGCGTCGTCCACCGTGACATTGCCATTGATGATGAGATCTCCTGAGGAACAAGGTTGTCCCGAAAGCTTTAATGCGCCAATTGGTGACGCGATGTGCTGGCTACAACTTGCCTAATTGTTAAGAGAGGAAGGATTAGGTCCGGCGGGCAACGCGACTTCGACTGTTGAATCGCCCGCGCCGAGGAACAGATGGTGTCCGCTGACAACCCCGACGTTGAGTGTGGATACCTTATTTGCCACGACTATTCCGCCTTGCGGTGCCGGACTTGTCTCTACCAGCGCCGAACCCGCGGTTACGGGTGGAGCGGCCGCGTTTGAACTTTTGCAGGTGAACTCGCCAGGAGACGGACTCCCGCCTCCCGAAATTATCGAAGGCTGTCCGGCCCCAGCAGACTGAAGATTACCACTCCGGACGGAGTGCCATCGAGTTCGGCGTCAACTTCCACCGATCCTTGCACCGCGCGGACGTAACTCGAACAAAGGCCGTCGACAGCATCGAAGTTTGGCACGGTGAAGCCGAAGTCATTTTCGGACGGATCTTTCGGAACGATTTGCGGGGATGGGGGCGTGGTGCAACCCAGATTGGTGCAGGTCGTGTTGTCTGCGGTAGTTCCACCGTTGTTGAAGTTGCCGCTGGACGGGGGCGTGCAGGTCCCGATGTTGCTGGGGTCCCAGAAAATCTCGACTGGAACATCTGGATTCCATCCGGTGCCTTGAAACAGGATTCCGGCACCCACGAAAAGGTCATCGGATTGACCTGACGCGCTCTGGTTCAAACCACCGAATCCGATGAGGCATTGCCTGGTACTGTTGCAGCATTTGTCGCTGCTGCCGTCGGCGCTGGCCCCGATTGGGTGACTGTCGTATGCATCGGGTTCGCTACCAGAGGGATGACGAAAAGGGTCAGAGTGCGACGGCTTTCATTCCGGGCGTACGTTTCAACTCAGATTTCCTTTTTTACTCTCCTATTACTGCGCGATTTTAGACTGTATGACATCCCTGTGCAGGTTTTAGCGCAATTTTGGACTGTGGTGTTCACGACGGCGTCAGCAGCTTAAGCTTGGGTCGCCCCCCTTCCAGTCGCCTTGCTAATTCAGAGTCCCAAAACGTTGCGGATGTTATACAGACCGTTGGGTTGGTGCTCCAGCCAGGCGGCGGCGCGAATCGCGCCGCTGGCCAGCGCCTCGCGGCTTTGCGTGCGATGGATCAATTCAAGCCGCTCACCTTGGCCGCAGAAAATCACCGTGTGATCTCCGACCGCGTCGCCGCCGCGCAGGGCCAGAACCCCGATCTGATCGGCGGGACGCACACCGGTGATACCCTCGCGGCCAAACACCGCCGCGGTTTGGAAGTCCAGTCCGCGCGCCGCGGCAACGGCCTTGCCCAATGCCAGCGCGGTGCCGCTGGGAGCGTCGACCTTGGTCCGATGATGGATCTCCAGCACCTCGGCGTCGAACCCGCTGAGCAGCGCGGCGGCCCGCTCCACCAAAGTGAGCAGCACGTTGATCCCGATGCTCATGTTGGGGGCGATCAGAGTGCGGGTCTTGAGCGCCAGTTCACGCGCCTGCGCTTCCATCTCGGGGGTAAAGCCGGTCGATCCGATTACGATCGCTGCGCCCTTGGCGGCCGCGATCGCCAGATGCTCCATCGACGCGGCGGCATTGGTGAAATCGAGGGTGACCGTATCAGACGCGGCGATCGCCGCGTAATCGTCCCCGATGCGGACGCCGATCGGGCCGACACCGGCAATGTCGCCGGCATCCGCGCCCACACCCTTGACACCCTTGGCTTCCACCGCGCCGGCCAGGCTGTGAGATGACTGCTGGACGATCAAAGACGTCAGCATGCGCCCCATGCGGCCGGCCGCGCCGGCAACAATCAGCTTGGCCATGGTTCTTCCACCTATCTAATCGCGCATGGTTGCGACGATCAGCCGGAAGCCGGCGCCTGCCGACAACAGATCCGGGTCCCAATCGGTCAAGCGCTAGCCGCTGCCGCGGGTGCGGCGGCCGCCTCGGCCTTCTTACCGTGGGCGGCGCTATAATGCACCTCGCACAGGCTGCCGCGATAGCGAGGTTTGCGGCATTTCTCCGCCGTGCAGATCTTGTACCGTGACTTGGGCATCTCACCCGCTTTCCATAGCCGGTAATGCTTGCGGCAATAGCCCTTGGCGACGGCCTCGTGAGCGCAGTCGTTTGCTTTACAGTTTCCTTTTCCTGCCATCCTAATTATGACCCGTTCGAATTATGACCCGTTCGAATTTCTTAAGTTCAAAATTCAGCTTTCAGTTCGCGGCTGAATAATCCTCTCGACCATAGCCTGCGGCGGCTGATCTTCATAGAGGCATCGGCATACCGCGGCGACGATCGGCAGTTCAACGCCCCATCGCTCGCCCAACTCCCGCACCAGACGGGCGTTGGCCGCGCCCTCGGCGATTTGCGTTCCTTCGCGCACCGACTGCTCGCACGCGGTACCGTTGCCAATCCGCAGTCCGTATGCCCGGTTGCGCGAAAGTTCGCCGGTGCAGGTCAAAATCAGGTCGCCCAGGCCGGAGAGCCCGGCCAAGGTGTCGCGGCGCGCGCCCATCGCCGTTCCCAGCCGCATCATTTCCGCCAGCCCGCGGGTAATCAAGGCGGCCCGGGCGCTGGAGCCAAGAACCAACCCGTCGCTGATTCCTGCCGCAACCGCAATTACATTCTTAATCGCGCCACCCAACTCGACACCCAGCACGTCGGTGCTGCGATAGACCCTCAGAAAAGGCACCGCCAGGAGCCGTTGCACGATACCGGCGACCTGCTCGTCGCATGCCGCCGCCGCCAGCGCCACGGGCATCCCTCTGGCCACCTCAGCGGCGAAGCCGGGACCCGAAAGCGCCGCGATGTTCATACATTGAGGCAGCAGTTCGGTCAGCGTCTGAGTCATGGTTTTGAGGGAGCGTTCTTCGAGACCCTTGGTCGCGCTGATGACGGTCGTGTCGGGGGCAAAAGCCGCGGCCATCGGCGCCAGCATCTGGCGCACAAACGACGACGGAATCGCCACCACTACCACCTGCGAGCTGCCGACCGCGGCGGTCCAGTCGCTGATCAGGGCCAGTGATTGCGGCAATTCGATCCCCGGCAGGTAGGTACGATTTTCCCGATCGGCAGCTAACCGGTCGCGCTGCTCGGCGCGCCGCACGCACAACGCGACCCGCCGTCCGGCCCGCGCCAGCGTGACACCCAACGCAGTGCCCCACGCGCCGGCGCCCAAGATCGCGATGGAGGTGTCAATCATGGTCGCGCTCTTTGGAGCGATCGCCGCGGGCCGAGGCGTTATGCACCAGGCGCAGACCCCAGCGCGGTGGCGTGAAGTCCTTCTGATGCATGGTCTTGGGCAGTTCGAATCCATGATCGGCCAGACAGCCGGCGGCGCGCGCCACGTTGAACCGCGCCACCATCACCCGGCGCAAATCGTGGGGCGGAGAACTAGCGGCTCCCCTGGTCGGAACCGTAACGGTCTGAGCCTCGATTCCGCTCAGCCGCAACCACGCCCGGGCCGCCATCGCCTCGGCCGAGTCGTAAGTCTCCAGCAGCGCGACCAAATCCCGCCCTATGCGCTTGTTGCCGTGTATCGCGGGCAGCTTGATGGCGCCAAACCCCAAGGCGAGGGCCCCGATCATTGAAATGGTAAAGCCCAATGCAAGCCAGCGTGCATCATGCCCCATGCACAGGGGCAAGCCCACCGCCACCACGAAGGCGATAAACATCAGCTTTCGCGTCGCGTTGCTCATGCGCGCCACGCGCGGACGGCGGTCGGCACGGCTGTGCTCGCGCCGAACCTTGTCGAAGAACAAAAAGTGCAGACCGCAATGGTCGCAAGTCTGGCGAACCGCCAAAGGGGTCGCGCAGTTAGGACACAGAATTCGCCGTTGGGCCCGGCATTGCGGACAGCTCGAGAATGGTACCGCCGCCTGAAAGCCGCATTCCTGGCAGATCGCTCCGGTCAGCACCAACCCACCGCCCGCGAAGGCGTGCTTGGCGCCACACCATTCGCAAAACGGAACGAGTTGACCTACCCGCGCCGCGCAGACCAGGCACCTGAAGTTGCGTCCTTCTTCAGATCGTTGCGCCATCGCCAGACTCCCAGTGCATTTCCCGCGTCAGCCAATCAGGCGTCGGAGCGGCAGGCCCGATAAAGCGGCTCCAACTCGCGAAAGCCGTCCAGCAGCTCCTCGCGGTCCAGCTTCAACGCTTCCCTGATGGGCCATCCGACGCCGACATCGATGCCCCCGGTTTTCTTGACGAGCGCCTGGGAGAGTTGATTCCAAAGTTCCACGTCGGCCCGCATCCCGGCCGGCAGCGCCTTGCAGTCCCAGTTGTCGTACCGCGACACCATCGTTCCGTCCAACGCGCGGCTCAGTTCAGCCGGCCTGACGCTTAAGCGACGCGGCCATCTCCGGCCGATGGTCGGCCTCGGATTTGACCACCACCCGGGCGTGGATTCCGGCACTCGAGATGCATAGGCCAAAGTACGGATAGCGCTTGTATCCCTTGGCCGAGGGACCAAAGGCGCACCAGGTCTCGGGGGGCGGATTGACCGTGCGCCGCGCGTGCTTGGCCACATGGGGGAAAACTTCCAGGTGCACCTTGCGGGCTAATTCCGGCGCCAGTTCGTCGCCCAGTTTGAGCAACTTGGGCCGCACCGTAGCGTACAGTTGAGCCATCCGCGCGTTAAATCCTTCCACCTTGAAGATATGGAAATCCGCCGCGGTAAATCCCAGGGTCGCCATGTCTCCTATCCTTGAATCGGATTGTTAATCCTCGCAATGAATTGTTCAAACGCAACGGCCTTGTATTGTGCTGGCCGCCGGACGCACTAATCACCCCGATGCACGATCGCGCGTTCCCAGTTGCGGCCGTCGAAACATCGAATCTTTAATGCATCGAGGTCCACATCGTCCAGACATCGCGCATTAACGTCGATCTTGTCCGGATCGGATCGCGGCACGTAAAACGGTGCTACACCGCATCGCGGACAAAAGTAATGCCGTGCCATCCCCGTGTTAAAAGTGTATGTCGTCAGAGCCTCCTTGCCGGTCAACAGCCGAAAACTCTCAGGCGGGACGATCCAGTGCAGGTAGGCTTTGCGGGTACAGATCGAGCAGTTGCACTGCTCAACTTCGTTCAGTTCGCCCTCGACTTCGAACGAAACCGTTCTGCAATGGCATCCACCATGGTACCACATTGCACCATTATTTTATCGCAATTGCGCCAAAAGCTGAAAAGCGGCGTGCCTGGCCGTCGCGAAATATTGCCCGCCTCCGGTTCGGGTCGATTGGTGCCGGCGGGCGCCGTTGGGCGGCCCCGCATGGCCATCCCGGAGATGTGGCACCGAAGGCGGCAACTTACTAACATAGAAGTGTGCCCAAGGATTCCTTCAATCGCGAGATCGATTACCTGCGCATCTCGGTGATCGATAACTGCAACCTCAGATGCGTCTACTGCATGCCGCTGGAGGGTTTGCGGTTCTCGCCCAAACCGGAGCTGCTCAGCGCGGCCGAAATCGAACAGGTCGTCCGCGCCGCGGTCAGCGTGGGCTTTCGCAAATTCCGGCTGACCGGCGGCGAGCCGACGATCCGCTCCGATCTGCTCGAAATCATCGAGCGGGTGGCGTCGGTGCCGGGGGTCGGCGAGTTGGCGATGACCACCAACGCGATGCTGCTGGCGAAACTGGCCAAGCCGCTCAAGCAGGCCGGATTAAGCCGCGTCAACGTGCATCTGGACAGCCTCAACCCGGCGACAGTCGAACGCCTCATGCGTTGGGGAACCTTCGAGCAGATGTGGGCCGGAATCATGGCGGCCGAGAATGAGGGACTGACGCCGATCAAGCTTAACGCGGTGGTGACGGCCGGGTTCAACGAAGCCGACGTGGTGGACTTGGCCCGCCTGACGATGGAGCGCGATTGGCACGTACGGTTCATCGAACTGATGCCGCTGGGCGGCGGCGAATGCTCGCGGATATCGATCAAACGCTACGTCTCGAATATCGAGACCCGGCGCCGTATCGAGGCCGAAATGGGGGCGATGACCGAGGTCGAGTCGCGCAATCCGTCCGACGAGGCGGTGAACTATCGGCTGCCCGGCGGCAGAGGAATAGTGGGTTTCATCTCTCCGGTCAGCGAGCCGTACTGCGGGACCTGCAACCGGATGCGTCTGACGGCGGACGGCAAGTTCCATCTGTGCCTGCTCAACGACGACGAACTCGACGTGCGCAAGGTGCTGCGGTCAGGCGCGTCAACCGCGCAGATCGGCGAAATCCTGGTCCGCGCCGTAACTCTCAAGCCCACCGGCCATCACCTACTGGCAGGAAGATCGACCAAGGACCGGTCGATGTATCAGATCGGGGGCTGATTCTTTCAGAGCGCGCTCAGCGCACAATATTGGAACGGTCCTGTTTTTAGCCTGACCGACAAATCCGACTCATGCCGCGTCTGGGTCACCAATGAAGAATTCGAATAAGCGTTCAAATGGGGAGTCCAACAGATTTTGGATTTCATTTGATCTCAGGTCTGCGCGGAAATTATGAGGCGCTCTACGAATGGCTCGATCATTTGGATGCTAACGAGTGTGGCGACAGCGTCGCCATTTTCTCGACTGACAAGACTCGTGATCAAATTCAAAAGGAGCTCGTGAAGCTCGTGGGCCCGCGCAAGAGCGCGAGAATTTACATCATCGGACGACGACCCGACGGTGGGCTCGGAGGCAGATTCATACTGGGTGGCCGAAAGCAACCGCCATGGGCGGGATACTCGACGAGAGTAACCTCGGAAGAGGAAGAAGCATGAAGAGGATTTGCGCGGACTCAGGGTTTCTAATCGCTCTGTACGAGCCCAGGACGAGATCCGGACCGCCATGAACTGGCTGAGTCCTGTTTTGAGGAGTTGTTCGAGAGTGTCCCCAACCGGCTGGTCGTTCCTTGGCCCGCGCTTTATGAAACTCTCTCGACCAGAATGGTGAGACGGGCGCCTAGCGTCCGAAAGATAGACACCCATTGGAAGACGCTCCGTTTGAGAGATCAACTGGATTTTTGTCGACGACAGCCCCTTCCGGGATATTGCCTTGGACAAGTGCCTGTCGGAAACAGGAAGCCTCCTGGCGCCTATCGCCCGCTAAGTCTGGCGGATCGGGTGATCCGTGGGCTGCTCTCAGACAGGAACCTGCATATCGACGTGCTTCTGACCTTTAACGTTGGCGATTTTTCCGACGTCTGCAGGAAATTCAGGAGGGAAATCGTTACATAGGGACCGAGACTAATGGAAGAAATCGGATTATTCGAGGCATTATACACAGCACGCGCGATTCGCCATGTGAAGCCTGATCCCGTTCCCGACGAGCTGATCGAAAAGGTGATCGATGCGGGCATCCGGGCTCCCAGCGCCGTTAATTACCAAAACTGGCTATTCGTGGTGGTAAAAGATCCCGCCCTCAGACAGAGGATCGGCAAGGTCTATCGCGAAGCGGGCGATCGCTTACAGGCCCAATATTCCGCCCGGCTCGGTGACCGGCCCGGTCATATGAGCGATGACAAGTTCCACCGGTTGATGTCGTCGGCGGCTTACCTGCGGAAACATCTAGGCGATGCCTCCGTATTGTTATTTGCCTGCCTCAGGGAGCGGAAGGCGGATCAGGCTATGGCCGGCGCTCCGGAAACGCTCCTGCGATGACCCAGCGGACCACCAGCGCCAGCATCTACCCGGCCGTCCAGAATATGATCCTGGCTTGCCGGGCCCTCCGTCTGGGCACCGTGTTGACGACCCTGCATACGTTCGCGGAGGACGAAATCAAAGCTCTGTTGGGTTTGCCCGGGGATGTAACTACCTATGCCCTGTTGCCGATCGGATATCCTCAAGAGCCCTACAAGCATGGCCCGGTGAAGCGCCTGCCTGTAGAGGAGGTTACGTTTCTTGACACGATGGCGACTCCGTGGCCAAAGAAATAGCTCTGGCGCCGTAATGCGAAGAATTTGCCCATTGCGCACCCAACTGAAGGACGCCTTTGCGGGTTGGCGACGAAAGCGATAGTTGATTGGCGATGGACTTGAGCGATAGCGCCGAGGAAGCAGCGTTCAGAAGCCGGGTTCGAAGCTTTCTGGAAACCAACCTCCCGCAAGGATGGGGAACGCCCGCATTCGTGATGCCCAATGGGAACGCACTGAGAGAACTGCTGCGCGACTGGCAGCATCGCCTCAACGCGGCGGGCCTGCTCGGTCTTGAATGGCCCACGGAATACGGCGGCCAGGGAGCGAGCGCCGCGGAAGTAGGAATCTTTGCCGAAGAGGCAGCGTCATTCGGCGCGCCCGATCCACTTAACGTGATCGGACTCGTGATGGCCGGGCCCACTATCATGGCGCATGGTTCTCCGCAGCAGAAGCAGCATCATTTGCCCCGGATTCTTTCCTGCGAAGAGGTCTGGTGCCAGGGATTTTCGGAACCCGGCGCGGGCTCCGACCTGGCCTCGCTGCGCACCCGCGCCGAAGTTATCGGCGATCATTTTGTCGTCAACGGGCAGAAGGTCTGGACCTCGTTTGCCCACTACTCGGACTGGTGCATGCTGCTGGTTCGGACCGACCAGCAGGCCCCCAAGCATCGCGGTCTCAGTTTTCTTCTGGTGGATATGAAGAGTCCCGGAGTTACCGTCAAGCCCTTGCGGCAGATGACCGGGGAGGCCGATTTCAACGAATTGTTTTTCGACAATGTCGAGGTGCCGCGCATCAACTTGCTGGGTGGAATCAACGGCGGATGGCACGTCGCGCTGACTACGCTGGCTAACGAGAGGGGTGCCGGCGGAGTGGCCGCGGGTGCCCGTTTTTTTTCCGCTTTCGTCGCTATTGTCGAACTATCCCGCCGCACGAGCAGAAGGGGCAGGCCGATCCTCCAGGATCCGATGGTTCGCCAGCAACTGGCGCAATTCTACATCGATCTGCGGGGCCTGCGCTGCACCGGGCACCGCGCGGCGTCGGCGCTTCGCGACGGGACCGGCACCGGTTCCGTCGCCTCGATTGTGAAATTGACCTGGTCGGAACTCAACCAGCGCATGCAGAACTTCGTCATGGAAATGCAGGGGGCGTCAAGCCAGTTCGTGCACGGATCTCCCTACACAGTCGACAACGGACGCTGGCAGTACGAGTTCCTACGCTCGCGCGCCAATACCATCGAGGCCGGCTCGTCGGAGATTCAACGCGGCATCCTGGCCGAAAGGATCCTCGGCCTTCCCAGGGGACGCTGAGCCAGAATCCACCGAGTTCTCCCTCACCGACCAAGTTGCACCCCTCACACTGGCAGACGAGCCGGTTGAATCGGCCAGCAGGCTGATTACGACATCATCGCGACTTCGGCAGGCCCATTGTGCGCTCGGCCACCGTATTGCGGTGGATCTCCGATGTCCCCATTTCGATGGTGTTGGCGCGCGAGCGCAAAAATTCGAATTGCCAGCGTCCATTTTCAATCGCGTACGGCGAGTCCTCGACTAGCTGGCTGGCGGGCCCCTGCATTTCCATCACGAATTCCTGCATGCGCTGATTGAGCTCCGACCACATCACCTTGATGATCGACGCCTCGGGCCCCGGGGCATGTTGTTTCTGCATCCGCGAAAGCGCCCGATGCGCGGTATAACGCAGCCCCTGAACATCCACATAGAATTGCGCCAGCCGCTGCCGCAATCGCAAATCCGCGGTTAAGGGCTGACCGCGCGCGGCCAGTATGCGGCAAAGCTGCACCATCGCGGTAAGCGTCATCTGATGTTTCGCCGCGGCCGCCAGTCCGGTGCCGCCACGCTCGTTCATCAGCGTGGCCATCGCGAGTTGCCATCCGTGGTTAAGATCGCCCACGAGATTTTCGCGTGGCACTTCGACGTCGCTGAAAAACAGTTCGTTGAATTCAACTGCGCCGGTCATGTGCCGGAGCGGCCTTACTTCGATCCCGGGCGTCTTCATATCCACCAGCAGAATGCTCAAGCCGCGATGCTTGGGCGCGTTGGCATCGGTGCGCGCCAGCAGCATGCACCAGCCGGCCATATGCGCAAAGGAAGTCCAGACCTTCTGGCCGTTGACCACGAAGCGATCTCCATGAAGCTCAGCCCGCGTCCGCAGCGCGGCCAGATCGGAACCGGCCCCGGGTTCTGAAAAGCCCTGACACCAAACCTCTTCGCAGGTAAAGGATCCGCCCCAGATGCCACCGTTTTTGGTCCTCGGTCCCGTACATATAAATCACCGGACCGGCGAGCATCACGCCGGCGACGTTGGGCGGCTGCGGCGCGTTACGCATTGCAGTTTCCTCATTGAAGATGGCCACTTGCGCCTCACTCGCACCCGCTCCGCCATATTCTTTGGGCCATGCCAGGCCGAGAAATCCGGCGTCGCTCAAGCGGAGTTGCCAATCGTGAAGCAACGCAATATATGCGTCACCGCGTGGCAAGACATAAGTTGACGTGCCCCATCCCGGAGGCAGATTGGCGTCGAGAAAGGCGCGCACGCGTTGGCGAAATGCCTGCTCTTCGATGCTGTCGTTCAGGTCCATCAATCAGTCGTGTAGTACAAGCTTCGAAGCCGGTCCAGTTGCGTGAATTGGTAGATTTTACGACCTGGTCACTCCCAAGCAATTGCGGACTTGCGCGTACGGTCAGCTACCCGATTTGGGGATCTGTGATGCCTGCGGACATAAACGAAGTGAGACCAACTAAAAATTTCAAGGTCCGAACCTCCCTTCATTCGAGAACGATGTTCGACGATTTCATCTGACGTCAAGGGATCATAGTAAATACCTTCAAGATCCGGCACCGCGGAGTAATCCAGACTCATCGGGCGCTTATGGCACGAAAGGTGCTCAGTAATCAGCCGTCAGGTTGAGTCAGACCCTCCGTTTCTCAAAATCGGACAGCTGCTCAACGTAACCGGCTCATCACGCACATCCTAAGCGCCGGGAATTTCAACCATCAGGGTGGGCAGTTTTATGTATCGAGAAATTCAACGCACCAACGGCATGACCGAGACCACTATTTACGCACTGGATAACGCCCAGCGGGTCATCAATGAAAGGGAGAATGCCGATGTGCCGCAGGCTAATTCCGCAGTCACCCGCGATCAGCCCGAGGCGCTGGTGGCGGCGGTCTCTTTTGCCGCGTTGTTGCTGATTCTTTTGGTCAGCGTGTTGCAGGCTTGGCTCTGACAGTATTGTACCGCCGCGGTTCCAACCTGTACGGTCTCGATGCCACATTCGCTCCCCACGGATGTAGAATCGCCTTATCCGCGTAACCCGTAACACAGCACCATGCCGGCTCTTTAATCACCGGCATTTTCGATACACTTCCGTGCCCGACAGAATCACCTCCGACCTAAATAGCCGAAGACGCTGAGTTTCCGCCGCAGCAGCCGACCCGGCTCATAGCGCAAGCTTCGCTGCTGTGCTACCGAATCAGAAACTTAACGCTCTTGCCGGAAAGCCAAAGACTTTATGGCGGGCTGAAAAATTAGCGGCGACACCGTTAATCTTCGGGAGGCTGAAAATGAAATATGGGGTGATAACCCATTGCACCGAATACTCGATGCGCGCCGACGCGTTGGCGCGAGCGGCCGAGGAGCGCGGGTTCGAATCTCTGTTCGTGCCCGAACACACGCACATTCCCGTTGAGCGGCGCTCGCCCTTCCCGCTCGGCGGCGAGTTGCCCAAGGAGTATTACCACGACTGCGACCCGTTCATCACGCTGACTGCCGCCGCGATGGTAACCACGCGGCTGCGGCTGGGCACAGGAATCTCGCTCGTCACCGAGCACGATCCAATCGTGCTCGCCAAGGTCATCGCAACTCTGGACCTGATCTCCAACGGCAGGTTCATTCTTGGGATTGGCGCCGGATGGAACGAAGAGGAAATGAGCAATCACGGGACCCCGCCCAAATCGCGCTGGAAAGTGCTGCGCGAACGGGTCGAGGCGATGCGCCTGATGTGGGAGCGGGAACAGGCCGAATATCACGGCGATTTCGTCAACTTTGCCCCGATTTTTTCCTACCCCAAGCCCGTGCAAAAGCCGTTGCCGGTGCTGCTAGGGGGACATGGTTACAAGGCCCTGCGGCGCGTGGTGCGATATTGCGATGGTTGGGCGCCGGTGGCAGCGGCGGTGCGCGACGTCAAAAAGGAAGTTCAAAATCTGCGCGGCCTGGCCGAAACCAGCGGACGCGATCCAAAATCGCTCGACGTCACCATGATGCTGGCGCGTCCCGACCAGAAATCCATCGACCGTAATATCGAAGCCGGCGTTGATCGGATGGTCTTCGGTCTTGCGGTGGGTCAGGCCGACACGGTCCTGCCCGAGATGGATCGGTACGCCAAGTTGATTCGCTGATTCACGCCCGCGCGCGTGCCCACGCGATCTCCATTAACGGCGAGTGAATAGAGGTCAATGAGCTCTCGATTTACCATGAATTTCGCTCCCCATCTGGGGATTCTGCGGCCTGATCGCCCGCTGTTCATCAACCACGCCGGACCCGATCCGATCGATCAGTTGCGGTTCATCGCCGAGCAGGGATTTCGCGCGGTGGAGGACAACAACCTTCAGGACCGGCCGATCGAGGTGCAGGAACGCATGGCCGCCGAGATGGCGAGGTTGGGAATCGAGATGGGTTGCTTCGTCGCGATGGGACGCGAAAACCGGGCGACTTTCGTCAAAAACGATTCCAAAGTCCGGGAGCATCTCCTGAAGCAACTTGATGCCGGGTTGGAGACCGCCAGGCGCGTGGGCGGCCGCTGGATTACCGTTGGTTGCGGCTATCCCGACCCCGAGATGCCGTGGGCCTACCAGCTCGCCAACCTGATCGACAATCTCAAGTTCTGCGCCGAGCGCGCATACCCCGCGGGGGTAACGCTGCTCATCGAGTCTATCAACCGCCGCGCGATGCCCGGGGTTTTTCTCACCAGTATCAAGGACGCCTATCTGGCCGTGCACAGCGTTGCCAGTCCCGCCGTCAAGCTGATATTCGACGTCGGCCACGTGCAGATCGAAGACGGCGACCTGACCAGGAACCTCGATCGCTGCTGGGACGAAATTACCTACTTTCAGTTGGCCGACAATCCGGGCCGTCGCGAGCCGGGCAGCGGCGAGATCAACTTCGTCCACCTGTTGCGGCGCATCCATCGCAAGGGCTTCCGCGGCATTCTGGACATGGAGCACCTGGTGTCGGGCGAAGGACGCTCGGGCGAGGAGGCGGTAATCCGTGCCTACGAAGCGCTCAGCAACGCCATTCCCTGATACTCGCACAACGCTAGTGCCCAACATCGCTTCGCGAGCCTGATTGTTTGCGGGAGGAGTGTATCGATGGCGCAATCAACGCCGGTCCGTCCCCTGAGCCGTTACAAGGTCCTGGACATGACCCAGCATATCTCGGGTCCGGTGGCGACCCGTACCATGGCCGAGAACGGCGCCGAAGTGGTCAAGGTCGAACCGCCCGGCGGCGACAACTCCCGCAACGTCCCAGTGATCAAAAACGGGCGCAGCGGGTATTTTGTCGGACTCAACCGCGGCAAGAAGAGTCTGTGCGTGGACCTGAAGACATCAGCCGGCCTGGCGATTATCAAGGCGCTGCTGCCCCGTTTCGACGTCCTGGTCGAGAACTTTGCGCCTGGCGTGATCGGCCGGCTCGGTTTGGATTACGGCGTGGTGAAATCGATCAATCCCGCGATCGTCATGTGCTCCATCTCGAGCTTCGGCCAGACCGGTCCGCTCGCCGCCAAGACCGGCTACGACTACGTCGCGGCTTCTTACGCCGGCGTGATCAATACGTTGGGCTTTCCCGACAGCTCGCCGGTGCTCCCCGGGCTCACCATGGGCGATTCGATGACCGCGATAAGCGCGTACGGAGCGATCCTGACCGCGCTGATTCATCGCGAGCAGACGGGAGAGGGTCAGTTCCTCGACATCTGCTTGCTGGATTCCTACTTTCAGTGCTGGGACCTAGCCATAGAGTCGGTCAGCCTCAATCCCGGAGGATTCAAGATGGAGCGGAGCGGCCGCCGCTCCAACAACATGCCCCCGATCGGCATTTTCAAATCCGAGCGGCACTACATCTGCGTGATGGCGCCGCATGACCACTTCTGGCCGCGGCTGTGCAAGGCGATCGGCAGGCAGGATCTGGCTTCCGACCCGCGCTTTACCACGGTTTCCAGCCGGGCGCGCAACAGCGAAGAAGTGTTCCGCATCCTCGAAGAATGGTTCGCCGCCACGCCCGAGGACGAGGCGCTGCGGTTACTGGACGAAAACCGGGTACCGGTGGGTCCGGTGCTAACGGTGGCGGAAGCGATGGAGCATCCGCACCTGCGCGAACGCGGTACGGTTAGAAAAATCCACGACCGCATTCTAGGCGACTTCGACCATCAACGCTCGGCGATGAGATTTTCCGCTTTCCCGCATGAATTAGTGCTCGACGCCCCGTTTCTGGGCGAACACAACGCCGAGATATTGCGCGGCTACCTCGGCTATACAGACGAGCGAATCGCCGAACTCGAAGCGTCCGCCGTGCTGCACAATGCGCCGCATTGATGTTGAATACCAAGACGGCGGGATGAAAAGCCATGTCCCTCGAGTTTGTACATATTGCCAGGTGACCAAACTGTTTCAAAAGTCTGCTGGCTGCGTGGGACAGGCTTTGCTGCCTGTCATCCTTTGATCCATAGCCACGGGTAGTCCTGTCAACTCTCCACAATCCCTTTCTTGATAGGGTTATTGCGGATATAGGCAACTTTCTCGTCCCACTCCTGCTCGTCCCGGATGATATGGTCGAAACTCTCATCAAGCCACAGCGACCCTTGTCTGATAAGACTGCGGTTAATGGCGCGTGCGGAAAAGCCCTTAATGCTCTTGAGAATTGCACCCAACGGCAGACCATCCAGGACCCGAACAATGAGGTGTGCGTGGTCAGGCATCACCACCGCCGCATCGAGTTCGATCCGTAGTCCGTCCCAGTAGCGGATTGCGGACATCACTACCTCTCTTGCTTCGTCAGACAGCCAAACACCCTGCTGGCACCGGAAGGTAACGAAATAGGTGGCTTGAGGAGTTTGCAGATGAGGCAGATGCCTTTTTGTTTCGCCCCGGCCGGCAGATCTCCATGGATTGACCGGCTGGAAACCGTTGGCCTCACACGGTTCAAAGAAAGCCTTTCCCCCCTTGTCCTTTCTCAATTGCGGATCCCCCTTTACAGCTTCTTTTCCAGCGAAAGTATGACAGGCTGGAAAGCCTGTCCCACGCAGCCAACGAGCCCGTCCAGATGCTGGAGCTTGTACGGCGCAAAATATAGTAATTCGAGCGACAGGCTGAAAAGCCTGTCGCGGCAGCCTTTCCAGCCTGTGATCCTCTTTTTACCCCCATCACAGCGAAAGACCTCTCTCGCGGAGCGCCTGCGGAGGCATGGGGCGCGATTAGTCCTTGAGGCCCAATTCGCGGCGGACTTCTTCTGTGTGCTCGCCTAGGAGCGGCGCGCGCGGGCCCCAGCGCCAGGGTGTGGTTGGCTGTTGGCGCGGCTGGCGCGGATACAGGAAGCTGCGGCCCAATTCGGGATGCTCGATTTCGACGAAATTCTCGCGCGCGTTGCAATGCGGGTCGTCGATCATGTCCTCGGCGTAGCGCACCGCTCCCGCCGCCAAGCCGCATCCCTGAAGCGCTTTGAATGCCTCCATTGCGGGACGTGTGGCGGCCCATCGCGCGAGCATCGCCGGGAGCGCCTGGAACTGGCTGGAATCCGTGCTAATCAGAGCTTTTGCGTCCTCGGTAAAGCCATCGCGCGCAACCAATTCGGAGACCTTGTTGAAATCGGCGGGCGGCAGCCCGAGGACATTCAAGTAGACGCCGTCCGCGCAGCGCACCTGCATCGGCAGGCGCCGGGTCTGATCGACGCCGTTGAAAATATAGCGTGGGACAGTGCCTTCGGTGCTGTGCGCGATTGCGTCGTGGATAGCGGCGTCGATGAACTGCCCCGGTCCACCCATCTGGCGGCACAACAGCGCGGCGACCACCACCATCGCCGAGTGCTCCCCGGCCTTGGTCCAGATTTGCCATCCCATTGGATTGAATGGCGGCGTGTCCCAGGTCTTCCCATCGACGGGGTCGTAGCCGCAGCAATAAGCCATCCCGCCGAGTGCGGAGTGAACCAGGTCGGATGCTTTCAGGTCGCGCCACGGACCGTTGAGCCCGAAGGGAGTGATCGAGCAGTAGATGATGTCGGGCGTGAGCTTGGCGGCGAAATCGTAACCCAGGCCAAGGTTGTCCAGCGCGTCGGGGCCCTGGCTATCGACGATCACGCCGGCTGTGCGCACCAGCGTGGTATAGAAATCGCGGCCCTCGCGCGTAGTCAGATCGGCCACGACGCCGCGTTTGGCGCGATTATAGTTCCAGAAAAACAGGCTGCGATTGAAATCGCGGACATCCTGGTAAAAGGGACCGATTCCGCGCGATGGACTGCCCTCCGGCGGTTCGACCTTGATCACGTCAGCGCCCTGCCCCGCCAGCAGCATCCCGCAATATTCGCCCCTTTGATCGCCTACCTCCAGAACCCGGACATCGTCAAGGCATCCAGGAGTAGACCACCGTCGCGGTGTTGCTGGCATCAGATCACACCCTTTTCGTCGTAGTCCGCGATTTCAGCCGCAGAGAGCCCGAGCAAGCGCTCGTAGACGTAATGGTTGTCTTCGCCGACGCATGGGGCACCACGCTGCGTGATACCTCCCGGATGGGCGGGAGTCCTGGTCAGCTTGGCCGTGACATGCCGGGTATGCGGCCAGGTTCCGAGATGGCTATGCGGCAAATCGACGAAGAAATCGCGCGCCTTGAGTTGAGGGTCGCGCTCGAATTTGTCGCCCGGAGATTGCACCGCGCCCGCCGCAACTCCCGCCTCCTGCAAGCGATACATCAGGGCATATCGTTCCTGGCCGCGGGTCCATTGTTCGATGTGGGCGTCCAACGCTTCCAGATTTTCCAGACGCGCCTGCATCGTGGCGAACTTTGACTCGCCCGACCAGGGTTGATTACCCATCTGCCCGCATAGCGCGAGCCATTCCTGCTCGTTGAAGACTGCAATCGCAATCCAGCTATCGTCGCCGGCGCATCGGTAGATTCCATGCGGCGCGGCGTCAATGTAGGGCGAGCGATTACCAACGCGCGTCGAGCGCCGTCCATTGGCGCTGTAATCCAGTACCGCGGTGCCGCTCAGGAACAGACCCGGCTCGTACTGGCCCTGATCGATGTATTGGCCCTGTCCGGTGCGATTGCGATAGTACAGTGCCGCCATCAAGGCGGTCGCGCCGTAAAAGGGCGGCGTCACGTCCATGTAGGAGTGATTCCACATCGTGGGCGGATGCGGCTCGGGCAGTCCCGTGATGGCGCCAATCCCGCTCATCACCTGTGCCGTAGGCCCGTATGAAGCGAAGCTGCTGTAGGGGCCGGTGCGTCCAAAGCCAGCCATCTGGAGATAGATGATATCGGCTTTGACCGACTTGAGCGTTTCGTAGTCGAGTCCCCAACTGCGCATCGCATTGGGGCGGAAGCCTTCGATGACGATGTCGCTGATTGCCACCAGCTTCTTGAACAGCACGACGCCATCGGGATGGCGCATGTTGAGCGTGATGCCGAGCTTGCCGGCGTTGCGGTCGCTAAACAGGCCGCTGGCATTGGCCTGCGGAATGCCGCGCACCGATTGAGGCAAATCGCTTAGCTTGCGGACCGGTCCCAATGGCGGGGGCTTGGGCTTGGTCTGGAGTTGGCGGCGGGTGAAATCGATATGACCCGGCCATTCGATCCGGATTACTTCGGCGCCAAGGCTCGACAGCAGCACCGTGGTGCCGGCGCTGGCCAGCATCCAGGTCAGGTCGACGACGCGGACGCCCTTGAGCGGCTGCGGTGCGATTGGACTCGTCATGGGTAGAGACTGTCGATAAAAGGCGGATCCATTTCGGATCGGCTCTAATTTAATAGTGGGCGTCCCCGCCCGCCTCTTCGCCGTCCTCCCTCGCGTCTATGGCGGGCGGGGACGCCCGCCCCACCGAAGAGTTGCCGGCGCAAATGGGTTCTGGTCATCTATCGACACTCTCTGGTCAGGGAGGGGACAGAAAGGAAGCTAATTCAAACAATACAGTTTCACCGCGTTGCCGGCCAACAGCTTTGTGCGTTCCTCCGCCGTACATGGGACCATCTGCTTGTCGATGTAGGACTTCGAGTGCGGCCAAGTCGTGACACTGTGCGGATAGTCGGACGCCCATAACAAATTGTCGGCTCCGGTGAATCTTATGTTGGCGCAGGCGACCGCGTCGTCCATGAAGGTCAAATAGACCTGGCGGCGGATATATTCACTGGGCGGCGCCGTCATGTCCAACTTGCTCCAATAACGCTGGCGATTCCATTGGTCGTCGCACAGCGTCATGAAGAAGGCCAGCCACCCGGCGTCGCTTTCGGCCGACACCAGCTTGAGGCCGGGATATCGATGCAGGGCGCCGCTGAAGATGATGTGGCTCAGTGGTTCCAGGGCGGCGAAGAAGCGCAGCACGATGCTCGCGACCATGGTGCCGGGATGCGGCGTGATCGACATGCCGCGCGGGATGTTGCGGCCGATGGCGCGATGAAAATGCAGCGGGGCATCGACTTCCTGGGCCGCGGCCCACAAAGGTTCGTACTCCGGATCGGTGTACAGCTTGTCGGGATACGTCGGCAGGATGCCGCCACGATGGCCTTTCTTCAATGACCGGTGCAGTTCGGCAATCGCGACGTCGACGCCGTCATCAACCGGAAGCATCGCCAGCGCCACGATGCGCTCCGGATTGGCGCCGGCAAAATCCTCGGCGAGCCAATCGTTGTATGCGCGAAAGCAGGCCAACCGCAGTTCGCGGTCCTTGATCGTCGGAAGGCCCAGCGCCCAGCCGGGATAAATTACGCTGGCGTCAACGCCGTCGCGGTCCTGATCCTTAAGATGCTCGACCGGATCGTAATTGCCGGCCAACAGATCCGAAAACCGCAGTCCCTTGTCTTTGTATTCCTCGAAGGATTTGCCGGCCAGGGAGCCGAGTCCGAATGGCAACGGCGGGCGTCCCTCGCAGGTCCATCCCTGACCGCCGTCGCCCGTCTCGACGATCTTGGGTCCGGCCTCGCGCAGATGTGCCGGCAGCCGATCGCGGAAACAGTTGGGTGGCTCGTTGACGTGAGAATCTCCGGAGATCACTCGATAGTTCACCCGTCCACTCCTTGGGTCTTGCCGGCTCGGCAGCGACGCACCCGGCCAATTTTGGTCAATGTTATTCCTGGGTGATCGCTGCCCAACTCTCTGCCAATCTGATGTGCAGCTTGCGATGGCGCAGGAAGAAGAACCCGATCATTCCGGCGGCCGCCAGCAGATTGCCGGCCACGATCGTGGACCATCCGATTTGGTCGAGCAGCGAATGGCTCAGCATCGCGGCAAACCCCAGGAAGAATACTTCGAAGCAGGCGAACAGGATGAGGACTCCAAACAGCAGCATGGGTTCGCGCTCCGAGGCAGCCACCAGGCAGGAAGTCACCAGCCCGAACATAACGAAGGCCGCGTAGTGCAACACGGTGTAGCCCAGCACCAGCGGGGCGGTTACGTGGATCGCCGCGGGGTCGTAAATACCCTCCAGCAGCACGCCGCCCAAAAGACCGGGAGTGCGGAATGGCGTGTCGGTGCCGAGGTCGCAAAGCAGGAACCAAATCGCCACCACCGTGCCGCCAATCAGCCCGGCACAGATACCCTCAAACAGGATGTTGACCCAAGGCCCGAGCAGTTGTTGGAGCAGCAGTGGATGGCGTATCAGGAAGAAGTAACTCATCATCACAGCCGTGGCCAGCAGGTTTCCGGCCAGTACACTCCACCATGACAGCGCCGAAGAAACCATCGGACCCAGGAACATGGTCAGGGCCATGAACAGCACTTCGAACGCGAAGAGAAAAATCAGCAGCGAAATGATAAGCGAGCGCTCGCGCTCCGCAATTTCGATCAGGATCGCGGCGCCGACGCCGAACAGCAGGAACGCGGCGAAGTGCAGCACGGTGTACTCGATGACGTACTGCAGTTGAACTCCGGAAACGACAGTCTTGCCGTGCAGCAGCGCCGCCGCCAGCAGGGTCGGAGTCTCAAGCGGTACCCCGCGCGAGATGTCGAACAGCAGGAACCACAGCGCCACGGTCACAGCGCCCAGCAGCCCCGCCATAGCACCGTCGCCGACTACCTGATGCCTTTTCATAGCATAACCCCCATGCGTGATTATTTACCCGCCGCCAATAGGTGGCGCGGTTGAAAGGTAGGCTTTCGAAGACGGGAGCGGAAACAGAAAACAGCGTGCTACAAAAAAACGATCGGTTGAGATGGATTTGGGGAAAGAGGTGGAGATCAGGCGTGCGCGCGCGACTTCCGGGACTTTACCGAATGTATCCGCAAAGGCCGGTTGACTACCGGATCGTCGCAATCGTCGCGCTGCGCCCATTGATGAAAAATCAGGGTCGCCACGCAAATCACGTAGAACCCCGCACCTACCCACATCAGTAGTCCACCTGCCACCTGATCTGCAAGCGGAGTGAATCCGAAGGGATGGGGACCTACTCCGAGATACCATGGATAGATTACCCCGGAGGCGAAGCTGATAGGCGCGGCCACCGCCGCCATCGGGATCAGCAGCAGGAACAAGTAAAGCATCTGGGCGGGATAGTTCAGGCGTGGCAGTTCCGGCAGCGGACTTAGGATCGGCCACCACAACATCACCCCGCTGGCCATCAGCACGAGATGGATCGTGATATGGACCGCGTCGTTCCGGCACATCAGGTCGTACATACCCGGAGAGTGGATAGCGACCAGAACGGCGTTATAGGTGAGGAAGGCGACCACCGGTTTGCACAGGATGCGCGACAAAGGACGCACCCAGCGGTTCATCACCAGCGGCCGCGCCATCCAGTCAGTCAGGCCAAGCAGGAGCAGCGGCGGCATCACCAGGCACAGGATCAGATGCTGCGCCATGTGAGCGAGGAACAGCCCGTCGTCTTCGAGCTCGTCAATCGGCCCGCACAAGGAGACCAGGATGAGGACGAGCGCCGCGGCAAAGGCGGTTGCCTGCAGCGTTGTAACCTTGCGCCCGCTGATGCGAACCGCGCCAAGGTACAGCGCGGCCATCGCCAGAACCCCGATGATAACGCTTGGATGCAGACTCTCCATGGCGGCGGCGCCGGTCAGAATCCCGCGAAAAACCGAAGCATCAATACTATCAGGATGACCACTACGCCCAGTGCAATCAGCAGCGGGGGCAGGAAGATGGCGCTGAAGGTCCAACTGTCGTAGCGCAAGTGCATGTAAAACATGACCACCAGCGCGAACTTGGCGCCGGAGAGCACCAGCAGCAGAGGAACCAGAATCGGCAGCAGAGCGTGGATGTAGGACGCCCACACCTCCATCGCGGTCAGCACCGCAAGCAGACCCGCCACCACCAGATAGGCGAGCGTCCGGGATTCCTCATGGGCGTGGGGGGCATGAGCGCCCTCGGCAGTTTGCGCTTGCGAAGTCATGCTTTTGCGACCGCCCTCATCAGGTAGACGATACTAAAGATTACGATCCACACCACGTCGACGAAATGCCAGTAAAGCGCGGCGGCTTCCACGGCGATGTCGCGATGGCGCTGCTCGAACCACCCGGCTAACGAGGCACAGGCCAGCGCCAACAGCACAATCACTCCGATGGCGACGTGCGCTCCGTGAAATCCAACCATGGTAAAGAAGGTCTGGCCAAAAAGGTTGGTCTGCAGCGTTAGACCTTCGTGATAGAAGCTGGTGAACTCGTAAACCTGCCCCGCCAGGAAGATGAGGCCGAGCACGATCGTCCCCAGCAACCAGCGCAATCCCGATGCCCGATCTCCGCGCCGATAGGCGTCCTGCGCCAGCACCATCAGCAAGCTGCTCATCAGCAGCACGAAGGTCGTGACGGTCGTCAAGGGCACGTTGAGAATGGTATCGGCGGTCGGACCGCTGAGGTCGCGGCCTTTATAAATCATGTAGGTGGCGATGAGCGAGGCGAAGAACAGCGACTCCGAGCCGATGAAGCACCAGATGCCCACTTTGCGGCTGTCCAGCCCGGTCGCCTCGCCGATCGCGGTGGGAGTATCGGAGCCCGCTTCGGGATACTCGAACGCCATCGCGATGGCGCAGTACACAGTGAGGATGAAACCGGTAATCGCGACGCGCGGCCAGATCACCATTCCAACCACCGCCATAGTAATACCCGCAGCGAGCAGAATCGGATAAATCGACGGCGCCGGCATATGAATATGTTCCATCAGTTCGGCAGCCGCCTGGGCGGGCGCGGTAACGGCCGGCGTCGGGGCTCCCTCGTAGCCGTATTTATCGTGCCAGAACTGGTCGCGGGCTCGCACCAGGGGAATGTTTCTGAAGTTGTACTCGGGTGGCGGCGACGGGATCGACCATTCAAGGGTTCGCGCATCCCACGGGTCGGGACCCGCCAGCTCGCCGTTGCGCCGTGGTCTTGAGGATGTTGATCAGCAGGACCAGCACCGCCAGCGCCATGGTAAACGCGCCGATAGTGCACATCATGTTGATAGTGTTCCATCCCATATCGGGTGCGTAGTGATAGATGCGCCGCGGCATCCCCTCGGCGCCCAGGATATGCATCGGGAAAAAGGTCAGGTTGAAACCAATGACTATGAGCCAGAAGTTGAGTTTTCCCAGCCGTTCGTCGAGCAAGCGCCCGGTGACTTTCGGCCACCAGTAGTAGAGACCTCCCAGCAGCGCGAAGGCGCTGCCGCCGAACAGCACGTAATGGAAATGCGCGACGACGAAGTAGGAGTCGGTCTGCTGCAGGTCGATGGGCGGCTGCGCGTGCATGATGCCACTCAGCCCCCCCATAGTAAACTGGATGATAAAGGCGAGGGCGAACAGAAAGGGCGTCTTCATCCTCAGGTCGCCGCCCCAGATGGTGGCGATCCAACTGAAGATTTTGATTCCGGTGGGGATCGCAATCAACATCGAGGTCAGGGCAAAGGCGCTATCGGCCGCCGGACCCATCCCGACCGCGAACATATGATGGGCCCACACGCCATAGGACAGGAATCCGATCAGCGCCGTTGAATAGGCCATCACCGGATAACCGTAAAGCGGCTTGCGCGAGAAGGTCGACACCAGTTCCGACATGATGCCGAAGGCGGGCAAGACCATGATGTAAACTTCCGGATGGCCGAACAGCCAGAACAGATGCTGCCATAATAGTGGTGTCGCACCCGCAATGACCTGGTAAAAGTGGGTGCCGAAGAAGCGATCCATCGCGAGGAAGATGAGTCCGACGGTCAATGGCGGAAAGGCGACCAGGACCAGTACGAACATCACCATCACCGACCACACAAACAGCGGCAGCCGCATGAAAGTCATCCCGGGCGCGCGCATATTGATGACCGTAACCAGCAGATTGATGCCGCTGAGCACGCTGCCGAAGCCTGAAATCAGCAGCCCCAAGGTCCAGAAATCAATGTTGAGGCCCGGCGAATAGTAGCGCTCGGTCAGGTTGGCATAGCCGAACCAGCCGGCGTCGGGCACCACGTCAGCCAGCCAGCCGACGTTCAAAACCAGCGCACCGAACAGGAAAATCCAGAAGCTCAGCGCATTGAGCCGCGGAAAAGCCACGTCGCGCGCGCCGATCTGAAGCGGCAGGATGAAGTTGGCGAAGAAGCCCAGTCCCACTGGCATCACGACCAGGAAGATCATGGTGGTGCCGTGCATGGTAAACATCTCGTTGTACAGGTATGCGCTTAGGAAGGTGTTGTCCGGGCGCGCTAACTGGATGCGCATCAGCAGCGCTTCGATACCGCCCATCAGAAAGAAGACCAGGGTAGCCAGCCCGTAGAGGACTCCGATTCGCTTATGGTCGATGGTCGTCAACCATCCGAGCAGGCTGCCATCAAGGTAGCTCTCTTCAACGGGTACTTCCTTAGGTAACGCGACCATCAGCTTTCCTACTTAAGACTTTCGAGATAAGCGACCAGTTCGGACAATTCCTTGCCGCGGAGGCCCAAGGGCGGCATCTGCGCGCCGGGTTTGAGCGCCTCGGGATTGGCTAGCCATGCCGCCAGATCATCAGGCGTGTTGATGAGCGTTGCGCCCGCCAGCGTAGTACGGCCGCCGAAATGGGTCAGGTTGGGACCAATGAAACCCGATGAGAAGCCCGAAATAGTGTGGCAGGTGGTGCAGGCGCTGGTCATGTAAACCTGCTCGCCTTCGCGGGCCAGGCCGGGTGGCGGGATTCGCGGTCCCGAGGCCTGGTTGGCACGCCAATCGTCAAACGCGACTGGACTTTGCACGAAGACCCGAAAGTCCATGTTAGCATGTGACAGGCCGCAGAATTCGGCGCACTCACCGACGTATTCGCCGATGACCTTCGGGGTAAAGGTCAATTCATTGACATGTCCGGGAACCACGTCGCGCTTGCCGCCCATCGCCGGAATCCAGAAGCTGTGAATCACGTCGCCGGAATGAAGCAGGAAGCGCACCGGACGGCCGACCCGAAGATGGACTTCGTTGGCAGTGTGAAGGTCCATACCCGGATAGTCGAATTGCCACCACCACTGATGGGCGGTGACGTTGATGATCAACGCGTCGGCCGGTGGGGCCGTTTGCTGCGTGCGGAACACGACGCGCAGCGAAGGAACCGCGATAAACAGCAAGATCAATGCGGGCCCGACGGTCCAGGCCACTTCCAACCCGAGCGATTCAAAGTGCGGCGGGGGAGGGCCGGGGTTACGGTCCGGCGCGCGGGTCGAATAGCGGGTCAGGCACAGGAAGATGAGGCCGCAGATCAAGATCAGGATCAGGCTGTCCCAGGTGATGACCTCGAAATAAACGTTTTCGACCCAGCGAGCCATGTCGGATCTGGGCCGAAACGTGCTGGCCGGAAAATCCTGCCCGCACCCGGCAAGCAGCACCGGCACCAGAAAGCCGAGCAGCAGGCGCTGGATTACCGCTCCCAAGGGCCTCAAAACCTTGTCCCTCTTCCAGAAGTGAACGTGTAAGGGCGAACCCAAAGGAGAGTGCCTCATTGCGCACCTCCGTGGCCGCCTTCGGGACGCACCAGCGCCGGTGCGGGCACCAGCCGCAGCCCCGGCAGCGCGGTCAATCCGAAGGCACCGAAAAATCCTAATGTAATCAGCACTTCAACCCATCCAAATGGAATGTGCCGGGGCGACAGCGAGGGGACCACCAGCACGTAGCGCTCGATCCACATCCCGATCAGTCCTAGCACGCCCACCGTCCGCAAGATGGCGGGGGTGCGTTTGGGCCGCTGACCCATCAGCACCAAGAACGGGATCGCCCAGATCAGGATGAAGGCCGACCATCCCAGCACGCCCCAGGGCAGATGCTGCACGCGCGGCACTACGAAGAAGGTTTCGGCCGGGATATCGCCGTACCAGATAACGATGTACTGGGAAAACAACAGATAAACCCAGAACACAGAACAGGCGAAGAACAGTTTGCCGATATCGTGCAAGGCGGCGCGAAAGCGAGGCTCGACCTGGGCGCTGACGCCCCGCCCCGAAGCGACCGCAAACAGCGCCATCGTGACCACCGCACTCCAGTAGGCGCCGGTGAAGAAGTAGGCGCCGAACAGGGTGCTGTGCCATCGCGGCGCCAATGACATCACCAGGTCAAAGGCGATGAGCGAGTAGATGTACGCGTAGCACAGGGCTATCACTACGGCGAAGCGACGTATGGTCTTGGGCGAGTCGCCGATATCTCCCGCGGTAGCGGCCCATCGAAGGACCTCCTCGCGCCGCGAGACACGCACGAACCACAGGCTCAGCAAGGTCATGATAGCCAAACAGACCCCGTCGCGCACGAACAGAAACGGCACGTTGAGCCAGTCCGCTTTTTCCGCCAGAGGATGATCGACCCAGACAAAGATCTGGTGCCGGCCCAGAAACAGCACCCAGAACAGTAGAAAACTCAGTGGCAGGAAGTTCACGAACGCCTCTGCCAAGCGGTACTGGCCGACTCCGCCCCAACGCGCGTTAGTGAGATAGAATGAAGCCGACAGGCAGATTCCGCCCTGCGCGATGCCCATCCAGAACAGCAGGTTGACCAGGAACGCCTCCCACACCCGCTGCGCGGAGCCGGTCGCCATCGCCAGCACGAAGCCGGCGACTCCGAGCACTACCGCCACCATCAGCACGAGGGTTGTTCCCGTGCGTTCGCGTCCGTTCATTTCGCGGACACCTTTGCTTGCAGCGAACGCACATAGACCACCACTTCCCAGCGCTCCTTGGACGACATCGCATCCGCGTAGCTGGGCATCACGATACTGCCGTTGCGGATGGTGGCGTAGATGTAACCGTCGCTGCGTTGGGCCGCAACCCCGGCCGTCAAATCCGCTGGCGGCACTCTCAACAGGAAGCGGACCGTGCCGTTGCCGCGGGCGTCGCCGCCGTGGCAGACGGCGCAGTTGCTCTCGAACAGGGATTTGCCCGCCTTCAGGATTTCCGTGCTCGGCTTGAGCGGATTGTGGAGCTTTGTCGACGCATCTTCGCGCGACATCGGCGCCTCGCCATTGATCGGCAGCGTGCCCGGCGGCATCACGCGCGGCGACTGTGCCATCGCTTGCACCGACTCGCCACGGAACATGTCGATACTCCAAGGGAAGGCGCGCGCAAGCCGCGGCGCGAACAGCAGACATCCGCACAGCGCGGCGCCGAGACCCCACGCCTTTGCGCTATGCCGATTCACGCTCGATCTCCTCCGCCCCCGCATCTTTGAGCAACCTTTCGACTCGTGCGCTCTGGTCCGCGGCGCAATCAACCACCACCCCAAAGCGATCATCGCTGAAACGGGTCGAATATGCGCGCTGCGATTCCAAACGGGGAAATCTACCGAAGAACAAAAATCCGGCCACGCCGGATAACGCGCCAAACAGGATCATCAGTTCGAAAGCAATGATGATGTAGGGGGTAAGCGAGATGATGGGCTTGCCACCTACAACATGGGGCCAGGTCAGCGAGGTCCCGATAGTCAACGCGAAGCCGCTGATCACGCCGACGATGCCGCCGGTCAGTACGCACACCCGGACCGGACTCTTGGGCAGTTCGAGCGCCTCGAGAATCTTCTCGCTGGGAATCGGGGCGAAAACGCGTGGTTTGGGGTAACCCGCCCGGCGCAGGGTCTCGATTCCGTGAACGCATTCCTCCTCATCGGCGAAAACGCCGATTATCTGCGTTGAATCGTTCATGCCGCCTCCGCCGAATCCTTACGCAACGCCTGCCGAAGCCACGCAATCCCTTCCTTCAGTTCAGTCATTGACATGATGGGCAGAAATCTGGTGAACAAGCTGAATAGCATCAAGAACCACGCGAAGCTGCCAATCGTGATACTGATCTCGGTCACACTGGGTACCCAGAACGCCCACTGCGAGGGCATGAAGTTGGTCGCCAGCGAGCCCGCGATGATCACCAGACGCTCCAGCCACATGCCGACGTTAACAAACAGCGACAGCACCCACAGCGCGGTCAGATTGTGGCGGACCCGCGCCGAGAACAATGCCAGCGGGATGATGCAATTGCACGCCACCATAATCCAGAACAGCACTCCCCAAGGCCCGAAATAGCGAAAGTGGAAGGTCGCCATCTCAAAGGGATCTTTGGCATACCAGACCATGAAGGTCTCGGTGACATACGAGTAGCTGACGATTAACGAAGTAAACAGAATGATCCGCGACAGGTTGTCGATATGCCAGAGCGTGATCAGTTCTTCAAGGCCAAGCCACTTGCGCAGCGGAATCATCAGGGTCAAAACCATTGCGCAACCCGAGAAAATCGCGCCGGCGACAAAGTAGGGAGCGAAGATAGTGCTGTGCCATCCGGGCAACTGCGCCATCGCGAAGTCCCACGACACCACGCTGTGCACCGAAATCACCAGCGGGGTGGCGAGCCCGGCCAGCAGCAGGTAAACGCCGGAAAAATGACGCCATTGGTCATCCGAACCCTGCCATCCGAGCGACAGAGCCCCGTAGAAAATCTTGCGCCATCCAGTTGATTCATCGCGTGCGGTCGCCACGTCAGGGATCAGGCCCATGAAGAGAAACAGAATACTTACGGTCAGATAGGTGCTGACCGCGAAGGCGTCCCATACCAGGGGCGACCGGAAGTCGGGTTGCAACCAGCGCTGGTTCGGATAGGGCAGTAGCCAGTAGAAGAACCACACACGGCCCAGATGGATCAGCGGGAACAGTCCCGCGGTCATGACTGCGAAAGCGGTCATGGTCTCGGCCACCCGGTACACGGCGGTCCGCCAGCGGCTGCGGAACAAATAGAGAATGGCCGAAATCAAGGTTCCGGAGTGGGCGATTCCGACCCAGAACACGAAGTTGGTGATGTATGCCGCCCACATGGTGGGCTGCTTGAGTCCGGTTACCCCCAGCCCCCCATAGATTTGGCGGGTCCAGCAGGCGGCCGCCCATACCACAACCAGGAACAGGGAGCCGACCCACACCCAAAACTTCCATCCCGGCCATTCCAGGGTCTTCATCACCTGGCGGTCGATTTCGCGGTAATCGGGTTCAAGTGCGACCGCCACGTCAGAGGTCTCCTCTGGGCCGATAAACCTGGCGCAAATAAGTGATTGCGGGCAGCGTATTGAGCGGCTCCAGCGCCTTGTAGGTGCGGATCTGATGATCCGCGCGCCGTTTCATCATCGCGCTGTTCTTGTCCTTCATGTCACCGAAGGTGATCGCCCGGCTCGGGCAGGCCTGCGCGCAGGCTGGAACGATCTCACCGTCATGCAGCACCTTGCGATCCTCGATTTTGGCTTGGATTTCCGCGTGCCGGATGCGCTGGACGCAAAACGTGCATTTCTCCATCACTCCGGCGCCGCGCACCGTTACGTCGGGATTGAGTTGCAGGTCAAGTGGCTTGGGCCACTCGGGCTTGAACCAATTGAATCGCCGAACCTTATAGGGACAGTTGTTTTCGCAATAGCGCGTCCCGATGCAGCGGTTATAGACTTGGAGATTGAGCCCTTCGTTGCTATGCACGGCGGCGAACACCGGACAGACCGGCTCGCACGGCGCGTGCGAGCATTGCTGGCACAGCATCGGCGTGGTCAACAGTGTGGGCGAATCCGTGGTTTCCGGAATATAACGCTCCAAACGAATCCACGACATTATGCGCCCGTCCGCGACTAGCTCCTTGCCCACAAACGGTACGTTGTTCTCGGCGTAACAGGCCGCGATGCAGGCGCTGCATCCAGTGCACGAGTTGAGGTCTATCGTCATGCCCCATTCGTGCTCGGGGTAGTTTATCGGCGGATAGGTTTCGTAAGGCTCCGGGAAGGGTTCCTCCCAAGGCGCCGGCTTGATGCCCTTTTGAAATTCATCGAGGCTCATCACCTCGACAATCGGACGTCCCCGCATGTCGGAGGAACCCAGCGGCGTCACCAATTCGCGCTGTGCGCCGGTGCGGATGGCTTTGACCGACACCGTCATGCTGTCGGCCGCCAGCATTGGCCATGGATTGGCGCCACGCCCTTTGGCGTAGCGGCCATAGCTCGTATGGCCCTGGCCAATCGGTACGGCAAGCGCGCCAGGATGCACTCCGGTGGTGAGATGCGCGGGCAACTCGATGGTTCCCTGCGAAGCGGCCAACTGTACGATGTCGTTCTCCGCTACTTGGAGCTTTTTCGCGGTGTCGGGATGGATCTCAACCCACGCGTCCCAGACGATCTGGGAGACCGGCTCAGGAATCTCCTGCAGCCACGGTTTGTCGGCGCCGCGGCCGTCGTACCAGAAGATGTGCGGATAGGCGACCATGGTCAACGCCGATTGATCGGATGTATCAGGCAATTCGATCGGCTTTTCGAAGATTCCTGGCTGAAACTTGACCGCGACGAATTTTGCGGCCTCAAAGTGACCGCCTTCACGCAGCGACTGGTCCCAGAAATCATCGAAGCTGGCGGTGCCACCGGAACTCTTGAAGCGCTCCGACCACACCTCCGCAACCGCATGCTGCGCATCCGCGTAAGTCGCGGCGTGCTCCTTGGATCCCGCGCGGGCCGAGTCGATCAGGATGTCGCCGAGCGCCTTGCTATACATGACCCGGGTCATGGTGGGCTGCCTGAGCCCATGAACTCCTGAGCGCGGCGCGCTGTCGCCCCATGCCTCGAGCCAGTGATCGGCAGGCAACAACAAATGCGCGCGCTGCGCGGTCTCGTCGGGAACGGTGCCGCACCACACCACCAGCGGCACTTTGCTCAGCGCCTCGTCAAAGCGCGCGCCCGAGGGCATCGAAAACAATGGATTGGTCTGCGCGATGACGGCCACCTTGATATCGCCCGCCCGCATCGCTTCCAGCAGTGCCGCACGGTCGCCGGCAGCGGTTACCGTCTTTGCCGGGGCGGTTAGATTGACCGTCTTGCCGATATTGCCGGTGATCGCATTGAGCATCCAGGCGGCCACGTGCGCGGCGTCGTCGTCGCTGCCGGCCAGGGCCAGGGCCGCATCGGCGTGGGCGAAGGACTGCGCCATCCGCTCGATAGACTTCGCGCTAACACCGGTTTTGGCGGCGATCGTGGCGGGATCGTGGGGGGCGACAAACTTGTGCAGACTGGCGGGATCGATACCGGCGGGATGGCCCAGGCCCTGATCCACAATCACGCGCAGCATCGCCAGCGCGACCGCCGCCTCGAACCCCGGCCGGCAGGGAAACCATTGGTCGCACTTGGCCGCCGTCAGGCTCATCCGCGGTCCAACGTAGTAGGCGAGTCCCATTGTGGACTTTTCGCCGCCGTGCGAGGGCGTATGGAAAGCGCCGAATTGGCGCGCCAGTTCCACCGGCGAGTCCCAGGTTTCCAGGAAATCGGCCCCCAAAGAGAGCAGCACTTGCACCCGATCGATCCGATAGACCGGTTTGTACTCCTGACCAAAACAAAAACTTATTGCGGCCCGACCCTGCGCGTCGTTAATCGGAGCGTAGGCCAGGCGCATCCGCGAGTTGAACGCGCTCAGCCAGTCACCGACGATCCGTTCATCAGCCGGACCCATCGGCGGCCCGATAAAGGCGACGCGGTCGGTCTCCTCGATTCCCGCTTCCCGCAAGGCTTTGCTGAGCTGGGCCATGGCGTCCTCCCAGCTCACCGGATTGATCCGGCCGTCGGCACCGCGCCGATGGGGCCGTTGGAGACGATCGGGATTGTAGAGTTCCTGCAATGCAGCCTGCCCGCGTGCACACAACGCCCCGGCGCCAATCGGGTCGGCGGGGTTGCCCTCCAGCTTGATCACCCGGCCTTCGCGCACCCGGGCAACGACTCCGCAGCCGGCGGAGCATTCGTTGCACGAGGTGGCGTAAAAGCTGGGGACGCCGGGAATGACGTTCTCGTCGGGTATGACATACGGAATAAGGTGGCGTGCGGCCGGCTTGCATCCGGGAATCGCGGCGGCGGCGCCGGTTGCCGCAGCCAACTTCAGAAACGAGCGTCTGGATACTTCAGGAGGCATTGAGCTGTCCTTATCGGCAGTGACGCGTCATCAGTAGTGACAGGTGGAGCACTCGATGCTCACGTGGCGATCGGTATGGCAGTTGATGCAAAAACCCATGTTGATTTCAAACACCGGAGTGACTCGATCCATGGTTTGAACCGGTCCGTGGCAGCTTTGGCACTGGATGCCCGCATGAATATGAGGTGAGTGATAGAAACGCACAAAATCGGGCAGGGTGTAGACCCGGTTCCAACGCACCTCGAAGGGCGCTTGTTCACGGTCGATCCAGGGTTTGCGCACCGGGCGCAACGCCACCTGCTCGGCCAGGCTGGCATGGCAACCGACGCATCGTTCGATCGGTGGCACCCCGGCGTTTTCCGATCGACGCGCGTACTCGTGACAGAACTGACAGGGAATCTTATGGTCGCCGGCGTGAATGCGATGGCTGAAGGGAATCGGCTGAACCACGTCGGAGCGTGGCAGCCAGGGCCGCTCGGAAAGCAGTGCCGTGGCGACGCCGCCAATCAGGATCAGCACAGCCACCGCAATCGCGCCGTACTTCATTTCTGGCCGCCGCCCTGACCCTCGATCGCGGGTGCATTGCCAGCCGGGGGAGGCATGCCCTCCGCGCCATTAGCAGTTGCCTTGTTACGCTGCTGGAGCTGGGCCAGCGACATGTTGGCGGCCACATCCTCGGTTAGCACCTTGCCGTTTACCGGGACTCCGTTGGCGCTCAGCACGAAAGCGATCGCGTTCCAATAATCCTGCGCGTTGAGACTCGCCGGTTGATCGGCGGGCATCACCGCGGAGGCGAATTCATAGACATCGCGAACGGTCCGGAACTGGAAATGACGCATCTTTTGGTAGGCTCGGGGATCGAGCGGAAGAGCGCTGGGACCGATCAGCGGCGGCGCCGTCATGCCCCTCCAGATGTTGCTGATGCCTTGGCCGTCGGGGCCGTGGCAGCGCGCACATTGAAGGCGGAAGACCTCGCGGCCCTTGTCGGCCTGCTCGGCCGTAAAGGCTCGGGCGGCGCCCGGATAACTCAGCGCCAAGGCCAGCATGAGCGCCGCGCAAACCCACGCGAGGGCCGAGCCAGGTGCCACCCGCCATTGGAATGGCTTATGTCGTAAAGCCCCAACCATAAGGTCTCCTTCTATTGATGGGCATAAGTGACGCTAAACGCAAGCACTTTCTGCTCCGAAGCAGATCTTCAATCAAGTAGGTCGGAAATTGTTTGACGAATGAGCCGATCAAATACCACATCAGACGGACCCCTCTGATTGGTTCCAGCACGCCAACCGCAAATCGGGTTCCGGGTGGGTCCCGGGTAATCGCCGGTTGGTTGTTTGCGCTGGCGCGGACGCTATACCAATTACAGCTTGCGCCGAGTCGAATGCCTGTGCCAGCTTTTTGGTTCCCGCCATCAACCTCTCACGGCCACGACTATGGAGAGCTGGAATTCCCGCGCTCATCCCCCTCGTTCCTGCTACCTATCCCATCGGCGAAGCGAGCACAAATCATCCTTATTTGATTTTTGGAGTTGACGGTTCATCGCGGTTGCCCCTTTTAACCAGAAGGCCCTGAATTGATGCAGCCAGGGACCCTTTTGACGGGCAGCCCGGCCACGCAATCGGCGGCTTTGGACCGGCTTGCCCGACCGGCGTGAGGCGGGAGTAAGCGGCGCTCGCGGCGCCACCCGGTCGGGGTCGAATCGCTTCGGAGGCCATCGAATTCATCTTTTTGTATAGCTGTAAATTGAGATTTACCGCCATTGGCTATTTCGCAACGGCACCACGCTCTGGTTGAAGGAATTCGGACCATTATGCTACATATTAGTTAGATAACTATTCCTACTGTTTCACGATATCGCCAAAATGTGGAAAGCTGTGGCGGCTGGCACCATCTCCCACGCGGGGGCCGTCGGGGACAGTGCCGGTCACGTAGAGGTCTACAATAAAGCGATTTATCAAGTCGCCCAGACTCCTGCTCGGCACCATCGTGGCACTGTCGAGCCTGTTTGCTCTCGCCGCGCTGAGCAGCGGCGCCATTCCGATTCCCGGCGACACCAATGCTGACCTGGTTTTGGGCCAGGAGGACTTCAGTCACGCGGGAGTCAACTTCGTCGACCCTCACGGATTTAACCTCCGTGGGCGGTGGCGGTTGACACAGCACGACGCCCCATCGCCTGTATGTAGTGGATCAAGACAATAACCGGGTGCTGAGCTTTCCCGACGCGGAGGGCTTTGGTAATGGAGACCCGGCCACCGTCGAGCTCGGGCAACCGGATTTTTTCTCTTATTTCCCAAACCAGAATTCCGCGTTCCCCAACGGCGACGTTGGGTTCAGGCAGACCATCCCGGCAATTCCGGCGGGATTATGGGCGCCTTCGAGCGTGGCGGTTGACGCGCAAGGCGACGTTTATGTGGCCGACACGCTTAACAATCGGGTGCTGATGTTTCCCGCTCCAATCGTCAATGGCGAAGCCGCAACCATGGCCCTGGGGCAGCCCGACTTGATCACCAACACCTGCGTTTCGCCGACTGCCGCGAGCTTATGCGGGCCCCAAGGCGTGGCGATCGATAGCCTTGGCGAGGTTATGGGTATCGGATACCGCCAACAGCCGAATCGTTTACTACGGCACACCCAGAACCGGTGCCGTGGCGGCGTTGCTTATCGGGCAGCCCGACACCGTATCCTCGGATTGCATTAACCCTTCTATCAGCGGACTGACGCTGTGCAATCCGAGCGGCCTGGGGTTTGACGGAACCGGCGCGCTGTGGGCCGCGGATACCGGCGATAGTCGGGTGCTGCGTGCGCCGGTCGGACTCGCCGTCGACGCCAACGGTAATCTCTACGTGGCCGACGCCGGCAATAACCGGGTGGTCGAGTTCGACAGTCCCTTTACAAAAGACACGTTTGCCGATCGCGTTTACGGCCAAAACGGTGACATGTTCACCAATCTGTGCAATCTGGGCGCGGCCTCGCCTACCGCCGATACGCTATGCTCCCCGGCGGGCGTGGCGATCGATGCGGCGGGAAATCTGTGGATATCCGATAGTTCCAATAACCGCGTGGTCGAGTTCAACACTCCGCTCACCAACATGACCGCGGACATGGTCTTTGGCCAGGACGGCGTGCCGACGACTGGGGATTGCAATCTCGGCAATTCCCCGGGTCCCGACACGCTCTGCAACCCGCTCGCCCTAAGCCTGATAGCGGCGGCAATCTTTACATTGCCGACTCCGACAACAACCGGGTCCTCGAGTTTGACCAGCCGCTCGCGCACGGCTCGATCCTGGCCGACCGCGTGTTCGGGCAGGACGGCAGTTTCACCACCGATGGCTGCGACCAGAACGGACTGGATTCCGCCGACCTATGCTTGAGTGGCGGGCCGGTTAGTTTCGGTTTCGCAAACCCGGCGACAGTAAAAATGAGATTCCAAGACGATGGCGGCGCCGCGTTGGACCCCGGCTGGCAATCTCTACGTCGCGGATAGCGGCAACAACCGCGTCCTGATTTTCCTGGGCGCCACTCCGACCCCAACGCCCAGCGCCGCACCCACTTCGACTCCAACTCCAACGCGGACGCTGAGCCCCACCGCAACACCGTCGGCCAAGCCGAGTGCCACGTCAACGGCCAAGCCCACCGCGACCCCGACGGCCAAGCCCACACCGACGGCGTCGGGCAAGCCGTCTGCCACCGCAACCGCCATAAGCTCTGTGAGCCGCGATTTGAAGGCCCCGCAACCGCGACCCCCGCAACCACGTTGGCAACGCCTAAAGGGGCCCGGCTGCGTAGATTGCTGAGACGCCTGCTTGAGGAGTTGCGGCGCTAGATAAGAAGACTGGATACCGCTCGGAGTATTTGCCGATTAGGTTGCCATTTTCCACAGTCGGCCGAGAAACACGACCCACAGCATCGCGGCGCGAACTTCAGGGGCGCGTCCGCGATAGTCAGCTTCCCATAGCGGCGTCAGGCTTGTGCGTATTCTTCGTTCATACAAATAGCGGACTCGCGGGCGATCCAACGCATTAGTGCGATCTCGCGCAGCGGGACTCCATCAAGCAGTGCGCGGGCCACGATCGCGAGATTGCGCCACGGGAGCCGGGCGCTGGCCTCGGCCTGCTGCATCCATAATGCGGTCAGGGTAAAGCGTTCGGCCCAGACGGCCCGGCGTTTTTCGGTGACGTGATCGAGGATCGCGGCGCGAAGCGCCTTCAGAGGCCGCTGCCCGACGCAATTGATTATCTCCGCCACACTCGACTCATCCTCAAGCCAGCACACGGCCCAGTGCCCGCCGGTCGCCCAGACCGCGCTGGACTCGACTATCGCGCTTACAGAAGCGGGCGCCCGCATGCTCTCGGGCACCTGCGTGATCAGGTCGTCGAGCATCTCCCGCCATCCCGTCGGCGCCGGCTGCCATTGCGGGGCGCGCAATATTTCGGCCACCTTCAGCAACTGCACCGGCGCCATCAGGTTCCGGGCCAGGCCCTCAAGCAAATAATGCGCGATCAGGCGGTCGAGAAAGGCGGCAGACACCTCAAGCAGCGGGACCCCGGAAGTGGCCTGCTTGAGCATCCGTTTGACTTCTCGCCGCGGCTCCGGGTCGTTGGACCATGCATCCGCCACTCCCTTGCCCTGCTTGAACAACAGCCCGGACAGCCGATAACCGCCAGCAGGCTTGCTGATTACCATAGCCATCTGTGCACCCACCCCGTCGGGCACCGAGGCCCGAATCTCGACGACCTTCTCGCCTGCCTCCCACGGCGCGCACTTGATACCCTCAAGCCGCGCGTTCTTGACCGCCTGATCGATGAGGGCCCGTTCGGCCTCCGGCAGCCAGCGGCGAATCGTGATCAGGCGGCGTAGCGTGGCCCGCGTGATACCGCGGTATTCGTGCGCCAGCGCGGCAGCAGTGGCGCGGCGCGCTTCGGGATCGGAGTCGAGCACCCCTAGCGCCGCCGCTTCGCGGATCGTCGGCTCGGGCGCGGTGAGCAGGACCGGCGTGACTGTAGCGCGTGCACCGTCGGGGCTTATCTGCGAACCCGATAATATCGCTTCGTTCATCAGGAAAGGGTCGCGGCCGCATTGCTCAGCGATTTCCGCGCAAAGCGCCACAGGGTCCGCTTCGGACTCCTGCCTCGCTGCGTCACGCGTCAACATTGATTGGCTGACCTGCGCCAGGCCACAGCAGCGCTTGAATTTACGCCCGCTGCCACACGGGCACGGTGCGTTGCGTGAAACCTTCATCCCGCGTCACCTCCGCGTCTCGATACTATTTAACGGCTCACACCGCAGGGATGGAAGTTCGCTCAGTGCACTTTTCCACAAAGCGCACGCGGCAGCCGCGATCTGTTGATATAGCTATTCGCTTACGAGCTGGCGCGATCCAGCGATCGGTACTGGATCGCTTCGCTGATATGATGCGCGGCGATGGGGCCGCCGGCGTCCAGGTCGGCGATAGTGCGCGCCACCTTGAGGATTCGGGTATAGGCGCGCGCGCTCAGGCCGAGCCGGTTGATTGCGAGCTCCAGCAGGCGCTCGCCGGCGCTGTCGACCTGGCAATAGGCAGTCAGCTCGCGTGCGCCCATCTGCGCATTACCGAACAGCTGTTTGCCGCTGAAGCGTTCCAGCTGCAGCTTGCGCGCCCGATCCACGCGCTCGCGAATCGCATCCGACGGTTCGGCCGTGCGGTTGTCGGTCAATTCCTTGTACCTGACCGCGGGGACCTCGATATGGATGTCGATACGGTCGAGCAGCGGTCCGGAAATGCGCGTACGATAGCGCTGCACCATCAGCGGCGAACAGGTGCATTCGTGAGTCGGATCGGTGGAAAAGCCGCACGGGCAGGGATTCATCGCCGCCACCAGCATGATGCTGGCGGGAAAGGTCAACGTCCCCATCACGCGCGAGATCGTGATGCGCAAATCCTCCAGCGGCTGGCGCAGCACCTCCAGCACGTTTTTGCGGAATTCCGGCAACTCGTCGAGGAACAGCACGCCGTGATGCGCCAGGCTGACCTCGCCCGGGCGCGGCACCGAGCCGCCGCCGATCAGTCCGGCGTCGGAGATCGTGTGATGGGGCGAGCGAAACGGCCGCGTCGCAATCAGCGCATGCCCGTTCATCATCCCCATCACGCTGTGCACCTTGGTGGTTTCAATCGCTTCCTCGAAGGTCATTTCCGGGAGGATCGTCGGGAGCCGCTTGGCCAGCATTGTCTTGCCCGAGCCGGGCGGCCCGATCATCAGCACGTTGTGTCCGCCCGCGGCCGCCACTTCCAGCGCACGCTTGGCCTGCTCCTGCCCGCGCACCTCGCTGAAATCCACGTCGTAGTGATTGGCGGAGCCGAACACCTGGCCGATGTCGGCCTTGACCGCCGTAAGCTCGCGCAGACCATCGAGGAACTCGACCGTCTCCTGCAGGGAGTCCACACCGTAGATGGAAATCCCTTCGCCGGCGACTGCGGCTTCCAGTGCGTTGGGACGCGGAAGGATGACGCCGGCGAATTTATGCGCGCGCGCCAGAAGCGCGGTGGGCAAGCCTCCCTTAATGTCTTTGACCCGGCCGTCGAGCGATAGCTCCCCCAAGGTTAGATAATCATGCAGACGGTCGCGCTTGAGTGCCTTGTTGGCGGCGAGCAGTCCAAGCGCAATGGGCAGATCGAAAGCCGAGCCCTCCTTGCGGGTATCCGCGGGAGCGAGATTTACCGTAAGCCGCCGATGGGGAAAATCGTAACCGGAGTTTTTGATCGCCGCTTTGACGCGGTCCAGGGATTCGCGGGCCGCCCCTTCCGCCAGGCCGACGGTCCTGAAGCCCGGGATGCCGTTGGCGATATCGACCTCGACTTCGACCGCGAACGCATCAACCCCGGCAAGCGCGCTTGACATCACGCTGGCAAGCAAACCGTGCCCCCCTTATCAGCGCGGCAAAAGCCCACGCCAAGCAGAACATAAACGTTTACACCGTCAGGTTGCAATTGGATTGGCGGCCGCTCGAAATTTTCTCTCACTCTCGCCTCGCGCATACTATGCCGAGCTAATCGCGTCGGGCTTACTGAAGCAGACTGTTCCGTACGCACCGGCTCGGCGGTTGAACAAAGCTCGATCTTGCGGGACGGATTTCTTTTAGATGGAATCGCCGCCGAGGATGCGAGGTCAATCGTGATAAACAAAAAGATGGCTAAGCCGTCAATCCGGTTATGGATAGCGCTGCTGGCGGCCGCGCTGTTTAGCGCGCCTGCGTCCGTCTCCTGGGCTGCGGGAGGGTCGCTCGCCGACGCGTACAAAATCATCGCCGCGAAGCGATTCGTCGATCTTACCCATTCCTTCAGCCCCCTGACACCGGTGTGGAAAGGGTTCGGCCAGGCGGCGTTTTCGGCAGCCGCGAGTCCGGAGACCGGGCAGCCCTACACGATCGAGAAAGATGGATTCCGCGCCTTCTTCTACTCGATGGTTGGGCAGTACGGCACGCACATGGACCCGCCTGCGCATTTCGACGTTAACGGCCAGACTATGGACCAGATCCCGGTCAAGCAGATGATTCTGCCGCTGGTGGTTTTCGATATCACGCCGATGCTCCAGCGCGATCCCGACCATGCGCTAACCGTCGATGACATCAAGGCCTGGGAGAAGCGCTACGGTCGGGTCCCACGCGGATCATTCGCCGCCCTGCGCACCGATATGTACAAGGACTGGACCGCCAATCCGGCGCGCTTCAAACGCTATCCGTTCCCGGCCTGGTCATTTGAGGCGATCAAGTTCCTCTACGATCAACGCGGCATCGTAGCCAACGGCCATGAATCGATGGACACCGACACGACGGAGCATCTCGATTCCGAAGCGTGGCTGCTCAAGCACGGCCACTGGCAAATCGAGGTGATGGCCAACCTCGATCAGGTCCCGGCCACCGGTGCGCTAATCGTCGCAAGCTGGCCGAAGCCGGAGCGCGGTCTCGGTTTTCCGGCCCGCGCCTTCGCGATCCTGCCCTGACCGGTCGCGGCGACCTAACTTAAGGACTCGCCGCGGGTTTCATTAGTAGTGCGCGCGTCCCTGCCCGCCATCGATGCCGATGGCCGAAGCTTGAAACATACAAGTAGGTGTGGCCGTGAAACCCGGAATGGCGGGCAGGGACGCCCGCCCTACTGGATTGGCGAGGCATCTATTCAATCTGATGCGGATATTCCGCCCAGTCGTCGGGGTCGTGATTGACCCAAATCCTTGCGTCTTCAGCCTTGGCGACGTCGACCACGCGCTTGACCGATTCGGCGGCCTGCTGCGGATTGTAGTCGCCGCCCGTTCCTTTGAGGGTCTTGAGCTGCATGCGCAGATGCAGCGTGTCGCCGGTCAGCATCACGGTCTCGTTCTTCAGGCGCACCTTGAGTGAACATTCGCCGGGTGTGTGACCGGGAGTCTTGAGGATGAGCACGCTGCCGTCGCCGAACAGGTCGTGATCGGAATCGGGCTCGGTCCAGTTGAAAGCGCGGGTGGCCGCGATATCGGTGGATTTGAAGCCCAGGTTGACATGACGCTTGTCAGGCCACGCCGCGTAGCGCATCTCACCTGCAATCGCGAAGATCTGGGCCTCGGGAAACAGGCCGACCGCTCCCGCATGATCGTAATGCCCATGCGACACCACCACGTAACCGACCTTGGCAGGATCGTAGCCATGATGGCGGAGTTGCTCGTCGACGACCAGGTCGCGCGTGAAGGGGCGGTGATCGACAATCAGCTTGAGCTTGGCGAGGTCTTCCATGTAGGCGTCGAAATCCTCGGCCATCTTCCAGCTATAGCCGGTGTCGAACAGCACCAGGCCCTTGGGATGCTCGATCAGGAAGGTGGGTGTTATCATCTCGACGTAGCGTTTGTCCTCGGGACACATCAGCGACGCGTCGATGCCGAAAGTGCCGCCGGGTAATGCGATTAACTTGTTCGCGCGCTGGGCCATCACGATCCTCCTTCACTGCCAGAACATAGGCGCTTATGCCGCCGAGTTGCAATTGCGGCGGCAATGGGCGACTTTTCACGAGAAACATCACGTGCCGGCACAAGGAGAGGCGCCATGCACATAATGATGGTCACGTTCGACTTCAAAGGTTCCGACCTCGCCGCCGAAGAGCGCCATTACCGGGACGTCCACATGGCATTGGCCAAGCAGTTTACCGGAGTGAGTATGTATCTGGCCGGCCGCATCCGCGACACGCAGCTTGCCTTCACTCCGAAACCGGAAAGCAGCGCCAAGCCCTACCGGACCGCGATCATGTGGTTCAACAGCACCCAGGACTTTATGAATTCGGTAAACGGTCCTGCCGGCATGCAAGTGCTGGTCGACACCCAGGAGCATCTGGCCAACGTGCAGATGATCCATGCCGAGGGCGAGGCGATTGTTCCGTTCGATAGCCGCAAGCCCGGCCAGCAATGCTTTCTGGTCATCGCTCACGTCAACTACAAGCCTTCCTTCGGTACGGCGGATGAAGCCGAACGCCATTACCTGACCGTTCACACCAAGCTGGCGGCGCGCGTAGAGGGCCTACGCGGCTATTACGTGGGCAAAACTCTACAACTCGGTGACAAGCCGGATTGCGCGCGGGCGGTATTCCAGATGTACGACGACTTCGATTCCTTCCAGCGCGCCATGACCTCGCCCGCAGGCCAGGAACTGCTCAAGGACGACGCGAAACTGATCGACGTCAAGCGGCTGTTCTTCGCCGACGCCGGAGTGGAACAATAGTCGGTCGGTCACGACCCCACAATTCTTTCTCTCTGAAGAGAGTAAAAGTGAGAAAGCAGGTGGCGGAGATTCCTTTCCGCCGCCTGCTGCACGTTAGCCGTTCATTTTTGGTCGGTCGCTTCGGCGTTGAATATGCCGAATTTGCCGAACGCTTTGACGATGGTCTTTTCCGTAGGCGGTTCGACCGGCTTCTTGCGCTTGAGGGCGCGTTCGATCGCTGGCGCAAGCCGGGCGGCCTTTTCCTTCAGGCGCTTTTCATTGCGATCGCGAAACTCCGGCATCACTTCCCGGAAGAAGAGATTCTGGGATTCACAAATAGCCTCGTGTGGAACATTGCCGTTTTGCGGCAGCAACAGGATCTGGTCGACGCCGGTGCTCTCCCATTGCATCAGGTAACGGCGGATATCGTCCGGCGTGCCGAAGGAATCGCCGGGCACTGCGGCGGCAGCGGCGGCGGCGTTGGGTTTGAAGTTCTCAGTAACGCTGGTCTTGCCCGGCTCATGCTGGCCGAAAAGGTAATGATGGCCGAAAGAATGGAAAAAGAACGCGGCGCCGTCGCGGCCTAATTGACGCGCCCGCTCGCCGTCGCGCCCGCACAGGTAGAAGGTTGTGAACGCGATGTTGGCGTTGACTGAATATCCGATCGGCTCACATTCGTTTTCGATGATCCGATAGTATTCTTCGGTCCATTGGCGCGCCTCGTCGGGCGACACAAAGCCGAAGGTCAGAGCGCCGATTCCCAGCTTCGCGGCGACCTTAATCATTTCGAGCTTGGAGCATGCCAACCACAACGGCGGATGGGGCTTTTGACGCGGCTTGGGTATCACGTTGCGCACGGGCGCCTTGATGAATCTGCCGTTGTGGCCGCCGAAGGGCTCCTCGACCATCATTCGCACTACCACCTCGAGCGCCTCGCGCCACATGGCGTGCTTGTCTTCCCGGGGTACCAGGAACCCGTCCAGTTCGGCGTTGGACGAAGTCTCGCCGGTACCGAATTCGACCCGTCCGCCCGATACCAGATCGAGCATGCCAATCCGCTCCGCGACCCGAAAGGTCGGATTCATAAGCGGCGGTAGCGCGACGATCCCGTGCCCGAGCCGAATCCGCTTGGTGCGTTGGCTGCATGCGGCCAGAAAGACCTCCGGCGCCGAGCAATGCGCATACTCTTCCAGGAAGTGATGTTCGACCGCCCACGCGTAATCGGCACCGGCCTTATCGGCTAATTCGACCTGCTCAAGTGCGTTCTGAACCAGTTTATATTCCGCATCAGGTCCCCAGGGACGCGGAAGCTGTAGCTCATATAAGACCCCAAACGTCATATTCTCGGCTCCGTCAATTGATTTTTCGAATCATCCCCGTTGTGCGGGTATCCTCTCGCAACATAGCGGTACTGCGCGCAGTACGCCAGTATCCGATCAAGTCGGGTTTCGCCCAGGCGGAGAAATCGATGGTTTAGCTCACACTCTCGGACAAATTAGCGCATCGTAGCGAGCCTCGCGTTGCGCCGCTCTTCGAAAAGCCTTCGAGCCTCTGTTAACTTAGTGAGGAAACCAAGGCCGATCGGCCGGAGCCGGGTGGTAATCTTTCTTTGGCAAATTTGATGATCAAACGGGCGGCGGCGATTCTCCTGCCGCTTTTCTCATTGAGGAGCGGCAACGACCTCGGCCGGGGAGAGATCCTTGACCTGCGGGCTTTTGCCGATTGGATGCTGCAGATGGGACATCGCGTACTCCAGCTCCTGCCGCTGAGCGAATCCGCCGCCGGCGAGAACAGTCCCTATAGTGCGCTCGGCGCTTTCTCGATCGATCCACTCTATATCTCAGTGGCCGGGTTGGCAGGAGTGCCGGTCTCGGATTTCGAACATGCCCGCGCTCAGATCGGAAGGCGGCGGCAGGTTCCCAGGGCGGAGTTGCGGGCGCTAAAACTACCTTTGTTGGAGGCGGCGTTCACGCACTGGCACGGGCAGCGCGAGGCCGAGGAACATCTCGCGTTCGAACAGTTTGCGGTCGAAAATCGCCATTGGCTCCCGGAGTATGCGCTCTTTCGCGCGCTAAAGGATCGTCTCGCCTGGGCCCAATGGGAAGATTGGCCGAAGGAACTCAAAGCGCGCAACCCCGAAGCGCTCGAGGCCGCTCGCCGCGAACTGCAAGATCCGATTGCAATGTATTGTTACTGGCAGTTTCTGGCTTGGCACCAATGGACCGCGATCCGCCAGGAGTTGGCGGCTATGGGCGTCGCGCTCAGCGGCGACCTTGCCTTTCTGCCCGCGCGCGATAGCTCCGACGTGTGGGCCAACCAGGAACTGTTCGATCTCGAGCGCACCGTCGGCGCGCCGCCTGACGCATTTAGTTCGACGGGCCAGCGCTGGGGTTTGCCGATGCCCAACTGGCCGCGGATGCGGGCTGACGACCTCCAATGGTGGCGGGCGCGCGCGCGTCACGCCGCCAGCTTGTTTGACCTCCTGCGCATCGACCACGTGATCGGTTTTTATCGCACCTATTCCTTCGGGCCCGATACCAGCGTCCCTGGCTGCTTTTACCCCGAGGAAGAGAGCGCCCAACGCGAGCAGGGCGAAACCTTCTTCAAAATGCTCAAGGACGAAGTCGGACCGGACGCGCTGATCGGCGAGGATTTGGGCACCATCCCGCCCTGGGTGCGGAAGTCGCTGACCGCGCTCGGAGTGATGGGGCTCAAGGTTCTGAGATGGGAGAAGAAGGATTGGGGCACTCCCGACGAGCGTTTCGTCCCGCCTTCGGAATACCCGGAGGTTTCCGTCGCTGTGACCGGAACGCACGATACCGAGACCCTCGCGGTGTGGTGGCATCACGCCGCACCGGTCGAGCGCGAGCAGCTTGCGCAGGCGCTGAACTTACCTCCCACGCTGGATCTTTCCGCACCCGCGATGGACGAGCCGATGCTCGACGACATTTTGGAGCCGCTGTATGCCTCACCATCGCGGCTGGTGCTGGCGCCATTGCAAGACCTCTTTGGCTGGCAGCAGCGAATCAATATGCCCGGCTCGATCGCCGATCGTAACTGGACCTATCGCCTGCCGATGCCGATCGAGCGCCTCATCCGCAGCCGCAAGCTGCGCGCCCGCATCGCCAAGCTGCACGAGATGGCGCGTCGCAACAACCGCTTCTGACGCTGGGTCTTTTTTCAGTGGGGCGGGCGCCCTGCCCGCCTCTCCTCCCTGGCGGGCGGGACGCCCACCCCACTGTTTAACTTAACGGCTATGAGACTTAGGACTAGGGTGCTGAGACAGTTCGGCCACCAAAAGGGGCTTGCCCGCGCTTCAGGTCCTGGCTGGCAGCCTTTGGTCCGGTACGATCTGGCGCATTGTTAAGCGCCGTGGGTTTTGGCTATAACCGCGTTACTACAAGGGCTATCCAAAACTCGATCAAAAGCGGAACAGAGGCATAGGAACTATGGGCAAGCTCGATGGCAAGGTGGCAATCGTAACCGGTGCGGGACGCGGACTGGGCCGGGCGATTTCGAAAGGTTTGGCAGCACAGGGCGCCGCCGTCCTGATCAACGATCTCGGGGTTACGCTTGCCGGCGACAAGGAACCCAGTTCGCCCGCCGACCAGGTGGCCGCGGAAATCAAGGCCGCGGGCGGGAAGGCCACGGTCAATTACGGCAACGTCGCGAAGTGGACGGACGCCGAGGCGCTGGTAAATCAGGCGATCAAGGAGTTCGGCAAGCTCGACATCCTGGTCAACGTAGCGGGAATCCTGCGCGACCGGATGATTTTCAACATGGCCGAAGAAGAATGGGACGCGGTGCTGAACGTCCACCTCAAGGGGACGTTCAATTGCAGCCGTTTCGCGTCGGTCCATATGCGCGAACGCAAACATGGGCGCATCATCAATATCTCCTCGGCGGCGGCGCTGGGCAGCCCTGGACAGCCCAACTATGCGGCTGCCAAGGCGGGAATCCTCGGTCTGACTTTCAGTTGCGCGAACGCCCTGGGCAAATACGGCATCACCGCCAACGCGATCATGCCGCAGGCGGCAACTCGCATGACCGACCTGGTGCCGCGCGATCGGATGGGCGGGGCCAACATCCCCACCAGCGAAACCGCCGAAGGAACTCCGTCGGACCCGGCGAACGTGGCGCCGATAATCATCTATCTGGCCAGTGATGAAGCGGCGGAGGTCAACGGCCAGATTTTCGGCTCGGAGGGTTACCGGATCCTGCGCTACCGGCACATCTTCTGGGACAAGGTCATTTATAACAACGGGCCGTGGGATATCGACAATCTGTTCAAGGTGATGAAGCGGACCCTGGCCCGCGACCTCGAAAAGCCCCGTATCATGTAATCAACTCGCTTGGATGCGCCCGCGTTAATCAGACGGCGCGGGCGCACCGAGGTATTTGGCCAGGAAAGCTTTGACCTGCCACGTGTATTGCTCCGGATCGACGGAAAGCGCGTCGGCGTGTCCCGCCTTCGGCACAATCCAGAGTTCTTTAGGTTCGTTGGCGGCGGCGAAGATCTGATGAGCATCGGCCGCCGGCACCAAGGGGTCGTCAGCGCCGTTGATCACCATCAGTGGGCATCCGCCGAGTTCGGATGCCGCGTGTGCCGGCGCCAGGTCTCCGACCGCGCGCCCGGTCATCAACCCGAGTTCCCACAGAACCGTACGGCCGAACAACGGATTGAGTGAGTCCAGCGGTGGCATCCGCTGGAGGAGCGGGCCCAGGTGCGCATATGAGCTATCGCTTATAATCGCTGCCAGGTGCGCGCCATTGGCGCCAGCAAACAACACTGCCGCCGCCCCTTCCGACACTCCTAAAGCCGCCACCGATCGCACCCCGCGCGCCCGCAGCGCCGCCTCCGCCTCGATCACGTCGCGACGCTCCTTCCAGCCCCATCCAGCTCGGGCCTTAGGATCGATGAGAGGGTTCGGATAATTGATAGTCAAGGCCGCATAGCCGGCTGCATGAATAACTTTGAAGTAACTGGCGAGGTTCCGCATGTCGACCTGGTTGGGATAGACCAGGATCACAGCGGCCCGAGGGTTGCCGGCCGGCGCCATCAGTCCGCGCAGCTCGTCTCCGTCCACAGCGCGCAGGGTGATTTCCTGTGACGGCATGCCGAACAGTTCGCGGAGTTGGTGCGTGTCCTGGGCCGCAGGCGTAACCGGCTCAACCGGACCACTCGTGCTATAGGGAAGGGCGGGCGGAAACCGCAATCCCCGCGCGACCAGGGTCGCGGACCCGAACCAAATCAGAAATATTGGAGCGAACAGTCCTAACCCGATCGCAAAGAAACGACGCCGCCTTGCCGTGGCACCGGGATTCGAATCGCGGGTTCGTGATGGTGTCGTGGCCATTAGGCAGGTATATCGATGCTACAGTGGGTGGAATGCAAGGTGATCATGGCTCCGTGTGTCCGTGGTGAGGCAAGCTGAGGTGGGGCGCAGAAGCTTCGCGCCCGCCTTGATCCTACATGGCGGAGCCGGCGCGCGTGCTTCCGCCGGGGACCGGCCAATGCGGCGCCGGGCACTGCTTGCCGCTGCCCGGCGCGGCCGCGAGGTGCTCGAAGCGGCCGGCAGCGCGTTGGATGCGGTTATCGCGGCGATCGTGATGATGGAAGACGATCCGCTGTTCAACGCCGGTTACGGATCGGCGCTCAACGCTGATGGCGAAGTGGAGATGGATGCATCGGTGATGGTCTTTCCCCTGGCCGAACCCGCCATCGGTGCCAACGGCAAGCTAGGCAGCCTTATGGGAGCGGGTGCCGTGGCGGGGATACGCCGGGTGCAAAACCCGGTGCTGCTGGCTCACGCGGTGATGACGCAAACTCCACATGTCCTGATCATAAGCACCGCCGCCGAACGCCTGGCGGCGCGCGCAGGGATCAAGATGTGCCGCCCCGAAGATTTGATCACCGATCGCGCGCGGGCGCGATGGCAAACCTACATGGAAGGCCTGGCCGACCATGGTACGGTCGGCGCGGCCGCGCTCGATGGCCAAGGGCAGCTTGCCGCCGCAACCTCTACGGGCGGAATCACCGGCAAGATGCCGGGACGGGTGGGCGACTCCGCGATCGTCGGCGCAGGCACCTTTGCCGGTCCTGGCGGCGCTGCCTCTGCCACCGGCGTCGGCGAGGCGATTATGAAGGCGACGCTATGCCGCGAGGTGGTTAGAATGCTGGCACGGACCACGCCGGCGCGAGCCGCCGGCGCCGCAATCAAGATACTGGAGCGAACCACGGGAGGTGAGGCCGGGGTGATCGTCGTGGACCAACGGGGCAGACTCGGCTACGCCCACAACGCGCAGGCGATGGATATCGCTACGTACACGCGGGACGAGGGGCTGCGGTTCCACGCTTTGTTGGAAAGTTAACGGCAACACGACCATGAGCCAGCCGATGCGGCCGTTGAAGTTTGGTAGGAAGTCAACGTCCTTGAATCCATAAAACTAGCGGTGTAAGAATTGCCATCATGTCCGGAAAAGTCACAGCGATAAATCGTCTGCTCAGGCGCTCGATGACTTTTCCGTTCATCGCCTGCACGCTTATCGTTGCAATCCTTGTGGGCGGCCTGCCGATGCTTGCCGGCGTGGTTGTAACTGCCCAGGATTCCAGACCGGCCTTCACTCTCGACATCTGTAATCCCGTCGGTGGCGCGGCTCATACGCTGACCCCCGGCGAAGCGCCGTTGGTGCCGGCACAGAGCGTTGCGCAGTCGCCCGATGAATCGGGTGTGGCCGATGAATTTGTGATCGATCTTTCCTCGCGGCTTAGCGAGGCTCCCATTCCGCCGCCTCCCAAGATCGGCGCCTGAACGGCGCCATCCATAAAACGAACTGATTTTTACTAACGCGCGGAGGATTTGTCCGCACGTCCGCCGGACTCCGTAGTCTGAATTGCTATGGAGGTCCACGGGAGAGAGGGACCTTGGTAAAGGCCCACTACGTTGCTAACCGGAGGTCCCATTTGTTGGAGGAGTTTATGTTTTCTTCGGCTATGCTTAGGCTGATTAGCGCCCGGTGCGAGGAAAGGGCGCATCCCTTGATTGCGGCCAGAGGCCCGCTATTGGCGGCGGTCCTGCTCGTCGGACTTACGCCTGGTATGAGCTGGGCCTGTGCCTGCGGATGTGGCGTTCTCGACGTTGGCACCTATTCGCTAATCCCCAATGGTTCGGGAGGCACCGTATGGTGGGAGACCGACTTCATGAACCAGTACATCAATTGGCACGATTCAGGGCCCTCATCTTGGGGCAACAATAGCGACAAGCAAATCAAAACTGAATTCCTGTCCGCAGGCGCTCAGTACATGTTCAACCGGAACTGGGGGACGATGGTGACAGTCCCTTATACGATCAGAACGTTCAGGACCGAAGCCGATGGCGCCGACACCGATGGTAACAAAATAGACCAGTTCGAACATGCCAATTTTGGCGACGTGCGCATTTGGGGCATGTACACCGGCCTTCAGGAGGACATGTCGCTCGGATTATTGGCTGGATTCAAGCTGCCGACCGGCGATCATACCTATGAAGACTTCGATCGGGATACCTCGATTGGAACCGGCAGCACCGACTTGCTTTTGGCCGCGTACAAGTTAGGGACCTTCCCTACGCACATCGGAAATGTGAATCTGACCTTTCGGGAACGTCCATTTCAGTGGTATGTGCAAGGCCAGTTCGAGTACCCATTTACGAGCACCGGGAACTACGAGCCGGGCAAGGAAACCGATGACGCCGGCGGCGTGATTTACAACTTCGGAAAGGTGGGTCCGTTCAAAGAGCTTGCTCCGATCCTCACTTTTTTGGCCTCCATTCGCGCCAAAGACAAAGGCTCGGAAGCGACCCCTACCCAGAGCGGTTATACTCGTTTTCTCGTCGCCCCGGGAGGAGAGATCAGGCTGAGCATCTTCAGATTCTACGCGGATATGGAATTCCCGATCTACCAACACGTTAACGGTCAACAGCTAACCACGCCGTGGTTGCTTAAGACGATTGTCAGTTACGATTTCTAACGGGAATCGTAGCATGCGCGGAGCCTTGCCAGCCGTCTTGGTTTTGTGGGCGATCTTGGCCCTCCTGCTCGCGTCTGGCGCTCTTGCGGCAGACGTTGGGCAGCCGGCGCCGGCGCTGGTGGCCCAGGAGTTAAACGGTCAGACCTTCGACCTCGCCGCACAGCACGGCAAGGTTGTGGTCGTCAACTTCTGGGCCACCTGGTGCCCTCCTTGCCGCCAGGAGATGCCAGCTCTCGACGCCTTTTACCGGAAATACCATTCGCAAGGGCTTGAGATGATTGGGATGAGCGTAGACCGCCCGCACGACAGCAGTGACGTCCGCAAGGTGATGCAATCGTACAGCTATCCGGCGGCCATGGCGGAAGACGCCAATGTCAATGACTTTGGCTCGCCCGAAACTGTACCACTCACAATTGTGGTCGATAGCAAGGGCCTTGTTCGCGCCAAGTTGACGCCAGACGAAACCATGGTTAACGAAAAGTCCCTCGCCGCCACGGTGCTTCCTCTGCTGCCTCAGAGAACCGCCACTGGCACTTCACTCAATGGGAACAGCTCGGGTCCCAAGGCTGGTCCTTGACCGGAAGAAGCGTAATGATGGAAGCGTGTTATCCCTTGGTCGTGAATGGTCGTTGCGGATGAAAGAGTTAGCCATCGCCGCTGCCCTGCTCGCCGGATGCACTTCCATAACCCCGGGTCCGGACGGAAGCGCAAACCTCAAGCAAATCCAGGAGCGCAGCCAGGCAATCGCCACACAGCAGCATGAGTGTAAGGATAATGTTGAGAAGCGAACTAACTATGAATTGGCCCAAATAGAAGCCACTCGTGATGACTTTACTGAATCCAGGATAACGAGCGAAAACGAATGGAAACACCGGCAACTTGCGAAATGCAGGGCCGATGCGCAGCGTGCGGCGGACGCACTGTCCTCAAAGGATCGCGCCGAGTATGAAAGCCAGGCACAAGATGACCGCGATCGCAGCACTCTTATGATGATGCTGATCACATCGCGTCCGCATTGAAATTCACAATGAATGTATCAAGGCAGAGGAATGCAAAGAATCTTTCTCATCGGTTTGATCGCGATACTGGCAGCGCAATTTCAAGTGCCTGCGGCTTGGGCTCACGGAGTAGTCGGAGACTATGTATTTCTGGAACCGATAATTACGCAGGATCCGACCCCGGCCAACGAACTCGATATCCTTTCACCGTCATGGGTCAAGAGCAAGGACGCCAACAACTACGGAGTCGGCTTCTCAATCGAGAAGGTTCTATATGAGGATGATAACTACATGCCCAGGGTCAGCGTCGGGGGCGGCAGCGACTGGGGCCATCAGTCCCCCTTCCAGGGACCCAGCCTGCAGGGGTTTGACGATCTTGGCCTGTTCGCCAAATACGCTTTCTACTACTCGCTGGATCATGAGTTCCTGATGTCAATCGTGGCTGAACTTCAGCTCCCCACCGGCAACACGGACGTCGAGGCGCAAAGCCACACCAGCCTGGGGCCCGGATTCCTGTGGGAGAAGGGCTTCGGTGACCTGCCCAATTCGCCGGTTATCAAGTATCTGCGTCCGTTCGGGATACAGAGCGATTTCGGTTACGTGCCCGCGCTGGGCGGCCATACCAGCCATGACATGTTTGCCGACGCGGTGATCGAGTATTCGCTTCCGTACCTGAGCAACAATGTCCAGGACATCGGACTTATGTGGCCGTTTCGAAACCTCTATCTGTTCAACGAGATCAACTATGATCAGCTGATCACAGGGCCGTCCGGTGACACCTTTCCGTCCCTTCTGGCTACTCCCGGAATCGCCTACGTCGGTTATCACTTCGAGCTGGCCGTGGCCTCTCAACTGGCGCTTAACAACGCGAGCGGAGCCAGCACTCACGCCGCAGTGCTCGGACTGCTCGACATCTTTTACGATTCGATCCTGCCAAGGCTGGGTAATTGGACAGTCAACAGGGGATTCGGCGAATGAAGGCGGTAACCTTCTGTCTTTGGTGCGGCTTGGCATTGATATCGATAATTGCCGCGGCGCCCGCTGCTTTTGCGCATTCATTTCCTGAAAGCCAAAGCCCGGCGGCCGGGCAAACCGTCACCTCGGCGCCGTCCGAAGTCTCGATCAAGTACGACGCCCCCATAGAGAAGCTGTTCGCCAGCCTGCAAGTGACGGCTCCGGACGGCAAGGAAATGGCAATCGATAAACCGCAGGTCAGCGCCGACGGCTACACGTTGTCGGTAAAAGTGGGCAAGCTCGCTCCCGGCGAGTACAAGGTGAAATGGGGCGTGATCTGTATCGACACGCATCACACCTTTGGCTCCTACACGTTCACCGTCGCGTCGAAAGGCGGTTGAAGGCCCATGGTGATGGATGAAATGGCCGCTGCGGGAGGTCCGATGACGGGCCGTGCCCTGTGCGACGGGCCGCTGCTCGCGGCATTGTTGCTGTCTTTTGGTTTGGCCCTGTTCATGTTGACGGTCGCGCCCGCCGAAGCTGCGCTCGACTCCCCGCGCCCAACTTTCTGGATCCTGTTGCGCGTTTTCGCGAGCGTCCAACTCGTCCTGTGGCCGCTGAAGCTTCTGATCAATGTCGCCTCAATGGCAGGGGTGGGCTTGGGGCAGGCGCTCCCATATGTCGGCGAAGTCCTGCGCGAAACTCATTTCGGACACGACTGGGCGGTGAGCGCACTACTAGCGGTTGCGCTCACCATGGCCGTATGGACGCCCGGTCCGCGCTCAAACCGTGCCGGCATGGCGGCCTTGGCAAGCGCATTTTTGCTCATATGCTGGGCCGATGCCAGCCACGCCGTGGACTTCGGGGGCTTGGCCGTGACCATTTATTTTCTTCATGAAGCCGCGGCGGGTTTGTGGGCCGGATCGCTGGTCGGCCTGTGGGTCGTGGGCCGCCGCGTGAATCTCGCCGACGGAGTACTGCGCCTGACCGCCCGGCGGGTTTCCAAAGTCTCCGGATGGTGCGTGGTGGTGCTGGTGCTTAGCGGAGTAGGCACCGCATACAGAACCATGGGGCTGAACCCAGGCCATCTGGTTAATTCTCAATATGGACAGATTTTGATCGCAAAGATATTACTGGTGTTGCTGGTGATCGGACTGGGTGGTTACAACCGCTATCGGCTGGTGGCGGTGGTCGCAACCGCTTCCGCGCGTACCGCGCTGCTGCGCAATGTTGCGGTCGAATGCTTTCTCCTGATCGGCGTGCTGGGGTTGGCAGCCTTGTTGGCCAACACTTCTCCACCTCATTGATGCGAACGACAAAGAATAAGTACGGTAACCGCAAATGAATTTTACCACTCAATCTGATATCAACATTCTGATATAGAGACGAAGCAAGGAGTTATGCCATGAAGTTGTCAAACGGAATCGTGATCGAACGAAGCCACTTTTCGGATTGCCTGGCCGCAATCGTACTAATCTTTGCCACCATCCTGGCTGTGAGCGGATGCAATTCCGACAAAACAGGTACGGACGCGGTTGACGCCATCAACCAGGCTGACTGCCTACCTAAACTTCAGTTGACCGACCAACATAACCGCCCCGTCATGCTTTCCTCGCTCAAGGGTAAGCTGGTGCTGGTAAATTTCATATACACGTCCTGTCCCGGACCGTGTCTGACGGAGACAATGAAGATGGCGAAGCTGGCCGATCGGCTGGGCAACAAACTGGGTAAAGAGGTGATGCTGGTTTCGGTTACGGTCGATCCTGAGCACGACGGGCCGGCCGAGCTGCTCAAGTACGCGCAAAAGCAGGATGTCGACAGGGCAGGCTGGCTATTTCTTACGGGTTCACCATCCGCGGTTGATCAAACGCTGACGAATTTCAAGCTGATTCGCCAGCGCGAGGAGGACGGCAGTGTCGACCACATTATTGGCGTGTTTCTCCTGGGACCTGACGGACGGGAAGTGCGTGAATACAACGGCGAAATCCTGAAAGCCGACAGCGTGATGACGGACATAAACAAGAACCTCGCAAAGGAGGACTCCCCGCAGAACGGCTAACGGATTTGTGTAAGACTGTTACGGAGAGTGATCAAATGAAACCCGCAAAATGGATTATTATCCCGGCAACGGTAGTGACTATCGGCTTGTCGGCTTACCTGGCGGTGTCGCGGCTGCGGCGGCCGCAGGATGACTTTGGCGCGGGCGGATTCATATGTCATTCGGGCAAATGCTGCAAAGTCTGCCCGGAGGACTTCTCCAAGGCCGGTAACGGCGATGTCGGAGGCCGGCCGGTGCTTAACCCGCTGATGTTTGTAGGAACGGCGCGCGAGGCCTATATCGTCGCCCAGCAAGTTCCCTGGTTGCTGGCGCAGCTTTGGTGTTACTGCGGATGCGACCGGACCAGCGGCCACCGAAGTCTGCTGGACTGTTACCGCGATTATCATGGCTCCAATTGCGCGATCTGTACCGGCGAAGCGCTGGAGGCCAATCAGCTTTTCAACCAGGGCTCTCCGGTCGAGCAAATCCGCGACGCCTTGCGCGCGCGTTTTGCCCGTCGCGAGTGATGGCCAGCGGCAATCCCGATGAGCACTTCACGACGCCAACAAAAAAGGAGGGCGCGGGCTCGTTTTTGGGTCATCGCGATAGCTGGGGTGTTGGCTTTAGCCGGATTTGCGTCGTGGCCGCGGCGCGACTGGGCGTGCACAACGGTAAGGCCCAATAACGATCCGTTATTGATCAATGTTCAGGCCTTAAGCGATGGAAGCGCGCATAAGTATTGCCTGAAAACTCCGAACTCTCGCACGGTCAGGTTTATCGTGGCGCGAGGCTTGGACGGAAAGATCCGTGTGGTTCTGGACGCGTGCCGGACGTGTTATCGGAACAATCTTGGCTACGTACTATCTGGACGTGAAATCGTTTGCCGCTTCTGTGCCAACCGCTATTCGATCGATTCGATATCCGTAGCCAGAGGGTCGTGCATGCCGCTGCCGCTGCCCTTCGAGGAACACGGCGGATTACTTAAGCTCCGGCTCTCGGACCTGAAAAAGGGCGAGGTTTTTTTTCCGGCCGAGTCTCTCGCGAGCGAGACCGTGGCCTCGGCGATACAGTGGTGCGGCCATCTGATCCACAGACAGAACCACGGATTAGCAATACTGTCGAACGCCGATTAGTCGGTGCGTTTGGGACACCGGGCGTCCCTACTGTTGCAATGCAGCGATTTCCATCGGCGCTTTTAGCCGTTTTCCGGGAGTGAAAGCCGCCGGCATTTTGACGTAGCCGTTAACCGTACCGATGGTCTCGTAGTGCTCCGCCTGATCGCGAATCAGGTGGAAGTCAGGCATCCGCCGGAGCACCTCGCCGAGCACGATCGCGTACTGGGCGCGCGCGAAATTGGAACCCAGGCATCGATGGATTCCCAAGCCGAACGCGGCGTGCCGGTTGGGAAAGCGGTCCAGCATGATCTGTTCCGGATGCTCGAACACCGCGGGGTCGTGATTGGCCGCGGCCCACCAAAGTCCCACCCGGTCACCGGCGCGAATCAGATGTCCTCCCAGTTCGACGTCTCTGGTTGCGGTGCGCGCCAGCATCTGCACCGGACAGTAGTAACGCAGAAATTCCTCCCCCGCGGAAAAGATCAGCTCCGGGTCATCGATCAGACGTTGGCGGGCTTCGGGAGTGCGGTCCAGATAGTCAAAGGTGTTGGCCAGCAGAGAGGTGGTAGTATCCACTCCACCGTGGACGATCAGCGAGCACATCTCGATCAGAGTCGAATCGGGTATCGGATGTCCTCCGACTTCGGTGTTAATCAGGTGCGTGACGATGTCGTTGCCGGGATTGCGCCGGCGCTGCTTGAACACTTCGAGGAAGGTCCCGCGCATCATCGCGTCACCCTCGAGCGCCTTGCGATTTTCGGGGCTGTTGGGAGGCGTATAGACCACCTTGTGCGATGTATCGGAGTAGAGATGCCAATGCTCCAGCGGGATACCCAGAACATGCATCGTCATTATCGCGGGCATTGGACTGGCGAGGTCCCAAACCAGGTCGATCTTGCCGCTCTCGATGTGCCGGTCGATACACCAGGCGGTGAACTCCAGCATCTTGGGCTTGAGCTTTTCGATCGCCGCCGGAGCGAACCAGCGATTAAGCAGGCGGCGGTAGTCGAAGAACTCCGGCGGGTCCATTTCGATCGGGGTCGAGCGCGCCGGAGTGCCCGGAATGGTTATGCCGGAAAAGGCAACGCCGTCGCTGGGGATGTCGTGGCGCGACGAGAACGTGTCGTCGTCTTCCGATACGCGCCGGATATCCTCGTAGCGCGAAACGATCCAGAAACCGCCGTATTTTTCCGACCACGCCACCGGATGCTCGCGCTGCATCTCCTGGAAGAATCCGGTCGGATCCTCAAAAACGCGCCGCGCATACTCTTTGGAGTGGTGGTCGAAATCGATCACCGGACGTTGATTGGCCATTTCCCAAATCCCCTGAGCAAGCGTTCAGTGCAGCCGAAGTTAATCTAATCCGGTTTTGCGGTTTTCCTCAAGCGATCGCTCCGGTGGACGCGAAGCGCAGGGAAATCCTGCTTAGTGTTGAGTTGGCCTTCCAGGCGGTTCACCGTTTTACGCACCTTTTTTAAAGCCCGCCAACCTGCTAGAAGCAGCCTCAAAAGCTCAAGGCGGAGCGGGCGTTTTTTCAGGGAGATTTCAATGGCGGCCAACAAACCCAAGCATATCCTCGACGGCATCAAGGTCCTGGACATCACCAACGTGATCGCCGGACCCTCGGTGGGAAACCTGCTGATCGAACTGGGGGCGGACGTGATCAAAGTGGAGCTGAGCCCGACCGGTGACCGCGCCCGCTTTATCGACGCGATCAAGCCGGGCCGCGGCACCACTTTCGTGAAGAACAATCGCGGCAAGAAAAGTCTGCTGCTGGACCTGAAGCAGCCGGCCGCCCAGGCGATCGTCAAGGACCTGATCCCGCAGATCGACGTATTTGTCGAGAATTTTGCTCCCGGCGCAATCGGGCGCATGGGGTTGGGTTACGACGTGGTCAAAGCGATCAACCCCAGGATCATAATGTGCTCGGTGTCCGCATTTGGTCAGACCGGACCGCTGGCCTCCGCGCCCGGCTACGATTATATCGGTGCGTCCTATGCGGGCGTCCTCGACGTCCTTGGAGGCGAGCCCGACGGCGCTCCGACGATGCCCGGCGTCGCGATCGGCGACATCATGGCCAGCGTGCACGGCGCCGCTGCTATCGGCTACGCGCTCTACCATCGCGAACGCACAGGAGTCGGCCAGTACCTGGATATCTCGCTGCTCGACTCATACTTCTACGTGCACGACCGGGGCACCATCAGGGCCAAGCTAAGCGGCGGCACGTTCCGGATGAAACGCGTCGGCAGACAGACCCGGGATTTCGTGCCGCAGGGGATCTTCAAGGGGCAGAAGCATTATCTGTGCTTCATGGTCGCATTGGACAAGGTGTGGGGGAACCTGTGCAAGGCGATGGGCAAGCCCGAACTGGGCCGCCATCCGGACTTCGGCACCAACGCCAAACGTCAGGAGAATATGGAACAGGTGATTAAGCTCGTGCAGGATTGGCTGGACCTAACGCCGGAAGAAGAGGTGTTACGCCTGCTCGACGAGTATCACGTTCCGGCGGGGCCTTTGCTCAACGTCGGTGAGGCAGTCCAGCATCCGCACATGCGCCAACGCGGCACGGTAAGGCCGGTCCACGATCCGGTGCTGGGAGATATCGAGTTGCCCGGCCCTCCGATGCGTTTCTCGGAATTCCCCGAGGCAGTCGACGTTCCCGCGGCGCCCAACCTGGGCGAGCACAACACCCTGATTCTCAAGGAATATCTGGGTTACTCCGACGAGAAAATCAAACAGCTTGAAGAGCAGGGTCTGTTCCGCAAAAAGGGCTAGCCTAAAGATGGCCCTCAGGCGTGTGCTGCTCAAGGGAGCAACGCGCAAGACGGCCAAGGGAGTGCGGGATATGGCATCTGACCCAAAGATCACGACGGCCGCTTCGGAGACCACGACCGCGGCTCAGCGGCGCGACATCACGCAGATGACTCCGGCACAAGCGCGCGCGATGAGAGTCGACATGGTCAAGGCCAGCGAGCTGCCGGCCGAACCGATCGCCTCGATGCGCGATATCATGGTGCGCGGCGCTGAAGGCGAGATTCCCGCCCGCGTGTACACCCCGGAGGGCAATTCGCTCGGCGATCCACGCCCGATCCTGCTGTGGTTCCATGGCGGTGGTATGGTGATCGGCGACAACTATGTGCAGTCCGATCGTCCGGCGCGCCGGATCGCAAACCGCACCCATTGCATCGTGCTCGCGGTCGAATATGGCCTGGCTCCGGAGCATCCGTTTCCCGCCGGCGTGCAGGACTGCTGCGCGTCGCTGCGATGGGCCGCCGAGCACGGCGGCGAGATCGGCGGCGATCCGTCGCGGCTGGCGGTCCACGGCGACAGCGGAGGAGGACTGCCCGCCGCGGTGTCGGCGGTGATGGCACGCGACAACGGCATCGCGCTGGCGCATCAGTTGCTGGTGTATCCGAATCTCGACGTCACGATGCGCGAAGATACCTGGCGGACCAATGTGAGCCACGGACTAAATCGCGCCATGATGGAATGGTTTATCGGCCACTATATGCCGCCGGGTGCCGATCCGACCGATCCGATGGCCTCGCCGGTGTTCACCAAGGATCTCCGCGGGCTCGCGCCGGCCACGATTATCGCCGCCGAGTTTGACCCGCTGATCGGCGAAGAAGCCACCTATACGCGGCGGCTGATGCAGGCGGGCGTCGCGGTCGAGATGCGGACCTGGAAGGGCATGCCGCACGGCTTCTTCGTGATGACGAAGCTTTACCCGGAAGCGCTCGAAGCGACTGACTATGCCAGTGCTCGGCTGCGCGCGGCGTTTGCGCGCTGACGGTCGCCGCTTACCTCAAATCCACGACTCGCCGATCATCCCCGGCCTGGGTTCGTGCCCCATCAGGCGCAGCGCCGTCGGCGCGACGTCGTAGAGACGGCGTCCCTCCACACGCCCGCGAGCGGCGGCGGGACGGGAGCCGCGTTCATCGAGGATGAAGATGCCGTTGTAGTCGTGGTTGGCGTCATCGGGGCCGGTGTCGTTTTCGTAAGTGAGGATGGTCTTGAGGCCAACGCTGCCGACCGAGCGCCAATTTAGGTCGCCGAAGTAAACGATAAGATCCGGCGCAACGCCGCCCACCTCGCGATAGATGTCCTGCGGTCGCAGCGCGCGGGTTCCTAGCGAGCGGCCGGCGCCGTCGCAAATCGCTTCGAGTTCGCAGGCCAACTCTGAGCGCGCGGCTTCATAATCGCCGGGAGCGATGGTGCCCTGCGGCTCGCGCCCGCGGACGTTCATGAAGATGCGCGCGTAGTAGCCGCCGTCGCCCCAGGCGCGGGTCTTGTCCCAATCGATCGCGGCGGCGCCGATCGGCGTCGGTTTGTTTGGATACTCCTTGAGCGTCAGGTAGCCGCGCTCGATGAGCCATTCGTTGACGCAGACCCCGCCCTCCATGGACTTGGCGCCATGGTCGGAAACCACCATCACCGCACAATCCGAGGGCAGCAGTGCGATCAGCTCGCCCACCTCGCGGTCCACGGCGCGGTAGTACTCGCGAATCGAATCCTCCAGCGGATTGCCGGCCACATAATTGCGATTGGCCGGGTCCATGAAACGCCAGAATCCGTGATGGACCCGGTCCACGCCCATCTCGACCATCATGAAGAACTGCCACGGCCGGGTCGTGATGAGATGGCGCGCGACCTTGAAATGCTTGGCGGTCTTGTCGTGGATGCGCCCTAACAGAGCGCGCTTGTCGTCGGTGCGGAAGTCCTCGACGTCGAGCACGTAGCCACCCGCCACCTGCTCGATGATCGGCTTGAGTTCGGCCGGATAGGTGTACTGGCTCTTGGTCGACGGGGTCAGAAAGCAACTGACCATCGTGCCCTTGAGCGGGGTGACCGGATAGGTCTGCGGCACGCCGTGAACGATGACGTCGTGGCCGGCCTGCGAGAGAATTTCCCATACGCGCGGCACCCGCACCGAGCGCGAGTCAGCAATCTGATAGGCGTCATAGTTATACGCACTACGATTGCGAAATCCGTAGAAGCCCAGCTGGCCGGCGTCGCGGCTGGCGGTCATGCACGACCAGGCCGGCACCGTAATCGGCGGGTCGCAGCTCAGCAGAGGTCCCCAGGATCCCGCATCCATCAATCGGCGCAGGTTAGGTAGATCGTCAGCAAAGCGGTCGAAGACGAGTGCCGGAGCGGCGCAATCCAAACCAATAATCGCGAGGCGCTTCATCAGCAGAATCTTTGTCAGGCTGGCAGGGATCGCGCAAGCCGCGGAGCATCGCCGTCGCCATTGAGCTAGTGCCCCGTAGGACCTAGGCTTGGGTAATGGACAACCAAATTCTTTACTGCAAGAGCTGAGGCTACAAGGACCGTGCGGCCAGTCTGGCCGCATCCATTGAGTCGAAGTTTGGGAAAACGATCGAGCTCAAACCGGGCCGGATGGGCCAATTCGACGTTGTTGTCGCGGGACGCCTGATTTTTTCCAAGAAGCAGGCGGGGCGCTTTCCTGGACTGGGTGAGGTTGAGGAGAGGCTGGCACAGCTCAAGGCCGGCAAGGAATTCCCCGAGGCCAGCGACCAACTAAGCCCTAATGGAATAATGAGGCGGATCGTCTCACTATTTCGATCTTGAGGTGCATCAATAAGCGGTAAAAACGACTTGTATAACAGTGGAATTGAAGTTCTCTAGTGACTTAGCTAGACTTAGTCCGTGACTAAATCCAACATCCACGAGGCCAAAAGCAGGCTCTCCCAGCTTATCGAGCTTGCGAATGCTGGCGAGGAGGTCATCATCTGCAAGGCGGGCAAGCCCGTAGTCAGACTGGTACCCTATAGCGAAAAGCGAAAGCCGCGGAAGCTCGGCATTTGGAAAGGCAAGGTGCATATAGCTCCGGATTTTGACGTCCTACCCCCGTCCCTTGCGGCTGCGTTCAGAGGGGAACGCGAATGAGGATGCTTTTGGACAGCCACGTAGTGCTGTGGTCGATTGCCGGTGACTCGAAGCTCAAGAGTGATTTGCGAAGGAAGATAGTTGACCCAGAGAACGATGTATTTGTGAGTGCGGCCAGTGTATGGGAGATCGCAATCAAGCAACGGCTAGGAAAGCTCAATGCTCCCGGCAATTTGCTTGAAGTTATTGAGGCCACGGATTTTGCGCCACTGCCAATAACCTTTGTTCACTCCGCGCTCGCCGCCAGGTTGCCCCTTCATCACGACGATCCATTTGACCGGATGCTAATCGCGCAGGCGCTAAGTGAAGGTTTGGTGCTGGTGTCGCGCGACCGCCGCTTCGCCGATTACGAAGTGGAACTCATAAAGGCGTGAACCAGAATCTTTGTCAGCCGGGCCGGGCCTCGATCACATCAGCCGCTGTTTCTTGCGGATGTGCGGGAGCGATTCACGGTCGTAAGGCTCGATGACCAGGAATACTTCAAAGCGCTTGAGGTGTCTTCAGCGCTCGGGATCGCCGGCGGTGCCATCTACCACACCGTCCTCGCGCACTGTGCGCTCAAAGCGAAGGCGCAGGCCATCTACACCTGGAACACAAAGGACTTTACGCAACTTGGTTCGATAATTGCCAACCGCGTCAAGACTCCTTCCGAGTAAATGAACTTGCGCATATTTGGGCTGCGCACAATCGTTTGGGCGAGCGGTCGTTTACGAGGGTGTTGATTTCACGCGCCGTGCAAAGGCTGGCGTCTTGACCCGCAGTCCCCGTCGGGCCACAGTTCAAAAGAATTTGTGTCAACATTCGAATTCAAACATGGAGCGTTGACGGGGGCGAGTGCGCTCGAAGCCGCATGCATAGATTAATCATTTTCGGTGTGGATGGTGGGACGTTGGAGATCGTGCGGCCGCTGGTGGCCAAGGGACTCCTGCCGAATTTCGCCCGCGTGATGGAGCGCGGTGTGGCAGGCGAACTGGGGTCGACCTTTCCGCCCATGACCTTCCCCGCCTTCACCACCTTTATGACCGGGAAAAATCCTGGCGGCCACGGCGTATTCGACTTCTTCGAACGGGTGCCGGGGCGCTATGGCGTGCGCTTTGTCAACGCCAATTCGCGCCGTAGCCGGACCCTGTGGCGGATGCTCAGCGATGCGGGGCGCCGGGTTGCGGTGATCGGGTTCCCGGTCACCTATCCGCCCGAGGCGATCAACGGCATCATGATCAGCGGCTTCGACGCGCCCGGCATCGGCGCCAAGGCCGATCGCACCTGCTTTTACCCGACTTCATTTTATGAAGAGCTGCGGCGCGAGGTCGGCGATTACGTGATCACGCCGACGGTCGACATGCTGCGCGCGGAGCAACATCCGAGCGAGGGTATCAACGCGATTCTGGAAACTATCGAGCGCAAGGTGCGGACCGCGCTGTACGTGCAGTCGCGTGAGCAATGGGACTGCTTTGCGTTCATGCTGATTGAAAGCGATTTCGCGGGCCATCGGTATTGGAAGTATTACGATCCGGGCTCGCCCCAGTTCCGCGCCGGCGCTCCCGAGGAGCTACGTAACGGACTCCCCAAGGTTTATAGCGCGATCGACGACGCGCTAGGCCGAATCATGGCGGCGGACCCGGAAGCCGGCGTGTTGATTTTTTCCGATCACGGCTTTGGCGGCGCCAGCACCAAGACGGTATTTCTCAATCGCTTCCTCGAGCAGCAGGGACTGCTGAAATTCGCCGCCGGTTCCGCCGGCGACGGCTCCCTGGGCGCGAAGATCAGGCTCGGCGGCCGCCTCGCGGCGTCGCGCCTGAAGGATATCGGGCTGCATTACATGCCCGAACGGCTGCGCACGCCGCTTTTGCGCTCGATGAAAATCGGCAACCAAATCGAGTCGCGCATCCGCTTCGGCGGGATCGACTGGCGCGGCACGTGCGCGTACTCCGATGAGTCGCCGTATTTCCCGGCCTTATGGGTCAACCTCGCTGGCCGCGAGAGCGCCGGGCTCGTGGCACCGGACAAATACGACGAGACCTGCTCACGCGTAGCCGCGGCGCTGGAGAGCTGGCGGGATCCGGAAACCGGACAGCCGCTGGTGCGACGGGTCTATCGCCGCGACGAGATCTATCGCGGCGAGCAGGTCGGGCGCGCACCCGATCTGCTGATCGAATGGAACCACGACAGTGGCTACAGCTATCTGAGCGGGCGCAGCTTGGAGGATCTCAGCGGGCAAAGCGTGCGCCGGTTAGCGCCGCATGAGTTCCACAGCCATGAGATGGCCACGCGTGGCGGCAGTCATCGGCCTAACGGGTTGTTAATGGCGGCCGGCGGTCCCTTCACCAGCCATGCTGCTCTCCAAAGCGCGTCGCTCAGCGATCTGGCTCCAACGGTCCTGTTCTGCCAGGGCTTGGGGATTCCACGGGAGATGGAAGGCCGGGTGCTGTCCGAGCTTTTCAATCCCGGATTCCTCAGCGCCAATGTTCCGCAACGGCTCTCAGCCGCGGTCGAGCAGGCGCCGGTGGAGGAGGCACCCGCGGACAACTACACCGCCGAAGAGCGGGAGATAATCGAGCGCCGGCTGCGCGATCTCGGCTACCTGTAGAAGCTCCAGATAGAAGCCCCAAAACCAATGAACCTTCGGGCCTTAAGCCTGGCCATAGCAGGCTTGCTTGCTCTGGTTTTCCTGAGCCAGGGGATAAATGCGCCATTCGAAAAGGACGAAGAGTCGCGTCCCGCCAGCATCGTTGCCGATATCCTTCATCGTGGCGACTGGATATTGCCCGCCGATTCTTACGGCGAAGTAACGCGCAAGCCGCCGCTCTATTACTGGCTCTCGGCCGCGCTGGTGAAGGTTCGCGGCGGGTCTTTGGATGAGGCCGGCTCGCGCATCGTATCGATGATCTCGGGCGCAATCCTGACGGCAGTGGTCATGGGCTACGCGAGCGGCTGGTTCGGCGTCGCCGCCGGATGGCTGGCGTGGCTCTTCCTGCTCGGCAGCTATGGCTTTTGCGCGCACGCTGCCTATGCGCGCACCGACATGCTGTTCACCCTGCTGGTATTTTCCGCCTACTGTCTGCTTTACCCGGCGATCGAAGGCAAAGCGGGGACAGACCGCTGGCTCGCCGCCGGCGCGATACTGGGCCTGGCCGTTCTGACCAAGGGGCCGCTGGCCATCGTGCTTTGCGCACTGGGAATCCTGATCTACCTGCTGATGGTGCGCCGTAATCCATTGGAACTGGCGATGCAGCCGGGGCCATGGCTGACCCTGTTGCTCGCAATCGTGGTGGCCAGCGGCTGGTATCTGCCGGCGCTGCTGAAAACCCATGGCGCAATCGCGAAAGTCCAACTGGGCCAGGAAAATATCGGCCATCTGGTACCGGCGCGGATCGGCGGCACCGGCGAGGCCGATCGCCCATTTTATTACATCGTCGTGCGCTTCATCGGCGCTTCGTTCCCCTTAAGCCTTTACCTTCCGGCCGCTATTGTAATGCTGCGACCGCTGCGCAAGGCCGCGCGTCCGTTGCTGTATCAATTCGGGCTGATGATTGCGGTGCTGGGGCTGTTCTCGATCGCCAGCGCCAAACGCGACGACTATATCCTGCCGGCGTTTCCGCCCTTCGCAATCATACTGGCCGTTATCGTTACGGCGCACGCGCGCGAAATCTCGCCAATCGCCGTGCGTCTGCGCGACCTGGCCGGCGGGCTTGCGGGTGCGCTGATGTTGGCCGCTGCCGCAGCCGGCCTTTTCCTAAGTTCGCAAGGCGCTACGGTGCGGCGGCTCACTAGCCATCTGCAGTCTAGCGATGCCGCGTACCTTGGGCTGTTTGTCGCCGGCTTTTGGCATGGCCGCCAAGCCGCGATGATCCTGCTGATGGTGGTGGCCGCGGCGCTGTCACTTGCCGCGTGGTGGCGGGGCAACATCAAGGCGGTGGCGGCGGCGGTCGCGATAGCCAGCATGGCTGGGGTCAGTGTTTGGATAGGAATCCTGCGGCCGGGGTTGGCGGCGCGCCGGACCTTCAGGACTTTCGCTATCCGGATGCGCGAGGCGACCGGAGGACAACCGATTTATATCCGGGGCGGACCGGAATACGAAATCTCCTATTACGGTGGAACGCCGATTCAACCGCTTGCCCGGCTCCAAAACCGGCAGAAGAACCAAGGAACTCTGTATCTGTTGACGTGGAACGACCAGGTGGCGCGGGACGGCCCGGCTTCATCGCAGCAGATATTGGCCTCGCGCCCCACCCTGGACGGGCACCGGCTCCTGCTGTTGAAAGTCGACGCCGGAGGGTTTGAATCATCTCCAAAAGATTAATAGAAGTAGCCTCGCGCAATGGCTCAAACCGTTAGACCCTCTGATGTGGCCGGTCGTGATTAACTGAGGAATCTGTCTGAGGCTGTCGATGGGTGGCGAGAAGGCACAGGTACTGATTGATTTTGTTCTAAGGATGGCAATCTCGCTCGCGTTGCCGGTGTGGGGTGCGGTGATGATCGGATTGGGCGCGGGATGGCACTCGCCATGGTGGGCGGGTTGCGGAGTCGCGGTCTTTGCCGTCGGCCTGCTCCTTGCCGTGGGCAATCCGTTGGCCGAGAGATCGCTGCGCGAACTGTAGCCCATTCATCAGGGGATGCGTCTATCGGACTCATAATGTCCCGAAGAGCTGTCCTGACGCTTCGCAGATGTCATTTGCCCGCGCGTACAGACCAGATTATCCTTGGTCTGTTATGCCCATCTACGAGTATGAATGCGGCCGATGCGGATGGCTGGGGTCGCAAGTGGTGCTAGGTTCGGAGCGCGAATCATGCCCTCCTTGTCCCCAATGCCGCGCGCGAAAAACTCGGCGGGTGATGTCGACGTTCGCCGTGATGGAGAGCGAAGCCACGCGGCTGAGCCGCTTTGACCCCGCTAAGTCCCGCGACGAGAGCTTCTACAAGGACTCGCGCAACGTCGGTTTGTGGGCGAAAAAGCGTGCCCAGCAGATGGGCGTGGATTTGGGTCCCAAATTCGATGCGACGGTTGAAAAAGCCCGCAGCGGCAAGCTGGTCAAAGACCTGCTCTAAGCCGCGAGCGGCCGTCAAGAAAAGCTCAGGAGCAAGCAGCCCGTGGCTGATGAAAAGGATCGACTTGGCGAGAAGCTTCAAAACCTTGAGAAGGCGCGCGAGGATCAATGGGCGGCGCAACAAGACCGCGAGCTTTTGGAGCAACTGAGGCGCAAGCAGAGCGAGTCAAAAGGAGCAGGCAAGACGACCCCGAAAACCGCCGGCTCGCTGTGCCCCCATTGCCAACAGCAACTGGTCAAAAGCAAAAAAGCCGGGGTTTCCATGCTTATCTGTCAGGCCGATGACGGAGCCTGGATCGATAAATCTGAATTGGACAAACTGTTGCTCCGCCTCGGGTGAGGCTGGCGCGACGTTGGCACCGGACTTCCCCGACCGATTCACGGCCGGCAGTAAGGGCCATTACGCGGACACGGCCAACCCTTGATGGGGGATCTTGCTTCGCGAACCCGCACTGGACCAAACTGGAAGTTACACCGGGTCCCAGCCTGCGGCGTACCTCGCAGAAACCACCAAATTCTGGTTATTCTGGCCGTCGGGCGTGACTTCCCGAGCCGAATCGAAGTTGGGGGTAGTGAAGAAAAACTTAAACTCAGTTCCAGCGTTTGAAAGAAGGACTTCTTGACACCCGTATTTCACGCAAGCTACATGAGGGTTGGAAAGATAAAACCATGTATTTCAATTTCGGCGTTCCACTCGCCCTTACCATAATCGGTATCGGGTTTATGGCGGTGATGTTCGGCATGCAGAAGCTGCTGGCGCCGAACAACCCGTATGCGCGCAAACTGATGCCGTATGAATGCGGTGAGCCGCCCACGGGAAAAGCCTGGATAAATTTTAACGTCCGATTTTATCTTATTGCTCTGATCTTTGTGGTCTTTGAAGTCGAGGTCGCTTTTCTCTATCCGGTGGCGGTCGTTTATATGGACTGGATTCGGAGGGGACAGCGTCTATATGTGCTCAGCGAAATGCTGATTTTCCTCGGCATCCTGATGGTCGGGCTCATCTATGTATGGGTCAAACATGACCTCGAATGGCTCAAAAAGGTGCCTCAATAACCGCAGTTCCAAGATGGTATAAACCGATGCCTTTGCTCAATACTTTGCCTGATTATGTGCTTACGACGAAGACCGACGAGCTGATCAACTGGATGCGGAAATCCAGCATCTGGTACATGCTTTTTGGCCTGGCGTGCTGCGCTATCGAACTGATGCATACCGGGGGGCCGCGCGCCGACATCGAGCGCTTCGGCGCCACGCCCAGGGCGTCGGCGCGCCAATCCGACTTGATGATCGTGGCTGGAACCCTGACGCTCAAGATGGCGCTGCGGACCCGATTGCTGTACGACCAGATGCCCGATCCCAAGTACGTGATTTCGATGGGAAGCTGCTCGAATTGCGGCGGCCTGTTTCAGTTGGCATATTCCGTTTGCGACGGAGTCGACAAGATTCTACCGGTTGATGTGTACGTGCCGGGCTGCCCACCGCGTCCCGAAGCGCTGACCGAGGGTTTGCTGAAGCTGCAGGAAAAGATTATGAACGAGCGCTGGCTGACCAAAGCCAATAGCAAGCCGGCCACCGTGGCGGCCTGAGCCCTTCAGAAAAGATGGATGTACTGGGCACATACCAACGCGTCAAGGAGCGCTTTGGTGACAAAGTGCTGGAGGTCGTGGAAAAGGCGCACGATCCGTTTGTGGTCGTCGAGCCCTCCGCGATTGTTGAGATATGCGAGTTCCTGCGCGACGATCCCGAAACCGCGATGAACTGCCTGAGCAACGAGATTGGAGTCGATCACAAGGATCGGATCGAAGTCGTTTACCTGCTTTACTCCTATAGCAAGCGCTATGGCGTGGCGCTTAAGGTCAAGCTGCCGCGCGACAATCCGGTGGTCGCCACCGTCGAAACGGTGTGGAAGTCGGCCAACTGGATGGAACGCGAGATCTTCGACCTGATCGGCGTAACCTTCGAGGGACACAGCGACCTGCGGCGCATCCTGATGCCCGAGGACTGGCCCGGCCATCCCCAGCGCAAGGATTTCGTCGAGCCGATGGAATATCACGGAATTTCCACCGTTCGTGAAAGTCCGATAATCCGGATGGAATTGGAAAAGAAATGAGCATGCGAACCGAGGAGATGACCCTCAACATGGGGCCGCAGCATCCGTCGACGCACGGGGTGCTGCGCTTTGTGATTAAGGCCGACGGCGAGGTAATGCGCGAGGCCGTTCCCGACGTCGGTTATCTCCATCGCTCGATCGAAAAGATCGCCGAGAAGGTCGGCTATCACGGATTCATGCCCTATACCGACCGCGTGGACTACGTCTGCGCCATGTTCACCAACCAGGGTTGGGGGATGGCCTGCGAGCGGCTGGGCAATATCGAAGTGCCCAAACGCGGCGAGTATTGCCGGATAATCGCGGCCGAGTTCAACCGTATCGCGTCCCATTTGCTCTCGGTCGGTACGATGGGCATGGATATCGGCGCAATGACGCCGTTTACCCACGCGATCCGCGAGCGCGAGATGATCAACGACCTGATTGAGGAGCTGTGCGGCGCGCGGCTGACTTTCAACTACATGCGCATCGGCGGCGTGGCCTGGGACCTGCCGCCCGGATGGCGCGAGAAGGCGCTCGCCTATCTGGATCATTTCGATCCCATCCTGGAAGAGTACAACTCGCTGATTTCGTTCAACAAAATCTACATCGAGCGGCTGGCCAACGTTGGCGTGATCAGCACCGCCGAGGCAATCGACTACAACCTGGTCGGTCCCAATCTGCGTGGCTCAGGCTTCAAGTGGGACATCCGCAAGGACATCCCCTATTCGGTCTACCCGGAGTTCGACTTTGACGTTCCGATTGGGACCGGAGAATGGGGCACGCTGGGCGACGCGATGGACCGCTACATGGTGCGGGTGAAGGAGATGCACGAGTCCTCCAAAATCCTGCGCCAGGCACTGGCGCAAATCCCCGACGGTGCGGTGCTGGCCAAGGTGCCGCGCAACTTCAAGCCCAAGGCCGGCGAATGCCAAATCCGGGTTGAAAGCGCCCGCGGCGACATGGGATGGTACGCAGTCAGCGACGGCAGCGGTTATCCGTGGCGCGTGCATGTGCGCACCGGGTCCTTTGCGGCGATGGGAATGACCAACAAGCTCAGCCGAGGACTGATGATTGCCGACCTGGTGACGCTTATCGCCAGCCTCGACGTGATTGCGCCGGAAATCGACCGTTAGAACTCAATGCAGAGCTTAGTCAATAGTATAATCGCATCGGGCGCATTCGGCGCCCATCCGCCGCGCGATCTCATCTACGCGCTGTTCATCTTCGTTTTCAGCGCGGTGGTATTCCTTGGAGTTGCCTTCCCCTTTGCCGGCATCGTCAGTTGGGTGGAGCGCCGGGTATGGGCGCGGATGCAATCGCGATGCGGCCCCAACCGTGTCGGCCCCAATGGTTTCCTGCAATGGCTCGCCGACGGATTAAAGCACGTCTGTAAAGAAGACCTGGTACCAGCCGAATCGGATGAGACGCTGTTCAAGATGGCGCCGTATCTGGTTATCCTGGCCTTTACGCTGCCATGGGCGGTGATGCCGTTTTCGTCGTCCTTGATCCTTGCTGACCTCAATGTCGGCATCCTCTACATGACGGCGGTGACCGCGCTGACCGTGGTCGGCGTGTTGATGGCGGGATGGGCATCCAACGATAAATGGTCCCTGATCGGCGGTATCCGTTCGGCGGCGCAAATCGTGAGCTACGAAATTCCGGCAGGCATGTCGATCTTTCCGGTGGTGCTGATGACCGGGACGCTCTCGATGCAGGGGATCATCCGGGCCCAAGGCTGGGCGCCGTGGACTTGGTTCGCGTTCGCCAATCCCTTCACCTTTCTCGCCGCCAACATCCTGTATATCTCGGCTCTGGCCGAGGGGAACCGCACCCCCTTCGACCTGCCCGAGGCCGAATCCGAGCTGGTGGCGGGCTTCGCCACCGAATACAGCGGGATGCGCTACCTATTCTTCTTCGCGGCGGAGTGGGGCAACCTGTTCATCATCGGCGCGATCATCACCACCCTGTTTCTGGGCGGATGGCAGTTCCCGCACGTCACCAGCAATCCGGTGATCATGAACGTACTGGAGTTGGTGACCTTTAACGTCAAAGTGCTGTTCCTGGTGTTCGTCTCGATGTGGGTGCGCGGCACGCTGCCGCGCGTGCGCATCGATCAGTTGATGTCGTTGTGCTGGAAGTACCTGGTGCCGATCTCGTTCGTGAACCTGGTGGGCACCGCGGTTTGGATGGCGATCTGGCCTGACGGCAACTCAATTGCGCCATGGATCATGCTCGCGCTGTTCATCGCGGTCCTGGTGGTTTTTCTCGGGCGCGTGCTGCATTACTTCAGACGCTCCAAGATGGAGCTTTACCTAAGTCCGACGGTTTGACGCCGCAGGCGATAAAATCCAATGCAATCGAGCTATCTCGGCAACATCAAGGACGCGGTCACCAGCATCTTCGAGGGGCTGGCGATTACCGCCTCACACCTGATACGCAAACCCTATACGGTTCAATACCCGGATCGGATTCCGGTCCGCATCCAGGACACGCTGCCATTCCGTTATCGCGGCATCCTGGAAGTTGACATGGACATCTGCACCGGATGTCTGGCCTGCGAGCGGGCCTGTCCGATCGACTGCATCGTAATCGTGGTCGAGAAGGACAAGCAGACCCGTCAGATGCTGATCTCGCAGTTCGATATCGATATCGCCAAATGTATGTATTGCGGCTTGTGCAGCGAGCCGTGCCCGACCGGCGCGATTCATCACACGACAGAGTTCGAGGGCGCAGACTTCTCGCTTGAGAGCATGATCCGCCGCTTCATCCCCGATCCGACTTGGGCCTACAAGCCGGCCAAAGGTCCCGAGACCGACCCGCGGATCATTCCGATATTGAACCGGGGCATGCGCTATGTAGACGAGTTCGCCCAGCCCGGCGGCGAGAAGCCGGCCGCCGAGGAGTCGTAAGTGGCATGAGCCCGGCGGTTCCGTGGCGAGTAATATTGGCTGAGTAATATCAATGGTTGCACAGGCGATTTTCTACCTGTTGGCGATTTTGACCGTCGGTTCGTCGGCGATCGTGGCGTTTTCGCGCAACATCGTGCATTCGACCTTCGCCCTGTTTGGCGCCTTCATGGGTGTGGCGGGGATTTACGTGTTGCTGGCCGCGGATTTCGTCGCTATGGTTCAGCTCCTGCTTTATGTTGGCGGCATCCTGGTACTGACCTTATTTGCCGTGATGCTGACCCAGGGAATCGCCGACGTCACCGTCTCCAACCGCGCGGTGGGCCGGCTGCCGGCGTTGATCGTCAGCGCGGTGGCGGGGGTGGTGATGATCTTCGCGGTCTTCAAAACCCCCTGGCATCAGGGCGCCAAGGCAATCGTGCATCCCACCACTTATGGAATCGGCAACGCGTTTTTGGGCACCTACGCGCTGCCCTTCGAACTGGCTTCGATTGTGCTGTTGGCAGCGTTGATAGGGGCGGTGGTAATTTCGCGACCGGTCGACGTTCCAGCCTCGGATCAAGGCCAATGAGCGTGCAGGAGGGGTTCAGCGTGAAGGACGCAGTCAGCGTGGAGGAGGGAAGATGCCCGGCGGCCTGACCTTGAATCAGTTTCTGGTGCTTAGCCTGATCATCTTCGCGATGGGGCTATACTGTGTGCTATCGCGGCGTAACGCGATCGGCATCCTGATGGGCGTTGAGTTGATTTTGAACTCGGCCAACATCAACTATCTCGCGTTCTCGCTTTACGGCGGCGGCAAATACGACGGTCAGATTTTCGCCATCTTCGTGATCATGCTAGCGGCGGCCGAGGCGGTGGTCGGCTTGGCGATTGTGCTGGCGATTTACCAGGACATCCGGACCATCGACGTCGATGCCGTCGAGACGCTCAGCGGCTAAGCGGGACGGCAAGACTTCCACTAGCAGTTTTTTTTGGTTATAACATCGCGGCACTTTGGGATAGATACCTGAGGCGGATGGTGAAGAACGGCTCGATTTTAATCCGGCATCGCCGTGCCCCGGTGGCCGGCCGTTGCGGTGCGGTATTCGTGATGTCAGTCGCAGCGTTGGTGACACGCTAACTCATGGAGAACCCGCTTAACGTAGATTTCGTGCGCTGGATCATCCTGCTGCCGCTGATCGGCGCGGCGGTAAATTTCCTTTTGGGCTCCTGGATTCAGCGCAACTTCGGCAAAAGAGCCATCGGACTTATCGGTTGCGGCGTGGTCCTGGCGGCGTTCGCGATCGCCGTGTCCGGCTTTGTCCGGATGATCGGACTCGAACCCGAGCATCGCTTCATGCTCGACGACCTTTGGATATGGCTGAACATCGGCGGATTGAAGCTGGACATCGCCTTCTGGCTCGACCCGCTATCGATGGTGATGGTGCTGATCATCACCGGCGTGGGCGGCGTAATCCATATCTATTCGACCGGCTACATGCACGACGAGGAGTCGTTCTGGCGCTTCTTCGGCTGGCTCAACCTGTTCATCTTCTTCATGCTTATCCTGGTGCTTGGCGACAACCTATGGCTGATGTTTGTCGGATGGGAAGGCGTGGGGTTGTGCTCGTTCGCGCTGATCGGTTTCTGGCACAAGGTGCTGGCGAATACCCACGCAGGCAACAAGGCGTTTATCGTCAACCGCGTCGGCGACTGGGCGTTTGTAATCGCGCTCTACTCATTGTTCTGGGGTCTTTCCGCGGTTGGGCATCCGACGCTGGTCACTCGCGAAATCGCGCAGTGGTCGCCTCTGCTGGCCGGCAAGCCCGGCTATCTAGGGCTGTCGATGGTATCGTTCATCACCCTGATGATGTTCATCGGCGCCACCGGCAAGTCGGCGCAGATACCCCTATACGTCTGGCTGCCTGACGCGATGGCGGGTCCGACACCGGTCAGCGCACTGATCCACGCCGCGACCATGGTCACGGCGGGCATTTACATGGTGGCCCGTCTCAACTTTCTGTTCTCGATGGCGCCCGACACGATGCTGGTAGTGGCAACCGTAGGCGCATTGACCGCGTTCTTCGCCGCCACGATCGGCATGGCCCAGAACGACATCAAGCGGGTCCTCGCCTATTCGACCGTAAGCCAGCTCGGCTACATGTTCACTGCCGTGGGCGTAGGCGCGTACGCCGCGGGTGTCTTCCATCTAATGACTCACGCTTTCTTCAAGGCCTGCCTCTTTCTTGGGTCCGGCTCCGTGATTCATGCGATGGGCGGCGAGCAGGACATGCGCAAGATGGGCGGGTTGCGCAAGCACATGCCGGTGACGTTTTGGACCTTCCTGGCCGCGACCCTCGCGATCTGCGGCTTTCCGCCGTTTGCCGGCTTCATGTCCAAGGATGAAATCCTCCTCCAGGCCTTCGCTCACGGCCATCAGTTTATTTGGGCGCTAACTTACGGAGCCGCGGGGCTGACCGCCTTCTACATGTTCCGCCAGGTTTACATGACGTTTTTCGGGGAGTTCCGCGGCACTCACGAACAGGAGCATCATCTGCACGAATCGCCGCCTTCGATGTCCGGGGTGCTGATTGTGCTGGGCGTGCTGTCGGCAGTCGGCGGGTTCGTGATGCTGCCCGGCTTCGTCGGCGACTTCAAGCCGTTCGAGCGCTTTCTGGAGCCGGTGTTCAGTTCCGAGTTTACCCGGCACGTCACCCAAGTCCAGATCGCTCACACCACCGAAATCATATTCAGCACTCTGGCGATCGTGATGGCGATCGCGGGCTGGCTGGTCGCCGATCTGATGTATCGGCGCGAGGTGCTCAGCCCCGAACGGTTCTCCGCGCTATTTGACGGCTCTCTGTACAGCCTGATCCTGAACAAGTATTACGTCGACGAACTGTACCAGGCGGCGATCGTCAACCCGTACCTGATCCTGTGCCGCGTGGCGGCATGGTTCGACGCCAATATTATCGACGGCGTAGTGAACCTGGCCGCGACCCTTACGGTGTTCGGTTCCTGGCTGTCGGGACTGTTTGACACCTACGTGGTCGACGGCCTGGTTAATCTCGCCTCCAACGTGACTTTGAATTTCGGCACTCGTGTTCGCCGGCTGCAGACCGGCTCGATAAACGGCTATCTGTACGCGATTTTGGCCGCGGTGATGCTCTTCATACTGGTGCGGACCATGTTGAGGGTCTGAGCCAGTTAAAGATTGTTGATATAGAAGCGACGGAAATGGACCATCTGCTGACCATAATTACATTCGTACCAATTCTCGGAGCGCTGGTGATTTTGTTCTGCCCCAAAGAGCAGCACAGCCTGATCCGCTGGATTGCGGTGGCCGCCACGGCCCCCCAGATCCTGATCGCGATTTATCTCTACGAGCACTTCGACACCGTTACTACCGCGGTCCAGTTTGCCGAGAAGTATCCGTGGGTGCCCTCTTACAACATCACCTACTTCATCGGCGTGGACGGGATCAGCATCTCGATGGTGCTGCTGACCGCGCTGATCTGCTTTATTTCGGTTTTTGCCAGCTTCGGCATCTCAAAGGGCGTCAAGGGGTACTTCGCGCTGTTGCTGATGCTCGACACCGGCATGATGGGCGTATTCGTGTCGCTGGACTTCTTCCTGTTTTACATCTTCTGGGAAGTGATGCTGCTGCCGATGTACTTCCTGATCGGTATCTGGGGCGGTCCCCGGCGCGAATACGCCGCGATCAAATTCTTTCTCTATACCCTGCTGGGTTCGGTGCTGATCCTGTTGGCGATGATCGGGTTGTACTATTACAACCCGACGCCGACATTCGACATTACCAAGCTGGCCGCCAACGCGAGTGGGTATAGCCTTAACTTCCAACGGATTGCCTGGATCGCCCTGTTTATCGGTTTTGCGATCAAGATCCCGGCCTTCCCGTTCCATACCTGGTTGCCCGATGCACACGTCGAGGCGCCCACCGCGATCAGCGTGATTCTGGCCGGCGTACTGCTCAAGATGGGCACCTACGGAATCCTGCGCGTCAATTTCGGAGTGCTGCCGGCGGCAAGCCACGAATTGGCATGGATATTCCTGGGCATAATCGGCACTATCAACATCGTCTACGGCGCGCTCTGCGCGATGGCTCAGACCGACTACAAGAAGTTGATTGCCTACTCTTCGGTCAGCCACATGGGTTACGTGATGTTGGGGATCGCCGGATTCACCGCGGCCGGAATCAACGGCGCCGTGCTCCAGATGTTCAATCACGGTACGATCACGGCGATGCTCTTTCTCCTGGTTGGCGTGATCTACGACCGGGCGCATCATCGCGAGATCAACGGATTCGGTGGATTGGCCAGCCATATGCCGTTGTATGCGGGAATCACCGGGTTCGCGTTCTTCGCCGCGATGGGTCTGCCGGGATTGTCGGCGTTCATCTCCGAGGTATTGGTGCTACTCGGCGCATGGCAGAGGCATCCGATAATGACCGTGTTCGGCGCCTCAGCCGCGATTCTGACCGCGGGCTACATGTTGTGGACTTTCCAACGCATCTACCTCGGACCAATCAATGAGAAATACATAAATCTGCCGGATCTGAGCGCGCGTGAATTGTTCACCCTGGTGCCGCTGGCGATCATCGTGCTGATACTGGGCGTATATCCGCACGCCGTGCTCGACTTAATCAACAGCTCGCTGGTCCATCTCAATCAGGTAGTTCTCTCAGCTCCGGGCACGGCCGTAGCCATGGCTCGCTGACGGGGTAGAGACAACAGATGCTATTGGGCAACGTCGCAAGTCTGGCTTACTTCGTCCCCGAACTGATCCTCAGCGCAGCGGTGGTCGTGCTGATCCTGCTGGACCTCGTGACCACGAACCGGGCGGCGGCGGGGATTGTGGCGTTGGCCGCTTCGGTCCTGACCTTCTTCCTGGTAATTAGCGGACACAACTCTGCCGACGCTTTGCTGTTCAACGGCATGATCGTCGTGGACTCCTTCGCCTTCTTCTTCCGCCTACTGATCATTCTGGCCACTATTGTCGCGGTATGGATGTCGATCGGCTCCGACGAGGTGAAGCGCTGCGAGCAGGGCGAGTACTACGCGGTCCTGATGGCCGGCGCGCTGGGCATGCTGCTGATGGCCGAGGCCGACAACCTGCTGATGGCCTATCTATCGCTGGAGCTGGTCAGTCTCACTTCCTATGTCCTGACCGGTTTCCTCAAGCATAACCGCCGTTCGCAGGAAGCCGCGCTGAAGTACCTGATCTACGGCGGAGTGGCCTCGGGGACGATGATCTATGGGATGAGCTGGATCTTCGGTATCGCCGGCTCGATGGAATTCGGCGCTATCAATAACGCCCTGACCGCGAGCGGAGTTGGGGCGTCGTTGGGCGTGTTCATCGCGCTGGTGTTGATCCTGACCGGGATGGGCTACAAGGTAGCGTCGGTGCCGTTTCATATGTGGGCGCCCGATGTTTACACCGGCGCGCCGATTCCGATTACCACCTTTTTGGCGGTCGGCTCCAAGGCGGCTGGCTTTGCCCTGCTGACCCGCTTCTTTTATCCGGCAATTTCGCGTCTGGCGGCCAATGGTAATTGGCAGACGCTGGCGGGCGTTGACTGGCCGCAACTGCTGCTGTTCATCTGCATGATCACGATGACGCTGGGCAATCTGGCGGCATTGCAGCAGACCAATATGAAGCGCCTGCTGGCCTATTCCAGCATCGCCCAGGCCGGTTACGCGCTGATGGGATTCGTGGTGCTGTCCAATGACGGCATCCGCGCGATGATGTTCTACCTGATTGCCTACTATGTAATGGACGCGGGCGCCTTTCTGGTAGTAATGATCGTCGCCAACGCCACCGGCAGCGAGGAAATCGACGCCTACCGGGGGCTGGCGTGGCGCGGCGGATTGGTGCCGGCGATAGCGCTGGCGATATTCTTGTTCTCGCTGACCGGCATTCCATTAACGGTCGGTTTTATCGGCAAGTTTTACCTGTTCGCAGCCGTGATTCGCCGGCGTTTCTACATCCTGGCGCTGGTCGGCATCCTGAACTCGGTGGTTTCGCTCTATTACTATCTGCGCCCGATCCGGACCATGTTCCTGGATCAGCCCATCGGCGATGAGACCCCCGTCAACGTTACCGGCGCGGCATGGAATTACGGCCTGATGGGCGTGCTGGCGGTAGCCACGATCGTGATGGGACTATACTGGGGCCCAATTATCTCTTTCGCCGATCGCTCGCTGAAATTCTTCACCGGCCCCGCCTGAGCCAGCGCGCGTCCGGCGGATAACGGCGCCATTACGCCTGCTCGGCTGTGATGTTGGTGAGATTCGGGGAGCCTGCTATCAGCTTTCGGTCGAAAGTCGCGAAGCGTCCTGTTGGTGTGGCCGAGGCAAGATGCAGAGCATCGGCGAAGTCCATGCCGGCTCGCACCCATTCAATCGCGTTTGCAACACTTCCTAGGTCTTCGCACTCCACGTTTGGGAACGCGATCAAAGAGGTGAAAGCATCGATGATACGAAGTGGGTCGAAGCGATATAGGCTGCGCAGAACCCATTCGGTCTCAAGGAGCACGGTCTTCACGAGTAGCACCTTTTCACGCTGGAAAATCGTGCGCGCCCGCGCCGCCTGTGCCAAGTCATCATCGGTCAGAAATTGAACCATGACATTAGTATCGACCGCGGGCATTTCGCTTCTTTACCTCGGCGCGGATAGCCGCTTCCATCTGAGCCAGAGTCTTGGTTTTACCTGTGTAGCGCAGACTGCCGGCAACGTCTTCGAGATGCGAGGGCGCAAACGGTTTCAATGGACGAAGCAGGACCCCGTCGGGAAGGTTCTCAACGATGAATTCGGTACCGGGGTCCCAGTGATGGGCGTCGCGGACCGATTTGGGCAAGATCACCTGCCCCTTGGCGGACAACCGCGTGGTCTCCATGGTCTTATTCTGATGGTAAGACGAGGTATGACAAAAAGTACCGCATGGCTCGGTAATTCATTTAGTGAAGCATCGGATCGCGATGCGAGAGCGCATCAAGGCCGCGGCGGAGGGCGATATCCAGCTCAGCTAGCGCGGATTTTTCCAGACGTAGCGTCACAAATCCCACGACGAGATTCACCACGCCGCAATCGCAAAGGTCAACGCTGAAGGCGCCGCATTCGGCGAGGCGGGTCTTTTGACACGGTTTGGTAGTTTTCATAACTGACACCGAGGTTTGCAAGACAATTCGCCTTACCATAAACTGAGAATGATTTTCAATATCTAGAGAACCCTCGCACACTTGTCAAGACCAATCATCCTTTAATCGTTGATTTGCTTCCCGCGACAGGCAACCGTCAGCCGAACACGATGGTCCGGTTGCGATGGCTCAGCACGCGCTTTTGCAGATGCGCGCGTACGGCGTTCGCTAGCACCACGACCTCCAAGTCTTTGCCCTTGCGGGTCATCTCCGCGACCGTGTCACGATGGGTAACCGAGGTCGTGGCCTGGGCGATAATCGGTCCGGCATCCAGTTCTTCGGTGACGTAATGGGCGGTCGCGCCGATCAGCTTCACCCCGCGTTCATGTGCCTGTTTGTAGGGGCGGGCGCCGACGAAGGCGGGCAGAAAGCTGTGATGGATGTTGATCACGGGCTTGTTCCAGGAGCGCAGGAAATCCCCGGACAGGATTTGCATGTAGCGCGCCAGCACCAGGGTATCGCATTTGAGGCCGATGAGCCGATCCCTTAACTGGCCTTCGGCCTGCGGCTTGTTCCCCTTGGTTACCGGGATGACGAAAAACGGAATTCCAAATGGCTTGACCAACTGCTCCAGGTCGGGATGGTTGCTGATGACTGCGGCGACCTCGGCGTCGAGCTCACCCGAATGATGGCGGCTCAGCAGGTCCATCATGCAGTGATGAAGCTTTGACACCATGATCACGATTCGCTCCCGGTAAGCCGTGTCGAACAGCTCCCAGTGCAATTCCATTTCGGTGAACAGCGTGGGCAGCGCGGCGCCGATATCGGCGATCACGGCGGCCATGCCGCGGCCCTGGTTCTCGAACAGAATGCGCCAGAAAAAATGGCCGTCATCGTCGTCGGTATGCTGGTCGGAGTCGATGATATTGCAATCCAGCGTGTAGAGCAGATTGGACACCCGGGCGATGATGCCGGGGCGATCCGGACATGAAATCAGCAGGATTGCTCTTGAAGGGGTCATCGCCAAGCTCTCGGCCGATCATAGGTTAGGCAGCGCGTTGGACAAAGCTGCATCAGGCCGCCAGTCACGTACGGAGTCGTGGGTCCGATGGATCAACTCCGCGTGGTACGGCTCAGCACGTCGGCGGAAACCCGCCAGATAGTCCATTGGTCCATCGGTGCGGCGCCCATCGAACGGTAAAAGGCGTGCGCGGGCGTGTTCCAGTTGAGCACCGACCATTCCATCCGTGCGTAGCCGCGTTCCACCGCGATAGCCGCCAGGCGCTTGAGCAGAGCGCTGGCGATACCTTTGCGGCGATGGTGCTCGGGCACAAACAGATCCTCAAGGAACAGGCCCGGACGCCCGCGCCAGGTGGAATAGTTGCGGAAAAACAGGGCGAAGCCGACGGGCACGCCGTCTTCTTCGGCAATCAGGCATTCGAAGGGCGGGTCATCCGAATCCATCTGGCCGCGCAGGACCTCGGGAGTCACCTCAACGGCTTCCGGCTCCCGCTCATACTGAGCCAGTCCCCGCACAAAGCTCACGATTACTTCCGCATCCTGCGCCATGGCGAAGCGTATCGACAATCCCATCGCAATCTCCATTAACCGAAAAGCAAACTCCCCACTATCTTGCCAATCGCAGAGGCCATCGGCCACTTCGGTAGGGTCAATCGGACTGTGGCATTGTTGTTTAGCTGCTTGATTTGCATCACCATGGCGTTGGGGATTTCACGGCATGCGATAGATTTCGGTAATGACCTGAAGGACGTTTGCATGTCTTGAAAACAAATCCGTCGCATATTGATGCCCCGCCCGGAATTCTCTACGTCGTCGCAACCCCAATTGGGAACTTGAGCGATATCACCTTGCGGGCGCTCGAGGTGCTGGCCGAAGTTGACTTGATTGCCTGCGAGGATACCCGGCACAGTGCGCATCTGCTTGCCGCGCACGGAATCCGTCGGCCATTAATCAGCTACTTTGAACACAATGAAGAGGCGCGGGCCAAGGAGCTGACCGAAAAACTCAGACAGGGAGCGAAAATCGCCCTGGTGACCGACGCCGGCACTCCCGCAATCTCGGATCCCGGCTACCGACTGGTTCGCGCCGCGCTGCAGGCGGGATGCGCGGTGCGGACGATTCCCGGGCCCAGCGCATTGATCGCGGCCCTTTCTGTCTCAGGCCTGCCGACCGACCGCTTTACCTTCGAGGGTTTTCTACCCAGCCGCGACGGTCCCCGCAAAGCGCGGCTGCGCGAGCTTAAGCGGGAAGTCCGGACCATGGTATTTTATGAGGCAGCCCGTCGTCTGCCCGATGCCCTCGCGGATCTGACCGCCGAGTTTGGCTCCGGCCGCGAGGCCGCCGTGGTGCGGGAGCTGACCAAGGTCTTCGAAGAAGTGGTGCGAGGTCCGCTGGGCCATCTGGCTGATCGATGGAAGGAAGCGCCGCCCAAGGGCGAGATCACCCTGGTCGTATCGGGTGCGCCCGGAACCGAATCGCACAACCCTGACGTGCCCGGTTTGACGATGGATGACCTGATGACGGCCGGATTGGAGCCGCGCCAGGCGGCCAAGCTGCTTGCGCGCCTGCAGGGCCGCAGCAGCCGCGAAGTTTACCAGGAAGCCGTGCGGGCTAAGCGCGATCCTGAGCCGGAGGCATGAAATTGCTGCTGACCGGAAGGGAGGACGGTTGGCAGGCGCAATTATGCTAGGATTCAAGGTAGCTAAGGACGGATATTTGGATGGCGGCGGAAAAAAAGGGACAGGCTCGACGAGTCCTGGTCCTGCACGGTCCGAACTTGAACACGCTGGGTGAGCGTGAGCCGGAGATTTATGGCCGCGTCACTTTGCCTGAGATTGAGAGCGAATTGCGCCGGCTTGGCGCGGAGCTCGGATTGGAAGTGGACAATTTCCAATCCAATAGCGAGGGGACGTTGGTCGACCGGATCCAGGCGGCGCGCGGTCACTACCAGGCGCTGTTGATAAATCCCGCCGCCTACACACACACCAGCATCGCGATTCGTGACGCGATCTCGACCCTGGGGATACCTGTGGTCGAGGTCCATCTGTCAAATGTTTACCGCCGCGAGCCGTTTCGCCATCATTCGACCATCGCGGACGTCGTGGACGGCCGGATCATGGGGTTCGGCCCCGACAGCTACTATCTTGCGTTGCGTGCCGCTGCCGCCTTGGTCCGCTCCCGCGACGACCAATAGGATACGTGGATCCCGACGGTGAAAAGCGCAGTCCGGATAGCGCGGGTTAATTCGATGGCTACGGGAGGCAGGGATTCGGGGATGGAGCTCCGTGATATCAAGGCGCTGATCGCGTTGATGCGGGAAAATGGACTGACCGAACTCGAGGTCGAAGACAAGAAAGGCAAGATTCGACTCGTCAGAGCCGCGGATTTTGGCGGGGAGTCGCCCTCTCGCCCGGTTCCGCCTCAACCTCGGGCGCGGCAAGCCGCCGTCAGAACCTCGGCTCCCGAAGCGGATAGTGAGACCCCCGAACTCGGCGAAAATCAGGCGCTGATTACGAGTCCTATGGTGGGGACCTTTTACCGCTCTCCATCGCCTGGCACGCCGGCGTTCGTGCAGGCCGGCGATATGGTGCAAAAGGGCCAGCCCCTGTGCATCGTTGAAGCAATGAAGATGATGAACGAAATCGAATCGGATACCGCCGGGCGATTGGTTAGAATATTGGTGGAGAACGGTCAGCCGGTGGAATATGGGCAGCCGCTGATGATTATCGAGACGGGAGTGTAAGGCGGGAGTGTAAGACGGATTGTAAGGTGTAAGGATAATGGGTTGCGACCGCTGGCCGGATCCCGCGCGAGTTAAGCCGCAGGGACTAAACTGATAGCCAAGACGGTACTCACAATCGAGTAATAAAGGTGTTCAAAAAACTTCTCGTCGCAAATCGTGGTACGATCGCAATTCGCATTATTCGGGCTTGCCGGGAGCTCGGAATTCCAACGGTCGCCGTGTTTTCCACCGCCGACAAGGACGCGATGCATGTGCGAATGGCCGACGAATCAGTCTGTATCGGCCCGGCCGCGGCCCAGGACAGTTATCTCAACATCCCGGCGGTGGTCAGCGCGGCGGTAGCCTACGGTGCCGACGCGATCCATCCCGGCTACGGATTTCTTTCCGAAAACGGCGACTTCGCCGAGGCTTGCCAGCGTTCCGGGCTCAACTTCGTGGGGCCGCGAGCGCGCCATATCCGCCTGATGGGCGACAAGCCGCGCGCTTTGCGAATCATGAAGCGGGCCGGTGTCCCGGTATTGCCGGGCAGCGAGGGCACCGGGGTTACAGAATTACGCGAAGCGCTGGTGCAAGGGAAAAATCTGGGATTTCCGGTGCTGATCAAGGCCGCAGCGGGCGGCGGGGGCAAGGGCATGCGGATCGCGCACAACGCTGAGGAACTGACGCGTTTGTTCCCGCTGGCGCGATCCGAGAGCGAGGCCGCGTTCGGATCGCGCAAGATGTACCTGGAAAAATTCCTCGAACGCGCCCGCCACGTCGAGTTTCAGATACTGGCCGACGGCGAGCGAAACGTCATCCATTTGGGGGAACGGGATTGCTCCATTCAGCGGCGCCATCAGAAGGTGCTGGAGGAGTCACCCTGTCCGGTGCTCAACGCTCGGATGCGTGACAAAATGGGCAAGGCCGCGGTGCGCGCGGCCGAAGTAGTCGGCTATTCCAACGTCGGCACGGTGGAATTTCTGCTTACGCCTGAGAACGAGTTTTACTTCATCGAAATGAACACCCGCATCCAGGTCGAGCACGGGGTTACTGAGATGGTCACCTCGATTGACCTGGTCAAGGAGAGCCTGCTGCTCGCGATGGGGGAGAAGCTGCGGATTAGGCAGCGCCAGGTCCAGTTCAAAGGCGCGGCGATTGAGTGCCGGATCTATGCCGAAGACCCGGTCCTGCATCTGCCCTCGCCCGGGCTGGTCTCCAACCATCATCCACCAGGTGGAATCGGCGTGCGCGTCGAGACCGCGCTGTATGACGGCTATCGGGTCCCGGTCCACTATGATCCGCTTATCGCCAAGCTTATCGTCCACGCGGACAACCGTGCGCTAGCAATCGCGCGAACCAAAGCGGCGTTGAAGGAATACGTGATCGACGGCATCAAGACCAACATCCCGCTGCATCTGAAGATCCTCGAGGATCCGGATTTCCGCGCCGGTCATGTGGCGACGGACTTCCTACATCGATTTGAGCCGCACCAGGAACCGGCTGCCCCGGCGCGCCTCGCGCGCCGCCAGCAGGCTCGTGCCTGAACCGTTTCGCCGCACATTTGTTTTGCCAATCATGAGATCATTGCATCTGAAGCTGACCCTATGCGCGACAATCGCGGTGCTCCTTTTGGCAGTGCGCGCCCAGGCGGCCGCAACCCCGTCGCCGATGCCGACTGGTCCTCAACCGCGAATCCAGGCCGTCAATCCGGTGTACGATTTCGGCCAGGTGGTTGAGGGCACTCCGGTCAAGCATGAATTTACCGTCAAGAACACCGGTCAGGCCGAGCTGATAATCGGACAGGTGCAGAGTTCGTGCGGATGCACCGTGGCGCAATCGGACAAGAAACGCCTGGCGCCCGGCGAGGAAACGCAACTGCCCGTTACCTTCGATACGAGTCATGAGCGTGGCCACGCCAGCCGCAGAATCGACGTATATACCAACGACCCGGCGACCCCGGACTTGGCCTTGACGGTCCAGGGGGTCATCAAGGTGGAATCGGAGGCGACCCCCGCGGAGTTGGCTTTCGACAATGTCAAGCATGGGACGACGCAGACCCGGGAGGTGGCCCTTACCTATCATGGGACGGCGAAGGAATTCAAAATTACGAAGGTTGCTAATTCCAACTCCAATATCGCCGTTACCCAGGAACCGGGGTTTAAGCTGAAAGTCGCGTTGCTCAAGACAATGCCGGTCGGACCGTTTCGAGGATACGATCGAGATCACCACCAATGGCCGCCCGCTCGAGGTGCCGGTCTATGGGCGGATCGTGGGGAATCTGGTCGCTGACCCGGCGCAAGTATCGTTTGGAATCCTGCCCCATGGCGCCGGCGCGATGCGGATCGTGCGGCTAACCAACAGCGGCTCGCGCCCGGTGGCGATCACCGGCGTAACCAGCACCAATCCCGCGGTGGAGGTGAAGTCCAACGCGATTACGGCCGGGAAGCTGTATAAGATCACCCTGGAGTTGCGCAAGGGAACCCAGGACGGGCAACTCCGAGGTCAGGTCGTGATCCAGACTGACGATCCGGAACAGACCAGCTTCATAGTGCCTTTCTACGCCATCGTCGGGTCGTTCAAGGGGTAGTCCACATCATACGTCCTGTCAAGGTCATCCAGAGGCGTCACTTTGCTCATGTCCCTCCTCTTCAGTGGCGCGGGCGTCCCCGCCCGCGATTCCGTTAGTCAACTGCCGGAACGGATCGGGCATCTTGGCTGGATTCTGCCGCTTTTCGACTCAGCTTGGAGACCTGATGGTCCCAAAGGCCATCCGGGCCGGAGTATCGAACTTCGGCGGGTTTCGGAAAAAACAGCTTCCAGGCGGCGAAAAAATGCTAATCAGGCTGTTTCCTAATCACTGGCATGGATTAAGCTATGGTTAGGGTTCCGATGGCTTTGCGGTTAAATTGGCTCAGTAACGTCAGACGAGGAATGGTCAGGGTGGTTTTGAACCTGCTGACCAAGCCCTTGCCGCAATATACGCTGAAGGTCCCCAACGATATGGTCCGGCTCAAGCGGTACATCCGAAAGGGCGACGTGGTTTTGATCGAGGGCAATGAGCGGATCAGCGAATGCATCAAGTACCTGACCCAGAGTTCGTGGTCGCACTCGGCGATCTATGTGGGCGATGAAGCTTTGCGGCACAACCCTGAAACGCGCCAGCGTTTGCTGGACGAATTCGGCGAAGAGGCCAGCCATCTTATCGTCGAAGCGCTGGTTGAGGAGGGGGTGCTGCTCTCGCCGCTGGCCAAATATCGCGACTTCAATATCCGCGTGTGCCGACCTTTCAATCTGTCGCGTCACGACCGCGATCAGGTTCTAAGCGAGGTTTTGAGCAACGTCGGATTCACCTATGATCTCAAGAACATCTTCGACTTGACGCGCTATTTTCTGCCACTGAGCATGGTGCCGCGTCGCCTGCGGCGCACCGCGCTGGAGTTCGGCAGCGGCGAACCCACTCACGTTATCTGCTCCAGCATGATCGCCAACGCCTTCGGCAAGGTGCGATTTCCGATTATCCCGATGTTCAAGGAGCCGCCGCTATCCGACGCCGGTCCGCATGGTTTAGCGCGGCTTATCCATCGTTTCGATGCGCGCCGTTTCGGGGTGCTGCAGCCGGTGCCAACCACATTTGTGACCCCCCGGGATTTCGATTTGTCGCCCTACTTCGAGGTGATCAAGTTCAACCTGATCGAGGATATCAAATTCGACTACCGCAAAATCATCTGGGCGGACGACGAGGAAAGTCCGGATGACACGCTGGAAAAGCAGGCGTGACCGCGCTAAGTTAGGGGCCGGTCGAGACGGAATCGAAAGCTTTAGGAGCGGCATTACATCATGAGCGAAAGCGACCGCACGGCCAATCGTGCGTTACTTGAAAAGTCGATTGCCAAGATTTTGCAGCGCCATTGCAACTTCGGCTGGGCCCACTATTACATCCCTAGCGAACGATTCCCGAGCCTTATCCAGGAACTGGTCGATGTGGTCGGGCCCACCGGACAGGTCGGGCACGAAGAGTTGGTGCAGTTCTTTCTGCGCACCCAGCGGCTATCTTCAGCCCAGGAAAGAGCCGAAAAGCTGGCTGATGAGTTTGCGATTTATCGGCGGAGCTGAAACTCAGTCCTCGTTGCGCGCCCCTCAACCATAGGCCACAGGGGGAGGAGTCTGGCCGGCGAAGATGTCAGGCGCTTTGACGCCGGCGTGGTTCGCGATGGCCTTGGCAATGCGGACGAAATCAACACTGGCAAATCCGACGCTCTGGTCGATTATTCGCCGGTCCGAGCCGATCAGAAACAGAGTTGGAACGTTGGTTAAGCCATAAGCCTGCGATACCGGATACGGCTCCTCATCCACCAACACCGGCATCTCCAGCCCTTTCACATGGGCGAATCTCTCGCTTTCGTCCTCCTCGTCCTGACTCACGCCCCAGATCATCACGTTGCTGGATTTCACACCGCGTGCCAGGTTGCCGATAAAAGGCATCGCCATCTGACAGGTCGGACATCCGCTGTGATAAAAGACCAGCAACAGCAAATCGCCCTTTTTCAGTTCATCGAGCGAATGAGCCTTTTCGTCCAGATCTTCGAGTTGAAAACCGGGAGCCATCGAGCCTTTTTCTAGTGCTGGCATGATCTTTCATACCAACGTGACCGCGTGCGCTCAAGCTGCCCACCGGGAGGCAAGGTATTGCGCCAAACGGTGGATCGGTCACGATCTATCATTATGGACGCACTGGAAGCGATTCTAAGCCGGCGGGTGGTGCGGCTATTCGCGCCGCGGCCCGTTGAAATCGATCAGCTCAAGAAAATTGTCGACGCGGGGCGCCACGCGATGAGCGCGCGCAACTTGCAGCCGTGGCAATTTATCGTGGTGCGCAGTCCCGATACGCTGCGGGAATTGGGAGCGCTGTGCACGACCGGACGCTTTGTTGCCAATGCGCCGGGCGCAATCGTGGTGCTGAAGGACACGGCCAATCAGCGCTGGGCCGACACCGATTGCGCACAGGCGGTCTGCAACATGGCGAATGCCGCCTGGGACATGGGGCTGGGAACCTGCTGGGTGGGGAATTTCGACGCGGCAGGTATCGCGGCCTGTCTGGGCGTGCCCGACAACTGGGCGGTCTTTACGGTGTTGCCGTTCGGCTATCCCGATCCCGGCAACCCGCCCCAGTCCAAGCCGCTCAAGCCTTTGCGCGAAACCACGCACTTCGAGCGCTTTGGGAATTCGCAGGGCTAAGACCGCTCAATGCGGTTGAAGACGGCCGTTACGCGGGTTAGCGTCTGTATGGGTCCCTCAACCGGATTTTGTTGGGAGCGAGGGCGGGGCAGATTTCTGATACACTTCAACTGGGTCCGCTCGTTCCACTCGGGCAAGCGGACAAAAATTTTACCGGCTTGAATAACACAATGGAGCATAGGCGATGGCCATAAAGCAGACCGAACCACCGCAGGCGTATGAAGTCCTCAAGGCTAATCCCGACGCGATCTATGTCGACGTCAGGACGGAGGCCGAGTTCGCGCAAGGCCATCCCACCGGCGCGATCAATATTCCCGTGGTCTTCATCAAGGGTCCGGGTCAAATGGAACCCAATGACGAATTCCTCGCTGTTGCGGAGAAGGCCTTGCCCAAGGACAAGAAGCTGGTCGTCGGATGCATGGCGGGCGGCCGCTCCCAACGCGCCTGTGAAATCATGGAAGAAGCTGGATATAGCGATCTGACCAATGTCCGCGGCGGCTTTGGCGGCGCCCGCGACCAAAGCGGGCGGGTGGTTGTCCCCGGATGGCATGACGCAGGTCTGCCGGTTTCCACTGATGTGGGCGAAAACTCCTACAAGAGCTTGCGCGGCAAGGCCGGTCTCTAATGGCGATACGGCTGACGAAAATCTATACCCGCGGCGGTGACAAGGGCCTGACGGGGCTGGTGGGCGGTACTCGTGTGCCCAAGGAGAGCGGCCGCCTGGAGGCCTACGGCACCGTCGACGAGCTTAACTCCGTGATCGGGATCGTGCGCACGTATGTCCCCGATTATCGCGACGGCTTGGGCGAGCATTACGATTGGTACTCCGAGATGCTGCGGCGGATCCAAAACGAGCTGTTCGATGTCGGCAGCGAGCTTGCGACTCCGGCGGACGTCGAATATCCGGGTATGCACAAGATGGGCGAGGACGAGGTCGAGCAGCTCGAGCACGAAATCGATCGTATGAACGAGGATCTCGAAGCGTTGAAGTCGTTCACCCTGCCAGGCGGAGGCAAGCTCAACGCCTTTCTGCATCTGGCGCGAACCGTATGCCGGCGCGCGGAGCGCGTCTGCTGGGCGGTCAAGCGCGAGGAACCGATCGGGGATCAAGTGATTGTCTATATCAACCGGCTCAGCGACCACCTGTTCGTGCAATCAAGATGGATTTCGAAACAGCTTGGGGAAGCGGAGTTTTTGTGGGACCGGGGGCTGCGGATCGATTCCAGGGCGAGCAAGAAGAACCGAAACTAGCGGCATTGGCTGCACTTGGCGGCCGGTCGAGTCCAGCGAGCACCGAAAAGAGGCTTAGATGTCAACCCAACCCCCACCGCGGATTCATTTGCGACAAATCCAAGCTGGCCCGATGGCCAACTACGTCTACATTATCGGCGATCCCGCGACGCGCAAGGCGGCGGTGGTCGATCCGGCCTGGGACATCGATGGCATCCTCGATTTGGTCCAGCGTGACGGTTTCGAAATCGACAAGATTCTCATCACCCATTACCACGCCGACCATCTGGGCGGTGACATCATGGGCCAGCATATCGAGGGCGCCGAGGAGATGCTCGGCAAGGTCAAAGCCAAGCTCTATCTGCAGAAATCCGAGGCCCCGCTCACCAAGCGGCAGGTTGGCCTTTCGCCCACCGACATGGTGGTGGTCGAGGGCGGCGATACCACCGACCTCGGCAACCTGAAGATCAAGTTCCTCCATACCCCCGGTCACACGCCGGGGTCGCAATGCTTTCTGGTCGACAACAACCTGATTTCGGGCGACACCCTGTTTATCGGATCGTGCGGGCGCGTTGACTTGCCCGGCTCCGACCCCGAGCAGATGTACTACAGCCTCAACCGCACGCTCCGGAACCTTGACGACGACACGGTGGTTTTCCCGGGGCATGCCTACTCCGCCGAAGCGACTTCGACGATTGGCGACGAGAAGCGCCATAACATGTTCATGCGCTTCCACTCGCTTGACGAGTTCCTCTCCGCGATGGGTTACATCAAGTAGACGCCCTCAGCGTTTGAGTCGTACTGCGACGCGCAACCCGCATTAGCCTGACGCACCATGGCCGCAGAAAAGTCGCTGGAAGAACTGGCCGCGCAAGCCGAGCACCTGCGCGAGCAAATCCGCCATCATAACTATCGCTACTACGTGCTCGATTCGCCGGAGGCGAGCGACGCCGAGTATGACGTCCTGATGCGCCAGCTGGAGGTGCTCGAACGGCAGCATCCGGAGGTCGCCACTCCCGATTCTCCCACGCAGCGTGTCGGCGCGGCGCCAAGCGAAAAATTCGGCGTCGTGCAGCATCGCCGGCCGATGCTGTCGCTGGCCAACGCGCTCAGCGCCGGGGAGATGGTTGAGTTCGACAAGCGGATCAAACGTCTGCTCCGCAATGACGCCGACATCGAATACGTCGCCGAGGTCAAGCTCGATGGCCTTGCCGTGGATTTGGTCTATGAACATGGTCTGTTCAAGGTCGGATCCACCCGCGGCGACGGTTACAACGGCGAGGACGTCAGCCAGAACCTGCGCACCATCAGGAGTATCCCGCTCAAGTTGCATGGCGGGTCGGATCGCATCCCCGAACTGCTTGAAGTGCGTGGCGAGGTGATCTTCCCGCGCAAAGCTTTTCAGAAGCTGAACGAGGACCGGGCTGCGGCCGACGACCCGCTGTTCGCCAATCCCCGCAATGCCGCTGCCGGCTCGCTGCGCCAGCTTGACCCACGGACCACCGCCTCGCGCCCGCTGGACATCTTCTGCCATTCTCCAGGCGTCATAGTCGGCGGGCAAAAGTTCGAAACCCAGTGGGATTTTCTCCAGGGCATCAAGGCGCTGGGATTGAAGATCAACCCGGAATCGAAGCTCTGCCGCAACGTCGACGAGGTGCTCGCGTACTGGGAACGCATTGTCGAAAGGCGCGATCATTTGCCCTACGAAGCCGACGGCGTCGTCGCCAAAGTCAATTCGTTCGCGCTCCAGGAGCAGCTTGGAGAAGTCTCGCGCTCGCCGCGATGGGCGATCGCCTACAAGTTCAAAGCCCAGCAGGCCGAGACCAAGGTCGAGAAGATCGAAGTGTACGTTGGCCGGATTGGTTCTCTCACCCCGGTTGCGCACCTCGAACCGGTGCAACTTGCCGGCGTTACGATTTCCAACGCCTCGTTGCACAATCTCGATGAGATCAGACGCAAGGAAGTGCGCGAAGGCGACACGGTGCTGTTGGAGCGCGCCGGCGACGTGATCCCATATGTCGTGCGCGTGACCAAGCATGGGCGGCCACGCGCGCCGGAGTTTCAGATGCCGGCGGAATGCCCGGTGTGCGGCAGCGAGATCGTCCATGAAGAGGGCGAGGTCGCTTATGTCTGCGTCAACGTCAACTGTCCGGCGCGGATGCGTGAGTCGATCCGTCATTTTGCCTCCAAGAACTGCGTGGATATCGACGGTCTAGGCGATAAGCTGGTCGGCCAGTTGGTGGAAAAGGGGATGGTTCGTGAGCTTGGCGATATCTATAAGCTGCGCGCCGAGGATCTGGCCGAGCTGGAACGGATGGGCGAAAAAAGTGCCCAGAACATTATCGACAGTATCCAGCGTTCGCGCCACACTTCGCTCGAGCGCTTGATCAACGGTCTCGGAATTCGCCATGTGGGCGAGCACACCGCGCGCCAACTGGCACAGTATTTCCGCAGCATCAAACGCCTGGAGGAGGCGACCGAGGACGAGTTGCTGGGGGTGCGCGATATCGGTCCGGAAGTTGCCCGCAGTATCCGCGAATACTTCGCCGAGCCGCTTAATTCCCAGGCGTTGGCCAGACTGCTGCACAATGCGAAATTTGTCTTCGAGCCGATCCCTGAGCCGAGCGCGCGCGGCCCGTTCCGCGACAAGACCGTGGTCCTGACCGGTAGACTCAAGAAATGGAGCCGCGCGGAGGCCGAGCAGAAAATATTGGCGTTGGGGGGGCGGGTTTCCTCTTCGGTCAGCCGCAAGACCGATTATGTGGTGGCGGGCGAAGACCCCGGCTCAAAACTGCGCAAGGCACAGGAATTAGGGGTCAAAGTTATCGACGAAGACGAGCTCGGGCGGATGCTGGCTGAAGCTTGACGATGGCAGCCGATAAGGCGCAAGTTCGAATAGTGGTGGATGGCCGGGTTCAAGGGGTGTTCTTCCGCGCTGCGGCAGCGCAGGAAGCCCGCGGACTCGGACTAAGTGGATGGGCGCGCAACTTGCCCAACGGCCGGGTGGAAATCGTGGCCGAAGGCGAGCGCAGAACCCTGGAGATGCTGGTCGCTTGGGCCCATCAGGGGCCGCCGGCGGCGCGCGTCACCGGTGTGGAGGGAGGAGTGGTCTGAATATGTTGGAAAATTCAGTGGTTTCGACGTCCGCTAGACCGTGGCCCGGGATCGGACCGGGTCTCTTCTATCATGGCCCGCCATTAGTTATATTGTAATAACGAGACACACCTATTCGCTCCGCTTGTGGAAGTTTCCCGCGGAGTCTGCGATGTTAAGGTTCATCAACCAACAAACTACGCGTCCTGTTTAGAGGAGAGGCAGATCCAAATGGCTGTACCACCTGAGACGGCCCAACCGCTTGCGCACGGGTTCGATTCAACCAAGCACAAGCCCGTCGAAACCCGCTCGCAAATCGTAATTCGCTTCGCCGGCGACTCCGGCGACGGCATGCAACTGGCCGGGATGCAGTTCACCACCGAGTCCGCGCTGGCGGGCAACGACATCGCGACGTTGCCCGATTTTCCAGCGGAGATTCGCGCCCCTGCGGGAACTTTGGCCGGAGTCAGCGGCTTTCAACTTAATTTCTCCAGCGGCGAAGTCTTTACCCCGGGTGACGAACCGTCGGTGCTGGTTGCGATGAACCCCGCGGCGCTGAAGGTTAACCTCGAGGACCTTCCGCCCAACGGCGTGCTAATCGTCGACAAAGAAGGGTTTACCGACGCCAATCTCAAGAAGGCGGGCTACACGTCCAATCCGCTGACCGACCACTCGCTGGACAAGTTTCAGGTATTCGAGCTCGAAGTCAGCAAGTTGACGACTTCCGCGGTCCGCGAATTGGGCCTGAATACCCGCGCCGTCAACCGCTGCCGCAACTTCTACGTACTTGGTTTGCTGTCGTGGCTGTTCCAGCGCCCGACCGAGTGGTCGTCGAATACACTCGAGAGCAAGTTTAAGAAGACACCCGACGTCAAAGAGGCCAATATGCGGGCCTTCAAAGCGGGCTTTAACTTCGGCGAAACCACGGAGATCTTTGCCAGCTCCTACGAAGTGAAGCCGGCCCACATCGCCCCAGGTTTCTACCGCAACATCACCGGCAACACCGCCACGGCGCTGGGCTTTGTCGCCGCCGCACTGAAGAGCGGGCGCCCACTGTTTCTGGGCTCCTACCCGATCACCCCGGCCAGCGACATACTTCATGATCTGGCGGCCTTCAAGAATTTTCCGGTCTACACCTTCCAGGCCGAGGACGAGATCGCGGGCGTGGCGTCGGCAATCGGAGCGGCCTTCGGCGGCGCGATCGCAATCACCACCACTTCCGGTCCGGGGATGAACCTCAAGGCGGAAGCGGTCGGACTGGCGGTCAAAGTCGAGTTGCCGATCATAATCACCGACATCCAGCGGGCGGGTCCGTCGACCGGGATGCCGACCAAGCCGGAGCAGGCCGACCTGCTCATGGCGATGTACGGACGTCACGGCGAGTCGCCGATTCCGATCATCGCCGCGTCCACGCCGGCCGATTGTTTCGATTGCGCCTACGAGGCGGTTCGGATCGCGGTCAAATACATGACCCCGGTCATCCTGTTGACTGATGGCCAATTGGCCAACGGCGCCGAGCCCTGGCTGTTGCCCGACCCCGACATGTTGCCGCCGATCAAGGTCGAGTTCCGCACCGATCCGGAGGGCTTCATGCCGTACCTGCGCGACGAGGAAACGCTGTCGCGTCCGTGGGCGATTCCGGGTACTCCGGGACTCGAGCACCGGGTTGGCGGACTGTCCAGCGAGCATCTGACCGGCAACGTCAGCTATTCGCCCTCGAACAACGAGATGATGGTGAGGCTGCGGGCGCGCAAGATCGCGGGGATTGCCCGCGAAATCCCGCCCACGCAGGTCTTTGGCGACGAAAAGGGCGGCGATCTGCTGATGGTCGGATGGGGTTCGACCCAGGGAACCCTCCGCGAGGCGGTGGGAAATGTGCGCGCCAAGGGCAAGAGCGTCTCGCACGTCCACATTCGCTACCTCAATCCGCTGCCATCGGACTTTGGCGACATCCTGCGCCGCTTCAAGAAGGTGATGGTCGCGGAGATGAACATGGGGCAATTGCTCAAGATGATTCGGGCCGACTACCTAATCGATGCGGTCGGCTGTAACAAGATTCAGGGCCGGCCATTCAAAGTCAGTGAAGTCGAGTCCCGAATTCTGCGTGCCCTGGAGGGCTGAAACAGATGGCTACCGCGCTTACCCGTAAAGACTTCGTTTCCGATCAGGAAGTACGCTGGTGCCCCGGATGCGGCGACTACGCGATCCTGGCCCAGGTGCAGAAGATCATGCCCGAACTGGGCGTTCCCCGTGAGAACACGGTGTTCATCTCGGGAATCGGCTGTTCGAGCCGTTTCCCCTACTATATGAATACCTATGGATTCCACACGATTCACGGCCGCGCGCCCGCCATCGCGACCGGGCTGAAGATCACCCGTCCCGAGCTCGACGTGTGGGTCGTGACCGGCGATGGTGACGGCTTGTCGATCGGCGGCAACCACCTGATTCACGCCCTGCGCCGCAACATCGACCTCAAGATCCTGCTGTTCAACAACAAGATCTATGGCTTGACCAAGGGCCAGTACTCTCCGACTTCTGAAGTCGGCAAGGTGACCAAGTCCACGCCCGCCGGATCGGTCGACTTTCCCTTCAATCCGATAATCCTGGCGCTGGGAACCCATGCCAGCTTCGTCAGCCGCTCGGTGGACGTAGAGCAAAAGCATCTGCAGGAGACGCTCAAGCGCGCGCACGCGCATCGCGGCGCGTCGTTCGTGGAGATCCTGCAAAACTGCAACATCTTCAATGATGGTGCCTTCAACGACGTCAGCGACAAGGCAATCAAAGCCGAACATCAACTGCTTTTGGAGCACGGCAAGCCGTTGATTTTCGGTAAGAATCGCGACAAGGGTATCCGCATGAACGGTATGCGGCCCGAGGTAGTGAGCCTCGGCAACGGGGTCACCGAGAAGGACCTCGTAGTGCACGACGAGACCAATCTGTCCTTGGCGTTCATGCTCGGGCACTTTGAAGCGCCGATGCCTACGCCGCTGGGCGTATTTTACGCGAGTTCGCGGCCGACCTACGACGGCGCAGTAAACGCGCAGTTGGAACAGGCGAAGAAGACTCAGGGCCCCGGCGAGTTGCGCTCGCTCCTGCGCCGCGGCGACACCTGGAAGGTCAACTAAAGCAACCGGACCGCAATCACGTTAATCCAAGAGGACCGGGACGCATGTTCCCGGTCCTCTTTTTTTGGCCGGCCCTACTAAAAGGTGAACCGCCGCTGAAGCTGGGCCAAAAGCGCGATTGCCCGATCTCCCGCGCCTCGCCCAATCACCATTCTGAACCTATGCTTGATTGCGCGGTTTCGCGCAGATAACATAGCTGACTAGTCTGACTAGACTGCAAGGCGAGGTTACTTTTCCATGGATTGGCAAGTACAGCAGGCGAAAGCCAGATTTAGTGAGCTCTTGGATCGGACCCTAAAAGAAGGTCCACAGACCGTCACCCGCCATGGTAAGGCGGTTGCCGTGATAATGCCGGTGGAAGAATACCGCCGTCTGCGTAACCGCGGGAAGAGCCTAAAGGCCCTGTTGGCTGCCGCTCCATTGGAAGGGGTCGAGATTATCCGGTCACGTGATACCGGCCGAACCATTAAGCTGTGAAGTACTTGCTCGACACTAATGTGATTTCCGAAATCCGGAAGCGCCACCGATGCGACTTACGGGTTGCGAAGTGGTTCAGCGGAGTCAGCGACGACGAGCTTTATTTAAGCGTGATGGTGCTTGGAGAGATCCGCCAAGGCATCGAACGTCTAAGCACACGCGATCCGCAGCGCAGCAAGGTCCTTGAGAACTGGCTGAACGAGGTAATCGAAAGCTTCGGCCCGCGCATTCTACCCGTGGATGGCGCGGTAGCCGAGGCGTGGGGTCACCTGAGCGCAGCGGGAAGCTTTCCGTCGTTGACGCTTTGTTGGCCGCCACCGCTCAGACACATGGGCTGACGTTGGTGACCCGCAACGTCAAGGATATAGCGAGCACCGGTGTCTCCTGTCTCAATCCATTTGGGTTCGACGCTTAAGCCGAGGATATCGATCTCTTTCAGTGAGCACCTTATCTCGCCGGCATATTTTCCGTCGTCACTCCGCGCGGTATGCGATCAGGAAGATCCGCCGGAACGGAAACAGAACGTGCCCATCTGGCCGCGGCCGATACGCAGCTTTGATCAGATCAAAGTACTCGGTGCAGAAGCGTTCCTGATCCTCAGCCGATCCCAAAGCGTCTAAAAACGGGCGCAGGCCGGTGCCTTTGTACCACTCCACAATCGCTTCTGGTCCCTCCATGACATGCTGGTAATCGGTCGTCCATAGATCGATGCGGGCAGCGTGCGGAGCAAGCACGTCGTAGTAGAACTCCGGGTCGTGGACATGCCATTCGCGGACGCCGCCGGCCGGGAACCTGTTCCGCCACGACGGCGATGCCGCCAGTTCGCGCATCAGGCGATGAGGCGGCGCGTCGAAATTTCCCGGCATCTGAACCGCAAGCGCGCCTCCTTTCGCAGCCCGGCTCAGCAACCGTGGATACAGTGCCGCGTGATCCGGCAGCCATTGCAAAGCGGCGTTCGAGAACACTACCTCGAACACTTCGCTGGCGCCATCCACCCACTGGCTGATTTCCACAACCATCCAGGTGCGCTCGGGTTGCGATTGGCGCGCGGCCGCGATCATTTCCGCCGAGCTGTCCAAGCCGGCGATGTGCGCGTCGGGCCATCGTTGGGCCAGGATGGCGGTGCTGTTGCCAGGACCGCAACCCAGGTCAATCGCGCGGTCAACGCGCGGCACCGCGATTCGCGCCACGAGGTCGCGGCACGGTTGAGTGCGCTCGTCCGCGAAACGGAGATATTGGCCGGCGCTCCAACTAGGCATACCCGTATGATGAAGCCGGCTCACGACTTCAAACAAGCATCGGCGCCGTGCTCAGAACAGCCGTCCCGCCTGCCAGATCCCCTGTTCCAACAGTCCCCCACCCTGGTAGCAGGCAAACCCTCCGACGGCCACCTCGGATCGGAAGCGGCCGTTGAATATGCAGCTTGAACCGTCTTCAGTCATTTCGACGCGCAGGCGTGCCAGCGAGCCGTTTATGGAAGACGACACCACTTTGCCATGTTCATTCATATTGCGGCAAAGCATGGTGCCATAAGCGCAGGTATAAATCCCGCTTAGGTCGGAGCCATCCTGAAACAGCGTAAACGTGATCCGCTCGCGCGCGTTGCATCGCCCCTTGTCCAAGAGCATTACGCCGCAGTCGGTGACAGTTTCCCCCTGCCAGTTGCCGGTAACGTCGAGGGCCGGTTTCTCACCTTGGAAGAAAGCCGCGCTACAGGACTCGATTAGGACGAAGCCGATCATCAATGCCTTGGCCACGCTTCGTATCATTTGGGCCTCGATGCTGCGCGAGCAGCTTTGCACGGCACGTCTCCGGCAGCCGGTCGCGCCGCGATTATGTCAGCGTTCCAAGACGTTAACGCGGGAATCAACGAGTGGCAAACCTATCGCTCACGCCAGCCAAAGTGCCGAGTGGAGTACGGAATTTCGGCCGCCGGAGCGATCTAAGCGCCGGAAAGCAAATTATTGACCCGAGGCTGACAAGACCAATAGGCAGCAGCGGGCATCCAAGCTGCATGAACGCCGACCCAGATCGGCTCCAATGGAACTGGGAAGGGAACAATCAAGTTGGGCGGTACCAAAGGCACCACGAAGATCTGATTTTTCGACCCTCGGCGTCGTCAGCGGTCATTCGCAGATGAGACTCAATGGCGGTCCGATGTGGGGCCGCTTCGCTGTTCGTGAGCCAGTTCGCCCCGTCGCGCAGATACACGATCCTGGAGTTGACGCCGCGTGAATGGAAACGCCTGCGGCAGGTCCGATCTTGTTTAGTTCTGGCGCACGAGGGCAGCTGTAGAGGTCGAGATGCCAAAGATAGAGCACTTCGGCGTGCTGATCGTCGGGGTGATCATTTTGGCGCTGATGGTGACGACGTTGTTCATCTTGGTGAAAGCCTTCCGATCCGGCTCGGCCCGTCTGGAGTGGCGATCGTTGGAGCGTCGCTCATGCTTCTGATAATCTGCTTCGATGGCATCGATACGGTTTCCGGTATCCTGTCGGACTTGATGGGGAGACGCGGCTCTTTTTCATCTGTATTTTTGTGATGGTGGGCGCGCTCGAGGGTTCACGCCTCCGCGCCGTATTCGGCCGCGAGATTGTATCAGCCTCGGATCATCATACTATCGACCGTAGGTTTGCTCTCAAGCACAGTACCGAACATACCGCTAGTGGTGGCGATGGTGCCGATCGTTCGGCAATATGCAGAGGCCCAAGGTTGGGCGACGGCGACGCAACTCGCGGCTGGATACGGCTATATTCCGACGCGTGTAGCGCCCTTGTCCTACGCTATGATGTATGGAGCAACGCTGGACGGGAACGGCAGATGTTCGGCGCATCGTCTAAGATCGTAATCGAGAGCTTGGCATGCTCGATCTCTAAATTTTGCGCTTTATAAATTACCGGTTTACATGATGAAAAATATGCATTTGGGCAAATTGACGACTGTAATTCTGATGATACTATTTGTGCTGCTTAATTTCGAAGTGTCGGCCGCGCGGGCGCAAGAAGCCCCACTGGATCGCACCGTTTTGCCAATTGCGGAACCGAAATATCCGACGGTGACTGAATTGGACGCGCGGAACGCCACGCCGCCGCCGCGGTTCGAAGTGAAGGCACCGGCCGGCGCTCCCAATGTCTTAATCATCCTTATCGACGATATGGGTTTCGGTCAGGCCAGCGCCTTTGGGGGACCGGTTCACATGCACACGCTCGAGCAACTCGCCAATAATGGGTTGCGCTACAATGAGTTCCATACTACCGCGCTATGCTCACCAACGCGCGCAGCGTTGCTCACCGGCCGCAACCATCACGTGGTGAACACCGGCTCTATCATGGAGACGGCGACCGCATTTCCGGGCAATACCGGCGTTCGTCCTGCGGCCGTAGCGCCGCTGACTGAGATGCTACGGTTGAACGGCTACAGCACCGCCGCCTTCGGCAAATGGCACGAGACCGCGACGTGGGAACTGAGTCCTTCTGGGCCGACTGATCGTTGGCCGATCCGTTCGGGATTCGATAAGTTCTACGGCTTTATCGGCGGCGAGACAAACCAATGGTCGCCGATGATTTACGACGGAATGGTCAAGATCGAACCACCGCACGCCCCGAACTACCACTTCATGACTGACATGACGAACCAGGCGATCAACTGGATGCGGACGCAGAAGTCGTTAACGCCGGATCGGCCGTTTTTCATTTACTTTGCTCCGGGCGCCGTTCACGCGCCTCATCAAGTGCCGAAAGAGTGGATCGCCAAGTACAAGGGCAAGTTCGATATGGGCTGGGACAAGCTCCGCGAGCAGACGCTTGCACGAGAAAAGCAGCTAGGTGTGGTTCCCCAAGACGCGAAGCTTGCGCCGAAGCCGGCCGCCATCAAGGACTGGAACACGCTCACGCCGGACGAAAAGAAGCTGTACGCCCATCAGATGGAGGTATTCGCGGGCTTCGGCGAGATGGCTGACGCCGAGATTGGCCGGCTGATTCAGGCCATCAAGGACACCGGCCAGTTGGACAATACGCTCGTGTTCTACATCATCGGCGATAACGGAGCGAGCGCTGAGGGCGGGATGCAGGGGTTATACAATGAAATGACCTACTTCAACGGGGTGCCGGAAAGTATCCAGGAACAGCTGTCTCGGATGAACGACCTCGGAGGCCCCATGTCCTACGGTCACTACAACGCCGGTTGGGCAGTCGCGGGCGATACGCCCTTTACATGGACCAAGCAGGTGGCATCGAGCTTCGGTGGAACCCGAAACCCGCTTATCATTTACTGGCCCAAACGCATCACGGCAAAAGGCGAAGTACGTTCGCAGTTCCATCATGTCATCGATGTCGCACCCACCATCCTGGAGGCCGCAGGCCTGCCCCAACCCAAGATGGTGGACGGCACCGCCCAGACTCCCATTCAAGGTGTCAGCATGGTGTATACGTTCGACGATGCCAAGGCGCCGAGCCGTCACACCATTCAGTACTTTGAGATCTTTGGTAATCGGGGCGTTTACAAGGACGGATGGTTGGCCGGCACCGTGCACAGAGCACCGTGGGAGATGAAACCGCGAGCATCTCTCGCCGACGACAAGTGGGAGTTGTACGACACCAAAAATGATTTCTCTCTCGCGAACGACCTCGCGTCAAATGATCCGGTCAAGCTCAAGGAGATGCAGGCTTCTTTCATGAAGGAGGCGGTCAAGTATCACGTGCTGCCGATAGACGATCGCGTCATTGAGCGCGCCAATCCATCGTTGGCGGGGCGGCCCGACCTGATGCAAGGGCGCAAATCGCTCACCGTATACGAGGGTATGAACGGAATGATGGAGAACGTCTTCATCAACGTGAAGAATCGTTCCCACTCTGTGACCGCCAAGGTCACGATTCCACCAAAGAACGCCAACGGCGTCATCCTATGCCAGGGCGGTCGCTTCGGCGGATGGACCCTATACCTCAAAAATGGACGTCCAATTTACACTTACAACTGGGTGGGACTGAAACGATATACCGTCGCCAGCAAACAGCCGATAACTCCTGGCGAAGCAACCATTCGCTATGAGTTTGCCTACGACGGCGGGATGGGTGCTGGTGGGACCGGATCGATTTTCGTTAACGACAAGAAGGTCGCCCAGGGACGTATCGATCACACCAATGCATTGATCTTCTCGGCGGACGAGGGCGCGGACGTCGGTGAGGACCTGGAGACACCGGTAACCGAAGACTACAAGCAGGGCGACAACAAGTTCAGCGGCAAAATCGATTACGTGACTATCACTGTGCAGGATATGCAACCGGTTAATAAGGCGATCGAAGAGAGGGATGAGGAACTCCTCAACCTGGATCAGGCAGCGGAAGATTAGAACCGCGTGGTATCGAGCAGAATTACGACGACGATGGGAGCACGGAAGTAGGCATTAAGGTGACGACAATGCGCCATCGCCCCTTTTGCTTGAAGATGAAAGCATAGACGCCTTTGCGCTTTGCATTTACCCGAGCATCACTGTTGGGGAGACCGAGGTAATCATCAACGTGAATAGACTGTCCGGTTCTGTCGCGTATGGGTACCAGGACCAGGTCCCTGGCCTTTTCAAGAAAAGTAGACGGCATGGCCACAGTCGTCTTTGGGTCGTTGTAACTACGAAAGGCGCCGATGCCCATACTGGAACACGCGAGTGGCCTGCCCCCAAGCCTCTTTCGTTGCTTTTTCCCTTGAATGAACCTGCAAAAGAACCACAAAATTCCGGGTCTCCAATAAAAAACGGGCGCGGCCATGGCGGCTGCGCCCGTTTGCCAGTAAAGCCGATAAATCGTAATCAGGAACGCAGAACCTGACCCGGCAGGTCGCCGGTGTGGTTTCGGTGTTCGTATAGCACCTTGCCGTTGACGATAGTGTACTCGATTCCTTGCGCCGTCATCACCAGGCGTCGGCCGCCGCCCGGCAGGTCAGTCCGCATCTCGGCGCGCTTGGCCGAATCGACGGTGTTGTAGTCAAAGATCGCGAAGTCGGCGGCCATCCCGGGCAGCAGCCGTCCGCGCTCCTTGACGCCGAAGAAATCAGCCGGCTCCGAAGTTATCCGCTTGATCGCGAACTCCAGCGTTACCGCTTGACGCTCGCGGACCCATTTGCCCAACAGGTACGTGCAATAGCCGGCGTCGCAGAGCATATCGACGTGGGCGCCGCCGTCGGAAAGCCCGATCATCGTGCGCGGGTCCTTGACCAGTTCCGCGATGCCTTCCTCGTGGAACTGGGCCATCGTGTACTGGATGTTGAGGTTGTCCTCCAGCGCCAGGTCGAGGAAGGTATCGAGCGGGTCCTTGCCGCGCTCCTCGGCAACCTGGGCCACGGTTTTGCGCTCCAACCCCTTGAGTGCCGGATTGGTTACCTCCAAAATCTCGACCCGATGCCATTTGCCGTTGAACAGGTGCGGCTTCTTGAGTTCCTCGCGGAAAGCGTGGCGAAAGGCAGGATCAGAATAGATCTGCTTCTGCACCTCGGCCGGCTGATTGAAAACCCGGTTCCAGGTGTCCATATCGGCGAAGCTGAAAGGATTGCGCAAGTCAATCTGGACCACGAACGGCCGGCAGGTAATCTGTGGCTTGGCGCCACGCTTAAGCAGCGGTTCGAGCATATTTAAAGTCTGTCCGGGCGCCTCAGGCCGCTTGGGGTTGACTGCCATCGCCAGGAAAGTCACCGGCCGCTCGCTGTGGGTTAACATGAAGTCGAGCAACTCGTATTCGTCGTCCATCACCCGGCCGGCACGCTTGGTGAGCGCTATCTCGATGGAGCCTTTTCCGAGATCCCGCAGGACGTTGCCGTAGGCCTTCAACTCGTCGCGGCTGGCCATTCTGCAGGCCAGCGGATGGCCCTGATAGCCGATATGTTGCGCCAATACCGTGGTGGTGAATCCGAACGCACCCGCCGATACCGCCTCGCGCAGCAACCCAGCGATTTTCGCCGTTTCATCGGGTTTGGCCGCGCGCTCCATTGATTCCTCGCCCATCACGAAATGGCGGAAGGGAGTCAACGGCGCCATGAAACCGAGATTGATTCCGCTATGGCGGCGGCTGGCAGCGTCCATGAATTCGGGAAAAGTTACCCAGTCCCAAGTCACTCCCTTCTTGAGGACGTCAAATGGAATGGCCTCGACGTTGACCAGGTCCCACGCCGCGATCTCCCGCACATTGGGTTTGCACGGAGCGATTCCCACGCCGCAGTTGCCCATCAGCACCGTGGTAACGCCATGCCAGGACGAGCAACTGATCAGCGGGTCCCAACAGATCTGGGCGTCGTAATGGGTGTGGTGATCGATGAACCCGGGCGCCACGATGAGGTCGGACGCGTCGATGACTTTGGCGGCGCCTTCGTTGACTTTCCCGATTTCGGCAATGCGGCCGTTGGCGATCGCGACGTCCGCCTGGCGGCGGGGCGCCCCGGTGCCGTCGACCACGGTTCCATTTTTGATCAATAGGTCGTAGGCCATGACATCCTCTCGGTTTGGTTGGCTTTGCGTGAGCGTGATCGCGGCGTGAACTAAAGGAATCTTTTCATACCAGGGCCTTCCCGTACAAGGACTGAGGTGGCTCCGACCCGTCCGGCGATTTCCGAACCGTTGTCACAATGCGAACTCGCCATGATTTGTGCCCGGTCGCGTTTTCAACCGATTGTCCGGTGGGATTGCCTGCCGTTGGTTCCTAAATCTGGCAATCGGAAACTCTGTAATTTCTTCCTACCATTTACCTTCTAAACTGACCAATTCTTAAAGCTTTCTGGTTGGCACGCGGTTTGATTAGCAGCGGTAGTCGCGTCGAGAAACCTTCGCCAGCTCGTATGGCGGCGCCGGACCTCGAAGCGATCAGGAATAAGGACTACGCCAAATAAACGGTCACCTCAAAAGAACAGATCCCGGAGGATCCAATGGAACTTGTTGAGCGCATGGAAGAAATGATCGAGGGTTTTTCGCCGGACATTCTGCTTCCCGAGCAGTACAATGAGCTGCGGCGCCGCCGTCATGAATTACGCGGCGAACTCAAGCTGATGTTCGCGGTGCTGGAAGACGCCATTCATTGCTATCTGAATTATATGAATGCCAGAACCCGCCAGCGCCGCATTCTGTTCTACGAAGTGCGCGAATGGATGAACTCCAAGAACAGCAAGGGGCTGTTCGCCTATGATACTCTGTGCGAAGCGCTCAGCATCGACGCCGGCCGGCTGCGCAAGACGCTTGAACAGCAGCGGCGTCAAATCGCGAGCGGACGGGCTCCGACGCGCCAGCAACGGACCTGGACCACACGCTCGCGGCCGCATCTGATGCGCACCAGCGCTTAATCTCGTGCTGGCCCCGGATCCCTATCGCCAGCTTGTTGCTTACAGGCCCAAGCCGCAATCAAGATCAACAAGAACCTGAGGAACCGTAAGCGTCTGCGCTTGCAGCCCGGTCCCGGCTGGCCAAGCCGGGCTGCAAGCGCAGACGCATTTGCCGGTGCGCAATCCACCGGAAGACTTCCCTCTCCACAGAAATTTCCCCTATTTCCCGCGCTCATCCGTCGCCCTGACTTCTAGTGCCGAGCCAGCTGTTCAGCCTTCGCCGTTTCACCGCTTCTCGCCGGGGATATTGATCAAGCCACCCGACCAGCGAGGCCTGCGGATATTGGTTGGGTTGGACCTGGACCAACGCCAACGAAGGGATCAACAACATATTTCGCGCGTGTGCCGCTGAGCCCACCTGCAACAGCAAGTACCCGCTGCGAAGCGGATCGGAACGACCTGGCTGGCACGTTCGCAGGCCTCGTCCGGCAACTTGAATCCGATCCGCTAACGACAACCGGGCAGTATTCCCCCAGCGTTCCGCCGGTAAAAGTGGTGCTCGACGGTGGGGCGTTGGTTAACTGGCTCGCAGCCATTCCCAATGCCCCTTGTCGCCGTTACCAAGATTCCCTCGGCTATACAGGGAACTGGCCAACGGCAACCCAACGAAGATCGCCAATTCCCGCGCCTTTTTCACGGACCCAGTACGGATAGGCCACTTCGGCCACGGCTTGGCCTACGGCGTGTTCTGTAGCGAGTGGGTACCCTTTCAGCCCGAATCCGAAATCCTTACGCAAGGACTCCTGGCTTTCCCGACTTATCCGGATTCGGTCTTGTCTCAGGCGCCGCAGCTGCCCTTCATGACCCAGGATTGCGCCGTCTGGAACGTCCCAAAAGCGCCCGACTCTGTGCGTCTGGCCACAATAAGCACCATTCCGACGCTCCTCATCGATGGTAGTTCGACGGCAGAACATCGCCCCAGTGGGGCGTGTACGCTGCAAGCACGCACCAAAACTCGACCAACATAGTGTCCCCGAGATCGGCCATTGGGTGACTCCCCAGTCGGATTGCGCACAGGAAGTGATCGCATCGTTCCTCTCCAACCCGACAAGCACGCCTGACACCAGTTGCGTCGCCGACTTGCCCCCGCCGTCGTTCGACTGAAATAAGTGGAAATGAGATGAGAGTGGACATGCGCGGAAGCAAAATCTGGGGGTCGCGACTGGGACGGCTCGCGGTACTTTCGATTGCGGCTGTCGCTCTCTGTTTGTCTGCGTGCGGCGCGTCGTCGAGCAAAAGCACCGCCAGCGCGTCTGACTCCGTGCTTCCCCGCAACTTCGTCGTCCCGTTGAGCGTGGTCGCTGAATACTTCCCCGAGGTCATCCAGGAAGCCAGCACGGGCGGAAACTCGACCGCCGTCGGCAATCCCAAAGCCACCAGGAGCGTGATCTACGTGAACGGCGATGGCTCGATGAAAGTGACGATCTCGGCGGATCTGTACCGGAGCTCAAGTGACGCGGCGTCCGCGTACAAGCAAGCTTATCAGCAGAGTATTGAGGTTCCGGGATTCGAACCGATCTCCATACCGAAGGTGGGCCAACAGGCCTTCGCCGGCACCGTGACCATGGGCGGGGAGACGCACATCGGCCTCGGCGCGCTGGACGGCGCGCTGATTGTGGGAGTGACGCTGGCGGGCTATGACGCCACGCCCGACAACATAGCCAACCTCGTCGGTCTAGCCCGCGCGGAAGATGCTGTGGCTCAGGTGGCCTTGGGCTGCCTCTAGCGGGAGAGCAACAATCTTATGCAGCGACTGCGCCAACAGAATGCCCTTGTTCCAGGAGCGTCCGCGGAAGCGGGAATCCAACATCGCTGAGCAGATGCAGGCCCTGATCCTGCGAGGTTGACCAAAACCCGAAAAGCCGGCCAAGCGCCGCGGCTTTCCTGCTAAACCGACGATTGCGCCATCTGGAACTTCCCAAAAGCGCCCGACTCTGTGGTCATGTGTTCGGTAAGGCCCGTTCAGGTCTCGTCAATAACGGGATTGGACAGCTTGCCGACATCACTGATCTCCACCGCGACGGTGTCTCCGGCCCTCATATAGCGCGGCGGGTTGCGAAAGCGTGCGACTCCCGAGGGCGTTCCGGTGGAGATCACGTCGCCGGGACTCCAGGGGACCGCCTGCGAAACGTAGGAGATGAGCTTGGGCACATCGAATATCATCTGGCCGCTGGTGGTATGCTGCACTTCTTCACCGTTAAGCAGTGTCCGCAGCGTGAGCCGGCGATAGTCAGGAATCTCATCCGCGGTGACCAGCCAGGGCCCGAACGGACCCGAGTTGCGGAAGTTCTTGCCCATGCCGAACTGCCGCGTATGGAATTGCCAGTCCCGCACCGAAGCGTCGTTGAAGCAGGAATAGCCCGCCACGTAAGACATCGCGTCGGCTTCGGCGATGTGACCGCCAGCCTTGCCGATCACTACCGCAAGTTCGCCCTCGTAGTCGAATTCTATTGAGACTTTGGGGCGAATCAGGGGCTGGCCATCCCCGATCAGAACTTCAGGCAGACGCAGGAAAATTACCGGGTAGTCGGTGCCGGCTTTCAGTCCCGCCTCATTGGCGTGCTCCGCGTAATTCACGCCAATACAAATGATCTTGTTGGGATTGGGAATCACCGGAAGCAGGACGCATTGGTCAAGCGCAAAGCTTACGGAAGCGGTTTTGCAATAATTCCGCGCCTGCGCCACGGAGCCAGCTTCGAGCAGCTCTTTGAGGCTCGTGGCGCCTCCAATCCTGCCGGTCAAATCGATCACCCCGCCGTCCACTACCGCGCCGAATCCAGGCTTTTCACGGTGCTTGAACGAAGCCAGCTTCATAGTCGCAACCTCACGTGTTCAAATCTCCTGTTGCTCACTTACATGGCGGCGCGCCTCACGGTCAACGGCCCCTTTGACGATGGCCGCTTTTGCCTGTCATGCCGGCGCGACTAAAGCCGCAACGAAAGCCCCAATCGAGCTTCCGCCCTGAAATATTGTTGCTCCCCGGACGCTTCCGGCACGTTAGCGATGAGACTGGGACGGAACAGATCGGGCCGCCCGGTCCGACGCCGGATCAATTGCAGGAGCGTGCGGATTTGGAATTGGAGCGGCGTATCTGGCAGGCGATGATGGGAAATAAGAATTTATCGCCAATTGCAAAAAATATCGCGGTCAATGTCCGCGACGGAGTGGTAACCTTGAGAGGTTACGTTCGCAACGACCAGGAGAAGGCGGAGGTCGTGATCGAGGCCAAAAAAATCGCGGGAGCGGACAAGATCGATGATCAACCCGTGCTTAACAATTAAATAACCACGGCGCGCGGACCAGGGGCGGAAAAGGGGGCATGCGAAACGGCAGGGCGATTCAGGTCTCAAGAATCACGCTCGCGAAATTGGGTCCAGCGTTGGGCTATTGGTCGCGGCAGCCCGCAGGTACCCCAGATTATGCTCCCGCGCGCGCATCACAGGAGGTAGCACATGAATCAGTCGTGGGGATTCTGCAAAGACTGCAAGTGGTGGCAAATTGAACCGGATGCGTCGCCCAATAACCTGACGCTAGGACTGTGCATCGACGAAAAGCTTCAGCCGTTCCTCCTTCGTGTGTCCGGGGCGAGCGGATGCAATCGATTCGCCGAAGGGAAGCCGGCCCACGCGAAGGGATCGGGCGAAGCGCCTCCCACCGGGAAGCCTACGCGTTAATCGTTCACAGGGTCGAGGCGCCTCCGCGAAAGCATTTCGCAGTCGGCAGGGACGAAGCACGCCATCTGAAGGTACCCGTTCCATCCGGCACCAGCCCTCATGGACGGCCTTCGGCGACTTCCCTTGGGCTGGCAAAAACCTTCACTTGTGGTATAAGTCTGGGAGATTAGCCGATTAAGTGTGACTGTTTGAACAGACCACGTCGATAAAAGCCGTAGTCCTTTACCGGTCCGGGAGGGAACAAGAATGGGCGACTTCGATATTCAAATCAAGGGTGGAACCGTGGTGGACGGCACCCGCGTGCCGCGCTATCGCGCCGATGTGTGGATCAAGGATGGCAAGATCGCACAGATTGGCGGCCGCGCCCCTGGCTTCGCTAACCAAGTGATCGACGCCGACGGACTTATCGTCGCGCCGGGATTCGTCGATCTCCACACGCATTACGACGCGCAGATCCGCTGGGATCCTTACTGCACGATTTCCGGATGGCACGGGGTGACCTCGCTGGTGCTGGGAAATTGCGGCTTCGGCTTCGCGCCCTGTAAGCCGGACTTCCGCGAGCGCTCGATGCTCACCATGACGCGGACCGAGGCCATCCCTTACGTAGCGATGAAGGAAGGGATGAACTGGGATTGGGAAACGATTCCGGAATATCTCGATTCGCTCAATCGGGCACCCAAAGGCGTCAACTGCATCCAGTATATGCCGACGTCATCCCTAATGACGTACGTGATGGGGCTGGAGGCGGCCAAGACCCGTCCCGCCACCGAAGCGGAACGCGCCGAAATGCGCCGCCTGCTGGCGGAGGGTCTCGACGCCGGGCTGTGCGGATTCTCGATTCAGCGCCTGGGGCGCCATTCGGGACAGGCCGATTTTGACGGCTCGCCGATGGTGACCGACACCATGTGCGATGAGGACATCCTTAATCTCGCGCGAGTCCTGCGCGAGCGCGATGAGGGCTTCATCGAGATCACCCAGGACACCGGGCACATTAAGGAAGACCGGGCGTTCGTGGCCCAGTTGGTCGAAGCGGCGCAACGGCCGGTGCTGTTCCAGGCGGTCGCTGCCAGCCGTTATGACGGCGAAATCCATCGCCGCACTCTACGCTGGATCGAGGAGCTGCGCGCCAAGGGCCTGCCGATCTTCGGTCAGGCGGGAACGTTGCGCGCCGGCTTCGGCTTCACCCTCGAACATTGGAACCTGTACGATATCGCACCGCCGTGGCGCGAGATGACCACTGGAACCAAGGAAGAGAAGCTGGTCAAGATGCGCAACCCTGAGTTGCGTGCGGCCGCCAAAAGCGAGCGCTGGACCAAGGCTTTGGACAAGAATGCGGCCGGAATCGGCGGGCGCATCGTGAGGTTGGTCGTCCAGTACCTCAACGACCAGCCGGAGTTGGAGAAGTACCTCGGAAAAATGGTCGGCCAAATCGCGGAGGAAGAGGGCAAGCATCCAGTCGATGTGATGCTCGACCTAGCGATCGCCACCGATCTGAAGGCGGAGTTCCTTACACCGCAACAGAAATTCAATCCCGATTACATCGCGGAGATCATCAACAGCTCGATCTATACCTTCCCCGGCGTGTCCGACGGCGGCGCCCACACCAAGTTCTTCAGCGGCGGCGCCTTCACCACAGATTTCCTCACTTGGATGGTTCGCGACGAGCAGAAGATCACGCTGGAAGAGGCGCATTATCGCATGTCGGCCCTGCCGGCCCATGCGGCGGGTTTCCGCGATCGCGGTGTGCTGCGCGAAGGCGCGGCCGCGGACGTAGTGGTCTATGATCTCAACGGCTTGGGAGTCGAGCCGCAATGGATCGGCGAGATCACTCACGATCTCCCGGGCGGTGAGTGGCGCCGGGTCAAGCGGGCCAAGGGTTATCATTCGATCATCGTCAATGGGCAGGAAACCTTCGCCGATGGCAAGTGCACCGGCGCGACGCCGGGCAAGCTGTTGCGCCATGGCAGCGCCTCCTGAGCCGGGCCGAGCAACACACAGAGACTGACAGCGCCCGCTGCCGCCCGACGGGCGTCAGCGGGCGCTGCTTTTGTGCGGCGGCGCGCCGGCGCCATCAGCATCAGCTTCGCAGGGCAAAGCTTTCCAGGCTGTCGAGCCTATACGAACAAAGGGCCGGAGTGCTCAGAACGACGTGGGGTACAGCATCCGGTATTCGCGCATGCCGCCGACCACCTTCTTCACGTAATTGCGGGTTTCGGCATACTCGATGTTCTCGACCCACTCATCGTCGGGGCCGGGGTACTTGACCTCCCAGCGCTGCACCGCATCCTCGCCGGCGTTGTACGCCGCGATCGCTTTGAACTGATTGCCATCGAACAGATTGAGCAGCATCTTGACGTTCGCGGTGCCCAATTCGATGTTCAACGATGGATCGTAGAGATCGATGCGTGATTCAGGGACACCGTTTTTCAAAGCCACTCTCAGCGCCGTGCTTGGCAGCAACTGCATCACGCCGCGCGCGTCCGCGCTTGAGTTGGCCATCGGATTGAACAGGCTCTCCTGGCGCGCCAACGCCAACAGCAGAATCGGCTTGACCCCCGCGCGGGCGGCAGTCTGACGGAAATTGCCCCAGTACGCGAGCGGGTAACGGATCGGCTCGGCCATCCGATTCGAGATCTCTCCACGCGCAACCATCGAGGTCGCCAGCACGGTCGCGTCGTGATAGCCGCCGGCCTGAGGAAACTCCACAAGCAGAAACAGGCGCATCGCGCGGCTGTCTTCGGTTAGTTCCTGCACGCGCCTCAACTCGCCCAACTCCAGATTGCCGAGCGCGAGCTGCTTGAGCGCCATTGCGCGTTGCAGATGAAATGATGCGCGGCCGGTAGTAGCGGGCACGCCGCCGGGCGGATCCAGGTTGACCGCCGACAATTCAACCTGGGGCGCGCCAACGCGCCGGGCCGCAATCTCGGGGTAATAGTTGGTCGCAGTGCTGGCGGCGAGGTCGGAGAAAATATCGCGCGCTTGCGTGCTCTCGCCTTCCTGCTCCAACGAGCGCGCCCTCCAGTAATCGAACATGGCGCGCTCTATGGGATCGGCCGCGCGCGGCCGCATCGATTGGAAGCCCGCCGCCGCGGCGCCGAACTGGCGCCTCGTATAGAGGAGCCATACCGAGCGGAAGCGGGCGTCGGCCGCTGGCTCGCTGTGCGGGTGAGCTGCAACCAATTCCAAATAGGCCGAACGCGCCATGTCCGGGCGCCGCTCGTCCTCGTAGGTGCGCGCGATGCGCAGCATCGCGGCAGCTGCCAACTCGTTACCGGGGAATTCAGCCACGATTTGCCGGAAGTAATTCCGCGCGCCGGCGGTGTCCTTGCGATGCCAATAAAGGCGTGCCAGATCATAAAGTGCGTCGGGGGCTTTGGCTCCGCTGGGAGCGGCGGCCAGATATGCTTTAAACGCACCCTCCTGGCGTTGCGGCTGACCATGCGACGCCTTCGCCTGCACCCACAACATCTCAGCCCGCACCGAAGCCGGGGCTTCCAGCGCCAGCGCCTCCTGGGCGGTGGAATACGCATCATCCATCTGCCCCTCGGTTAGCAACAATTGTGCTTCCTGAGTCAGATAGGAAAGCGAATTGACATCGGCCAGTTCCGGATGCGTCTGGAGCAGGGTCTCCTGCAGCGCTCGGGCTCCGGCATCGGCCGCGCCGCGCGGATAATTTCGGCGCACTTCCTGAAGCTGCTCATAGGCCTCTTGCATCTGACCCAACCCGATCTGAGCGCGGGCGAGGGCGAGCCGCGCCGATGACTGCGTGGACGCGTGCCTGGCGGTATCGAGCGCCAGCGCCGCATCACGGCGCGCCGGGTCAAACTGTTTACGGTTCAGCGCGACATTGGCGAGCGCCAGCGCCGCCCGGGGCGCATACAGGCTTTCGGGATAACGCACAGTCAGGCGCGTGAAGTTGGCCTGGGCGCTGTCTGAGATCGTTCGAATCGAGTTGAGCCTGCGCCAGAAAAAACAGCGCATAGTCTTCCAACACGCCAGCGTCGACGGCCGCCGCCTGAAGTTCCTGGATTGCCACGGCTCGGTTTCCGCTTAGATATGCCTGATAGCCGGCGGCAAAGGCGGATTCTCCCTGCGGCGCGGATGCCGCCGCGACCCGCAGGGTGGCGACGCACAGGGCGGCCATCAGCGTCCACAGCACCCACGGAACTAAACGCGAAGGTTTCATATAAATCAAAGCCTACCGATCTGGTTAGCATTTCGCGCGCGCGTGCAAAACAGGACGCGATCTTGAGCCCAACTTGCGTCGTACATGCGGCCTGTGACAGGTGTTAAGGACCTCAACGTAGATCCGGTTTTGGGTGGACGGTGCCAGGCGAAAAGATATTCACACTTTCGACGATGCAGGAGCGGCCGGTTCTGATTCTGGCTTCCGCTTCGCCGCGGCGGCATCAACTGCTCTCGCAGGCCGGCGTTGATTTCGAAATCATTGAAAGCGGCATCGACGAACGGCGTGATGAAGCCGAACCAGGAGCCGACTTCGCCCTGCGGATGGGATGCGAAAAGGCGCTCGCGGTGTCGGCGCGCCGGCCCGACGCGCTTGTGCTTGGGGCCGATACGGTGGTCGGGCTCGACGGCGAAATTTTCGGCAAGCCGCAAAATCCCGATGACGCTCGGCGGATGCTGCGGATGCTGTCGGGACAGATCCATCGGGTCTTTACCGGCTTTGCGCTGGCGCGCGGAGGCCGCATCGTCGAGCGGGCCGCGATTGTCAGTGCAGTCAGGTTCAGGACGCTTTCCGGCGCCGAGATCGAGGCGTATATCGCTACCAGCGAGCCGTACGATAAAGCCGGTGGCTATGCAATCCAGGGCGATGCGGGCAACTTCGTCGCCGCGGTGGAGGGCTCGACCGCCAATGTCATGGGCCTGCCAATCGACGAAGTACTCGAGGCTCTGCGCCGCCACGGTATCGTGTCCTAGAGCCGGGTCAACGACGAGCCGCCATGGAGATGACTGCGTCATCGCGAAGTCCGTACCTTACGATTTGGACCGAGCCTCGCGGCACCATTCGACAAATTGTGGATCGAAACCCGGGCTACCACGCGATTTTTCTGGTCGTGCTGGGGGCTGAGATGGCAGCCTGCTGGGGCCTGCTGGTCAAGCCAACCGCGCTGGCTCAGATGGTACCGCAGATGACGCCGCAAATGGTCCAGCACACGTTGCGGATAGTTAGCCTCGCGGCGTTGTTGGTCTCGCCGCCGCTCGCGATTCTTTCGTTGTATGGGACCGGAGCTTTGCTCCGATGGGCGGGCGGGCTGCTCGGCGGCACGGCTACCTCGGCCGAGGTACGAGCGGCAATCGCGTGGTCGACTGTCCCAGCCATCGTCAGCACGGCGGTGAGCCTGCTGGGGTTGGTTACAGGGACGGCGAATGTTCTGGCGCCACAAAACTTTGAGGGCCTACAAACGTTGCTTGATCAGATCAACGTCTTTGAGGTCATCTACCTGATTCTGGCAATCTGGGGTGCCGTGATTTGGCTGAAGTGCATGGGCGAGGTAAATCGTTTCTCCGCCTGGCGAGCACTGGGCGCCAGTGCAATCGCGACCGCTGTCGGGATTGGAATTGCGCTGGGCCTCGGGATAGCTCTTATGATCACCCTGTTTTACTACATACATAATTCTTGATGTTCGATAATGACGCCAAAAAGGCTGCTAACGAAGTCATGCCAGTGGAACCCAAGGAAATCGAGAGGCGGCTCGGCGCCGTGCGCGAGCGTCTCGCGGCAGCGGCCCGACGAGCCGAACGCGCCGTCGATTCGGTCCGGCTGGTGCTGGCGAGCAAGACTCAGCCCGCGGCGGCGGTTCGCGCCGCCTATGCGGCCGGCGCCCGCGACTTTGGCGAGAACTATGTGCAGGAGGCGCTCGCCAAGCAGTCTGAAGTGTCCGACCTCAACGACATCAGATGGCATCTGATCGGGCATCTGCAGACCAACAAGGCACGGGTCGCGGCGGCGGCGTTCGACCTGATCCACAGCCTCGATTCGACCCGTTTGGGCGACGCCCTGTCCCGCTGCCAGCCCAATGCGTCGACGTCGCCGGGTGCGCGCGTCGCAGTCTTGATCGAAATAAACCTGGGCGGAGAGGCCAGCAAGACCGGCGTCTCGCCAGAAGACACCGACTCATTGATCCGGGCGCTCATCGGCAAGGTCGATATACGCGGACTGATGGCGATTCCACCGCCGGGTACCGGCGCCGAACATAGCCGCTTGTACTTCGTGCGATTGCGCGATTTGCGCGACCGGCTTGCTGCCTCTAGCGGACTTGCGCTAAGCGAGCTGTCCATGGGAATGACTGACGACTTCGAAGTCGCGATTGAGGAAGGAGCGACAATCGTGCGGGTAGGCCGCGCGGTTTTCGGCGAACGCCCACGATGAAAAAGCTTGGCTTTATTGGCGCCGGGAATATGGGACAGGCACTGGCCCATGGACTGGTGGCCCAAAAGGTCTTTAAGGCCAATGAGTTGATGGCCTCCGACGTTGACACGGTCCGGCGGCGCAAATTCAGCCGCGCGACCGGAATTCAAACTGTGCGCGATAATTTGGAGGTGGTGCGCGAGGTGCCTGCGCTATTGCTGGCGGTCAAGCCGCAGACTATCGACGCGGTGCTGGCCGAGATTGGCTCTCAACTGACGCGAGACGGCACGGCGGCGCGCAAGCTGTTCATTTCGATCGCTGCAGGAGTCCCGATTGCCCGGATCCAGTCGCAACTGGGCGGCAAGTGCCGGGTAATCCGGGTGATGCCCAATGCGCCGGCGATGGTCGGCGAGGGGATGGCCGCCCTGGTCCGGGGCGGCGCCGCGACCAAAGCTGACGAGGCCTTTGCATTGAAGCTGTTCAGGTCGGTCGGGCATGCGGTCGCCCTGGCCGACGAGGGCCTGCTTGACGCCGTAACCGCGCTGTCCGGCAGCGGCCCGGCGTACGTTTATCTTTTCGTCAAGGCGATGGCCGATGCTGGTGTGGAAGAAGGGTTGCCGGCGAAGCTGGCGCAGGAGATGGCGCTGCAGACCCTATGCGGAGCCGCGGCGCAGATGCGCCAGTCGAAAATGCCGGTCGAGGAACTGATTCGCGTAGTGGCGTCGCCGGGTGGCACCACCGAAGCCGCGTTGCGGAGTTTCGCCGCCAATGGGTTTCCGGGAGTGGTGGCGGCCGCCATCAAGGCCGCCGCGGCCCGCTCGCGCGAGCTTGCATAACCAATTAAAGTACAAAAACGTGTTTGTCTATACGAATTTCGTCGTCACCGTCGCATCGCTGCTAAGCAATCTGCTTCAGTTGTATATGTGGGTCGTCATCATCTCGGCGGTGATGAGTTGGATCGAACCTAACCCATATAACCCGATCGTGCGCATTATCTACTCCCTCACCGAACCGGTATTTGATTGGGTTCGCCAGCATCTGCCGGTATTTTTCGGTGGATTGGATCTCTCGCCGATGATTGTCATTCTCGTCATCTGGTTTATGCAGGCCTACTTCATCCCGACCTTTGCCCGCCTCGCGATAAGCGGCTTCAACTGACCCTGCGGGATACTCTTCCCGCATGACGCCTGAATTACCGTGGATACGGCTGGGCGATGGCCATGTGACCGTCGAGATTAACGCGAGGCCCGCAAGCCGCAAGCGCGGACTGCTCAAGATTCAACCCTCAGGCCCGGTGATAGGCTTGGTCTCCGCGCCTGAGAAGGGGCGCGCCAATCGCGAATTAATCGAGTTAATGGCTGAGATTGCGGGAGTTCCCGCCTCGGCGGTGAGCATCATCAAGGGTCTGGGCACGCGCCCGAAGGTAATCCGAATCGAGACCCCGTCCCCGCACATCGTGGCAGCGAAACTACGCGAGCTGACCGGCACTTGACAGCGCGGAGGGTCTGTCCTGACAGGCCTGGGCATGGGGGCAGGACGCCCAGCCCCACCGAGCAGGGCGGCCCGGAAAAAGACTTCCATCACTCCAACGCTCCCGCCTCGCGTAGCGCGGCGATTTCGGCTTCGCTCAGCCCGAGCAATCCGCTCAGGACCTCGTCCGTGTGTTGGCCGAGAAGAGGCGCGGCCGATCGCACCTCGCAGGGCGTTTCGCTCATCTTCCATGGGATGCCGCAATGCTGTTTTACGCCGACTTCAGGATGGGGCAGATTGATAAAATAGCCGCGCTGCGCAAGATGCTCGTCTTCTTCGGACAGGTATTTGTTGTCCGCCACCACAAAGGCCGCCACGCCGGCATCCTGAAGAGTTTGCGCCGCCTCGGCCGCAGCGCGTCCGATAGTCCAGGCTTCGACGATTGATTCCAGTTCGTCTTCGTTGGCTTTGCGCGCGGCCAGAGTGGCGAACTTCGGATCCTCGCCCAGTTCAGAGCGTCCAATCGCAGACGCCATCCGCTTCCATCCCCGGTCGTCAGCGGCGGCAATTGCGACGAACTGATCCATCGTGAAGCCCAAGACTTTTTCAGGGCGGTCCAGGCACTTGAAGATCCCATGTGGCGCCATCAAAGGATCGCGGTTGCCGATTCGCTCCGGTTCGCGCGCATTCATGGTGTATTCGACAATCCCTTCCGGCAGCACCCCCATCGCGCATTCCCACTGGCTCATGTCGATATATTGGCCTTCGCCGGTGGTGTCGCGATGGTACAGGGCGGTCAACACGGCGAACGCGCCATGCACTCCCGCATTGGGATCGGCATAGCTGAATCCGGCGTGCATTGGCGGTCCTCCCCGATAACCGGTCAGCGCCGACAGCCCTGAAAGGGGCACCTGCGCGGGACCGTACGCGACAAAGTCGCGGTAGGGCCCGGTATCGCCATAGCCGGACAGCGAGATCATGATGATGTCGGGCTTGATAGTCTTGAGTTGCTCGTAACCCAACCCGAGCCGGTCCATCACGCCGTGGGCGAAGTTGTTCACGACCACGTCGCTCTTGGCGATCAGCCGTCGGGCAAGGTCAAGCGTCCCCGGCTTGCTGAAATTGAGCGCCAGCGACCGTTTACCCTGGTTGTACTGGTTGTAATATCCCGAGCGGTTCAGTCCGCCCGGTTTTCCGTCCGGCCATGGCGGAAGCAGCCGTGTGACGCAGGGACGAGTGCTGCTTTCGATCCTGATTACGTCGGCGCCCAGATGGGCCAATTGAAGGGTGCAATAAGGCCCCGCCCACACCCACGTGAAATCGGCGATCCGAATTCCCGAAAGCGGTCCTTGCGGCATTTCAGATCACTCCCTTGGAATTGAGTTCGGCCAGACGCTGCGGAGCGAGTCCCAGGCGTCCCCCGAGAATTTCCGCATTGTGCTGGCCCAGCAGGGGAGCCGGCATCCGGATCTGCCAGGGCGTGGCACCATATTTAAGCGGTGCGCCCGGATACTTACAGGTTCCCGCTATCGGATGCGCCAGCTCGACGAAAAATCCGCGCGCCTTCAGATGTTCGGAGTTGAGCAGGTCACCCATCGTCGAAACTGGGGCGAACGGCACGCGCTTTGCCTGCGCCTTTGTATAGAGATCCACCACGGTCTGTTCGCTTACCCACTCCCTCAGGAAGATTTCCAGCGCTTCCCAATTCGCGGCACGCTTGAGGCGATCGGAAAAAATCTCCTCATTGGCCCAATCAGGCTCGCCCATAAGGGAAACGAAGTTGCGCCATTGATGCTCCTCGACGCAGCACACGTAAATCCATCCATCCTTGCACTGCATCGCCTCCATCGGCTGCAGTGGCTTGCGTCCGAGCCGGGTCGCAATCACTCCCATATAGGGCCAGTACTCAAACACCATTTCGTTCTGTGAAACCAACGACTCCTGCGCGGACACCTCGACATGCTGGCCTTTGCCACCGCGCAGGCGCGCAAACACCGCGCCCATCGTTGCCACGGCGGCGTGCGTGCCGGCCTGGAAGCCCGCCTGGCTGCCGAAGGTTTTGAGCGGTGGGAGTTCCGGATGATTCGGACCGGCGCCATTGAGAACGCAGACCCCGCCCGAGGACCAGACCGTCAGCTCCTCGGCCCGCCAGTTGCGATGCGCGCCGGTCAGACCAAATGGCGCAATCGAAGTCATCACCAGCCGCGGGTTGCGCTTAGTCAAACGTTCGAAGCTAAGTCCCGCGCGATCCATATCGGTAGGCTGGAAGTTGTGAATCAGTACATCGGCTTGAGCGGCCAGCGCTTCGAGCAGGGCCATGCCTTCGGCCTGCGCGATGTCCAAGGTGACTCCGTACTTGTTGGCGTTGAGATAGAGGAACAGCCCACTCTTGTCCGGATGCGGATGGCCGCCGGGAAAGGGTCCGCGACCGCGCGCGGGATCGCCGGAGTGCGGCGATTCCACCTTGATGACCTCGGCACCCATGTCGGCCATCAGCTTGGCCGCGTATGGCGCCGATACCATCCCCCCAACTTCTATAATCTTGAGTCCCGCTAAAGCGCCAGGCATTGGCAAACCTCAGGCCGAGGCTATCATGGCTGCCGGCTGGTAGGGAAAGGTTGTGCTGTCGCCTGGGTGGTGCGCAGCTCACTCCAGCGGTTCGAAATAGTCTTTGGTTGCGCCGCAGTCCGGGCACAGCCAGCCGGCGGGGATGTCTTCGAAACGGGTGCCAGCGGGAATTCCATGATCCGGCATGCCTGAGGCTTCGTCATATACCAAGCCGCAGACGATACATATCCATTTCTTCATGCAAATAGGGGGAGTCGCGGCCAAGACACTCGCGAAAGGGAATTTCGGCAATGAAGATTAGGCAGTCGGTTGCGCGGTGATCGGCCGATCTGGCCGAAAGCGAAGCTGAAGCGATTCAAGCCGCTCGTCCACGCAAAACGGCACGCGTCTTACTTCACCATCAACTTCAAGCCCCTGCAGCCGGTTCAGGATGATCGGAATAGCCTCTTGAAGATTGGTGCGGGCGACCGCCTGGCCCAGACATTGATGGACGCCATAGCCGAAGCTGAAGTGCCGCCGCTCGGACCGCATGATATTGAACTCGTTCGGGCTGTCCCAACGCTCGGGATCGCGATTGGCAGCTTGGCGCGAGAGGAAGAGTGAATCCCCCGGCTTCAGATCGAGTCCAAAAGCACTGACTGGCGCGACGACCAGACGGCGCTCGTGGCGAAACGGCGGATGGTAACGCAGGCATTCCTCGACCGCCGCCCGTGCCAATCCGGGCTCATTGCGCAGCAGCCCAGCCTGCTGCGGATGAGCGGCGAACATCAGGATACTGTTGCTCAGGGCTGAAGAGGTCGAGCCCACCGATCCGCCGATAATGTTGACGATCAGAGCGCGAATATCCGTGTCGGACGGCCCGCCTCCGCTCTCGCGCTGCTGCAAGAGCCGCGAGACGATATCGTCCCTGGGCACGCGCTTGCGCCGATCGATGAGGCCGTTGACGTAATCGGTAAGCGCGGTAATCGAGGCCTCAACCCGCTGGCGGAGCTGCGGCGTCATATTGTAGCTGAATCCTTCTTCCGTGCCGGCCAAAAACGCCTTGATCCTGAGCCGGTCTTCCTCCTCGATACCGAGGAAGCGGCTCATCGTCCAAAGCGGCAGGTCATCGGCAAAATCGGCGATGAATTCGGTTTCACCGCGTTCGATGATCGAGTCGAGCAGACCATCGGTGCGGGATTGAATCAGGGCGCGCAGGCGGTCCATCTCGCGCGGCAGAAAGGCCCGCGCCACGTAGCCGCGCAGCCGCTGATGCTCGGGACCGTTGATCACGGCAAGGCTGGTCTTGCGCCATTCATAAAAAGGACCGTCGCAGATACCGATATCTTCCAGTGGGCGCAGTCCGGGAGTGGAAAAATGGGAATCGGTCTGGGCGAACTCCATGTCGGCGATACTAAGAAGGATCGGTTCTCCAGTGTTGGTTACGCTGGTTCGGCCCGCGCGACGCTCGCGCTCGAAGGTCGGATAGGGATCGCACCAGAAATCCACATCGCGAAGATCAATCATACGCCACCGGACTTACGCCAATTCGGCAGCAGTAACATTTCGGCCAGGTGCCATCAATCCCCCGTGTGTGGCAGCGCGATGTCGCCGACGGGCTCTGGTCGCGATGGCAGGTGGGGTCAGCGGCCGCTTTGTTACGGAGCCGCTGCTAACCTGTTGCACGTGATCAACTCAACTGGAGGAGCTTGAGCAGGGGTTCAAGGGGGATCCTGGCAGCGTCGGCAGCCTGCGTAACCTGCCTGAGCATCTGGCTTCTTCTGGCGGGCTCGGGAGACACTGAATTTTCGGCAAAGAATAGTGGTTCATTCGGCAATGGGTTGCGGCCGAAAGCTTGCCGAAAAGCTTTAAATCGGTGTTGGATGATCTTCACCATCGAACACCGCGCACACAGTTTGCGCGGTGAACAGACATGGTCCGCCGTGCGCCGCGCAGTACTTCTGACGACTCTTTGATTACCGGTATCGGTGTTCTGTTTGATTTTCATCTAGTTTGTTGCTTGCGCCGCTCCTCCCTTGTGATCTTCAATCTTACACCCGCAAGAACAAGCACTTTCGATGCCAAACGGAGTTTTCCAGAAGATAAAACAGCAACGCCAGATATTTACTGACCTCTTTATGAGCGTGCTGTTTCCGGGCACCGTTATTCGCACCTTCGGGGGCGAATAGTGGGACCGTCGAAAGCGATCCGGGGCATCTTGCGTCACCCGACTGGAATAAACGCCACAGCTGAACTTCCTAAACCGCATAGACGACGCTTCGATGTAGCCTGAGGAGACATAGGCTTAGAAGGCTGAGGCTGACGGCGAAACGCGCTATTAACGCGAAACTTATCAACCGTTCAGGTTTTGGCGCGCCTGCTGCTGCTCGGTAAAGCACGAGTCTCGGACGGGAGCGCTGGCGCGTGATTACGAAGGCGAAATCCGCATCGAAACGCTGGCTTTCCTCGCCCAGCGAACAAATGCGAAGGGACCCTTCCATTAAGAGTCGGTACATCCTACGCTCTGGGCACGAATCTCCGGTGCGACGGTGCGCATGAGGGTTTCACGATGGCGTCTGCAACACCAACCAAACACGTAATCATTGTCGGCGGCGGTTTCGCGGGAGCCGGATGCGCTCAGGCGTTGGAGCGCGATGGCAACGTGCACGTCACGCTTATCGACCGGAACAATTATCATCAGTTCCAACCGCTCTTTTATCAACTGGCCACCTCCGCGCTTACGCCAGCCAATGTCGGTTTCTCGCTGCGCAAGATTTTCGGCAAGTCGCCCAACGTCGATATCAAGATGGCCGAGGTCAGCGCCATCGACCCCAAGGCGCTCACTGTCACCACCAAGGAAGGCCAGGTATATCAAGGCGACTTCCTGGTCCTTGCGGCGGGTGCGCAGGCCAACTTCTTTAATACTCCCGGAGCGGATGCCAATAGCTTTCCGCTCTATTCTCTGAGTGATGCCGAGCGTCTGCGTTCGCGCATTCTGGCCTTGTTCGAAGAAGCCGATCGCGACCCGAAGCTAATCGAACAAGGCGCGTTGAATTTCGTAATCGTCGGTGGCGGAGCGACCGGCACCGAGATGGCCGGCGGACTGGCCGACATGATTCATTCGACCGTCACCGCCGAATACGAAGACTTGGCTGTCAGCTCCGCACGCATCTACCTCGTCGAGCATGGAACCACTTTACTTGCCGCCTTTTCGGCCAAGGCCCACGATTACGCGGCCAGAGTGCTACAACGCGGCGGAGTAGTCCTTAAGCTCAACACCGGCGTTAACGAAGTGCATCCTGGGCACGTAGTGCTATCCGACGGCAGTACGATCAAGACGCGTTGCACGATCTGGGGCGCTGGCCTCAAGGCGGCGGCGGTGGCGCGCGGCGCTGGACTGCCGCAGGGGCGCGGCGGCCGAATCAACGTGCAGCACGACCTCAGCGTCGAGGGCTTTCCCGGCGTCTATGCACTGGGCGACTTCGCCAATATCGCCGGCGCCGACGGAAACGCGCTGCCGCAGCTCGGCTCCGTGGCACAGCAGAGCGGACAATGGGCGGCCAAGAATATCCTGGCCGATATCGCCGGCAAACCACGCACTGCATTCCACTACCACGACAAAGGCATCATGGCGATGATCGGCAGGAATGCCGCCGTCGCCGAGGTCGGTGAGCATCGCCACGAGCTTGAAGGCGTTGTTGCCTACAGCATGTGGTTGGGTGTCCATCTGGCTCTGCTGACCGGCGTGCAGATCAAAATCCATACCTTTATCCAATGGGTTTGGGACTATTGGTCAACTGGGCGGGGACCGCAGTTGCTCGATCGTTCCGACGTCGCCCGGATCAATTGGCAAGACGACGACACCGATCCCCCGCCGCCGAAGTCGGCGTGATTCCCCCTCGTCAGACTCCGTCCACCACGTTCGTGGAATCTGAATATCGGGAGATAATGCCATGACTGCCGCGGAAAATAAGAAACTGATTCACGATGCCTTCGAGGCATGGAGCCGGGGTGACGGCCGGCCGTTCTTCAAGCTGCTGGCCGAGGACGTCCGCTGGACGGTAATCGGCAGCACGCCGGTTTCCGGCACCCATAACAGCAAGCGCGACTTCCGCCAGACGGTCAAGTCACTTGCCGAAAAGTTTGCCGGCGAGTTGAAGGTCATTGTGCGCGACGTTATCGCCGACGGCGACAAGGTCGCGGTGCAGTGGGAAGGTCACGCGTTCGGCAAAAACGGCACAGCTTACGATCAGACCTACTGCTGGGTGATGCGCCTTAAGGACGGGATGGTGCGCGAGTGTATCGCGTACCTCGACACCGAGCTGGTCACCCGGCTGTTCGACGGCGGCCGGACTCAGTAAATGCTGAATCCGGCCGCTATCGTTAAAGCATGGCCGATTAGGACAGGCCGTAAAGCTTGACCGCATTGCCGGCGACGATCTTGTGGCGGTCCTCAGCCGGCACTCCGGCGAAATTATCTTCGATGTACTGGCGCGAGTTGGGGAAGGTCGTGTCGGTATGCGGATAGTCCGCGGACCACATCAGGTTGTCCACCCCGATGACGTTGCGGATCTGCATCCCGACCTTGTCTTCGATAAAGGTAGCCAGCACCTGCCGATGGAAATAAAAGCTGGGCGGGTTGGGCAGGTCGAGTCCGGTATGATGGCGATGGCGCTTGTAGGTACGGTCGGACTTCTCCAGGAAATATCCCAGCCAGCCGATGTTACCTTCCACCGACACGAATTTGAGCTTGGGAAAATGCTCGAGCACACCGCCGAAGATGACCTTGGACAACGCCTCATAGTTGGCCAGCGAGGCGACGTTGAGCAGCGCGTCGACGGCGCCGCGCAGATGGCCGGTGCTCTTGAACAGCCCTTCGGTCCGGCGGTCTCCCGTGCGCAGATGGATATGCATCGGGATACCGAGGTCCTGTGCCGTCGCCCATAGCGGATCATAGATGTCGCTGTTGAGCGGCTCGCCGCGCGGATACGTCGGCAACAGCGCGCCGCGCAGGCCGGGCAGCTTGGCGATATGCTTCAGCTCCGCGATGCCGACTTCGACATCGTCGGTCGGCACCAGGCCGATGCCGATCAGCCGGTCCGGGTCGGTGGTACACCATTCGGAGAGAAAATCGTTGTAGCCGCGCAGGCAGGCAAACTGCAATTCCAGATCATCGAGCAGGAACAGAGGTCCGATACCGAGATTCGGGTACAGCACCTCGGCGTCGACCCCGTCGAGATCCATATCCTTGAGCCGCGCGACCGGATCCCAGGCGCCCTTGCGGATAGTATCGTAGGTCTCGCCCGACTGCTTGTAGTCCTCGAATTTCTTGCCGCCCTGGACTTCCATCCCCATGGTGCGGCCGCGCACGCCGTCGATCACCCAGGCGTCGCCGTCCGCCGCCCGCTCGATCCTGGGTGCGCGGTCGCGAAGCTTCGCGGGCACGCGTTTGGTCCAGGTATCTCCGGGTTCCTGCACGTGATCGTCCGAAGAAACTATATTGTATTGCCTCATCGTTGCTCTCCTCGCCAAACGATTATGAACTTTCAGCGTCGCTTCCTTGACCCGCCTCCGTCATCCGCCACCACCGCGTTTGTAAACGATTAATAGCTCAAAAACATCGCATTCCGCTATCCCCAGGAGCCAGTTAGACCGCCGCCGCTTTCGCTGCCGCCCGGCGCCTAGCCGTGCCCGCGGGCCGCGTGCCGAGGACCAGGGTCGAATGCGTGGTCAGGTGGCCGCCATTGCCGGAAACCAGGCAGATGTCGTGCTTTTTCACCTGCCGCTGACCGGCCTCGCCGCGCATCTGAATCACCGCTTCGGAAAGCGGCGTCATGCCCCACAGGTAATAGGCGCTCAACTCGCCGCCGCCGGTATTGACCGGCAACGAGCCGCCGGGACCGATATGTCCGTCGGCCACGAAAGGGCCGCCCTCGCCCTTGGGACAAAATCCGTAGTCCTCCAGCGTCACCAGAACCGTGAAGGTGTAGCAGTCGTAGAGCTGTACCAGATTGATATCCCTAAGCTCGATCCCGGCCATCTTGAACGCCACCTCTTTGGCCAGCCCCGCGCCGCAGGCGAGCCGATCGACCGGGTCGCCTCCGGGATGGCCCTGGCCGGCGCCAAGAATATAAACCGGCGGTTTCCTGAGGTCGCGCGCCCGTTCCGCCGAGGTTACGATTACGCAAATGCCGCCGTTGGAGACCAGGCAACAGTCGAGCAGACGAAACGGCTCGCAGATCCAGCGCGAAGCCAGGTAATCTTCCATATTGAGCGGCTTGTCGCGGAAATGGGCGACCGGGTTCATGTTGGCCCATTTGCGTTGCGCGATCGCCACCGCTCCGAAATGCTCGCTGGTGGTGCCGTAGAGCTCCATGTGGCGCTTGGCCACCAACCCGTAGGAGGCGGGCGCGCCGAAAAGCCCGACGCTGGCATTTATTCCGAAAGCCTGGCCGTATGCCGCCCCTGTGCGGCTGTCCACTCCCGGCTGCGGCGCCTTGAGCGGATTATCGGCGAACACGCAGGCCACCGCATTGGCCATTCCCGCCGCGATGCTCTGCGCCGCATAGGCGACCATCGCACCGGCGGTTGCACCGCCCAGATTCATGGTGGCAATCAGCCGCAAATCCCGCAGCCCCATGATTTCCTGCATCTCGGTGTTGGCCATCCAACTAAGCCCGCCCGCGGCCTCGCGCCAGGCCACGCCCGGCTGAACCAGCAGTCCGTCCAACTCCGCGGGCTTGAGACCGGCGTCATCCAGCGCCAGTTTAACCGCCTCGATGGCAAAGCCCATCCCGTCGTTATCGTAAACCTGCCCCAGGTTGGTCATCCCCAGACCAGCGATTGCGCACTTTCCTTTGAAACTCATCGGACCTCTCCCGCAGGCAGCATCCCTGCATTGGCAGTTTAACGTCCTGACTTCCGCTGCTTTAGCACAGCAATCCCGGCGCAGAAACCGGTCTACAAGAACGGAACGCACGTTCAGCTTGTTAAAATAGCATTTCTATGTTTAATGAAACCCTTGAAGCCGCGTTTCGCAGCGATCGGGCGCTGCTTAGAAAAGTCGATACCCCGCTTAACGGAGGTGCGCGATGAAATTCGGAGTTCTGATGGAGCTGCAAACGCCGAGGCCCTGGACTGCGGAATCCGAATTGAATTCCTGGCAGAACGGCCTGGAGCAACTCGAAGTCGCCGACCGGATTGGGATCGACTACTTATGGCAGGTCGAGCACCATTTCCTGGAAGAGTATTCCCACTCTTCGGCCTCCGAGAGCTTCCTGGCGGCGGCCAGCCAGCGCACCAAGCGGATTCATCTGGGGTCGGGCGTCACGCTGCTGCCGCCGCCGATCAACCATCCGGCGCGGGTGGCGGAACGCGTCGGAGCCCTGGACCTGCTGAGCAGGGGCAGAGCGGAATTCGGCACCGGCGAATCTTCGAGTTTCTCGGAACTCGACGCTTTCCACGTGTCGCGCGAGGAGAAGCGGGCGATGTGGCACGAATCGCTTGGGGTGATTTGCCGCATGATGGTGGAAGAGCCGTTTCGCGGGCACGAGGGAAAGTATATTCAATTTCCTCCGCGCAACGTGATTCCCAAGCCCATCCAGAAGCCGCATCCTCCGCTGTGGATCGCCTGTTCGCGCCAGGAGACGATAGTGATGGCGGCAAGGATGGGCGCCGGCGCGCTGACGTTCGGCTTTCTCTCGCCCACCGACGCGCAGAAATGGACCCGCGATTACTATGCCACGCTGGAGGATTGTCATCCGGTCGGTTATGCGGTCAATCCCAACGTGGGTTTCCTCTCCGGCTTCATCTGCAATCGCGACGGCAGCCGGGCGCGCCAGTTGGGCTTTGAAAACAGCACTTTCTTCGGCTACTGCTTCAGGCATTACTACGTGGACGGATACCATCAGCCGGGCGAGACCAACCTGTGGGAGAAGTTCAAGAATACCCCGACGCCTGAATTGCTGCGGATTGTCGGCGGCGAGTCCAACGCCCCCGGATGCATCGGCACCCCGGATGAAATCCGCAAAGTGCTGCTGGATTACGAAGCCTCCGGAGTTGACCAGGTAATCTTCATCGCCCAGGCCGGCAAGCTCAAGCACGAAGACATCTGCGAGTCCTTCGAGCTGTTCGGCAAGACTATAGTTCCCGAGTTCAAGGAACGCGACGAGAAATACGTGCGCGAGAAAGCCCAACGGCTGGAACCGCTAATCGAAAAGGCAATGAAGCGGCGCGTGGAGCCGAAAATTCCCGAATCCTACAAAGACTACGCCTACAACGCCGGCGGCGAAAACATCCGCCACTTCGCCTACGACCCGTCGAAGGAGCCGAAGCGCGCATAATTTTAGAAGCCTGGTTGGCAGGGTTCTAATTAGTTTGCCTCAGCAAAAGTTGTGCGGTTTTTAATCCGCTCGCTGGTCATTGCCCTCGCCTTGGGGCTCGCGTGGGTGTTTGCCGGACGACAGCTCACCCTGCTCCTGGATTCGGTTCATCACAATTCGTGTCGCATCATTGCCCTTGACTCCGCTCGATTATGACGGCGGCGGCTTTCTGATCGGCAACTCCAGATGACGTTTGGGTCGATTGAGAATCTGCGACTCGATCTCGGCCTCCACTCCGACATCCTCAATCGCGTCGTCCTGTCGTTCCGCGGACAGTCCTTCACCCTGGGTCCGCGCACCAATCCCGTGGATCCATCCGGACGTCCCGAGATCGATTTCGTTCCGGAGCCGGGCGATGAGCTGACTTTCAGCGCAGCCCGCAGCGCTCTGGCGTGGCCGACCCCCTTCGAGTTCAACATCATGATCCCTCACTCCCCATGGTGGAAGCGATATATCTATTACCGACTGCTTTGGAAGAAGCATTCCGGGGCGCTGACCGTACAGCAGGGCGCTGGCATCGCAAATTCAGGTTCCGACGCGAAGGCCGTTGCGTGCCGTCCTGCCTGGTCGCCCTGACGAGTCATGAGCTACACGGACTGACCGATTCGACGGGATCGGACGGATACTTTTGCCAATCGAGATAACTCAGGTAGTACAGTGACACGTTGTCATACCCGGCGTCGATCAGAGCCACCGCGGCCAGTGAGGACTTGGCGCCATCGTGGCAGTACGCGATGATTCGGTCGTGAATGTGAAGTCCAAAATTGACAAAGATCGCGAATAGTTCGAGCGGCGAGTCGAGAACTGAGAAGTCGGGGTCGCTCGCCTGCGGTGTGAGCAGCTTTTCGACCGGCAAATTTCGCGCGCCCGGGATGTGTCCGCCACGCGTGACCGGTGAGATCTTCACGCATCCGTCGAACTCGCCGACTGTGCGAACGTCGACCAGCGAAACAGCGGGATCGCCGAGAACCGCGAGAACGTCTTCGCGGTCAACCAGGTGGATAGGATTGTTCTGCACCGTCACCTCGAAGGTGACCGGCACCGGCGTTACAGGCGGCGTCGTCGTCAGGCGGCCATCCGCGATCAACGGCTTCATCGCATTATAGCCGCCGTTGACGATCCAGGTTCTGCGGGAGCCGAAATAGTAGAGCAGAAAGCGGACGCGCGACGCGAACTTGTTTTCACCGTCGTCGTATATGATGACCTCGCTGCTCTCTGAAATGCCAAGCGCGCCAAACATCTCCGCCCACGCACTGAAATTCGTAAATGCACCGGGCGTTTCGCTGAACACGCGCCAGATGCCCTCGTCGACCGGAATCGCGCGGTCGACATATCCGGGGTTGGAGATTTGTCCATCGCCCTGGACGGACAGCAACACGACGCCCTTATGGGTAAGCTCCGCGGGCAGAAGATCGGCCGCCAGCACAAATTGCGAGGAAAGCGTTGGCAAGGTGCCGCCCGCTGTCGATCCGGAACCGCAGCCCGCGAGTGCGACAATTGCGAGCAATCCCAGGAGCCACGCAGGGCATTTGACCGACCGCGGTTTATGCTTGCGAGGTCTGCGCATCATCCGATCCTTACCGTCATGCGCTCGATTTAGTGAACCGACAGGGCACCCCTCTCCCGAATCGATGACCGGTTTAGACCGAGCCGTAACCTGCTGGTCCAACTGCTGCCCTTATCGACCAGTGCTTGCGGCTCGTTATATAATAGTTAAATGATGACGAGTTCCGCCGTATCCGACGCTAACTTTGGTATAATGACGCCAGATGAACAGAATTGAAGCGATCGCGAGCAACACGATTTTGTGCGCTATCACCGCCCGATGGTCCTCCCTGGGAGCGTTAACGCCCCCTTGATACGGCTGGCGTCATAAGTCAGGCCGAGCACCTCCTTTTATTGATTATCCCTCTGCGGCACATTTCCCGGTGTCGACGGCACGTCACCGGACTCGATCGCCCAGAGGAATTGGAAACGAATTCGAATGAATGACACGCCTAACACATTACACAAGGACGTCTCGCGGCGGCGTACCTTTGCGATCATTTCCCATCCCGACGCCGGCAAAACCACGCTCACGGAAAAGCTCTTGCTGTATGGTGATGCTATTCACCTGGCGGGCGCCGTAAAACGCCGGCGCGGGGAGCGGCACACCACCAGCGATTGGATGGAGGTCGAGCGCCAGCGCGGGATTTCCGTCTCCACCAGCGTGCTCCAGTTTGCGTATCGAGGGTATCAGCTCAATCTGCTCGATACCCCGGGACACAATGATTTCTGTGAAGATACCTACCGGACTTTGGCCGCGGCGGACGCCGCGGTCATGCTGATTGACAGTGCCAAAGGCGTGGAACCGCAGACCGTCAAGCTTTTTGAGGTCTGCCGTCTGCGGCAAATCCCGATTTTA
>CAWGQB010000015.1:0-105398 GCA_963824565.1 uncultured Pseudomonadota bacterium | reverse complement strand
GCTTGAAAGATGCGGTAGCGAAATTGCGTAGTTTGCCGAAGCCGGCTGTCGAAATACGTGAACCTATCGAAGTGCCAGAGCGGGACCGCGAGTGACCGTTGGCTTACCTCATCGACACCAATATTGCGATCCATGCTCGCGACGGCACGGCTTCCGTGTTGGAAAAACTAGCTAGCATGACGGTGAAAGGCGCTCCGCTCTCTGCGTTCAGCCGCGCCGAACTGCAACGCGGGCTTTACAAATATCCGGCGTACACGGCATTGCGGCAGGTACGGTTGGAGATATTGCTGCGGCACATTCCGGTCTGCCCTTCGATGCGGCCGCTGCCCAAGCTTACGGTCAGATTATTGCCCAGTGTGGATGGGTGAAGGGACGAGACTACGATCGGATGATCGCCGCTCACGCCATCAGTAGCGCATCGGTTTTGGTCACCGACAATGGTGCCGATTTTGGGATATCGCGGGCCTGTTAGTAGAAAACTGGACTATCGGCGAATGATCGGAAGCTCTGCACGCCGCCCCCGCCCTCTAACTTTACTCTGGCGCGTTTGAGGGGGCGCGTCCAGCTTGAGCTCGCTCGATAGCGCGCGTCCCGGATGGCGATGTCATCTGCTCCGCCTTTAACACGCAACCCCGACCTATCCCTGCAGTAGCGACGGAATTTGGGCGGCGAATTCCTGGCGTGAAAGCACGCGCTCGAAGCCGGCCTCGCGCGCGGCGGCCAGCGCCTTCAGGTCAACGTGGGAGGCAAAGCCGATCACCTTGGCGGTGGGTGCGCAGGCGCGCAATGCCGCCATCGTCGGCTCAGGCGCGAAGGTTTTCTCCGACAGATCGACCATCACCACAGACGGCTTGATGTCGGCGCATCGTTGGGGCAGCAGCTCCAACGCCGAGACATAGGCCACCTCCACGCCGAGGGCTTCGGCGGCCGCGTCAATCTTGGAACGGAACATCAAATCCCTGATCAAGCCCAAAATCCGCATAGAGCACCAGCCTCATGAAGCCGCGCCGCTAAACCGGGCGGGTGAAAAAGGGCTGAGGTCGTTATCCGGGGTGCCTCCGCTTACCATCGCCGCCATCACCTTACCGGTAATCGCCGCGAGCAGGATTCCGCTGCGGAAATGGCCGGTGGCGTAGTATAGGCCAGGGAATGGACGGCGAAGGACCCAGGACCGGCAGGAAATCGCTGGTCGCGGGACGCAAACCCGCCCAGGCCTCGCGAAATCGCATCGCGCCGAGCGCCGGGAGCATGTCCCTGACGCCACGCACAATACGCTCCATCCCTTCCAGCGTCACGTTCTTGCTGTAACCGGCCTGCTCGCGAGTGGAACCGCCTACCAGTCGGCCATCGCGCCGCGGGACCGCATATCCGCGCAGTGAAAAGATCGCTGGTCCGACCAGGTTGGGTTGGGTCTCAAAGCATACGATCTGGCCGCGGATCGGATGCAGGCTGATGTTGTCGGCTTCGATCCCGCGAATCAGGCTGGCCCACGAACCCGCCGCATTGATCGCGGCGTCGGCTTCGAGCAATTCGCCATCGTGCAAGCGCAGCGCGGCAAACTTTCCGCCCCTGGTCTCGATCGCGTCAACCCGGGTTTCTTCACGCAGAGACGCACCGGCCTTGAGCGCGGCGATCAGAAAGGCATGCGTCAGCTTGCGGTTTTCGATGCGATTCTCATGCGGAAAATGCAACGCGTAGATAACCTGCGAGGAGAGCGCGGGGGCAATCGCGCGCGCGTCATCGCCGCTGATTTCCTCGACCCGCAGACCGGCCGCGCGCTGCCAGGCGGCGCGAGCGCTCAGTTCGGCGCGTTCCTTCTCATCCAGCGCAACATAAAGCACGCCGCTGTTGACGTCGTACTCGGGATCGACGCTGCTTTCGGCCATAAGCTCGGGGAGCACCGCTTCCAACGCCTTCTTGCCTTCGACACAAAAGCGCAGGAACGGACCGGGACCTTCGGCCTCCGCTTGCGGCGCAATCATGCCGGCGGCGGCCCAGGAAGCCTCCTGCCCCGCCCTGCCCCGCTCCAAAATGGTGACGTCAACGCCGGCGCGCGCCAGCCGCCAGGCGACCGCATTCCCTATTATTCCGCCACCAATGACCAGAATCTTCGTGTCCATCGGGTACCGCTCGTCCAATAAGCTTAGCGGCACCGGGCGGCGGATCAAATGGGCCTTGGTGCGATGATCGGCGCGACCGTCGAACGGACTAAGTCCGGCTAAGTCTCGCTGTGCACCATCTTGAAGCGGCGCGCCTTGAACTTCCAGCGGTCGCCGGCTTTCTCGTATTCGTCGTCGTAGTAACCGGTCCCCATCCATTTCATCTGCTGGGCGGCTGAGCGCAGTTCGAGATAGCAGGCGCCGGTGGCCTGTTTGGCGTTTTTGAGATCTACCACGATATTATGGATAAACGGCCGGGCTCCGACGCGGTCGGGTATAGTGCTGTAGAACTTGCGCAGCTCCGCCTGCCCTTTGATCGCATAAGGCTCGGTCGGGCCTTCGGTCGAGAACAGACCGTCGTCGGTAAACAGACTGAGAATGCCCTCGAGGTTGTTGGTCCACACGTAATGACAATAGCGGACCGGCAAATCCTTGATCGCCTCGCGGTCGAGCATCTCGTCGATCAACTGGTCTCTGTTCTTCGCCATACCGCGCGCTCCCCTTCAACTCTCGGAATGCAGATTCTTGAACCTGCGCGCCTTGAACTTCCATTGCCCGCCAACCTTTTCATACTCGTCGTTGTAATATCCCATCGCCATCATCTTCATCTGCTGGGCGGGCGAGCGCACTTCCGGATAGGCGGTGCCGGTGGCATGAGTGGCGTCCTTAAGATCGACGACGACGTTGTGGATGTACGGAGCGGGACCGGCCCCGGTCGCCACCGAGCCGTAGAATTTACGCAGTTCGGGCTGCCCTTTGACTTCCTGGGGAGCGCCGAGCCCCTCCATCGAGAAGATGCCGTCTTCGGTAAACAGGCTCAATATCCCCTCGACATCCTTGTTCCAGATGTAATGACAATAGCGGGCCGGCAAGTCCCTGATTGCCTCGCGGTCGAGCATTTCGTCAATCAACTGGTCCCTGGTTTTTGCCATCGGCGCACCCTCCTCCAGACTGTCGCGGGCTGGTTTAGCAAGCAGATATCACCGCCATGATGCTTCATCAAGCGGCGGCGCAATGCGGGTCAACGGGAGTCCACCTGTTCCGAGCACGCGGATAGAGAGCGGCCATGATCTAACTTTTCACTTCAGGGTTGGGCCGGGGGCGGAAGCGTTTGGCGGCGCGCGATCGTCAGAAAACCGTCGCTGTCAACATGTGCGCGATCGCCTGTGATGTACCATCCGTTGCTTATAACTTCATTCGTGAGCTCGGGTCCCTCGACGTAGCCCTTCATCAAGTTCGGCCCGCTAACCAGGAGCGCGCCTTCGACGCCCTGTGCAACTGGCACGCCGCTAGTTGGATCGACGATGCGCACGGAAACTCCCGGAAGCGGTTGGCCGACAGTACCTCGCCGCATCCCGGGCTGGCGATCCGCGCCCTTGCCATAGTCGGGGATGTTGAGTGAAATGACCGGCGCGCACTCGGGGCATCCATAGCCGTCCAGTGGTTCTGTGCCGAACTTTTGCAAAAAGCTCGCGCGCACCGAATCATCCAGCTCGCCACCGATCGCGACGTGGCGCAGGTCAGGCAGGTCCGCCGCATCGACCCGATGGAGTATTGATGCCAGCATTGCGGGACTTGCCGGAATCAGCGTGATGCGATTAGCGTGGCAAAACGCTCCGAGTGCCGGTTGGCCGCTGAGTTCTGCGGCGAACGCGACACGTGCGCCCGTTAGCGCTGGCAGCAGCAGGGTAGCCGCGAAACTCATCGCATTGGAAAACGGAATCAAGCCGAGGATGCAGTCCTGGGGCGTGATCTGGAAAATCTGCCGCAGCGATTCGAGATTGGAAAGCAGGTTGTGATGCGTCAGCATCGCACCGCGCGCCGCGTCTGGAGCGTCGGCGCGGTAGGAAAAAAGAATCGTCGCGACCTGATCGACGTCGGTCTTGCTCCCGCGCACGAAGAACCGCACGACTAACCGCGTGGGTATCAACCTGCAAATGGCCCTGATGCGGTTGCGCCGCACCGCGCTGGTCGCCGCTTCAGCGTCTTCAAAAAACTTCACTATGGCGGGCGACAGTTTCCCGGCCGCGTCCGGTATCCGAGCGAATTCGCGCGTGGTTACAACTGTCGTTAGTTGAGCGTGGGAGACCACCGAGTGAGAAACATCAACCGCGTCGATATTGACCGGAATATGCCCCGCGAATAGCGCCGCAAAGTTCGTCAGCATCGCATCGATTCCGGGCGGCATGAGGATCCCTACTCTCGTCCCGACCGTATCGCCAGCATTCCATAGCACTCGGCTGAGCGCGATCGCACGGACGAGCGCGGCGCCGAAACTGATTCTTGAGCCGTCCGCTTCGACCGCAAGCGTCGCGCACCATCGCCGCTTTGCGCGCCGAATGAATGCGAGGTGGAGCGGCTTCTGAAGTTCCTTTCGGTAGGTGAAAGTTTCGACCGAGAGATCCTGGATTGCGCGGCGTACTTCATCCGCCTTGGTACTGGAGGGCATTGGCTTGCCGAAAATCACGTTAACCGGTTCCAACAGCCGCCTGGGCCTTTTGAACAGCAAGCGGCCGCGATCGAAACTGAAGATACTGCCCCATACGCCATCGAGATAGATCGGCACGATCGGAGAATTCAGGCCCGAGGCGATCCGCTCCAGGCCGCGACGGAATTTGAGCAGGTTGCCGGTGCGCGTGACGGCGCCCTCGGCGAAGATACACACCATGTGTCCTTGCTGGATCTCGTTGCGCGCGCGTTCCAGCGACGCTTTCATTTTTTGGGGACCATCATTCGCCGAAATCGGAATCGCATGCATCATGCGGAAAAACCAGTTGAGGAACTTCCATTCGTAGTAAGGGCGATAGACCAGGAACCTCACCATCCGGCCGGTCGACGCCCCCACGATGATCGGATCGACAAACGACACGTGATTGGCAACCAGCAGCGCCCCTTCTTTGGGCAGGTTGTTGTCCCCGAAAGTGCGGATTCGATAAATCGTGTTGGTGAAACTCCACATGATGAGCCGCGCCATAAAGTCAGGCAGCATGCGGACGACGTACACCGTGCCTACCAGCGTCAACATCACGACGCATAGAATCACCTGCCGGATGTTCAGACCGAGCAAGCCGGTGAGCATCCATGACACTCCTGCGGCAAGCAGGACGGCGCTGAAAGTCAGCACGTTGGCGAACGCAACCAGCCGCCCTTTCATTCCGACCGGCGCGCGTTGCTGCAGCATCGCTCTGAGCGGGATGATGAAGAATCCGCTGGAAAACCCGAGCAGCATGAGATCGAGAGTGGTATCGAGCGGCAGTCCGATGATCGGAACGTTGCGCCCTGCGCCGGAACGCGCAAGGAGCAAGGAGAAAATCGTGATACCTAAGCTTCCGAGCGGTACCAGTCCGATCTCAACATGCTTGCGCGAGACACGTCCCGCGACCACCGAGCCGATTCCAGTTCCGATCAAGAGCAGCACAAGCAACAGGCCGGCGCGCGTCTGGCTCAGGCCTGGCTCGCTCTGTCCAAACTCCGGAATCGCGATAAGGAAGAACGAGGCGAGAAAACCGAACCACGTGATCCCGGCCAATGTGTAGCAGAGGGTGGAACTGCGGCGCACTTGCGCTAAGTCGGGACCCAAGGAGCCGAAAACATTCCATGCGAAGTGCGCTTCGCAATTGCCGGGACGCGCTCGCGGAACAAACAGAATAGCGATCGTCCCCAGGCACGCGATCGCGACGAAAACCAGCCCGGCGTTGGTGAGGCTCGATGCGAAAAGGCTGTAGACATGTATGCCCACCACTGAACCGGCCAGAATTGCAAGGTCAATGAACAATTCGAGGATGCCATTGGCTGCTGAGATATCGGCATCAACCAAAATCTCGGGCAGAATTCCGTACTTGGCAGGTGAGAAGAAAGCGCTGCGAGTGGCGGTGAGCAACAGCACAAAAAGAAGAAACGGCATGCTATACAGATAGAATCCCATGGTCGCCAGCACCATCGCAACGATCTCGGGGGCCTTGGTCCACAATAGAACCCGATGCTTCGGGAACCGGTCGGCGAGATATCCGGCGACCGGCGAGAACAACAGAAAAGGAATCGCCAAAAGCGCCGTTGCTGAGCGCGAATAGCTGACCCGGCGCACCTCGCCGTGTATAACTGAGAGCAGAAGCAAGATCATAAAGGCGCTGTCGTTGGCTGCACCGAGAAATTGCGCGACGAGAAACGCCAGAAATCGCGGCGAGGTAATTCCAACCCTAGTACCCACATGCTCGACGCGCACGGTCCCGCAGGTTGGCACGATCTGAGCCGTGACCATCGGCGATAGCATCAGATATGTCCACCCACGAGCAAGCGCCCGACAGCATGGCGCCGATTCATGACTCCCAGCCCGCCATCACTAGTTTCCCACAGCCGTGTGTCGTCGGTTGCGATGCAAAAGGATTCCGCCACTCTCAGTCGTTGCGGCCTATCGAAGGGGACGCGCTTCCCATCTTAGAATTTCGAGAGCTTCTAGGATCCGTCGCGCATTCTTTAACGCGTGGGAGCACCCTCACCGCCGACTAAAGCGAGGCAGCCCAGCCCGCCGGAACCGAAACCGGCGCACTGGTCGGATAACGGTTGCGGCGCCGGAAAGTGCCGAGGTCGTTAAAGTTGACGCCGTGCTGTTGCATCGCCGGATAGCATTCCTTCCGGATCATGTGGCGGACATAAAATGGCTGCCCGACCACAATGTGGTGAATGGAGTGCGTCATGCCGAAACCAAAACAAAACAACTGGAATGGCAGCATATACCATTTGTTTATCACCTGCGTTTGGGCCAGCAAGCCATCGACGCCACCGGAATAGTGCATGGTCGAGGAGATGAATTGAAGACAAAAAATCCGCAAGACCGCGGGCGCCACGCACAGCACCATCAGCAGATTCAGCAAATGCACGTTCAGATACGAAAACGGCTGCGCACCGGGATGCAGCCACAGTTCCGCATGAGCCGCCAGCCAAGCGACCCAGATCGCGGTGAAGACCGGATGCATCGGCAAAATTGCACTGACCGTCACCCAGGGACGGAAGGACCTGGAGTTACGCCGGACACTCGCAAACAGGTTCAAGGCAAACCACGGGTCGGCCATGATCAGGAAGCGCAACGGATTGTATGGGTACCCGTTGCCGATCAACTGCTCCTCAATATCCTCAGGCCGTCCCGAAAACCGATGGTGGTGCAAGTGGATGGTCTTGCGTATCCAAGGGTTGGGAGCGTTGGGCCGCAGCAGCCATACCACCACGAAAACCAGGTGGCGCACCCATGGGCGGTCCCTGAAGTAAAGCTCGTGGATCGTGTCATGCTCGTATTTCATGCGCAATCGACGCCAAAACGGCGAGCAGCGGCACGCAAATCCAGGCCGAGATGCTGCCGCGGACATAGAGGACGACCACAGAGCCGGTTCCGGCCACGACCGCCAGCAGGATAAAGAGACCGATGGCCGATTGGTACTCGAGCCACGGATGGCGCTCGACAAAAGCGTCTCTGGCACGCCGTATTGCGACTCTTACCGCCAAGTCGGCCGGGGTCTGCCGCGCCGCAACACGACCGGAAGTTGCAGGTTTTTGCTCGCGTGGTGTTGCATCCATCACCGGGAATCACCTGTGGAGTTTCTAATTCCGCTACATTAAATAGCATAACATCACAAAATGATAAGCGGTTCAACAGACGCACCAGATAAGCACTGAGCCTAGAAAAACGCCGGCGTGCGGCTCTATTCACAATGTTGCGCGTGCGAAGCGTGAGTTGCCCAGATTGACCGCGGTGCTCCCGCACCGGCGGTCGACGTCGGAAAAGTTTGCGGCCTATCCGCGATGCTACGCGTCGGCAACCTTGGCGCCGTTGCGGCCGATATGCGACCCGGCGCCGGAGCGAGACCACATGGCCGATCGAAGTGCTAGTCGAGCACCCTCCCACGCCGACTAACGCGGGACCGCCGGCCGGAACCGAATCCGGTTCGCCAGAGCTCCACTTTGCCAAAGACTTCTTCTCACTTACCGCCCATAAACGGTCAGCGTGAAACGAAGCGCAGAATCTAGCTTTCGGTGATCAACGTGCCTTTGCGGAGTGCGCGATCCTTCATCATCGCGAAGAACACCGGCACCAGGATCAGCACATGAATCGTCGAGGTTATCATTCCGCCGACGATCGGCGCCGCGATCGGCTTCATCACGTCCGCGCCGATCCCGCTCTCCCAGAGGATCGGAGCGAGACTCATCATCACCACCGCGACCGTCATCAGTTTCGGCCTGAGGCGCTGCACAGCGCCTTCGATGCTCGCCTCTTCGATGTCCTGATTAGTTATGCCTCCGGCTGCGATTTTCTTGTCCAGGGCTTCGTGCAGATAGATCACCATTACCACCCCGGTTTCGACCGCGATCCCGAAGAGCGCGATGTATCCGACCCATACCGCAACGCTGAAGTTGAAGCCCATCAGATATTGGAGAAGCAGACCGCCAGTCATCGCGTAGAGACACGGAAAAATCAGTACCGCCGCTTCTGCCGCGGAATGGAACAGCATGTAGAGCAGAACGAAGATCACGCCCAATACGATTGGCATAATGTAGGACAGGCGCTTGCGGGCTCGGAGCTGGAACTCGTACTCGCCCGACCATTTGAGTGTATAACCCGGCGGTAGGCGCAGCTTCTCATCCAAAATACGCTGCACGCGTTCAACGTAACTACCATAGTCGTTTGTCGCCAAATCGATATACACGTATCCGGTCAACCGTGCGTCTTCGTCCCTGATCATCGAAGGTCCGGGACTCAGATCCACTTTAGCGACCTCACCCAGCGGTATCTGCGCTCCACTCGGAGTCATAATTAAGACTGCCTTCAACCCATCGAGATCGTTGCGATAGTCTTGCAAATAACGGACGTTAATCGGATATCGCTCGCGTCCTTGCACCGTAGTGGCGATGTTCTCGCCTCCGATGCCCGAGCTGATCGCAAGCTGCACATCATCGATGGTCAGCCCGTAACGCGCGGCTGCATCACGATCGACCACGATGTTGACGTAAAAACCCTGTGACACTCTTTCCGCAAAAACCGCCCGGGTTCCTTCCACCGGAGTCAGCACTTCTTCGATTTCGGAGCCGATCCGCTGGATTTCATTGATGTCGGGACCTTGAACCTTGATGCCCACCGGCGTCTTGATTCCGGTCAGTTCCATATCGAGGCGATTTTCCACCGGCATGGTCCAACTGTTTGAAAGTCCCGGAAAGCGCAGCTGATTATCCATGTCCGAAGTCAGGCTTTCGTAAGTCGTCCCCTTTGGCCATTGCTCGCGCGGCTTGAGCATGATCGTGGTGTCGTACATATCGAGCGGCGCGTTATCCGTAGCGCTGTTCGACCGTCCGATCGTACCGAACACACTTTCCACTTCCGGGAACCGTCGAATGATCTGGTCCTGCTTTTGGAGAAGATCGCTGGCGGAGGTGATGGAAATTCCCGGCAGCGCCGTGGGCATGAAGAGCGCGGAGCCCTCAAACAACGGCGGCATGAACTGGCTGCCCAACTTGAGGGCCAAAGGCAGCGTCACGACGAGGAAGATAAGGTTCACCGCTATCGTCAGCCAGCGATGCCGCAGGCACCACCTGATGACCGGTAGATACAGGGCCTGAAAGAAGCGCGAAACGGGGTTGGCTTCTTCGGGCCTTAAACGCCGGCCTCGAATCAGCAGCACCATCAGAACCGGCACGATCGTAATGGCCAGAATCGAAGAGAAAGTGATGGCGAGAGTCTTGGTATCGGCCAGAGGACGAAACATCCGCCCTTCCTGGGATTCCAGCAGGAACACCGGAAGAAACGAGACCACTATGATCAGCAGGGAATAAAACAGCGGACGCCCCACTTGCTTGGCGGCCCCCAGGAGCAGGCGCTGGCGTTCCGGTTCATCCACCGTCTCGCCGGCAAGCTGAGCCTCATGCTGCCGTTCCGACAGATGCCGATAGCCGTTTTCGACCATCACGATCGACGCATCGACCAGCACGCCGATCGCCAACGCCAGGCCGCCCAACGACATGATGTTAGAGCTGACCTGGAAGTAGTACATGGGTATGAACGTGGCCAGAACCGCCAGCGGCAAAGTGAGGATCGGAATCAGCGCCGAGCGAAGGTGAAACAGGAAGACGATGATCACCAGACTGACGATGATCGCCTCCTCGAGCAGGTCGCGTTTGAGGGTGTTGATCGACGCTTCGATCAGGCCCGCGCGGTCGTAACCCGCCACGATTTCCACGCCAGGTGGAAGGCTCTTCCTGATCTCGGCAATTTTCGTTTTGACGCCATTGATAACGTTCAACGCGTTCTGGCCGTATCGCATGACGACGATGCCGCCCACCGCTTCGCCTTCGCCGTTCCAATCGGCAACGCCTTCTCTCAGATCGGGACCGAACGACACCACGCCCAGATCCCGCACCAGCACGGGAGTGCCATTGCTGGTTGCAACGGAGATCTTTTCGATGTCTCCCAAGGATCTGATGTACCCAACTCCTCTCACCAGATAGTCGGCACCCGTCATTTCAAGTACCCGCCCACCTACCTCATTGTTGCTGGCGCGGATTTTGTCGATAACGGTCTGCAGCGGAATATGCAAGGCGAGCAAGCGGTTGGGATCCAGCTTGACCTGATATTGACGAACAAAACCGCCGATGGTCGCGACTTCCGCAACGCCCGGCATAGTCTCAAGCGTGTAGCGCACCTGCCAGTCCTGGAGGCTTCTCAGATCGGCAAGGTTGAGATTATGACCGCGGTCAACCAGCAGATACTCGTACACCCAACCGGCTCCGGTGGCGTCGGGTCCGATGACCGGATGGACTCCGGCCGGTAGCTGGCCCGCCAGTTGCTGCATGTATTCAAGCACCCGGCTGCGCGCCCAATAGATGTCCGTGCCGTCCTCGAAGACCACGAACACATACGAGTCGTTGAACATGGTCTGCGCGCGAACCGCCTTCACGTGGGGCGCCGCCAGCATGGTTGTTACGATTGGATACGTAACCTGGTCTTCGATGATGTCCGGCGGCTGTCCCATCCATTCGGTGTGAACGATGACCTGAACGTCGGAAATGTCGGGAAGCGCATCCAGCGGGATCAATTTCAGCGACCAGATACCGCCGAAGATCAGCGCGGCAACGGCAATGAACACGAGGAAGCGGTTGTCGTTACACCAATCGATAGTTTTTTCGATCATCGCGCTTCCTCACATCGCCATCGGACCGGACGCGGAAACGTTGACCTGCTTTTCCGCGATCGCCTGACCGTCCTTGGTGGCGGCAATCGTTACCTGCCAGGTGCCACCGCTTTGAAGATCGATGCTCCCCTCGTAAGTCCCGTTGCCTTTATCCGTTAAGGTCGATTGCGCCTTCATCGCCGCCATCCCCATCGAAGGCATCGCGGCCATGTAAAACGTCACCGAAACCTGCGCGCCGGCGAGAGGTTTGCCCGTTCCCTCCTTGAGAATCACGGTCAGTTTGTTCTTACCGCGGGTGGGCGGACTCGGATCGGTGGTTAAATCGACGCTGACGCTCGGACCTTGCGCCCGCGGCTGCCCAGCCGCGGCACTAACCCCTGGAGGCGGCGGTACGAAGGTTCCAGAAGCCGCCTGTAGCTGGCTCTCGGAGTCGATCAGGAAATTCGCCGAGCTCACAATCCGCTGCCCGGCATGAAGCCCTTTCAGAACCTGAAAGTTGTGATCCAGATGCGGTCCCAGTTCGACCTCGGTGGGTGTCAGATAACCGTCGCCACGATCGATGAACACGACGTTGTGCGTGCCCGTGCGAAATACCCCCGTGTCCGGAATCACCAGTCCGCGGCCAAGATAGGGTGTGATCGCGACGGTGACATACATGCCCAGCTTCAGCAGTCGTTCGGGATTGATGAAGCTGCAGCGGACCCGCGCGGTGCGGGTGTTCGGATCCATCGCTTCCCAGATGAAGTCAACCCGGCCCTCAAAAGTGTGGCCGGGGTAGGCGTCGACCGTGACCGCTACCGGGTTGCCGACTTTCACCTGACCAATTTGATTCTGAAAAACCGCGGCGTAGATCCAGATGTTGGAAAGCGTGGTGATGGCATAAAGCTTCGTATCAGGCTGCGCGTACATATTGGGCAGCGCGTTGCGCTCCACCACGTAACCGGTCATCGGTGAGTCTACTTCCACTGCGTCTCGCGTAGTGCCTTCACGTTGCAGTCGCGCGATCTCGCGCGCGGGAACGCCGAAAAGTCTGAGCCGATCCAGCGCCGCGGCAGTCAGAGACTGCGCTCCGCTGGCGACGCTCTCGATGGAGCTCCCGCCCAGACGCCGCGCCGCATTAAGCGCGATCAGGTACTCGTTTTCGGTCGCGACCAGATCGGGGCTGTAAATCGTGAACAGAGGCTGCCCCCTGCGAACGAACTGATAGGTCTGGTTCACGAACACCTGCCGGATCCATCCGGCAAAGCGCGTCTGAACGTACCCTTCCAGCTGCTCATCGGGCTCCACCATTCCGGTCGTCTCGATTCTGCTCGCAAGCTCCTTTTCTTCGACGGTGGCGATCTGAAGACCGATTAATTGCCGCCGCTCCGGGGTAAGCTGAATCGGGGCGAGTTTCGGGGTGTTGTCCTGCGCTCCAATGTCTCCCTGAAAGCCGCGGTCAGAAATGCGACAACGATCAATCCGGCGCGAACGGCACGCCAGAGCTTGGGCAACTTTGTCATCCGCAGGCGAAGCGATCGGCCGTCAGGATTCGAATGGAACAGACAGATGCTCATGGTTGCTCCCCGATCGTCTGCCGGATCTTGGCTACCGCGATTTCGTGATCGGCCACAGTGCGGAAATACTCCTGCTTAATGCGCAGCACATCGACCACGGCGCTTAGCAGGGTCTGAAAATCTACCTTTCCCACCCGATAGCCAGCGGTTGCCGAAGTCAGAGTTTCCTCCGATTGCGGAATCAGGCCCTCGCTGTAGAGCTTAAGGACGCGGTCGCTGGTTCGCAGGGCGACGACTTGATTTTCCAAGTCGGAGAGCACCGACAGCCGTTTCGAGCGCGAGTCCGCGAGGACAGACTCCTTCTCCAGCGAAGCTTGCTCGATAGCGGGAGTTTGTCTGCGCCAAAAGTAAAGGGGAACCTTTACTCCCAGGCTCAGCATGTAGTAGTCGCGAAACCCTGGACCGGTTTTCTGGTACGCATATCCCACGTTGAAGTCCGGAACGTAGTCGCGTTTGGCAATAGCCAGTGCGGCATCACTCTGCTCCTCCATCGCGTGCGCTTGCTGCAGGGTCGGAGAATTCGCCAGCGCAAGTTGGCGCAGCCGACTGTCCGAAATGGCGAGGGTGGTTGGAGTTATCTCGCCGATTTCGATATTTGCCGAATCCTGTTCGCGGCCCAGGATCCCCTTGAGGTTTGCCTGTCCTTGCTGAAACTCCTCCTGATTCATTTCCGAATCCTTGAGAACATCCGTTTGCGCGAGCTGTGCTTTCAGCACGTCCTGCTGCTGTGCCATCGCGACGTGGTATTGCGCCACGGTGGTCTGGGCGACGCGGTCAAGTTCTGACTGCGTCCAATGGAGCGAATCGACCATCTCTCGGAGATAGAAAAGATTGAAGTACGTCTCGAACCTGCTCGACGACCTCACGCTGTTGCACGAGATAGGCATCACGAGCAGCTTCGGCTTCCTTGTCGGCCTGCTTGGCGCGCAACCCGAGCTTGCCGGGACCCGGAATGTCCTGGGAAATCCCGAAACCCGTGTAATAAAAGTCGCTGGTCTCGTATCCCGAGAACGGCTGCGGACTCCGCCTCTTGCGGAACGGTCCAGGTTCGCAGCCCACTAGTAGATCGCTGCATAGGCCCGCCACGGGCGCCAATTTTCCAAGAGGTTCAGGAATCGATCTTCGGATGGTGTCCGGTCACCGACTAGTACCCGCCGAAGTCCCAGATCGCCGGGGGTAATGCATCGGGCTCTCCGAACGCCCGCATCGCGATGTAGTTTGCGCGCCGGGGACCCATACCAGGTATCGCACACAGCCGCGAGATAAAGTCGTCCAGCCTCTTGCACGCGTCCGGCTAAGCTTTCCCTCACAAGCGGTCCGCGCCAATGCTCCGAGTGTTTCCGCACGAACAAGGTATGCCAAGGCCTGAAAGGTCGGCCGCAGCCAGGACCTCTGGTGTTGGAAACAGACGCGTCAGCCCTGGTACTGTGGTCTTGATTGGCTTTCCGAAAGTTCGCACGAGGCGCGCGCTGACCATCACATAAGACAAGCATGTACTTTAAAACTGAGCGTGGGTAAGTTATTGCCGTGTACTCGGACTTATCAGAGTGAAACCGATGGGATCACAAGATCGCGTAACGGATGTCCATCAGGTGCCGGTCGACGAGCAGACCGACGGCCCCGGCATGTCGCACATCGATGCCGGCGACCCCGCCGCACCGATGTACCAACTGCTAGACGCAATGCGCACGCCGGTGACCTTGCGCGACACCATGATCCTGCCGGTGCGGCAAGGGTACATCGGTCAGGATAGGCCAGCCCCGCCTGTGAATTTACCGCCGTCAGGCGCGGATCTGTTCCCGAATATCGTGGTGACGGAGATCTTAATCCCCTCTTCAGCAGGCCCAATTCGTTGTCAGGTGTATCGTCCGGCGGGCGACATCGGGAAGCCGGCGCGGCCGATGATCGTGTACATTCACGGTGGCGGGTTCATGGTCGGCAGGTCCGAAGACACCGATTTCCTTACCCGCAAAATGGCGGCGCAAAACGACCTCGTGTTGATCAGTGTCAATTGCCGCCTGGCGCCGGAGTTTCCGTTTCCCGCCGGCCTGGATGATTTCGTGGCAGTGTATCGGTGGGTTTCCCAACGGGGCACGAACTTGGCGGCGATCCCAGCCTAATTGCCGTAGCGGGAGATTCCTCCGGTGGAAACTTCGCGGCAGCCATGCCGTTGCGGATCCGTGATGAGGGCCTCGTGCCGCCCGGCGCAGCAGTACTGCTCGGCCCGGTATGTGATATCCGGTTCGAGGAGTATGAATCATTTGAGCGGCTGGCTCCCACCGGCATTGTGTACGACGCCGTCTTAATGGGATTCGCGCGCGGCGCCTACGTGCGTTACCGGGATTGGTCCAACCCCTACGTCAGTCCGGTGCGTAGAGATCTCCCACGACTACCCACCGACATTCATAGCCATCGGGACCGCCGACCCGTTGCTTGATAGCTGTCGTGTCTTTGCTCAAAAGCTCACGGACTCAGGCAATTCATACGTGCATCTGTTTGTCCGTGAAGGGATGCCACACGGGTTCTACTTCTTCCCGGTCTATTCAAGGAAGAAGAGCAGGCTTACACGGCGATTGCTGGCTTTCTTCATCAGCATCTGATTGGAATCCGCGCCCGCTGAATCGGGATTTTTCAAATTAAAATCGCGCCGGCCGTCCCCTGATACCGTCCCCGCTCACCTCCCGCATAAGCGGCTGTAATCCACGCTCAGTCCAAATAGCATCGTTGGGCTCGGCAGAAGTCAAAACTGCTGTTGTCAAAGTTGATACATTATGTTTATGTAGTAAAAGAAACAGTTTTGATAAGGTTACGTACCTACAGTTTGAGATCGAGAGGTTATCAGTCCGATGGCGCAAAATATCCGGGCCGCCAGACGCTTGCTCCCGATTACTCACGCCGTGCTCATAGCGTTCGCCATTGCCGCGAGCGCCGGTGTGGCCGACGCTGCCGTTTATACCTCCTCTGGCAGTCTGCTCTTCGGTCCGACGACGGTTGGAAGTACCTCCGCCCCACAGTTTGTGTCGGTCTTCAATTCCGATCTGTATCCAGTCCAGATCCTCGGCATCTCCATCAGCGGCAACTTTATGCAGACCAACAACTGCCCAGTTCTGCTGGGAGGAGGTCACTACTGCCGGATTGCGGTGAGGTTTTCCCCGGTCACTGCAGGCGCGCGAACCGGACAGCTTGAAGTCGTCTCGCGCTCACCCTATTTCGACTATTACTTCAATTTTGCTTTCCAAATCGGGAGCGTCGCAATCTCCGGATCAGGTGTCGAACGTTCGGCCCCGACGCCTACGCCAACGCCCACTCCGACCCACACTCTGTCCAGGCCAACTCCAACGCCGACACTGAAGCCGACTCCAACTCCAACACTGAAGCCAACTCCAACTCCAACACCGAAGCCGACTCCAACTCCAACACTGAAGCCAACTCCAACTCCAACACCGAAGCCGACTCCAACTCCAACACTGAGGTCAACTCAAACTCCCTCTTCGACTCCCTCCGCACCAACGGCTACACCGACCTCGACGCCAGTGGTAGGAATAGTTTCGGGAATCGTTGAAGGTTCGAACCCGATAGCGGGAGCGACCGTCCAGATTTGGGAGGCGGGAGCCAACCTGGGGGCGGCCGATATGGTTTCCGGTGCCAGCGCAACTTCGGCCAGTAACGGCACCTTCACGATCAGCTTCCCAGTCTCGGCCTGCTCCACCATTAATCCTTTGACCTATGTAACCGCGATCGGAGGCAACGCGGGTCCGGGTGCCAACGCAGCCATCGGTCTGATGGCACTGTTGGGACCCTGCGACACCGCGGCGGCGGGACAGTTTGTGACCATCAACGAATTGACCACGGTCGCCGCGCAATGGACGACGGCGCAGTTTGCCGACGCCACCGGCCAGATGATCGGAACGGTAGCGGCCAATTTCACCGGGCTAAGCAACGCCGACAACCAGGCGCAACTCGACCTGGCCGATTCCTCCAGCGGCGACCCGGCGAGCTTCTTACCGAGCGCGGCGCAGTGCGCTTCAGGTTCGCCACCAATCAACTGCGTCGGACTCGCGACGATGGATACCCTAGCCAACGTGATCGGGGGCTGCGTCAACAGTTCCGGCCCCAGTTCAGCGCTGCCGAGTTGTACGGCGGCGACCTCGGCATGCGACATATTGTTAGCCTGCACCGGCACTCCGGCGGGCGGCACCACGCTTGAGGCCGCTCATGGCATGGCGGTTAATCCCGCGAGCAGCGTCAGCAAGCTGTTCAGCGTGCAGGCCATCCCAGCGACCGAACCGTATCAACCGGCACTGAATTCGACGCCCGGAACCCTGGTGCTGGGGCTGAACTTCGCCCCTTCAGCCGCGATATTCGACCTTCCCAAGTCACTTGCCGCTGACGCGTTGGGCAACATCTTTGTTGCCAACCAAGACGGCAACAGCGTGAGCGAACTTACCGCCACCAGCGCCTGGGCCGGCGCTTCCAACTTCGCCCCCGCAAACTTGATCGATTCACCACAAGCGCTGGTGGTGGACGCCTCAGGCAACCTGTTTGTTGCGAACGGCTCTGGAAACGGCGCAGGTGGTACAGGTATGGGGAGCGTGACCACCATCAAGGCACCGGGCTATAGTAGCGGCTCACTGATCGGAACTTCGGGGATAAATGTTCCCGTCGCGCTAGCCTTGAATGCCACCGATGTCTGGGTGGCGAATGAGGCCGGCAATAGCGTAAACGAGTTTCCAGTGGGCGGCGGATCTCCCTCTATTTTAGCGACGGGCTTGGACAGTCCAGTGTCGCTCGCTTTGAATTCCAATAACTTTTTTGTGGTGAACAGCGGCGACAACACTTTGGTCTCGGTTCCACTTCAGGGCGGTAGTCAGACGGTCCTGACGACCGACCTGAATGATCCGCTGGCTCTGGCCTTGAACTCCAGCGACGTTTTTGTCGCGAATAATGTCGGCAATAGTGTGACTGAAGTCCCGATTGGCGGCGGCACAGCGTCCGACTTCACGGACGCCGGGGCTAACTTCGATGCCCCAACCGCGCTGGCTCTGGACGGTTCGAGCAATGTCTTTGTGGCGAATAACGCCGGCGACAGCGTGAGCGAACTGACCGCCAGCAGCGGTTATGGCACCGGCTTCAACTATGCTCCCGCTGGCATATTTGACGGTCCCGCGGCGATTGCTGTGGACGCTTCGGGCAACGTGTTCGTAGCCAACGCGAGCGGCAACAGCGTGGGCGAATTGATTGGGATCGCCACGCCGGTCCAAACCCCGTTGCTTGGGCCAGCCTCGCCCTTTCCCGCATGCTCCACCGATTTATCGTTATGTGACGGGCAGTGCGTCGACCTGTCGAATAGCCAAACCAACTGCGGAACGTGCGGCAACGAGTGCGCCGGGGGAGACATTTGCACCGCCGGCACCTGCAGTCTCTCATGCGCCACCGACCAGCAAGCGTGTAACGGGCAGTGCGTCGACACCTCGAATGACCCTAACAACTGCGGAGCGTGTGGCCACGCGTGCCCTGGGGGAGACGTTTGCACCGCCGGCGCCTGCGCTCTTTCATGTTCCACCACCGTCCCATGCCCCACGGGGGAGGTTTGCACCAGCACCGGCGCATGCACCACCTCGTGCACTAGCAACTCTCAATGCATGGCACCGCAGACCTGCGTCGATGGAATCTGCACAAATTAAACACCGGCATGTAACCACTTGCTGCTGACGCAACTCGCAGTTAATCGCCCGATGCTACGCGGTGAGCTTGGCGCTGTCGCCGGAAGACCGAGACCGCCGGCCAATTGGGACGACTATCAGCCCATGCCGTTTTGCGAGGCGGGCACCCTCACGCGCCGACTAGCGCGGGACCGCCGGCCGGCACCGGGTCGGGGGTACTGGTGGGATAATGGTTGCGGCGTCGGAAGGTACCCATATCGTTGAAGTTAACGCCGTACTTCTGCATTGCCGGATAGCATTCCTTGCGGATCAGATGCCGGAGGTAAAACGGCTGACCGACCACGACATGGTGAATCGAGTGCGTCATGCCGAAACCAAAGCAAAACAACTGGAACGGCAGCATGTACCATTTGTTAACGACCTGGGTTTCGGCCAGCAAACCGGTCACGCCACCGAAATAGTGCATAGTCGAGGAAGTGAACTGAAGACAAAAAACCCGCAAGACCGCGGGCGCCACGCACAGCACCATCAGCAGGTTCAGGAAATGCACGTCCAGGTGTAAAAACGGCTGCGCATTTGGATTCATCCACAGCGCCGTATGGGCCGCCAGCCAGGCGACCCAGATCGCGGTAAAAACCGGATGCATCGGCAACATTGCACCGATCATCAGCCGGGAGCGAAAGGCCTTGGAGTTGCGCCGCAGAATCGGAAACAGGCGCCACGCAAACAACGGGTCGGCCATGATTAGAAAGCGCAGCGGACGATAGGGGTACCCGTTGCCGATCAGCTGTTCCTCGATGTCCTCGGGCTGTCCGGAATTACGATGGTGGTGCAGATGGATAGTCTTGCGGATCCACGGGTTGGGGGTGTTGGGCCGTAGCAGCCATACCATCGCAAAAACCAGGTGGCGCATCCACGGGCGGTTCTTGAAGTAAAGCGCGTGAATCGTGTCATGCTCGATTTCGTGCGCAATCGACGCCAGAAACGCGAGCAGCGGCACGCAAATCCAGGCCGAGATGCGGCCGCGGACATACAGCAAGGCTCCAAAACCGGTACCGGCCACAACCGCCAGCAGGATAATAAGACCGATGGCCGACTGGTACTTAAGCCACGGATGGCGCTGGACAAAACCCGTCCCGGCACGCCGGATTGCGCGTCTGACCTTCAATTCAGCCGCGGTTTGCCGCGCCTCAACGCGGCCGGGGGCCGCAAGGTTCTTTTTCGCTCGTGTTACATCCATCACCCGGCAACTGTGGTCGGCTATCGCCGTCCCTCCTAGTGGTTTAAGCAGCTGTGCCAAAATTCGGCATCACTATACAAGTGATAACCGTTGCGTGCTATCCCGCGCCCGACCGGGTCCAGCCCCGCAGCGAAAGCGGTGCAGCTACTGTTTTCGACACAGGCATTCAGCATCCACCTGGTGTCCTGACAATGAAGGCTGTGTTAACTCCGGCCGCGTTCCGACTAAAGCGCGCCGTGCAACCCGTTAAGCGCCGGCCAACTTGGCGCCGTCGTGGCCGAGTTGATTCCATTGGAGACCAGCAAAGGGAGCCTCGCGAGCCGCGATTTCTGCGAATATCCCGGGCGCGGTCTGCGGACGTTCGACACCGTCCAGCACCATGCGAGATCGGTCAGCGCCTCGATTGCGGGCTTGGCTTCGCCCGGCGGATCGAAGGCGCGATGAAGCTGTTGAACTACGCCTTCGAAGTTGGTGAAGGTGCCTTCCAGTTCCGGATAGGCGGCAATCGGGATCACCTGGTTCGCCATCTGCGCGGTTTCGCCGACGTCGGTATCCAGGACTAACAGGTAGTCCAACCCGCCGAAGCGTTTGACGAACTCGGCCTCGCCCAAGGCGTGGAATGCGTCGGCGCGCAGCGCGATCAGCATCTTGAGCTGACCCGACGCCACCGCTTCCGCCAACCGGTCAAGTCCGTCCAATGGCACTCCCAGCGCAACCAGGCCGCGGGTATTGGGGTTTTTGTTGGCGCGAATCAGCAGGTTGTCATCGCCGCTTGAGCCCGGCGGTGTGTAGCTCATCCCGCCGATTACGTCCGAGCCGATCACGTCGGTCATGAAGCTCTTGAGCGCGAAAATCTCTTCGTTGGTAGCCTGCGCTCCGATCAGGGCTCCGATTGCGCCCGCGCCATGGGTTTCGCCGCATTTGCGAATAGCATCGGCGGCGCGCCGGATGCCGGCGGCGAAGCCTTCGGGCACCAGACGATCGCCGGACTGATGCAGCGGCTTGGTGATACGCCTTTCGGTCTGCAGCTTCTCGAAGCTGTGGCGCCCCTCGTCGCACATCCAGTAACCGTTGACCAGCGGGTTGTGGCGCGGCTTGTAACGGAAAATCTTGCCGTGGTTTTCGTAAATGTCGATCGAACACCCGCGCTCGCAGCCGCCGCACACCGAGGGCGCGCGATGCAGGTACCACACGCGCATGCGAAAGCGGAAGTCCTTTTCCGTTAGCGCGCCGACCGGACAAATATCGATGATGTTGCCGGCATACTTATTGTCGAGTTTGCGCCCGGGGAAGATGTCGAGGCGGTTGTGGTCGCCGCGCTCGAAGAACGCCAGTTCGCTGGTCTGGGTGATTTCATCCAGAAAGCGCGTACAGCGCCCGCACAATACGCATCGCTCCTGGTCCAGCATCACGTCCGAGCCGATATCCTTCGCCTTGCCCTTCCTGACTTTCTCGGGCAGCGGAAAGCGCGATTCCTGACGGTCGTAGTCCATGTAGTAGTCCTGCAGCTTGCACTCACCCGCCTGGTCGCAGACCGGACAGTCGATCGGATGATTGACCAGCAGGAACTCCAGCACCGCGCGCTGCGCCGTCTTGGTCCGATCGCTGTTGGCATGGACCACCATCCCTTCGGTAACCTTGGTGTTGCACGCGATTTGCAGCTTGGGCGCCTTCTCGATCTCAACCAGGCACATCCGGCAGTTGCCGACTATGGTGAGTGCCGGATGGTAGCAGTAATGCGGGATCTCCATCCCGAGCATATCGGCCGCCTGGATTACGTTAATCCCCTCGGGAGCGTCTAGTTCTTTACCGTTGATGGTTACCTTGGGCATGTGATGGCTCGCTACTGTCGGGCGGACGGCGGACCCGCGGGGACATGAACGTGGGGGATCTGGATCATGCGCCGGCCCCGGGGCGTCAGGACGCCGCCGCCAGCGGGCGCGCTTCACGATCGAGAAACGGACAGCGCTTGAGTTTGATGTGCTCGATGAACTCGTCCTTGTACTTGGGGACGAAGCTTTTGACCGGCATCGAGAGACTGTCCGCCAGCACGCAGATGGTATTGCCTTCCATGTTGGAGGCGACGCTGATTAGCCGGTCAAGGTCGGCCATGTGCCCGCGCCCGGCCTCGAGGTCGGTGAGCATCTTCTCGATCCATCCAGTGCCCTCGCGGCAGGGCGTGCATTGGCCGCAGGACTCGTGATGGTAGAAGTGCGCGATCGTCCTGAGCGCCTTGACCATGCAGGTGTCCTCGTTCATCACCATCACGCCCGCGGTACCCATCAAGGATCCGGCCGCGCGCACCGAATCGAAATCCATATTGACCTTCACCGCCTCTTCCGCAGTGAAGACCGGAAACGACGAACCGCCGGGGATGACGCCCTTGAGTTGGCGGTCGTTGTAGATTCCACCGCCCACGTCATAGATCAGGTCCTTGAGCGGAAAGCCCATCGGCAGCTCATAAAGCCCCGGCTTCTTGATGTGGCCGGAGAGGCAAAAGAGCTTGGGTCCCGGACTCTTTTCGGGACCGATCGACTTGTACCAATCGGCCCCGCGCTTGATGATCCATGGCACATTGCTCAGGGTCTCGACGTTGTTGACCACGGTAGGACAACCGAAGGCGCCCTGGATGGCGGGAAATGGCGGGCGGTTGCGCGGATAGGCGCGCTTGCCCTCCAGCGATTCCAGCAGCCCGGTCTCCTCGCCGCAGATATACGCGCCGGCTCCGCGATGCGTGTAGATTTCCACGCCGAAGCCCGAGCCCATCACGTCCGGACCGACGTATCCCTTGGCGCGCGCCTGAGCAAGTCGCGGCGTCGAAGATTTGCTTCTGCAGCGTGAACTCGCCGCGCAGGTAGACGTAGCAAATGTGCGAGTTGACCGCGCGGCAGGCGATCAGGATCCCTTCGATAATCCCGTGCGGATCGTTTTCGAGCTCGTAGCGGTTGGCAAATGTCCCTGGCTCGCTCTCGTCGGCATTGCAGCAGACATAGACCGGCTTTTCCGATTGCTTGGGGATAAAGCTCCATTTCACCCCGGTGGGAAACGCCGCCCCGCCGCGTCCGCGCAAATTGGAGTTCTTGACGACGTCGATGATCTCCTCGGTCTTCATCTCGAAGAAGGCCTTGCGCGCGCCCTGATAGCCGTCGTTCGCGAGGTAGACGTCGATATCGCGAAGATTGGGGATATCCAGCCAGCGCATGAGAATTCGTTCCATAATCGAGGACCCTGAAGCTCAGGGACGGTTGGGAATCTCGTTCTCTTCCACCCGGTTGATAAGCTTTTGCTTCTGCCCCTGGATCTTGCGCTGCAGCGCCATCAGCCCGTCCAGCACGCCCTCGGGGCGCGGCGGACATCCCGGCACATAAACGTCGACTGGAACTATCCGGTCGATACCGGGGAGCGTGGAGTAGTTGTCGTAAAAACCGCCGGTGGACGCGCACGCGCCAAACGCCATCACCCACTTGGGCTCGGCCATCTGGTCGTACACCCGCTTCAGGATCGGGCCCTGGCGCACCGTAACCGTGCCGATAACCATCAGCAGGTCCGCCTGGCGTGGGGTAAATCGCGGCAGCAGCGCGCCGAAGCGATCGATATCGTAAGGCGTGGTGGACAGCACCATATATTCCATGGCGCAGCACGCGGTCGCGAACGGATAAGGAAAAATCGAAAACTTGCGGGCCCACGCCACAGCCTTGTCCAGGCGAGTCAGGATGGCGGTATCGCCGAGCATGATCTCGTCACCTTTGCTGATCGTTGAAACCTGTTTAACGTCTGCCATAAAGGCACCTTTGCCCTGCACGGGGCTCCTGCTTCAGACCCTAGCAAGCGGCTGACGAGCGGGTCAATTGCTCATCCGTACGAGGCGGCAAAATAAGCATTCTTAATGCCCCCGTCGTCATTCAATCGCCGTGCGCGGGCGCGCCGGATGATCTGACATCCTTTCGACCTTTTGAATGCGTATGGCCCCCGGAGGTGTGATCGTGTCCATGAGCGGCGTCCTTGCGCCCATGGTCATGACCGGCGGACTTGGCCTGCGGACTGTCGCCGGCGGCCTGATGGCGGCGGGGGTTGTGACTGTGCGCATGCGCCGGAGGTGCGGGCGGCGGTGGCGGCGGCAGTCCGCGCTTCTTGCGCAACTCTTCGCGCGTTCCCTTCTTGTCGTCGTATTCGGCGCCACGCCCATGCGCGTAGGCGACGGCGCGCTCCGCGGTCGGCTGGTCCATATGACAAAGCAGCGGGATATGTGGATAACGCAGACAGATAGGCGGCGGTTTGGCGCCCGATGCCGCAGTGGCGGCATTCGCGGGCGGCTGTGGTTGCAAACTGCCTCCCGACGCGATCGCGAAGGTCGATACCACGCGCGGGCTCATCCGCCCGCAATCGGGGCAGGCGCGTTCCACCTGTCCTTCGCTGACCGATGCGAGGTCTTCGAACGTGATCTCACAGGCCAGGCATTCCCATTCATAAAGCGGCATGGTTGTACTCCGCGATCAATCTACAGGATTATTCTCACAATCACTCTATAGGAGCGGGCGCGTGGGGGAACTCCGCCCAATCTTCCGGATCGTGGCTGATGATGAGCGCCGCCTCCTGTAGATCGCGGATCGCCTTGAGCCGCCGCAGCGAGGCCACGGCCTGCTCGGGGTCAACATCACCCGGCATCGTGATTTCGCCCTCCAGCGCCGCGCGCAGATGGGTCGTGTCTCCCGTCAGCACTACTTTGCGGTTGGGCAACCGTACGAACAGAGAACATTCACCCGGCGTATGACCGGGCGTTTTCAGCATCTGGATACTGCCGTCGCCAAACAGGTCGAAATCGCCGTCGAGTTCGAGCCAGTTGAAATTCCGGGTCGGAAGCAGGTCCTGAACTTTGAAGATCAAGCGATGCTCGGGGATCGGCCACCAGGCGTAGTTCAGCTCGTGAGCCATTATCAGGAACCGGGCGCGCGGAAACAGGAAGAGCCCGCCGGCGTGGTCCAGATGAAGATGCGACACGACCACGTACTTGATGTCTTCGACCTTATAGCCCAGGGCGCGGATTTGCGCGTCGACGACCAACTCCTTGGAGAAATTGAGCCGCACCGCCTTGGCGAATTCGCCCAGGTACTCACCCGGATTGTCGATCATCTGGGGCGAGCATCCGGTATCGAATAACACCAGGCCTTTGGAGTGCTCGATCAGGTAGGACGGCACCGGCATCGTAAAGGTCTCGAGCGAGCCTCCATGCATCATGGCAGCGGCGTTGGCGATGAATTCGGCCCCCGGAAGCGCCCACATCCGTTTAGCTTTGCCTTCAGCCATTTGTGACCCTCATCGCTTAAAGCAGTTACATCACTAGCCTGCGCCAATGCGTAGCTCAGATTCCGATGGCTTTTCAACCGGTCTGACCGGTTGACGCGGCAGGGCGGCTTGCGGTTAGATTCAGCCAATCGGAACTTTTGTTCAGGAACGTGCTAAGCCTTCAAGCATCAATAGGAGACAGACACGCATGGAACTTCAAGGCCAGGTGGCATTGATAACCGGATCGGGCAGCGGAATCGGCAAGGCGATCGCCTTGCGCTATGCGCAAGCGGGCGCGAACATCGCCGTTAGCGACATCAATGGCGAATCCGCCGAAGCCACGGCGGGCGAGGTCCGGCGCCTGGGTCGTCAAGCGATGGCGAAAGTGACCGACGTCGCTGATTACGACCAGGTCCAGGCGCTGGTCGCCGAGGTGATCAAGACCTTTGGCAAGATCGACATCCTGGTCAGCAACGCGGGAATCTCGGGCGGTGGGCCTTTCATCGAGCTGTCCAAAGACGTCTGGGAGCGTGTGGTGCGAGTGCATCTGTTCGGCGCCTTCTATTGTTCGCAGGCGGCGGCGCGCGAGATGGCCAAGCGCAAGTATGGGCGGATCATTTGTATGTCGTCGATCACCGGGCTGCAGGGACCGATCGGCGGCAATGTCCCCTACGGCGCGGCCAAGACCGGGATCATCGGGCTGGTCCGCGGCATGGCGCTGGACCTCGCCCAGTACAACATCACGGTCAACGCGATTGCGCCCGGTCCGACCGATACTCCACTGCTGCGCTCCGGTTCACCCGATATGTCGTTACGGTCCCATCATGTTCCGATGGGCCGCGTTGGAGACGTGGCGGACATCGCCAACGCAGCCTGGTTCTTCGCGCTGCCGGCCTCAGGCTATGTAACCGGCACGGTGCTACCGGTTGACGGTGGCGCCATCGCCGGCGGCTGCTACATGGTCGAGTACCACCGCAACCGCAGCCAGGGAAAATGAGGAGCATCGGGATAGCCTGATTCTTCGACGGCGCCAGTGCCGGGTCTTGCCAGAGCGTCGACGCAGTCCGATGCAAAAACGAACGGCCCCGAAGCTCACGCTCCGGGGCCGTTATCATCTTGAATATGTTTCGAATTTGAATATGCTTCGAGCACCGCGGTTATGGCAGGAACCCGTTCCGGCCCGCGATAGTTTTGACCCATCCCTGGAGCCGGGACGGTGTAATTTGCGCCCGGCAGTGGACGATAATTCCCGCCCAAGTAAGTGCCGTAGCTCATCGGCGCATAGCCGAGATTCGGGCGGGGCGCTCCGTACTTATCGAGAAAAATGTCGTGCCGGTCTGTTCGGATATCCGCCAGCTCATGGTAGATGTCGGCGCGCTCCGCTCGGGCCGCTCCCCAGCGGCCATCCGCCAGATCCTGGCGTAACGCCCGGCGGTCCTGGGAAACGTCCCGCCAGTCCTGGCGGATATCCCGGCGATCATGGAGGATATCACCGTATCGCCAGCCATTCCCATAACCACGCTCGCCCCACTCGTGCGCCTGCGCCGCCATCGGCACCGCCAGAATCATCAACGTCCCCGCCAAAACCCACGCTGTCAAAGATTTCATTGCCTTCCAGCCTCCTTCGGCTTTCACCATTTGAGACGAAGGAGGGCCGGCAGGTGTTTACAGGCGCATCCTAACATCACGGCGCCCGTGGACGCGTGCCATCAGTGGACCAACCGAAGATGCCTCGGAAAAGAGTTGTCGATCCGATTTAGCCTTTGACTCGCTCGCGGGCGAAAATCGCGCGCTCTTCGGCAGTCATCTTCTCGCGAATTCGCGAACCCTTACCGAGATGGCGATAGAGTCCTCCTTCGGAGAAGAACTCTTCGTAAGGCTTGGCCGCAATCGGTTCGGCGGGAGCCCTGTCGCCGATCTTGACGTTGAGCACCTGCTCGACCAGGTCGGAGTCGTACATTCGAACCGCGTCGTAATCGGTCAGCAGCGCGCAGACCTCAACGCAGATGTAACATCCGATACACTCCTGAAAGCGATCCTGCACCGGCTGGACCCCCCGTCCCGGCACGCTGCCCGGCGACAGGTATTCGATGCATTGCACGGGGCAGAACTCGGGGCACTTGCCGCAAGGAAAGCAAAGATTGACGTCCATGAAGGCGACTTCGCGCGGGCGTTTCTTCTTTCTTCCAATGTCCTCGGGCGTTTCGGGGATGCGGTCCTCTTTTAGACGGCGGCGGATGATATCGATGGCATTCATGACTTCATATGCTGCCAATTCGGGCGCCAAGGTCAATGATTGAGGGGGTGTGACGGAGACGGGTCGAGGGCGAGGCCTCCAAGAACATCAGCGGCTCAGGTGAATTATCGCCGGTGGCTGTTGGTCCGCAACCGGTCACAAAGCGGCGCTCGGGACCGCGCACTCAATCTAGGGGGTCGGAGTAGCAGTCGGCACGACCTCGACGGGTGCCCCAGGTTCAAGTCCAGAGATTCCAGCGGACGTCGCATTGACATCGGCGGTGCCGACGCCGGCGGCGAAAAAGCTCCCGGGCCCGTTCGGCGATCCGGGTCCTGGTGTCCCAGTGTTCGCTACCAACGCGGTGGGATTGTTGCTCGTCCAGGTCGTTGACACGTTGTTGGTAATATCCTGAGTACTTTTGTTGCTGTAAGTTCCGATAGCGTGAAAATACACGGTACCGTTCAGCGGCACCATCGTGGTCGGGAGGGGATTTGGACAGGTGGTTTCCATCGGCGTAGGGGCGGTGCTGGCGGTTGAAGAGGGAACCGGAGTCGGCGTAGCGGGTGTACCTGGACAAAGTGAGATGTTCTGGAGGACAGGACCCGGGGTAGCGACGCCAGAGCATAAATTTACGTAGACGCCGCCCTGTAAAACTGTGCAACTCGAGTTGCCGCCTCCACCGCCGCAACTCCACGAGCAGCGCGCCCGCGACCAGCATCATCGCGGTACCAATCAGAATCCAACGTGCCCTGTCAACCATCGGCAATCAGCTATGACTGCCGGTGCAGTGCAAGTCAAGAACGAAGGTCCCATTAGCGGCGTCGGTGAGGATCGAACGCGTAGATTCTCACCTGGTAAAAACCGAATGGTCATCTGCCGCTAAATCAGAACCGATTCTCATTCCGGCATTTAACACCAAATCGGAAAAGTTTGGACCATCCTGAATCGCCACGCCCTCCTCCGCCCTGTGGCATACCGATTACGTCCAGGCATCCTCGGCGGAGGATACCTTGCTTCGACACCAGAATCATCTGCCGACAGCGTTCAAGACTTTGTCGGCGTCGAGACTGAAACTGCTCGCCAGTCTCTTGATTTTACTTGCCGTCCTCCCCTTGTCGGCTCACGCTCAGGATATCCGGAGTTACTCCGAGGTTTCCCAGTTCACTGAGCGCAGGACCGTCACTGAGCACAGAACCATCACGGAACGCGCGTCGTGGTACGGTCCCGGCCTGAACGGAAGGAAAACCGCCAGCGGAGAAATCTTTTCTTCCCGCAAGATGACGGCGGCGGCCAAGGGCATTCCACTCGGGTCCAGGGCGGTCGTCACCAACCTTAAAAACGGCCGCTCGGTTGAAGTAAAGATCAATGATTGCGTCCCGACTGAGACGGCGCCGGAACCTCGACCTATCAAAGCGGGCCGCTCAACGCCTGAGGCTGATTCGAAGAGGCACTACGCCAGTAAGGGTCAGGGTGGTGGCGGTTCCCCCGGGAGTTCCCAAATGCCCTTCCTAAATGGCTGAAATCCCTTTCGCCAACCCGTTGGTGCTAACGGGCTCCCGACACCAGCCGATTGCGCACCGTCGCGTCAGTGGCCGCATCGATAGCCGCCCAGGCCAACGCAAGCGCGCCGTCAAAAATAGCGCGGTCAGCGTCTTCGGTGATGCAATGCGCGGCGAATTCCGGCTGATGGTTGGAGGCCGGCAACGAGTTGATCCCGATGATCGGATGGATCGCAGGTATCCGATGCGACACGTTAGCCATGTCCGTAGAAGCTGAAAACAAGCCGGGGTCGCGGAACGAGCGGCCCAGCGCTTGCGCATTCTTCTGATAAAGTTCGCCCAGCTTGGTATCATGAATCATCTCGGCGTAGGATTTGCCGCCGCCCTTGATTTCTACCGTGCAACCGGTTGCGATCGCACCTGCCTCGAAACATCGACGCACCCGGGGCATCAGTTTGTCCAGTTGTGGCCAAGGTCGTGGCGCGGACCATGTAACGAGCCGAAGTATGCGCCGGTACGACGTTAGCCGCGTCGCCTCCGTGCGTGACGATGCCGTGGATACGGTCGGTATGCCGGATGTGCTGGCGCAGCAGCCCGATTGCGGTTTGCGCCACCACCAGCGCGTCGGCGGCGTTAATACCCCGCTCGGGAAAGGCCGACGCGTGGGCCTCCTTGCCGGTGTAAAAAACGTCGAAGGTCGCTCCCGCAATCAACGACGGCGCCACCGCGTCACCCGGACCCGGATGCACCATCATCGCCGCGTGCACGCCGTCAAACGCGCCACGCTCAAGCATCACCACCTTGCCGGCACCGTCGCCAACTTCTTCGGCGGGCGTGCCCAACAGGCTGACCGTGACACCGACCTCATCGGCCACCTGCGCCAGAGCGAGCGCCGCGCCGACGCTGGCCGCGGCGATAATATTATGACCGCAGGCGTGACCGATGCCGGGCAGGCAGTCGTATTCGGCACAGAAGGCGATGTGCAGGGGACCCGAACCGAAGCGCGCGCTCAGGGCGGTTGGCAGATCGCATATTCCGCGCTGCACTGCGAAGCCGGCCGCGGCGAGCGCGTCGGCAACCCACGCCGACGCTTTCTCCTCCTGCCATCCAAGCTCGGGGTGGGCGTGAATTCTATGGCTCAACTCGATCAGACTCTCGCGAGCGGTCTCGAGCCGGCGGCGCGAAGCGGTTTTGGCGTCCATCAAGCGCAACTCCCCACCACCCTGGTTCGCGACGTTTTGCCTTCACCTTAAAGGGCGGTTCGGCTTCCGTTTGGTACAGGGCGGTTTGATTGATGTGTGTTCTTAACTCGACCGCGCCCGCGCGTCCATACATCGCCCCTCGCAACTTGAACGCCGGGAAGGCAAAGCTTACGGTTCGCTGATGGTTTTGAACGCCCAGGGCGCAGAAGCTCCGAACCTGCTTGAAGCGTCCCCACCCGCATGGATCTTCGCGTCTCTGCGCGGATACCAACCGGCGTGGTTGCCGGCCGACCTGATCGCCGGCCTGATGCTCGCAGCGATCTCGATTCCGGAACAACTGGCGACCGCGAGCCTGGCGGGACTCGACCCGCATACCGGCCTATATGCGCTTATCGCCGGTTCGATCGGGTTCGCGGCGTTTGGCGTCAACCGCTTCGCTTCGGTCGGCGCGGATTCCACCATCGCGCCGATCTTCGCCGGCGCGCTAGCCGCGATGGCGGCTTCCGGTTCCCCGCAATACGCCGGCCTGGCGGCCGAGCTTGCGCTGCTGACCGGGACGATCCTGATTGCGGCCGGGGTGATGCGGGCGGGATGGATTGCCGACCTTTTGTCGATGCCGGTTATCACCGGTTTCCTCGCCGGGATCTCCGTCCACATCATTGTCGGCGAATTGCCGGCGATACTGGGAATCCCCAATTCCGGCGGACGCCTGGTGGATCAGATGGTGGAAATCGTGCGTCATGCTCCGGGCGCCAATCCTTATACGCTGGCCATTGGCGTGGGTGTACTGGCGGTCACGATACTATCCGAGCGGATCAGCCCGCGTGTTCCCGGAGCGTTGATTGGCCTGGCCGGAGCGGCTTTTGCGGTGGCCGGATTTCACCTTGAAGCGCACGGCGTTACGGTCCTGAAACCATTGCCCTCGGGCCTCCCTCCTCTGACCCTGCCCACGGCTGTGGAAGTGCAGAGCATTTTCAGGCTGCTGCCCAGCCGCACTGGTGGTTGCGGCCGTGTGCATGATGCAGACGGCGGCCGTGGTGCGGTCGTTTCCTTCGACCCCGAATCAGCCTGAGGACGTCAGCCGCGATTTCGCCGGGGTCGGCGCCGGATGCGTCCTGGCCGGTCTGATCGGCGCCTTCCCGGTGGATTGCAGTCCGCCGTGCACGGCGATTGTCAATGAATCGGGCGGACGGTCTCAGTTGGCCTCGCTGACCCAAGTCGCGATGGCCCTCGCCCTGATGTTTTTCGCCGCCAGCGCCTCGGCATACATTCCTCAAGCAGCGCTTGGTGGCCTGCTGGTCTTCATCGGCATGCGAATTTTCAGACTTCGCGAAATGTTCGGCATCGCACGGCTGGGCGGCTACGAAATCTATCTGGTCGCAGTCTGCGCCATGCTGGTGATCCTAATGCCGATCGAAACCGGGATGTTGTCGAGCATCGTACTGTCGCTAGTGCATGGCATTTACATTGTGGCACGGCCCAATTGCGCGGAATTGGCGCGGGTCCCTGGAACCACCGTATGGTGGCCACCGCGCAGCAACGATGCCGTCGAGCGCGTGCCAGGCGTGATCGTTTTCGCCCCCGCCGCGCCAATCTACTTCACCAACGCCGAATACGTATGCGAAAAACTCAAGCAGCTCATCGCCCGTGCTGATCCCCCGGTGCGCCTGGTGGTGATCGAAGCCACCGGAGTGATCGATCTTGACTACACCGGGGCGCAGGCTCTCAAGCAGACCATCGACCAGCTCCATGCGGGCGGAATTCAAGTTGCGATTAGCAGGTTAGAGGCCCGACGCGCCACGGCTGCCGCCGCACGGACCGGACTGCTCGCCGCGATCGGCGAAGACCACTTCTTCCACTCCGTCGAGGAAGCAGTCAACGCGTTGAAGCGTGCCTGATCACGACAACTCAACTGCGCTTGGACTCTCGTCTAAGGTCTTTCGGGATGTCCTTCCGGATTGTCGCGTCGATACAGTAAGCTTCTTCCGATGCGGGATGACGACGCTATTACGGTGTGGCTGCCGGTAAGTCCGGAACAGCTAGGCTTGATTCGCCAGGACGGGATGCGGGCGCTTCCACCGCCTGGGCAGCCGATGTTCTATCCCGTCCTCAGCGAAGAATACGCTCAGAGAATGGCGCGCGATTGGAACATTCTATCGGGAGGAGTGGGCTACGTGACGCGCATCCGGGTGCGCGCGGATTTCATCAATCGCTATGAGGCTCATTCGGTCGGCGGCAGCGGCCATCCGGAGTATCGGATTCCGGCGGCGGACTTGCAGGCATTCAATGCCGCTATCGTCGGACAGATAGAAGTCGTCGCCGAGTTCCACCGCAAGCCGAATGTCGCCGGTCAGGGAGAAGCCTGACCGTAACTTTTGACAGCAACTCCGGACAATAATCCCTCAAAGTAACCGCCGGCAAAGGCTACAAATATAATCCGGGCGGAGGTGTTTCGGCAGCCTCCCCACATTATGCGTGTAAGTTTTATTTCGGTTCCCTCTCCCACGTTCAGTTGTGGGACAGTCTTCTCTGTCCCCTCTCCCTGACGATGTGAGAGTGACTCGTGCAAGCAGGACCAACGCATTGGCGCACAAGAACAATTTGCACAAACGATGTTATCGCAAGCTGCGCATCCAAATGCCCGCCACGCGATTGCTGCGCAATTCGCGCGCGGCCTCGCCCGGTGCGCCTTTTTTCGATCAGGTCCGCAGATGCGGGCAACCTTGCAATCGGTCGTTTCCGAACCCGATGGCGCGACAGCGTGCGCAGGCCGTGATAGCACGCTCATAGGCCAATGAGATAAGGTTACAAGTTACGATGGAGAGAGTGTAGATTCCAGTCTCATCTCCCAAGAATGAGCGGCGTGTTTCCTGGTCGAGCTGTTCCGCAGGCAAAAGGACTTTCAATCGATGACCGCTTCGCTGGCAATCTGCGAAAGGATGACGGGATCTATCTTGAACTCACGAGAGCGCGGAGCACCAGCGCCGCCGGCACCTTGTCGACCCCATCTCAGGGGAAGGATCCGACTTCTCCAAAAAACGACGATCGGAAAACGGTTCGCATTTGGACCTTGGTCCAGAGGAGTCTTATCTATTCCCGGAATGATCTCACTCTTTCCGCTACGCGCTCAGAATCTGCCCACCTCGGACAGGGGGTTTCTGCTTCGTCCTCGAATGCAAGGTACGAATCCCGTACCCGTCGGTAACCGGCTCACCTGGGAATCGGATGAAGCATAAATACGAAGGCAAGGATCTCCAGAATCTCGTCAATCTCGGCCAGGAGCAGGGTTACCTGACTTTCGATCAGATAAACGATTTTCTACCTCCTGACGTGGCCTCGCCGGGAGACCTCAGGGTGGCGTTGGAAAGCTTCGACGATGTCGATATCAAGGTCCTGGGCGAGGTCTTCGGCGAGAGCGCCGAGGAAAAGGCCGAAACCGAGCCCGAAACCGAGCCCAAGGAAGAAATCGTCGAAGACTTCAGCGAGGGCTCCGACCCGGTTCGCTTATATCTGAAGGAAATTGGCCACGTTCGGCTTCTGACCCGGGAGGGAGAGGTGGAGGTCGCCAAGCGCATCGAGGCGGGACAGGTGGACGTCGCGGAGGAGGTCGTCAAATCTCCGCTGATGCTCGACTACATTATCCGCGTCGGCGAGCGGATCGCGGCGGGGGAGGCCGATCTGAGAGACCTCTTTGAGGAAGCCAACGAAGGCGAAGCCGATGAAGAGAGCTTGCCGGTAGCTGACGGAACCCAGCGCGAACGGGTGCTAAGTCTTACCAGAAAACTCACCGAACTGCGTGAGAAGCTGATGCAGGGAGAAGCAGAGTTGCGCGCCAAGCCTGGCCCGCGACGCAAACCCAAGCTCGAGGAGCAACATGCGCGGTTGAAGCAGCAGGTCAAGGATGAATTCAAGGTGATGCAACTGTCGCCGAGGGTAGAGGAAGCGGTAATCGGCGAAATGAAGCATCTGCTGGAGGAACATCGCGGGGCTCAAAGGACCATTGACAATTACGAAAGGGCCACCGGACGGAGCAAGAGCCAACTGCTGAGGGAAGCGACTGAAGTTGAAGACCGCCGCCATTTGCTCAAAGTCAATGGTACCCGCGAGAACTTGGTGGATATCGCGGCGCGAATCCGCGCCGCGCAAAAGCAGGTCCGGGAAATTGAGCGCCGCGTCAAGGCCACCGGCGATGAGTTAGCCCGTTCGCTGAACGTTATCGAGGCCGGCCGGGCCAAGAGCCGCAAGGCCAAGAAGGAATTGACCGAGGCCAACCTGCGCCTGGTGGTCAGTCTGGGCAAACGCTATAACAACCGTGGGCTGAGCTTTCTGGACCTGATCCAGGAAGGTAGTATCGGACTGATGCGCGCGGTCGACAAGTTCGACTACCGGCGCGGGTATAAATTCTCGACCTACGCCACTTGGTGGATCAGACAGTCAATGTCCCGGGCTATCGCCGATCAGGGCCGTACCATCCGAATTCCGGTCCACATGGTCGAGACCACCAACAAGTTGCTGCGCGTCACCCGGTATCTGGTGCAGCGGCTGGGACGCGAGCCGAACCTGGAAGAAATCGCGCGTGAGCTGGAGATGCCGGCGGACCAGGTCCAAAAGGTACTCAGAATCGTCAAGGAGCCGATATCACTTGAGATGCCAATCGGCGACGACGAGGAGAGCTCGGTCGGCGACTTCGTCGAGGACGAACTGGCGCCGTCACCGGTGGAGTCAGCGATCCACACCAACCTGGGCGAGCATACCCGCAAAGTGCTGGCAACGCTGACACCTCGCGAGGAGCAAATCTTGCGGATGCGGTTTGGGATCGGCCAGAAGACCGACAGCACACTCGAAGAAGTCGGCAAACTGTTCGCGGTCACGCGTGAGCGGATCCGTCAAATCGAGGCTAAAGCGCTGCGAAAGCTGCGCGCAGCCTCGCGGTCACGCAATCTGCACGACTTCCTGGGTCAGGAACCCAATGCGAGAGGCAAGAGCCCTCGTTAGTAAGCTCGCTGGTCTCTCTGAAGCGAAAATAGTATTTGATTGGGTGCAAAAGCAGGATGGCGTTGCGGCTTTTCTCTGTCCCTCTCACAGCGAAAATGATTATAGCGCTCGCAAACAACACATTGGGCGGGAGTCCCTCTTCTGTTTCCTCTCTTGATCTTTTTTGAGCGAGGGCGATGGCGACGTTGCATGTCCCATCCCTCAGTCGAGGTTCCACCACGCGCAATATCGGCTTTGAATTATTTTCGTTCCCCAGCGGAGCACTACAACGCGTCTGACCATTCTGCTCGGGAGAACGAAGTTCCAGCCCCCCGCTTCGACATGGAAATAAAAGGGCAAGCCGAGCAGGCTGTGGAAAAAGAATTTTCAAAGCCTGCTCCCTCACTCTTATCTCCTCTCACCGGGGGAGAGAAGATTTTAGGAATGAAGCCCTGTTGATGCAGTGATTTGAGAGCCGGTATGATTCCAGCTCTTTCAAATTTACTTGCTCAAAACCCTGCGAGGCCCACCTTGTTTCCGCTCTCTACCAACGGTTGCGTCCGCGGCTGGCTCCGCCACCACCACCACCACCGAAGTTCGATTCGCGCGGCTTGGCTTCGTTCACCTTGATGTTCCGGCCCTTTAGATCCGTGTCATTGAATCGCTGGATGGCCGTAGCTGCCTCCTCGGCATTGGCCATCTCGACGAAGCCAAAGCCTTTGGATTGGCCGGAAATCTTGTCCGTGATTACGGTGCTGCTTTGCACTGCTCCCGCTTGCGAAAAGAGTGCTTCAAGATCGCTACCTGAGACCGAGTAGGCGAGATTGCCTACATACAATTTGCTGGGCATTGATTGCCCTCCGAAAGTTTTGCCGGGGTGGCTCCGAACAGAAAACCCGGGCTGATTCCCAGGCTGGATGAAAGGAACATTTCCTAGCTGTGTAATTGTCACAATACTCTTTTCGCCACGGCAATGATACAAGACCGTGATCCAGTTTAACGAAAAGCAGAAATCCTACGGAAGCAAGGAGCCCGCGGCCTATACTTCCTACGTTTTATGGGATAGCGTAGTTGAGACCCGCCTTTCGGACAGAGCGCACCTTGGACATCGCGTACCTGCCAGACCCCGTCCGAACCGAGAACGACCCGGATCGAGAGCGACCAGTGTGCAAACTGGCGAAGCGTCAATCGGTTGGGGAACGTAAGCGTATGCGCCTGGCGGTAGAACAATTTAATCTGGAGGTCTGTATATTGAGTGACGTGATTAAGAAAGCTTGGGCAACGCATGATTTCAAAGTCAAGATGCTCGACTGGTCCGGAGCTCGGGGCTCGCGGCTGGCGTATACGTGCCGCTTATGCGGCCGCAAGTTTTGCCTCTTCACAATCTTGAATCAGGGCACGTGGGCGGTAGACGGCGAGGGCCGTGCACTGGAAACCACAGTGAGTTCTCGCTGGCTTGCCGAAGGTTGCCCGCGCCTCTTCAACACTAGGGACGACGAAGATCGCAAGCGACTCTCGAGGCCCGCTGCGGACTGAGTTTCTTGCTCGATCCGGCAGTCGCCTGGTGCGAAGATCGGACGATCGAGGTGCAGTAGCGCCGTGGCCGCGCAAACCGGTCCGGCGCCCGATCCTCTTGTCCGATAGTCCGCCCTCTTGATCGGACGTTCCGTTGTCCCTACAGTAAAGACGGTCAATCTGTTGGCCAACGCGCGCGGATTCACACGTCGCAACCGAATCTTAACCCTCAGAACCTTTCGTTTGGCCTCGCCGCCAGACCTTGAATCCACTGGTCTGAAAAATGGAGTCTTTCTGTCATTTTCCGCACTTGATCTATCACCTGAAGTCCTACATTTGGTTCGCGATCGGGGACATTCCCGCCCTACCCCAATCCAATCGGCGGCTATACCGATAGCCTTGGCCGGCCGCGATCTGGTCGCCACTGCCGGGACCGGCAGCGGTAAAACAGCAGCGTTCCTTTTGCCACTATTGAATCGGCTGCACAGCAGCCGGACCAGTGGTATCACTGGTTTGGTTTTGGCGCCTACTCGGGAGTTGGCGGCTCAGATCAGCCGCGAATTCGTTCTTCTCTCCCGCACCACGCGACTGCGCGCGGCGGTGATTGTAGGTGGAGAATCCATGAGCCGGCAGATCTCTGACCTGCGCTGCGGTATGCAGGTACTGATTGCCTGTCCCGGACGACTCATCGACCATCTCGAGCGCGGCACCGTCAAGCTTGATCGAGTTGACTTCGTCATTATTGACGAAGCCGATCGCATGCTGGATATGGGTTTTCTACCGCAATTACGTCGCGTCCTGCACACGGTCAGGAAACCGCGTCAAACCTTGATGTTCTCGGCAACGATGGATGCGGCAGTCGAGCGCGTCGCTCGGGAGTTTCTAATCAATCCCGAACGCGTGAGCATCGGTCTGACCTCCACTCCACCCGCCGAGATCCGCCAGACCATCTATCCGGTTACGCTGGAAAACAAGGGTCCGATGCTTTTGGAGCTGCTCAACCACGCCGAAGTCAGCAGCGCGATAGTCTTTACGCGCACCAAGAGCCGGACCGACCGCATCGCCAAGATGCTGGCTGGTAATCGGGTCAAGGCCGTGGCAATTCACGGCGGACGCTCGCAGAGCCAACGCAATGCCGCATTGGCTGGATTTCGCACGGGCCACTACAAGGTGTTGGTCGCCACGGATGTCGCCGCCCGAGGTCTCGACATTCCGGATGTCTCCCATGTAATCAACTTTGACCTTCCAGATGAATCCGATACCTACATTCATCGTATTGGCAGGACGGCCAGGATGGGCAAATCCGGCCAGGCTCTCAGCCTCGTGATGCCAGACGAGGGAGCTTCCCTGCGCGGGATCGAACGAATGCTGGGGATAAAACTTCAACGCGCAAGCGTCGCCGGATTCCAGGCACCCGAGATCTCGGCAAATAGGCAGGAGACCAGCGCCCGCCCGCCGGTCACACGGCATCGTCCCGTACGCAGCCGGCGCCGCGATACTGATTTTTTCTCACGCAAGAAGACACTTTCTGTTCGCGAAAGGTAAACCGCCGCCTATTGCGCCATTGACCGGCTCGGGAAGTCAGCGCCAGCGCGGCGCTTGGCCAAAGCCAGTCATTCGATGCGTCGCTTGCTGAACCCTCTCTCCCGTCTTACGGGAGAGAGGGTGGCATAGGAGTTTGTCCGTTTCGCGCTCCCAATCATCTTCGCTCAGAACCAACTCCGTTCCTCAACCCAGCTCTAAATGAAAACCGAGATGTCACCTGGGGAACCCCACGGCACGGTTGCGATTGCATTGCTTACTTGCAAAGCGGATAACAGAATCAGGTCATGTTGACGATCCGTTAGACATGATCGATCCGGCATCGTAGTATCCGCCCGCCTTCGCGCGACCACGCGACGCCAGACCCGCCACACACAAGCCGACCGAAGGCCTAAATGAGAGCCTGTCGCCGGGAGTCTCCGCAATTGCTCCGGCGCACCGGCACTCGGTGCGTTCCCAGTGACGAGGAAAAAGCAAATGCCGAGCGCCTACTCCGCCGAACATAACGCAGCATTGGTCGCATCTTGCATTGCCTGCCAAAAGACGCTGCCAACCGCGCTGATGATCACCCTCACGGGTCGCGAGGGTGGCCACCAAACCCATGCCGCTGTTTGCCTCGTTTGCGCAGGCAAAGGCTGGCGGCCGCCCGGTTTCGCCGGGGTTTATCAGTGGCAGTAGCGATGCTTCCTGGTGGTGATGCATTCATCTCAGTGGTAGCAAAGACACTATTGGCCTATGTAACGTTCGAGCTGCGCGGCAGTTCCAGCACCCGAACAATAGTATCGAGGCAATTTTGCCCCCAAGCACAAGAGGACACCCACCTTGGACACCATCAATGGATCGGTAACAATTAGCTACAATCCCAAGAAAGAGATCTATACTTTCAGGTTCGGCCCATCCTTATCGGGCGATGCTCGTGGCTCCGAGCATCGCGCTTGTCAGCCTGACGGCCGTTCTTGCGGCAAACTCCGCGTGAATCTTGCGGACGCAGTGCAATTTCTGCAAACCGCTGGAAAGTCGGACCCGGCGGCACTTCTGGCCAAGACGCGGGTTGAGGGTGGCACCTCGGTGCAGGTGAGCATCACCAGAAACCAGCACGGCGACCTGCTTGCAGCATAGCGAAGAAAGCCGCCCTATGAAGTTCCGACGCGTCCCGGCCGCCATGAGTTTACCGCAGGCATGATTGCGCACGGCGAGCTCTCAGAGGAACTCCTACTAAAGTTCACTGGCAAAGTGGAGAAACGAACGTGGACCATTCGGTATTGATTGCGTGTCTGGTTGGCCTGTCTTTCTTTTTGATTTTCTTCGGAGGCGCTGTTGCTTTGGGCAGGGCCTACATAAAAGAAATACCTTTATGAACCACAGAAGCGAACGCGATGCTTTTGAGGCGGGAAAATCAGCAGTGGGCCTAATCCGTACCTCACCAATTCAGTAGAGCATTAGATATTTCGAGGACAGCGGCTCTCTCCCTCCTCCCGCTGCTTCTTCTGATCTTCTTAGAAGAACACAAAGGCTCGGACCACGACGTTCTTGCGGCAGGGAGCGTCGGCGGGCGCGGTTGGGTCGATGCAGGCAGTGTGGAAAGACCAGCGCGAGACGGAACCGTCGGTGACAGAGTCGTAGCACTTGAGCATCGAGACCTCGGTGGTTTTCTGCTGGGGAAACCAGTACCATTCGTGGCCGAGGCGGTAGGTGAAGCGAGTGGTCTCACCGACGCGGTCGTCGTAGACGCGATAGTTGGTGATGTACGGCTGGTCGGCGAAAGAGGGCCAGGCGCAGAGCACGAAGGGGTTCTGCCGCACGGTCTCCATCGGCTTGGCGAGGTTGATCGACATGAACCGCCCCGACATCTTCGCGTCCGCCTGCTCCTGCGTGTAGTGCTGCTCGCGCCCGAAGTTCCGCAGGTTCTTCGTAAGCAACTCGCGGCAGCGCACGCGCCCGCTGTTGTCGTTCAGGTCGTTGTGCACGATGTAGGCGTAGTTGGCGTTCACACCCGGGTTCTTGTTGTCCTGATCCTCTGTGCGGTCGCCCTTGTAGTCCTTGTCAAACACGTCGTGGTTGTACACGAGCGCATCCGTCGCGTCCGGGAAAAACTCCAAGAGGAGCTGTTCCATCTCCGGGTAGAACACGCGCTCGACCTCCGCCGCGTCGTAAAAGTTCCCGCACTTGGACTCGCAGTGCGCCAGCGCAACGCCAAGCTTGTCCATGCATTCGGGGCTGCTGGGCGAGAGACCTGGGTAGTACTCCTCCATTCGTCGCGCGTCGCGCAACACCTGCGGAAAATAGAGGCATCGGCGCCCGATGTCCTGCTCTTCTTTGCGCAACGCTTTGGCCTCGGCCCCACGCGCCGGGTCCCGCCAAAGCGCGTTCGACGAGACGATGGAGTAGGACGGCTGCGCGTAGACGGTATAGCGCAATGGAAGCACTACGCCACCTTCGGGGGCTTCGATGTTGTTCGCCCGAATATATTCCAGGCACTCTGAGTAGCTACGAAACCCGACTCCCCACTTGGTCTCGATCGGGCCGGGGGGAGCCTTGTCGAGCATGTCGATAACCGCCTGCCCTTCCCCCTCGGCTAGCTGGTGGAGCGCCGCCTCGGTCGCTGCGGCAGTTCCCGCATCCCCATCTCGATCGAACGACATGTAGGATAAACCGCCGTTCGCAGCGATGGGTGGTGGCTGTCCCTCTGTGAGTTGGAGGGGAGGCACATAGACTGACGAAAGTCTCTCCGTAACCCCTGCAACGCGATTTTTGATGGCCTCCATAGCATGCTCCCTAGTTAAAGATACCCAATGGTGGCACAAAAGGCTTGGAGTCGTAAGGGTTTATCACACATCTGCACCGGGGTGCCGCAGTACTCGGCAAGACCTTTCCAGGTTGGCCCCCTCCGAAAAGTGCCCGCGCGATGAATGTATGCCTCCTCGTGTAGAACTTTCGCGGCCTGATACCGAGGCTGCGAAGACATCGGCACCAGATTCCCTTCGACTCGTCAACAGGCGGGTGGCTGCCCCTCGTTTCGGCCACCAAGTGTCCGTCATGGGCTTCCCTTTCGGGGTCAAGAAGACAAATTCTTCCCCGTTCGAATGAAGCCTTCGCGGCAATCGCTTCACGGAATCGATGATCCCACGGAAACATCGGGTCTCGCGACTTTCACTACTCCTGATTTGCGAGGGTACATTGTCACGGCGGCTACACACCGCGCCGTTTCCAGCGCGGTGTGTGCCGGTCCACTACCGGTGATGGAACACCGGGTTGTATGTTTTGCGCGACTCCTTATTCATGCGGGAGTCTTCGACCTTCCAAAAGACGTTTAAACTCTCTTCCCGCAGAGATCAGGCGAGGTCGAAGCGATCAAGGTTCGTCACCTTGGTCCACACAGCCACGAAGTCTTTCACGAACTTCTCCTTCGAGTCCGCGCACCCATAGACTTCCGCGAGTGCTCGGAGCTCAGAGTGCGCACCGAAGATCAGATCGACACGGGTGCCGGTCCACTTGACCTCATTCGTCTTCCGATCGCGCCCCTCGTACACGCCTTCAGAGCCAGCGGACGATTGCCATTGCGTGCTCATGTCGAGAAGGTTGACGAAGAAGTCGTTCGTCAAAGTCTCGGGTCGTTTGGTGAAAACGCCGTGTTTGGACTGCCCAAAGTTGGCATTCAGAGCGCGCATGCCACCGACGAGAACCGTCATCTCGGGGGCTGTCAGCGTCAGCAACTAGCGCCCGATCCACCAGCATTTCCTCAGCGGGTACCGAGTGTCCCTTGCGGAGGTAGTTAATGAACCCGTCTGCGGTAGGCTCAAGTACGGCGAATGATTCCACATCGGTCTGCTGCTGCGAAGCGTCCGTACGCCCGGGCGAGAAGGGAACCTTCACGTTGTGCCCAGCCTTTTTCGCCGCTTCCTCAACGGCCGCGCAGCCGCCCAAAACGATCAGGTCAGCAAGCGAAACCTTTTTTCTCCCGGACTGAGAGGCGTTGAACTCCTTTTGGATCGCTTCGAGCGCCTGCAGAGCCTTGGCCAGTGCGGCCGGCTGGTTCACTTCCCAATCCTTTTGCGGTGCAAGGCGAATACGCGCCCCATTTGCTCCACCGCGCTTGTCGGAGCCGCGGAACGTCGCCGCCGCCGCCCAAGCCGTCGAGACGAGCTGAGAAACGGACAGGCCAGACGCGAGGATTTTCGCCTTCAGAGCAACAATGTCCCGATCCCCGATCAATTCATGACCGACTGGAGGAACGGGGTCTTGCCACAGCAATTGCTCCTTAGGAACGAGCGGGCCCAGATAACGCGCGATCGGACCCATGTCGCGGTGCGTCAGCTTGAACCACGCCTTGGCGAACGCGTCTGCGAACTGATCCGGATGCTCGAAGAAGCGCCTTGAAATTTTTTCGTAAGCAGGGTCGAGCCGCAGAGAGAGGTCGGTGGTCAGCATGGATGGCGACCGGCGTTTCGACTGGTCGAAGGGATCCGGCACCGTGCCGGCGCTGGCGCCATTCTTCGGTTTCCACTGATTGGCACCGGCCGGGCTCTTGGTCAGTTCCCATTCGTAGCTGAACAGGTGCTTAAAGTAGTCGTTGCTCCACTTCGTTGGCGTCGTGGTCCAGATGACTTCGAGGCCGCTGGTAATCGCGTCATTCGCTTTACCTGTGCCAAATCGGTTCTTCCAGCCGAGACCCTGCTGCTCGATAGGGGCGGCTTCCGGCTCTGGGCCGACATTCGAGTCCGGAGCGGCACCGTGGGTTTTGCCGAAGGTGTGCCCGCCGGCGATCAGCGCGACTGTTTCTTCGTCGTTCATTGCCATGCGCCGGAACGTCTCGCGGATATCGCGCGCTGCAGCGACCGGGTCCGGCTTTCCATTGGGCCCTTCCGGATTCACGTAAATCAGGCCCATCTGAACCGCGCCGAAAGGATTCGCGAGCTCACGATCACCGCTGTAGCGTTCGTCCCCTAGCCAAGTGCGCTCAGGTCCCCAGTAAACCTCATCGGCTTCCCATACATCCTCGCGGCCGCCGCCAAAACCGAAAGTCTTGAAGCCCATCGACTCAAGGGCGACGTTGCCGGCGAGAATCATAAGGTCGGCCCATGAGATTTTCCGGCCATACTTCTCCTTTATCGGCCAGAGCAGCCGGCGCGCCTTGTCGAGGTTAGCGTTGTCCGGCCAGCTGCCGAGCGGTGCGAAACGCTGCTGGCCAGCACCGGCGCCGCCACGGCCATCGGCGATGCGGTACGTACCCGCGGCGTGCCACGCCATTCGAATGAAAAGTCCGCCGTAGTGGCCATAGTCGGCCGGCCACCAATCCTGCGAGTCCGTCATCAAGGCATGAAGGTCCTTGATCACGGCATTCAGGTCGAGGCTTTTGAATTCTTCAGCGTAATTGAACTCCTTGCCCATGGGATCGGATTGGGGGGAGTTCTGGCGTAAAACCTTGATGTTAAGCTGATTCGGCCACCAGTTCGCATTCGTCGGGCCACTACCCGCATTGTGTCTACGGAGGCCCGTAAACGGAGATTTTCCCTCGGAGAGATCGTGATCAATTGCCATATTCTTATCCTCCTGATCTTCGTTCAGAGACTTGTGTCGCCTGTTTCCTCTTTCTTATCGCCATGACGTTTCTCCGCGGACTCGCCCAGGGGTCGCAGATTGGTGTGGTGTGGGCGTTGGGCGTGTATTCGCTTCTCGGCAAGTTGGCACCGCCTGCAGAGAGCATCAATTTCTACCGAGCAGCGGAGCAGTGCGAACTCCCCCAGGCTGGTTTTACCCTCGAGAAGCTTGTCCACTTCGGGTATCTCTATGTCATGTACCCGCCTGCATCGGACGCAAAGGACGTGGTGGTGAGGCTCGACGTTGCCGTCGTAGCGCGCAACATCGTGCAGGAGCGTTACCGTGCGCGCCTCTCCCACTTCGCAAAATTGCTCCAGAATCCGATGGACTGTGGCCAATGATATGTGGGGATGCATGCGACGTACTGTCGCACAAATCTCGTCGGCGCTCGGATGGTTCTCCGAAGCGAGCAGGGCCCCTATCACTGCGAGCCGCTGGGGTGTGACGGCAATCCCCCGCTTACGACACCGCGCGACGAACTCGCCGAGCCGTTGAACTGAGTACCTCTCATGCCACCGTCGATCCACCAGCCGGACTTCTCGCATAAACCACTCCTGCCCGACCAACGAGACTGAACACGACCGACAACCAACACCCGGGAAAGAAGGAGGTGACGGCTGACGGGTTGGATAATCTGGAGCTTCAGCCGATACCTGTCCTCACCCGCAACTAACTATCAACGCCTACCGCACATCATGTAAGATTGTCAACCATCGGATCTCAGGTGGCCTGCTTCCCTCCGCCCAGCAGTATGAGGTAGAGTCCATTCAGCGAGGACCAGGTCGTACGACGTTTAGCGCAGGTGCTGGTGGCGCTCGGCGACAAGGATCGCCAGCAGCCCCGTCGCGCCGCCAACGTCGCACAATGTCTGGTACCGCGACAAATCGACCTTCTCCGCGAGGGCGACAAAGTTGGCGCGAGAGATGCCAGTCATCGCGCCCATGAACTGTTCGAGCCGCGGCAGGTCCAGGTACAGTTCCTCGAACATTGGCTTCCGACTGTGCTTGACCTCGTTCTGCGGCTGCCCGGTCTTCAGCGCCGCTTCGAGATCATGCCAGAAGGGGAAGAGCCGGTCCTTGCACATCTCCAGCATGCCGCCGACGTACGCGAGGCTGTTTTGTCCAGGAAGCCGCGCGTTCCGTCGTAGTTCACGTACAATTAGGCCGCCCAGCAGAATCGGCGACCCCGCGAGTTCTTGCGGCCTAACGCGCGCGCCGCGCCCATGAGTCTTCTATATAACGAAAGCGCTGTCTACCAAGGGCTCTTGGACGCCGCGTTCACCTGCTCCCCGGCACCCCGGACGACCTGTCGCCATCAGGTCAGCATGGCTCAGTGTGATTCCACGCTGCCGCCCAAACTCGCGCAGCGTCAAGACGCTGCGCTGTCAGCGTGTCAACATCCGGCGCATCTGTCGTGCCCGCACTGATGTTATTATTTTAGCTTCAGGTTTACTGGTCTCACGGTTTGTTTAGGCGGCTACTCACGACAACGGCCGGCTGGCCGTTGTCGATCCGACCGTCTTCGATTTCCGACCGCCGACCGCAGTAAATGGCGGGTTCGCACTCACAAACCTAAATCACAAAAGCCGGGGTATCATAGGCGTCCTGTCGTTAAACTCCATGCCCCGGACTGGACGCCTGTATTACGGATTCGTATAGGTTGTCTCACGCGTCACCGTACCGTCTGGCGATCCATAGGTGGTGGTGGTCGTGGCCTGCCGCGTGATAATCGGCGGCGGCGGCGGCGCCACAAGCACCGGTCCGCTTGTCGTTGTCTCTCTCGTCGTAGTGGTGGTCAGTGGCTGCTCCTCAAAGCATCCAGTGTTGATCGCAGCCACGCCCAGCCCGAGTGTGGCAACGAGTCCAAATACCCATAATCGTCTCATAACATTACCTCCCAAATTAAGCGTTAATACTCTAAATCGCGATCCGGACTATCTGTGTGTACACGCCGTAGGTCGACTATCTTTCGGCGCTCGCGCTCCGATCGTCGCTTCGGTCAGAACGTCGATCGGCCTCTGGTTTTTGCTGGCGAGACGCGTTGGCGTTGACTGAGCATAGATCTACGAGCCGTCGCGCGAAGGCGGGTTTTTGTGGCTCACGTCATACGCGTATGCATGATTGCTATCGTTCGGCACGTCGCTTCTAAAAACACTATCGGATGGATAGGGGCCTCCAGAATTATTAACATTAGGATAGGAAGTCCCCCAGCCACCGCCATTGTATCCATAGCGGTTGTTGGACCACGCTTGCCCACCAGCACAACCTGCGGCGAGCGTTACAATCAGCAGCCCACCCCACGCCAGGGCTTGCCGAGGATTAATCAATTTCATAACGTCTCCTTGATTCCGGAAGCGCCCGTCAACGCACTCTGCTGGGGCTAATTGCCACGAAACAGAGGACTACAAGCGGTTTTCCCGTGAGCCTTCAGTGCCTATCAATGTGGGTTGGTCTAGCGGGGCGTGGTCAAAGACCACCGGAAGGGCCACCACCGGGCTGGATCAAGATCGGACCCGACTCCTGTGTCGATCCCGACACCATCATGATTCATCATCGCCACGTCAATTGCTATAACACTTCGCCATTAACAGTGCTCTGGATAACAGCACCGTTTTGTCGCGCAGGAGCAGAGTAGCATCCGGATATTTTCGCTGTCGGGCGGCCGCCACCCCGGAGAGCGGACGCCACAATCCCGGGAGATGAGACTTTAGCGGTTAAAGGGCCGGCTAACTTTCGCTCGCTTTGAAGTCAGCTTGGCGATGGCACGATTGGGTTGACTCGTCCGTATCCTCCCGATGGCTAGGGGAGGGAACAGGGTTATTGTCGCTTCATCCAAGCGGCGACTCCCCTGCCGTGCTGAAGCTTAATTGACTACATATTTTTGTTCGGCGATTACGGTTATCCATAGAACCATGTGAAATAGGCATTACAGTGGCGCTATGGATGAGATCCAAGGTACGATTGAAAGGCCGGGATCGACAAATGAATCGAGTCCGACCTTGATCCAGCCACGGTGGTTCTTTCTCTCGCCTTCGACCACTTTTTCGCTAGACCAAACCCAAAAGCACTGGAAACGAAGGCCGAAGAGGTCCTTATGTATCTTCCTATTTCTCTTGGAAGCGTTTTAGTGATCGTGCTCGTGCTCTGGCTACTCGGTGTAGTTTGATAAACCAGCGGAGGCGGTCCCTGACTGGCCGGCTCGCAGCCCGGAAGTGTTGCGAGTCGGGAACACGCGATCGCAGTGGGCTCGGGAATCTGCTGCAAGGGTTTAGCAGCCGTCGAGGACGCAGCAGTGTTGCGTATGCACGCCGTAACCTGACGGCTCGCAAGTTTGTCTTTTGTGGCATGCTGTTGGCGTTGTTTTGCGCCAGCGCGGCCAGCGCCGAGGAATTGCGGCTGGCGCGCACCCTGAGCGGCGGTGAGATCCAATACATCGTGCGGAAGGGAGATACGTTTGCCGCGATGGGATCGCGCTTCGGTGTGGAACCATCGGTACTCGCGCGAGCCAACGGCCTCGAGACGGAGTCCCGTTTGACGCCGGGATCGACTCTTCGGGTGGACAATCGGCATATTGTGCCGGAGGCGCTCGACGATGGAATCGTGATCGACATGCCGCAGCGGATGGTGTTTTTTGTTGCGGGCGGGGTTCTGGCCGCGGCTTATCCCGCGGCGATGGGCCAGGCCTCCTGGCGCACTCCACAGGGCGATTTCACCGTGACCGATATGACTGTAAACCCGACCTGGTCGGTGCCGGTTTCGATTCAGCGCGACATGGCGCGGCGAGGGAAAGCGGTTCTAACCAGGGTTTCGGCAGGTCCCCGTAATCCCCTTGGAAAGCGTTGGATCGGGCTGAGCCTGGACGGGATTGGCATCCACGGCACCATCAAGCCGTTGAGTGTCTATCATTTTCTGTCGCACGGATGCATCCGGCTCAATGCCGGGGATGTCGCGGCGCTCTTCGTCATGGTCGAACCAGGCACTCCAGGAACGATCATCTACGCACCCGTGTTATTGGCCAAACTGGATGATGGCCGGATCTTTGTGGAGGCCAATCCGGACATCGACGGCCTGGCGCCGGACTCGCTTCACGACCTCCAGACACTTGCGGATTCCAGCGACATCAGGAATTTGATCGACTGGGCGCTGGTTAAGGACGCGCTTGAACGCAAAGATGGCTTGGCCCGGGAAGTAACGGCACATGGTGTGCCCGCGGTTTTCGACTCGATCAGCAGAGTTTCCTTGAAGACGTCACCGATCCGGCCCTAAAGCAGCCAAGCTTCCGTCTTCGAGATCGTGATCTGCTTGGATTCCCCGCGGGTTCCCCTCGGATGATTCGGCCAGTCAAAGAGTACGCGGCCCGGTACAGGAAGGTCGAAACCGATGCCAGCCGCTGCCACTGACAGGGATGGCGTTATGCCTGCGCCCGTCATTGCGACCTTATTCTCGCTATGAGGCTAATAATCGGCGCCGCCAAGATCGGCGCCATTTGTTCTTCCGATAACCGACGGCTTTCTTTCTCGATGGCCTCGCATCCACGGTCAGCATACAATCTATACCAGTAGATGGCATGTATGACATCGTGATAGTGCGTGCCATTATTGTGACCTGATAGGACCATTATGATTAAAATACTTGGCGTCTTGATTCTTGCGGCGACGTTGCTGGCGGGATGCTTTCCGACGCAATCTTACCCAGAGCAGCAGACTACGACGACGACCACCACCTCCTGCCCGTCTGGGGAGCAGCTTCAGAGCAATGGGATGTGTGGGTGAGCAACGCTACCCGGACATTTTGCGGTCGGGGACCACTTCTTCGCAGGGGTTCCAGGACACGTATTGGGAGGCCGGACCTTACGCCGCCCTTTGACGTGATGGAAAATCACCGTGTGGTCGGTCCTGTGTGTGGGCACCACCGTGACTTACAAGGCTGTCTGAACTTCACGGCAATACCTCTCATCGAAAGTGGTTCTCCTTAGAACCATAGGTGATTTGTTCTCCAAAGTACATGTCGTGTCTTTTCATTTACATCTGGTGTGTCGTCGGATAGGTTGGTAACGAGGTTCCGATCGCGACGGGACGCACTAAATAGTTTCGCGAAAGCTTTTGCGAGTAGTGTTGGCCATGGCCATAAGAACCTCGCCGATGCGGTCGGGGCCCACCCGGCCAACCGTCGCTGAACATCCGGCAGACCCGGAACGCCAACCCAGAGGGACTGGTACTCCGCTGGCGCCGCTTAGGCGGCAGCCGTCAGCTACATCACCTTAATGGTAAAATGTCAGGACAGCGGAAGAAATGACAAAGGAAGAGCGAATCTCCGAAAAGGAAGATGCGCTGGACGATGCGCGCCGCGATCTTCACGATACCATGACCCAAGTGGATGAAAAGCTTGAGCGCACGGAGCAGGCGCTTCATCCCAACCACCTCATACAAACCTACCCGGTCAGCGCTTGTTGCTTAGCGGGCGCGGTCGGCTTTCTTGTCGGCTCAAAAGCCAACCCGGTCTTGGGGCGCGGAATTATGCTGACCCTGCTGGGATACGCTATGTGGCGGGGCCTGTCAGAGGATGGAAATGGAAAAGATGCCGGAGAAACGACCTCTCGCCGGTGATGCAGCATCCGGAACAGAGGGTGACTGGTCCACGCTGGTGGGCAGGGCCATCGACGACTGTCTCGCGCATTATTCAGTCTGAGATTGGTCTTGTCGAGGTTACGCTGAGGGCGGTGGTGGAAGAGCAGACCGATTACGCTCTCGCTAATCTGGCAACGGTCGCAGTCATGATCTGCGCTGCGATTTGCATACTGGTTGCTTTGATTCTGTTTCTCCATCAATGGCTTCAGTGGTGGCTGGCTTTTGCGATCGGGGGACTCGTAGCGGCTGCGGTTGGAATCGCGATCCACGCAACGGCAGGCCGGCGCGCTGCAGTTCGAAAGACACATATTAAAGGTCGGCAGGAAAGCTAGCTGACGGCAGAGCCCCACCGGAATGAAGTTACAACCAGATGGTAAAGAGGCGCTAACAGATGATCGCTCTAGTTCTTGTCGCCGCCGGCTTCATCGCCGCGGTCGGAATCGGATATCTGACGTTGGGCCGCAACCGTTATGGAGAAATGAGTTCGCGCTCACCCAAGCGGCTCACTGCTGGTTGGAGCGCGAGCGAATCAAGCGTTCTGACGCCTGAAACATGTCGAAAGGTCAGGGTCTATTTCATCAAGCCATCGCGCTACGACGATCAAGGTTATGTCGAGTATTTCCGTTGGGGGATTCAGCCCAACAACACGTTGACCGTTTTGGCGGCCCTGAACGATTCGTTCAACCGGGAGCACGCCAGTAAGCTAAATGTTTACCTGGAAACGGTCATCTGGGACGAAGTGTGCGATGGTGCGATCGGTGCGGAGACCGTGCAGGCGATCGAGGAGAGGGCAGCGGAAGATGGGGTTGAATTGCTGATCGGAATTGCCGGAGTGCAATCCAACCAGTACCCGCGCGGACGCGACCTGGCCCTGCAGTTTGTGGCCCGCGGCATGGCCACCATCATGGGCGGCTTCCATCTTAGTGGCTACCCGCCATCACGAGAGTTTCTTCATCACTGCGGGGTCAGCACCGCGGTCGGCGAAGCCGAGAATTTCTGGACGGCGATAATGCGTGATTTCCTGGATGGGCAACTCAAGCCCAACTATTCGGTCACGGACGGGATCAGAGCCAAAACCGGGATCGGAGATATCTTGGTTCCGGTGATCACCGACGCGCAACTGCCGCTCATCGACGACCGTTACCTGACCCGGTTCTTCAACGAAACGCAAACCACAATCGATACCTCGCGTGGATGTCCATTCACTTGCTCTTACTGTTCAGTGAAAAACGTGATGGGCCGCACGATGCGCTCGCGTGATCCGGAGTCAGTGCTCCGCTGGATACGTGACGCGGCTTCCAACCACGGCATCAACGACCTGTTCCTGGTCGACGATGATTTCTTCCGCAGCCCGCGCTGGGATGAGATCCTCACCGGGATGGCGGAAATCCGTAAGGAATTTCCCAAGCTCCGGTTCATGATGCAGGTGGACGTGGACGCCTCCTGCTATGGCAATGTAGCGGACGGCGAAAAACCCGGCGCCAAACACAGCCGCAGCCGGCGCTTCCTCGATCTGTCGGCCCGGGCGGGCTGTTATCAGGCCTTCGTCGGCATCGAGTCGCTCAACCCTGACAATCTCAACTGGGCGACCAAATACCAGAACACCGATGATCGTAAGCAGGTCGTGGCCGCTGAAGAGGCCCGCGTCAGGGTCGTCAACAAGTATCGCAGGGTGGTCGACAATTGGCATCGCATGGGAATCTCGGTCCATGCGGGCTATATGCTGGGCTTCCCTTTCGACGGACCGGACTGTGGCCGCGTGGCCGCCAGGATGCTGCGGGAAATTGGCTTTGACATCGTATCGTATTTTATCATGACGCCGCTGCCGGGCACCGAGGATCAGGTTCGCTACGCCAAAGCAGGGACAGATTGCCGATTGGGATTTCAACAACCTCGATTCCCAGCACGTGACGCTCCGGCACGACAAGCTGGAACAGGGGCAATGGATGCAAGCGTATAGCGAAGCGTTCAAGAACTTCTACTCGCCCTGGCAACTGCTTAAGACCCTCTTCACTGTGGCCGGTGGCCATGGCCTGTCTAGCGCGGCGCGCCAGGCGGTAGTACGGCAGTTCATCTACTATTTCTTCAGCTATCGTCAGGGGCGCCATCCCATGGTCGGCGGCGTGTGGCAGATCCGGCGTCGCGATCTGATGCGGGCAGCGATATCCGATGCGGACGCCGAGCGCCTGTATTTGGGAAGCCAACGCTTCAACGCCATCCTCCAAGGCTCAGAGCGCGGCTTCGCAATCGCCAGCGCGTGATCCTGGCTGCGTGGAATCTATTCCGGGCTGGGGATCTCGTAAAGGGCTACGCGTGCATTTCGGGGGACGAGCTTGCTCGCATCGCCGCCGGGGTCCGGCTCTTCGCCCCTTGCGCCAGAGCGCGTAGCCCTTCAAGGGCGTTGCGCACCCGGGTGCCGTCCATGCCGAACTCCTCGCACAGCAATTCAAACGAGAACGGTCCCTTGTTGGCCTCTGCCTTCATCCAGTCCAGCACCTCGAAGAATAGAATGCGCCGGCGCCGGCTCTTGGCGTCCATGTTTTTCAAGTAGCATCGAACCCCGTCCTCGAGTACTGCGAACATCAACTTCCGCTCGCCCACCGAAGGAGGTGCGATGCCCCAACGCCGAGTAATACTGGCTGGGTAAAATAATCGCCAGAGCGAACACGCCCGGCAGCGTCTCTTCCAGGACTTCCGTGCGTTCCACGATAACCCTCCAATGGCGCCCCGTGACCGAATGCTCAAAAGGGGAGCGAGTACAAACCAAGCACTCTACGATGGGCGTGGCGGGCGAAGCCACCGGCGGGCACCCGGTATTGTTATCCACAGAACACGAACCTCGCATCGCTGACACTTTTGCTGAGGCGGTGTGCTACATCTGTAAGATGGCCACCACAGCGGTATCGACTGATCGCAGCCTAAGAGCTCTCAAAAGCATCTCCTGGCTGACCAAGCGCCAGATGCACAGACTGGCTGCCGCACTGGCGCTGAGGCGCATTGCCAAGGGCACCACGATTTTTGACGAAAATGACTCCGCCGACAAGGCCTACATCTTGCTGTCGGGCATCGCACGCATCACCTGCCGCAACCGAAAAGGCCAGCGCATAATGGTGATCATGGTTGCGCCGGGAATGATTCCAGGGTTCCCGCTCGCCGTGCCGGGAATCAAGTACAGCCTTCGCTGCGAGGCGGTTACCGCCTGTCAGATCGGAACCGTTGACTTCCAAACGTTTATCGAAATCTCTTTGGGAATAGCATCGGACGACTTCAAGCGCATGGCCACCAACTATCTGGTGCGATGGGATTTGGTGCAATTGCGCTGCTCCAACTTCATGGGCTGCACGCTGGTGGAACGGCTTGCGCTGGCATTGCTCGAATTGGCCGAGAATTTCGCCGTCGACGATCCACGTGGGCTGCTATTGACGGTATCAACGCGGCATAAGGATCTTGCCGAATTGGTAGGAGCGTCACGGCCGCGAGTGACGGAATATCTAATCGAATTCGAGCGCAAGCGGATGATTGTACGCACTGGCCGGCAATTGATCATAAAACGCGATCGACTGCTAAGCTTCCTTGCCCATACGCAGCCAGGGGCATAAATGCACAGGAAATACGCCGAACGCCATCTTACCGGTGACTTTAGTGATAATTCAGCCAATAAGAAATTCCCGGTCTGCACGTAACCAGTGGCCTTAAGCTGAACTTAATGTTCTTTGTAGAACCATAAGGCGGTGCTTTCAATAACACCTGGTTTGTCTTTACCTGAAAAATCGGATACCCTTGGGTTCTCTCGGGGGGCCTGCCTGAGTTTGGAGGCAACTTGGAGGAACGACACAAAGCGCGACACGAGTACCGACCTTGACCGGTTGGGTCGCATCAATGCTCTGTCCTGGCTCTCCCTTCCGGAGCTGACGAAACTTGGCGATCTCCTCACCTTGGCGAATTTCAAGCGTCACGAGGTGATCGTTGGTGAAGACGCGCTGGCCTCTGAAGCTCACATTCTTCTCGCCGGAGCAGCGCAACATCACTTGCCTGAATGCGCGTAGCGAACGCGTCACCGTGGCCCTGGTGGCGCCGGGCCCGATCCCCGAGTTTCCGCATCTTGCCCATCAACCGAATGGAGTTTCCAGTGCGAGGCTTATACCGATTGCAGGGTCGGCAGCCTGGGCTGGGACCGCTTCGGGGTCATCAGCTTCGACTCCGCGCAATTCGCCTTCAGGAAATTTCATCAGACCAACCTGAAGCAATGGTATCGCCTGCTTTTGCGCGGCTCCAGCTTCCTGAACCTGGATCTTCACGAGCGGATTGCGCTTACGCTGCTTGAATTGTGTTCGGATTTCGGCGTCGAAGAATCCCGCGGCACTCTCTTGACAGTCGTTCTGAGCCACAAGCAACTCGCCAATCTGGTGGGTGCCTCGCGGCCCAGAGTCACCGAGCACCTGGCCAGGTTGGAAGGTGAAGGTCTGGTGGTTCGTCAAGGCCGTCAGCTTGTAGTGCGCGAGGACCGCCTCGGGAATTTGATGAACAGGCTCTCCGCTTGACCAGTGCGCGTTCGGACTCGCCTAATCAACCTCGCGGGCTCATGGACAGAACCAATCCAAATCAAGTTTTGAGAAATTGACTGGGCGATCGGTGGCTATCACCGTCTTGCGCGGAAGAGCCTCGCTACTTTCCGGGCATTGGTCGCATCAACCACCCTGTTAAGGAATTCGTAGATAGCGACGAATCCATTATGCAGGGGATTGCTGAAAGGAAGGTCACAATGAGCAGAAGGCTAGCCGCGTGTTTGATGTCTATAGTGGCTCTGTCGATGGTATCGGGCTGCGCGATGTCACCAGCGAAACAGGAGGGCACACTGATCGGTGCTGGAGCGGGGGCTCTCGTAGGCGCCGGAATAGGCTGCGGTGTTGCCGCCACTCAAAATGGCGGTAATGATGCCTTAGCATACGAGATTGGATGTCCGGTAGGCTTCGTAGGAGGCGCAATTATCGGCGGAACTATCGGCTACTTCCTGGCACAGGAACCTGCGCCGCCGCCGCCACCACCGCCACCTCCCCCGCCGCCGCCTCCGCCACCTCCCCCGCCCGCGGCGCAGGAACGGATTATTCTTCGCGGCGTGCATTTCAATTTCAACCGCTACAACATCCGGCCTGACGCCGCGCCGATCCTTGATGAGGCGGCCGAAATCCTGAGCAAGCATCCAGACGTAACCGTCGACGTCAACGGATACTGCGATATTATCGGTGGGGTCGCGTACAACCAGAGGCTATCAGAGCGGCGAGCCGACTCGGTGGCACGCTACCTTGAGGGCAAGGGAATCCCCGCCAACCGCCTGGTCACCCACGGCTATGGCAAGACCCAATTTGTGGCGACCAACGCCACAGCCGAGGGTCGTGCCCAGAACCGGCGCGTGGAACTGGTGCCCGAAGGACAGTAAACGGTGACTGCCTACTAAACGGCCGCAGCCCCGCAACGATCAGCGGGGCTGCGGCCGTTTCTCTTAGCGGGTTGCGAGAAGGACAATTTCCGCTACTTGTTTTTTACTCCTGTCTCATCCGGAAGGAGAGACAGTTAAAGGAAGCCATCTTTTTATGCAGGGCTCTCAAAACAAGTATCGGCGCAATTCTTTTCAGCATTCTGCTAGGCGGCGCATAGCGGTCATGAGGGTCAACCGCGATATTCGTACTTTCCTGCTCCGCGTTCATGACTGCCCGTCAGCATTCCAGTCAACAGTTTGCGCACCGCCCCGCGAATTGCCAATCTGCCCATAAAACCAAGCCCCGCGCGGCCACTACTGGTTCCCGCTCCTCCGCCCAGGATGAATCCGGCAGTAACTGAAATAGCGAGAGCCGTCAGCGGTTCGTTTCTGATGAAGTCTTCCAACTGTCGTAGCCGCCTCTCCAGGGGATGCTCCGACGGATCGACGCAAGCGCCTGTCTTAGGAGGCACGTCGGATGATTTGCGCGGCGACATAACCGATCGCAAACGCTGCCGCCAGGGCTAACCACGGCTCGCGGCGGACGAAGTCACCCAGGTCAAGATTGAAACCCTTGTCTTTGACATAGCCTTGGGCGGCGTCGTAGCTATCCTTTACTACACGTCCCGCCTTTTCTACCGTTTGACGACCCTGATCGACGGCCGCCCGCACCGTTGATTCTGCTGAATTCTCGACTGCCATTAATCGCTACCTCCGATTTGCTGTGAGTTTACCTTACCTGCCATCGCGCTGCCGCCGTACTTGGTTCTTGCAACGCTTGAGCCAGCCAAAGCGCTGCCAAAGCTAATAAAACTCGCGGCGCTCCGCGCTTTAGCGTAGAGCCTACCTGCCTTAAGATTCGAAGAATGCGAGCTATCCGGACGAACGGCCACACCAGACCGAATACTTCAGTCGGTCAAACCAATGGGCACTGTCTGTCCGAATCAGGACAAGCCGGCAGGCCAATCAGGACAGTAGTGACCGCATCGAGATCACAACCGCCCGCTGAGAAGCAATACGATGAGAACGATGAGGATGATTCCTCCGAACCCAATTCCCCCATAGGGCCCGTAAGCATAGTAACCACCGCCCCCACCAAACAATAAAAGTAAAATCAGAATCAGTAGTAAGGGTGACATAGGGCACCTCCTCGCACAGGGGAATCAGGACAAGTAAACGATCAGATTGATTTCACCTGACCTTCTCGATCATTGACTCTCACTTATAACACAAATGCGACCTCCGGGGGCATAAGAATTAGCCGGATCGAATCGCGGCCCAATTTCTGTTACCTGCAGCACCACTCGATTAGCATTCTCGTCCGAGAAAAGATCGCCGACCCAGGCGCCGTCTGCATAGGTGCGAGGGCCATTTCTGCGCCCACAAACTGACCTCGCCGGTCAAGGTCGCCGACTCGCGTTGCCAGGGGAACTCGCCATCGCATCGGGCGCGTTTGCCGGCGGATTCAAGCCTCTGAGGGCTCGGAACTTTGCCCGCCAAAGGGCAAAGCGCCGCATCGCGCGGCGGGCGTCACCTCGACTGGCACAGATCTGCGAACATCCGGCTGTGAGGAGTTCAGCGGGCGACGACACCGCCGCTGGCCCACCGCCGATGACCGCGAGACCGGGCGAATCCAGCTTGATCTCGCGCACCAGTTCGGCGGCCGCCGGCAAACACTCTGTCATCGTGCACGACAGACAAACCATGTCAGGAGCATAACGCTTGAGGAAATCACGGACTCCGCCTGGCGTTTTTTGGTCGATCAGGTTAGCGGCCGCGCCCGAGTGTCGCAGCAGCTCGAGGAGCATCAGCAGACCCAGGTCGTGGACCTCACCTGGCGCACATATGCCCACGATTCGGATCCTCGGCGTCGTCCGCGGCTTTATGAACCGGTTGCCGAGGTCCTTAACCAAACTCCGGGTGATCTCAACGATGAAGTGTTGGTTCTCCTGACTGATGTGACTCTCGATTCTTTCCTGACCGGCCAGATTCAACGCTGGGATAAGGACATCGTCGAAGGTCGCTTCGAGGCCGTGCGTATCGCAATAGCTAACAGCAAGACTGCGGGCACCCGGCTCGTCCAGCTCAAGCAGCATCCGGTAATAGTCTTGATAATCGTCGCTGCCGCTGTCAACGCTAAGTAAAATCGCGAGAAATCCGAGTTCAGGGATGTAATCGCCCGCGACCTTAAGACAAGCTGCCAGAGGTGTGGTAAGTAGCAGCCCCGGTAGCCCCCAAAGCCATGACCAGTACATGGCGGAAACCATCAAGGCGACTGGAGAGACTCCAATTCCACGGCCGATAAGAATGGGCTCGACTAACTGACCTGCCATCTGGTCCAGAATGACGAAGCATCCAAGCATCTCGAAGGCCTTGCTCCATCCAGGAAACACTGCGAACGCCACCAGAGTCGGCAACACCGCGGAGCTTAAAGCTCCCACGTAAGGAATGAAACGGAGCAGAAAGGCAAGAGCACCCCAAAAAGTGGAGTGGGGCAATCCAAGCATCCAGGCCGCAATTGCAATGGCGATTCCATAACCAAGGTTAGTTAACGACAGCAGCAGGAGGTAGCGGCCGACGGCGCCGGTGGCGGCTTCGATGGCATGTGCGGCCACTGGTATCCGGGCTCTGGCTGCAAGTCTTACCAGGCGATCACGCAAGTCTCTTCGAGCGTAGAGCAGGAAAAACAACAGGACGATGACCAGCAAGCCCTTACCAAAGGCCGAAAGGATTGGCCAGGCGGGTGCGAGAACCTCATTGACTGCGGATGTCGGCGCCTCAGCTTGCACCATCCGGGGCAGGACCGGGGCTGGCCTCGGACCCGTTTTCTGCAGCTGTTGTTCAACGTCCTTGACGCCATTTTCGACGGTTTGCAGCCACGCCGGCGTACTCCCTTGGAGGCTCGCGAGCTTGGCCGCGATATTGTTGGAGTATCCGGCAACCTCAACCGCCACCGAGGTAAGTTCGACCGTCAAAAAGAAACCAATAAGGCCTACAATCGTTATCGCCAATACGACCACCAGGGCCGCACTGACAAACCGTCCAACAAACGCCTCCAGACGGCTGGTAATCGGACTGAAGGCCACCGCCAGAATCGAGGCCATTGTCAGCGGCAACAAAATATCCTTGCCAAAGTACAGAACGACCGTCGCAACAATTACGGCGAGAATCGGCCGCGTAACGCTGCCGCCATCCAGGCTTTCATCGCGGTCGTCAGCCGGCAAGTCGGATCCCTTGTTGAAATCATTTTCTGCGGTGACGTGCAAATTGATCGCCGGATTCTCCGGATTGTTCGGCCCGATGGACGCCTCATCGACTGGAGCAGGGCCTTCCGGGTTCTCGTGACCCATCGTAACAGCAGGAGCTTCTATCGCTTCCATGCCCCTATTCTACTCTTCACCGGCCGTGGGCTTATCATAATCGGCGACTTCTGCGTCTTCTTCCGGAACGTCCATACCGATTTCTGTTCTCGATGGCTGGATTGGACGATTATTAACCTCAGGTGCTAACGAGGAGAGCAAATTCCGCGGTGACACTAGAGGGGCAGGTCGGCTCCGGTACTGACGATGCACTCGATAATCTAGGAGCGTCGTTGGTGAACCGCAAAGAGGCACTCCCGATTATACCGTAATTCGTCCGCTTTGGTTATGCACGGAACCGGAGTCGGTCATGCAGCCAACCCGCGCCTCAACATCTCGCGAACAATACCGAAGCCGAAAACGTAGTTGCGATCGCAAATGCGAGTTCTCCACATAACCATTATAACCCTGCATGCGATGGCTTATGCGACGCTCTTAAGGTATCCTAGAGGTTCCGGATCGGTATACGAATCGAGTCCGAACTTGATCCAGCCCAACGGTGGACTTTGCTCCGGTCTGCTCCCACCTTTTGCTAGACCAACCTTAAGGCGTCAATAACAGGATGTTAACGAGGTCGTTATGTTCATACCTATCTCTATCGGCACGGTTGTAGTGATCGTGCTCCTGGTTCTTCTGCTCAGGTAATCTGAAAGCCAAAGCGGCTTCGCCTGGGACTCGAACGGCGCCGGGATCGAAAGCAACTTCGCCGGCACCCGCTCGAGTCCCAAGCGAAGCTGTTCAGACTGAAAGATTAGATCGCTCCAATGCATATTATGTATGCCAGATCCTGCTCGAGGCGCGTAGTGTTCTCTGAAGCACAAAGTAGCGCCAACAGCACTGGACTTTGACGGCACGACAGTGGATAATGACTATATCGGATTGATATAGGAATCGAGCCCGATTATGATCCAGCCCAACGGTGGTCCTTCCGCTCGCCTTTGCCCACGTTCAGCTAGACCAGCATAGAGTTCAGGAACGAAGGCCTGAGGAGGTCCAGATGGACAATCTCCTCGCCACCCAATCAGGCGCCAGACTGATCGCAGCGGCGCCACCCAGGTCACTCAACGGTAGTTTGCTGGCGTCGGCGGCTAAGCCCCGCACTGCCAATTCGCATCACTCCTGCCGCAAAACACCCCGGCACGCCTCCTCGCGCTTTACCGCGACCATTAGCGCCACCAATCCAAACACCAACAACACTTCAGAACGGCAACAATCATGACAGCGAAAACTACCGCGGGCGGCGGCTTAATGTCTATTTTCCAGCCGACTACCAAGAGCCGGTACTCCATGAAAACCTGGAGTCTGCTGTGTGCATGCGCCGCCGGTGAGGCATTCCTGTTGTACGCCATTTTAATCGCGCACACGCTAAGACCGGTGACACAGCATCTTATCGGCCACAATTCAGGTCACCCAGGTGCGGCCGCTAGATATCAGGCAATTTTCAATTGGAATGGTCTGATCCCAACCATGCTGGGATCGCTATTGGTGGTCGCGGCGGTGTGGGCTGCATTGCAAATAACAGTACGGGCTCTCGCCAAAGCGCCCTTTTATCAGGTTCAGATGGCTCTGGCGGATCCCTCCTCAGGCGCGGTGGTATATCTTAACGAGCGGGCGCTCAGCGACCTTTCCGACCCATCCGCCGGTCAAGAGCTAAACCTTACGGAGTCAGCAACTGCGATGCCCTCGCGAGCGTGAGCATCGACCGACGCTGCCACTAACTTTGACCAACGGAGGACCTTCGGATGAGCGGAACAACGGACAAGATTAAGGGCCGAGTGAAGCAAGGGAATGCAAAAACCAGGCTCGGTAATAAAGGTGTCTCATGAAAGCGATTATATGGCTCGGTGGGTTATTGGTTTTATTGGGAATTCTCGGACTCGCCATCCCCAGATTTACAACCTCGCAAACCACAGATCTCGCAAGTATCGGCAACATCACAGTGCAGAACAAGACTATCTCTCACCACCTGGTATCCCAACCCCTGATTATCGCCGCACTTCTGTTGGGGGTTGTGTTCGTTGGCGCAGGTACCTATTCAACGCAGACGGCGTAGACCGATTTCGGCCTAGTAGCCGGGACTTTGGACTTAAAACTTAAAGGAAGGAGTAATGTCAATGACTCTGGTCAATATTGTTGTGATCCTGGTGGTAGCAGGGCTCCTGATGTGGCTGATCAACACCTACATTCCAATGGCAGCAGCAATCAAAAGCTTGCTAAACATCGTCGTATTCGTGGTCGTACTGGTATGGCTGCTGCAAGTGTTTGGGGTGATCGGTCCCATAGCCGGACTCCACATACCGAAGATTAGCTAGAACGGCTTTGAACCGGCGGCTGGGCGCCACAACCACAAGAGGGTGGCGCCATAGAGCGCAGAGCTCACACCGAAAGAGCTGGCCGCCGCTGAAACTCGAAGAATACAGGAAGGACGAGAACGATGGGTTTGATTCTGATAATAGTGCTTGTCGCACTGCTCTTTGGGGCCCTCCCGAGATGGCATCATAGCTCGAACTGGGGTTATTATCCCGCTGGTGGGTTGGGCACGGTGTTGTTGATAGTAGTGATCTTGATGCTCTTGGGCACGATATAGAGCACGCGCAGTTGAGTCCGCCAGGCACGGCATTAGAACTATGCGCCGGAGCCCCGTTGAGGCCGACGGAGTAGCGTACAAGCCGCAAATCTTGCGGCTGGATATTACCGCCGTGGCGGCCGGCAGTTCTGATGCCACAGTTCTTGCGATAGCAGGACGGTCGTGCGGCGTTAAACCCATCTACCAACCCGGAGGTTTGCAACATGTTCACGGCATACGTGGCAACCAAGGAAGGCAAGATCACTCTGTGCACGATGCCATCCAAGCGGTCGAAGGCCGAGGAGACAGCCGCGGATCTGAGCAAGAGAGCAGATGTCGAGCGCGTCAGTGTTGCGGCTTATGGCCGGATCGTTGCGGCGTTCAAGAATGGTGTACAGATTGACATCGAGAGCTCCCAGCACGGCGTCTGAAGCAAACAGGCACGACGCGCACTCAAGTCGGCGTCGCGCGACGCTCCCCAGACCGGAGACAGGCCAGTTTCCTGATTTCGACGTTGTGGTCTTTTGGTGTGTAACTAAGGTCCGGGCGTTGCAATCTCGTCCACGCTTTCCAGCACAAAGGCACATTTGCAGTATTCAATAGTCCGCGCCCTCAGGGAGCTGTTTCAGACTTCTGTTCAGGATTCCGAAGAGCCAATTCGGGCGGAACTCTTTAGCGTGGAGCGCCTGGAGCAGCATGCCGAGAGTTTGGCGGCCGCCCAGCGAGTCACCGATGAGCCGAGAGCCGGCCGACGGTTGGCTGCACGGCTTGAGAACAACGGGCGGGTGCTGGTGGAAGCGTATCGCGCCATCGCGGAGGCGATTCGAGAGGAGCGCGTCATAACGCCGGCGGCGGAGTGGCTGGTAGATAACTTTCACGCCGTGGAAGAACAGATCCGCGTAATTCGCGACGATCTTCCTCACCGGGTACTACCGGCAGTTGCCCAAGCTGGCTGACGGTCCCGCTGCAAGGATATCCGCGGGTATATCGGAATCGCCTGGGCATTTGTCGCGCATACTGACAGCCGGTTTGAACCTCAGATGCTGTGTCGCTTTGTCCGTGCCTATCAGAAAGTGCAGCCGTTAACGATTGGGGAACTGTGGGCAGTCGCGATTACACTGCGAATCATACTTGTGGAGAATTTGCGGCGCGTAGCCGAGCGGATCGCCACGGGCCGAGGCGCGCGCCAGGATGCCGACGCTCTGGCCGACCAACTGCTGGGCATGGGAATTCGCAAAGCCCAGACGCCGGAGGCGGCGCTGTGGCGCCTGGACCGGAGCGCCATTGCCCAGACCCTTCGCGGTTCAGTTGGTCCAGCGCCTGCGCGATCAGGACCCGAAGGTGACGCCTGCGCTGGAATGGCTCGACCGGCGCCTGGAAGCCCAGGGAACGACCGCTGATGAGATCGTCCAGGAGGAACATCTTTGGCAAGGCGCGATAAACGTCACGGTCCGCAATGTGATCACGAGCATGCGGCTGATTTCCTCGACCGATTGGGCGGAGCTTTTCGAAAGCGTCAGCCTCGTCGATGCCGCGTTGGCCGCCGACAGCGATTTCACCGCGATGGATTTTCCCACGCGAGACGGTTATCGCCATGCGATCGAAGAACTGGCGCGAGGCTCGGCCCACTCTGAGCTCGAGGTCGCCAGGAGCGCGATTGCGGCCGCCCATCGCTGCGCGCATGAGTCTCGCATCGACGGCGACGCGACCGAGTGCCGTCAACACCATCCCGGCTATTTTCTCATCTCCAACGGGCGGCGCGCATTTGAGCGGGAAATTGGATTTCGTGCTCCAGTCAAGGATTGGTTCAAACGCGCCAGCGCTGCCGCCGGAATTTTCGGTTATCTCGGGACAATCGCGTTCCTTAGCGCTTGCATTCTCAGCTTGCCGCTGCTGGTTGCCATCAATGCCGGCGCCGGCGGATTGACTCTCGCTGTGCTGGTGTTTCTCGCGCTGGTGCCGGCAGCGGATCTCGCCATCGCGTTGGTCAACCGCGACGTGACCAGCCGCCACGAGCCGGAGTTGCTGCCAGGTATGGCGCTGCGTGATGGCGTGCCGGCAAGCCTGCGCACGATAGTCGCGGTGCCAACCTTTCTGACGACATGCGCAGACGTGGAGGAACAAATCGAGCGCCTGGAGGTTCGCTATCTGGCCAGTGCGGACGGCGAAATCATCTTCTGCTCTGCTCTCCGACTGGACCGACTCGCCAACCGAGACCGCACCGGGAGATGGGGATCTGCTAGCCGCGGCTGCCCGTGGAATAGCGCGGCTAAATCGACGCTACGGACCTGCAACCGATGGTGCAACGGTTCTTCTTGTTCCATCGGCGGCGGGTCTGGAACGCGAGCGAAGGGAAATGGATGGGATGGGAACGCAAGCGTGGGAAACTGCATGAGTTGAATCGGTTGCTGCGAGGTGCAACCGACACGACCTTTGTCGCCGACCACGGGGGCACGCCGGCCGTACCTGCGGGCGTTCGTTATGTGATCACGCTCGATGCTGATACCCGGCTGCCCCGGGGAGTGGCCAAGCGCCTGATCGGCAAAATGGCGCATCCGCTCAACCGTCCGCGGCTTGACCATCGCAGCGGCCGGGTCATCGAAGGTTACGCGGTGCTTCAACCGCGAGTGACACCCTCATTGCCGGCCAACCACGAGGGCTCGGTGTTCCAGCGGGTATTCTCAGGCCCTCCAGGCATCGATCCATATGCGTTTGCCGTCTCCGACGTCTACCAGGACCTGTTTGGAGAAGGGTCATACAGCGGCAAGGGCATTTATGACATCGACGTTTTCGAGGCGGCATTGCAGGGTCGTGTTGCCGATAACACGCTTTTGAGTCACGACCTGTTCGAGGGAATCTTCGCGCGGGCGGGACTAGCCTCGGATATTGAGGTGATCGAGGAGTTTCCCGCGCGCTATGACGTCGCCGCGGCGCGCGAGCATCGGTGGGCGCGTGGCGATTGGCAGTTGATTCCGTGGATTTTCGGCAACGGCAGTGGTTTGAGCAAGGACGGACGCCCGACCACGATTCCTTTGATAGGCCGCTGGAAAATGGCCGACAACTTGCGCCGGACGTTGTCGGCGCCGGCCGTCTTAGTCGCATTGTTGGCGGGATGGATGCTTGCCCTTGGTCTCGGCGGCGGAGTGGACCGGCTTCATTGTGGCGACCATCGCGCTGCCCAGGTTGCTGCCTTTCTTCGCGGGGCATCGTGCCACGCCAGCATGGGATATCGAAGCGCAGCCATTTGCACGCCGTCGTTGTTGATCTTGCACTGGCATCGTCGCAGATCGCATTGCTGATCACCTTTCTTGCCCATCAGGCGTGGTTGATGACCGACGCCATCGTACGGACGCTATTTCGCCTGTTGGTAACGCATCGGATGATGCTGGAGTGGGTAACCGCCGCACAGGCGAAGCTTAGCGCCCGCCTCGATCTTCAGGGATTCTACCGGCGGATGGCCGGAGCCGTCGCGCTGGCAACGCTCGTCGCGGTAATTGTGGTGTATGCCGCGCCGCTGTCTATGGCGCTCGGCGGCGCCATTCGTACTTCTATGGATGCTGTCGCCGGCGATCGCCCGCTGGGTAAGTCTTCCTCCCCCCGAACAAGGGACCAATGCGGTCTCGGACGACCGACGCACAAGAGCTGCGGCTTGGTGCCCGCCGCACGTGGCGCTTCTTCGAGACTTTCGCCACCGCGGAAGATCACATGCTGGCGCCCGATAACTTCCAGGAAGAGCCGCGGCCCGTGGTCGCCCATCGCACCTCGCCGACCAATCTTGGACTCTATCTGCTTTCCACGGTTGCCGCACGCGATTTTGGCTGGACGGGTATCTTTGACACCATGGAGCGGCTCGACGCGGCGTTCACTTCGATGAATCGGCTCGAACGCTTTCGCGGCCATTTCTACAATTGGTACGACACTCTCGATTTACACCCACTGGAACCAAAGTATGTTTCATCGGTTGATAGCGGCAATCTGGCTGGAGATCTGATTGCGCTTGGAAACGCGTGCCGCGAAATGGTCGGGCGGGCCCGGTGGTGAGCGCACAATGGTATGCCGGTATCGCGGACGCACTAAAGCTGATTAGCGAATCCTTAGCCGTGCTCACGGACGACAAACGCACTCAAATAGTTACTCGAAAGCAGCTCCAGGAGGAGCTCGATGCAGTTGCCGCGCTTGCTGCTGTCCGTTCCCACGACTCCAACAGGCATCGACGCGCGTCTGAAGGAACTCGCACTGCACGCTGACACCATTGCCGACATCGCCCGGATACTAACCGGTGACCGTGGCGACCCCGCGGCGATTGGAGTGCTGACTTGGGTGGAGGCGATGCGCGCATCTGTCCGGAGCCATCAGCGCGACGTCGAGCGGCTAATGCCTTGGGCGCCGCTCCTCAGCAAAGGGCCGTACCTCGACGCGGCGTCAGACTCACATTTGCCTGCGTCTGTGCGCCAGGAATTAGAGCCTTTGTTGGGGCCGGTACCAGGAGTTGCCGATCTGTCCGATCGATGTGACGCCGCAATCCGTATCCTGCGAGGTCATCGGCTGGCACTTGCGGCCAGACGGGAACCGGCAGTCGAAGGACTCGCGCTACTTGACCGCTTGCTCGATGCCTTTGAACATTCCGCAAGCGAGGCCCAAAAGCTGAAGCGGTCAATGGCGGCGCTCAGCGACCTCGCGCGGAAGATGTTCGAGGCGATGGACTTCGGCTTTCTTTATAACTCGGACCGACAGCTTTTATCGATCGGGTATCGGGTCGCCGACGCCAGCCTCGATCCAAATTGTTACGACCTGCTCGCTTCCGAGGCGCGCCTGGCCAGCTTCATCGCAATTGCCAAGGGAGACGTGCCGGTCCGGCACTGGTTCCGGCTCGGCCGCGACGTGACGCCGGTCGATCGCGGTTCAGCGCTGATCTCATGGTCGGGATCGATGTTCGAGTATCTGATGCCATCGCTGTTAATGCGCGAGCCCGTGGGCAGCTTGCTCGACCGTACCAGCCACCTCGTCGTTAGCCGGCAGATTGAATATGGCTCGGAACTTGGGATTCCCTGGGGCGTGTCCGAATCCGCGTTCAATGCTCGCGACCTGGAGCTTACTTATCAGTACTCGGGCTTCGGAATCCCGGGGCTGGGCCTCAAGCGCGGACTCAGCGAGGATTTTGTGGTCGCTCCATATGCGACTGGGCTGGCTACAATGGTCGACGCCAGCGCGGCAGTCCGGAACTTTTCGCGTATCGCCGCAGCCGGTGGACTTGGCCCTTATGGATGGTACGAGGCCCTTGATTACACCCGGTCGCGTATCCCGGAGGGCAAAGACGTCGCCATTGTTCGCGCGTACATGGCGCATCACCAGGGGATGACCCTGGTAGCGATCGCCGACACGCTCAATGACGGCTCGATGCGTACCCGCTTTCACTCCGAACCAATTGTCCAGGCCACGGAGCTGTTATTGCAGGAACGAATTCCGCGCGACGTGGCCGTGGCGCGTCCGCGCGCCGAGGAGGTCGCCGCGGCCGCCACTGTACGTGAGGAGGCGGCGCCGATCTCGCGCCGGTTCCGTTCACCGCATGACCGCATTCCGCGAACCCACCTGTTGTCCAACGGCAGATATGCCGTGATGATCACGGCAGCCGGTTCCGGCTACAGCCGCTGGCGCGATCTTGCCGTCACGCGCTGGGAGGAAGACGTCACCTGCGATTCGTGGGGCTCGTACATTTTTCTTCGCGACGCTCAAGGCGGCCAGGTCTGGTCCGCGGGATACCAGCCGAGCGGCGTAGCGCCCGACACCTACGATGTAATGTTCTGTGAAGATCGGGCGGAAATCACCCGGCACGATGGCTCAATCAAGACCACGCTTGAAATCGCGGTTTCGCAGGATACCAACGCCGAAGTGCGCCGCGTCTCAGTCACCAACCTGGGCAGCCGCCCCCGCGAGATCGAGCTGACCTCGTACGCGGAGGTGGTGTTAGCTGCGCGCGCCGCCGACAGCGCACATCCGGCATTCTCCAAACTGTTCGTGCAGACCGAATTCGTAGCCGACCTCGGAGCGATTCTCGCCACGCGCCGATTGCGCTCGCCAACGGAAGCGGAAGTATGGGCGGCGCATCTCGTGGTCGTCGAAGGCGAGACCGTGGGCGCACTGCAATTCGAAACCGACCGGGCGGCTTTTCTCGGCAATGGACGAGGGATTCGCACGCCGATTTCCGTAATCGATGGCCAGTCGCTTTCCAACACCGCCGGCACGGTGCTCGATCCGATTTTCAGTCTTCGATCCCGCGTGCGGATTGCGCCGGGCGCCACCGCACGGCTGGCGTTCTGGACGCTGGTCGCACCGTCGCGAGCGGAAGTGCTCGACCTCGCCGACAAACACCTTGACCCGGCAGCCTTCGACCGTGCGGTTACGCTGGCGTGGACCCAGGCGCAGGTTCAGCTTTATCATTTGGGCATCGGACCGGCGGAAGCCGATCTTTTTCAGCGTCTGGCCAATCACGTGCTTTACTCTGACCCGGCGATGCGTCCTTCATCGGACGTGCTGCGGCGCAATCAGCAGTCGCAGTCGATGCTTTGGAGCCTCGGAATCTCGGGCGACTTGCCGATCGTTCTGGTGCGCATCGATGAGGTCGAAGACCTGGAGATCGTCCGGCAACTGTTTCGCGCCCACGAATATTGGCGGATGAAGCAGCTCGCCGTTGACCTCGTTATCGTCAATGAAAGGCCTTCATCCTATGTCCAGGAGCTGCAGGCGTCGCTGGAGGCATTGGTTCGAGCCAACCAGTCGCGGCCCTCGCCCGATGGTGAGGGCACCTTGGGGCGCGTATTCGTTCTGCGCGCTGATATGGTGTCGGCCGAAGCGCGCAACCAGCTTCAAAGCACGGCGCGTGTTGCGCTCCTGAGCCGCTGGGGAAGTCTCTCGCAACAGACTCAAACGGCTGGAGAAATCGGCGCCGCCCGTGATGGCGCCGTCCAAACGCCGCGCTGGCCGTGGCCAGTGAATCGCCGCCCTCCGTGCGATGGAGACCGGAACTCGAATTCTTCAACGGTCTGGGCGGCTTCGCTCGACCATGGACGCGAATACGTCACGATCCTTGGCGAGGGACAGTGGACCCCGGCGCCCTGGATCAACGTCATTGCCAACGGCGCGTTCGGCTTTCAGGTATCGGCCCTAGGCTCGGGCTACACCTGGTCGATAAACAGCCGCGAGAACCAGATTACACAGTGGTCAAACGACCCCGTCAGTGACCGCCCAGGTGAGGTATCTACCTTCGCGATGAGGACAGCGGAGAGGTTTGGGGTCCCACCGCCTTGCCGATTCGCGAGGAGTCTTCCTCTTACATAATCCGGCATGGCCAGGGTTATAGCTGTTTCGAAAATAGTTCGCATGCGATCTCGCTGCTGCTCGAGCAGTTTGTTCCCTTGGATGATTCGATCAAGATTTCGAGATTGAAAATTCGCAATCTCTCCGGACGGTCCCGGCGTCTGACGGTCACTGCATACGTGGAGTGGGTACTCGGTACTTCCCGCGGCGCATCGGCTCCGTTCGTGGTCACCGAGGTCGATTCGGAAACTGGCGCGATGTTCGCGCGGAACCCCTGGAGTATCCAGTTCGGCAGCCGCGTAGCGTTTGCGGATCTTGCCGGGCGGCAAATTTCGTGGACCGGCGGATCGGACGGAGTTCATCGGCCGCAATGGGACACTCGACACACCCGGCTGCGCTCGCCAGCGATACGCCGCTTTCCAAGCGCGTAGGCGCGGGACTCGATCCATGCGGCGCGCTGCAAACCCGTTTGGAGCTCAAGCCGAACGATACCGTTGAGGTCGTCTTTTTTCTTGGCGAAGCGGCAACCCGGACAGAAGCCGTTTCACTGATATCACGCTACCGGGCCGCCGACCTCGATTCGGTCCTGCGTGCGGTCACGGAACATTGGGATGAAGTCCTGGGCGTCGTCGCGGTTAAAACCCCCGATCGTTCGATGGACATCCTGCTCAACAGTTGGCTGCTCTACCAGACACTGGCGTGCCGGGTCCTGGCCCGGTCCGCGTTTTATCAGGCGAGCGGCGCTTATGGCTTTCGGGACCAGCTTCAGGACGTGATGGCGCTGACCGTATCGAAGCCCAATCTGATCCGGGAACATCTGTTACGCGCCGTCGCGCGGCAGTTCGCGCAGGGCGATGTTCAGCACTGGTGGCTTCCGCATTCCGGCCAAGGCGTTCGCACCCGCATCTCGCGACGATCGGTTGTGGTTGCCCTACGCAGTCGCACATTATGTCGAGGTCACCGGCGATATCGGAGTGCTCGACGAACTGATTCCATTTCTGGAGGGGCCGGCGCTACACGCGCAACGAAAACGAATCTTTCTTTGCGCCAATGGTCTCAGAGGAGAAACGTTTCTCTATTCGAACACTGCGCTCGAGCGATCGATTCCAGTCTTTTGGTCGGAGACCATGGTCTGCCGCTGTTTGGCTCCGGCGACTGGAACGACGGCATGAATCGGGTCGGCGAAGGCGGAAAAGGAGAGAGCATCTGGCTCGGATGGTTCCTTCACGCCACTATCTCGGCCTTCTCTCCCATAGCGAACGCTCGTGGCGAGTATGCGCGTGCCACGAATTGGCGGCGGCACGCGGCCGCCCTGCGCGAATCCCTTGAGCGCAACGGCTGGGACGGCCAATGGTACCGGCGAGGCTACTTCGATGATGGAACACCGCTCGGCTCCGCCTGCAAGCGCCGAATGCCAGATCGATTCGATCGCGCAGTCATGGGGAGTCATTTCGTCCGCTGCCGATCCGGTTCGCGCAGCCACCGCGATGGCGGCGGTTGAGAAACATCTGATCCGCCGCGCCGACGGACTGGCCCTGATTTTCGAACCACCCTTCGACCAGACTTCGCTCGATCCCGGCTATATCAAGGGATACCCGCCAGGTATCCGGGAGAACGGCGGCCAGTACACTCATGCCGCAATCTGGTCGATGCTCGCATTTGCAATGCTTGGCGAGGGCGACAAGGCCGCGGAATTGTTCTCAATGTTAAACCCGATCAATCACGCCAGCACCCGGGCCGCAATTGCGCGTTACAAGGTTGAGCCGTACGTGATGAGCGCCGATGTTTACGCCGCTCCCGCGCACGTTGGGCGCGGCGGATGGACCTGGTATACGGGCTCGGCGGGATGGATGTATCGGGTAGGTCTCGAATCGATTCTCGGATTTCGTCTGCGCGGCACAACCCTGTTCATCGATCCTTGTGTCCCCAAGAGTTGGCCACGATTTGATATTGTCTTTCAATACCACTCCACACGCTATGAATTAGCTGTTGAAAACCCCCGTGGCGTGGGCCGCGGCGTGTCTGAATTGATACTCGACGGCGAAAAGCCGCCAGATATCCACCTTGGGCTTCCACTTGTGAACGATGGCGCTACGCATAAAGTTAAAGCCGTTTTGGGGTTGGCAAGCCCGGACATTCCCGAGATATTATCCCAGCCCTTGGTTGAATATTAGTAATTTTTTGACAACGCGTAAATCGTACTTATGTTCGTATCAAGGTTGAAGCATCAAAGGACCTTCCGCGCTGGCGCGCGGCCGTGAGGCCAAATCCGCGCAGGCGCGATATCAACTGACATTAATCCAGGCGACGCACCAAGGCGACGGCCGTGGTGTGTTTCGATCCTGATCACCGGATTCCCGGCAAAGTGCCCATTTGATGCGGCACCGCTAGCCGGGCATCCCACAAAATCGAGGCAAGGAGGCTGGCCCCCATGAAAATCAGGCCATTAGGCGATCGCATACTGGTGAAGCGTATCAAGGAAGAGGACAAGAGCAAGGGTGGAATCTTCATTCCTGATACGGCCAAGGAAAAGCCGCAAGAGGGCCGGATTGTGGCGGTCGGAAAAGGCAAGATGACCGAGGCCGGCAATTTGGTGGCGCCCGAGGTGAAGACTGGCGACACGATTCTGTTCGGCAAGTATTCCGGCAGCGAGGTCAAAGTCGACGGTGAAGAGCATATGATCATGCGCGAAGAAGATGTACTCGGCGTGCTCGAAGGGTAACCGGACGAACTGATCCAAATCGATACTACAATTCAGTGAACTCAGAAGAGGCAAAAAGTTTATGTCCGCCAAGATGGTTCGTTTTTCCCAGGAAGCCCGCGAGAAAATTCTTAAAGGCGTTAACGTCCTCGCCGACGCCGTCACGGTAACGCTGGGGCCCAAGGGCCGCAACGTCGTGTTGGAGAAGAGCTTCGGCGCTCCCTTGGTGACCAAGGACGGTGTCACCGTCGCCAAGGAGATTGAACTCGAAGACCGGCTCGAAAACATGGGCGCACAGATGGTGAAAGAGGTCGCATCGAAGACCTCGGACGTGGCCGGCGATGGCACCACCACCGCGACCGTGCTGGCGCGCTCGATTTTTACCGAAGGAATCAAGATGGTGGCGGCGGGCCACGACCCGATGTCGCTCAAGCGCGGCATCGATCGTGCGGTCGAGGCCGTCACCGCCGAATTGAAGACCATGTCCAAGCCGACCAAGGATCGCCGCGAAATCGCCCAGGTCGGGACTATATCGGCCAACAACGACTCGACCATCGGCGATATCATCGCCGAGGCGATGGAGAAGGTCGGTAAGGAGGGCGTGATCACGGTTGAGGAAGCCAAGGGCCTGGAGACCACCTTGGAGGTAGTCGAAGGCATGCAGTTCGATCGCGGTTACCTATCGCCCTACTTCGTGACCGACCCGGAGCGCATGGAGGTCAGGCTCGAGGACGCCTACGTTCTGAACCACGAGAAGAAGATCTCTTCGATGAAGGACCTGCTGCCGATTCTCGAGACTATCGCCAAGACCGGCAAACCCTTCCTGCTCCTGTCCGAGGACGTGGAGGGTGAGGCTTTGGCCACGTTGGTGGTCAATAAAATCCGCGGCACGCTGACTTGCTGCGCGGTCAAGGCGCCTGGCTTCGGCGACCGGCGCAAGGCAATGCTCGAAGATATCGCGATTCTGACCGGCGGCAAGGTGATCGCCGAGGAGCTCGGGCTCAAGCTCGAGAACCTGACCCTGTCGGATCTCGGCCGGGCCAAGCGCATCATGGTCGACAAGGACAACACTACGATCATCGACGGCGCCGGCAAAAAGGCTGACATCGAGGCCCGCATCAAGCAGATCCGCGCCCAGATTGAGGAGACCACCTCGGACTACGACCGCGAGAAGCTGCAGGAGCGGTTGGCGAAGCTGGTCGGCGGCGTGGCGGTGATTCGCGTCGGTGCTGCTACCGAGATGGAAATGAAGGAAAAGAAGGCGCGCGTCGAGGATGCGCTGCACGCGACCCGCGCCGCAGTCGAAGAAGGCGTCGTACCGGGCGGCGGCGTGGCGCTAATCCGGGCCTCGTCGGTACTCGATAGCCTGCGCGCGAACGAGGACGAGAAGGTCGGCATCGGCATAATCCACAAGACGCTCGAGGATCCCGCGCGCTGGATTGCGACCAATGCCGGTTGGGAAGGTTCGGTCGTCGTCGATAAAATCAGAACCGGCAAGGGCTCCTTCGGCTTCAACGCGGCGAGCGAAGAGTTCGAGGACCTGATGAAGGCTGGTATCATCGACCCGACCAAGGTCGTGCGCAGCGCGCTGCAGAACGCGGCGTCGGTAGCGGGCCTGCTCTTGACCACAGAATGTATCGTGGCAGAGAAGCCTAACGAGAAGGGCTCATCAGGAGCCGGGATGGGGATGCCTCCGGGCGGAATGATGTAAGAAGGCTCAACCGTCGAGCGTTAAGCGGCAGCGTGCCAAAAGCACCCTGCCGCTTTTTTCTTGCGCGCCAGCAGTGCGGCAAAGAAGTGGGAATTGGAGCTGCCAAAATGTGCGGAGCCTTTTGGATCGTATTCTCCAAAGCCAGAGATAATAAAGGTGACTTAAAGGCACAGACTACCAGCCTGTGTGGAGGATTACCGCCTGAAAAGGGTCTCGCACTATAATTTTTGATACTTTTTGGCCGCGTGGGACAAAGAGTGTTTGCAGGCTGTCGCCAGAATCTCTACTTAATCTTCTCATTCCGGAGGATGCTCCCTGACCAGGGAGAGAGGGGTGTGAGTTCCGACTTCGCAGCAACGCCTTCGCCTTCAACCTGTTTGCAGGCTTCAGTCCGCACCACAACGACTCCGGAACCAGGGCCGCCGCCAGCGTAAACGGCCTCACCGTCCATTGGGAACCGGCCGTTAGGCCTCGCCCAAGCTCTCCGCGAGCTTCTCCAGACGCTCTTTCAAGACGGCCAGGCCGGTTGGCGTTCCCGCCATTGGGTTTGTATCAATCAGGCCGATGCCACGCAGCCACGACCAACTGATCAAGTCCCCGGAATAAAACCGACCAGTGCGCTTTACATACGCGCCTCTGGTCTCGTAGCCCGGTTTGCGTTGATCCGACTGACGCTGGCGCTGGAAACCGAAGCTATCCATAAGCCAAACCTCGGATCGTTCCGTCAACATTTTGCTCGCGCGCGAATCGAGACCTTTAGTTACGTTCACCAATCACCTCGTAGTGTTCATGACCGCACGCCCATCACTGGCAAGCTGTTGAAAAGTACTTTCACAGCCTGCTCCCTAAATGTCTTCTTCCCTGGGGAAAGAAAAGCTTACTGAAGAAAACCGTCTTTGTGTCCGCGTGTCAAAGATAAGAATCATACCGAATCAACCTATCTGCTCAACACCCTGCCAGGAGCCGGGAGCATTGGGCACGTACGGCCACACAGCAGTGCAACCCATGGACCGCGGGATACGCCGCCGTGCCACTACCATGTTCGCTGCCTGTGCCGATTTGCTCATGAAGCATCTGTAACTTCACTTTTAAATTCATAATTTGAAACTCACGATTACGGATGTCACTCTCAAACGACGCTACATGGACGCGTCGCCTTTGGGCTATTCTCAGACCCGGTAACGTGCTCTCCAACTGGATGATTCGTTGTTCCAGATTAAACAGATTATTCATGTCCATTTGGACCTCGCAGTTGCATCGACCCGCCTTGTCTGCCGGGAGTGATCGGCACGTCGCCTTTGCACGCCTCGTTGAGTCGTGCGGCTGGAGCATATCCCAGTTATTTTTGATCTTCTGCGGAAAGGGTTACGCAGACAATTTTCAAACACGTGCTGTGCAGTTAAGATAGCGTTATCTTATTCTCAATCGGTCCAAAAGTCGAACTCACCGAATCTGACAGACTGCGAAGTAAAATCCTCGCAACCTGCTGGCAAGTTCCTAAAGCAACATAAGATCACGCGCTATAGATCGGCAATGCCCAGTTTTTGGCGACGCTGAGCAATCCAAAGACCTCTGTTGCTATGCAGAGATGCCTGTGTCATAGTCAGGCTCTCGCTACGTATTGAAGTACCACCTGGTCAGGTTGTTCGGTTGCTGCGGAAAGGCGGTCGAACAGGGAGCAACGACAGCTCCTAGCCTGCCTTCAAGACGGCGCGCCGCCCCAAAGCACGGGACGGCGAACCCCGATTAATCGCAACCACAACGTATACTAAAGCGGCGTTAAACCAGACGCTGATCATTTGCGCATCGCACCGGAGATCAAGAATATAGCGACAATGCAACACAATGAAAAATCATGGATGGATCTGTTTGAAGCTCAACCTGGGAATTTCCCATGGCCATGCAGAAATGGATGATGGGCGAGACCGAAGCCGATCAGAAGGTCGAGGATGTGGCGTTGAAGGCCTATCATGCCTGGGTCAGCCTGGCGAACCAGAGCGTGGACCGATTCTATCAGACCAAGGGTTTTACCGAGTTGATGACCGGTTCGCTCAACTGGCTACTGCAATGGCAGCGACTTGGCCGCTCGATGGCGAACACCATGATGCCTGGTGCGATGGCGGATATCCGCCGCGGTGCGGAGGACGAGGACCGTGTGCTTGATGAGACGGTACAACGCTTGGGCCGTGAAGTCCGGCAGCTCACAGCCCGTCTCAACATGCTGGAAGGACGCAATGGGTTGAGAGTCGCGCCTGAAAGCGGACCGGGATACCGATTCTGTTTCGCGCTAGGCGGGACCGCATGAGGTCGGGAGGAGAAGATCTGGGCATGACACCATTAATAAACGAGTTGTCGCAATATTGGATAGACGGGGCATTCCGCGCCGTTGACGGCGCGATGCGTGGGCTTAGCGATCCTTACCCGGTTGACGAAGATCCCGCAGGAGCCAGTGACTACGATGTCATCCACCAGGGTGACCTGATGCGATTGCGGTACTATCCGGCACAGGGCGTGCCTAAGGCGACGCCACTGATATTGGTATACGCGCTTATCAAGCGCCCGTTCATTCTCGATCTACTGCCCGGACGCAGCGTGGTCGAAAATCTGACTCAGCAGGGGTACGAAGTCTATCTGACCGACTGGGTTCCGCCTGCGCGCAAGGATAATTGGCGCGGCTTCGACGATTACGTGAATTGCGAGCTTTATGATGCGATTAACGCCGTCACGCGCCACGCCGGCGTGGACCAGGTTAACATGCTCGGCTATTGCTTTGGGGGGCTCTTGTCGGTGATCTGGACGGCGCTTTATCCTGACTCGGTCAAGAACCTGGTCACGCTCGCAACGCCGATCGACGCCGGCATCGAAGGCAGTCCGCTTTACACGCTGGCCGCGCGGCTACCCGACCAAATGCTCGATTCCATCCTGGAGCTTAATGGCAACTGCCCAGCGTCTTTGATCAACGGTTGGTTCACTGCGATGGCGCCGGTACATCACGCGCTGAGCAAGTACCTGGACCTTCACAAGAACAAACACGGCAGAGGTTATATTGAGATGTTCGCGCGGTTTGAGCGGTGGATGAATAGCGACGTACCGCTGGCGGGTGGAATCTTCAGGGAAATGGTGGAACAGGTCTTTCGCGCCAATCGTTTGATGACTTCCGAATTCAGAATCGGCAGCGGCAAAGTCGACCTGAAACAAATCACCTGTCCTCTACTTAATATTGTAGCGACCTATGACGATGTGGTACCGGCGGGCGCGAGTCTGCCGCTGCTCGACCTGACCGCAGCTCGGACGGACGCAATCTGATGTTTCCAGCGGGGCACATTGGCAGCACGGTGAGCGCCTCCGCGCATAAGAAGCTCTGGCCTGAAGTAGGAGCCTGGCTGGCGGAGCGGGATCTCTGAATTTCTTTAGAAGCAAGTGATGGAGAACACGAAGACAAGGAGAACTATGATGGAAATGTCGGAAAACAATGGGATGTGGCGCGACGGCGCCAAAAAGATGGTTGCGTTCTATATCGATGGCGGCGAGAAGTTGGGCAAGGCGATGTTGGACCTCCACCAGAGCTACACCAGTTGGGCCAAGGACACGCCACTTTGGCCGGTTTTCGAGGCGCAACGCAACGCCGCGAAGGGCGTGCTCGAAGGCTCGGCAGCTTTGAACCGCAAGCTCTGGCGCATCGAGGAAGACGCGCGAACCTAAGCTCTCCTTCATAGAATGGGGTCCCCGGAAAGCAGCAGCACGGGGGCCCCTTCAGTGCTATGTGTCAGAAGCTCACAGCAAACATTATTGCTTGTGCGACCGCCGCTCCATCGCATGCGACAAAACCATTTTTCACAGTCTCTGCTCAGAGAGAGGGCATCCGAAAACAGAGCCACGAGCGAACTCCAGTCCCAAGAATGTCGGTGTCCGGGTTCTGATGCATTTGAAGCAGGGCCAAGCGCACCCCGTTAAATCCGCGGCATCACATAGTTGTAGGCGCGCATCACGTTTTCACCCAGCAGCTTCTGACGTGCGGACGGCGCCAGTTTGTCCGCGATTTCATCAATTTCGGCGATATAGTTGCCGACGTGATCGGGATGCGGGAAGTCAGAGGCCCAGAAGAACCGGTCTTCGCCGCACAGCTCGATCATCGCCGGCAACGCGTGTTCGTCGGGGTCAGCGGAGATGAAGAGGTTGCGCTTGAAGTAGAAGCTGGGCTTTTCCTTAAGCGGCAGGGCGTGGCCGATGTAGCTGTCATAGACGTCGTCCATCCGGTCCAGCCAGTTGCTGATCCATCCGGCGCCGACTTCGAGCAGCACGATCTTGAGCCGCGGGAAGCGGTCGAAGGTCCCGTACTGCATGAAGCTGGTCAGCGCATGCCGTGAAGCGTCGCCTACCGTAACATTGTGAAAGAAGAACTGTCTGCGCGTATATTCGTGGGCGTACCGGCCTGACTCCGTCCACATCGGCTGGACGGTCGGATGAAGTCCAAGTGGCACGTCCAATTCCTGCGCCTTGGCAAACAAGGCGTCGTGGTCGGGATGGCCGTGCGGCTTGCGGGTATGGGTAAACTGCCCGAACCATCCGCCCTTGCATCCATCCTTGACCGCGCGCTCCAGTTCCGTCGCGGCGGCTTCGGGATCGAACAGCGACACATGCGCGGCCGGAATGAGGCGGCCGTTGCTGTCGGAGCACCAATCGACAATCCAGCGGTTGTAGGCGCGGCATAAAGCCTGAGTCAGGCCGCTGTCCTCGCATTCGGTCTCCCAGGCCAATCCTATCGTCGGGTAGATGATCGCGGCGGTAAGCCCTTCGGCGTCCAGGCGCTGCAGGCGTTCCTTGGCGTCGACCGCGCCGAATCCCGCGACCTCGCCCCATCCGCGATGATAGTCCCATTGCCAATTATCGCGCGACAGCATCCCCATCGCGCCGAGGATGCCGATCGCGCCGCGCCGGTTGAACTTCGACGGCTTGCCCCCGATCTCCACGTACTCATAGCCGCGATCGTCCTTGCGGATGCGCACGGCCTGGGGCTTGTATTTGGCCTCAATATACTTTTCCCAGCAGTCGGCGGCTTCCAGAACATGCCCATCGGCGTCGACGACGTTAGTGTATTTGGTTTTCTGGATGGTCTCTTTCAGCAATGCCATTTCAACTCATCCTTCGTCGGATTCGCAAAGTTCGCGCTTCAACCATTACGCCGTGACTCAGCGCAACGCAAAATAGTACCTCGTCAGGTGGAAGAAAACCGGCGCGGCGAAACATAGCGAGTCGATTCGGTCCATGATACCGCCGTGGCCCGAAATCAGTTGGCCATAGTCTTTTACCCCCGCATCGCGCTTGACCGCCGACATCACGATTCCGCCGCCGAAGCCCATCAGCACGATCACCAGCGCCATCAGCGCCGCTTGCCACGGCGCGAACGGCGTCATCCACCACAGCAAGGTGCCGCCGGCTGCCGCCGACAACGTCCCACCGATAAAACCCTCCAAGGTTTTGTTGGGACTGATATGCGGCGCAATTTGCCGGCGGCCCAGCAGCTTGCCCCAGATGTACTGGAGTACGTCGGAGGACTCTACGACGATTGCCAGAAAAAACAAGAGCTTGATGTTCTGCTTCTTGATAGCCGGAATGTTGAGATCCAAAAGCGCCGGAGCATGACTGACGCAGTACACACAGATCATTAGCGCGAAGTAAATCTTGGCGACGCGCTCCATGTAATGTTTGTAATCGCCCGTCAACGTGCTGCGGATACATACCCACAGGAATACATAGACCGGGATGAAGATCGCGAATAGGCCATACCAGCGTCCATAGACGAAGACGTATTGGAGCGGCGTTACGATAAAGAACGCGGTGAACAAGGTAAGATGGTCGGCGTGACGGGTGGGGCTCAGCGTAATCATCTCGCGTAGCGCGAGAAACGATATGAGGGCGAACAGAATCGCGGACGCGCCGACGCCGATTAGTCCGGCGGCCAGAAAGACCCCCGCCATCATCCACCATGCACGGGTCCGCGCGACGATATTGTCAGCCGTGGCGCGGGCAGAACCAGTGCGGGCCCAGCGTCGCATCAAACTGCCGGCAACCGTCGCGATAACCAGGATCGCCACGATGACTTCAAGCAGCAGCAGCATCCGCGGGTCGTTGAAAATCGTCACGCCTGCGCGTCCTTCATCGCGGCAACCGCTCCGCGTGCGCGGGCGAGGAAGGTGCGCTTATCTTCGCCCGGTGAAAGCCCGATCGGCACGCCGAACGTAACCGCCGCCAGCAGCGGAATCGGTATAAACTCGCCCTTGGGCAGGATGCGGTTGAGGTTCTCCAGGTACACCGGCACCATCTGCAAGTGCGGGAAAAGCCGCGCCAAATGGTAGAGCCCGGGCTTGAACGGACGCAGCCCCTCGTCCTGATCGAGGTTGCGCGTGCCCTCGGGAAAAAGAATCAGCGAGTCGCCCGCTTCCACCGCCTCTTCCATCGGACGAAGCGGGTTGTTGCGCAAGGCCGCTTTGCTGCGCTCGACCATGATAGCGCGAAACACGTCCCTGGCCAGGTAGCGGCGCAACCGCGTCCCCTCCCAGTAGTCGCGCGCCGCGACCGGGCGCGTGCGGGCCCGCACGGCGTCGGGCAGCGAGGCCCAAATCACGGGAAAATCCAAATGGCTGGTGTGATTGGCGAAATAAACCCGCTGCACCAGATCCGGAGAACAGCCAGCCCATCGCGCCTGCGCGCCGGTAAACAGTCGAATCAGCCCCGCAATCATCGCTGTTCCAAGGTACGGACGATGAGCACGACGCGCCGGACCACGGTTGCCGCGCTGCCCAGCGCAATGATCAGCAGCGCGGCGTACAGGATGATTTGCTGGAGCGACCAGAACGAGGCTGGAACACACAGCGCGCAAGCCTCGGTCATGGTCGCCATCCGATGCTGCTTGGCCATCGGTCCGATGAAGAAATCAGGCGTTCCGGCGCTGTGGCCAAGCACGCGCACATAGGCGGTAAGCACGGCCATCATTGCGGCCAGCCAACCCAGGCCGGCGCCATAGGGCAAGGTGGTGATTGCATAGCCGGCCGGCACGATAATCAACGGGTCCGAGATGCGGTCGGGCAGGTCGTTGAAAATGTCGCCTGATCGCGTCTTCTTTCCGCCCTCGATCGCGACCATCCCATCAAGCAGGTTGCATAGCAGGCGTTCCTGGATGCCTGCGATCGCAACGATAAACAGCGCCGCCTGCCCTGTTGGCGGTGCCCACGAACCGCAGCACAACAAAGGCGACCCCCGCGACGCCCGCGCATCCGATGCTCGCACAAGAGATAGCGTTTGGCGTCACGCCCTGACGAACGAGCAAAGTCGCCGACGCGGCGGCCCATCGCGAGTTGCGGGCCTTGATCGGCCAGCGGGCAAAAGCGGGTACGACCTCCATAAAGTTGCCGCTGAGGGATATCCGATCGGGCATCGCCGGTTCAAGCCCCATCCGTTTGTTTCCTGCGAAGCGCATTACGCCACGGAGCAGGTACCTGCATCTTACGGCGATTGACAGCCAAGTCACTTGGCGGGCAGGTTAGGACAATCGGGTCGAGCAAAGCCGGTGCGAAGCGCCGAATATTTGACGCACCGGTGAGCGCAATGCTCGACTCGTCATATAAGTGAGAACCGCCAAGGAGAGCCTTCGCATGAAGATCGGAGTGGGAGCGTTCATCGACGAGACTACGGCGCCGCCTGATGTTATCGGGCGCAAATGCGAGGCGCTTGGGTTCGAGTCGATTTGGCTGCCTGAACATCCGGTGATGCCGGACTTCCAGCCGCCCCAGACCAATGTCACCGAGCGGGTTTTCGAAAAGAATCAGGTACCCGACTGGTACACGCGCATCCCGGACCCGTTCGTCACCTTGATGGCGGTGGCGGCGGCGACCACGCGGCTGCGGCTCGGCACCGGAGTTTGCCTGGTTCCCGAGCATGAGCCGATTACGCTGGCGAAAACGATCGCCACCCTGGACCTGTTCTCCAACGGCAGATTCCTGTTTGGAATCGGAGCGGGCGGAATCCGCGAGGAATCGGAGGCGATGGGAGTTGATTTCCGCCGCCGATGGGTCATCACGCGCGAATACATCCGCGCGATGAAGGAGCTGTGGACCAAGCCCGAATCGCAATTCGAAGGCGAGTTCGTCAAATTCCCGCTGCTCAAATCCCTGCCCAAGCCGCGCCAGAAGCCATATCCGCCGATCCATATCGGAGCGGGCGGAATCGGACCCAGCTCGGCGCGCGCGCTCAAGGACACGGTCGCCCTTGGCGACGGCTGGGCGCCGGTCGCGATCGCGCCCAATCTGTTGGTCAAGGAACTGGCCATCCTCAAAGAACTGTGCGCACAGGCGGGACGCGACTTTGGCAAGCTTGAAATCACCATCTTCATGCCGACGGAGTTGGGTAATCCGCGCGAGACGATCCACGCTTACGCGGAGGCCGGAGCCCATCGGCTGGTCTTCACCCTGTTCGCGCCGCAGCTCACCGAGCCGGTGCTGGAGGATTTGGCCAAGCGGTATCTACAGTCCTGACGGCGCATCGGAGCGAAGCGGCAAGTGAAAATCGGGATTCTCGCTTACATCAATGAAAACACCGCGCCCGCGGACGTCGTCGCCCGCCGATGCGAGGAGCTGGGGTTCGAGTCATTTTGGCTTCCCGAACATCCGATCATGCCGGTCACGTTCCAGCCGCCTCAAACCAAGGTCAGCGAAGAGGCCTATCAGGACAAGGCGGGCGACTGGTACGCGCGCATTCCCGATCCATTCATATTGTTGATGGCGGCTGCAGCGGCGACCACTCGCATCCGCATCGCCACCGGGATTTGCCTGGTTCCCGAACACGAGCCGATCACGCTGGCCAAAACGGTTGCGACCCTGGATTACTATTCCAACGGTCGACTGCTGTTTGGAATCGGCACCGGAGGAATACCCGAGGCCACCCAAATCATGGGCGTGGATTTCCGCCGCCGATGGGAAGTGACGGCAGAGTATATCCGCGCGATGAAGGAGCTATGGGGCAAAGAGGAATCCAGCTTCCAGGGCGAGTTCGTTCGTTTTCCGCCGGTTCGATGCTTGCCCAAGCCGCGGCAAAAACCCCATCCGCCGATCCATATCGGAGCCGGGGGTATCACGCCCAACTACTTGCGCGCGCTGCGGAACACCGCCGCGTTCGGCGACGGATGGGCGCCGCTGGCCGTGCCTCCCGACCGCTTGGCCAAGGACCTGACGACACTGAAGCAACTGTGCGCGCATGCTGGGCGCGATTTCGCTAAGATCGAGATTTCGATCTTCTTTCCCATTGAGTTGCCCGATCCTCAACGACACGCTGCGCGCTTACGAGGCTGCCGGAGCCCATCGGCTGGTCTTCAATTTGTGGTCGCCGCAGGCCGATGATGCCGTGCTGGAGGGGCTGGCGCGGCGCTACCTGAACTCCTAAGTTGTAAACGCGCGAGGGCAGTGGGCAGGGAGAAGCGTCGCTTGCTTATCCGCCCAGTGCTTATGAGTTCGCGCGCCATTGTCTGAACGCTTCTGAAAGAGGGATTGCTAATGCCAAATGAACCACAAGCGCTCGCCGGGGTGCGGGTGTTGGAACTGACCAACTACATCGCCGGACCTATCGTGGGCCGGATGATGGCTGATATGGGTGCGGAGGTGGTCAAGCTGGAAATGCCGCCCGGCGGCGATTTCAACCGCGGGCGGATGCGCCTGCCGCCTGAACCGCGCTACAATCCTCTGCACGCCTTTTACAACCGCGGCAAACAAAGCCTCTGCGTCGATCTCAAACGCCGCGAAGGGGCGGCGTTGATCAAGGACCTGATTCGGCACTTTGACGTCTTTGTCGAGAACCTGACGCCGGGGCTGCTTTCCAAGTATGGACTGGGTTGGGCGGAGCTCAGCGCCGTCAATCCGCGCCTGATAATGTGCTCGGTATCCGCGTTCGGCCAGACCGGTCCGATGGCCAACCTTCCCGGCACCGATGCGCTCGCGCAGGCGATGTCGGGGGTTACCTCGATGACCGCCGATTCCAACGGCACTCCAGTCTTCACCGGGGTCTTTATGGCCGACGGCAACGCCGGGGTCAGCGCCTATGGCGCGGTTGTGACCGCGTTGTTCTATCGCGAAAAATCCGGCGCTGGACAATATATCGACCTGTCGCTCAGTGAATCCATATTCCATCTGCATGATAACTCATTTTCCCAGTGGCTATTCAGCAATGGCGACTTTAAGCCCGGTCCATTCGGGAGCCATCGCAACGGCGACACGCCGCACGGTTACTATAAGGTTGGCGACCGCTACCTGATCCTGGTCGTGCTGAACCATTACTGGGAACAATTCACCCGGGCGATTGGGATGCCGGAGCTCAAGGACGATCCGCGATTTGCCGCACTTCCAGACCGATCGGACAACCGCTACATCTTGGCCGAAATCGTTCAGGAGTGGATTGATCAACGCTTCACGCATCGGGATGAAGCGATCAAGTTCTTCCGCGACGCCGGCTTGATCGCCGCTCCGGTGCTGACCGTTGAAGAGGCGGTCAATCATCCGCAACTCAAGAGCCGCGGCATCATGGAGACCATCGACGTTCCCGGGCTTCGGCGAGTTCGCGCTGCCGAAGGCTCCCTTTCATATGTCGAAGACCCCGCCGCGGATTCCCCCGATAGTGGCGAGGCTCGGCGAGCATAACCATGAAGTGCTGGGCAAATGCCTGGGCTACACCTCGGATACCGTCGCGGCGCTGCTTAATGACGGCGTCATCGCTCAGGACCCCACGCTGGCGAAGGGGTCGCGGTGATGATCGATTCAAGGGCGGAAATTGTTCGCGACACTCAGTAACCGGGAGGCGGCGAAGCCATGACCATCAAAGGAAGCTGCCATTGCGGAGGAACGCAATTCGAGCTGTCGCAGGCGCCGGCAAACGTGACGCGCTGTACCTGCTCCTTCTGTTCGAAACGCGGCGTGCTGTGGGCCTATTACAAGCCCGAGCAGTTCCGGCTGACCACGCCGCCCGAACAAGTCGCAACCTATCTATGGCAAACCAAAACGGTGCAGCATCATTTCTGCGCGACCTGCGGCTGCGGCACCTACAGCGAATCGCCCGACTGGTCGTCTGGCAAGCCGGATTTTGACAATCCGAAAATTGGCGTGAACGCATGGCTGCTGGACGACTTCGATCTTGACGCCGTGCCGGTAGTAGTCGTCGACGGAAAGAATTTGTGGTAGGGGCCCCGGTGCGGGCCGTGATCGTGTATAAGATGCGACGAGGGAGCATGATTCCATGAGCAGTTACCGCTATGGCCATCCTGTAATTGATTCGGACGGACACTTCGTTGAGTTTTTCCCGGCTTTTGTCGATTACCTCAAGGCCGAGGGCGGCGGAGAAATCCTGGAGCGCTTCGGCGCCGCCTGGGGCAACAGCCATCTCAACACCGGATGGTACGAACTTTCGCCGGAGCAGCGGCGCGAGCGCCATTCGGTGCGGCCAGCATTCTGGAACGTCCCCACGAAGAACACGCTGGATTTGGCCACCGCGATGCTGCCCAAGCTGATGTACGAACGGCTCGAAGAAATCGGCCTGGACTTTACCGTGCTGTATCCGGGCTTGGGACTGGTCGCACCCAGCTTCGACGACGAGGTGGTCAGACGCGCCAGTTGCCGCGCCCTGAACCGGATGTACGCGGACCTCTTCCGCGAGTTCGCCGATAAAATGACCCCCACCGCGGTAATCCCGATGCACAATCCGGGCGAGGCGATCGAGGAGCTGGAATTCGCGGTCAAGGAACTCGGACTCAAGGTGGTGTTGATGGCGGGGCATGTGATGCGGCCGATCCCAGTGGTGGCGCAAAGGTATCCTGAAGCGTCGCGCTACGCGTTTTGGCTCGACACCTACGGGATCGACAGCGAACACGATTACGATCCGGTGTGGGCCAAATGCGTCGAGCTCAAGGTCGTGCCGACCTTCCATCCGTCGTCGATGGGCTGGGGTAGCCGCATCTCGATCTCGAATTTCACTTACAACCATATCGGCCATTTCGCGACCGCCAGCGAGGCGGTTTGCAAGTCGCTGTTTTTGGGCGGCGTGGCGCAGCGCTTTCCGCAATTGAAATTCTCTTTCCTTGAAGGCGGCGTTGGATGGGCGCGCAGCCTGTTCGCCGATACCTTGGGCCATTGGGAAAAGCGCAACATCAAGAGCATCGCCAACTACGACCCCGCCCACCTCGACCGCGCATTGTTCACCGATCTGTTCCGGCGCTATGGCGGCAAGCTGACCAAGGGCCGCGAATTGGTGGAAGGCTCCGAGCTGCTGATGAGCGTAACCGGCAGCAAGGAGGATCCGGCGACCCTCGACGACTTTCGGCGTTGCGGGATCAAGCGCAAGGAGGATATCCGCGACATCTTCGTCAAGCATTTCTATTTCGGTTGCGAAGCCGACGATCCCATCACCGCCTCGGCCTTCAACGCGCGCGAGAATCCGATGGGCGCGCGTCTTAATGCCATCCTCGGTTCGGACATCGGGCATTGGGACGTCCCGGACATGAAGGAAGTGGCGCACGAGGTCCATGAGTTGGTCGAAAAGGGCGCGATTACCGAAGCGGATTTTCGCGACTTCGTGTTCACCAACCCGGTCAAAATGTGGACCGGGCTGAATCCGGACTTCTTCAAAGGCACCGCGGTGGAAAAACCGGTCAGCGAATTCCTGGCGGGTTGACGTCTGTTCCGCCAGCATCCACGGAGGAAACCACAATGGATACAAGTGCTTGCGGGAAAGGTAGCGTTAGTGACCGGAGGGGCGTCCGGCATCGGACGGGCGACGGTGCTGGCATTGCTTGGCGCCGGCGCGACAGTGGCGATCCTCGACCGCGATGAAGCCGGCGTCAAGGAGATTGCCGAGGAGGGCCGGAAGTCCGGAGGCAAAACGCTCCCCGTGCTATTCGACCTGACCAGGACCAAAGAAATCGGGGACGTGGTTGCCGGGGTAGTACGCGATTTGGGACGAATCGACATCCTGATCAACTGCGCCGGTGTGGCGGGGAGAACCCGGACCCTGCTCGAACTCGATGAAGAGAGCTGGGACTTCATCCACACAGTGAATATCAAGGCGCCGATGCTGCTGCTCAAGCATGTGGCCAAACACATGGTCGAGCGCGGCGGAGGAGGGCGGGTGGTCAATCTCAGCTCGAGCTCCGCGTTCCGCGCGCGGCAGTCGCCAATCGCTTATGCCACCTCGAAAGCCGCGATCGTCCAGCTAACGCGCTGCGCCGCCGCCGAGTTGGCGCAGCATAACATCAACGTCAATGCGGTGGCGCCCGGATTTACCATCACCGGGATGACGCGGGCGCTGGGCGGTGAAGAAACCTTTCAGCGCGCGGTCTCCAGCGGTCCCCTGGAAAACCTGTTTCATCGGCCCTCGCAGCCCGAGGACGTGGCGGCGGCGATCCTGTTTCTGTGTCTGCCCGCCAGCCGCCAGGTTAACGCGCAAACCATCCATACCAGCGCCGGCGCGGTAATCGTCTGAGAGGTGCGAGAGCCGCGCCGGCCTCAGACCCGAAGCGCTAGGCCGGTGCAACCTAGCCATAGGGGAATTTGCCATCGGCCGGCGCGTTGTAGCATTCGATCAGAAAGCCGTCGGGGTCCTCGAACAGGAACATAAAGCCGGGGGCGCCTTCCTCGAAATTGCCCACCGTATGCTCCCAGACCTTGACCCCGCGCGCCTTGAGCTCCGCCATAGTCTTTTCCGGATCCTGGATTCCGACCGTCAGATGCGACAGCCCCAGCGCGTTGGTGCGCGGCCGATCGCGCAGCGGTTCGCTTTTGGGGTGATTGAAATGAATCAGCTCCAGCCGAAAGCCGTCGCGCATCATGAGCCAGACCGTGAAGTCGGCCTCCTTAAAGCCCATTACCTTGGCCGGGCCGGGCTTGTCGTAATGGAGCGTTGCGATCAGCTTGAAACCGAGAATATCGCGGTAAAACGGCACCGACTTTTCCGGGTCCGAAACGCCGATTGAGACATGCACGAACTGGGTGATAGGCATCAGCTTACTCCATTGATTTGGCGCCACCTGTATCGCTGGCGCGCAGCGAAAATCGAACCGGTACTTATCATAGAACATTGGCGCGGGAGTAAAGTCTTGAAGTCCAGTCTGGCGATGGCGGTGCGTCCGCCAGTGTCACGCGGATTTAAAGCTGCCGTCAAACAAATAGCTCCGCCTGAGTCGCCCGGCCTGCTATCGTATGGATATCCGGAGTTGACCCGTCGAAGGATTAAAGGCAATGGCGGAGACTCAGCCGCGCTACGAATTTCGAGTTTGGGCGCAGAACTTCGGCGAGCTCAAAGAAAGGCTCGAACGCCGTGCCACGCCGATCAGGGCGGTCAGCGAGGAAACCTATTTCGTTTCCAAAACGACCGACCGAAGCGATCGTCAAAATCCGCTCGGAGTTGATGGATATCAAGGAGTTGAATGCGGAACACCTGGGCCTTGAACTGTGGAAGCCGGTCCTCAAAGCCGCTTTCCGCTCGATCGGTCGGTCATTGCCACCGAAATCCTCCCTCGGCTTGAACTGGATCCCCGCAGCTCTCCCGCAGCACAGTATGCGATGACGGATTTTGTCGAACGAAATCATTCGGACCGCAGAACGCAATCGCTATCGCGAAAGTCTCCAAAACGCGGTTTAAGTTCAGTTTGGAGGCGTGCCAGGCTGAATTCGCGTCGGTGACGATCAATGATATGCCGCAGGATACTGTGGCGATGGAATCGGAGAATCCCGATGCCGTATTGCGGTTGATCGACGAATTCGGCCTCGGGAGTTTGCCGAATCTCAGCTATGTGCGGCAGATCAAACGGATGCTCGGGTTTGGGTTACGATGACGGTGCCGGCTCGATTCACCCGGCGATGGTGAGAATCAGATGGCGAAAGAAATTGAACGGAAGTTTTTGGTGAAAGGCGATTCCTGGCGCGGTCAGGGCAACGGCAAACGCTACCGTCAGGGTTACCTCAGCACCGTGAAAGAGCGCACGGTCCGCGTTCGCGTCGCTGGCGATAAGGGTTTCATCACGGTCAAGGGCAGTCAATGTCGGTCCGACGCAGGCCCGAGTACGAGTATGAAATCCCGTTGGCCGACGTGAAGGAGATTCTCGACCGCTTGTGCGAACGCCCTCTGATCGAGAAAACCCGCTATCGGATCCAGTTCGGTGGCCTGACCTGGGAGGTTGACGAATTCGAGGGGGAGAACCGGGGTCTGATCACCGCTGAAGTTGAACTCACAGACGAGAATCAGGAGGTTTCGCTTCCCGATTGGATCGGTGCCGAAGTGACCGGCGATCCGCGCTATTTCAATTCAAACCTGGTCGCACATCCTTTCTCCAGGTGGTGAAGGAGAACCAGCCGTCCTATTGAACGCAAAACGCAGTTTTTCAAAAGAACTTCCCCGAGCTTGTTTGGAATCACTCCTGATCCGATTCCACGCTCGAGCGGGTTCCGCCATCGGAGCGCGAGGTCTGGAAGCTGCCGTTGGAAGGTCGCTTTACGCTTTCGCCTTCGGATTGACCGAACAAATGCAGCACCAGTGGGGTGAGCTCTTTCTCGGACGGGGAATCGCCCCCGAATCCGCGCAAGATCTCCCGCATTTGCTCACCTGAGCCATTTTGCTGCGCGAGGATAAATGGAATGTGGCTATCCTGTTCGCAGGCGCTGCCATGCCAGCTGTAATGAGTCATATCTGAAAAATAATAGCGATCCTGGATCGGCAGGTTGGTGCACGCGCGAGGTAACAACAGGATATCGCCTGCCCGGTCGCCGTACGGTCCGGCACTGAGCCATTTTATCCGCTGCGCAAAATCGACCAGGTCAGGACGAGGGTTGTCTAACAGATAGTCGTCAATCGAGACCAGGTCATGCCCATCGAAGATTTTGAAGGGTCCCGCGCTCTGACCGGGTCCGACCGGTTCCCTGGAGAGAATGAGATCGATTGTCCCCTTGAGCTTGCGCACCGGCCTGCCCCAGCGGTTGGAGGTGTAGAATCCTCGCAACACGGGCATCAGGTCCTGCTGAAAGCGAGGAGGTTTGCGCCAGTCGCATACGTTCCCGTCTTTTGGACACGTTGAACGATCAGCCAGGTAAACATAGGCCATAAAGCCTTGATAGGCGAGCACGGCCTGAAAGTCATTTTCCGGGTCCACGATAAGCGAGGGTTTGCGGACCCGGAATCCTGCGTGGTGAACCACCGTGAAGGGGGAATCATTCCCCGTGCCGAGTTCGTTGCTTTCGTTGTCAATCGTGGGGATGTGGGCGTGGTCGGAAATAAAGACTACATACAGATTGTTGATCCCCTTTTTCCGGTATTCGTTCAGCACTTCACCTACGAGAGGATCGGTCACTTTTGAAAGATATCGCATCTGGGAATTGAGCGGGTCCTTGGCTTCGTGAGTGAAAATATCGATTCCGGGGAAATAGACCACCTGCAGGTCAGGAATCCCATGCTCGTCGATAGTCTGGATTAATTTGTCGACTGATTCGCGATCGATCGAACCGCTTAGAGATCTTTCGGCCTCGTGCCCTTCGAGCGTCCCTTTGATTAGGCTCTGGATCATGGGGGCAAATGCGGCCGGTGCGATCGTGGTGTAATAGGTGGCGCCCCGATGTATCGAATTCATCGACACATAAGACCTTTTGCCCAACAATTCGTACAGAGTCGGCACTTTAAGCACTTTCCCGATCAGATCATCTTCCACCGTTTTTGTGTTATCCGTGATGTTAGATACCGAAATCGGCACGGGAGCGTAGAACTTCGCGGTGCTCCGGATGAACCATTCGTCGCCGGGCACCCCGTCCTGAGCTGGTGTCGAACCAGTAAAAATGGCGGCCCAGTCAGCGATGGTGCTGGAGGGGAGCATGCTTAACGCGTTGGGCGCGGCGTACGCGTGTTCGAAGAGCCCGTTACCCTGTCCGTTGCCGAGCAATGCCGAGAAATGCGGCGCATTGCCGGATTGGATCGCTTCCATCAACTGGGCGGGAACGGCTCCGTCCATCGCGAAGACAATCACGTGCGGTCCCTCCTTGACCGGGGGAGGGGCTGCTTTCGCGAGCCGCTGCTCGCCGCCTGTCGCAATCGTCTGTGTGACCAGCCGGCAGGAAAAAGAAAGACATGCGATTGCTAACGCCATTATTGCAAACAGTAACGAGCTTTTCCTCATTCGATTCGCATTTCGCTTATTGCCAGGTTTAGATAATGGTTATCGCTAGATAGCAGGATACTGAAAACATCGGCTCAAATAGGCAAGACTTGTAGCCGGCTCTCAGCATCCTGCATAAAGATGCCTTCATTCCTGAAATTCTCCCTGTCTTGGGGAGATAAGGAGTGAGGGAACAGGTTGCGAAGACTTTTTTGGCAGCCTGCTACGAATCGCTCGATGCTTACGCTAACAGACAGTCAAACGTCGGCTCAATGAAATAGTTGTGAGAGATGGCGCGACTCGCGGAATCGAAGGCCGCTGGCGAAGTCAATTGCGATGCATGGACTGATGCCGTCTGGGCAATGCGCGAAATCTGTCGGGTGGAAAAAAATCCTTGATTTGCTCGCTGAATCGCGAGCTCGGGGCTGCGGCGGCCTCGTGGCATGGGTAACCCTAATATCCGCCGAAATAGGGCCGGATTTGTTCGTTTTGAATCTGAAGGCCAAGTAGGGCGCCCGAGCTGAACCGGCCACCCATCGAATCTACCGCACCGGGAAATCCCGGCGCAGAACTGGCCAAGTCGCTTCCGCCGCCGGCTCCGGCACTCCCTTGAGCGGTGCTCAGCGCACTCTCGGAGCATCCCATCATTGAAACGGCGAGGGCGACGACAAAGAGCGCGACGCACAAAAAGGCCCATAACCGGGTGCCAAAGTTGTTCTTTTGAAGGCGATTGCGGCATCCATCGTAAATCGAGCTAAGTGACAACATGCGCGTTCCTCCGTGAGCGTGCGGATGTGGAGGCCCGTCTAGTGAACCCATCCGGGCGGATAATCGTGATGGTAGCTGTAGTCGTGAGCCTGTTCGAAATGATGCATTTTGCGCAGTTGATGCTCTTCCTGAGCAATTTTGGCGTCCTCGGCTTGAACCGCGGGCCAGTTGTGATGCTTCTTGTAGTAGCCGAGCCAGGCATAGTCGTGCGCCAGCGCTTGCTGGTAGTTGTACGCCGATGAGACCGCGGCTACGCTTATCGTCGTCATCATGGTCAACCCGGCCAAAAGTGCTGTAATCCGCCATCTCATTAATCCGTCCGTCCCTTCTACAATGATTTGACGCAAGAAAACCGCCAGCGTTTACAGCGCGGCAGATTTGAACCGCTCCAGGAGGAAATGGGGACAAGAAAGGGAGGGTGCGGCCCGCGGCGACCACCGGGGCACATCGGAAAAAGGGGCCGCTGCGAATTGCGTTATTTGATCTCGACGCTCAGATGCCGATACCGGGTCGAGCCGATGTTGACGAACTGGCGGCGGACACCGCCGGGCAGAAAGTAGCCGCTGACGCTTGGATGCTCCTGTTCGGAGGTCGCGCCGTTGACCCTGTTCGTCCTCCTCGATGACCCGAATCCTTCCGCCATCAATCACATAGACTCCGCTGTCGAGTTGGGCTCGCGACTGTTCGCTCTGGCCGGGTTCCAGCGTCGTTTCGTAAACCCGCACCCGGTCGTTTTCCAGCATGTGGACTGAGCCCGGTCGCGGCTCCAGGCCCGCGAGCGCATCGCTGCGCGAGTAACCCACGTTTTCCTGGCCCGGGCGGCGAGCCCGCTTGATCTCGACCAGTATCCCCAGAAAGCGGGTGCTGCCCAGGTTGATAAAACCGGGCGAGAGCCATCCGGTGCCCGGAATGAAATGGATACCGTGCGCGGGCAGCAGAGTGCCCACCCGCGACTCCTGGCTGGCCGCACTCTGCTCGGCTTGCGAACGCGATTCCCAGACCCGCTTGTGCTCCTCTTCGCCGTCATTGGCGCCCAACAAATCAGTTACCTGGAAGAGGACGTAATCGTAGTTGTGATAGTGATGCCAGAAGGATTCCCCCGGCCCCGGTTCATCTGCCAGATCTTGACCTCATCGTTTTCGAACAGCAGGTCAGTAGCGACCGGCCCGATTTTCGGAGTTCCCTGGGTTTCCACATTTTCCTTTAGCTCAGGCACGTGAGAACCTCCTCTTGCGTTGCGAATCGGAACCAAACGACGGACCCTGTCTGCTCTAGTACCCAAACGCGCAATCCGATGTCAAACTGGAACGGTTGGAAGAGATTGGACGTGGCGCATATCAGACCGAGGATGATCCAGATTCGATGGAAACCATGCTGGTGACCGGTGGAGCGGGTTTCATTGGCTCCAATTTTGTGCGGTTCGCGCTGCGGCACAGCGAGGCTCGAGTGGTAGTCTTCGACAAGCTTACCTACGCCGGCTCGCTGCTTAACCTGAAGGACGTGGAAAACGATCAAAGGTATGCGTTCGTAAAGGGCGACATCTGTGACAGCAACGGCGGTCAAGAATGTGCTGGAGCGATATCGGCCCGCCGCGATAGTCCACTTTGCCGCCGAGACTCACGTCGACCGCTCGATCGACGGACCGCGAAACTTTCTGGATGCGAACGTGGCCGGAACATTCGAGCTGCTGGAGGCTGCCCTCGCTTATTACCGGACGCTCGGAGATGAACGAAACTCGTTCCGGTTCCTTCACGTCTCGACCGACGAGGTGTACGGCAGCCTGGGTCCGCAGGGTTTGTTCCGCGAGGATGCGCAGTACGCGCCCAACTCGCCTTACGCGGCGTCCAAGGCGGCGGCCGACCACTTCGTGCGCGCCTATCACGAGACCTTCAAACTGCCCACGTTGATCACCAACTGCTCTAATAACTACGGCTACTACCAGTTTCCCGAGAAGCTGGTTCCACTGATGATTCTCAATGCGGTGGCGGGCAAAGACCTGCCGGTATACGGCGACGGTCTTAACGTGCGGGACTGGCTGTTCGTGGAGGACCATTGCGCGGCCCTGGCAGCGGTTTTGCGCGGGGGACGCGTGGGCGAGAAATACAACATCGGCGGCCGCAGCGAACGCAACAACCTGCAGATGGTCGAGGCAATCTGCGCCGCGCTGGAGGAAGAATTGCCGGCCGCGGGAAACGCCGCCTTGCGCGCCCGTGGCGTTACCAGTTACCGGGAGCTACGCGTATTCGTGCCCGACCGCCCGGGACATGATCGCCGCTATGCAACCGACATCAGCAAGATCCGCCGCGAGCTGGGATGGCAGCCGAAATGCGCTTTCGAAGATGGCATCCGGCGCACCGTGCGCTGGTACCTGTCCAACGCGGATTGGTGCTCTTCGGTCCAGGCGGGACGCTATGACCAAGAGCACCCGGGACCGCCGGGAGCATAGAAGGTTTGATGCCGGATTGAGGTTACGATGAAATTTATCCCAACCGCGCTCGACGGAGTGTTAGTAATCGAGCCGGATCTATTCCGGGATCCGCGCGGGATTTTTCCTGGAGACTTACCAGCAACGCAAGTACCAAGAAGGCGGTGTGGCAGGGCCGTTCGTCCAGGACAATCATTCCCGCTCGGAGCGCGGCACTATCAGGGGTCTTCATGCCCAACGGATGCATCCGCAAAGTAAATTGATTCGTGTCTTGCACGGCAGGATCTTCGATGTCGTAGTCGATATCCGCAAAGGCTCGCCGGCGTTTGGGCGCTGGATAAAGATTGAATTGACCGCGGATAACTTTCTTCAGTGTTACGTGCCGCCTGGATTCGCCCATGGTTTCTGCGTGCTCAGCGAGTTTGCCGAGGTCGAGTACAAATGCACCGACTATTATAACCCATCCGACGAACTGAGGATTATCTGGAACGACCCGAGCATCGGCGTCCAGTGGCCGACCGCCCAGCCGGTGTTGTCGGACAAGGACCGCGACGCCCGGCCACTGCGCGAATTGATGGAATTTCTGCCGCAGTACAAGGAGAGGTAACGTGAAGATCCTGATTGCTGGATGCGCCGGACAACTGGGGCGCTCGCTGGTAGCAGCGCTTGGCCACCATGAGGTCGAAGCTGCGGGACGCGAACGACTCGACATCACCCGGCTCGATAATGTGCGTGAGGCAATAACCGCGTTCGCTCCGGACCTGGTAATCAATGCCGCCGCCTATAACGACGTCGACGGGGCCGAAACCAACGCCGTCGATGCTTATAAAATCAACGCGCTGGGTCCGCGCAACCTCGCTCTGGTTACGGCAGCGGCTGGAATTGCGCTGCTGCACGTCTCGACTGACTATGTGTTTGACGGCGCCGCCAATCGCCCGTATCACGAATACGATCAACCGCGGCCACTTTCCGTGTACGGCTCGAGCAAGCTGGCCGGTGAAATCGCGGTCAAGGAGCTGAACCAGCGCCATTACGTCGTGCGAACGGCGTGGCTGTTTCATTCGGCCGGTAAGAACTTCCCGAATACGATGCTGTCCCTGAGCCAACGGGCCCAGGTCAAAGTGGTGGATGACCAGTTCAGTTCGCCGACGTATGCGCCGCATCTGGCCCAGGCGATATCCGAACTGATACAGAGCCAGGCCTACGGTGTGTATCACATGGCCGGGCAGGGAGGTACGTCGCGGTTCGAGATGACGCGCCTGCTGTTCTCGATATTGGGTTTGAATACCGAGGTGGTACCGGTTTCTCACACCGAGTTTCCCGCGGCGGCGGTCCGGCCGCGCTACACCGTTTTGACCACGATTCAGGAACCGCGAATACTGCTTCCGCCATGGCAGGAAGGCATCCAGGCTTTCGCCGCGCTTCGCGCTGACCTCAAAGACTCCTGAAAATTGGCCGGTTTTTGGAAAACGATTCGGCCGGCGATCGCGAAAGCGACCGCCGGCCGACAAATCCGCTCGAAACAGCTTTTACTTGCTGATCGCCGCCGCTAGCGTCTGGTTTTGGTCGCGTTCCGCCCGCGTTTGCTCCAGGGCCGAGAGGCGTTGCTCGAAAGAGGCCCGATCAGCCTGCTCTTCGGCAACCTTCGCGCTAAGTCTTCTGATCTGCACGGCCTGTTGCTCAATCAGCTTCGCCTGTTTTTGCGCTTCGTTCAGCAGCATCGGGGTCAGCTCGTTATAGCGGATTGTAACCACTTTGCCATCTGTGCCGTAAACGGCCAGCTCAGGATAGATTCGTGCCACTTCTTCCGCGATGAGGCCATACTGACGCTCACCTTGCGGGTCCTGTTTGTAAACGAACGTAACCGGGCGGAGCTTCAGCAGCTTACTGCTCGCATTGTCCATGTCGTGGATGTCGCGTTTAAAGCGCGCAGAGGACACCACGATGCCCAATTTTCCGGTGCTGCTCACCTCGACCGCACCTCCGCTCGCAGCGCTGTTAAAAATGCCGGCGATATATGTCGCGGTCTGGGTACCCTGGATACCAATGCGAATCGTGTTCGACTCGGCGGCCACCCCGAGGTTGCTGATGTCCACGTTGTTGCTGCCCGTGGTCAAGTTAGCGCCAGCCTGGTAACCGAGGGCGACATTATTGCTCCCGGTCGTGTTGACTTTCATCGCGCCGACCCCAACGGCGGTGTTGGTTTGCCCCGTGGTGTTACTCAACAGCGCGTTGACACCGGCGGCGGTGTCGAAGCCACCCGTCGTGTTGGCGGCCAGCGCACTATATCCGGCCGCGGTGTTGTACAGGCCGGTGGTGTTGTGCTGCAGGGCTGACGCTCCGCTCGCGGTTTCCTCGATTCCCGTGGTATTGGCGTACAGTGCAAGAAAGCCCAGCGCAGCATTGTTGCTACCAGTGGTATTGCTCTGAAGGGCGCTCCATCCGATAGCCGTGTTCTGAGAAGCCGTGCTGTTCTGCCTCAGCGCGTTTTCTCCGACGGCAGCATTTTCAATGCCAGAGGTATTGTTTTGCAGGGAACCTGAACCGACGGCGGCATTGTCGCCACCTGTCGTATTAAACTGCATCGAATATGGTCCGAGCGCAGTGTTGTAACTTCCCGTAGTGTTCGATTGAAGCGAAACCGCTCCAATCGCGGTGTTGGCGTTACCGAGGGTGTTGTTCAAGAGCGATTCCCATCCGTCGGCGGTATTATAACCGTCGTTATTGTTCTGGAGGGCTTCGTAACCGGTCGCCGTGTTGAAAAAGCCCGTGGTGTTGCTCTCCAGCGCGTCCACGCCGACGGCGGTATTCTGGTCGGCGTTGTTGTTCAGGAGGGCGTTCACTCCGACGGCCGTGTTCAAGTTACCGCCGGTGCAATGGAAGAGCGCACCGTCTCCAAACGCGGAGTTGTCGATGCCCTTTGTGCCCGAGGGCAGCCCGTTTTGCCCGGACTCCGTATTGTCGCCCCCTACGCAGTAGCCGCAGGTCTGTGCGGCTGCCGTGCCCGCGCTCGATAGTGCGATCACTACAAGTGCCGCAAGTGCCGCGAGATAAAACATAGTTGTTCCCGCCGGCCTTTTCAATGTGTGCGCTTTACCCGTCATTTGTTCAGCCCTCCATGTTGCGTTGTTGTCGTCACTGTCGTTGTTAAAAAAGATCGAAACCAGACGTGGTGTTGGCCAGTGCCGGTGACGTTACCCGGTGCCCGTACCCGAGCCGCAAGCGGTGTTCCCATTGCCGCTCGTGGTCGGGTTCGGCGGCGGCCAAAACGATAATCCTGGTCCCCGATCGCGCTATACATTCACAAATCCGATGGACTCACCGCCTTGCAGGTGCGGCCAAGAGACTCTGCGCGAGTTTCTGACCGCCTCTATCTTCACCAAGATCGCAATCTGCCAAACGTCTGGCCCGCGGCTACCGCGGTGAGCGGTCGTCATCACGTATTTCCAAAGCCAGGTCCGCGGATCCGGCGTTCCAATGCACAAGCCACAATCAATGCAGAGCTACTCCTGTCTACGCTTAATCTCGGCTAACGTACTATGTCCTATCCTTTATAAAACACTCCAGGGATATTTACGCAAGTAAATTGTAAGTGGGCTCTGAGGCATCCGTCGCGCCACATCATGCGATGGCAACCGCAACCACTGCCGTGAAGCTTTGAGGCGAGCTTGACGTTTTCGCGTCGGGTTGTCGTACTCCCACATCCGGACGCGGGCCGCCATATCCGAGTGCAAGGCACGCCAGACAATTCGGCGGCTGGAGTTAAGCTCAAGCTGGGTGGCGAGCGGCGCCACATGAGCGCCGCGGACCGTAGCATCGGCACCGGAACGCCCGGCACTGATAGGGCAAATCTGCCTGAGACGTCGAGCGGGTGAACGCGTTCATAGCTGATCTCAACGGCTCCATAAAACCGGCCGTGTGGCGCCCTTTTGTCGCAAAAATCAGGATACAGTCAGCGCCGTGGGCAGCGGCACCGACCCATCAAAGGACAAAAATGTCACGAGATTCCGATAAAATTATTTGGCGCGCCCGGAGGGATTTGAACCCCCAACCCTCGGATCCGAAGTTTGAACGTTTCTTGATTTAACAGAGTTTACTAACGTTCAACTATATAACCACTGACAGGCGTCTTTGGCGCTCGAAGCGCTTGTGCCCCAGTGCTTTCCGTGATATAGTCTATGTACTTAACTGGTAATTGCTCTCCAGACAGCGTGCACGAAACGGCCACCGAAGTATACTAACGATATACTAGACGGCTCGGGCGGCCGCAGGACTCGGTTGCCACAATGACGAAGGAACCATGCGGCGAGGAATCAGCGATAAGAAGATCGGGGACGCCAAGCTGGCGAAGCGGGAGCCAGGCGCAAAGCATCCCGCGCAGTACTTCATTCGCGACCGGGCGGAGCACTTCAAGCTGAAGGTTACCGAGCGGAGTAAGTACTTTGTCTGGGAGGCGCGCATCGACGGTAAGCTAGTTCGTAAGGTACTCGGCGAATACTGCTCGAACGCTGGCGGAAGCCTACAACCGCGGGCTGCGGGAGACGAAGTCTAACCCATTTGCCGCGGCAGAACCGGTACGGCGCGATCTTACACTCGGCGAACTGATCGAAATCTACATGACGAACCGCTCCCGCAAGCATAACCGGGCACGCACGATTCGTGACAACGAGTGGTACGTGAAGGCGTACCTGCCCAATGAATGGCGTGAACGAAAGCTGGCCGAAGTGAGGCGACCGGACATAGAGGCGTTGCACACCGAAATTGGGACTAGGCATGGCCCATACGCAGCCAACCATTTCGTGCGGTTTCTCCGGTCAGTCTACGCGTACGCCTTGGATGATGATCAGTTCTTCAGCGGAAAAAATCCTGCTCGGGTGTCAAAATACGGACGTGGGGGCATTAAGCTTAATCCAGAGGAGCCGCGCGAAAATTATTTGGGTGTGAAAGAGATAGCTCGCGTCAATGACGCCATTGCAAAAGAGCACGATTGACGTTGGCGAGCGTTCTTTCCACTTTTGCTGATGACGGGCTGCCGTAGCGGCGAAATGAAGCTCACGCAATGGGACGACATCAACTGGGAGAGCAAGGAGATCGTTTTCCCAGCCACGAACACAAAGGCGAAACGAGCGCACCGACTGCCCTTGCCGGACCTTGCTCTTGAGGTTCTGACGGATCTTTTCTTGAGCCGGACGCCAGCGCCCTGGATATTCCCGGCGAACCAAGAGACTGGGCACACCAGTGCGAGTGGCCACATCGAAGAGCCAAAGATCGCATGGAATCGCATCCGCGAGGCTGCTGGCGTTCCGAAGTGTCGCATACACGACCTGCGCCACACCCTTGCGAGCCATATGGCGCAAGCCGGGCACACGATGGATCTTATCCGTAGAATCTTGAACCACAAAGATAGTAGCATCACGGCGCGCTACGCACACCTCGACACAGAGACGATGCGGAAGTGCCTGAACCAGACCATCGGAATCATGCTTCCTAATGGGCTAACGCCCTACGTGCCTCCGCAAGACACGGTGACGCCGGGACAGCCTGATGAAGTGCAGGCTCTCGCCGGCGAGCCGGTCGCTTAAGTTCACCTCGCCTTGATTTCGTCAGCAGGCCGGTGCCACGCTCTGTGGTGCCGGCTTTTTTGTGGACCCGGCATCGGTTATCCACAATCTTATCAACACAATCCACAAGCACCTGCTGCCGATATAATAAGACACAGTACCATTTAGGCGCTTTAAAGCAGCTTCGTTTTAGCCTGCTTTAATGAAGTTTCTGAAGTTTCAGAAACTTCAACCCACCTAACCAGCGTTCATCCATCCTTCGACGTTTGACACAATCAAACTGAACAAGTAATAAACTGCGTGCGAACGCGTGATGGTGCGCTAAATCAGCAGAAACTAACGGAGGGATCGTGATGAAAGCTCGAAAAGGAAAAAGAGGAAAAAATGAGCCGCGGAGTGCGAAGGGAGCTTTGCAAGATGATGGCTAAGCACTTGGCTGAAGAGCTTCATGGATTGGCGCGAGGCGGGCTTGAGGGCGCGATTGATGGCACCGATCTGGAGTTCATGGCCGAGGACTTGGAACGGTTAGCAGAGTTGACACGGGAGATCGCTGCCGAAGACCCGGAACGGTTGTCAGTGCTGCTGTCCACGTCAAGCTAGGATCGCGGCGTGAGCGTCACGGAACCGGATGCCCCCCACAACGATCTGCCCCCAGGCAGCCCAACCCAACCCAAGGAGACCCAATGCCAGCAGCGGTGATCAACGACCAACACTGTACGCGAACTCGCGACGACGCGCGAAAAATGTCAACGAGAGGTTCTAACAAGATATATGAGCGTGGCAGATCTGGATCTGGGAAAGATAACCGCGGCGCCCTTCTTTGAATGCGAGGAATGCGGAGCATGCAAGCATCGCAAGGGTGATTTTATGAGGGGGTGGCGAGTGGAGCTGGAGCGTGCCGGCAAGACGTTGAAGTTCAATCTCTGCAGCGCCGAGAAGCTGGATGGCCGGCCGGCCGACACGACCATCCGTAACTACCTGAGGTTCCTGCTCGCGCTGCCGCGGCGATACAACGATTACATATATTATGGTGTTACGCGGCCCTCGGTCGCAAAGGCGATGGCGGTGCTGCACATCCGGGCCCGGCGGCTGTTCAGCGTTGAGGAGCGTGCTCTGATTTTGAAGGGATGAAGTTACTGGCGCCGCGGGAACCTGAACCACCATCCCTTTCAACGAAACGAAGCCGGCCCGGTTGGTCGCGACGCCAGCCGGGCTTTTCCGCGACGCGCGGGTGACAGCAAGCTTTACTAGCTGTATGTCTTTCGCCGATTTGCCTTTATAGCTGCGCGTCTTTTTCGGATCTCCGAAGCCCATCGACTTCCTATCGACACGTCGTTCACTGGAGCCACTGGCGGAGTGCGTGATCCGGCATCGGCTGCGCCATCCTTGCGCCACGTAATTAATGGGGCCGTTGGCGGAGTAGTGCGTTTTCGCATTTCTGGCGACCGTGAAAAGCCCGTAACAAACGGATTCCCGAATTATGGCCGTAACTGCTAAGAAATCATGCCGCAAGTTTGTCACAACAACTGCCCAAAAAGCAGGCAGTCAGGGAACCCCTGTGCCACAGCGCCAACCGTGACCTTAGGTGACAACTCCTCGGACCCTCATAAGATCCCATAAGTGAACGCACAAAAGGAGACTGCTATGGATAAAAGGATTCTTGGACGCGGCGATCTGACCCCTATGGTGGGTCTCTGCTACGCCACGATATGGAAACTTATGAAGCAAGGTAAGTTCCCACAATCGATAAAACTCAGTGAGAAACGCGTCGGATGGCGCGCCAGCGAGGTTGAAGAGTGGTTGGAGAGCCGCGAGGTGGGCTCGCGCGAGGCCGTTAACCCAGCGCACCGCCGTGCGGCGTAGGGCTCGTCGTCACCCGCAGAGAGAAAAAGGTGATCGACCCGGTGAGTCACGCCGGGTCGATCGAGGTACGAAACCGAACGATGTTGAGTTGGAGAGACGAGACTTTTCCAACTCTACTCCGATTCGAGCGCTTGTCAAACCGACAAGCTAATGAGGTTGGGCGGGAATGGGATTCGCAATAGCACAAAAAATCGAGATCCGTACATTGGATGATCTCGAACGAGTCTGTCCGGGGACGCTCAGTCCCGCGGATAAAACATATCTTGAAGAAACACATCACATCGATCTGAAGGTTGCGGCCGAACGCGGCTACCGCACCGTCGAAGATGGTGAAGTCCTACGGACGCTGGGTTTCAAAAAATATCAGTGGTCATACGTGCCTGGTCTGTTGCAGCCGATTTGGGACTTCCGGGGTCATATCGTGACCTTCATGTGGCGTGCCAACAAGCCGCGGCTGAACAAAAAGGGCGAGCCCGTGAAGTGGGACGCGATCGAGGGAAGTCCCAAAGTCCTGGATATACATCCGCGGAATCTGCAAGACGTTAAGAACCCGTCTCGAAGGCTGATCGTCAACGAGGGACCAGCGAAGGGAGATTGGTTCGTCTCCCGCGGCTACTGTGCGGTTTCTCTTCAAGGCGTCACGACTTTCAGGGGAAGCAACCAGTTCCGCGGAATAACGACACTTCAGGACTGGGATGAGATCGGCCTTAACAACCGAAGCGTCATAATTGCATTCGATCAAAACATCGCGACGAACCCCGATGTTCACCGCGCAGCAATCCGGTTCAGTAAGATGCTTAGCAGACGAGATGCGCGTGTGTTTTTCCTTGACTGGGGCACCATGTCGAAGAACGTCAAGGAGGCTGCCTGAAATGAGCCTCGATATTAACGACCTGCCTGGTGATCCCCCAATCTACGTCACTACAAGCCCACCCGCGAAACCCCCAAAGAAGAAGTCTTCCACGCCCGAGACATCAGAGGAGTCCCTAAGCACGATCATTGAAGAAATCATGGACGATGGAGGATCAGCCTTCGCAAAGCGCCGCAGTGTGGCTGAAGCGGTCAACGCGGTGTTGCTTAAGCGGGGCAACTTAGTTCACAGCGATACCGAGGCGTTGAAATATTACGCTCTGGAAAAGCACGAACTCTATGATCTGCGCACCGAGCAATTCGAGCATAAACTATCGTCGGAGACCGGGCTGTGCAGAACAGAATCCGAGTACAAATACGTTCTTGAGCAGCTGAAGACCAGAGCCGCCATGCTTCCCGCCGTCCCGGAATACACGCTCGGTCACATCGACATCGACACTGGCTGCCTTGATATATCCGACGGCTCGACCGGTGTCTGGCATCGCGACCGCGGTGGAGAGTGGCTGAGGGAATACAATGGCCAGCGCACGGTGTTTTTCCGAGACCGTAAAGCGCAGCCGTGGATACCTGAGTTTGGCACTCCCGGGCAGTTAGATTGGTTCCTGAGTCTCATGCTGTTCGATAGCGGCAAGACACTCAGTGTGAACGACCGGCGAACCCTAACGAAAATAAACCTCTTACACATGTACATGGACGAGTTGCGGCGCACCCGGATGATACCGCTGGCGATTGGAGCCCAAGGATCCGGCAAGAGCAGCTATGGCCGCCTGCACGGCCGATTGATTGTTGGGCCGAGATTCGAGGTTCAATCTCTGAACGACAAGCGGCGGGATGATTTAGAAACGTCGCTTGCCGGCAGCCTCTTTATGGTCATCGACAACGCCGACAATGGCAACGTGGCCGGTTCCCTGACTTCCTGGCGTCCTACGCAACTGGCCAAACCGGCTCGCGGCGTAAGCTCTACGCCGACCTGGACATCATCGACGTAGCTTCGCGCGCCGGTCTCATGCTGAATAGCCGGACAGGCCCGTTCCGGCGTTCAGATGTGGTGGAGAGACTTTTGCCCTTTAGCTTCGCGCCATCAAAACATCGCACTGCGGAGTTCAAAATCTATCGTGAATTGAATGTCCGGCGGGGCGCGATCATGGGTGAGATTCTGACCCTGCTAGGACAGATCGCCGATCGGCTCGGCGATGCAGAACCACCCGAGATGACATTCCGCATGGCCGACTTCGGTGAGTTTGCGTGGCGCGTCCTGGACCTGGACGGCCGGGGCGATGAATGCATTCCGCTGCTGGACCGACTTGAGCAAGCACAAACTGAGTTCTCGGCGGAAGAGGACACCCTAATCACCGTGCTCGACATTCTCTTAAATAGCCCGGAGTCGTCACCTTACGCCGACACAGCCCATACAACGGCGGAGTGGTTTACGCTTCTCCAAAGTATTGCGGCCGACCAGAAGTTGCCCTTCGTGCGCAGCCCAATGTCTCTTGGACACAAATTCACAGGGCTTAAGAAAGCCATCGAGGTGAAGCTTGGCGTGCGGTTGGTCGAGGCGATCAGTAGTGGAAAGCGGATGATCGGGCTGGAAAAGGTCTGACAATATGGAAGAGGTCATGTATACCAGCAGCACAAAGTACACCAGTACACCACAAGTACACTGCCAAGTAACCAAATAAAAGCTAGTAGCTGTGCGGCTTTTCTTTGGTGTAGATGGTGTACTTTGAACTGAGAATAACCTCTACATACAGGTCTATGGTGGGGCAGTGGGGGCCCCACCATAAACTTAGTTTTTACAGAACTTTTAATAAATCAAAGTACACCATCTACACCAAACCCCGATAAGTGCAGGAAGGACGGGCTTAATTTGTGGTGTACTTGTGGTGGAGATCGGTTGACTTGGTGGAGATCGAAGTGAGCTGTTTAAACACCTTCCGCGCCCAACCCGCGCCGCGCGGCGCCTGAACCCAACCAACAATTCAGGAGAAACCCAAATGAATAAATCCAAACCGATGATTGAGCGGGTGTCCCGATGAGCGCGCTGTCCGCACTCGAACACCTAAACGGCGGTTACGACGAGATCGGCCTGCCGCGCCCCGGCACTGGGCGACGCCCGCGCGCCGCGGATCATCCCATCGTCGCGGAAGTGACGGTCAAAGCAGCGACCCGAGAACTGCTACTTCTCGAGACCCACGGCTGGCAAAGCTGCTGGATCCCGAAGCGTATGGTCAGCAGCGTCAACGGAGAGCCCATTGCGGCGGGTTACACCGGCCGCGTCGTCATCCAGGGTGCCAGGACCGCGGCACTGGCAGGTTTGCTTCGAGAGTTGTTTAAACGCAACCCGCCAACGTAGCCAGCAGCCCCACAGAGCCACCAGACTGCTTCGGGCGGGCTGAAGTGCTCATTTCCCCCGCCGACGCACTACGCGACGCCCTGGCGCGGCCGGCGGGGCAGTTTTGGGGCGCCCCATCAGGCGTATTCCCACCCAGCTGACCGGATCGCCCAACTAATAAATACATCTTTTTTTATCTCGGCCCGAGTAGAGTGTTTAAACGCATGTCCGGCGACTGAATACTCACTCTGACCACACCGAATTACGACGACATTGACGACTTCCGTCAGCCTGATAGAATTGCTCGGTATCCAAGAATACTCATGAAATCGAGTTGTGAGCATTCGTAGGATGGGAGGTCAGTCAAAATGCACAACCGCGAGGTAGCTCAAATCCAGGAAATTTCTGAAATGTTCGGAATCAGTAAGTCGACGATCCGTACGAATGGTGGACCGAGGTGAGCTTAAACCTCCGGTGCGGCTGAGTAAGCGCCGGCTCGGCTTCATCGTGCAGGAAGTCCGCGAAGCAATTGCAGCCATGCCCCGCTTGGGCGAGGAAGAGCGGCGCGCGGCGTGAATTTGAAACAATACCGGCGCCAGTCAGGCCGGAATAGCTGAGAAACAAGGAGTGAGAGAACGAGTGAGATGTCTGAGGGTGAATATCTTTGGAAATTAGAGGAGCGTGCGGTTAACTATCGGGGAGATGCGGGTAGCCGTGGAAACAGCCACCCGTTTGCTCTCCCAGCTCGACGGCTTTCATAAGCGCGGCGCGGTTGACATCGCTTGGGCATTTGCGAGGGCTGCACTACTTAAGGTGGTGGATATTCGGAACAAGCTTGTGAGGCACTGAAGCACTGCTTCAGAAGGATTTCTCGGCCGAGTTAGCCCAGTACTTCCACGGGCAGGACGGTATCTACGCAAATGGCGGCGCGGCCCAGCGGCTTCGCCAGCTGCGGGAACTGAAGGTGAGGCTTGACGGGGGTCGGAGCGGGTCGTGAGCACGCTGCTGCGGTTGGCGTTGGCACAACAGCACCACGACCGTTTTGCGATGCCGCGAACGTTCGACGACGCAGTGGCAGCATTACACCGGCATCTCGACGGCCTTGAGTCCGTACCGGCCGCAGAGCAGACACTCTGGCCTTTCGGATAGCGTGCCACACCGTGCGCGGGACAGAACATTCTCGACGTACTGGGACGAGCGATGGTCACAACCACACCGGCCGCGGCACGCCCAGCTCGCGGGCTGGGCGAGGTGATGGCGACCCTACGCGCCCGGCGGCGACGCTATTGCGCCGCATCGCGACCTGGCCGACTCAACGGCCCACCCACGACGAGCACGACGACTACGCCCACGAGGCACTGATGCGTCGCGGTTGGCATCGCATCAACGTGAGCAACGACAAGCACCGGAGGGCGACGAACCGCGCAACGTTTCACCGGCTTTCTTTTACTAACAATCAAGATCGGCGGACGTTCAACAAGGCGTCGCCGATAACGGGAGATGAAGTAATGACTCAAAAAGATTTCAACGAGCTGCGCGGCAGTTTGCAGCGCAGCCTACAGCCTGGCGGTTTTCGCAACCCGATCACACGGGACTTCTCGCCTGAGGGCGCGGCGCTGCGAAGTGCCTTCGCCCGCAACGCACGGCCGGCGAATCCTTCGACCCGGAGCACTCCGACCACCACGACCTACGGCAAGAAGGCAGCCACAACGTTTTGGGCCCGCGTCGAGGCGCTCAACAGCCTCGTCTACAGTTGCGGTGGCCCTCACTGCGACAGGCCGCACCCGGTCGGCTGCGTTAACGGGCTGTTGTCCTCAAGCGATAGGACGGATCAAAGAGTTTGTCGGAAGCGGCGATGTCCGTGCTGTTCGAAGCCATTTACCAGGCGTGGCAGGCAGGGAAGATAACGGAGAGTGAGTTCAGTGAGGCCCTATCCCTGATCCTCGCCGGTCAAGACCCGAAAAAAGGCGCGGTTGGCGTCGTGAACGTAGCTGATCAACAGGTTACCCGTCAGGCAACCAG
>CAWGQB010000014.1:0-429320 GCA_963824565.1 uncultured Pseudomonadota bacterium | reverse complement strand
CGAGTGGCGCAGATGGTTCACGTCGGTCCAGTCCGCGTACTCGATCTGCGCGACAAGCTGCGGCTTCAGCCAGCGGCATTCGGCCATCTTGTCGGCCGTCAGACCCTGACCCCACCTGCCCTTGTCGCGCTGGGGCAGGTTCGAAAATGGGCAGGTCTTGATTTCGAGCTTGTGGAAACGCTCGAAAACCTTCGCCCGAAGAGCCGGGACGAAACCGTTGCGCACGCGCGCAACGTAGATGAGGTCGTCGCCCTCGTAATAGCCGACGATGAGCGAGTCGAAGTTCTTTGGCGCCGGGACATAGCCGCCGATCACAAGCTCCTGTCCCTTGTTGATGCGCATTTTTACCCAAGCGCCCGAGCGCCGGCCCGGCTCGTAGAGACTATCGCGGCGCTTGGCGATCACGCCTTCAAGGCCTTGCTTCTTGACCGCAGCGACGATTTCGGCGGCGGTGGCCTCCAAGGTTTCCGAAAAGCGGACCTCTTCCGGCATCCGGGGCATCACTTTGGCGCGGAGCAATTCGCGGCGCTCGTCGAGCGGACGGTCGCGCAGGTTTTTTCCGGCGAGATGCAGAAGATCGAAGGCATAGAACTGAAGCGGCGTGGCGGCGTGATTGTAGTTTTGCAGGACGTTGAAGGAGGGCCTGCCGGTTTCGTCGAGCGCCACAATCTCGCCATCAACGATGCTGTCGTCCGGCAGCTTCGAGAGAGCGTTTGCTACGGACGGAAATCGGGCCGAGAAATCATTGCCATTGCGGGACATGAGCCGAACGCGGCCAGCGCTCTTTATGCCGAGCGCCCGATATCCGTCGAACTTGATCTCGTATTCCCAATCCGGCCCTTCCGGCAGCTTCGCTACGGCCAGGCATTGCATCGGCTCGACGAAGCGGGCCGGTTGGAGCAGATGCGGCCTGCGGGTGTTCTTACTCACGCAGTCAGCGTACCAAGGTTTTCGCCCATCGCGATCCTCTCTCCCTTGAGCATCGGAGGTTGCGAAGTTTCGAGATTTAATCGAACTCAGCGGACCATTCGGGATGCTCTCTATAGTCAAAGAAGTGTTCGAGTTGCTTGAGCGTCACCCGAGCCTGAGAAAGCGGCGGCAACGCTTCCTTTTCGAAAAAACCAACTTCGAGGGTGTCCAAACCTGGCCGGGTTTCTCCTCCTGATATCTCGCATTCGAAAAACATCTTGTAGACGTGCAGCGGATGCGGCGGATGATGACCGTGGCGGCTTCGGTCGTAGACCGCGAGCAGACGCACCGCTTTCGCTGCCAGTCCCGCTTCCTCGTGGATTTCTCTTTCCACGTTCTCCTTGGGCGACGAACCGACGTCTGCCCAACCACCGGGAAGACTCCAGAGCTGGTCGCTCCTTTCGCGGACGAGCAATACTCGATCGCCCTGAATGCTACCCCGCGAACGTCAACCCGCGGTGTCGCATATCCTTCCGCGGCAGACAGAAAGTCAAGTACAATCGGCACCTCCGTGTCTGTCTGTGAGGAAATGATTTCCGCTGCGATCTCCCGAACTTGTTGATAGCGTTCCACGTCAAAAGCGTCTCGGGTGAACAGCAGTCCGTTCTGGGCAATGGACGCTAAACGCTTACTCCATGCCAGCCATTTAGGTTCCATCTGATGCGGTCCCTTGTCGTGATGTTCCAGCAGCTAAATGTTACTCTCGGCACCAAGCCTGTGCCATGCTAAGAATGGCATGTACGTATCCGGTTCTTCCGGGGGTTACGCCGAGACGAGGCGACCACGCCTGGGAGGCTTTTAACTGTCCCGGACGATGCGACATGCGTGAGGTACTCCATATTGCGCACGCTGGTCGGACCGCTCACGACTCTGGAAAAGGTCAATCTCGCGGTTTTGATGACATGGGCGGCGGGCTTCGTCGATCTCGTCGGCTATATCTCGCTATACGGGCTCTATACCTCGCACATGACCGGAAACACGGTCGCGATGGCACGTCACATATCGGCAATGGAATGGGCTGGTGTCGTGCGTCGCGGATGGCCCATCCTGACCTTTGTTTTCGGGCTTATCCTGGGAGCCTTTGTCTACGAGGCGGAGAAGCGCCGCAGGATCCAGGTACCCTTTCCGACCGCCATCGCGATCGAGGCGGTGTTGATCGCGGTCTTCATTGCCGCAGCAACAGGAAGCGATTTCAAAGCTGATATTCCGCCCCAGCCGGCTGGTAAATTTTTCGTCATGGTGGCGCTGCTGGCGATTGCGATGGGGATACAGAACGTGGTTATCAGGAAGGTGGCCGGACTCAACGTGTACACGACCTTCGTTACGGGATCGTTGGTGAAATTCGCCGAAAATTTGTCGCAATATGCGTTCTGGCTGCGTGATCGGACGCGTCGCCGGTTCCGCCGCCGTATCCTGAAGGTGCTCAGGATTTCGCCACGCATGCTTTCCTTCCAGCGCGTTCTGCTGACACTTGGCCTGTGGACGGCTTATCTGGGAGGTGCGGTTTGTGGAGGCTTTTCAATCCAGCGTTGGGCGCTGCTCGGAATGGTTGCTCCGCTGGTATTGCTGTCGGCGATCGCTCTGTATGGCGCCTTTCGTCCGTTCCTTCCACTCTCGAATGATGAATGGTGAACCCTCAGCCACCCGGGGGACGGCTGATGGATAACCACGAAATGCTCAAGTGTGCGTTGACTGTGCGCTTTCGAAGCGCCGCCAGAGGACAAATCCGAATCTTGAGACACGATTCCGGGAACTCGGATTTTCCTATCGCGAAGAGACGTCGGATCCGGCCACGATCCTCTTCTTGAGGTAGATCGTGTTGGTGGCGTGGATCGCGCACTACAAGCTGAACAGGTCGCGCTGATTATCGGTCTCCCAGGAGGCGAACAAGGGCAGGCCGTGCCTGTTGGAAACCTGGTGTCGGCAGCTTATTTTTCTGGGTGTCCGGGTATAGACTGGCGGAGAGCGAATGATCCGCCTTCATTATTCCAACCGGCTCGAGGAGTTGATTGCGCCGCTTGCGGACGCCGTCGGCGCGCGGCAGCGGCGCGACCCGCTGGCGCGCGTCACCGTTGTCGTCCCGAATCGAATTATCGAGGAATTTCTCAAGTTGCGCCTGGCTCAAGCCGCCGGGGTCGCCGCCAACCTCGAATTTCCATTTCTGCGCCGCTATTTGGCCAAGGTTGTGGAGGCGGCTGATCCCAGCTGTGGGGTGCTCGACGCCGACCAACTCGAGCTGGTGATTTTCGAATGCCTGCGCGCCGGCGTGGATCACGGCGATGCGGACCTGCACGCGGTCACGCAGTATGTATCGGCGGGCTCGCAGCGGCTGGAAGATCGCGAATTGCGCCTGTTCGAGTTGAGCGTGCGGACCGCACGCCTGTTCCGTGAATATGCGATTTCGCGCGCGGCAATGCTTTCGCGATGGCGTAGCAGCCCGGCGCCGGAACTGGAATCCATGCGCGAGAGCGAGCGCTGGCAGCGCTATCTTTACCTCTCGATCTTCGGGCCTGACGATCGCGTGCTGTCGCGCTGGATCTCGGGGGACGAATTCGCGTTTTTTCCTTCTAACTTCAGCTTTGGCTGCTATCGCGCCGCAAAAGCTCGCCTCCGTGATTCCCGCGCCGCTGCATATCTTTGGGCTTTCCAACGCCGGGCCCGAGTTCGCCCGCATTTTCGCGAAACTCGGTGAGGTCGCCGATCTGCACGTCTACGCGCTCAATCCGTGCCTTGAATTCTGGGAGGATATCCAGGGCGCCAATACCATCATCCGCGATCGCTTTGTCCGCCGCGGACATAAGATCGGTGATGCGCTCGATAGCGTCGAGGACCCCTTCAGTCTCGACGTCAGCGGCGAAAACGCCGCGCTGCGGCAATGGGGTAAGCCCGGCCGTGAATACATCAGATTGCTCAATGAACTGACCGACTGCGATTTCGACTCGCATTTCGAGTATCCGCCGCGGGGTACGCTGCTGGCGCGCGTGCAGGAGAGCATCCTGTGCCGCGAGCCGGAAACGTCCTTTGCACCACCGGGGTCGTTTGCGAATGACGAGAGCATCCGCTTTCTCGCCTGTCCGGGAATCCGGCGCGAGGTGGAGATCGTGGCCGATTCGATCTGGTCGCTGATCCACGACGACGAAAAAGATGGCGGCCCGCATCCGCTGCGATTTCATCAGATCGGCGTGCTCATCCCGGAGGCCGGGCTCGACGCCTATCTGCCGCACGTTGAGACGGTCTTCGCGCAGCGCCATCTAATACCGCTTAACCTGGTCGACCGTCCCTTCAGTGCCGAGGGCCGGGTGGTGGAGGCGGTGGAGTTGCTGCTGGCGCTTCCGATGGGTCATTTTGCGCGTGATGAGGTGCTCCACCTGGTGACTCATCCGGCGCTAATCGGCACGGCCCAGGTTGATACCGAACGATGGGAGCAATGGTGCCAGTCTCTCGGCGTATTTTTCGGCGCCGACGAGGGCGAATTGGCCGCCACCTACATACCGCCCAATCATTACCATTGGGATCAGGCGTTGCGCCGGCTTGCGCTCGGAGTGTTCATGGCCGGCGAGGAAACTGGCCAAGGCCGCACCATATCGCGGTGCTGACGGGCTGGAATACCTTCCATGCGAGTCCGCTCAGGACGAAATGACCGGCGTCGCCACGCTGATTGGAAGCGTACGCAAGCTGATTGCTGAGGCGCTCGATCTACGCTCGCGCCGTCTGACCATGGCGCAGTGGGCGCGCGTGCTGAGCGACTTGGTCAGGACTTACATCAACCCCGCGGACGCGGCGGGCCGGGCGGTTGCGGATTATTGCGCGGCTGCGATCGAATCGATGGCGTCGGAGGAATTGCGCGGCGAACCGGTCGGGTACCAGGTTGCCTGCACTAACGCCCGGGCGCGGATTTCGGCGGCGCAAACCGAGCAGGGCCGTTATGCCGAGAGCGGTGTCGCCGTTGGCTCGTTTTCCGCCCTCAGGTCGATTCCCTTTCGCGTCATATTCGCGCTGGGCCTGGGCGAGACGGTCTTTCCCGAGCGCGAGAAGCGCGACCTGCTCGACTTAAGGCTCGCGCGTCGGCGCGCGGGCGACGTTACCGCCAGTCAGCGCGACCGCTACCTTTTCCTGGAGACAATTTTGGCTGCGCGCGAGCGCATTTTTCTTTCCTGGGTTGCGCGCGACGCGCTGACCGGGCAGGCGCTGGAGCCGTCGCCGGTAATCCGTGAACTGGAGCTGATCTTGCGCGGATATCTAAGCGACGCGGAGATGAAGCGGCTGACCATAACGCATCCCGCCAGCAGCTATGCGCTCGATTATTTCCCGATCTCCGCGGCGCCGCCGCCACCGGTCCGGTGAGTTTCGATCGCCACGCCCATCACGGGGCGCGGATGGTGGCGTTGCGCGCCGACCTGGTCAACCAGTGCGATGACATCGCGCTGCCGGACCGCGGCGACAAGCTGTTGGAAATGCTGGCACATGCGCGGTCCGAACTCGGGCCGGCGTTGCGCCTGGTCGAGGTGCCGCTGCAATCCGCGGCCGAAAAAGAAGAGGACCGTGAAATTCCGCTGTCACTTGGCGCGCTTAAGCGGTACCTGGAATGTCCACTTCAGGGCGCCGCCCGCTATGCGCTGGGGATGATGGACGAAGAGGACGACGATGATCAGGACCTGGAGAACGAACCGCTGAGTCAGACGCAGCTCGATCTGGTCGTGTTATTGCGCGACGCATTCTGGGCCGGGCGGGGCGTGACTCAGGCCGCGCAGGAGCATTTCGAGCGAGTCTTGCGGCTGCACCAGCTCCAGGGCAAGGCGCCGGTGGGACCGTTCGCCGACGTCGCCAAAGTGGCGTTCGCGCGCAGGCTCGAACTATGCATCGTCCAAACTCAGGCTTTGAAGATCGGCGATCTTGCTGGATGGGAACGTATTCGAATCGGTGGCGCGCAGGAAAACGCCGATGCCGATGTGACGCTGCCGCCAATTATTCTGGACGTACCGATGCTGCGATCCTCGGGCGAAACCAAGCTGCGCGTGCGCCTGAGTGGAACCGTCACCGTTTCGGCGCGCCGCGACAAATCGATTCGTTGCATCGTGCGCGCCAGCGGGGCCAAATCCGGCGATTTCCTGGAGGGCTTTCTCGGCGCATTGGCGCTGGCCGCCGCGGGCCAGACCAGCACCGATTTGTTTACCGCGATCGTCGCCGGCGGGAGCGAGGACCAAACCGTGCTGGGTAAGTTTACGCGCGAGTTACGATTGCCTTCGGCGGACGTTGCGCGCGCTTATCTCACTTTGCTCGCCGAAGATCTCTTTTCCGCCGACAACCACTACTTCCTGCCGATCGAGGCCGTTGCGGGAGTGTTGAAGAAGTTCGACGGGAAAAAGGCGCCGTCTCATCGCGAGATCCGGGATATCGTCGAAGAACTACGCGAAAATGAGATGGCGCCGTGCAGGTCGGATTACGGCCCGATTCGCAACCCGCGCTCCTTCAGTCCGCCGCCGCCCGCAATGGTGTTGAAAATCATCCAGCGCCGCTTCGATCCGATCAGGGCCATCTTCACTAAATGAGGAATGCGGTGGCGGAACTGATCTATCGGCAGCCTTCCATCCTGCGGCGCATCGGGCGCGAAGGCCACGCACTTATCGAGGCCAGCGCCGGAACCGGCAAGACTTTCACCATCGAACATTTGGTGATTGATTTGCTACTGTTCGGCAATTGCGCGGTCGATCAAATCCTGGTCGTAACTTTTACCGAGAAAGCCACCGCCGAGTTGCGCATGCGGGTGCGCAAGGCGCTGGAAAAAATCCTTTTCGGCGCGCCGGATCCGGAACCCGCCGGCGATACGGTGCCGGTCCGTATCGACGAGTCCGCGCGCAAGAAGCTGGAAGACGCGTTTTACGCTTTCGATCGCGCGCCGATTTTTACGATTCACGGCTTTTGTCATCGGGTGCTGACCGACTTCGCTTTCCAGAGCGGAACGCTGCTGAACCTTGAGCTCACCGACGGCCGCCGCGCGTTCCATCAGGCGTTTCGCGCCGAGTTGCGCGACTATCTGGCGGTAAACACCACCACGCGCGCGCTGTTGGAGGAATGGTTGGCGGGCACGCGCCCTGACCAGCCTAAGGCAGGCACTCCGGATAGGCTCGAGGCGATGCTTTTCGAGGCCTATCGGCGCCGTTACCATGAGTCCGCCGACCAAGAAGCGCGGGAAAAGGCCGCCGTGAGCTTGATCGCAAGCTATGACGCCACGGCGCTGCGCAAGGCGTATCGGGCCGTTGGGCTCAAAGCTGATTCGGAAGGTTTACACCAAGCGCTGGCGCTAATTGATGATCTGGGTGGACTGATTCGCGGAGCCGGCGGGAGCGGTGAGAAGCTGCTGGAATCTTCAGTGAAGCGTTCGACTTCGACGCACTCAGCAAGCCGATTCTGTCGCCCAACAAGAATCAGAAGAAAGCCGGCTACCGGCATTCTCCCGCCGCCGAGCAGTTTGTGCGCGGCGTGGCCGCGGTTGCGATCGCGGTCAGGTCCGTGGAATGGAAACTGGTCGATCTTTTCCTGCCCCGCGTGGTGCGGCGGTTGGAGCGCGACAAGCGCGAGCGCGGTTTGATCGATTACGACGACATGCTGGCCTGGGTATGGCGCGCGCTGGAGGGGCGGGGCGGCCCGGATCTGATCAAAGCTCTGCGCGAGCGCTTTCGCTGCGCGCTGGTCGACGAGTTCCAGGACACCGACGACCTGCAGTGGCGAATCTTCAGACGCTTGTTCGTCGAGGGCGGAGTGCACAACCGCTTGTACGTAGTCGGCGATCCGAAGCAGGCAATCTACGCTTTTCGAGGTGCCGACGTCTTCGCCTATCTCAAGGCGCGCGATGAGTTGACCGGCGGGCGGCAAGCCCACCGTCCAACTCCTGGAAAATTTCCGCTCTACTTCCGATCTGATCGACGCCTGCAATCACATCTTCGATCAGGCGGCGTCACCGCCGTTGTTTGAAGGGGCAATTCGTTACGACACAGCGGTGCGATGTGGCCGGCCCGAGCGCAAGGCGGTGGATACGGCCGGAAAGCCGATCGCGCCGGTCGTTGTCATGCGCTATCAGAGAGCCGACGGCGAAAAGGCGTCAGTCCCGGAGGCTCGCGCGGCGATCGGACGCCATGTCGCCACACAATTGCATCAGCTGCTTTACGATGACGCGCACAAGATCACGATCGAGGACAAAGGCGCCGAGCCCCGCGTCCTGACCGCCAAGGACGTTTTCGTACTGACCCGTACCCGCCAGGAAAGCGTCGAGGTCGGCGAATACCTGCGCGAAGCCGGAGTGCCATTCGCCTTCTACAAGCAGGAGGGGCTCTTCCAGACTCCGGAGGCATATTACGTCCTCGACGTGTTGCGGGCGGTCGCTGAGCCTCACGTCCGCTCAAATCGCCTGAAGGCGTGGGTATCGCCGTTTTTTGCGGTGCCGCTGCGCGAACTGGCGCTGATGGGCGAGGTCCCGCCCACCCATCCGCTCAATCGAGCGGCTATACGAATGGAAGGCAATTGGCGAACGCGGCCAGTTCGCCGAGTTGTTCGACCGGCTGCTCCATGCCAGCGGCCTGGTATACCGCGAGCTTTTCCTCTCCGGCAGCGAGCGGCAGCTAACCAACTATCTGCACATCTTCGAAATTCTGCTGGCCCGCGCGAACGCGAACCGTCTCGCGTTGCCCGAGATTATTGCGCTGCTCGAGGACTACGTATCCGAACGCGCCTCGCCCGAGGTCGAAGATGGCAACGTCCAGCGATTGGAAAGCGAGCGCGACGCCGTATCGGTGATAACGGTTCATATGAGTAAGGGGCTGGAAGCGGGCGTCGTCGTGCTGTTCGGGGGATTGGGTAAGCCGCCGGAAAGACGCGACGTTTTTGTTTATCACGAGGGAATGGAGCGGCGCTTCGCGATCGGCAAAGTTGCCAGGGACGCAATCAAGCAACACATGGCTGAACCACGAAGAAGAGGATGAGAATCGACGGCTGCTCTACGTGGCGCTGACGCGGGCGCAGGCCCGGCTTTACCTGCCAATGCTGCCGCCGGATTCGACCAAGCGAGAACTTGGCGGTTATTACGCGGCTCTCAACCGCCGATTTCATCAAATCACTGCCGGTCTCGACCACGCCAAGTCGTCGCTGTTCGTGGTCCAGGAGGTGGCTGGAGAATTTGACCAAGGTTCGGACGCGGATACTCTGTCGGGGCGACTTGGGGCGTGGATACCACCGCCGGCTCTGCTTGATCGATCGAGCGGGTATCGAGTCGGAACGCCACTTTCAAAACCTCAGGCGCAGTCATGCTCCGCTGGCGATGCGTTCCTACACCTCGATGCGCAGCCGCGACGAGGGCGACCGCTGGGACATTCCGGCCGAAGAGTTCAAGAGCGACCTTGAGATGCCGGCTGACGAACAGGATCTTCCTGGCGGACGCGACGTCGGCATCTTCCTGCACGAGGTTATCGAAAAGGTCCCGATGAGTTCCTTTGCTGAGTCGCCTGACCTGATTTCATGGAGAAAACGCGACGAGATCGTCCGGTTGTTTCGCGCCGCCATGCATCGCCATCAAATAAAAAATCCCTGGTTCGAGCGCGGAACCGAAGCGGTGTTCAACACTTTGACGACGCCGCTGGCAATCGACGGCAGCCGCGTCCTGGCCCCGCTCTACCAGGCTCGCAGCGTGCGCGAAATGGAGTTCGTCTATCCGATTCCGGAATCAAGCCATCCGCTGCTCGCCGCCACGGCCCACGGCGCATGGACCGTTGAGCGGGGCTATCTCAAGGGCTTCGTTGATTTTGTTTTCGAGCACGATGGGTTGGTCTATTTCGCCGATTGGAAGAGCGATCAGTTGCCTTCCTACGACCTCGCGGTGCTTCGGGATCACGTTCGGCTCCATTACTTGGACCAGGCCCGGATCTATTCGATCGGCGTGATACGGCTGCTGCAGATCCGCAATCGGGACGACTACGAGCGGCGCTTCGGCGGACTGCTTTATCTGTTTTTACGTGGCATCGATTCTCGAGGACGCCGCGGCGTTTACTTTCATCGTCCCCCTTGGGATGAGATTTGCCATTATGAGACGGGCCTGATGGAAATGGCCGGACGGGCTGATTAGCTTATGGACGAGCGCTACCGCCATCTGGGTCTGACTACGGCGTGGATGCGCCATCAGGCGACTAGCGATATTGAGGACGGCGCCGGCGAATTCCGCCGCCGCTTGCGGCAGATCGAGTCCGGCGCAAGCGCGCTCAACCTGGACGCCGCCGCGATCCATGTGGCCGTCGAGATCGCCGCTCTGGAACCGGATCTCGACGACGAGCGGAGAGTCGTCTTAATCCTGCTAATTACGGCCTCGATGGTAGCCTTGCAGGAAGGCAGCACGCGGTTGCCGGTGGCAGGGCAGGAGTCGCGTGCGCCAATGCGCCGGATATTGGGTCCGCTATGCGGCGACGCATTCGGACCCGCGGGGCCTGAAACAATTGCCGCAGCCATCGAAGCAATGCTCGATTGCGGTGATGCGCCCCACGTCATTGGACGCCATCCGGATGACTATCGGCCGCTGATCTATCTACGTCCGTTCATTTATCATCAGCGGGTGCGCCTGGCGGAAGTCCGGCTCGCCGAATTGCTTGGCGGGCGACTAAGTACCGTGTACCCGAGCGATAGTGACCGCGACCGGCTCAATGCTGCGCTTGCCGATGTCGTTGGCCGGCCGGGCGGACTAGCGGGAAATAAGCTATTGCTCTCGGACGAGCAACGCAACGCCGTGGAGATGGCGGCGAGCCAGAAAATGGCGCTAATTTCCGGCGGTCCGGGCACCGGTAAGACTTCGATTATCCTGGCGATCCTGCGTGTGCTGGTTAGAATCGGGATCAAACCGGATCAGGTCGCGTTGGCGGCGCCGACCGGCAAAGCCGCGTTTCGTATGGGCGAAAGCATCGCAGAAGGCCTGGCGCGCATCGAAGACCCCGCGGACGCGGACCGGTGGTTGAAGCTGGGCTGCCCCGAGCCGGCCACGATTCATCGTCTGTTGGGCTATTCGCCCAGCCGCAGGCGCTTTAATTACCATCGCAACAATACTCTTGGTGCGGCGGTGGTTATTGTCGACGAGGGGTCGATGCTCGATCTGTCATTGATGGAGCGGCTGGTGGGCGCGCTTAAAGCTGACACGCGTCTGATAATCCTGGGCGACGCCGACCAGCTTCCATCGGTGGCTGCGGGCGCCGTGTTCCGGGACCTGGACTTTGCGGCGGCACAAGCCGCATCGCAGCGAACTGGCTACCCGTCGGTGTGCACGCGGCTTACCCACAGCTATCGGATGGATACCGCTGATCCGGCTGGACACGCGGTATTTGCGTTGGCGAGCGCGATCAATACAGGGGGCTTTGACATGACGGCTGATGGAGTCCCGCTGGTGAGGGCGAACCGGCCCCACGATTTGCGATTTGAAGGAGTCGAATTGCTGGCCGGCGCGGCGACGGTTGAGGGTTTCCTGGAGCGATGGTACGCGGCACGTCTTGAGTCCGACGAGATCGAAAAGTTGGTGGGCCAGGTGTTGGTCGAGGGTGAACACGGTTTCGATGAGGCCACGAACATCGCTCTGGAGCGCGTTTTCAGCCATCTCGCGGCCTTTCGCGTTCTGTGCTTCACACGAGTACTGTCCACCGGATCAGAGCGCATCAACGCCTTTGTCCATCGGCGCCGGGCCGAGCGGATGGGCTTTTCCGCCGACCGGGAGTTTTTGCCCGGAGAGCCGGTTATCGTAGTGCGAAATGACTATGAGCGGATGTTGTTCAATGGCGACCAGGGAGTGATTTGGCGAATTCGGCGCGCGGGTGCAAGGCCGTCCGCGATGGCAGTTTTCAAACGCGGCGGCAGATTTGAGGCCTTTCATCTGACAGCGCTGCGTGAATCGTTGGAGTTGAGCTACGCGACGACGATTCACAAAGCCCAAGGTTCGGAATTCGACGCTGTCGCGATCATAATGCCTGATCGCGACATTCCGATTCTGACCCGCGAAGCGCTCTACACCGGTGTAACCCGGAGCAGAAAGTCGGTGGTGATTGTCGGGCAGGAAGACTTGCTGCGGATAGGTATCGAGCGCGGAATCGAGCGCTTCTCGGGCCTGGGCGAGCAAATAGTCAACGCGCTGGGCGTCGACGCATAGTCAAAGCGACTCCAGGATCACTCCGTCGCCATTGCCACGCGCAACCGCCGGCGGTTGCAGAGCAAGGCTGCGGACCTGTTCCGCGTGTAATCGCGCATACATGCCACCGCGCATTAACAGTTCTGAATGCGTGCCGGTTTCGACCAGACTGCCCTGATCAAGCACGGCGATCAGGTCGGCGTTGATCGCGCTGCGCAGACGATGAGCGATGAGAAAGACGGTGCGGTCTTGCATCAGGCGCTCCATTGCCTCATGAATCAGATTCTCGGACTCCGAATCCACGGCTGAAGTCGCTTCATCGAGGATCACAATCCTCGAGTCCTTCAGAAACGCTCGCGCCAGCGCGAGCCGCTGGCGCTGTCCGCCCGATACTTTCACTCCGCGCTCGCCAATCACCGTATCCAGTCCTTGCGGCAGTTCTTTGATGAAGCCGTCAAGATTGGCCATCTCGAGCGCCCGCCAGAGCATTTTGTCGTCGGCGTCTGGGCGCGCGTAGAGCAGGTTGTCGCGGACCCCGGCGCTGAACAACAACGCATCCTGCGCTACGATACTCACTCCTGCGCGCAGGGACTTCAGCTCCAGATGCCTTACGTCGTTGCCATCGATCAGAACGCGCCCACGGCTGACGTCGTAAAAGCGTGGAATCAGACTAGCCAGGGTCGTCTTGCCGGCGCCCGAGCGTCCCACCAGCGCGACTCTGGCTCCGCCGGATACGTGCAGATTGATCTCCTTGAGGACTTCATGGCGCGATGCTCCATCGCGAACCGGATAGCTGAAGGAAACGTTCTCGAACTGGACTGTGCCGCGCCGAATCGTGAATGGACGGTTGGCCGGATCGTCGGCGATTTCGGGCTGGAGATCGAGGAAGCTGAAGATCCGTTCGATCGCGGCCAGCGAAGCGGACAGTATAACCGACAATTGCGCAAACCTTTCCAGGGGAAAATAGAGAAAGCCCAGATAAGTGAAGAAGGCGACCAAAGTCCCAAGTGTCATGGTGCCGCGCATGATCATCAGCGCGCCGACCCAAATCACGACCGCGGGAGCGCTGCGAGTCAGCAACTGAACCAGCATCTCCTGTACGGCCGCGAGCTGAACCTTATCGATGGAGCGCTCGTACAGGTGCTCGCTCCGCGCTCTGAATTGACGCGTTTCATACTCTTCCCGGCCGAAAGCTTTGATCGTACTGGCGCCGGCAATCCGTTCGTGAACCTCGCCCGAGATTTCCTCCGCGGTCTGCTGCATGCGATGACTCACGGCTTTAATCCGCGGTGAGAAATAGCGTATGAAAATCATCCACACCGGCGCGATGCACAGCGCTACCAGAGCCAGATGCGAATTAAGCTCAAAAAGGACGAAAACCACGAGTCCCAGCGAGATGCCGTCCATCCACACGTCGATCAGAGCGGAGTCTACCAGCTCGCGCGCCCGCGCCACGTCGTTAAGCACGCGTGAAGCGACCGCGCCTGCCGGATTACGGTCGAAGAACGAGTGCGACAGCCGTTGCAGATGCGAAAACAGCTCGCACTGTATATTGAAAATCAAGCGGTTGCCGGCGATGCCCGTCCAGTAGCTGCGCAAATAGCTCACACCCGACTGAATCGCGTAGAGGGCCAGCAGGGCGATGCTCAGCGCCGCGAGCTTCTCCTGCGGGGTTGCTCCGAACCCGGCCAGATGGCACAGGCGGATGCACCAACGGTCAATGATCAGGCTGACTCCGTCAAGTTTGGGCGGCGAAGTCAGCAAAACGTCGACGATGTATTTGAACGCCAAGGGAAAGGCGAGAGGAAGCGTGAATTTGCCCACGCCCATCAGCGCCGAGCCGACGACGAATCGCATCTGCGGCTTGACGTAGGAGAGAAACCTGACCACGGGCGATCGTGAAGATACTACATGCTCGGTAGCCATACTCTGTGGATCCTCGGCACTTGCGGGCACAATCTGCGATATGGGCGAACATACGCAACCGCCATGCCTGCCGATTGTCTTTTGCGATCCGCTGCAATTTTTAGCAGAATCGGGTCAGAGCAAATTGTGAGCCAGATACTGAGGGATCGTGGGCACACCAAATCGTCGACGCGTTGCCCGATATCGAAAACTGGCTCCCTGAACCGCGCAATGATTTCGAACGACCGTGCGCCCCGCTTGTTAGGGGCGGGTCCAAGCTTGGCCAGCCATTCCCACATGCTCTGCTATACGGACCGAGTTCCGAAAAGCCACGCCTCTCCCAAGCGCCGTACCGGCCGGCTGACCATAGAAAAAGCCTTCGAATAGCGCGTTGTATCCAAGCGCCTTCCGAATTCGACCGGAGATGCCCCGAGTAACCTCGATTCCCAACTGATCAGCCTGCCATTTGGCCAGCGAGACCGCACCCTGCTTGGAATCGAAAAAAGCGGCCGCAGCGGCGCTACTGCGTACGTCCCTGATGCTGTCGGATTGTCCCACCAGATCGAGCACGTCTTTGATTGACCGGGACAGACTGGTTAGTGGGCGTTGCGATTTATCTATGGCTGCCAGTGCGTTCAGCATATCTATGTTAATCTCAAGGCTTTCCGCGTTTTCAATTACACCGTCCTGGAAACGCTCGTCTCCGGTGGACAAAAAGGCCCGCTGGTCGACGCCCAGGCGATCAAGCGCGTCGACGATGTTGCCCAGGCGTCCCAAAAGCATGAAACCGTGCGTGAAGGAATCACTCACCGTCGCCAGATTCCGATCGTACGCGTGCGCCAGAGAGATCACGCCCCAGGCAAACACCAGCGTCAGACCTAGCCAAAGGGACATCCAAGGGTATTTCTCCGAAGAATCCATCGCCGGCTGCTCCTTGCCAAGGCGCGAGGCCTTGCCGGCGCATTGGCAAACCATCGTGATGCGTTGATAGAGATCTCGAGAGGTGGACGGCGGTACTTGAAGATGGTTTGAAAACGAAGGTCACGCGCTCCAATCCGCGAGCGGGGTGCGTCGCTGAAAGCCTTTGAGCATAAAGTCACGCGCAAAAGGGCAACCGGTTCGGGGCCGCGGATGACGGGGGCGATCCGTCCGCGTCGGGCTGGGGTGAAGTGGCGGCTGGAATGGAATTGTGCCGCGTTCATTGCTATCCTCCGCCAGGGGATGGATTAAGACGATACATACAGTCTGTATGTAACCGACAAGCGATATGCCAGTCAAGAGCCGCCAGGCAAAAAACCCGGTCGCCACCCGTGCCGCCCTGCTGCGGGTGGCGCGCAAGCTGTTCACTGAACGGGGCTACGCTGAAACCGCGACCGAGGAAGTCGTGCGCCGCGCGCGTGTGACCCGCGGCGCGCTGTATCATCATTTCCGTGACAAGCAGGACCTGTTCAAAGCGGTCCTGGACGAGGAGCAAGTGAAGCTGGCCGCCTCGATCAAGGCGGTCGCCACCCGCGAGTCCGACCCCTGGTGCGCGCTGATGGCCGGATGCCACGCGTTTTTGGATGCCTGCCTGGATTCAAGCGTACAGCAAATCCTGCTGATCGACGCCCCCGCCGTACTGGGCTGGGAGGGATGCCGTGAAGCGGATGCGATGTATTACCTGGAGAGCGTGAAAGCGGCTATACAGGCTGCAATCGACCAGCGGCTTATTCCACCGCAGCCGGTCGATGCGCTTGCGCGTATCATCCTCGGCGCTCTTAATGAGGCTGCGATGCTGATTGCTAACGCCGAGGACGAACAAACCGCCCGCCGCGATGTCAGCCAGGTTGTCGACAAGCTTCTCGGTGGTATCCGGATCGCAGGCGCTTGATGTGGAAGGCACCTCCTCACCTCAGCTAGCTAGCTAGTAGGAACCGCCGGGAACCTGGGCTGGCTGAGGCGGAGCCGACATGATTTTGACAATCTACCACTTTTGGTTTGCGAGTCCTAAGTTCGGGTTTCAGTTCTGACTGCTTGTTATGTTCTGTACCAGTTTTTCGACCCACCCTTCACGGCTCTGAGGGTGGGTCGAAAACTGTCAGATTTTGGATCTGAGGACGCCGCGCATTGCAGCGCGCCGGCCAGCATTCTTGTGCTGGCCAAGTGCTGCGCGCGGTGGCCTCGCTCCTTTATGTAGATTTTCATCGGGCATCCTCCGCTGGTTCTTTGGCTTCGTTGTTGGGTATAGTCGGCGTTGGCAAGGTTGTGGTGTTCACCGGTGAAATTCGACTCTTGCGCTTCTCCAGAGTTCGGCGGAAGCGATAGGACGCGGTACCGGTCTCGATGATGTGCGCCCGGTCGGTGATTCGGTCGACCAAGGCCTTGCATAGCCGGGCGTTGGGAATGACCTGGGTCCATTCGGAGAACGGCAGATTGGTGGTCACGATCACCGCGGCCTTCTCGGCCCGTTCGGCGATGACCTGGAACAGAAACTCTGCCCCTACTTCCGCCAATGGCACCTAGCCAACTTCATCAATCGCAATCAGGTCGTAGCGGGCCCAACGGCTCAGGGCGCGACCGAGTTGCAACTGATGCTTGGCTTCAACCAGTTTGTTGATCAGTGCAGCCGCGGTCGCGAATCGTACCCTACGTTTCTGCCGACAAGCCGCCACCGCCAAACCGGTGAGCAGATGGGTCTTACCAGTGCCGCTGTCGCCTATAAAGATGATGGGCTCGGCGCGCCCGATGTAGCCGCCCTCGGCGAACTCGTGGATCTGTTGGGCTGAGATGCCGGAGCACTGTGCGAAGTCGAACTCCTCCAGGGTCTTCATCCGGGGTAGATGTGCTTCGCGAATGCGCCGCTCCACCAGCCGGTGCTCGCGCTCTTCGAGCTCGGCCTGAAGCAGCGCTTCGAGGAAGCTAAGGTGCGTACGCCGCTCGCGCACGGCTTGTTCAGCGAGTTGTCCGCACTGGGCCGCGACGGTTGGCAGATGCAACACCTTGCACTGCTGCCGGATAGTGGCCATTTCCAGGACCGCGGTCTGTGCGCTCATGGCACCACCTCCTGGCTCAGCAGCCGGTCATACTCCGCCATCACCGGCAATGGACGTTCGAATCGCGCAAGCTCACCCAAGTCGATGAGCGCGCTCCGTGTACGCGTCAGATGGTCGGCTCCCACCAGATGCCGGATCGCCGCGGCATCTGAACAGCCCAGCGCCAGGTGCCCTTCTATCGCCGACCGCAGGCGTTCATGTCCGTACTGTTTGACCAGGCTTATCACCTGAATCATCTGGCGAGTGCCGCTCTGTTTTCCGTGCCGGCGAATCAGCTCTTCCAACAGCCGATCGTAACTCTGCGGCCACAGTCCTGTTTCCCGCCACGCGGCGAGCGGCTTTGCGCCGGCCAGCGCGCCTGGCTTTCGCTCCAGCACATCCAAGTAGTGCTCTAAGTCGAGCACTTGCTGCTGACGTCCGTAACTGCGTTCATGCCGCGCGATGCAGCGGCCCTCATCCCGCACTTCGACATAACCGGGATAAAGCCGCACCTCGACCGTTTTGTCGGGCTTGACTGGAACCGAATATAAATTGGTCCGGACGCGCACGCATCCCAGTCCATCCACGCGCGGGAAGCAGACCTCCGCCAGCTCGAAGCCTTGCTCCGGCAGCGGCAACAAATGTGCGCGCTCCTCGATCATCGCCGCTCCCACCGGCTGGCAGCGTCCGGCAATCTCTGACGCTGCGTCTTCGCGACAAGCGGCCAGCAGCTGGGCGTTGAGCTCAGCGAGATCCCGCGCCTCGGGCATCGGCACCCAGTGGTTGCGGCGAAAGTAGCCGGCCTCCCCTTCGATTCCACCCTTTTCGTGGGCTTCGTAGGGCGTGCAAAACTCGCTGGCGAACCGCCAGTGCGAACGAAAGGCAATGAAGCTGCGCAGTTTCCTCCCGCCGAAAGCCGCGCAGGATCTTCTTCACCGCCGCTCTCAGATTGTCATACCTCAGCAGTCTGAAAACTCCGCCATAGTATGAGAACGCGTGCTCATGAGCTTCCAGAAACGCCTGCTGCGTCGCACGATGATACGCCCGATGAAAGGCAGCGCCGCTGGCCATGCTGCGCATCGCGAAAACCTGCAGCAGCACCTGCTCGCCGCCCAATTCCGCCCAAGCCTCGTACCAATCGACCTGGCCCTCTTGTCCCCACTCATAGGACTGCGGCACACAGGTCGCGCGGGTTGACCATCCCAGCTCCTCCTTGCGCTCGCGCGCATACTGGCGGACGGTCACTTCCGCTACTCTCCGCTGCGGCCGCTCCGCTAAAAGCCGCTGCCAGATGCGACGCGCCGTATGACGCTGCTTGCGCGGTGCCTTGCGGTCGGCTCCAGGATCGTGTCGATGAAAGGTATCAGTGGTTCCACCACCGGCCGCTCCCGTTCGGTCCGCTTGCGCTCTGGCGGCTGCGCGTCTGGCAGTGCCTGGCGTACCATCCGGCGATGAACCCCCAGCTTCCGGGCGACCCCCTTGATCGTTCCGACACCAAACTCGTATTCCCGGCGTATCTGCTCGAATAGCTCCACCTTCTCTCTCCTCTTCATCCCCGGAGCCTCCTGCCTCATCAAGCAGGATGCTCCGGCTACGAGGGGTGGGCCAATTTACAGCATCGAAGTGGGCCATTTCACAGTATCGAAATCACCGACAAATCTGCCGGCTTGCCCGTCCCTGTCTTCGGCGGCCTGCATGCGCATAGACGACATGCCGGATCCGCGTTTCCGCCGAGTGACGAACAAACCGCACGGGCGAGCGCGATTGAGACTCCGGCGCCGTCCCCATCATCTTGGGCGGCCCCAGCCCAAATCTCTCAATTGCAAACCCCTCATCTGGCGCTATGCACCGACCCCTCCTCCCGGGGCGAGGTCATCCAACCCTGGTTGCGAGAGAAATCGCTCTTCCTTCGTTCCATGCCCACCCGGCCACTGCGCGACCTCGGGAAGATGTTTGGTCGCGGAGGAACTTGCCGATACGCCCGGCTGCGAGACTGACTCATTTTTGGCCGCCAGCGGCGGGACGAACCAAGGCGCTATTGGTCCGACCGTATCCGCTCAGATCCGAGGTCTGCGGGCTGTTGGATGCGTTGTCCGTTACGGTCAATGTGCCGGATGCCTGCCCCACGCGAATTGCTCTGAAGCGGACCTGGATCGAACATTGCCCGGCGGCCGCCAGTGAGCCCATGCATCCATTGTTGGTGATGAAGAACTGGTTTGTCGGAGCAGTCTGCACGCTCATGATGTCAATGGAGCTGGTTCCGCCATTGGTCAGCGTGAAAGTTACGCTGCTGCCAGCGCTGTTAGGAAATCCAGTGAAATACCCAACATTGGGTACGAGTGTCACCTGAGACGCGGGCGTCGGCGTTGCTGTCGGCTTCGCCGTTTCGGTTGGAGTAGGCTTCGCCGTTTCGGTTGGGGTCCCCGTCGCCGTTTTGGTTGGAGTTCGCGTCGCCGTTTTGGTTGGAGTTCGCGTCGCCGTTTTGGTTGGGGTTCGCGTCGCCGTTTTGGTTGGGGTTCGCGTCGCCGTTGCGCTTGGGGTTCGGGTCGCCGTCTTGGTTGGAGTTCGCGTTGCCGTTGCAGTTGAAGTTCGCGTTGCTGTTTTGGTTGGAGTTCGCGTTGCCGTTACGGTTGGAGTTCGCCTCGGCGTCTCGGTTGGGGTTCGCGTCGGCGTCGCCGTTGGGGTCGACGTAGGAGTCGCGGTCGGGGTTCCCCACCGGCACAAGACGTTGTGCGTGTCAGTGCCAGGCGCGACCTTGCATTCCCAGTTGGTGCAGTACCCCGTGGTTATGTTGCAGCCCGCCCCGGGTACACCGCACACGGGGTTGAAGGGGTCTTTATGGCCGCAAAAGATTCCCAGCTTGGCGCCGGCGAACACCGCGCCTTTTATGATATCGCCACAATTTTGCACCTGGGCTGTATAGGTGTATCCCTCCGGCAGTTCACTGCAGAATGGAATAGGTCCTGAGGGTGTAATCGGCACGACGGTCCCCCCTGGTGCGAAGACAACTCGCCAGATGTGCGCGTTGCTATAGTAGGTCTCCGGATCGTTGGGCCAGCTCAACCCCCTGTACATCACCTCGTGGAACGTATCCTCGCCTATGCATTCGCTCGAGTTCGAGGTGACGTCGGTGCAATTGCCGAATGGAGGCTGGAGGCCCGGGCCGGAAGGGTATGGCCCATTTAGGTCATTTGTCGGCGCCCACGGGTTGGTGCAAATGTTGGCTGGACAGGGCGGGTTTTTGATGAATCCCCGGCACGAGCAGACCCCGCTGCTGGGTGCGCCGCCTTTGTCCCAGCACCCAGAGCCCTGCTTACATGTGTCGTCGGGCATCGCGGAGTTGCACGTGGTGGTATATATGTGGTCCGGATCCCCTGCGGGGACGGCGCAGCAGAACGCCAGCCAGTTTGTGCAAACAGCCCTTGCAGCAGGGGTCTGCCAAGCAGAATTTGTCATGCAGTTGAAAGGTGGTTCCCCGGCGCACCGGTAAGGCGACGTGCAAGCGCCCGTCATGTTGCCCGAGAATTTGAACTGGCCGCAATTCGAGAAACATCCCACCACACCATCCCCACCTATCGGATTGCCGTTCTTATCTACTTCGACAAAAGTCAGTTGGCTGCGCCTGAGCTGGAAACCCGGGACTTTACAGCTTGCGTCGGCTCGCAGATCCTCTCCGCAATGGGTAAGCGGCAGGTGGTCCGGAGTCAACCAATATGTTCTGCCAACCGGAGCGACAGGTTCGGGGGAGCCGCCGATGGGCACGACGTCCATGTTAAGGTTCACGCCGTCCACCACACTGATATCCGGAGCAACATTATGGTTAACGTCGTTGAAGGTCCACTCTGCAAGGGCTTTAGGACCCGTTGCCGTACTACCGGCTGCGCTGCAATCGTAGGGCCCGCCGCAGCCGCCGGTCTCGCACTGAGCGGTATTGTTAGAGATGTCATAATGGCAACCGGTTCGCACCCAGAACACCGGGCCAAGGCTTCCCTCCGGTATGGTAGCCTCCCATTCCACCGGTATGTCTATAGTCAGGACATTCTGAAGGTTTTCCGGGTGATTCGGGTCGTAGGGGCCCATTACCCAGGTGTTCTCTCGGGGCTTAACGGCTTTCGGCGGTTTCCCAGCCACATGGGCCGCGTTCGCAGCGAGCAGCAGGGTCTGGTTGGACTCGTTGATGAATTGCACGACATAGCGGTCTTTCGTCACTGGCATAGGCACGGGCAGAGAATCCTCGTACTTCGACCGGCTAATATCGCATTCAGACGGGGTAGGAGTGGAACTGGGGACGGCTAACACCTGGTCGGGTAACCCGCTCATGAAGTCGGAAACGTCTTGCGCCCGCGCGGCGGCGGGCCGGAACAACCTGAAGGCCGAACTGGACCCGAGAGCAACCACAAGCGCCACAAGCACTACCGAGCCGATCAGCCGCAGCCTGTGGCGCCGAATTGCCTGGAATGCACGTCTTGCTGTCACGGAACACCTCACCCATTAAATTTAAACTGGATTTTTTATTCTGTGATTTAACATCGCCTTGTAGACCAAAGTGCCGGTCGAATGCACACCTAGGCCTTTTACGTTGCGCGTGGTGCGAGGTTAACTGCTCAAAGAGCACTTAACCAATCGCGCTCAGCGTCCGGGGTTACTGTTGGAACTTTGGTGGCAGGCAAACCTCGGATAGCCATCGTCGGCTAAAGATGACATAAATTTCTGTCAAATAAAAGAGGAAAGATTCCAGGAAATGAAAGACGCGTGCAACGAACAACTTTACTCAATATCTGAAGCTGAATGTAAGTCTGTATTCCGCTTTGCTCTATACCGGTGCGTAGAGACGAGTAATGGAGACGTTGGCGTGGCCGAGCGATTCCTGGACTTGGCGATGTCGGCCTCGTGCGGGAGCGCGTGGGTGGCGGTCGTGGCACTCAGCGAGTGCACGCTGAGGCCGTTTACCTGAGCGCTGACGCAGGTCTCAAGGCCGTATTTCAGGACGATGTTGCGGTAGATCGATTTGGATTAAGCGGCCGGTCCAACTCAAGGTGCGGTTATTTCGTCACCGGGCGAAACACGGGGCCTGCGGCATCGTTCCGTGGCCAGCGGCGGCCAATTACTCCTCAGATCAGCCGCTGGGCCATCGCATGCACAGGAACGAACCGGACCTTTCCGCGTCTGACACTGCCCCTAATGTATAACTGATCCCGTGACGACCATCATTCGGGAACGGCTGGCGCCGAGCCTGCGGGAACGGCCGGGAACGGGACTTGCGGAGCGGGGGCCGGGGGCGCAGGCAGGACCTCCGGTGGTATCTGACTGGTCGGAAAGTAGGGGTTGTTCGCGTATACGTTAGAGGTGATCGGTGCCGGACTCCAAATCAGCGCAGCGGCAAGTCCTTCGCCTTGCAGCCAGTATTGGATCCTGGTGGGCTCGGACACGGTGCCAAGCGTAACGGCCTCTACCTCAGCGTTGGCGTCGATGAAGTTGACCACGATTGGGCCCTGCGCGACGCGCAGATCATAGCCACCTGGGGGAAGAGCGAACGAGAAGCTGCCGTCCGGACCGGTCTGGGCCAGAAACAGATCGCCGCTCACAACATTTTCGAAATGAATCGGCTGATTGGCCGCCGGTTGCCCCTCGTAGGTAAGCAGCTTGCCGCTGACGACCACGGGTGTCGCCGGCTCCAGTGGGCCAACTACTCCTTTATGCGGTCCGGCGATCGCGATAACCGGAGCGCCAACCATTGAAGACAGGAACGCGAGCGAAGACAGAAACGCAAGGGTCAGCAGGCGCTTTGGGCAAGTCATCGGGATATTTATAACCCGCGGCGAACTATAGCTCAATTCCAAAGGCGATTTTTGACTTCAAATCACTCCGCGGCCATCTTTCCCGCTGGTCCATCCCGAGGAGATCCCCTGGGCTCAACGCCCTGCCAAGCCTTTGATGCTGACGGCGCGGACCGTTATGCTGATCGACAAACAGGGAGCTGAGCCAATATGGAACGCGTGACCATTTACCACAATCCTAACTGCAAACATTCCCGTGGCGCGATGGAAATTCTGGACTCCCGCCAGGTGGAACACGAAACAATTGAATACTTGAAGAACCCGCCGGATCGCGCAACGCTAGAAAAGGTCATGGGGATGCTGAGCGATCCCCCCTCAGAACTGGTTCGCGACGACAAACGGTTCAAGGAACTGGGCCTCAAGCTGGAGGACTACCAGACCAAGGGTGCGGTTATCGATCTGCTGGTGAAGCATCCCGAACTGATGCAGCGGCCGATTATCATCAAGGGTGGCCGCGCGGTGATTGCGCGTCCCCCGGAAAAGCTACTGCCGTTGTTGGATTAAACCGGAGTGCCGCGTGGGCGGTCTGCTTCGGGTAAGCAGGCCAACCCGCGATATCCGGCAAGGCGCGCACTGCGAGCACATCGGTGTCGGCACGTGGTCGGCTCAGGCGCTCTTTTTGACTTTACCGCTGCGGATGCAACGGGTGCAGACCAGCAGCCGCTTGACCCCGCTCCCGACCTGAGCGCGCACCTCTTGAAGATTGGGCTGCCATCGGCGCTTGGTTTTATTGTTGGCGTGGCTGACGTTATTGCCCACGGAGGGGTGCTTACCACAAATCGCGCATTGTCTCATTTTGAAGGAACTCCGGAGTTATCGGTGCTCTAAAGTAGCCTGACTTTAGGCGCCGGGGAAGAGGGGCCCCGGCTGTGGACAGGCGGCCGGCGAAGGCTTGATTCCGGCCGATGGCGCCTTCAGTCTCAATTTCTACAAGCAATCTCCCACCTAAGCAGTGTGGGCGAGGTTTTGGGTGACCGTTCTGATACATTCAATCAGATGCGTTTGCTGACCTGACCAATGAGCGATCACGTCATTCATATTCTTCCCGAGCAGGTCGCCAGCCAAATCGCGGCCGGGGAAGTGGTGGAGCGCCCGGCTTCCGCGGTCAAGGAGCTGATTGAGAATTCGTTCGACGCCGGGGCGCGATGCGTCACGGTCGAGGTCGCCGCTGGTGGCGCCGCCCTGATCGCGGTCAGCGACGACGGTTGCGGGATGAGCCCTCACGACGCGGTGCTCGCGCTGCGGCGCCATGCTACCTCGAAGATCCGCGACGCCTCCGACCTGGTCGCGATCCGTTCGCTGGGCTTTCGCGGTGAGGCGCTGGCCTCGATTGCCAGTGTTTCACGCCTGGATCTGAAAACGCGGCGCGCCGAGGATTTGAGCGGCGTTCATTTGAGCGTAATCGGTGGGGAGATGATGGCGCGCGAAGAATGCGCGATGGCGCCCGGGACCCGGATCGAGGCTCGCGATCTGTTCTTCAACACCCCGGCGCGGCTGAAATTTCTCAAGTCGGTTAACGCCGAACAAGCCGCGGCCATCGAGGTTGTGCAGCGGCTGGCCCTGGGATGTCCGGGGGTGGCGTTCGAGATGCGGGTCGACGGTCGCCAGGTACTCGATCTGCCGCCCGCGGCCGGATTGCTGGAACGTTTTCGTCAATTGTTCGGCGCCAAGCTGGCATCGCAGGTGCTGGCGGTGAGCGGAGCCGGCGAGGGGCCAGAATCGAGGGACTGATTTCGCTAAGCCAGGAATCCTTTGCCTCGGCCCGGATGCTCTACACCTTCGTCAACGGACGGGCGGTGCGCGACCGCCTGATGATCCGCGCGATCGGCAACGCCTATGCCACCCTGATACCGCGCGGCCGCTATCCGGCGGTGGTGCTGTTTATCACGCTGCGGCCCCACGACGTCGACGTCAACGTGCATCCGATGAAGGCGGAGGTGCGCTTTCGCCGCGGCGGCGCGGTGTTCGAGACCATCTATCGCGTGCTGCGCGATCGGCTCTCCGACCAAACCGCGCCCGGCGCGCCCGCGGTTGCGCCGGCTATCGCGGCTCAGATCGATCCCGAGCCGATGCCAGCGGAGAAGCCGGGTGTCCCGGCAGCGATGGCGGATGCGGCGGTCAATCGCGCTGCGCCGCCACCTGAGCGTCCGGCGGCGGGATCAGCGCTCAGACTGGTACTCGAAGCCGACGTGCCGCCGCCGGCTCGCGCACAGCAGCAAACTCTGGGTCTGGGCTATCGATCAGCAGCAGGTCAACTCCCCGGTGCTGCGCTGTCTGCGGTCGGCAATGGCGAGCAGCACGCCACCCCGGTTCCCTCCTATTCGGATCTGCGGCTGATTGGCCAGCTTTTTGCGGGTTATATAGCGCTGGAAAGTGACGAGGGGTTGCTGCTGGTGGACCAGCACGCCGCCCACGAACGGGTGACTTTCGAGCGGCTGAAGGCCCAACTCGGCGGCGGCGGAGTCGAGGTCCAGGCCCAGCTGGTGCCCGAAACCCTGGAACTCAACCCGGCGCGCGCCGCCCAGGTTCACGCCGCGATTCCCAAGTTGCGGGCCCTCGGCTTCGATATCGAACCTTTCGGTCCTAGTACTCTGTTGCTCAAGGGCACCCCGGCAGTGTTCGGCGCCGGCGGCGGTCTGCGGCTGCTTTCCGACATGATCGAGAGCCTTGGCGACGGCAGCCCGCAATGGCGGGGCGAGGAAGGCTTCGAGGCCCTGCTCAAGCAACTGGCCTGCCACGGTTCGGTCCGTGTAGGCCGCATTTTGAAGGACTCGGAAATCCACGCTCTGCTGGCCGACCTCGACCGCACGGCGTTCAAGACCAACTGCCCGCATGGGCGCCCGGTGCATATCCGCTTTGGACGCGGCCAGATCGAGCGCATGTTCCGCCGATGATCGCGGTATCCAGGAGGTTTCCTTGGCGCGTGCAAGAATCTCTTCTATCCATTCTTCATGACGAGGGAATGAGCGAGGGCATAAAAGCTAATTCAAGAATTGGCCGCGGAGTTCCAATGGATGTCTGGGTCAGTGGGGCGGGCGTCCCCGCCCGCCATAGACTCGGAGCGGCGGGCGGGAAGCCCGCCCACTGGCTCAGAATGTTGAGGGTGAAGGCCCCTGCAAATCGAGGATCACCCTCGCCCATGTCCTCTAACGCTTCCCGCGCGACCGGCGACACGGTGCCGGTCAAGCTGGGCTTCATCGTCGGTCCGACTGGAATCGGCAAGACCGCGCTGACCGTTGAAGTCGCGCAGCGGCTGGGCGCGGAGATCGTCAATGCCGATTCGCGTCAGGTTTACCGCGGCATGGATATCGGCACCGCCAAGCCCGGCGCGGCCGAACTGGCGCGCGTGCGCCATCATCTGGTCGACATCCGTTCTCCGGCGAGCCCGTGGATGTCGCACAGTTTCGCACTTTGGCACGCGCCGCGATCGCGGAGATCGCCGCGCGCGGCCGTCCGATACTGGTCACCGGGGGTAGTGGGCTTTACTTACGCGTGCTGCGCTACGGCATCTTCAGCGGACCTGGGGCTGCGCCCGCGATCCGCCGGGAACTGTTCGAAGCCGCGGCGCAGCATGGAGTCGAATATCTGTACGACGAATTGCGCCGTATCGACGCGGCGGCGCGCGCGACGGCTGGAGCCGCATGACCTCTACCGGATTGTTCGGGCGATCGAGGTCTTCCGTCTGACCGGGGTCACCATCAGCCAGCATCAGGCGGCGCACGGCTTCGCGCGTCCCGAGTACGAAACCTTGACCGTCGGCTTGCGCATGGATCGCGAGCGGCTCTACCAGGCGATCGAGCAGCGCTTTGACGCGATGATGGCGGCGGGACTGGTCGAGGAAGTGCAGACCCTGCTCGCGGCCGGCTACACGCCGCATACGCCGCCGCTCAGTACGATTGGTTACAAGCATATCGCCGCCTATTTGCTCGGCGAGCATACCCTGGAGGCGGCGGTCGAGACCGCCAAGCGCGACACCCGCCGGCTGGCCAAGCGGCAATTGACCTGGTTCCGCCGCGATCCGGAGATCATCTGGATTGACGCCGGCTCCGGAGCGGAGCAGGCTTACACACTGTTTGTGGAATTTTTCCGTGGGGCCGCCAACGCCCCCGCCACTTAGCGAAAGTAAGATGCCGGGCAGTTCCGATTACATGGATTTCGAAGCGCCATTGCGCGAACTCGATCAGCGTCTGGCGCAAGGCGATGCCGATGCGCGCGCCGCTCTGATCGCGGAGCGCGAGCAACTCCAGGCACGAATCTTCGCCAATCTGAGCGCGATCGATCGCGTCCGCCTCGCGCGCCATCCCGCGCGTCCGCAGACGCTCGATTATCTGGCCACGCTATTTCACGACTTCATCGAGATTCACGGCGACCGCCGTTTTGGCGACGATGGCGCGATCGTGGCGGGGCTGGGTTATTTCAAACGCCAGCCGGTGGCAATCGTGGGCCATCAGCGGGGGCGTTCGACCGCCGAGCGGATCAAGCGCAACTTTGGCCGCCCCAATCCGGAGGGTTATCGCAAGGCCGCGCGCATGTACGACCTCGCGAGCCGTTTTCATCTGCCGCTAATCACCTTTATCGATACCCAGGGAGCGGAGCCCGGAATCGGCGCGGAAGAACGCGGTCAAGCCGAAGCTATCGCCCGCAACCTCGAGCTGATGGCGCGCGTCGAGGCTCCGGTAATTGCCTGCGTGATCGGCGAAGGTGGATCGGGTGGGGCGCTGGCGCTGGGCGTGGCTAACGTAATCCTGATGCAGGAGTACGCCTGCTATTCGGTGATAACACCGGAGGGATGCGCCGCGATTTTATGGCGCGAGGCTACTGCGGAGAATGTCGCGATCGCGGCTAACGCGCTCAAGCTGTCGGCGCCGGACCTGCTGCGATTGGGTATCGCCGATGAAATCGTCCTGGAGCCGCTGGGCGGTGCGCATCGCAATCCGCAGGCCGCCGCGGCCGCGCTGGGCAAAGTGCTGGGACGCCATCTGGCGCGTCTGGTCAAGCTTGACGGCGAGGAACTGCGCGCGGCGCGCGACCACAAGTTCAACGCCATGGGCAGCGCTTTTATAGCGGATAATTTCGCCAGAGCGCGCCGTCCCGCGGCCTTCGCCACGTTCGCGCCGGTCGAAAGGTCAACGCCCCCGGCGGATCGCGAATCGCCCGGCGTTGAAAAGCGCCGCCGAATCGGTTAGCGGTTTTCCGGTGTCATCACCGGCTGAAAAGAAAGACCAACTCGAAGATTCACTCACCGCCTTGCGGGCGCGGATGGACGAGATTAACGATCAATTGCTCACGCTGCTGGCGCAACGCGCTCAAGTGGCTTTGGAAATCGGTCATCTCAAGCGCGCCAACGGCGCCGAGGTCTACCAGCCTTTGCGCGAGCAGCAGATTATCGAAGGGCTATTGCGGCAGAATCACGGACCGCTCACCAACGAGCACATTCGGCGCATCTTCGTTGAGATCATCTCCGCCTGCCGCGCTTTGGAACGCGAGTTGCGCGTGGCCTACCTGGGTCCCGAGTATACCTATACCCATCTGGCCGCACTTAACCGCTTCGGCGCCAGCGCCGAGATGGTGTCGGCGGAGTCGATCGCGGCGGTGTTCGGGGCGCTCGACGGCGGGCGCGCCGACTTGGGCGTAGTGCCGGTGGAAAACTCGACCGAAGGGTCGGTTTCGCTGACGCTGGATCTGCTGGGCGAAACGCCGCTTCAAATCGTGGGCGAGCTGATGCTGCCGGTGCGCCATGCGCTGCTCTCGGTCAGCGGCGATCGCGCCGCGATTCGCAAGATCATCTCCCATCAGCAGTCCCTGGCCCAATGCCGCATTTATCTGAGCACCAACTATCCGCAATGTTCGCAAGAGGCGGTGGCGTCGAACTCGCTGGCGGCGAAGATGGCGGCCCTGGATCCGGCCAGCGCCGCAATCGCGTCGGGGCAGGCTGCCGCCCCATATGGATTGCGCGTGGTTGCTGACGGCATTCAGGATGTGGCGCAGAATATCACCCGCTTCCTGGTGATTGGCCGCGAACCGGTGGGGCGCAGCGGCGCCGACAAAACCACATTGATGTTCGCGGTGCCGGAGAAAGTTGGGGCGCTGAAAGAAGCGCTTACCATTTTTGCCCGCAACTCCATCAACCTGAGCATGATCCAGTCGCGCCCGCAGCGCTCGCGCCCCTGGGAATATGTTTTTTTCGTCGACCTCAAGGGCCATCGCGACGATCCGGCGATGCGACATGCGTTGGCCACGCTTAACCGCAAAGCCCTTTTTCTGAAGGTGTTGGGATCGTATCCTGAAGGCAAGCCGCCCGGCGAGTGAGCGGTTAAGAAGAGCAATTGGAATTAGAAGATCTCGTTCTCCCTTCCGTTGCCGCGCTCCAGCCCTACGAGCCCGGTAAGCCGATCGAAGAACTCCAGCGCGAGTTGGGGATAAGCGACGTAGTCAAGCTCGCTTCCAACGAAAATCCGCTCGGTCCGTCACCGATGGCGGTGGCGGCGATCCGCGCGGCGATCGACGACCTCAACCGCTATCCCGATGGTGCCAGCTACGCGCTCATCAACAAGATTGCCGCGCGTCACGGGCTCAGCGCCGCACATATCTTCATGGGCTGCGGTTCGGTCGAAGTCCTCAACCTGCTCGCCTACCTGTTCATCCGCCCGGGACTGGGCGCGGTCACCTCCGAGCACGCCTTCGCGATCTACGAGCTGGTAGTGGCGGCCAGCGGCGGCGTCACCAAAACCGTGCCGATGAAGGACTACACCTTCGATCTCGACGCGATGGGCGGCGCGATTGACGATCACACCCGGGTGGTATTCCTGGCCAATCCCAACAATCCAACTGGAACCAACTACAAGCGCGACGCCTGGGAACGGTTGCTCGCGCGCGTGCCTGATCATGTGGTGGTGGTGGCCGACGAAGCCTACTTCGAATTCGTACGCGATCCCGACTACCCCAACGCGCTGAATTACCTCGCGGACCATCCCAAACTGATCGTGCTGCGAACCTTCTCCAAGATCTTCGGCCTGGCCGGATTGCGCGTGGGCTACGCAGTGGCGCATCCGGCGATGGTCAACCTGCTCAACAACGTGCGCCAGCCGTTCAATATCAATTTACTGGCGCAGGCCGCGGTGATGGCGGCGATGGATGATCATGAATATGTGCGGCGCACTCTGGAAGTAAACGCGCAGGGAATCGCATACCTGGAGCGGGAGTTTAACCGGCTCAAGGTTCGTTTCGTGCCTACCCAGGGTAATTTTTTTCTGGTCGACGTAGGCGACGGAGTCAAAATCTACAATGCCCTGCTCAAGCACGGCGTGATCGTACGCCCGATGCATGGCTACAGGTTTCCCCGTCATGTACGAATCAGCGTGGGCCTGCCGGAAGAAAACCGGCGGCTGATCGAAGCCCTGGGCGCGGTGTTGGGACGCGAGCCTTAACCAACTGGGGCCGCGAGCATTAACTAGATGTTAGGACGCCAAAACTTCTGGTATACTCCCGTCGCGAGAGGTGATCTCTGATTTCCTTCAGTCCGCGGTTCGGTTCCTCTCCCACAGTGTGCCATGGGAAAGGGCTTTTCTGTGCCCTCTGCCTGACCAGGGAGAGGGTGCCTGATACACTTCAAGCAACGCCAACGCACTGGTGCACAGGAACAATCTATACGCGTAACGGTTCCGCGCTAATCTCGTGACGATGTTATTTCGCCAGATGACCATTTGCGGAGTCGGCCTGATTGGCGGGTCGCTCGCCTGGATTGCGCGCCAGACACGGATTGGTCGAGCGCATCGTCGGACTGGGCCGCACCCAGGCCAATCTTGACGTCGCGCTGGAGCGTGGGCTCGTCGATTTTGCCACGCGCGATCCGGCGCAAGCTGCCGCGGGCGCGAACCTGGTGGTATTGGCCTCGCCGATTCTGGCGATGCCCGGGCTGCTTTCTGAGATGGTACCGCATCTGCCGGCCGACGCGGTGATAACCGACGTCGGCAGCGTCAAGGGCTGGGTGGTCGATCGATTGGAGCCGTTGCTAGGTCAGTCGATGACGCTGGTGGCGGCCCATCCTGTTGCGGGCAAAGAGACTACCGGTGCCGCGGCCGCCGACCCGGAGCTGTTCGCCGGTCACCGCGTGATCATCACCCCGTCGGCGCGCAGCACCCCCGAAGCGGTCGAACTCGTGGAGCAACTGTGGCTCGCGACCGGCGCGCGGGTGGAGCGAATGCCGCCCGCAATTCACGATAAGATCATGGCGCGTGCCAGCCATCTGCCTCAGTTGGTTTCCAGTGCCTTGGGCGCGGCGCTGGCTGAAGATCAGGTGGCGGGGCGCTTCGCTGCGGCGTTCGGCGCCGGTGGCTTGCGCGACACCACGCGCCTGGCGTTGTCGTCGGCCGAGATGTGGCGCGACATCTGCCTCACCAACCGCGAAGCGATTCTTCAGGCGCTGGCGTTGTTCATCGCGTCGATTGAAGATTTTCGCCGCCTGGTTGACGCCGGCGACGCCACCGAACTGGAAGCCGCATTTCGCGCCGGACAGGGCGTCGGGCGTCATATCGCCGCCGCCAGCGGCGGCCAAGCGCCGCCGTCCGATCGTGGCGATCGACGGACCGGTGGGCGCAGGCAAATCCACGGTGGCACGCGAATTAGCGCGCGCGCTCGGTTTCGAGTACCTGAATACCGGCGCGATGTACCGCGCCGTGGCCCTGGCGGCCTATCGGGCCGGTATCCGCGCCGACGAATCCGACATTGAACAACGACTGGAGCCGATCCTCAACACCATCCGGATCGATTTCGATGGCGAAAAGGTTTTGCTCGACGCAACTGACGTGAGTGGTGCGATCACCGAGCCCGCGATCAGCGATGAGGCCTCAAAGCTATCGGCGTTGCGTACGGTGCGCGCTAGGATGGTGGAACTGCAGCGCGCGGCGGGCGCCGGTGGCGGCGTGGTGATGGAAGGACGCGATATCGGCACGGCGGTGTTTCCCGACGCTGAACTGAAGTTCTATTTGGACGCTGACGTCAAGGTGCGCGCGGCCCGCCGTTATGAGGAATTACGCTTCAAGGACGAGGCGACAACTCTTGAGGAAGTGCAGGCGCAACTGATCGATCGCGATCGGCGCGATTCGACTCGCGAAATCGCTCCGCTGAGATGCGCGGAGGACGCAATCGTGATAGACTCTAGCAATCTCTCGGTCGCGCAAGTCGTCGAGCGGTTAATACGCGAAATTCACAAGCGGTTTCGGCAAGGCAGCGGCTCTTGAATCGGGGATGGCCCGGTTGTATGGATTCGTGTGAGCCGATCGAATTCCGCGCGGAAGGTCCCAAATAAATGGAGAAAGGTTTGTTCGAAACACCACACGGAGGAGACGATGAATTTGAGTCGTTGATGGAGAAAAGCCTCAACGCGCCGCGTCCAGGAGATGTCCTGACCGGCCGTGTCCTGCTCATCACCCGCGATTACGTCATCGTCGATATCAATTACAAATGCGAGGGCCAAGTGCCGCTCGCCGAATTCATTGACCCCGACGGCAACGTCGCGGTGAATGAAGGCGACGAGATCGACGTATTTTTCGACGGCACCGAGACCGATAACGGCACGGTGATGCTGTCGCGGGCGAAGGCCGAGAAGTTCAAGATCTGGCGTGAGTTGGAGCGGGCCTTTCAGACCGATACTCCGGTTGAAGGCGTAGTCTCTGGGCAAGGTCAAGGGTGGCTTGAAGGTCGATATCGGGGTGGCGGCGTTCCTGCCCGGTTCGCACGTGGACATCCGTCCGGTGCGCAATCTCGATCGCTATATCGGCCAGCGGGGACGGTTTCAAATCCTCAAGTTCAATCGCGCAAGGGCCAACGTCGTGGTCTCGCGCCGCAGCGTGCTTGAACGCGAGCGCGCGTCGCTGAAGGAAGAGACGCTACGCGTGCTCGAAGAGGGCGTGATCCTCGAAGGCACGGTCAAGAACATCACCGATTACGGCGCCTTCATCGATCTGGGCGGTATCGACGGACTGCTCCACATCACCGACATGTCGTGGGGCCGCCTGCAGCATCCCTCGGAAGTGCTCAAGGTCGGCGAGAAGGTCAAGGTGGTGGTGCTCAAGTACGACCCCGAACGCGAGCGGGTCTCTTTGGGCATGAAGCAGATCATGTCCGATCCGTGGACCGAGGCGGCCGCCAACTATCCGGTCGGGCGCCGGGTCAACGGCAAGGTGGTCAGCGTCACCGATTACGGCGCGTTCATCGAGCTCGAGAAAGGCGTCGAAGGGCTCATCCATGTGTCGGAGATGAGCTGGACCAAGCGCACCGTGCATCCCTCCAAAGTGGTGAACGTCGGCGACATGGTCGAGGTCCAGGTGCTCGGTGTCGACGAAGGCAATCGGCGCATCTCGCTCGGGCTCAAGCAGACCGAACCCAACCCTTGGGAAGTGCTGGCCGAGAAACACACGCCGGGCTCGCATGTCAAGGGCAAGGTCAAGTCGATCACCGATTTCGGAATCTTCGTCGAGATCGAATCAGGCATCGACGGTCTGGTGCATATCTCCGACCTGTCGTGGACCAAGAAAGTCAAGCATCCGTCAGAACTCTATCGCAAGGGCGATGAGGTCGAGGCGGTGGTGCTGGGAATAGACATCGAAAATGAGCGGGTCAGTCTGGGGATCAAACAGCTCAGCGACGATCCGTGGAACACCATCGCACAGCGCTATCCGATCAACACCAAGGTCAACGGCAAGGTCACCTCGATCGCCGACTTCGGTGTGTTCGTCGAAATCGAAGACGGCATCGAAGGCCTGATTCACGTCTCCCAGTTAAGCTCCGAGCGTGTGGACAAGCCCTCTTCGCTGTTCAAGGTCGGCGATCAGGTCGAGGCGCTGGTCGTGCAGCTCGATCCCAAGGAGCGGCGCATTGGGTTGTCGATCCGGGCGCTCAAGCAGCATGAGGAGCGCGAGGAGATGCAAGCGTACATGCGCCGCGAACATCAGGGCGCACGTTTCTCCTTCGAGGACATCCTCAACGAGGAACTGCGCCTGGACCGCGACGACAGCGAAGGCCGCGGCTCCCGGACCAAGGCGCGCTAGCAGTAACCGGCAGGATGTTGAGAAGAGCATGTCGGCGGCGCGATTTTCAGATGGTTGGTCACGACATCGCGCCTGAGACTGACTGCCTGCTGAAGAAGGCGGCGCAGCCGGTCTGATGGCGCGGCGTCAAGCGGCCGGGACCGATACCGCCGGATGGCGCCAGCTGTGGGCGCCATGGCGCGCCACTTACATCCGGGCGGCGCGCAAAGCGGCGGCGCGATGCATTTTCTGTTTCGGCGCTTTGCGCGAGCCTGCGCGTCAGCGCCGGCTGGTGTTGTATGCAGGCCCCGAGGCCTCGGTGATGCTCAATCTATATCCGTACAACAACGGCCATCTGTTGATTGCGCCGCGCCGCCACTTGGCCGCGCTGGAGTTCCTCTCGCCCGCTGAGTCGGCCGCGATCAGCGGCCTGCTGGCGCGCTCGGTACAAATCCTCAAAAATTCACTCAACCCCGACGGCTTCAATCTCGGCGCCAACCTCGGGCGCGTGGCCGGCGCGGGAATCGCTGATCATTTACATTGGCACATCGTACCGCGCTGGAACGGTGACACCAACTTCATGCCGGTCATCTCTTCCGCCCGCGTCGTCTCGGAGCATCTTGAAGCCAGCTTCGCGCGGCTCGCACCGGATTTCAGAAAACTTCAAAGTCCCGTATCCTAGGGTGAGGGACGAGGGCCCCGTTATGGACCAAAGCTTGCTGCAGATTCGAACCGTGGGCGAACTCAAGCGGGCCGGCTACAAGGTCGAGCCCGTGCGTATCGAGATGCGCAACAATCTGCTCCGGCTGCTGCGCGACAAAGCGCGCCTCATGCCGGGGATTCTCGGTTACGAAGACTCCGTCATTCCCGAGATCGAAAACGGCGTCCTTGCCGGGCATCACATGGTGTTCCTGGGCGAACGCGGGCAGGCCAAGTCGCGCATCATCAGAGCGCTTACCAATCTGCTCGACGAATGGGTCCCGGCGGTCAAGGGATGCGAGATCAACGACCATCCGGTGGCGCCGATCTGCAAGGAATGCCGGCGTAAGCTGGCCGAGGCCGGCGACGAACTGGAAATCGAATGGATCGGACGCGACCGGCGCTACGCCGAAAAGCTGGCCACCCCCGACGTTTCGATCGCCGATCTGATCGGCGAGATCGATCCGATCAAGGTGGCCGAGGGGCGCTACCTGGCCGACGAGGAGACCATCCATTACGGCCTCATCCCGCGCACCAACCGCGGTATCTTCGCCATCAATGAATTGCCCGATCTGACCGAGAAAGTGCAGGTGGGATTGTTCAACCTGATGGAAGAAAAGGACGTCCAGATCAAGGGCTACAAGATCCGCCTGCCAGTGGATCTCATCCTGGTCGCCAGTGCCAATCCGGAGGATTATACGTCGCGGGGCAGGATTATCACCCCGCTCAAGGATCGCTTCGACGTCCAGATCCGCACCCACTATCCCAAGACCGTCGAGGACGAGATCGCGATCATGGACCAGGAGGCGACCTTGCCGCCGCCGGGCGGGATTGCCGTGCGGGTGCCGCAATTCATGAAGGACGTGATGGCGCAGATCACTTTCGAGGCGCGCGGCAGCAACGAAATCAACCAGACTTCCGGCGTCTCCGTGCGCGTGACCATCAACAACTTCGAATCGCTCATTTCCAACGCCGAAAAACGCGCCGTGCGCAACGGCGACAACGAGGTCGTGCCGCGCCTGTCCGATCTGCATTCGGTCTATGCGTCGACCGCGGGCAAGATCGAGATGGAATACGCGGGCGAAGAAAAAAAGGAAGAGGAGCTGATCGAGCGCCTGATCAACCGCGCCGTGCTCAAGGTGTTCGACAAGAACATCAAGATCGAAGACCTCAAGGAAATCATCGCCTACTTCGACCAGGGATGGGGCGTCGAGGTGTCCGACACCGCGACGGTGGACGAATATATCGAAGCGGTGCGCACCATCCCGGGACTGCGCGAGGCGGTTACCCGGATGGGACCGGGCGAGAGTCCGGCCCTGATGGCGTCGATCGCGGAGCTGATATTTGAAGGACTGCACCTCCATCAGAAGCTCAACAAGGAGCGCCACGGGGGCCGGTTCGCCTATCACGCCTGAAGCGGGGTTACGATGGCGGTCATACGCTATACGCAATGGGACGGCTCGCAACGAATCCGGCTTGACGCCGACAAGGTGCTGGAGAAACTCTCCGAGTACCTCTCCTACACCGACGACGTGCGCCAGGCGATGGACTGGCTCACGCGCCAGGGTTTCGACATCGACGGCTCGCGCGTGATGGGCCTGGACGAGTTCCTCGAGGAGCTGCGTCAGGAAATCCGCCAGCGCTACCGCAATTTCAATCTCAAGAACTCGATGTCCGAGATGGAGGAGCGGCTCCAGGACATTCTCGACCGCGAGCGCCAGAAACTGGACTCCGAGCGCCAGCAGGGCAAATCCGGGATGCAGGAGAAGACGCAGCAGCTTTCCAATCTGCCCGGCAAGCTCTCGCAGGCGCTGCGCAAACTGGAAGATTATGAATTCGAAGACGCCGAGGCGGGCGAAGACTTCGACGAACTGTTGAGCGAGTACGAGAATATCCGCGACCTCGAGAACTTCAAGGATCGCTACGGCCAGATGTTCCACGGCCCCACCAGCCTCAACTACGAGCAAGCGCTAGAGTTGATGCGCGAGATGGAGCGCCTGAAGCAGCTCGAACAGGACCTGATGTCGGAGAACTTCGAGTCGATTTCGCTCGAAGAGCTCAAGGAGCTGATGGGCCAGCAGGCGATGCAGGACTTCCAGAACCTGCGCCAGGTGATCCTGCTGCTGAAGAATTCCGGCTACGTGACGCAAAAGGGCAACCAGCTCCAGCTCTCGCCCAAGGGCGTGCGCCGGATCGGAGAGCTGGCCCTGCGCGACATCTACCAGGGCTTGCTCAAGGATCGCCACGGCGGCCATACCACGGACTATCGCGGCCAGGTCGAGATGAAGCCCGAGCAGATCCACACCTGGAGTTTCGGCGAGCCGCTCAACCTCGATCTGGTATCGACGCTCAAGCGGGCGTTGACGCGTGGACCGTCGGTGCCGCTGAAGCTGGCGCCCGACGACTTCCAGGTTTATGACAGCGATTACGGCAGCTCGTGCTCCACGGTGCTGTGCCTGGACATGTCGTGGTCGATGAGCTGGGAGGGCCGCTTCGCCGCCGCCAAGAAAGTGGCGATGGCGATGGAGACGTTGATTCGTACCAAGTTCCCGCGCGACTTCTTCGCGATCGTGGGCTTCTTCACCCGCGCCGTGGAGCTGAAGTTGAAGGATCTGCCCGAGGCGTCGTGGAACATGGGCGATCCGTTCACCAATTTGCAAGACGGCCTGCGCCTGGCCACCGAGCTGCTGTCGCGCCATCCGGCCAAGAACCAGCACATCATCGTGATCACGGACGGCCAGCCCACCGCCTACTTTTTGAAGGATCGCCTTTACTGCGAATGGCCGCTGTCGTTCGGCGGCATCAGCGTGCGCGCCGCGCAGGAAACGCTAAAGCAGGTCGAACGCGTCAGCCGCCAGGGAATCACCATCAACACCTTCATGCTCGACGATTCCCCCAGCCTGCGCGCGTTCGTGGAAAAGATGACCCAAATCAACCGCGGCCGCGCCCTATACACCAGGCCCGACCATCTGGGCGAATACATGCTGGTCGATTACCTATCGAAAAAACGCAAGCGCATCTGAGCCGCGGCTGAAACGACAGGCCTCGTTTGTTTTCCCCTGTCAGAGACTGTCGAAAAATGGCGAACCGTGGGCCGAAAAACGAGAAGCGACACTTTCTGCGTCCACTCTCATTTATCTATGGGAGAGGGTGCCTGTTTTTTTCTGAGCATCGTTTAACTTTTGTAAGCTCAGGTTCCCAAAAACCCGCACCCTGACCCTCTCCCTGGTCATAAGGGGAAAGAACATAGCCTCGAAGCCGATCCAGTCCCAGTCGGTCCGATCGCTGCCGCGCCTACCCAAGTCACGGAAATCCGGCGTATGCTGGCCCGCGCGCTTGCGATGGTGATGTCAAAGTGGCCATCGAAAAAATCAAGGCGCTAAGGAGCGCGGGTCGATGTCGATCAAATTTGAGGATTACGCCAACAAGTACAAACACATTAAATTGGAGCGCCGTAACGGAATTCTCCAAATCACCCTGCATACCGGCGGCAAGGATTTGATCTGGGGCGCCGAGCCTCACGATGAACTGTCATTTCTGTTCGGCGAGATCGCCCGCGATTCCGAGAACCGGGCGATAATCCTGACCGGGACCGGCGATACCTTCGCCGCGAACCCCGCGCCCAGCCGCGGCGGCAAGAAGCTGGCCAGCGCCGATTGGGAACACGGCTTCGCCGCCGGCAAGCATCTGCTGATGAACCATCTCGCGATTGAGGCGCCGATGATCGCGGCGGTCAACGGTCCGGCGTTGAGGCATGCGGAACTCGCCGTGCTGTGCGATATCGTGCTGGCTTCGGACACCGCCTGTTTTCAGGATTCCGGCCATTTCATCAACGGGGTGGTTCCTGGCGACGGCGTGCACGTGGTGTGGCCGCTGGTCCTCGGACCCAATCGCGGGCGCTATTTCCTGTTCACCGGACAGAAGCTGTCGGCGCAGGAAGCACTTACGCTGGGAGTGGTGAATGAGGTCCTGCCGCGCGAGCGGTTACTCGGCCGTGCTTGGGAACTGGCCGAGCAGATCGTCGCCCAGCCGCGCCTAACCACCCGCTACACCCGGGTGCTGGTGACGCAGACGCTCAAGCGCATGATGCAGGATAACTTGGGCTACGGGCTGGCCCTGGAGGGATTGGCCTTTGGCGATCACTTCCCGGACTACGGTCCGGACTTCGACGCACTGGCGCGGGAAAGGCGCTAGGCAAGCGGCCTGTTGAGGTCGCGCGGAGCCATATACTGCGCGCACAGCCGATCCAACAGGAGCCCGCACCAAACGAGTTTCCAAAATTCAGAACCCCTCACCCTCTGACAACATACAAGGGTAGGGTGAGGGTTTTCCGCTCGCATTCGAATATTTTCTCGCTTTGAGGCTAACCGTCCAAATTCCAGAACGGGGCCTGCTCCTTGCAGACCTTGTCCAACAGCCAGCGCTCGCGTTCGCCCGGTGACGTGACGATTGGTTCATCGGCGTCGCGGCCCAACTCTTCGATTACCTCCTGTGCGGACGCCGCCAGAGCCTGAAGGTCGTAGCCGCCTTCCAGGGCCAGCGCGATCCGGCCCTGGCAGCATTCCGCCGCCAGCCGTTTCAACCGGCGCGCCATCGCGGCGAAGCCCTGCTCCGTTACCCGCATGTCGGCCAGCGGATCCCGGAAATGGCAGTCGAAGCCGGCCGAGACCAGAATAAAGTCCGGACGGAACTGCCGCCCAATCGGCAGCACGATCCGGTCGAAGGCCGAGAGGTATTCGGGGTCGCCAAAAGTGGCCGGCAGCGGCAGGTTGACGGTGAAGCCGCGGCCCTCATCGACCCCGATCTCGCGCACCGATCCGGTGCCCGGATATTGAGGGAACTGATGCAGCGAGCAATACAGCACCCGCGCCGAGCTGTAGAAGATGTCCTGCGTGCCGTTGCCATGATGCACGTCCCAGTCGAGAATCATCACCCGCTCCAGGCCCTTGACCTGGGTGAGATAGGCGGCCGCGATGGCGACGTTGTTGAAAAAGCAAAATCCCATCGCACGGCCAGGCAAGGCGTGATGTCCGGGCGGGCGCACGAGGGCGAAGCCGTTATCGGCCTCGCCTCCCAGGACCGCCTCCACCGCGGTCAGCACCCCACCGGCGGCCAGTATCGAAGTGCGGTAGGTCAGACGTGAGGCGTGGGTATCGGGGTCGAAATCATAGGCGTCATGGTTCGACGTCTGGCGCATCAGGCCGACATAGCCCGGATCGTGGCACAGTTCGATTTCGCCGATGGTGGCATCGCGGGGTGCAATCCGCTCCAGCCCGGGCCGGCGCAGTCCGTCGGCCATATCGATCAGCACCTTGACCCGCTCGGGACGCTCGGGATGTCCTGCGCCGGGAAGGTGGTCGAGGTAATGACGGTCGGTAATCAGCGCGGTCTTGAGCATGGTTGACACCCCCTGTGGCGATCGGAATTAATGGTAAGTCGGCACTTCGGCGCGCGCTGACGCGCCGCACAACCGTGACGATCCAGTTCCGCCTTGGGTTTATTCGAGATTATCATAATTCTTGCCGTGGCCCTGATTGTGCTGGGGCCCGAGCGCATGCCTGAAGTGATACGCATGGCGATGCAAGTCCTGCGCGAGGTTCGGACCGCCGCCAATGAAGCGATGCGCGAGATAACCGAAGCGATGGAGCAGGAAAATCCACCCAAACAGACCCATTCGGAGGATCCACCAAGACCCCCTGACTTTCAACCCGGTCCGCCGCCCGATAAGAGCCAACCGTGAGCGAGGTCGAGCAGGAGCACAGCCTCGAGCCTTGGCGTCCGGGGGGCGACGGCCGGATGCCCCTGATCGAGCATCTCAAGGAGCTGCGCGTCCGGCTGATTCGGTCGATCATCGCGATCGCGGTTGGTTTTGCGCTGGCCTATCTTTTCGTCGATCAAATCTTCCACCTCTTAACCGTTCCGCTATCGCAGGCTTCCCATAACAAGGTTTTGCTAATCGGGACCGGGATCGGAGAGGCCTTCTTCACCAAAATCAAGGTCGCCCTGGTGGCGTCGCTGTTTATCGCCAGTCCCGCTGTGCTCTACGAACTCTGGCGCTTTATCGCGCCGGGATTGTACGAGACGGAGCGCCGGATGGCGAAGCCGTTTGTCTTTTTCACCACGATTTTTTTCCTCCTCGGAGGTTACTTCTGCTGGGCCGTGGTGCTCAAGATCGGCTATGTGTTTTTCCTCGGCCAATATGCCAGCATCGGGGTGACGCCAACGCTGAGAATCAGCGAGTATCTGAATTTTTCGGCCAAGTTGCTGCTGGCCTTTGCGATCACCTTCGAGATGCCGGTGCTGGGGTTCTTCCTGACCCGGTTCGCGGTAATCGACTACCACTGGATGCTCAAGCAGTTCCGCTATGCGGTGCTGGTGATCTTCGTAATCGCCGCGGCGCTGACACCGCCCGATTTCATCTCCCAATTCCTGCTCGCGATCCCGTTGCTGCTGCTGTATGGCTTGAGCATCGCGGTCTCGTATTTTTTCCGCCTCCAGCCGCACGAGATTCACAGTCCGGCCAGCGGAGACGCGCCGGCGCCCTGATTGGCCCGCGTTTCCGTCAACATGATGGGGCACGAAACCGGCGCCGCGGCGGCGGCATGCAAAAACGCCCGTGCCAACCGCCTCAGCATTCGCCGGTGGCAGGCTTTATCTATCGAACGAATGCCATAAAAGTGGTTAGGTGAAGCGTTTGGATGAAATCTTTCCGGCCGGGATGGCGGAAAGGGTGACCCAGGAACGCTTAATCGCTTCGCATTTGCGCTAATGGTGTGGGAGGGTTGTTCCCTCTGGAGGGCAAGGATGGCAATCATTCATAGCTCGCGGCCGGCAACCGGCGGTCCGGGGATCGGGCCGCGATGGGCGCGTGGAGCGAAGGACGCGGTGGGCACCGCGTATTCGGTCGCGGCCAGCACCTGGTTCACGTTTTCCGCAGGGGTAGTTAACGAAGTCTATTACCCCACCATCGATCGGCCCCAGATTCGCGACCTCCAGTTCCTGGTGACCGATGGCAAATCTTTTTTTTGCGACGAACGCAGCATGGCTCACGAGCTTGATTACATCGATCAGCACTCGCTGGGCCTGAAGGTTATCAACTCCGATCCCGAACACGGCTATCGCATCGTCAAGGAGGTGATCATCGATCCCCATCTGGAATGCCTGCTGATCAACGCTCGGATCGAGGGCAGACCCGAAATCCTCGAACAACTTCACCTGTTCGCACTGGTGGCGCCGCACCTCGAGGTCGGAGGAGCCAATAACAACGGCAACGTGGTCGAAAGTTCGGGCCGCGAAGATTCTAACCGCACACAAGAACAACACCTGGCTGGCGATGGATGTCACCACCGGCTTCCTGCGCAAATCGTGCGGTTACGTTGGGACGACCGACGGATGGCAGGATTTAGCCGACAATTTCGACCTCGACGCGGAGTTCGATTGCGTGTCCGACGGCAACATCGCGCTGATCGGCGAAATCAATCTAAGCCACGCCAAAGAATTCACCCTCGGCTTGGCGTTCGGCGACAGCCTGCATCGCGCTTTGACCACGCTGTTTCAGTCGCTGGGGCTGCCCTACCAGGAGTCGCGCGATCGATTCGTCGAGCAATGGGTGCGGGCCTGCGCCCACAAGCTACCGCTCGACACCGCCTCCTTTGATGGCGGCACCTTGTATCACAGCAGTCACAGCCTGCTCCTGGCGCATGAAGACAAGACCTATCCGGGAGCGCTGATCGCGTCATTGAGCATCCCCTGGGGTGAGGTAAAAGGCGACGAAGATCTGGGCGGATACCATCTGGTCTGGACCCGCGACATGGTCAACAGCGCCAGCGGCCTGATGGCCAGCGGCAACAACAGTTTGGCCTTGCGGGCGTTGATTTATCTGGCCTCCACGCAACTGGATGACGGCGGCTTCTACCAGAACTTCTGGATTAATGGAGACCCCTACTGGAAGGGTATTCAGCTCGACGAAGTAGCCTTTCCGATCATGCTTGCGTGGCGTCTGTTCGAGGCCGGGGGGCTTAAGAATTTCGACCCAATGCCGATGGTCAAGCAGGCGGCGAAGTTCCTGATCCTGAATGGCCCGGCGACCGGGGAGGAGCGCTGGGAAGAAAACGCCGGTTACTCGCCCTCGACTCTGGCGGTCGTTATCAGTGCATTGGTCTGCGCGTCGCAAATGTTGCACCGGATCGAAGGCCGCAGGGGGCAATTCCTGCTCGATTATGCGGATTTCCTGGAATCGAACCTCGAGGAATGGACGGTAACTACCCAGGGCGTGCTGGTTCCCGGCATCAAACGGCACTTCATTCGAATTCTCCCGATTGATCTCTCCGATCCGCGCGCTCCCGAGGATCCCAACAACGCGACCATTCAGATCAAGAATCGTCCTCCCGGCGCGCGATACGAATTTCCCGCCCACGAAGTGGTGGATGCCGGCTTTCTGGAGCTGGTTCGATATGGTATCCGCGCCCCCGGCGACCCCTTAATCGAAGACTCGCTACGGGTCGTGGACGCCTGGCTCAAGACCGACTTCCCTCAAGGACCCTGCTGGCGCCGGTACAACCACGACGGCTACGGTCAGCAGGCTAACGGCCACGCGTGGCATGGTTATGGGGTGGGCCGGCCCTGGCCGTTGCTCACGGGTGAGCGCGCTCATTATGAACTCGCCGCCGGCCGCGACGTGCGCCCGTACATCAAAACGATAGAAGGTTTTGCCTCCGCGACCGGCCTGCTGCCCGAACAGGTGTGGGACGAACCCGACAATCCTCAGGCCCTGATGTATTTCGGCAAGCCCACCGGGGCCGCGATGCCGCTGATGTGGGCGCACGCCGAGTACATCAAGCTGTTGCGCTCGGCCCACGACGGCAAGGTCTTCGACCTGATCCCTGAGGTCGCCGACCACTACCGTGTGCAACGGCGGCATTCAAACCTGAAAGTTTGGAAATTCAATCGTCAAATCGTGGAGATGCCGCCCGGTGTGACTCTGCGGGTCCTGACCAACCGGCCTTTCGTGCTGCATTGGTGTATCGGCGACTGGAACGACAATAGTGACACTGATTCCAGCGGCGTCTGTAATTGGTCTCCACTATGTTGATATCCCGATCCCCAAGGACCGCGTGGCACCGGTCAAGTTTACCTTCCGCTGGTTGGACGACAACCAATGGGAAGGAAAGGACTTCGAGGTCGCGATCAAACGGCGTTAAACGGGCTTCGGACTACTCTTCAAAGTCAGGCGCCTCGATGGTGACGGGTAACTGGAACAACCAAAGGCGCGATCATGCGACGCGGCGCATCGGGCAGGAAGGGGCGATTTCCGCTGAGCACGGCTTCGAGGTCGCCTTGATGTTCGGGCGGGAACCACAGTTTTAAGTGATGGCGAACGGGATCGGCGGTGCGTAAAGTGGCAAGGTTATCGTAGGATTCAATGACGGCCTTGAGCATCGCGATATGCTCGGGCGCTACTTCCAGGACCATGCTTATAATCGCCGCTGATTCCGCTTCCATAACTGCCCGTCGTCTGCCTGCGCAACGTTGCGCTCAGGGTATTCTAGTCTGATGGCGTGGCCACGGCTAACCTTCGTGATCGGCAAAGGCGGGGCGGGAAAAAGCACAGTTTCCGCCGCGCTGGCAACGCATCTGGCGGGTATGCGGCCGACCATCCTGGCCGACCTCGACCAGCGCCGTTCGGCCGCCCGGTTGCTCGAAGCAGGCCGGTTTGAAACTAACCGGTTTGAAAGGGAAAAGATCCGCGCTGGCGAGCGTTTGGAAATCTGCTCGCTCAGCCCGCTCCTCGAACTGCAACGCTTTATCCAGCGCATCGTGCCGGTGCGCATGATCTCCGACCGGATGCTCGGGAGCCGGACCTTCACCTACGTCACTGCGGCATTGCCCGGACTACAGGCGTTCCTGTTATTGACGCGGTTATCGTCGCTGGCCGGCGAAGCCGCGCGCGAGGACCGCTACGTGGTAGTCGACGGCCTTTCCACCGGCGCGAGCCTCGAATTGCTGTCGGTCGCCATGGGCATCCGAAATCTGGCCCCTGCCGGAACGCTCAATCGTCTGGCGGGGGAGCTGGAAAGCTTCATCGCGGACCCTCACCGCTTCGGGATCGCAATTGCGGTTTCGCCCCAGGATCTGGCGCTTAAGGAAGCGCTCGAAGCGGCTGCACGGCTGCGCGAAAATTTGCACATCAACCGCTTGATCGCGATTCTCAACGGCGTCGCCGCACCGTTGTTCGCCGACGGCCGAGGCCGAGCAAGCGATAGCGGCGAACGCGGAGCATGCGGGCCTGGTCAGGCGGCGGCTGGACCTCGATGAGAGCGCGCGCCAAGTGCGGACAAAACTGGCGGCGGCGGGAGTCGAGGTAATCGAGTTGCCGATGCTCTTCACGGCCGCAGTCGGCAAAACGGAAATCGTCCGGCTCGGCCGCTCCTTGAAAAGACAAGGTCGTCGCATGAAGCGCCCTTGTGTCCTAAGCGGAGCGCATCGGCTGCTGTTGTGCCTAGGACCCGGCGGAGTCGGCAAGACCACTACGGCGTCGGCGCTCGGCTTGCGAGCGGCGCTGGAGGGTGGATCGGTCGATGTGATGACGGTCGATCCAGCGCCCCGGCTGCTCGACGCGCTGGGCCTCAATCCCGCGATCGCGGAGCCGCAAGAGGTCGCGATCAGCGGACTGTCGGTGAGCGGCTCCGGCCGCTATGCGCGCGCTCAAACTGGATCCCAAGCGCACCTTCGATGCAGTGATCGAACGCCATGCGCCATCAAGAGCGATCGCGGAGACCATCCTGGATAACCGCCTGTATCGCAACCTTTCGGACGCGCTGGCCGGTATCGGCGACTACATGGCGATGGAGAAGCTGCTCGAGTTGTATGAGGATCCGTCCACCGATCTGATCGTGCTCGATACTCCGCCGGCCCGTGAGGCGCTGGATTTTCTGGGCGCGCCCGAGCGCCTGCTCGACCTGCTGAACTCGCGCGCCACCACGCTGCTCGGAGGCGGGCTCAAATTCTCCGATATGGCGGCGCGTGCGGTGCTGAGCGCCTTTGACCGCGTGACCGGGTTGCGTCTGTTGGGCGACGTGCAGGCCTTCGTGCGCAGCTTCGAGGGTCATGTATCAGGGTTTCGCCGAGCGCGCCGCCCGCGCCAAGTCGATCCTCTCCAGCCCCGATTGCATCGTGATAGTGATCACCACCGCCGAAGAGTTGCGAATCGAAGAGACCGGCGCTTTCGTCCGCGTCGCTGGAAGCCGCCGGCGTTCCAATCGACGCCCTGGTGATGAACCGGATTGCGCCGCCGATGCCGGATCGGTCGGGATTATCGAAAGTCAAACCGGCGGCGTTGCAAAAGAAGCTGCGCCGCAACTGGCGCGACTTCGCGGCGCTCAAGCAACGCGAGACCGCGTCATTGCGCATTCTGGACGGGATGCTACCGCAGGGCGCCATGATGCTCGTGGTGCCCGACCTGGGCCGCCAGCCGCGAACGCTGGAGGATTTGGCGGAGATTGCCGGCACCATCGAGACCGCCGCTCTGCGAAGTCGCTGAGCCGAATGCATCAGGTGGATCGGCATCGGGACTGTCAAACCGGGTAGAAAATACCGGATTATTCAGTCGGCAGTTCCTATATTAGCCCTGAGTTTCCTCGCGACAGCGATGGTATGGCGATTGCTTTTGAATCAATCGCCTGATTTGCGACTTAGGAGGTTACGATCATGAAATTTCGTTTGTCATTGGCACTTTTGGGAGCGCTTGCTTTGATTGTCGGCGTCGGCTGCTCTGACGAGTCCCCCACCCCTCCTTACACCACCAGTACTACCACAACCAGTATCTCGCCCGCAGTCGTTGTTCCCGCTCCAGTTACAGTGGAATCGCCTGCGGAGGTAACAAGGCAAACGACCACGACCTATGACTCGTCTGGCGCACCTACTACCGTCACCACTGAAAGCGTTCCGATCAGCCCGAGTGTGACCACCTACAAGAAGACCACTACAACAACGAGTACCTCAGACTATTAAACACGAGTTGATTGAATGCTTTTAGCATGCTGTGGAAAATCGATTTCGCCGCGCTCTATTATGAATAGTATTATGCCAACAATACTTATCAATGCCGGGCACACGTGACTTCGCATTTTGTTCAATCTGCTCGTTTGTGGAAGGCCCCATTTTAGTTGGCAAAACCGCGCGCGTGGTTCGGTTGCGAGCACTCTCGACTCATATTCGGCAACCTGGAAATGGGGACTTTTATTCAGCTCCGACGATGAGCGATGCCATTTAACAAGCTGCCAAGACTCCAATGTGATACTGTGTTTTCGCATTGGCTGGCTGCCGTTGATCGGCGAGCTTTCGTCGCCGCTCAATAGAAGTTTGAACGCTCTACTGTCCACATCAGAGCGGACCAAGCGCAATCGGCCTATTCGCGGATGGCAGCGAAAAAAGCGTGCCGCCCGCGGTGAGCAACTTGTCACATTGGCATAGGCCTGATAACACCTGGCGTGGCGTATTTGCCGGCCATGTTATAGGAGAAATTCATGCGCACCCGCATCATCCATCTTATCAATCCGAAAACCGATTCGCTTACGACCCGCCCGCTGTACCTGAATCGGGCGCTGTACTCTCCGCTTGCAGGCTTACTCGCAGTTGCCGCATCGATTCCGCGCGACCGTACGAAGTGGTGCTCACCGACGAAAACATCGAAACGATCGACTTCGATTTGAAGGCGGACCTCGTCGGGATTTCCGCGATGACGAGTTACGTCAACCGCGGCTACGAAATCGCCGACCAATTCCGCGCCAAGGGCGTGCCTGTCGTCATGGGCGGCGTGCATCCAAGCTTCATGCCGCAGGAAGTCCCTGAAGCATTGCGATGCTGTCGTTATCGGCGAAGTCGAGCTCGTGATCGACAAGCTGCTCGATGATCTCAAACAGGGTCGATGCGCGGAACCTATAAGTCGGACACGCTGCATCCGATGGCCGGGATGCCGATGCCGCGTTACGATCTCCTGAAGAAGAACCGCTACGTGAACCGCACTTTCGTCCAGACTTCGCGCGGCTGCCATCAAGGCTGCACGTTCTGCGCCGAGCCGCTGATGAACGGCCTCAAGTTCCGCTATCGGCCGGTCGACGAAGTAATTCACGAGATCGAGAACTGCGGTGCGCGCACCATCTCGATCAACGACGCCGACTTTTTCGGCACGCCGGAGCGTCCGAAGGAAGTGATGCGCGCGTTGAAGGGACGCGGCATCCAATGGCAGGCTGGCGTTACCTCCAAACTTGCGCAGGACGACCGCATGCTTGAGCTCGCGGCCGAAAGCGGCTGCACGATGCTGAGCATCGGCTTTGAATCGGTCTCCCGCGCGACGCTCAAAAGCGTGCACAAGCATGTCAATCGGCCGGAAACCTTCGCGCGCCCTGGTGGAGAAGGTGCACTCCTACGGAATCATGGTGTTCGGCTTGTTCATGTTTGGCTTCGACGGTGACGATCGCTCGGTCTTCGACGACACCGTCAACTTCAACATCAACGCCAACTATGATGCCTGCGCTTATTCGGCGCTTACGCCCTATCCGGGCACGCTCACCTGGTACGAGATGAAGAAGGCGAACCGCATCGTTTCCTTCGACTGGTCGATGTACGATCAAGGCCACGTCGTCTTTCGGCCGGCGCAGATGTCAGCGGACGAGCTTCGCATCGGCCTTAGCAACGCTTATGGGAATTTCTATTCAGCATCTTCAATCGCCAATCGATTCCCGCTGCGCGGTAAGCGGCATCGCGCGCAATGGCTGATCTACAATCTTTTCATGCGCAAAGCCTCGCGGACCGAGCACATCGATTCAATCGCGGCGCCGACGGCGGAGCCCGACGTTGCTCCGATGCCTCCTATCCTGCCGGTCAAGCGCGAATGGCATGCGGCCGTGCTTGAGGCGGCAGGCGGACCGGGACCACACTTGAGCTGAAGCGACGCCGAAGGAACCTATAATTAGGCCGCAGTACCGGATATCTGGCGCATCCGAAATCGTAGTTGCCGGTCAGACTTCGAAAGGAGCGGAAACGGCACTGCTATTGCGACGGAGCGCGGCGCGGCTTTCCTGGCCGTGCGTTTGGGGCGCGGCGGCGGCTCCTTTGTCTTCTTCGTTCACCATCCGATCCAGCTTGATGTTCAGATTGAGCAACTGGCCGTTAAGATGGTCGAGTCTGGCCTTGAGCTCGCGAATATCGCGCTTGGACGGGACGTTGACGAAATCCAGCAGGGTCTCGACGCTGCGGTCGAAGCGTCCCTTGTTGTCGATGAACCGCGTACCGGCCCGTCCCAACCCGCGGCGCAGAGCGTCGTTGGACATCACCTCGTTGAAGAAGCTGGTCAAGCCCTCTTCGCTCATCCGCCGCAGTATCGAAACCAATTTTTCCGCTTCTCCGCGTGCCATTATCACGCAAGTAATATACCCTGAACGTCGATGCAAGGTATGCAGACGTGGGCGACGGCATTGGGTTTGGCGTCGGGTTTCGGCCTGATGGGCTATAAAGAGACCCCGATCAACCTGATCGTCACTTCGGCCGTGATCAACCTCGCGCTGGCGCCGCTGACCGCGATAGTGGCCAGGCGGCGCGGACGCTCCGGAACGGCGTGGGCGGTTATTGGTCTGTGCTTCGGGGTATGGGCGCTGGCTGCCGCTCTGGTGCTGATTGCGCCGCCGAAGGGCCGCCCGCCAGGCCAGATGCCTCCGTCCCCGCATGCTGCCTGATCCACGCCAGTGTCCGGCGCGTACACCTGCTTTTTCGCAAACGTGCCGCACAACACGTCCAGATGGCCCCAATTCGATAGCACGACGACCTCCGGCTTGATGCCAGTGAGCATGGCCGAGCATTGTCACCTGCTCACTCCAGTTCACGCGCGATATTGGTGCTGCTAAAAGCCAGCACGGGGATTCTTGATTCGACCAGGCTCTTTTCAAGCGGTGGCGTCAGTGGATCGTCATAATCCTGCGCGGCCGGCCAATAGCGGTCGTAGGTGAGCAGAACGTGCGCCAGCGTTACGGCGTCGGAATAGCCGCCGATGGGATTGGCAACCCGCCGTGACCGCCGAAATCCTTGGGAGTCGTATAGGACGTGCTCCAGATTCGCGTCGCGCCGTGCCGAATTTCGCGATTGGCGCGGGCGCATCGGGATCCTTGATTACCAGCTCCAACAAGGCTTGGCGTTTCGCGTAAGTCAGGTTGCGTCCGCCGATGTCGCTCGCGTAGATGCCGGGACCGGGGCGCTTGCCAGCCAGCTCCGGATAGCTGAGCGTGGCAAAAAGAAATCCGTCCAGGATTACCAGTCCGCGTCACCTTGTCCGCATGCGCCGCCGCATACAGGTAAGCGAATGCCGCACCGCGGCTGAAACCGGCGATAAACAGCCGCCGAACTCCGGTGGACGCGCGGACGAAGTCAACCGCCGCCTCGATATCGGATCTCGAACAACCCGTTGGTCCATCCGGCAAGCTCCGAGAGGCCGGTTTGTGGAGTGTCGGGAGGAATGAAATGGGTGCGGTAATCCAGCGTCCAGACGTCGACCCCGTTGATCGCCAGATATAGAGGCAGCCAATGATCTGGGTTAACCAGCGGAAGTTCGCCGTTCATATTGGTGCCGGGAAGATAGATCAGCACCGGTCCGGGACGGCTTGGATGCTGCGGCCAAGCGATGCAGTCCGATGCGGTCGAATGCCGACGGTCCGCGCACGCTCATCCAACTCGTCTCGGTGACCGCAGGCGCCGTGTCCAGCACGCGCGGGGTGGCGGATTGCGTAAACCCGGCGGCCGCCGTCGCGCCCGTGGACAGAATTAATATCGCGACCACGCCATAAGTGCCAGTGATTCCGCGAGCCGGCCGCAATGGTATCGTAAGCGCATCGAAACCAAGTTTCGCGATCGGCATCTGTTTATCAAGTGCTGGCTGGCGCATTTGGCCGCCGAATTAGATTGATCGCCGGGCCAGCGCCATGCGAAACACTAAACCAGGCCCAACGAACCGGGAGGTCCAATGGCACACGACGGCAAGATCAGATTTGGCGTGTTCTCTCCGCTGAGCGGATTGACCTTCGAAGCCTTGATGGCGCGAGCGGGCTTGCTCGAGCGGCTCGGATACCATTCCATCTGGCTCGACGATCACATGTGGACCCGGGGTATCCCCGAGCTCGACCATCTGGATTGCATCCCGGCGTTGGCCGCCGTGGCCGCGCGCACCGAGCGGTTGCGCCTGGGCACGCTGGTTATCTGCAACGCCTATCGCAACCCGGCGATGCTTGCCAAGTCGCTATGCGCAATCGATCAAATCAGCAAGGGCCGTCTGGACGTGGGGCTCGGCATCGGCTGGATGAAGGAGGAGTTCACCGCCTATGGTTTCGAGTATCCGCGGGTCGGCGTGCGGCTTAAGCAACTCGAGGAAAGCCTGCAGATTCTCAACGCGATGTTCACCGAGCCCAAGGCCACGTTCAAGGGGCGTTACTACAGCGTGACCGACGCGTACAACAATCCCAAGCCGATCCAAAAGCCACGTCCGCCGATCACGATCGGTGGGGCCGGCAAGAAGGTGATGCTGCGGATCGTCGCCAAATATGCGGACCGCTGGAACATCCCGGGCGGCTACCCTGATATCGCGGATTTGACCGCGACGTTGAAGGGCCATTGTGCGGCGGCCGGCCGCGACTTCGATGAAATCGAAGTCTCCGAGCAGTTGCTGGTATGCATGGGCGCCAGCGCGGAGGAGGTCGAGCGGAAATGGCAGGTGGCCAGCAAGATGCGCCCGTTCGCCACCACCGCAATCAAGGGCACGCCGCCGGAACTGATCGCGGCGCTCAAGGATCGCATCGCCAAGGGGGTGCGGACCTTTATCGTCTTCTTCAGCGACGGCTCGGCGCCGCAAACGATCGAAATGTTCGCCAAAGAAGTGATGCCGGCGTTCTGACTCCCTCTTCCACAGAAATGGAAGAGGGAGTACAGAAATTCACTCCGCGGCGATGCGCTTCAGCGCGGCCGGGAGGTCCCACAGCAGCGTTGCAGGGCCTGCGAGCGCAACACATCGAACCGGAGTACCCAATAATGTGGCCTAACAGAGTGTGGCCCAAGAACCTGTCACCGTTGGATTATTTTTCTCTTTCGCTGCTTGTAATCTTCTGTCTTTGGGTGTTGGTATTCCGCCTTGACGCGGAAGGTGCCAGGGGCGGTGGCTTGTTTTTTCTGGTGGTGGGCGTCTTTCTCTGTTTGACGCACCGGCCGTCCGGCTGGTTCATGTTCAAAACCCGACGCACTCTTCATCTTTACTCGCCGTGGGAGGGACTGGAAGCTGCACAAGCCTCGTACCTGGCTTTTGGTCTTGTTCTGATGGGTGTAGGCTGTGTGTACCTTATACGATCTGTTTTCTGAAATGAACCACTCTGAACAGTTGAACAGACCGTCGACTTTTGTCCTAATTCGCGTACTCTTCTGAGTTTGAATTGTGCCGCCCCCGCTCACGTCTGCCGGGCATGGGCGGATTCGCGATGGCGATGCTCTATGGTTTCGCGCGGCCAGGGCTCGGCCGACGGCAGGGGACGTGGGAGATTATCGCGGCGGTGCACAGCCGCAACCCGCACCCCGCAGGAGGATTGCGCTGCGCGCGAAGCGGTGCCGAGAGAAGAAATCGAACTGGAGTACCTATTAGTGTGGCCTGACAGAGTGTGGCCTAACCTCAAGCGAGAATAAATCTTGTCGAGAAACCTTCGAGTGCCGCTCCGCGAGTGCTCAAATCCTTCACCGAGTGGCGCTTTGATCGGCCCCTTATGCATTGTTCTCGGAAACCCACACCCTAACCCTCTCCCTGGTCAGGGAGAGGGCATCCGTGAGTGCTTTACGCCATATTATTTTGGCTTTGAAGCTAATTCTCCTTTTCTCGCCGCCAGCGGTGTCGTCGTCGGCCGTTGGTCCACGATTGAGCGGCTCCGCTGATTGCGGTAGGAGTGCCCCCGGGTGATGCATGATGCCCTCGTACTTAAAGTAAATGTGGAACGGAGCGGGACGATCGGGCGGCTGATGGCTGAAACTCCCTTTACTTAATTGCCACCATTTCTTAGTTTGGCTGACATGGGGACGTTGTACGCCTATTTGCCAGCCGCTTTTCTTCGGTTCGGCTTCCGCCGCCTGGCGATTGGGCTCTTCGCAATCGCGCTGTTAATCGTCTTCCTGTTCCCGAACGCTGACCCGGTAACGCATTTCGTAACTATCGCGGGTATCATTGGGACCGCCGCGGCGATACTGTGCGGCCTGACATTTTGGCCCAAGGCGCGCGTGCGGATTGCGCGCTTTCTAAACTCCCGGAACCTGACGTTTCGTTATAGGGCGGTCCGCAGGAACGCTGCGCTCGTCGCTTTGGTCGGGCTTTTCTTCTGGCTCGTCTGGGTAGAGGCAAGCGGGACGACAGCGAAAACCTTCTACAACCGCGGCGTCGCGGATGGGGAGAAAGGCGAGTACGGCCGCGCCATCGAAGCCTTCGATCGGGCAATCGAGCTTCAACCGGAATATGCGGATGCCTTCTACAGCCGTGGTACCTCATATTTGCACCAGGGTGAATGGGACCGTGCGATTCAGGACTTTGATCAGGCCATCGCGCTTAGGCCGGACCCCGAGGTAGTCTTCTACTCCTTCTACAACCGCGGCATCTCATACAGCTCCAAGGGCGAATACGACCGCGCCATCCAGGACTATGACCGGGCTATCAAACTTAATCCGCAACACGCAGAGGCTTTCTACTATCGCGCCCTCGCGTATGAGAAAAAGGGTGAACGCGACCGCGCCATCAAGGACCATGATCAGGCCATCCACGACTTTGACAGGCCATCTTGCTTAAGCCGGAATACACCTATGCCTTGCATAATCGGGGTGTCGCGTATTTGGCGAAGGGCGAGTACGACCGCGCTATCCAGGACTTCGATCAGACGATCGCGCTTAAGCCCACATACGCGATCGCGTTCTACAATCGTGGTCTCGCCTACGGACACAAGGGTAATTTTGACCGCAGCGTATCGGACTTCGATCAGACCCTCAAGCTTAACCCGAAATTCGAACCAGCGTTTGACGACCGCGGCTTCGTCAATGCATGCAAGGGTGAGTATGACAGCGCGATCCAAGACTTTGATCGGGCCCTCAAGCTTAACCCGAGATATGCGCTGTCTTTCTACAACCGTGCTCACTCGTACGCGTGCAAGGGGGAATACGACCGCGCCATCCAAGACTTGAACCAGCTTATCACCCTCGAGCCCAACAAACACGGAAGTGGTCGACGACCGCAAATTCGCATCCGCACACAGGAAGCCGCTCTGTCCGGCTGTGGATTGCGTGCACGATGACGTCTTTGGCGCCGGGCAATACTCTTGGTAAGCGCCCGCATCACAAAACTGGTAAGAAGCGCGGCGGGAGCGGCCGCTCGGCGGGCGGCTCCTGGCGCACGAGCGGGCCATCAGGCGCGCGATTTTGGGGCCGATGCACCTTTCTTCCATGGGAGGGGGTGCAGGGATCAGGATGCGGAGATATCAGTTACCAAAAAAACAAACAGGGTGGCAAAAACTGCTAATAGAGAACGGAGCAAACACCCTCTCCCCCGCCCTCTCCCATAGAAAAATGGGAGAGGGAGTACAGAAAACTCATTCCGCGGCGATGCGCTCTAGGACGGCCGGGAGGTCGTGCAGGCGTTCGATTACTGCGGGCGATTTGACCCGATCGCCCAGGCCGATAAATCGTACGCCCGCGTGTTGTGCGGCGATGTAGTCGATCTCGCTGTCGCCGACATAGACGGCGGACTCCTTGGCGACGCCCGCGCGTTCGATGCACAAATTGACGATATCGGGGGCGGGCTTGGGCCTGACCTGGTCCTGCGCGCACGCGATCGCATCGAAGACGCCGGCCAGATTCAGATGCTCAATCAGCCGCGGGACGGTGGTTGAGCGGTTGGTTGCCAGCCCGACTTTGTAACGCGTCTTGATCTCGAGCAGGAAGGGACGCAGCTCGAAGGGCGGAGCGAGCAGATGGAAAAACGGCGTGAAATCCAATTGCGCCGCGACCTTGCTCATTTGCCTGACCCGATCCTGATCGCCGCCCGCCCGATGCTCGTACACCTGGTTGGCCGACAGAAAGATTGCCAGCCGCTCCTCCTCGGGGCTTAGAGCCGGTTCGCCAAGCTGCTTGAAGATAGCGTTGTAAAAGGCGGTGTTCGAATCGACGGACTCGAACAGCACTCCATCGGCGTCGAAAATAACCAAGTCGAGCATGTTGTTATGCAATATTATCGGCGGACTTCGGTCCAGCCGGGGCGCGACGCACGATCGCGGGAATTGTCACTCGCCGTTGGCTCGGGTCGTTGAGATGCCGCCGAAGCCTATGGTCACGAGCTGGCTGCGAAAAAGTCTCCGCAGTCGCACTTCCTCTCTTATCTCCCCGTGGTCAGGGGGCAAAAATCAAAGACTGGAAGCCTGTGCCTGAATTTATACATTCTTTTTAATATTCTCCCCCTGACAGGGGGAGATGGGCGCCGCTGCGGCGCCCCAGAGGGGGACTTTTTTAAGCGCGCCTCTGAGGCGCGCGATTAGAATTCGTCAGGGCTACGCAGATCGCTTCCAGGACATTTTTCCATCTCGGTGTTGACCTACTCATTCCAAAACGGGATCACTCGATGGCCGTACTGACTCAGATAAGCCGTTCTCGAGGCATTCCTACGCTCCTCCTCTCGCTTCAGCATGTTGACTGCCGTCGAGTTCTATAATCAGCCGCTGCGTGACGTGGCAGAAATCGGCGAAGTACAGACCGAGCCGGTGCTATTGCCGGAATGTGAATCCCCCGAGGCGCCTGGAGCCGAGGGTTTTCCACAACTTCCGCTCCTCATCCATAAACCAGCTACGAAGCCGTTGGCCGCGATCGCCTGGAGTTTCGTCCTTGAAATTCATAATCGCGCACCTCAGAAGGGGCGCTGAAAAAGGTCCCCCTCTTGGACGCCGCAGCGGCGCCCTTTCTCCCCCTGTCAGGGGGGCGAACATGATCAGCGACAGATGTACAGATCGACAGATCTCTCCTGGTCAGTGGAGAGGATAAAGGAAGGAAGCCATTTTTTATGCAGGGCCCTCTGCGGCAGGCCAAATCACTCCGCTTTGGAACCCGTCTTTACACGCCCTGCTAGGAGCCGGCTTTAGGCAGGCCGAAGCTGTTGATTAGGTCCTGCAGCTCCTTGGGCGTGGTCACCCGGTCGGTACAGATATTCGCCGTGCATACGAACGCGAAGGCGTCGCGCAAGTCGGCATCGCGGGCAATCAGTTGAGCGGCCGCAAGCGGCCCGATTCCGGGACTGGACTGCGAAGGGTCCAGCCAAGCCGAACCTTGCCCGGACGATATGCGCTCTGCGCGGCGTTGAGCAGCGGCAGCGTCAGGCTGTCGCCGGGTGACCCGTCGATCACCACCAGCGAATATCCATGCGCCCGTTCCGCGATTGCTCGCCCGATGGTGGCCAGAATCAGCGCGGCTCCTATGCTCACCGGCGCATGCGCCAGCAAAGCGTCCGAGGATTGATTGTAATTGTGGTCGGGAGCCAGTGCGTCGAGAATCGCGAAATCGCGCGCCGCGATACCCTGGACCGACGGCATCTCACCGTCGTAATAGCCTTCCACCCCGTCCAGCCATTGTTCCGCCACGGTCGTGCCTTCCGCGGGCTTCGCGTTTCTGATCACCGTGCCCTCGGGGTCTTTGAACTGCTTGACAATCACCTGGGCGATTTCCTCAGCGCGCGCCAGCTCGCGGCTTTGCCCCGAGACCTCATACGCGGCCAGCAGCGCGTCGAGCATATAGACCTGGTCGGCGGGAAATCCATGCACGCACTGTGCGCCGTTGCCTAACACATGGCAATAGCTGCCGTCGGGTAGCCGTGCGTGAGCGTACAGAAAATCGAGGTTATCGAGCGCGATTCGCTCCAGCCGCGGATCTCCAAAGGCCTGGCCGGCGGCGATAAATCCGCTGTCCATCAGAGCATTGCGATCGACCAGCACCGCGGGATCGACTGCCGGCTCGCGCCGGCGGCTGCGGGCAACCTGCATTTTGACGATCGCGCGTGCGATCGCAATGTGCGCTTGAGCGGGCGAAATCTTCAATTGTCCAGCGACCTCTTGCTCGTTCATCGCTTGGCGCAGGACAAAGCGGCCGTTGGGTGCGGTCGCGGGTTGCGGGTCGAGGCCGAAATAAAGCATCGCCGCTTTGAATTCGGCGGGTTTCAGCAGGCTCGCGAGCTCTTCCTTGCTCCAGGTGTAGTAGGCGCCGTCATCGCCCGCGAACGCGTCGGCGTCCTGGTCGGAGTAAAAGGTCTGATTAAAGGGGTTCAGCAGCGTATTCTCGACGTAATGTTCCACGCTCAACGCGACCTGTTGGAACTCGGGCGCGCCGCTTATCTGGTAGGCATGCGCGTAGGCCGACAGCGCCAGCGCCTGGTCGTAGCCCATCTTCTCGAAATGCGGCACCTGCCAGGAGGCATCGGTGGAATAACGATGGAATCCGCCGCCGAGCTGGTCGAAAACTCCGCCCCGCGCCATCTTGCGCAAGCTATCAAGCGCCATCGCGGTGAACTCGGAATGACCATAAAAACCGGCCATCATCGCGAACTCGAGGGCCGGGAATTCGAAAAACTTGGGTCCTTCGCCGAAACTGAACCCGCCATTGGCCCGATCGTAGGAGTTGCTCAAGCCGGCCAGGATCTCCACCATCGCGGGCTTATAATCGGTTTGCACCTTGAGCACCGGACTTTTCTTCAACTTTTCGCTCAGGGCCTCGGCTTGCGCCGCCAGTTGCTTGCCGTGGGAGTGGTACGCGTTGGCGACCTCGCTTGCCACGGCTTCCATCCCGGGAGAATCGTGGAACGCGGCGGACTTGTTCGGCGGCAGAAAACCATAGGCCGCGATCAACGCGCCGTCGGGCATAGTGAAGCAAGTCAGCGGCCATCCACCGTTGCCCGACTGCTCGGCCGCCGCGGCCTGATAATATTGGTCGATATCCGGACGCTGATCGCGGTCGACTTTGATTGGCACGAATAGCCCGTTGATGAGCTGCGCCACTTCGGGATCGGCGTAAGTCTGATCGTCCATCACGTGGCACCAATGACACCACATCGCGCCGATATCGATCAGCACCGGCCGATTAAGGTGCTTGGCCAGCGCAAAACTGGCATCGTTATACGGCTGCCATCGAATCGCCTCGGAGGCCGCCTGGCGCAGGTACACGCTGGACGCGTCCTGGAGCGCGCCCGCGGGAAGCTCCTCCGACGGCTTGGCCGCGTCGGCCTGCGCGCGAGGATCTGGACCATGACCACCCCAATGCGAGAGTCAGCAGGGCGGCAAGCGCAATGGTGATACAGACTTTCGGCATCAACTGGAAATTTATCCTAGCAGAGCGGCCACGGTCGATGCTTATCCTAAGACATCCGGGAAAATCTTCGGCCGCCGTTTTCGATCGGGACCGAGCGGTAAAATATTCCCGATTGCGCTAACCTGCGATGTGGCGGCGCTGCCGGATCGCCCGGGTTGCCGTCGCATTGAATTTGTTTTTTGGTGAAGTGCCGATGCGAGAATCTTCAGCTTCGGGAAGTAATCGAACGCGGGCCCAACAGCGGGGTAAAGTGATCCCGATGCCGGTGCCCAAAGTGGTGCGCCAACGCCGTGCGGTCCGGCGCGTGATGCTGTTGCTTGGTCTGGGCTTGATTGTCGCCATCGCCAGCCGCGTCTACCTCAACACGAAATTGCCCCTCAGCCAGGAGCAGCTCGCCGGCGTCAGCCCCGAAGAAACGCGCATCCTGGAACTGGTCAACCAGGTGCGCAAAAAAGCCGGACTGGTGGAGCTGAAGCTTTCCGGACGACTGGCGGTCGCGGCGCGCGGCCACAGCTACGATATGGCTCTGCGTCACTACTTCGCCCATCAGAGCGCCGACGGCGTCAGCCCCGAGCAGCGCATCCGCGGCTCCGGAATCGCCTACGCCGAGATGGGCGAGAACATTTATATGGAAGACTATCCCAATCGCGAAGGGATGCCCGAGCGTGCGATCGAAGGATGGCTTGGCAGCCCCGGGCCATCGCAAGAACATGCTGTCGCCGAAGTTCACTGCCACCGGGGTCGGAACAGCGCACGCCGCCGACGGGTCGATCTACGTGACCCAGGATTTTATAAGGGAATAAATCAGGATGGATTTCCCCGAACTGGCCGCTCTGGCCGCGGGCCATGCCGAGGCGCGCGCGATCCAGGTGGCGCTCAAGCTCAAGCTTTTCGAGCTATTGGCCGCGAACCCGCTTGATGCGAGCCAACTGGCTGCGGCGATCGGCTGCGATGCGCGCGCCACCGTGCTGCTGGCCAACGCGGTAACCGCGCTGGGACTGCTGGAACTGCGCGGCGCCCGATACCATTTGAGCGCGGCCGCGCGCCGTTTTCTAATCGAATCGGCGCCGGAGTACCTGGGCGCAATGATACTGTTCGACGAAGCGATCTTCCCGCTGTGGGCGAGCCTCGAGGATGCTATCCGTTCCGGGGCTGCGGTGCGCACACCCGATATGTTCCAGCACCGCCCGGACGAAACCCGCCTGTTCATCCGCGCCATGGACAGCCTGGTCAGGGCGCGCGGCGACGCGTTGTGGATGGCGGCCAATCTGGATTTATCGGGAGTGAGCGCGATTGCCGACGTTGGCGGCGGTCCGGGCACCTATCTCATCGAATTGATGCGCCGGTTCCCCAATCTGAAGGGCGCGATCCTCGACCTTCCGGCCACGTTGACGGTCGCCCGCGAGATTTTGCAGGAGCGCGGCGCGGACTTGGCAGGCCGGATCGATCTGGTCGAGCATGACTATCACACCCGGGAGTTGCCCGTCGGTTTCGACGCCGCCTTGCTCTCCAACGTCGTCCATAGCGAGGATGCGGCGGCCAATCGAGCGCTCATCCGGGGGTGCTATCAGGGTCTCAATCGGGGCGGTATGTTGATAATCAAGGATCACGTGATGAATGCCGACCTGACCCAACCCGCCGCCGGCGCGGTCTTTTCCCTTTATCTGCTGCTGACTACCCCGGGACGCGACTACAGCTTCGAGGAGATCGGCGAATGGCTGCGCGAGGCCGGCTTTGCCGGCATCAGCCGCCGGGACTTGCCATCGCCGCCGTTCAGTTCCTCGCTGGTGACGGCCCGCAAGGCCTGATTTGCTTGACGATACCGCAAAGCCCTGGCGGCGACGGGCCGCCAAGCTTGGATGCCTGCTGATACTGGCGGTGTCCGGCTCCGGATGTGCGGCCGCCGCGGCAACGCAGCTTCTCCCGTTGGCGCTTCAGGGCTCGGAGGTCGCAGGAATCATGGTCGGTAGCGCCGTGACCGGCAAGGAACCGACCGAGGACACTGAAGATACCGAGGAACGTTGCGACGCACTGGCGGCAACACCGCCCTATATGGGCGAGCTGGTTCAGACCGGCAGCAACGGACCGGCGGTACGCGGCTTGATTTTGGGCGAGCAGGGCGGCACGCCCCGATGGTTCCTGTCCACCACGGTCACCAGCCTGGAGGCGTTACAGTTTTCGTCGCCGGTAACCATCCCCGGGGAAAACGATAAGAAAAAGCATAACTTCCTGGCTTATGCCCCTGCTCAGCCGCAGGACGCCCGGGAGAACAACCAGCTCGTCGCGTTCCTTGGTAGCTTCGAGTCCGGCCCCGGCGTCTTGAGCATCAGCGGCCGCAATTATCACTACGCCTGGGTGGAAAAATTGCCATGCTTCAAACCGGCCGAGTAACCCAGGCGGCGGCCAACCGCGGCGCCCGACGGCGGCGCATGCGGCGCGGATGGTTGCTTGGGTTGCTGGCTGCCGGCGCCATCCTTGCGCTGATCGGATTCTATTCGGGGGCGAACAGCGACGGCCAAAGCGCCAGCCCGGCCGCGTCGGGCGGTCTGCATCCTGACGCCTGGCCCAAGGACGCGATTACCGTCGGATGGCTGGGTCACGCGACCTTGCTGATCGACTTCCTGGGTGTGAGGGTTATCACCGACCCGACCTTCTTCCATCGGGTGGGGATCGACGTCGGCGACCTGTTTACCATCGGTCCAGTACGCCGGGCGCCGGTCCCGCTCAACCCTGATGCGATTCCTCCACTCGACCTGATTCTCATCACCCACGCCCACATGGACCATCTGGATTTACCTTCGCTGCGGGCGCTGCCCAAGAACGCGACCGTGGTGAGCTGTCCGGGATGCCGCGACCTGATCGAGCCGCTGGGTTATGCCGACGTCCGCCCGCTGAGCTGGGGCGAGAGCACCGTCGTGCACGGCCTCAAGATAACCGCGATGGGTGCGAAGCATTGGGGCCGCCGATGGCCCTGGGGTCCCGACCTCGGCTACAACAGCTACGTGATCGAGAAAGACGGCGTGCGGATGTTGATTGCATGCGACAGCGCCTTTACCCCGGTCTTTTCGCAGCTTAAAGACGATCCGCCGCTAATCGCGGCGTTTTCAATCGGCGCCTACGACCCGTGGATACGCAATCACGCCAATCCGGAACAGGTATGGGAGATGTTCCAGGAAAGCGGCGCCCGCTACCTGATCCCGATCCATTGGGCCACATTCAAGCTTTCGAAGCGAGCCGATGGACGAGCCCATCAAGCGGCTTATCCATGACGCTGGTCCGGACGCGGGAAGAATCGTAATCAGGAATGTCGGTGGAGTTTTCCAGGAATCCGCGCAGGCGCTGCACCCGGTCTCCGTTGCCTCTCAACCTGAGCAAAGGATTGTGCCACACTTGTCTGACCATTCGCAGGTCACACGGGAGGGAACTCAATGAGCGACTTGATTGTCGTGGGTTATAACGACGAGCACCAGGCGGAAGAAGTGCGGTTGAAGCTGCTGAAACTTCAGAAGGAGTACCTGGTTGACCTCGAAGACGCGGTCGTGGCGGTGCGGAACAAGGACGGCAGCGTGAAGCTCCATCAGATTCATAATCTGACCGCGGCGGGAGCGATCACCGGCGGTTTCTGGGGCGCATTGATAGGCTTGCTGTTTCTGAGCCCGATCCTGGGCGCGGCGATCGGCGCGGGCGCCGGCGCGGTCGGCGGCGCGCTGACGGACATCGGGATCGACGACAACTTCATGAAGGAGCTGGCGGGCACGCTTCAGCCTGGCAGCTCGGCGCTGTTTGTGCTGGTGCGCAAGATGACTCCGGACCGGGTCATGGACGAGCTGCGGGGCTCGGGAGGCAAGATCCTCCAAACCTCGCTGTCCCACGACGACGAGAAAAAGCTGCAAGCGGCACTCGACGCCGCCAAGTCGGCGGCTTGAGCTTTAGCCTGCGTCCCTCCCACATTTGGAGGTTGCCGAGTAGCGCGTGCAAACCGGGAGAGAGTGCAGGCGGCCCTGCATTAATGCCACGCATACAAATGTCTCTGTCTGCCAATGCAAACGATGGTATCGACGATTCATTACCGATCGCGCCGTGAGGTGAGACCATGCTACCAACCGCTCCATTCGGAAGTACCGGCCATCAGAGCAGTCGGGTGATTTTTGGCGCCGCCGCCTTGGGCGGGATTAAAGCAGGACAAAGCCGATCGCATTCTCGACCTGCTGCTCGAACGCGGCGTTAACCATATTGATACCGCCGCCGCCTACGGCGACTCGGAGCTGCGCATCGGTCCGTGGATGCGCGAGCATCGCAAGACATTTTTCCTTGCCACCAAGACCGGCGATCGCACGCGGCAGGCGGCGCGCGACAGCCTGCATCGATCGCTCGACCGCCTGCGCGTCGACCAGGTCGACCTGATCCAGCTCCACAACCTGGCCGAGGAGGACGAATGGGAAAAAACGCTGGGCTCCGGCGGCGCGCTCGAGGCGCTAGTCGAAGCGCGCTCGCAGGGACTGACGCGTTTTATCGGCGTGACCGGCCACGGCAGCCGCATCCCGGCGACGCATCGCCGCAGCCTGGAGCGCTTCGCGTTTGACTCGATCCTGTTTCCCTACAACTTCACCATGATGAATATTCCCGAATACGCATCAGAAGCCGAAGCGCTGATCAAGACCTGCAACGAGCGCGGGATCGCGGTCCAGACGATCAAGTCAGCCGCGCGCCGGCGATGGCAAAACGGCGGCGGCCCCAAATACAGTTGGTACGAGCCGCTACGCGAGCGCGAAGCGCTACGCCGCGCGGTCCATTTCACGCTCGAGCCGCCCCGGACTGTTCCTGAATTCCTCGAGCGACGCGACGCTGATACCAGACATCCTTGACGCAGCCAGCGAGATTCCTCAGCAACCCACCCGCGCCGAGATGGAAGCTGATGTAGCCAGCTACGCGATGGAGCCTCTGTTCATCCCGGGCGTGAGGGACCGGATCTGAGTCTGTTTCCTTCTCCACATTTTGTATAGGAGACCTATATCCTCTCCCTGACCAGACAGCGCGGATAAATGACCAAAACCCATTTGCGCCAGCAAGTCTTCAGTGGGGCGGGCGTCCCCGCCCGCGCATGGGCGCGGTGGGGCGGGCGGGGACGCCCGAGGGGACGCCCGCCCCACTATTAAAACTAAATTTAGATTAGATCTGATGCGAAGGAGATCCGCCGTTTATCGACAGTCTCTGACCAGCGAGAGGGCGAGGGAGATATCTCCATCAGAAATGCACTGAGGCACACGACAATCAGTTTCGGCAGAGTGAATTAAGCGCATGGGTTATCGAAGCGAAATCGAGTGGACTGACGCGACGTGGAACCCGGTCCGTGGCTGCACGAAGATCAGTCCTGGCTGTAAGAATTGCTACGCGGAAAGATTTGCCGAGCGGTTTCGCGGCGTTGCCGGGCATCCGTTCGAATCCGGGTTCGACCTGCGGCTGGTTCCCGAGAAGTTGGAGGCGCCGCTGAAATGGCGCACGCCGAAAAGGATTTTCGTCAACTCGATGAGCGATCTCTTCCACGAGTCGGTGCCGGCGCAGTACATCGCTCAGATTGGTGAAGTCATGCGCGCGGCCAACTGGCACACCTATCAAGTTCTGACCAAGCGACACGAACGGATGTATGCCTTGCTCAATGGCGAGCTGCGGCACCTGGGCTCGTTGGACAACGTATGGTGGGGTGTGAGCGTCGAGGATCGTGAACACGGTTTGCCACGAATAGATCTTTTGCGCAGCGACTAATGCCGTAGTACGTTTCCTGTCCGTGGAACCATTGCTCGAAAGTCTGGGCCGGATCGATTTGTCCGGCATCGACTGGGTCATTGTGGGCGGAGAGAGCGGTCCGCGCCGGCGGGAAATTTCGATCGATTGGGTCCGGGAAATCCGCGACCAGTGTGGCGAAGCCGGAGTGCCATTTTTCTTCAAGCAATGGGGCGGACGTTCGCCCAAAGCTGGTGGCCGCACTTTGGACGGACGCGAATGGAGCGATATGCCTGCTAATGTTAACAAAGGGCGGGCTCCTATTTTCCGCAATGGCTTGAAGAAAGCCAGTCGTCAGAGGCTTGGCGGCGCCACCAAACAGGCGCTTGCTCAATCCTTGACAAACCGGCACTCCCACCGGAGCATTGAGCGATATTTTGAAGGCAATGGATCGTATGGCGCTAATGGCAAATCACAAACGGCTCGAGTTGATGCTACTGTGTGGGGTTATTATCCTCCTGCAAGCTATATTCCCGCTGGCGGTGAACGCGCATGATCGGAGGGTTTGTCCACCCGGGATCAACGATACTCCGGCGATGCCCGACCATTTCGATCAGAGTGACGTGATCAAGATGCCTTTCGGTCAGGTATTTGCCGCGGGCCAACAGATTTTCGTCACCGACTTTAACGCTTGCGACGGCGCCGGCCGCCCCGGCACCAACGGCGGTGTGACCTCGCGCCCAATCGATCCCACGACCGGGCCCCGCTTCACCCGGGTTTCCGCTCCGGAGGCCAGCTCCTGCGCCGGATGTCATAACCAGCCTCAAGCAGGCGGCGCCGGCGATTTCGTGGCCAATGTGTTTGTACTGGCGCAGAACGCGATTCCGGTCACCGGGACGATCCTCGATACCGACTTCAACCAGACCTTTCCCGAGCGCAATACGTTGGGGATGTTCGGTTCGGGAGCGATCGAATTGTTGGGCAGGGAGATGACCCAGGACCTGCTTGCGCTGAAAGCCCAGGCTATCAGTCAAGCCGCATCCAGCGGCAAGGATGTATCAGTGGCGCTGACCAGCGTGGGTGTGTCTTTCGGATCGCTGACCGCCCATTCTGACGGTTCGGTGGATACCAGCGCCGTCGTCGGGGTTAATCCCGATCTCGTCATCAGACCATTCTCGCGCAAGGGAGCTATGCGTTCGGTGCGGGAATTCAGCGTTAACGCGTTCAACCAGCATCATGGAATGCAAGCAGTCGAACGATTCGGCTTGGATACGGATCCCGACCAGGACGGAGTCACCAATGAGCTGACCATCGGCGACATTACCGCGGCCACGGTGTTCCAGGCCGCGCTGACGAGTGCCGGTGCAAAGCGAGGCAAACGAAGATCGCAAGACGGTCGAGCACGGCCAGCAGCTCTTCGCAGAGGTCCATTGCGCTACCTGCCATATCCCCGCTCTGCCTTTGAAAAGCACGGTATTTTGCGATCCCGATCCGACCAATCCCGCAAGCGGCCCGTTCAAGACCTTTAACGATACTTCGCAGTCAGTATGCTTCGACCTGCGCAAGACTAGCGGAGTAGGCGCGGATGGCATGGTGCGCGCCTACACCGATCTTAAGCGTCATGTGATCTGCGATGTCGCAAAGCCGCATTATTGCAACGAACCTGATTCGCCGCTTCAGCCCGACGACAGCACGGCTACGATTCCTCAGGATCAATTTCTCACCGCGAAACTCTGGGACGTTGGTAATTCGGCGCCCTATGGCCATCGCGGGGACCTCGACACGATTTTCGCGGCCATCGTCGCACATGGGGGCGAGGCTACCAGTTCGGAAGCGGAGTTCGCGGCGTTGCCCGATGCCGATCAGGCGGCGATTGTGATGTTTCTAAAAACTCTGGTGATGCCGATTATCGCGAATAATCCCAATCCCCAACAGGCAGGCTCACCAAAATTCTGACGCGCTACAATCTGGTCAGGGCTTAGCCCAACTTTTCGGAAAGAGCGAATCCATCATGGATCTTGGTTTGAAGGATCGTGTGGCTTTGGTTACCGGCAGTTAACGTGGAATCGGCCGGGCCGCGGCTGAAAGTTTCGGGCGCGAGGGCGCGCGGGTTGCGGTTACCTTCCATAATCAACGCGAGCAGGCTGAGGCGGTCGCGGCGGGAATCCGCAGCCACGGCAGCGAGGCGCTGGTGACGCCTCTCGATCTCAGCTCGGACAGTTCCATCCGGACCGCGGTCGAGGCCGTTATTGCACGGTGGGGTAAAATCGACATCCTGGTCAATAACGCCCTTCATGCCGGTGAAAGGTCGGTCAGCCAAAAGCTCTTCGAGGAAATCCCCGCACAGGAGTGGCGCGATTTGCTGCGCAGCAATTTAGAGGGTGCCCATCTGGCGATTCAGGCGGTGCTTCCATCCATGCGCCGCAATCAATGGGGACGCATCGTCAACGTCTCGTCGGCGGTGGCGGCCGACGGCTACCCGGGCGCAGCAACGTATGGAGCCGCAAAGGCGGGTTTGCATGGCTTGACCAGAACGCTCGCTAAGGAGCTTGCTCCTTACGGAATACTCACCAACGTCGTGATGCCCGGCCTGACCCTGACCGAGAGCGTCCGCCAGTCAATGCCGGAGATTGTCGAACAGGTAGCCAAAGTGTCCCCGATACGCCACGTCCCGTCGCCCGCAGAGGTCGCGTCGGTAATCGTGTTTGTGGCCTCGGCCGCCAATACGACGATCAATGGCGAAGTGATACGCGCCAACGGCGGCGCTACCGCGTAATCCTTGCGCGCCAAATTCTTGCGTAATAGAGCCACAGGATTGGGTATAAAATGGCTGGCGCGTTATCCGAGTTCATCCGCCGGTTACGCGCCAGCCTCCAGTGTTCTGGATTAATTTCCAAGCCCGGCTCAGGCGTGGCCGTGACGCAGTAGCTTGCCTGGAGTCGCGCCGGTCGGATTGCCCTCGTCGAACGTCATCTGGCCGTTGACGATGATTGCGCGGTAGCCCTTAGCGCGCTGGATGCGGCGCCATTCTCCGCCCGGAAAATCGTGAGCGATATCGCCAGTCCACTCGGGCTCGATACCCAGACCGTTAAAATCATAGACCAGCACGTCTGCCCACGCCCCCTCGCGCAGGAAGCCGCGGTCACGGAACCCTGCCGCATGGGCGGGCAGGGCAGACAGGCGATAGTGCGCTTCCTCCAACGATACCCGCTGCTCGTCGCGCACCATCCAGCAGATAAAATCCGTCGTGAAGGCCCCGCCGGTGAAGAACTTGGTGTGGGCGCCGCCGTCGGACACGCCGGGGAAGGTGTACGGCGAGTTGTTGATTAGCTCGGCCGTGAATTCGGCGTTGAAGCCCCTGTTGGGGCCCAGGAATTCGGCCTTGAGGCCGGTTGCTATCGACAGGTCCAGCATCACGTCGATCGGATGCTTGCCCTCTTCCTCGCCGATTTGACCCAGGGATTTGCCGACGTACTTTTCCAGTTCGGGCTGGTCGTTGACCCACTGCACGATCAGGATCGGGATGCGGCCGCCGACACCCGCTTGGACGATCTCGAGCTTGCGGTTGGATTGCTGGCTCTTGACCCCTTCGCGCAGCCTCGGATCCTGCATCTTGCGCAGCTTCTCTTCCTTGGTTCCGGTGGTCATCTCGCGCCAATAACGGCTCGAATCGTAGAGATTCCAGTGCTCCAGGCTGAAGGAAAATCCGGTGCGATGGGTGCCGGCCTGGCCAAAGATCGGCAGGCCTTGGGCGCGCATCTTCTCCAGCCAGCGCAGGCTCTTTTGATGGACGGTGGGGTCCTTGCGGGTCGCGACAATCGCATTGTGCAGCACCGGCCGTTGGGCCTCGGCCGCAAGTTTTTCCACGAAGATAAGGTCGTCCTTGATCCGCCCGGTGGCCTGCGTGATTTCGATGAAGCCTTCGTCACGCTCGCGCAGCACCCGGGCGAGGTTGAGGATATCCTCGTCGCACATGGTGTCGGTGACCATGGGGGTACCGTCATAGTCGGCCTGATTGGAGTTTTTGCCCAGGCGCTGGATCGAGAACCCGCACAGGCCAGCATCCAGCCCTTCGGCCAGTAGCCGCCGCATCTCGGCCCGCTCCTGTTCGGTGGCGGAACGGGTCTTGGCCGCGTCCAACCCCATCACGTAGGTCATCAAGGAGGCGGTGGGCATGTACTGGATACAGTTGACGCCTTTGGGAGTACGGTCCAGGGAGTCGAGATACTCCGGAATGGTCTCCCAGTCCCATGGCAGCCCCAGCTTCATCGCATCATATGGAATCGCTTCGGTCCGCGTCATGGTGAGCATCGAGCGTTCGCGGAAGTCGGGCTTGACTGGGGCGAAGCCGAAGCCGCAATTGCCCAGCACCACCGAAGTGACGCCGTGCCATCCCGAGATAGTGCAGTAGGGGTCCCAGCGGATCTGGGCGTCATAATGGGTGTGCAGGTCGACGAATCCGGGAGCCACAATCAGCCCATCGGCGTCGATGACCTGCTTGGCGAAACCCGGGGCGCGCCCCCCAATCTGCGCGATCTTACCGTCGCGGATCCAAACGTCGCCGCGATAACGCGGCACGCGCGTCCCGTCGACAATCGTTCCACCTTTGATTTGAATATCGTAGTCGGCCATCCTCAGTTCCCTCCCAATTCGCGGGTCAGGACTCGACAGACTGAAAAAGGCAGCCTGTCCCACGGCAATAATCCTGTCTTAATCTGATACCTACCTTTAGCTTATCCGTTACAGCCAAAAAAGAGTAGCAAACGGGAGATCTTGACCATCCGCGGGTCCGCTTTCCTGAATCGATGGCGCCGCGGCCTTTGTGGGCCGCGTGATAGCTATTTGACGCCGGGCGAGACGCGTTATAATAGCGAAGCTATGGATTTGGAGTTGGCGCGCGAGCGGATGGTAAACGAGCAGCTCAGGAGCCGTGGTATCCATGACGCCGCGGTGCTTGACGCGATGGGCGCAATCGAGCGCCATCGCTTCATCAGTCCGGAACTGGTGGAGCATGCGTACGACGATGCGCCGCTGCCGATCGGCGCCGATCAGACCATATCCCAACCCTTCATCGTGGCCGAGATGACCCAGATCGCTGAGCTCAAGGGCAATGAGAGGGTCCTGGAGATCGGCACCGGGTGCGGTTACCAGACCGCGATTCTGGCCCGGCTGGCGCGTGAGGTTTATTCGATCGAATGTATCGCGGAGTTGCAGAGCCGGGCGATCAGGACGCTGCGCGAACTGGGATTTAACAATTGTTTTTTCAGGGCAGACGACGGCTCGGAGGGCTGGGCTGAGGCCGCGCCCTTCGATGCGATCATAGTGACGGCGGCGATGCCGGGCATTCCGCGTCCGCTTCTGGAGCAGCTTTCGCCCGCAGGCCGATTGATCGCGCCGATCGGTGAGGATGAATTGCAGACGCTGGTCCGCATCGCGCGCGAAAACGGGCAATGGCAGGAGCGCTACTTTGGCGACTGCCGGTTCGTCAAGATGGTCGGCAAATTCGGCTTCGAGACCTAGCAGCGCGCGGGAAAGTGGATTCCGGGACGGTGTGATTTGCCGATTGCAGGGGAGCCCTGCATAAAAAATGGCTTCCTTCCTCGATTATCATCTTCTAATCAAGGGCAGATAAGAGGGGAGCAAGGGGGGCACATCGAAAGTGGCATGACCGGAACGGCCGGGAGTCACGTTCGGCGGTTACGGAAAAGTTGGTGGGCGGGAGCAGGCTGTTGGGGCGGTGGAGAAGGAAATCGCCGTGGCTGGTTGAAATTGCGCTGCTGGTTGCGGCGCTGGCCGCATTGGCCGGATGCTTTTCCCGTAAATCTTCATCATCGTACGCGACGCTGCCGCCCCTGGGCTACGGGACTCCCAGGTTTGACTGGCCCATCGCACGTGGCAAACTTTCCTCACCATTCGGCATCCGTAACGGCGTGATGCATGAGGGAATCGATATCGCCGCTCCGGTCGGAACGCCGGTGATGGCAGCGGCGACCGGCCGCGTCATCTTTGCCGGCCGTATGCGCGGGTATGGGAATATGGTGATCCTTCAGCATACTTCACACTACGTCACGGTATATGCGCACGACTCGTCGAATGTGGTGAGCGAAGGGCAAATTATCAAGCGCGGGCAGTTGATTGGCTACGTGGGACGCACCGGCCGGACGAGCGGCGCCAACCTCCACTTCGAAGTGCGCTACAACAATGTCGCGCGCAATCCGCTGGCTTATTTGTCAACCGCGCCGGTCCGCGACAGCCGCGAAACCCGCTTGGCCGGGGGTGGCGGTTCCATGTATCTTCGAGCACAGTAAAGGTCTCTCCAAGGTTCCATGAATACCGAAGAGCTCAAAAGCTTTATTCGCGACGTTCCTGATTTCCCCAAGCCGGGAATTCTTTTCAAGGACATTACCCCGTTGCTGGCCGACGGGCGCGCGCTGGCCGCGACCGTGGACCATCTCGCCGAGCCGTTCCTGGGCGCGGTCGATCTGGTACTGGGCATCGAGTCGCGCGGATTTATTTTAGGCGCACCGGTCGCCTACCGGCTCGGGGTGGGGATGGCCATCGCCCGCAAGCCGGGAAAACTTCCCTATCTCAGGTACAAACAGGAATATCAACTGGAGTACGGCATCGACTCCCTGGAGATCCATCAGGACGCCATTGCCGAGCACCGGCGCGTTTTGATCGTGGATGACCTGCTGGCCACGGGAGGAACCGCGCAAGCCGCGATAGGGCTGGTTGGCTTGCTCGGCGGTAAAGTCGTCGGCTGTGCGTTCGTGCTCGAGTTGGGATTTCTCAAGGGACGCGAGCGGCTTGCGGACACCAGATGCCTGTCCCTGATTCGTTATGAATAGATTCGTTATGAATAGTAAGTAGATTTCCAACCGCCGGGTGATACGCTTTGGAAACCCATCGCGCAGACGCGCGCCGCTTGCTGATCGTTCTGGCGGTCACCGCGGCTTACTTCCTGACCGAACTCATCGGCGGTTACTACACCAACAGCCTCGCTCTGTATTCCGACGCGGTCCATCTGCTGACCGATTTGGCGGCGATCGTGCTGAGCCTGTTCGCGCTGTGGATTTCGGCACGGCCGGCGCAAGCCGGCAAGACCTATGGCTATCTGCGCGCCGAGATTCTCGGCGCGCTGCTCAATGGCTTGTTCTTGTGGGTGCTCGTCGCCTTCCTGCTTTTCGAAGCCATCCGCCGCATCCATGAGCCGGAGCAAGTCGGGGGTTTGGGTGTGATGGCGGTCGCGGCGGTCGGACTGCTGGTCAACTCGTTCTCCGCCTGGTTCACCCATCAGGGCAGCGAATCATCGGGGCAAGGGATGGCGCTGCGGGCAGCTTTCATACACGTACTTTCGGACCTCATCGGTTCGCTTGGCGTGCTGATAGCGGGCGCGCTGATTTACTTCACCCATTGGCAGCTCGCGGATTCCCTGGTCAGCATGTTCATCGGCGTGCTGATTCTCTATGGCTCGTGGGACCTGATTCGCGATGGGGTGGACATCCTGATGGAAGCGGTCCCCGGGCATATCAATCTCGATGACTTGCGCCAGGAGTTGCTGGCGGTAACCGGCACCGAAGAAGTACACGATTTACACGTCTGGTGCTTGACCGCGCGGGAATATGCGCTTTCAGCTCACGCGGTAGTCAACGAGCGGGCCGACTCGGATCAAGTGCTCTCCGACATGTCGATAGTGCTGGCGCGTTTCAACATCCACCACATGACAGTACAACTGGAACGAGACAGCCGCCGCGCCCACGAACCCGAACATTTTTAGGACCGGTCGGCAAAGCGACAGTTCCAGTCGTCGTGCTCAATTCATACGCAATAGTTCCGCGGTATTGTCCCGCATGATCCGTCTCACCTCGGCATCCGATAGTCCGCGCAGGGTGTCGACGTAATCCGACGGCTTGGCCATTCCCTCGGGATGCGGATAGTCGGAGCCGAAGAGTACGTGGCCCACCCCGATGCGCCTGGCGAGTTCAACGACTTTTTCTTCGTGGAACGGCGATACGTAGATGTGATCGCGGATAATCTCGCTGGGCAAGCGCTCCAGCTTGCCGCCCGGCCAAACCTTGTCGCGCGCCTCGCCCGCGGTGGTCCGGGTGTAGCGCACGGAGCCGTCGAGCTTGAACAGGGTCGGCACCCAATCCGCCCCATTTTCGATACTCAGCACACGCAGGTTGGGGAAGCGGCCGAACAGGTTCCACAGGATCATGCTCGCGATCGTGTCCAGGGTCGGGCGGCTGCCCATGCAGGTGAACCATTGGAACGGAGTCACGTCGGGCTCCCGCGGCGACGCCGGCTCTCCCCAATGCACCGAGAACATCTGGATATATCCCGAGGCGTCGATGTGGAGCACCAGTGGAATGCGCGCTTCGTTGATCATGGCCCAGAACGGATCGAAGTAAGTGTCTGCAGGGGAGCGCCCATACACCGGACCCTCCTTGATCATGACCAGGCGCGCGCCGCACTTGAGCAATCGCTCAAGTGCGGCCACCGCCTGCTCGCGGTCCACCAATGACACGGTCGGCACCGCGAAAATATGATCGTTAAAGCCCCATTCCTCTTCCAGCCATCGATTGAACGATCGGAAGTTGGCGTAAGTGGCATCGCTATCGTCGTGGATCTCGGCCTCGACGGTAAGCGCCATGCTTGGCAGCATGATCGCGGCTTCCACCCCTTGGCTATCCATCAGCTTGAGCCGCGGGCCGCGATGGCGGAAAACGTCCAAATCCGAGTTGATGATCTTGAAGAGCTTGCGGTCGCTATCCGCGCCCTTGAAGAACAACTCCAGGTCGCCCGGACGCATCACCTGGTCGCGCGGCACTTCATGAAAGCTCAGCGGCCGATCGCCGAAGCGCCAGCGCCGTGCTTGGCCTTCACCGATTACATGGACCGCCCGGTCCGCATACTTCCGCTCGAGATGACGCGAGAAACAGTCGTCGGGTTCGTAGTAGTGATTGTCGGCGTCAACCAGCCTGTAGCCCAATTCAGTGCTCATTTGCGCCCCCTGCGGTTCCCGATTTCAATTGGCCGCCAAGTAAGTATTACGCCGCTTTCCACCCTTTAGCGCACCCGGCGCAAAAATGTCAAAGAACCTAATTTTACTTCATCTCTTTTATTTTCAAGACGGTCTCAATCGTCTTTCGGTGTCTCCAAGATCTGAAATAAACTTTACCGCGGTTGCAATAAGTGTAACCATTTTAGAAATGGCACGGCACAGTGCAACGACCACCGGGTTAAGCTTGACAATCGGACTCGCGAGACTCGCTCGTGTTGATGGCGAGCGGGGACGCCTGGCCCCACTGAAAGCTACCGGCCAGCGTATCAGCCATCATGCCATCACTACGTGGCTTGAAAGCTGGGGCACCGACGAAGAAGGTCAATGTCCGAAAGTCGGTGCCTGATCCGGTTGTCGGAAACTGAAAGAGACCCTATTCCTCGATCGAAATCGCCTGCTCGGGGCATCCGCGCATGGCTTTGCGGGCCTTTTCTTCGAGTTCTTTGGGAACCTCCGTAGTGACTACTTCGGCGTGGCCGTCTTCGTCGCGCAGCCTGAAGAGCTCGGGGGCGACGCGGTTGCACAGCGTGTGGCCCTGACATTTGTTCGCATCGACGCGCACTCTCATGACAATCTCCTTGCATCAAGACCGCGCACGCCGGCGCTTTAATAGCCGCGCGAGCGTTCGACCAGGTTCACCATCTTGCGTCCCGTGGTGAAGCGCCGCAGGTTTTCCACGAATACCTCAAAAGCCGCGTCATTGTAGTTCTGGCGCGCTCCGGAGACATGCGGAGTCAGCAGGACGTTTTCGATGTCCCACAACGGGCTTTGCGCGTCCAACGGTTCAGGCGTGGTCACGTCGAGCCCGGCGCCGCCCAGGCGGCCACTCTTGAGCGCCACGATCATGGCGTCCTGGTCGATGACTTCTCCGCGACCGACGTTGACCACGTATGCCCCGGGCCTGGCGGCGGCGAACTCGCGCGCTCCAAGAAAATGATGCGTTTGCGGCGTAAGGGGCAGCGTAACCACGATAAAGTCGCTTAGCGCAACCAATTCACCGCGCTGGTCCGGCCCAAACCATCGCTGGGGGATGCGGCCTTCGGGGTCGCCCACGTTGGGCGCACACCATCCGGAATCGCCGTGGTCTCGCGGATCGCGTTTGAGAGCATATACCTCCATCCCAAAGGCTTGGGCCAGGCGCCCGGTTTCGCGTCCGATCGATCCATAGCCGACGATTCCCACCGCCTTGCCGCGCAAGTCGAATACGGTTTTCATGAAATGGCGTTGCGGCAGCCATTCATGCCGCGTCTGCGCGCGCAACGGGACGTGAATCTGATGCGCGTAGGCGAGCATCGAGGCGAGAATATACTCGCCAATCGTGGTGCCATGGATTCCGCTGCTGTTGGTGAGCAGGATGCCGGGGCTATCGAACACGCCGGCTTGCAGCGCGTGTTCGACGCCGGCGCTCATCAGATGGATCCATTTAAGCTTGGGAGCACGGCGCGCCAGATCCTTGGGGACCCGGAAAGTCACCATGATGTCGCAATCCGCCAGCACCGGTTCCATTTTCTCGGGTTCGAAAGGGTTGAATCCATCAAGAATCTCGGCCCCTGCGGACGTTTCCGAAATCAGCGCGCGCTGGCTATCGGTTAGCCTCATCGTCACCAGGATCTTCATGCTTCCAGCCAGTATCAAAAAGCCGGCCGGCGTCTCAAGTGCCGGTCCGGCCTTCTTGAGCGGGGGCGTGGGTGCGCCTATAGTTTCACCATCCGCCATTTTCTCGTCGCTTTGTTATGTTTTGCATTCAAATGGCGCGAACGGGATGACTTCGGGAACCTGTTCGGAATGAGTAGACGGAGTTTTCAAATCGCGGCCGCGGTGGCCGTGGCGATTGCCTGGTGCGGCATTCCCCACGTTTGCCTCGCCCAGGCAACGGGGGGCGGGGCGCAATCTTCGGGCTATCAAGCGATACCGCAGTTGAGCGATCACGGTGGCGGAGTGCTCGAAATTGCGCCGCGCGTGCCCGCGTCGCCGCCCGCGCAAGCCGCTCCTTCCGCTGCAAGTCCCAGCACCGGAGATGACGACTCCCAGCAGAATCCGGATGACCAGGGCACCAATGACGACGTAGAACTATACAAGGCCAATTCCAACCCGGACGAACCGACGAGTCACGGACCATTGCCTTACCTGGGCATTGCGGTGCACTCCACGATGGTGATGCAGCCCAATGGGGAGCGGCAGCTCGCACTCGAAGTCCTGAGTGTGGACGCCAATAGTCCGGCCGCTGCCGCCGGAATCAAGGGCAGTGGAAGTGCGACCAAGCTGGGGGCCAGCAGTTTGACGGCGACCGCACTGCTTGGCCCGGCGCAGGAGTTGCTGGCGCCACTGCTCCAAAAAACCGGCCAACTCGGAACCCAAGGGGACCTGATCGTCGCGGCGGATGACAATCGCGTGGGAAGCGAGGATGAATTGGCCGGCGAACTGGCCCATCTCAAGCCCGGCGATACGTTATGGCTCACCGTGCTGCGCGAGTCCGCCAAGGGCCAGCCGAAGGCGGTCAAGATTCCAATCAAGCTGGGTCCGCCGCAAAGCGCGGACGCGTCCGCGAAGTAATCCTGACGCGCTCTCTTCTTGTCCGCGTCACGAAGAAACTTTCCGTCCCGCTTATTATCGCGCCGGCAAGGGGAAGCGTGACCGCGCGGTTTTTGCTAGCATGACAAAGCCGGGCGGGGGCTTGTGCTCCCGCCCGGCTGACTTCCTGCTGGCCGGAGCCGGCTTTACGTGGGTGTTTTGTCGCCACGGTAGGGTCGTCACGGGCAGGCGGGCATTGTTGCGTGCGCAACGCGCGTCACGACGGCGGGCGCCGCTCGCATTTGTGAGTTATTTTTTCGAATAATGGATCGTAGTCTGAAAGAAGCGCTGGCGGAGCTGGAGGCGCGTTTACGCAACGGTGCCGAGCGCCACTTCCCGGTGATGGGGTTCAAGGGCGCGGCTGGTCCGCTGATGTTGCGGGAAGCCGCGCTCGCGCTCAAGCGTCCGATTTTGGCTGTTACGCCGCTGGCCGACGAAGCCGAGACCCTGGCTGCCGAGACCAGATTTTTTCTGGGCGAATCGGCGCAAAGCGGCGCGCTGGAGCGCTCGGTGTATCTGCATACCGGATGGGAAGTGGCTCCTTTCGGACGTATTTCGCCGCCTTTTGACAACCAGGCCGCGGAGTTCGTGGCGCTCTACGCGTTGCTGCGCAAACCGGCGCCGCTGGTGATCACCTCGGTGGAAGCGCTGATGACCCGGACGGTGCCGCGGCGCGTCTTCGAGAGTTCGGTCCTGAACCTTTCGCTGGGAGACCGCCTGGACCTGGAGGGTGTTGTCTCCGAGCTGGCAGCGATCGGCTATCAACGGCTGCCACAGACCGAGGAGCCGGGCGATTTCAGCGTCCGCGGCGGAATCGTCGATCTGTTCTCGCCGCTGTACAGCCGCCCGCTGCGGCTGGAGCTCGAAGATGACGTGCTGTCGTCGATCCGCTTCTTTGACTCCGCCGACCAGCGCTCGCTGGGCGAGGTGCTGGAAGCAATCGTGATTCCAGCGCGGTTCATCCCGCCCGGCGCGCTGCGCGACAAGAAGCTGCGCGACCGGGTTGAAGTGCGGGCGGCGGAGATCGGGTTGGTGCGCAAGGAAGTGGCGGAGCTGACCGACGCGCTCGAATCCGGCCTGCTGTTTCCGGGAGTCGAAAACCTGCTGCCCTATATGTACGATGAGCCGCTCGAAACCCTGTTCGACTTCCTGCCCGAAGGCGCCATCACCTGGCTGGTCGAACCCGGCCGCGTCCTGGCGCAAGCACAGCGCTATGCCGATCGGATCGCCGATGAAGCGGCCCAATGCGAGTCCCGCCACGTTTACTATCCGTCTCCGGAAGCCCTGTACCTCGAGGCTCCCGACCTGCAGCGGCGGTTGGAGGAGCAGATCACCGTAGAGGTCGGGTCGATTATAACGCTGAGAGCCCCACAGGCAGGTTATGCGGTCCCAATCGAGGTGAAATCCCAGCCCAGCCTGAAACTTACCGCAGGGGCCAAAGACGATCACAAGGTGGTTTCGTTCGAACCGCTGATAGCCCAACTGGGCCGGATCCGCAAAGAGCAAAGCCGGGCGCTGTTCGTGGTTGACGGTCCCAGCCAGGCCAATCGGCTGCGCCGCCACCTGGAGGCGTACGGTCTGGAAGTCAACGCTAAAGTCGAGAACTTTCCGCGATTCCTGGAAGCCGACGGTAATCTGCCCGCCATCATCGAGGGCGAAATCACGGCGGGAACGATACTCGAGCGCGAGGGACTGTACATCTACAGCGAGGAGGACATTTTTGGCGAGCCGCGGGTGCGCCGGCGCAGCCGTCCATCAGCCAAAGGAATCCTGGTCAACCTGGAAGAGCTCAAGCCCGGCGATTTCGTGGTTCACCTCGACCATGGAATCGGCAGATATCGCGGGCTCAAGCATTTGAAGGTCGCCGAGACCGAGGGCGATTTCCTCAATCTCGAATACCTGGGAGACGACACGCTTTACGTTCCAGTCGAACGCATCAACCTGGTGCAGCGTTACGTCGGCGGCGGCGACAGCACCGCGGCCAAGTTGGACAAGTTGGGCGGCGGCTCCTGGGACAAAGTTAAGAGTCGGACCAAAGAAGCGGTGCTAGCGATGGCGTCGGAGCTGCTCGATATCTATGCCGCGCGCGAAGCCCAGGAGGGGCACGCCTTTCCCCATCCGGGCGCTGAGTATGAGGAATTCGCCGATCGCTTTGAGTTCCAGGAAACCGAGGATCAGCTTGCCGCAATCGACCAGGTGCTGGTCGACATGTCGAAACCGCGTCCGATGGACCGGCTGATTTGCGGCGACGCCGGCTTTGGCAAGACCGAGGTCGCGTTGCGCGCCGCGATGGTGGCGGTGAACGACGGCTATCAGGTGGCGATGCTGGTCCCCACCACGGTGCTGGCCGAACAACATTTCACCACCTTCACCAATCGGTTCAAGGACCTCGCAGTGCGAATCGAGATGGTCTCGCGCTTCCGCACGCCAAAGGAAAATCGGGCCGCCCTGCAGTTAATGCGCGAAGGGAAGGTGGATATCGTGATCGGGACCCATCGGTTGCTCCAAAACGACGTCGATTTCAAGCGGCTGGGGCTGCTGATTATCGACGAGGAGCATCGCTTCGGAGTTGCCGACAAAGAAAAGATCAAGAAATTCCGCAAGCTGGTCGACGTACTCACCATGACCGGAACGCCGATTCCGCGCACCCTGCACATGGCGATGCTGGGTATCCGGGACCTGTCGATTATCCAGACTCCGCCGGTGGATCGGCAGGCGATTCATACCTACGTCGCCCACTTCGACGACGGCCTCATCCGCGAGGTTTTCCTGCGCGAACTCAACCGCGGCGGTCAGGTGTTCTTTATCCACAACCGGGTGGAAAACATCGAGTACATGGCGCGCCATCTGCGGGCGCTGGTCCCCGAGGCAAAGATTGCGATCGCGCACGGCCAGATGGACGAGCGCGAGTTGGAAGTCGTGATGCACGACTTCATCAACAAGCAGATTCACGTGCTGGTGTGCTCGGCCATTGTCGAATCGGGTCTGGACATCCCCAACGCCAACACCATCATAATCAACCGCGCCGACCACTTCGGGCTGGCCCAGCTATACCAATTGCGCGGCCGCGTAGGACGCTCCAAGCAGAAGGCTTACGCCTACCTGCTGGTGCCGGGCGAGCATCTGATCACGCGCGATGCCAAGCGGCGCATCGAAGTCCTGCGCGAGTTGGTCGAGGTCGGCGGCGGCTTCAAACTGGCGATGAACGATCTGGAGCTGCGTGGCGCGGGCAATCTGCTGGGCCGGGAGCAATCCGGAGAGGTCACCGCGGTCGGCTTCGAGTTGTACACCGAGATGATGGAACAGGCGATCCGCGAATTGCGCGGCGAGCCGCAGCGCCCGGACTTCGAACCCGAACTGCAGCTGGGGATTCCCGCCTATATCCCCGACAGTTACGTGGCCGATGAGAGCGAGCGGCTGATTTTGTACCGGCGGATGGCCCGCGCGGAATCAGTCGAGGACTTCGATGATTTGCGCGACGAGCTGCGCGACCGCTTCGGACCGGTGCCGACCCTGGTGGAAAATCTGCTCCTGGCGATGAACGTGCGGCGTCAGATGCGGGAACTGCTGATCATGAGTGCGGTGCTGCGCGCCAACCAGCTTACGGTGCGCTTTCATCCACAGGCGCCGCTCGATGGCGCCCTGCTCGCTGCGCTGGTTAACGCGAACCGTTCGCGGATGCGCCTGGCGCCCAATGCGCAGCTCGCGATCCGCATCGAGAACCGCAATTACGAAGAGCTGTTCGAGGAACTCGAGCCCATCTTGCAGGCTTTGGCCGCGTGTGAAAAGGTTGAAAGCCGGGTAGGGCGGGCGGCTGGTCAGCTCGCCAATTAACTTCATGGTTTATTTCGCGCGCATCATTGCTGGCGTAGCGTTCGTAGCTTTGCTGGTGTCCCTTGGACCCGCAACGGCCGCAGCTGATCAGATCGTGGATCAGGTTGTCGCGACCGTCGACGGCGATCCCATCACGATGCATGATCTCAGGAAGTACGCGGCCGCCGCCGGCGTTCAATTGCCGCCCGACGACAGCCCGGGGAGTATGGAGATTAAGCGGCATGTGCTGGAAAATCTGATCGGCGAAAAGCTCGTCGACCACGAGATGAGTACAATCGAAGTGGATGACGATCAGGTTGACCGCTTCATCGCGCAGTTCGAGGCCGGCAATCACATCACTGACACCGAGCTTCGCGCACAACTGGCGCAGCATGGGATCACCTACGAGGATTACCGCAAAAGGGCGCGCCAGGAAGTGCAGAAGATGACCATGATCCAGGAACAGGTGCGCGACAAAATCATCATCACCAAGTCTCAGATTGAGGTTTACTACCGCAGCCACCTGAGCGAGTTCAGCTCCACTGAGGAGCGCTTCAAACTGGCTCAGATCCTGGTCGCCTTCGATCCCATCACCTCTCCGCCGATGGTGGTACAGGCGGCGCGCGCCAAGGCTGAAGGCCTGCGCAGACGCGCCCTCAAGGGCGACAGCTTCGCGGAACTGGCCGCCAAGTACTCCGATGATGATTCGAAAGCCCAGGGTGGAGAACTGGGCTATTTCAGGCCCGATGAGATCAACGATCAGATCCTCGCTGCCATCTCGAAGCTCACGGCCGGGCAGATATCCCCGGTCGTCAAGACCAGCCATGGATTCCATATCGTCAAGGTCGAAGAGCATCAGGAGGCGGGGGTAAAGCCGCTCAGCGAAGTTAGCGACCAGATACGCGAGAAACTATCCGCCCAGGAGATGCAGGTGCAGTTTAGACATTGGGTCAACACCGAGCTAATCAAGAGCCACTCCGTGCAGACCTACATGTGAGCATTTTGGCGCGAGACCATCTTCCGATCGCAATCAGCATGGGCGATCCGGCCGGAATCGGTCCGGAGGTAATTCTCAAGGCGGCCGCCAACTGGCGCGGAAACGCCGCGGCACCGCACCTGCTAGTGATTGGGGATCTGAGCGCGATGCGCGCGGCGGCTGACATTTTGGGCGGTACGGTGCCAAAACCAGTGCCATGGAATGGCGGTCAGAAAATGGGGGCCGCAGTCGACACCATTCCGGTGTTGGAGACCAGCAAACTAAGCAGCCGATGGCTGAGGCCGGGACGCCCTACCGTACAAGGCGCCAGCGCCGCCTATCGTTATATTGAGACTGGCGCGCGAATGGCGCTGGAGGGCAGGGCGGCGGCGCTGGTTACCGCGCCCATCAGCAAGGAATGGCTCAATCGCGCCGGGCATCAATTTCCCGGCCATTCCGAACTGCTGGCCGAAATTGCCGGAGTCCGGCGCTGGCGTATGATGTTCGCGAGCCGCCAGCTAAGACTCGCGCTGGTCACGGTACACATCGGCCTGGCCCGGGTCTCGCGGGCACTCAGCACGGGCAAGATTGTGGACACCATCGAACTACTCGCGGGCCATCTGCGCGCCGACGCCGGAATCGCCAATCCGCGCTTGGCGGTGCTCGGATTTAATCCCCATGCGGGCGAAAACGGCCTGTTTGGCCGCGAGGAGATCGACCTCATCGCGCCCGCGATCGCGACGGTCCGCAGGAGCGGAATCGACGCTTTTGGGCCGGTCCCGCCGGACACGGCCTTCATCAGATCCGGCGGCAAGTTCGCATTCGACGCAGCGGTGGCGATGTATCACGACCAGGGCCTGATTCCGATCAAAACCTTGGATTTTGACAACGCGGTCAACGTCACTCTGGGACTGCCGTTCATTCGCACCTCGCCCGATCACGGCACTGCTTATGATATCGCGGGGCAGGGCAGGGCGCGCGACCAGAGCATGCGCGCCGCGATTGCGTTTGCCGTCCGTGCCACATCACGCCGGCGGCGCGCAGCCAGGGAATCAAACAACAATTAAAGTCGCGGGTCCCCGACGTTGAGATGGTGGTTATGTTCTATTTGGGGACCGGGCTTGCATTGCGTCGGCCTTCTTCAATGATTCGGCCCCGATAGTTGTAGCACACTGCAATTATTCCATAGATGCTCGCCGGTAAGGCACACTCCTTGCCTTAAGCGATTGATCGAGGCGGGTGAATGCCTTGGGAGAGCGCAAAATCGTGGGAATCGACAGTGTTAATGTACAAGAGGATGCCAACGGGCTGGGCAATATGATGCCTTTTTGGGCATCATATAAGGCCCATACTGAAGCCTATGACGAGATGTTCGACGGGCGCGGCCATCCGCAGCCGGGATATTCGCGCGTGCTGACCGAATTCCTGGTGACGCACGCGGATAAATTCGACCAGATTCGTGCCCGCGCGGATCGCATGTTTCTCAACGAGGGAGTGACCTTCAACGTCTATGGCGATAGTGCCGGCGCCGAGCGGATATTCCCATTCGACCCGGTTCCCCGAGTAATTGATGCCGAGACTTGGGCCCATTTGGAAGCTGGGCTGATTCAGCGTGTGCGCGCCCTCAACGCATTCGTGGCCGACGTTTACTCCGAAGGCTGCATCCTTAATGACGGCGTGGTTCCGGCCGACCTGATCAAGACGTCGTCGCAGTTTCGCCATGCCGCGGTTGGGATCAAGCCTCCGCTTGGGGTTTACATCACGGTCGCGGGCATTGACCTGGTGCGGGGAGTGGACGGTCGCTTCTACGTGCTCGAAGACAATGCCCGCACCCCGTCCGGAGTCTCCTACGTGATCAAGAACCGGCTGGTGATGACCCGCTTGGTTCCGGAACTGCTCCGAGGGATGGCAGTGCGTAGCGTTGAGCATTATCCGGCGGATCTGCTGGCCTGCCTTTGTGAACTTGCGCCGTCGGGCGTATCGCGTCCCACCGTCGCCCTGCTGACTCCTGGGGCCTATAATTCGGCCTTTTTCGAACACGTCTTCCTATCCCAGCAGATGGGCATCGAGTTGGTCGAAGGCCGCGACCTGGTCTGCGTTGACCACAAACTCTATATGAAGACCATCGGAGGGTTGCAGCAGGTCGACGTGCTTTACCGCCGGATCGACGACGACTTCCTCGACCCCGTGGTGTTTCGCCCCGATTCGATGCTTGGCGTGCCGGGGTTGACGGCGGTGTTGCGGGCGGGCGGCGCCGCGATCGCCAACGGGGTCGGTACCGGAGTGGCCGACGACAAGGCGGTTTACGCCTACACGCCGGCCATGATTCGCTACTACCTGGATGAGGAACCGATTCTTCCAATCGTCCAGACATATCTGCTGCGTGATCCCGATGTGAGGGCGACGGTGCTACGCAACCTCGATCAATACGTGGTCAAACCAACCGGCGCCTCGGGCGGCTACGGAGTCGTGATCGGACCCAAGGCGAGCGACCGCGAACTGGCTGAGACGCGCGAGCGTATCGAGCACGACCCGGCCGCCTTCATCGCCCAGCCGGTGATTCAGTTATCGGTTCATCCGACCATCGTTGGCCGGCACCCGGACGGCACCGCGGACATCGCGCCACGCCATGTCGATTTCCGGCCGTTTGTTCTGCTGGGCGCCCGTCCCCGCGTCTTGCCGGGTGGCCTTACCCGAGTTGCGTTGCGCGAGGGGTCATTGATTGTCAACTCTTCGCAGGGGGGCGGCAGCAAAGACACCTGGGTGACGGCGGTCTGATGCTGCGCCGGATTGCCGATCATCTGTCCTGGATGGCGCGTTACCTGGAGCGCGCGGAATGGCGCGCGCGCTTGGCCGACGTCAATTACCATCTGCTGGTCGAAAGTCCGACCCACGACCCCCATCCTTGGGCACCGCTGCTGGCGATTACCGGGGATAACGAGTTGTTCGCGCAGTATTACGATACCCCCAGTGAATCGGAGGTGTTGGATTTCTTCACCTTCGACGTGCGCAATCCGTCCTCGATTCTGAGTTGCATCAATCTGGCCCGGGATAACGCACGCAGCCTGCGCCATCTCATCTCTTCGGAACTGTGGGTTGAAATCAACACGCTCTACCTCGACGCGCAGGGATGGTCGCCGCAGGTCTTCGACAACCTGGGCGTATATGGCTTCTTCGCGGAACTCCGCAACCGGTTCCATCGTCTGGCCGGGATCAGCCATGCAACCCTGGTGCGCGATGTCGAATTTGACTTCCTGACGATCGGGACGCTGCTGGAGTGCGCGGAAAACGTCTCCCGCTTGCTCGACTCAAAGTATCATTACCTGCTGCCGCGTCTGGAGGACGTGGGTGGCCCGATCGATCGGATGCAATGGGCAGCGGTGTTGCGCAGCGCGTCGGCCCTGGAAGCGTATCGGCGGGTTTATGGCAACCAGATCGCGGTAGACAAAGTGGTCGAGTTTTTACTTTTCGATCCTGGCTTTCCGCGCTCAGCGCGCTTTTGTCTGGATGAAATGGATGCGGCCTTGGCGCGGGTCGAGAAAGCCGCCTCGGCTTCGGCACCCTCCGTCCCCTTTGATTCCCCCTGCCACGAACTTGCTACTATCCTGCACCAGAGCAGTGTCGATCAGGTCCTTAGAAGCGGATTGCACGAATTCCTAATGGAAGTGCAGGACCATTGTGCGGCTATCGGCGGCATGATCTTCGACAAGTATCTGCGCTTCGAGTGAGGCAATGGTATTTCGCATCCGGCATGCGACGCGGTTTGCTTATGCAGCGCCTGCATACGAATCGTACAATGAGATACGGCTGCATCCCGTCGATGGCCTGGGTCAGCGGGTCCTGGCCTTCGACTTGCAGGTCGAGCCGCATGCTTCGATTTTTGAATTCCGCGATTATTTCGGCAATCGGGTACATTCCATATCGATTTATCCCCGGCACGACAGCCTCGAGATTATGACCATGGCGCTGGTTGAACGCAGCCCCGATTTCGGCGGGCAAGCGGTCGAGGTCCCATTCGACCGCTACCTGGCCGACGACGAAACCCGCACCAGGGAGAATTGCGACCAACTCACTGCCAGCCGCTACGTTCCATTTAGCGAGCGATTGCGCAGGTTTTTCTGGATGGCGCGTCCGCACCGCACCGAGGATGTGGCGGAGTATGTGATGCGGGTGATCTGTTTTATCCGTGATCAGTTCGGCTACGACACCGGGACCACGCACGTTCATTCCAGTCTCGACGAGATCCTGAACGAGGGCGGCGGCGTGTGTCAGGATTTTGCCCATCTCGCGCTCGGAGTGCTGCGTCTGGCCGGCGTGCCTGCACGTTACGTGTCGGGCTACATGGCTCCGCCGCCCGGGGTGGACGCGCCGCCTGAAGAGCAGTTCAGCCATGCCTGGATTGAGGCACTCCTTCCCGGCATAGGATGGACGGGTTTTGACCCCACCCATCGATGCCGTACCGACATCCGTCATATCCGGGTCGCGGTTGGGCGCGATTACGCCGATGCCTGCCCGGTTCGCGGGGTATATCGCTCCGACGCGAGCCACAACACGATGAGTGTCGAGCTCGAGGTCCTACCCGCCGAACCCTCCGCATTCTCGGGCCAATCGCAGCAGTAAGCTCCCGACTTCCAAAAGGCGGTTCGACGCTGTTCGCCTTCTGGCAATGGTGGATCGCGGCCGGTTATTTTCGGCCTCGGCTCACTCTGTCGAAAAACCGCCGCTGGGTGCTCTTCCGTGAAGCGCGAAAGGTTGCGTACAATAATTAGTTGCCGATAGTAGGACCCAATGGCCGACCGCATAACCATCAAGGGTGCGCGCGAGCACAACCTCAAGAATCTCGACCTCGAGATCCCGCGCGACCGATTAGTCGTGATTACCGGAATCTCAGGTTCCGGCAAGTCCTCGCTCGCCTTCGACACTATCTATGCCGAAGGCCAGCGGCGCTACGTGGAGTCGTTGTCGGCATACGCGCGCCAGTTTCTGGAGCAGATGGAAAAGCCCGAGGTCGATTCGATCGAGGGCCTCTCTCCGGCGATTTCTATCGAACAGAAGACCACCTCGCGCAACCCTCGCTCCACTGTCGGCACCATCACTGAAATCTATGATTACCTGCGCTTGCTGTTTGCCCGCGCCGGCCATCCGTTCTGCTACAACTGCGGGCGCGAAATCGCGACCCAGAGCGTGCAGCAGATCGTCGACCAGATCATGAGCTGGCCCGAAGGGACGCGCCTGCACGTGCTGGCGCCAATCGTGCGCGATCGCAAGGGCGAGTACCGCAAGGAGCTGCGCGAGTTGCGCCGCGCCGGATTCGTGCGAGTCAAGGTCGATGGCAAGATGCGCGAGCTGGCCGACGATATCGAGCTCAACAAGACCCATCGCCATACTATCGAAGTGGTGGTGGATCGACTCGCGATTCATCACGGAATCGAAAAGCGTCTGGCCGATTCGCTGGAAGTAGCGTTCAAGTACGGACAGGACCTGCTCAAGATCGAGCGTTTGGACGACCAGGCCGCCGGCATCTATTTCAGCCAGCGCTTTGCCTGCGTGGAATGCGGCATCTCGTATCCCGAAATCGCGCCGCGGATGTTCTCCTTCAACAGCCCTCATGGCGCCTGTCCCACCTGCTCAGGGATGGGCTCGACGATGTATTTCGACCCCGAGCTGGTGGTCCCAAACGAGGATCTGTCTCTGGCCGACGGCGCGATCGCTCCGTGGACGGCGCAAAGCTACATGCAACCGGTGCTGGAAGCGCTGGCCAAGCATTACGGATTCAGCCTCGATTCGCCGTGGAAGAGCCTGCCGGCCAAGGTGCGCAAGGCGATCCTTAATGGCTCCGGCACCGAGGAAATCGAGTTTTCGTATCGTGGCGAGCGGCGCCTTGGTTATGCGCGTCCGTTCGAAGGCGTGCTGGAGTGGCTCGACCAGCGCTATCGCGAGACCGAATCGCAGAGCGTACGGGAGATGCTGGAGGGCTACATGAACATGCGGCCGTGCCCGACCTGCGGCGGGACCCGGCTCAAGAAGGAAAGCCTCTACGTCCGCTTCAACGGCAAATCGATCGCCGAAGTCACCTCGATGTCGGTCAAGGAGGCGCTGGAGTTCTTTGCCGCTCCCGCGCTCAGCCGCCAGGAAGCGGAAATCGCGCGACTGATCCTCAAGGAGATCCGCGAGCGGTTGAGCTTCATGGCCAACGTCGGGTTGGATTATCTGAGCCTCGACCGCGCGTCGGCGACCCTTTCCGGCGGCGAGGGCCAGCGCATCCGCCTGGCCACCCAGATCGGATCCAGCCTGGTCGGCGTACTCTACATTTTGGATGAACCGTCAATCGGACTGCATCAGCGCGACAATCAGCGCCTGCTGTCGACGCTCAAGCGACTGCGCGACCTGGGCAACACGGTCCTGGTCGTGGAGCACGATCGCGACACCATGATGGAAGCCGATCATTTGATCGACATGGGTCCCGGGGCGGGCCTGCACGGTGGCTACCTGGTGGCGCAGGGGACGCCGCGCGAGGTGATGCGCAATCCCAATTCGCTGACCGGCAAATACCTGGCCGGCGAGCTCGAAATCGTGGTTCCAGCGCGGCGCCGTCCGCTGTCGGGCCGATGGCTGACGATCAAGGGCGCCAGCGAAAATAATCTGCGCAACCTCAATGTGTCCTTTCCCTTGGGCGTGATCACCTGCGTCACGGGGGTGTCGGGCTCGGGCAAGTCCACACTGGTGCTGGACACGCTTTATCGGGCACTGGCGCAGCGGCTCAATCGCAGCCACGAACACGCCGGCGCGCACAAGACGATCGATGGTATCGCGCATCTGGACCGCGTCATCCACGTCGATCAAAGCCCGATCGGCCGCACCCCGCGCTCCAACCCCGCCACCTATACGGGGCTGTTCACCCATCTCCGCGATCTGTACGCTCAACTGCCCGAAGCGCGCATGCGTGGCTACGGTCCGGGACGCTTTTCCTTCAACGTCAAGGGTGGGCGATGCGAAGCCTGCCAGGGCGACGGTATCATCACAATCGAGATGCACTTCCTGCCCGACGTCTACGTGACCTGCGAGGTGTGCGGCGGCAAGCGCTATAATCGCGACACCTTGGAAATCCTGTTCAAGGGAAAGAGCATCGCCGAAATGCTCGACATGACGGTGGCGGACGCGATGGGCTTCTTGTCCAGCGTGCCGCCGATCCGCCAGAAGCTGGAGACTCTGCGTGACGTGGGCTTGGACTACATCCACTTGGGCCAGTCGGCGACCACACTGTCGGGCGGCGAGGCCCAAAGAATCAAGCTTACCAAGGAGTTGGCGCGCCGCGCTACCGGCCGCACCATGTACATCCTGGACGAGCCGACCACCGGCCTGCATTTCGAGGACATCAAGCGGCTGCTCGAAGTCCTGGGCCGGCTGGCCGACAATGGCAACACGGTGATCATCATCGAGCACAGTCTCGAAGTGATTAAGACCGCGGACTACATCATCGACCTGGGACCGGAGGGTGGCGACCGTGGCGGAGAAGTGCTGGCCGTCGGCACACCCGAGGAGGTCGCCGCGGCAGCCAATTCCTATACCGGCCAGTTCCTGCGTCAGGTACTGTCGCAGCGTGCCGCCGCCTAATCTAAACCGACAACACTAAGAAATTGAGGAGCTTTTGATGGCCGGAAAATTAAACGGCAAAATCGCGATTGTAACCGGAGTGGCTTCGGGAATCGGCCACGCTGCGGCGCTGATCTTCGCGCGTGAAGGCGCCAAAGTGGTGGCCGCGGACGTGACCGTCGAGCAGGGAGAGGCGACCGTTCGCCAGATCAAGGATGCCGGAGGCGAAGCCATCTTCGTCCGCTGTGACATCGCCAAGGCGGCCGACACCGAAGCGTTGGTGGCAGCCGCGGTGAAGGCTTATGGCAGGCTGGACTGCGCGTACAACAATGCCGGCATCATCGGCAAGCTCGCCCGTACCGCGGAAGAGACCGAAGAAAACTTCGATCGCATCATCGAGATTGACCTGAAGGGTCCGTGGCTGTGCATGAAATACGAGATTCTTCAGATGCTGCGGCAAAAAGGCGGCGGCGCGATCGTCAATACCGCGTCGGCGGCAGGTTTGGTAGGTTCGCACGGGATGCCGTCGTACGCCGCCGCCAAGCATGGAGTGGTCGGCCTGACCCGGACCGCCGCGCTGGAGTACGCCAAGGCCGGAATCAGGATCAACGCGGTCTGTCCCGGAATCGTCGACACGCCGATGACCCAGGGTATTGTGGCCAAGCATCCGCGGATGGCGAATGCGAGTGCCGCAATGCCGATCGGTCGCGACTGCCGGCCCGAAGAGATCGCCGAAGCGGCCGCATGGCTATGCTCGGACGCGGCATCATTCGTAACCGGCCAGGCAATGGCAGTCGACGGCGGCTTGACCGCGCAATAGAACTCCAAGTCTCACCCCGCGTTTCTCGTAAGCGCTAACTTAACGAACTCGCCGCCGGCTTCAGTGGGGCGGGCGTCCCCGCCCGCCGCAGGCGCGTGTGGCAGGACGAGTGTGGCCGATGCCAATGTTGTCGAAGTTGGTCATCATTTCGGGTCGGGCATCTCCTTGACCATCATCGGCTCGTTACTTGCCCAGATGTGCCAGCGCATTGCGCAGCGGGGCGCTGGAGATCTGGATAAGTCCCTCAAAGGGACGGTCCATTTCCAGGATCAGGAAAATCGCACCGGCAATCGATAGCGCGCAAACCAACAGAACTCCGATGACCGTTGAATTGGATGGCGCGAAGATACCGAAACCGGTGAACAGCATTGAGAGCCAAAAAATCAGCACTACCAGGAATGGCATCGGAATCGATCCGGCGGTCTGTTCCACCAGTAACGAGCGATTTCGACTAAGTTCGGCGGATATCTGCATGGCTTGGGCATAGAGCGAACGCTGGAAATCACTACGTGGTTGGAGCTGCTGGATTTTTTCGAAGAAACTATCCGCGCTAGAGGTCGTCGCGGCGGAATCCAGGGCTTGGGAATGACCGCTCACGGACTGCGCTTGGCCCAGTCCTTGAGCAACCGTCGCATAGAGCAGGGCGCGGGCATCCTTGGTCTCCGGACCGTAATGGGCGAGCACGCGGTCAAGCTGGATGAAATCGGCGGCCATCTGGGTGATTTCGTTGCTTTGCGTATCATGCGAAGTCTTGGCTGATGAGATCAGCAGGGCGAGGACCAGGGCCGACATCGTCGCGAGCACGCCCATTGCCAGCTTCATTACGTCTTTGGAATCAGCGCCCAGGTGATGCTCGGGCACAATGCGGTGAATGAGCATGCCGGCCAGCGAGCCGCCAAACACGCACCCAAATACGATCCAACTGATGGTCATCGGACTCACGGTTCATTCCTCCAAAATCTCGCTGACGAATATCTTCCCTCGCCGCATTTCCTGAATCAGCCGCCGCTGCGGGTGTTCCCGTAACCAGGAGCAGGTACCGGCGATCCCAGGTTCAGGACGACGACTACAGGGCGTCGAAACTGCCGTTTTGATTCACTGCAACCCAGGAGAACGGGCTTTAGCCTATAGCCAATATCGGATCAGAAGGGAATCTACGTGGTGGTGGCCCGCGAGCTCACTATGCTCGGGCCGCTGCAGTGCAGAATGCGGAAACAGCGGACCAGTTGGAGCGGTCGCGCGAGTTTGAAAACCGCAGTCGGGAAATCCGGAAAGTACGGCATCGAAAGTGACGACGACCATGGCGGTATCCGGGCATTGCCCCGCATCGCCGCAAAAGCTTCTTCGTTAGTAGAGAGAAGTGGAATGGCTCAGAGCGGTTTGGATTGCGACTCTGAGCCCGGCGGCGGGGGGATCGATTCGGGGAAAGCTTGCGACGATAACGCGGTCTTGAGCCATCGCGTCAGGATTGCTTCCAGATCGGTTACTTTGACGGGCTTGGCAAGGTAGTCATCCATCCCGGCAGCCAGGCACTTGTCCCGATCTCCATCCAGCGCATGCGCCGTCATCGCGATGATAATGGTGTGGCGTTCGCTCGCCTCGCGCCGTCTGATCACGGCCGTCGCCTCGTAGCCGTCCATCTCCGGCATCTGGCAATCCATCAGGACGATTTGATATGGAATGTGCGCCAAGGCCTCGATAGCCTCCTGTCCGTTTGCCACGGCGTCCGCATCGAAGCCGAGCTTGCCGAGTTGATGGAGAGCGAGCCTTTGATTGATGGCGTTGTCTTCGGCGACCAACACGCGGAGTTGGTGGCGCGCCGGATCGGACGTTGCGGGCGACGATAGGCATTAGCGACCTATTGCTCGGCACGCATCTGGATGCTGAGCAAAGAGAGTTTGCCGAGACCGTCCGCTCATGCGGTGACGCCCTGCTGACCATCGTCAAGGACATCCTGGACTTTTCCAAAATCGCGGCCGGACGCCTCCGCTTCGAGGAGGCCGACTTCGACCTGGTCAAGGTAGTCGAATCGACCCTGGAAGTGCTCGACACGCAGGCCCACCGCAGGGCTTTGGAATTGGTGTTGGGGGTCGATCCGGATGTCCCAGGGGCCCTCCGCGGGGACCCGGGCCGGCTGCGTCAAGTGCTCACCAACCTGCTGGGCAACGCGATCAAGTTCACCGATCACGGCGAGGTCGCTCTGGAAATCAGCGCCCAAGCCGTTACTGAAGGCTCCGCCCGAATCCATTTTGAAATCCACGACACTGGCATCGGTATCAGCCCCGAAGTTCAGCGCCGGCTATTCCAGCCTTTCTCGCAAGCTGATAGCTCAACCAGCCGCAAATACGGCGGCACCGGTCTGGGCCTGGCGATATCGATGCAACTGGTGCGGGGAATGGGCGGCGAGATCGAGCTCGAAAGCGAGACCGGCAAGGGTTCGACATTCCATTTCGTGCTGCCATTCGCCCGCCAGCAAACGATCGCTCCTCCCACCTACCGGCGCCTCGACCTTAAAGGACTTCGCGCTCTGATCGTGGACGATAACGCTACCAACCGCCGCATTGTTGCCTACCAGATGGCAGCCTGGGGGGTCGAAAGTGAACCGGTTACCGACGCCCGCGCCGGGCTGGTCGCGCTGCGTGCCCAGGCCCCGGACCATCTTTATGACGTGGCGATCATCGACCTGCAGATGCCCGAAATGGATGGATTGGAAATGGCTCGCGAAATCCGCCAGGATGTCACAATCCCTGCGCTGCCGCTCCTCATGATGAGCTCGGTGGGTGACCGCTCCGAGGCCGGCCCCGAGGCCAAATATTTCGACGCCTGGCTGACCAAACCGGTCAAACAGGCGCAGCTTCACAAGGCTTTAGCGCTGGTGACGGCGCCCCGTGCGGCCAAATCGGCGCGGCGGGCGGACGATGAGCCGGTCGCGTTGGCAATCGCCCCGCCGGTTCCAATGGCCAACGTGCTTTCCACAGTAGCGTTGATATCTTCGACGTTGGCCTGGCGTTCGGCAATCAACGCCATCTCGCGGCGGCTCTGAACGACCGACACGATCAGAAAGAAGTCGGTGAACAGCACCCATCCGGTATGCTCCATCCATCGCCAGGGTTGCACCACCGCAACCCCATAAAAGGAAAGCGGAAAAAATACATTGCCCAGGTAATGGTCAAGCGCGGTCACGATCGAGGCGGTCACCAATACCCGCCAATCGCGGTAGAAGGAGAGGAACGCGAGCGCCCCGAAGATATGAAAATGGGTATCGATCCGCCCTCCAGTCAGATCGATCAACAGGCCCGACATCAACATCTCAGCCGTCGCTATCACGTGGCGGGTCGGAGCACTGCCGGGCATCAGGAAAACCAGCAACAGGGGAAACAGCACAATCGCACCACCCAGGAACAGCGCGGCCCACACATGTATGTGGGTCTGGCTATGGGCGCCGGCCCATGTGCGGGGCGAGATCCATAACGCCGCGATAATAGCGGCGGCCCATTGCACAATCATAAGGGCGGCGAATAGATGGTCCGTGCGCCTATGGATGTAGCCTTCGTCCTGGGCGAAGATTGCGGCGGCGCGCGAGGTTAGATTGCCGGTGGATGCTAGCGCCTGCATGCCATCACCTTGGCGCGCGCGCCGCGGGCCAGCAGCGGGCAACCATAGACCGGCGTATGGCCTACCACCCCCTCCTTTGTGCCCCTGAGCAGCGCAACGATCGCGATGCGTCCCGCATTGTCCCCGTAGCGCCCTCGTGCGGCGGTAATCCCTCCACTGAATTCCAGCGCACCGCGGCCGTCATAAAGCATGGTCTGCCCGGAGGTCGCCGCGCCAAAGCGCGCTGCCTCGCGCCCTTCATCGTCGGAGATCACGGTGACCGCGGGAATCGCCGCCGCCTGCCGCCACAGGTCGGTGCGCTCCCATCCGGGCGCGACACCCGGGGGACGCACGAACAGCACATAAGCTTTGACCTTGCCAGTAGCCATGGTCATCAAGGCCAAAAGCTCGGAAAGGCTGGCGCGCGAACACGGACAGTGCAGATGCACCACCATCACGAGGGTCGATTCATTTATCAGAGGCGCCGCCTGACGGTTCAAGGTCAGGGCGCTGCCCCGCGGCCATTGCGCCGGCGCGATGCCGGCCGCGCCCGGGGTCAATCCATAATCGATCAGCACGCCTGAGCCTGCACCGACCAGCGATAGCCACATCGCCGCGGCTCCCGCCAAAATGAATCCTCGTGATCTCATATGATCGGGTCTGGCTTAGCCTCACCTTGAAGCACGCTTAACTCCGTGGCCTATGATTGATCCTATGACTGAAAATGCTCTGTCCCGGAATAGTCAATCGGGACGCGTCAATCCACACCTGATATTCGCCTGGCAGGAAACCAGAGGGCATTGCGCTGGACGTGCCTTCATCTCACGGTCAACCTATGGGCGGCGGCAATTTCATCCACCTCATTAATCCGGTTTCATTACAGAGCGGCGACAACGACAGTTATTACGGCCTTGATCTTAGTGCCCAGCGCGATATAGGTGACGACGGCGGCAACCGCAACCGTGGCGAGAATCAATGCGTACTCGGTCATAATCTGGCCCCTCTTGCTTGGCCACTTTGCCACTGCATCCCAAATGTCAAAATTAATTAGCTTACTCATTTGAGACGTCGTCCTGATTTCTATACGCAAGCAACATGCCATGGGGACAACGAGTAAACCTAAATATATATGCACTACGCGCAAGTGCCTGGCATATTCTCTATGGGTATCCACGTTTTGACGTTGGAACAGGCGAACCGCTATGAGTTCGGTCGATACAAATGGCGCCGACGCATGGGATAACCGTCATCTTACATAAGCTTAGGTGCTCTTGGCATTAGAGCGACTGCATCAAAAGCGCACACATGTTCTTGATAAAACCTCGCTCTCAGTCGCAGGACGCTCCCCAAGACCGTTCACTTCCAACAGGGTTCTTGTGCACTCTCGAGCATCTTCATCGCAAAAGCATTCGTTTCAAAGCTAGAACCAGGAGAAAGGACGGAGAGAGGCTCTGGGGCAAAGTTGTTGCGCTAGCGCCGAACGCTGAAGGGACGAAAAACAACTTTCTGCGGAGCTGCCTCTGCATTATTGTCCCGCAACGTTACTGTGTTGGTGCGGCCAAGGGTTATGCTGATCGGCCGGCAGCGCCTCGAGCGGCCCGTCGCTTTTGGCCGTCGCGGCTTCAACCCGTGTGATAAGGAAATAATCAAAATCGCCGGCTAATAATCTGGTGGACGCTTGACCCATCGTGGTCGGAAGACCCTAAGAGCGCCCCCTCCCGTCCCAGCGCGATGACCCTAGTGCTCGAAGCGCCCGTCTCGGCTAGACTTAAGAGTTCAGTCAGCGAAAATTGTAAATCTGTGGTGCAGAATAACAGCAAAGTATCCGGCCGGCTGGTCGAGTTTCTTGATCAGGGCCGGCTAAAACCCGGCTTAATCATCCGCGACCAGGCCGACCGCGTGGCTCTGCTTGGGGCCGATGGGCGCGAGAAGCTGGTCTCACGAGACCTTATCCTGGTGCGCCATTCCGAGCGCAATATCGACCCGTCGAATCTCTCCGCGGCATTGGCCGAAATGGAGGGAGAGCGGTCGCGCCTGTCCGAAGAGCTGGATCTGAAGCTGTTATGGGAAGTGGTCAAAGATCAGGGAGGCAGCTTTACCGCCGAGGAATTGGCCGAACTGTTCTTCGGGCAGCGCTCTGCTATCGGTACTACTGTGGTGCTGGACGCGCTGCTCAATGACCGGCTCTATTTCATCCGGCGCCATCTGGAATTCGTTCCCAATCCACCGGAACGGGTCGATCGAATCAGGATCCAGCAGGAACGCACCCGGCTGCGCAGCGACGAAAGCCGCAGGACCCAAACGCTCATGCGAGACTTGCTGAATAATGTCACGCTCGATCCCGGCCAAGTCGAGCCGCTAGCCGACCAGTTGCGCAAGTACCTCGATAATCCCTCGACGCGCAGCAACGAGTTGACCGCGCTGTTGACGGCAGTAGCGCCGGATCTGGCGCCGGCGGAAACCGCCTACGAAATTCTGGAGCGCACGGGCGTGCCGTTGCGCGCGCCGCGCTATGTGCTGATTGGTGGGATTCGCACACAATTCAGCGCCGAGGCTATGGCAGAGGCGGCCGGCGTTAATCCTCCAGTCCATCCGCGCGCAGATTCGCTTTTTTCGTTCAGCGTGGACGACGAGGAGACGGTCGAAATCGACGACGCTTTGAGCTGTGAGCCATTATCAGACGGCGGGTTGCGGGTGTTGATTCATATCGCGTTGGTGGCGGACTGGGTGCCCAGGGACGGCGCGATGGATCGCGAGGCGGCGGCCCGCGGTGCCACCGTATATTTGCCCGAGGCTACGGTCCGGATGTTGCCCGATGAGATCTCCTGCCGGCGCGCCAGCCTGATCGCCGGACAGGACCGCTCGGTCCTGACCACCGACGTGCGTCTGGCCGCCGACGGCTCACTGCTGGATTACCGGATTTATCCATCGACCATCACGGTCAACTCCCGCCTGACCTACACCGAGGCCGACGCCTCTATTAGCGGGAGTGAATCGAGCGCCACGCAGGCGGCGCCGAGCCTCAAGCTGCTCCATGCGATGGCGCTCAAGCTGCGCGATTGGCGCCGCCGCCAGGGTGCGATTTTGATCCGGCGGCGCGAGTCGAAGATCCGGGTGCATGGTGATTCGATCGAAATCACGGTGATCGACAGCGATTCCGCCAGCCGTCTGACGGTGGCCGAATACATGGTGTTGAGCAACCATCTGGCAGCGCAATTTTGCGCCGCACACAGTATCCCGATCATTTACCGGGTCCAGCCCAGCAGCGGCGGCGACCTGGCCGCACCGCATCCTCGGTTGTCGCTGTTTCCCGGCCTGCACGCCGGTATCGGACTGGAATTCTACGCCCAGCTCAGCTCGCCGATTCGACGCTACGCGGATCTGGTTTTACAGCGCCAGATTCTCACGTCCCTGATCAATTCGAGCGCGCCTCAATATCAGACCGAGGAGTTGCTTACCGTCCTGGCCAATGGCGAGTCAGCCGAGACTGAAGCCAAGGACCTGGAGCGGCGCTCCAAGCGTTATTGGGCGTTACGCTATCTGGAGCGCTTTGGCTTCGATCACCTTCTCCCGGCGACCGTGCTCCGCGAAGGTAACACCGCAGAACTCGCCGACTTCGCAGTGCGCGGCACCCTTCGCGGTGCACCCAGTCTAGCCAATGACTCCCGAATTATAGTGCGCGTCGCCAGTATCGATCCGCTGCGCGGATGGCTGGCGATGGAATACGCCGGGACTGCACCGGTCGTCACCCCCCTTACTTCGGCGACCGGCGCATAACCCCCGGAACCCTGTCCTAACGCGCGGGAGCGCTCCAAATCCCGCCGACTTGGGGACTGTCCTGTCCCAGGCGCCACCGGTCGATCGATTCGATGTTAAACCGCCAGTCGCTGCCGACCTTGAACGCCGGAATCAATCCGCGCTTGAGCTGACGGTAAACCGTGGACGGGTGAACCTTTAGATATTCCGACACCTCCCGTAGCGTCATCACCTTGTCATCGATAATCATTGCCTACCCCCTCTTAGTCTGGCGCAAGCCAGCTAGCGACAGGATGGAGTAACATTTTCTATGCCAAGATAGATTTGGGAAAAGTGAAGGAAAATCGTATGGCCTACGAGGAGATCGCCAATTCCATGGCGCCAAAAATTTGACGATGACCAGAATTTGACACTGCAAAGCGTTGCGGACGATCCGTATATCTTATGGCCTCGGCGCAGCTAAAACGGCCGTGCCGCCACCGCGTCCGCCACGTTCGTCCGCATCGAATTCTCCGGCGCCGGCCGCTGCATCCGATTGTGATTATCCACGTGAATCACCTTGGGACGATGAATTCGGGCTTGCGCTTCTTCCATTGGCGCAAAGGTCGCGATAATCACGATGTCGTCGGGATTACCCTTGTGCGCGGCGGCGCCGTTGAGGCAGATTTCGCCTGATCCAGCCGGGGCGGCAATTGCATAAGTCTCAAGCCGCTCACCGTTGGTCACGTTCCACACATGTACCATCTCGTATTCGAGGATGCCCGCTTGTTCCAGCAGCAGGCGGTCGACCGCGATGCTGCCTTCGTAGTCGCGATCCACCCTGGTCAGGCGAACGCGGTGCAGTTTTGCCGTTAACATCACCCTCATGGAGCTTCTCCAACTCAGTTGACTTTCGCATGCCCGGGCTCACCCCCAAGCGCGGGTTCGAGCACCACGTTGTCGATCAGCCGCGTACGGCCTATCCGCGCCGCGATCGCGATCACCGCCGGGGCGCTCAGGGTTGTGATTTCCTTCAACGTGTCCGCGTCGCGGCATTCGACGTACTCGACTACCAGACCGCGCTCGCGCGCCAGTTCCTCGCGGGCGGCACGTACCAGCGCGCGCGCATCTATTTCACCCCGCTCCCGCGCTGCCCGCGCCGCCTGCAAGGCCCGGCTGAGGCTCAGCGCCGTCACCCGTTCGGCCGCCGATAGATAGCTATTGCGCGAGCTCATCGCCAGACCGTCGGGCTCTCTAACGGTCGGTATCGCCACGATTTCGACGTCAAAGTTGAGGTCGCGTACCATCTGACGGACTGCGCACAACTGCTGGTAATCCTTGGCCCCGAACAGCGCGATGTGCGGCTTCACAATGTTGAAGAGCTTGGCGACTACGGTGGTAACGCCGCGAAAATGGCCGGGGCGGAACTCGCCGCATAAGCCCTGAGTCAGATCGGTTACCTCGATCCAGGTTTGCGCGCCGCGCGTATACATCGAGGCCGCCTCGGGGGCGAACAGCACGTCAACCGGAACACTCTCCATCAGGCGGCAGTCCCGGGCCATATCGCGGGGATAACTTTGCAGATCCTCGCGCGGGCCGAACTGGGTTGGATTGACGAACAAGGACGACACCAGGATCGAAGCCCGCCGGCGGCCATCGCGCATCAGGCTCAGATGGCCCTCGTGCAGGTAGCCCATCGTCGGCACCAGCGCAATTTTTTCCCCGCGCAGGCGTGCAGTCTCGGCGAAGCGCTGCATTTCCGCCGGAGACTCGATGGTCTTCACGAACTCAACTCCTTGCGCGGGTAGCAATGCTCGGGGGCCGGGAACACGCCTTCGCGCACTTCGCGGGCGTAGGCGGCGGCGGCCGAACTGACCACCTCAGACAATGACACATAGGATTTGACGAAACGTGGCTTGCGCGAGTCGGTGAGTCCCAGCATGTCATGCATCACCAGGACTTGCCCGTCGCATTCAGGACCTGCGCCGATTCCAATCGTCGGCACGCTGCAGCGCTCGGTGATTTCGCCCGCCAGCTCGGCCGGCATCCCCTCCAAAACGATCGCAAATGCGCCGGCGGCCTCAAGCGCGGCGGCGTCTTCGAGCAATCGCTCGCGGCATCCGGCCGCGCGTCCCTCGGCGCGTCCCTGAACCCGGTAACCGCCCATCCGATGGACTGATTGCGGAGTCAGCCCGATATGGCCCATCACCGGGATATCGACTTCGACCAGCCGGCGCACGGTATTGGCGACCATGACTCCGCCTTCGAGCTTGACCGCTTCCGCGCAGCCTTCCTTGACAAGACGGCCGGCGTTGCGCAACGCGTCCTCGGCGCTCACCTGGTAGGACAGGAACGGCATATCACCGACCACCAACGCGCGGGCGCAGCCGCGCGTCACCATGCGCAGATGGTAAATCATCTCGTCGATGGTGACCGGCAAGGTGGTGTCACGCCCTTGAACCGTCATGCCAAGGCTGTCACCGACCAAAATGACGTCGATCCCTGCCTGGTCGAAGAGACGGGCAAAGGGATAATCGTACGCCGTCAACATTGCGATCTTGCGCTTGCGCGCCTTCATCCGAGCCAGATCTGGTACACGAACCTTTTCGCCAGCCATGATGTTTTCCCCGAAAAGTTTATTCTTCCCGAAAAAAAAAGGCTGCCAGCCCAGAACCGACAACCCGCGCGAACGAACGCGTATCACCAACCATCGCTCGGAGTCCCGGTCCGCTGCGGATCCAGGCAACCTGTATTTTTCCTAACTGACCCAACCCGCAGGGTCAATCAGCTTCTTCACCCCTCGCCGGAACCTGTGGTTCTCAACGGGAGAGCGCTATCTTCTAGTACGCACGCCAACCAATGTAAAGGGGGGATCAGTTTTGCGCCGCGGTTACGTTCTGATCTGCTGGAATATGCACCGGAAGCTGCAGCCTTTTTCCGCTGCGGACTATGGTCAGATAGAGGATATCCCCCGGTCTTACATTGGAGGTCAAGTCCTGAAAGTCCAAAATATGCCTGACGCGCCGGCCGTCAACTCCGATAACCAGGTCGAAGGCCTCGCCGATACTGCTCTGGTCGATCACCGCCACCGCGATAATCGCCGGCGGGAACACCAAGGCGGCGGCTACCGTGGCGCCATCGAGCAGGTCATGGGCCAGCGCGGTGTAGGGTTTGATGCCGGCGTTGGCGGCAGGGCTGCCTTTGCGTACCTCGAGCACCGCCAGGCCGCACACCTGCTCATTCGAGTCGAGCTTGCTGCAGTCCTCACGCAACTCAACCCCGAGCGGTGATTCGTCCATTCCCTGATTGATGAAATCCTGCAGACTATAAACGTGCGGAGGCACGTCGGTCTGCACGGAGTCGTCGAGTTGTTGCGGATCCTGTGGATCCTGGTTGGCGTCGGGGTTGGAGTTTTGGTCGCCTGTGGACACGGGTTGCGACTGGTCCGAAGGATCCGAAGAGTCGCTGTCGTTCTGCTGGTTCTTAGCCGAAGGAATTTCATCGGTCGGACCCGAGGCCGGCAGCCCTCCGCCCAGCGCGTCCGCTGCGACCGGATCGGGGCCGCTCCCGTCGCCCGCTACGATTATAGGGCCGGAGCCAATAGGGGCGGGGCCGGCGGCCGGATGGCCGCAACACGGCAGATGGGCGGGCGCAGTGACCGTCTCACCTCCCGGTTCCATCCCATATGTGCCAGAGCTGACCGCCAGCGCGGTCAGAACAGCCACAAAGATAGCGGTTGCTGTTCGCATCGGTGCACCCCGTTCAGCTACACCTCCAGTAATTGTCCTCCTCGACGACCACCACACCTTCATTCTGAAGCTTGCGCAAATGTGAACGCACCGAACTGGCCGCCGCATTATGCAGAAATTCCGGCACGTCGACGTAAATCTTCTTGACGATCGCCATCACCTGCAGCGGACCTTCACGCAAGGCTTCGATCACCTGCTGTTCGCGCAGTTCGCGATGCGCGATGTACTCGCGGATCTTGCCCCTCGCGTCGCGAATCACCGGACCATGCGCTGGGTAAATCAACTCCGGCTCCAGCTCCAGCAGCCGCCGGAGCGACCCCATGTACTGGCCCAAATCGCCGGTATCATCCGGAATTACGGTCGTTCCCGCTCCCAGCACTACATCTCCAGTAAAGATAGCTCTTTCTTCCTCTAAGTAGTAGCACAAATGATCCGGAGCGTGCCCAGGAGTAAATACCGCACGCAAAGTGGCACCGTCGGCGTGCACCCGATCGCCGTCGCCGATGGGTGTGATGGCGGTGCCGGCGGCCTCGTCATGCCCCGGCCAAGGCATCTTCAAGACTTCCAGGTCGCCGAAACGCGGCAGGATCTGCTTGACCCCGCCCAGATGGTCGCCGTGCGCATGCGTCAGTACGATCTTGTCCAACTCGTTGCTCTGGCATAGCTCCGACAGGCCGCGCGTCAACAGGTCGGGATAGACGGCGACGCCCGCGCCGGTATCGAGAATCAGCGGCCGGCGTCCGCGCCCCACCAGGTAGGTGTTGGTGCCGGGACCGGTGAACGGTCCCGGGTTTTTGCCCAGGACCGAGGCGACGATCGGGCTATGGCGGGAGTAGTCGGGCAGCTTGATCCCGATCATCGAATCCTTGACCACCCGGATTGGCTTTTCCATTCCTGGCTCCACGGTTCAGCCTTTGCGGTTGCGATCGAAGATCAAACGCAAGCCTTGCAAGGTTAAGAACTCTTCAACCTCTTCAATAGTTTCCGATTCCTGCGCGATAAGTCCGGCTTGACCACCGGTGCCGATTACCCGCGCATGTTCGCCGCGTTCACGTTGAATGCGATGCACCAGGCCGTCGACCAGCGCGGTATAGCCAAACACCAGGCCGGACTGAATCGCACCGATCGTGGTGCGCCCGACCGCCTCGCGCGGCCGGGTCAGCTCGACCCGGTAAAGCTTGGCGGCATGTGCCACCAGCGCGTTCATCGAAATCGCGATTCCGGGGGCGATTGCTCCGCCCGCGTACTCGCCGCGCGCGGTCACATAATCGAAGGTGGTGGCGGTGCCGAAATCGACTACGATGCAGGCGGCCTGGAAACGCTCATAGGCCGCTACGGCGTTGACGATGCGATCGGCGCCAACCTCCTTGGGGTTTTCGTACAGGATCGGCATCCCGGTCTTGATCCCCGGTCCCACCATCAGCGCCTCGCAATGGAAGTAGCGCCGCGACAGCTCATCCATGATCTGGTTGAGCGGCGGCACCACGCAGGCGACGGCGACGCCTTCGGGACGGGGCGGGGTGATCATGCCGGCTCCCGCCCACAGGGTGTTGAGCAGCGCGCCGTACTCATCGGTGGTGCGCTCCTGGTCGGTGGACAGCCGCCAATGGTGGCGCAGCTCCGTGCCTTCGTACACTCCGATAACCGTGTTGGTGTTTCCGACGTCGACCGTAATCAGCATTGCTTGTCAGCCCCGGGCCCTGCGTGTTTAAAGCACCGGCGCTGGGAACCATGCAATAGCAATCCCTGGACATTTTCAACTGCGAACGGCGGCGCAGCCGGTTTTCGCGCAAGCCATTTTCTCGAAACCCGACTATCGCTAGGATGTGGGCCTATGCCGGAACCCAAGGTTGCACTGGTTACAGGCGCGGGGCGCGGGATTGGACGCGATATCGCGCAGCGGATGGCCCGCGAAGGTTACGCGGTCGGACTGATCGCGCGGACTAAATCGCAACTCGAAGAGACCGCCGAGCTGATTCGCCAAAAAGGCGGCAAAGCTCTGGTCACACCGACGGACGTGAGCAAGCGCGAGCAGGTGTTGGCATCGGTCGAGGCGGTCGAGCGCGAGCTGGGACCGATCGCGGTCCTGATCAATAACGCCGGCGCCTATCTGCGTAAGCCGTTCGTGGAGATCACCGAGGAAGACTTCGACTTTCAAATGAAGGTCAACACTTACGGCCCGTTTTACTGCGCCCAGGCGGTGGTCGCCAGGATGGCCGAGCGTGGGAGCGGAACAATTATCTTCGTGTTGGGCTCGGAAAGCCGCAGCGGTCCTTTACAGTACTCGGCCTACAACGCATCCAAGCTGGCGCAGCGCGCAATCGCCGAGTCGTGCGCCTACGAGTTCATGCATCGCGGCGTTCACGCGGCCGCGATGGACGTGGACGGCGCGGTGGGACTGGAACGCGTCACCGACGCCGCGGGCGACGCCGACCCCGACCATTTCGTATCCACGGAATCGATCTGCAACGAACTGATCCATCTGATCAACCAGCCGCGCAACGCCTGGACCTTCTCCGTTGACCTCCGTTCGTACTGGCAATGGCGTCCGCGAGTAGCGGCAAAAAAGAAGGCCTAGCGAAAGCACCTGCCATTGTGCATTTACGCCTGTCCGGCATTATACTGTCGCTGACGGGCATCAACCCCGGGTCGGGGCGTGGCGCAGCCTGGTAGCGCACACGCTTGGGGTGCGTGTGGTCGCCGGTTCAAATCCGGCCGCCCCGACCAACCGAAAATCCTTTATTTAGTGGTCTTAGTGAATAACGTGAGCTGACGGTATGACTGATGATACTGACGAACCGCTAGAGCCCTACGCTTATGATCAGCCCGAATACGCTGGCGCATTCGAAACCTTTCTCACGCATACCGATCAAAAGATTAAGGCGATTGGGTGGCTCACCGACTTTGTCGGCGGACTCCGATCGCGCAGCCTCTTCGTCGACGCAGGGGCCGGGGAAGGTTCCACGACTGCCGCATTAGCGAAATTTTTCGGCCGGACAATCGCCATTGAGCCCAACAGCGCCTTGCGAGTGGAACTTGCACGGCGCTGCCCGGACGCTGAGATCGTAGAGGCACCGATCGCCGAGGCGAGGATCGTTTCTCCCGCCGATTTCGTGCTTTGCTCGCACGTTCTCTACTACATCCCACAAACCAACTGGACAGACATACTGGAGCGGTTGACCTCATGGCTTGGGAGGGACGGCGCCGCACTGGTGCTATTGGCGAACCGGGACGCCGACGCTATGGCGCTGCCGCGCGAGTTCTTTGGCAGACAATTCGATCTGGCTGCGGCCGCGCAGGAATTCAAAACACGCCACGCGGAATGGGAAATCGTGATGCATACGCTGAACTGTGAAGTCGTGGTAGATGACCTGGAATCTGCCTGCACGTTAACGAGGTTTTTTCTCAGCGATTATCCTGACTGGGGAAGGACGGTCACCCGTCGCAGGGTTGGAGGAATACGTCCGCAGCCACTTCACCGATCCACGGGGCTATCGCCTGTCCTGCGACCAGGACGTTCTCTTGCTGCGGCGCCGCTGAATCGAACACCTACGAGGCAACCGACCCTCTTGACGGAAGCCTCTGCCGCAATACTTCAAAGCAACTCGCAAATTCGAGATCAGATCTGTCGCGAACAGAGAAGGGCTAGTTTAGCGGATCCACGCGGACTATCCGGCAATGGAGATGTCCCCTCGATGCTGAGCGCCAAAGAAATAATTACTCTTGGGTTGGTCAAACTGACTAAGGATCCAAGGGAAGGAAGACTGGGCTTTGCGGAAATAACTTCGACGGCAGAGCCCGAGTTTTGTACTTGGCAGCACGCTCGATCACCAGCCGACAAAGGGAAAGGACAATTTGGTCCACAACAAGGGGCCTTGATAGTTGCCTCGGCCCGCCCCACCCCGCAGCCGAAACCAGCGTGCAGTGCAAGTACAAACGCAAGCAAAGCGATGATCCCCTTCCGCATAGTTAGAACTTTACGGCGTCCCACCGACCGTTTCAACGCTCAGGGCGTTGTTGAAATTACCGTCATTCGCCTCGTATCCGGCCTTGGCGGGCGCTTCCTTTTTGTTCAGAGCCTCGGGATTGACCTGCGTGCGAGTCTTCACAATCAGCCCACACGCGCCGGTATGGTCGAGAACACCGGCACGGCGCGAGCACGCAGGCCCACGGCTGTGACCCACGTCAAGCGAGCGCAGCACATAACCGCGCGTTATGAGAGATAAAAAGGGGGCAGGGCCACGAGGTATCCTGTCACTTTGCCAATTATCTGGCGTAAGTCTTTGCACGCTATCTGGCGTACACTACTACGTGGATGACAGGCGACCTGCCCGAGCCGCTCCGCGCTGCCGCTGGACCGGTTCCGTCTGCATCAACCTGATTTCGAGCAGAACCGCACAACGGAATCGAACGCGCAATTGGGATGAAAACCGGGCTTCAGCCGCCACGGAAGACCGCCTCTATGTTGTTGCCATCCGGATCGAGCACGAAGGTGGCGTAGTAGCCCGGCGGGTAACCTTGGGCAGTATCGCGAAGCCCAGGCGAGCCGTTATCAGTCCCGCCTGCCTTCACGGCGGCCACGTAGAAGGCCTCGACTTCGGCGCGGTTCCTGGCCGAGAATGCCGTATGTTGCTTCACGCCGTGTGGGTGAAAGCGGTCAATCCAGAAAACAGGGAAATCGACACCATAGCCGACGCCATCGGCCCCGTCGTTCTCAGGAAGCTGCATGACCCGACGGAGGCCGAGTGCACCCAGAGCCACATCGTAAAAAGCGGCGGAACGGGCGACGTCCGCGACTCCAATGCCGGTGTGGTCGATCATTGCGGTATTCTCCGTGTCTTAAGAGGTTGCCGGGTTAATTTTGACAATTCGGCAACCTGTCCCAGTTGCGGGCAAGCGAATGAATTATCCGGAGGTGACGTGCTCGTCGACGACGTACGCTCTAGTCCGCGACCTATCGAGAAACTTCGCTTCGTCCGCGGCAACCTTGGGGCCAGCCTCCGGCCCAGAGAGATGCGCTATCCAAGCTAGAAAAGCGGCCCGGTCGGGAAATCCGACCTCCGTCATGACGTCGAAGTCCACCGCGCCGCCTTCCTGGGTCAATTCTTCTCCCCGCACAATGTACCTGCGTTTGTAGAGGCTGGGGGTGGGGGCCAGAGTGCAGATCAAGGGCACGTGTTTGTTTTCGTAGTAATCGATGAAATCCTGCATCTGCATGCCTTCCCTCTTCGTTAGAAAGCCAAATACCTTGAACATGGCGCTCCTTTCCTTTGATTCTAAATCCAGGCTGGCTGACGTCAACCGTTTCATTCTCGACGCGGACACTGAAGGCTTTCTTCAGATGCGACCTGCTGGCGCGCCGTGGAAGTCGCGGCGGCGCCCATCCGGCGGCACAGGTCCACAACCTCGTTGAAGGTGTTCTCGAAGCGTGGCGCTAGCGCTCTTATTGTTCGTTCAGCCAGCAACATGATGTTCGATGCTAGTCGACGCTAGAGAGTTCCGGGCTCAACAGTGTATGACACAGAAAGCGTCGTCTGGCGCACACTCTATGTATGGTCTCTGTCGGGCGCTTCTCCAAGCGAGGTAGCGTCAGAAAGTGGGCATCGTGCCGCCGTCAAGAATGTAATCCGTGCCTATAACGAAGCTCGCTCGATCTGACGCGAGGAAACAGACTAACTCCGCAACCTCCTCGGGCTTGCCGGGCCGCCCCACGGGAATGCCTCCCAGCATGTCCATGATCTGTTGGCGGGCGGCCTCCTCGCTGACACCGGTGCCCTTTGAGATGTCCATGATCATTCCATGGGCCCCTGAGGTTTCGATGAAACCAGGTGAGATCATCGTGACGCGCACGCCGTTTTTCGCCACTCCCCTTGCGAGACCTTTGCTGTAGGTGCTCAGGGCTCCTTTGGCCGCTGCGTAGGCCAACGTCGAATTGGAGAATGGCAGACGGTGGGAGATCGAGGAGATGTGGATAACCACTCCCGATCTGCGTTCGATCATGCCAGGAATGAAGGCGCGATCGAGTCGAACGGCCGCCAGCAGGTTGATTTCAAGTATCTTTTGCCAATCTTCGTCCGAGAGCACTTCAAAGCCACCGGGCTTGGTCTCAGTTCCGCCCACATTATTGACAAGAATGTCGAGCCCGCCCCATTCCTGTCGAATACGATCGGCTACCGAGTATACGCCGGAAGCAGTTGCGAGATCCGCCTGTACAAAGAGATTGGCCGTCTGGCCGTGGGGTGAAGGCGCGCGTGCAGTCGTGGCGACAAGGGCGCCGCTTAGTCGAAAGCGGCGTACGATCGCTTCTCCGACTCCCTTCGTACCACCTGTCACCAGAACACGTTTATCTTTGAACTCCTCACCAGATACAGAAAAAGGGTAGTTGTCCGTCATGATCGATTCTCCAATCAACGACACCATAGCTGGATCTCGAAAGGCATCCTGCCGGGATCTTCAGATCGGTTGCTGGATCAACTTCTTAAGCACTTGTCTCAGGTCCGGGGGTTTGTAGAGCGGATGTCGCCGATAAATCTCCGCGCATTTGTCGTCCAGCGTCTTGATTGTCTCAAACACCTCCGGTGCAACCTGTCGGACCTCACTCATTCGGCCTCGGGAGAACAGAAGGTTATTGGGATCGACGTGGCCTTCCTGGATGAAGCCGCGGGTCTTCTTAGCACATCGGCACGGGTTCGTTTTGTTTACCAGTCCGCACTTGTCGTTCATGAAGTTGCGTAAGTCTCGACGCGCACGGGTCAGCCGTTGACGAAAATTCTCGGTGGTAATTTCCAACACATCGGCACCGACGGAATCGCTCACGCCGAAGATCGCGCCCAGGATGTATGTCAAACGTTGCTCGCGATCGAGGCAAAGCAGCATTCCTGGCGTGCAGGCAAGCATGACTTCCGTCACGAGCACATTCGTCTCGGGCGATGCCCCTTTCGGATCCGGTAGCTCAAGGTCGGGAGTGCTGTCGAGCGCATCGCCGTAAGCTGAAAACGTTGTTATTTTCAACTCCTCTCGCCCACGCTTCATGTTCAGCAAATGATTGAACACGACGCGGTAGAGCCAGGTGCGGAAGCTGCTTCGACCCTCGAACGAAGAGAGCCGAGTCACAACTTTGACGAGGATCTCCTGGGTTGCGTCCTCGGCGTCCTGCGGATGGTAGAGCATGCGGACTGCGATGTTGTAGATCCACGCCTGATGGCGCTCGATCAGATCTTCGAGTGCCCGGCGATTGCCTGAGCGAGCGCTCATTACGAGGGCTTGATCCTCGTGATCGGCGGGTGCGTTATCGGTTAAAGGGTTATTGGTGCTCATCACAGACCTCTTTCTGTCCCCATGCTCTCGTCTGCTTCTTCAGGGCGTATGGGGCATGTGCGAGAAATGGCAGCTCACAATCTTCCATTGCGTGCCCTCTTTGACGAAGACCAAGGTGCTTCTGCCATGGACCGCTATTGGTTTGCCGTCCTTTGTGGCTCCCGTGAACATGTCGTAAGCATTCACTATCCCGACAATATCGTTGTACACGCGGCAGGATGGCTGCCGAAAGCCGAAGCTTATGGAGGCGACTCCCTCGAAAGCTTCGTTGAGATACTTGGCAAAAAGAGGCTTGCCGTCGAACCGATAGGGAACGGTGTCAAACACCTCCACGTCGTCTGAGAGCATGTCGATGATGGTTTTGATATCCCGCTGGTCGAAGCCGTCGGCAAATTTTTGCGCCAAAGCCTGAATTTCATTAACGCTCATCGTGGATCCTCCTGTCTATTCTCATTAGACCCGCGCTGCGCCCGAGTGTGACAGATGCGCCGAAGCTTTCGTCACCAAATGGGTGGGCAGGCAAATCTCTAATCGTCGTTCGATCTAAATATCGCTGCATCGCTCCCGATCTGATTGGCATGGGCGACTCCGACAAGTTGCCTGATAGCGGCCCTGGCTCGTATCGTTTCGTCGAGCACCGCCGCCACCTCGATGCTCTGCTCGAGGCCTTGGAAGTGCGCGAGCACGTCACCTTCGTCGTCCATGACTGGGGCTCAGCCCTCGGCTTCGACTGGGCCAACCGGCATCACGAGGCCGTCAAGGGAATCGCTTTCATGGAGGCGATCGTGGCGCCGCAGGGGCGGGACCACTGCACTCGGCCACTGCCGCGCATTGGTGTTGTCTTCCGCTATTTGGACGGCGTCGACTCCCGCGATTTCCGCATTTCGGGGCTCAATCACACGGCCCGCGCACTCGCTGTCTACGCTTCGCAGAGTGGGTTGCCCCACAGCCGCGCTAGACTCACTTCTGGATAGCTGGCCAGCTTTCCGGGCGGGACAGGAATTCAGCGAGAAGCCAGGGCAGGCTCTCTCGACTATAACAGAATCGCCCAAACGCGCCGCCTAACGCACCCCAACACGAGATGCTCGTTCCTCTCAAGGACGATTGCATGATATGTCGGAGCGCCCAAGTCCTTGAATCGATATGCCGACAAGCAAAAGATCGAGCATATTGTGGTTCCATACTTAGACGCATAGCCCGTCTGCCAGTCAAACCTACCCACGACCGCGCCGTCGAAACATGCTGTGCCAGTACCAATGGCTGTGGGGCGCTTGAACTAGCGCACTTGGGGTCTCTGTTGGAGTGGGCGTGGGGCTGGGAGTTGGTGTTGGTGTCGGGCTAGGTGTTGCGGACGGTGAAGCCGTCGGGAAACACCTGTGGCGCACAGCGTTGCCACTTCGGGGTGACGGTCTGGCGGCAACCGGTTGTTATGATTCCGCTGCTTCCACTATTCGTCGGCGATCTTCGGCAACGGCTTCTGTCACAGTTAGCCTGCATCGAGGGTGATTCTCGTCCGACATGGTTCAGGAGCGAGATCAGTGCGAGCGGCGTTACGCTCAACGGCCACGCTGGCGCCTCTCAATGGCACCTATCGTCGTGACGCTCAACCTAGCCTCTTCACGGCTTTTTTTCCCGCTTAACTTCCCGCCGAAAAGCCTTCCACGCCGCCGTCACCTCCTCTTGCTTGATGCCTCTGCCGGTGAGGTCGCGCGGCAGTCGCCCGGACAAGTAGTAGAGCAGGTCGGAGTCGACCTTCAGCACCTTGGCCAACTGCTCCAGCACCTCGTCGGAGGGCTTGCGGCGGTCGTGTTCGAGGTCCACCAGGTAGGGAATCGAGATCGGCTTCCCCTCAGCGTTGCGGACGCCCGCCACCACCTCTCGCCCGCTTAGCCCGAGTTCCTTGCGCCGCTCGACGATGAACTGCCCAAGAGTTTTCATGGTATCTAAGCTATTTAGCATGATGGCAAGACCCGGAGAACCGGGACGGGCAAGGCCGTGCCTCGTCTTTGCACAGACTGCGGGCGCAAAGCCCGCCCACAGGAAGGGCAGACGTGGTATTAGACCGCGTCCCGCCTTCGACTGATAGCGGGCAGCCGGCGATGAAACACCCTTCAACGGTCGATCGACCGCTCCACAGTCCCGTCCCGATCGAGTCGAGCAACGGAATCCGCCAAGTGCGACGTCCGCCAAATTTCGCCCGATACCGGAGTTTAGCCGGCAGCCCTAATTTTGAAGCCATTCTGACAGCCAACAGGCGCGGACTGACAGCCACGGGTTCCGCCCTGACAAGGAGTGTTTACGCCGCCAGCACGCTCTCGCAGGATCTATGTCCGGACTCGCACACGGCCGGGGTTAAGATACACATGGCGGATGTCAACTGGAATCACCTAAAAGGATAACTGCAAGCGACTCATCAGCCCCTACGCACTATCTGGGCGGAGAGACCAAAAGCGTCACGAGCTCTTCGACGGCTTTGAGCACACTCTCAGCGCTAGAGGAGAAATCTTCTTGTGGGTTTCGGAGGTGGCCATCGGCGGTCAGCATTTCATCTAAGAACGTCATAGCAGGCATCGTATTCGTCGGTCGCATGTGCAGACCTTCTAGCACCTGCCGCAACTGGGCCGCTGCTTTGCCGCCGCCATGATATCCGTAACTTACAATCACTGCCGGCTTGCCGTTCCATTCTTTGAATAAATGGTCGAGTGCATTTTTCAGGGACGCTGGATAGCCCCAGTTGTATTGCGGCGTGACAAAGATATAGCCGTCCGCCGCTGCGATTTTACGGCTCCACGCACGCGTATGCTCGTGCGCATAGATGCCGGTAGCCGGTATGCTCGGTTCATCCGATATTGGTAATGGCCAGTCCTTCAAATCCAATAGTTCGGAATCGAACACTGTCGAAAGGGGGATATTGCGTACAACCCATTCAGCAATTTGGCGGCCGATGCGAATCGGCCTAGTGCTGCCGATGATGACGTAGATTCTGGCCGGCATGATTGGTTGATACTCCTCTATCTGTGCACAATACACATAATAGCAGATCAATGATCCACGTAAAAGCGTGTGATGCACACAATTAATGGCGAGCGTCATACAGGTCTTATGGATTTGGCGGGTCTTCTGGAGGGCGCGGGGTGATGAACTTCTACTCAGCAACGCCGACTCTTCCCTCGATTGGGCCTCGGGCGCGTGCTGTTAAAAGGACCAATCGGCATGGTTGAGTTGGCGCTAGGGCGTACTTGCTTGCCCGGGGGCCAGATGGAAAATCCGCACACTTTCGCCTTCTCAGTTTTCGGCCTCGAACGCCGGACCCCCTGGCAGGTTCCAGAAGCGCCTGGCAGAACGCTTGCACTCATATATATTAGGCTTTGTTTGGATGATCGCTCACCAAACTCCGCAAGCGCTTTTGCGTGCGGAGCAGTCCCTCTACGGCAGTCGCTCCAGCGGGAGTCAGACCAAGGGTGGTGGGGGATCGTCCGTCACCCGTTTCCGAGGCTTCGGGCGCGATTTCAATCGGCTGTCAGTCCTACGCCATCTAGATATCGCTCAAGCGAAGGAATGTAATCCGAAGATACGACCGCGCCGACATAGCCGTCGGGCCGCACCAAAATCCAGTCACCCAAGCGAACACCGTAACCGTCACGGAAATGTTCGCCATCGTCGATGATGTCGCCGCGCGGACCGACTGCGTGGATGTGAAGACCGGGGCGCGATTTAACTCCCGAGAGCCGTTCGACCTCATTGCCGATCAATGTCCAATGAATTCCTTTGAATAGATTAAACAGACGGGTCGGTTGGCCGCCTGCTCCTCGGATGGGCGCGTCGGGCGCTCTGTCGCCCGCAAGAACGCCGCCTAGGCGCTCGGGCTCCTCCAGGGAGAGAAGCGAATTCGGGTAGCACAGATCGAGCTGATGCACTTCGCGCCCGCGACGCGTGGACCCCGCTTTCGCAGCGTCGAGCAGTTTCGTCGCAAGCCCCAGCATCTGAGCGGCGATTGGCTGGCGTTCCTGTTCGTAGCTGTCGAGCAGCGCTTGCGGTGCGCCGCGCAACACAGCGGCGAGCTTCCATCCGAGGTTATAGGCATCCTGGACACTCGTATTGAGCCCCTGGCCTCCCGTCGGCGGATGCGTGTGCGCCGCGTCGCCGGCAAGGAACACGCGGCCATCGCGGTACCGGTTGGCGAGACGCGCATTCATATTAAAGGCGGATGCCCAGAAAACCGAGTTTATGGTGATATCCGAGCGGCAGGTTCGGCGCGCGACGAGCGCTGACAGCCCCTCTGCGGAAAGATCGATATCACCCTCCAGGGGAACGGGCGCCTGCAACTGGAACATCTCTGTGCCTGCGAGCGGACAGAGCGCGATCTGCTTCTCCATCGAGCCTTCGTTGAAGCGATGCCACGCATCCCGGCTGAGTCCGGTCACCATCACGTCGGCCACTACTGCGCGCACGCCCAGTGTCTTGCCGGGGAAATCGATCTTCAATGCATGACGCACGAAGCTATGTCCCCCGTCGGTGCCCACCAGATAACGAGCGCCGATAGTCTCTTCGCCCTTGCCGCTCACGATGGTCGCCGTGACGCTTTCTGCGTCCTGCTCTAACCCCGTCAGCTCGCATCCAAATTCCGGCCGGTGTCCTATTTCCGTCAATCGCTCGCGGAGCAACGCCTCGGTGAGGAACTGCGGGAGCATCAACGGAATTTGATAAGGCTCCTCCGGCGTTGGAGCGAAAACCTCAAAGAGAGGCGTATTTTCGTAGGTGCCGTCGCAGTGATACTCGCGCTGGCCCGGATACGGACCGCCGGACGCCACGATGCGATCGATGATGCCGAGATCCTCGAAAACCTCGAGAGTGCGCGGCTGAATGCCCTTTCCCCGCGAGCCGCGAAAGGGAACCGCCAGCTTCTCGATCAGGCGAAAATTCACGCTCCGGCGGGCAAGCTCCACCGCGAGAGTCAGTCCTGCCGCTCCCGCCCCGCAGATCAAAACGTCAGTGTTGAAACGCTGATTCATTGGCATGCTCCAATCCGTGTATTATTCACATAATTAATAATCCAGCTCGGATTGCGAGTCAAGAGAGAGCGTGCAAACTACACACGTGTCCAGAGTCGACAGCTCCGTGCATGTCGCACATAATTGGGTAGGTGAGATGATGGCAGCCGTCGGTACTCGTAGGACGAAGAAGGATGTTCGCAAGCTCCACGGGGCGATGGTCGACCTGGTCACGCTGATGAATCGCCCGCAGCGCGATGACACACTGATCAGGGAGGCCGGGATTTCGCTGGATCGGGCACTCTTTCCTCTGTTGCTCGGCATCGAGCGCCGCGGCCCCATCGGTGTCGTGGATCTCGCCGACGGGGTTGGCCGCGATTACACGACCGTCAGCAGGCAGGTTTCGAAACTCGAGCAACTTGGTTTGATTGAACGCAAACCGAGCCCGACCGATGGTCGAGTCAATGAAGCCATCATCACACCCAAGGGCCGTAATTTGACCCATGCACTCGACGCCGCTCGCGCACGGATCGTTGCTCCTATACTCGCCAAATGGTCCGAGAAGGATTTTGGCGCTCTGGTCAGGCTTATGCGGCGATTCGTGGACGATTTGATGAAACTGCCGGAATGAGCCGCCAATAGTGTCAAGGAATTGGTAAAGCGCCAGACACATGTCATTTTGTGAATTAAATGGCGTACAAATGTTATCGCTATTTGGCGCCTGGAATTTCTCTCTCCGCAAATGCCACGGTTGGGCGAGGAGGAGCATCGCGCGGCGTAAACCCGTGAAGTCTGTCTCGACAATATCCCCAACACCAACAAAAGAAACGAACGACCATCTCGGCATATGGGATGATGAGCAGCTTCGCCGCCTCTTCCTTGAAGAGCAGATGTAAGCTGGTCCAACACGTTCCCAGCGCAGGGCCCGGGCGCCTGATCGCCGAGCCGGACAGCGTCGCTTTGCAGGCAGTACGCCGAAAGCTAAGATCGCCTCGGCAAGACCACCATTCATGAAGGAGAAGCTCTGATGGCCATATCGCTATATTCCGGCTTTGTGCCCGTGTGCCTCCAGCTGCTCGGCGGCCTCAAGACCGTGCTGCAGAAAGCCGAGGAACACGCCACCGCGCAGAAATGGGACACTGCCACGGTACTCAATCTGCGGCTCTATCCCGACATGTTCACGCTGGAGCGCCAAGTCCGCCAAGTCTGCAATCACGCTCTCGGCGCCGGCCGCGTCGCCAGCGTCACTTTGCCGAGCCTGCCGGACCAGGACAACAGCTGGGCCGAGATGCAATCGCGCATTGACAAGACGATCGATTGCCTGAAGGCGCTGCGGCCCATCCAGCTCGACGGCAAAGACGATTCGGATGTCACGGTTCCGATGGGTGGCCAGCCGCGCACGATGAAGGCACAGAGCTATCTGTATCACTTCGCAATGCCTCAAGTCGGCTTCCATACGACGACCGCGTACGACATCCTCCGCCAGGTGGGCGTAAACATCGGCAAGCGCGACTATCTGGGCTCGATGCCGTCATGATTGGTTGGATGCGCTCATAATTTGGGCATCGCGCACAACCTTGACGTTGATGCGTGTCCCCCCGCTCTGAGCCGGGGGCACGTGCTGGTCCTGATTCCGCCGGTTGGCGATATAGCTTGGCAAGTCGGATCGAGGCGCCTGCAATAATCGGCCTCGCAAATCACATATGAAACGGATGGGCGGCGAGGCAATGGATGGAACCGATCCAACGCGAGTCTCCTCGGGGTCTGTTCCGTGAGTCTCGCCAATCGACCCATACTGTCCTTTAGGCTCGGCTATTACGCCGTTTTGCAACGACAGAGGGGTATTCTCAGGCGCTCGGGGCAGCGACTGTCTGCGATGTCAATCGCTACGGCAGCTCGATAGTGCGTCAGTTTCGAGGGTCGAGGATTCGCGAATAAAGGGGCGTCGTACGTGTGCACCATTCCGTTAAAGCCTGAGAACGCTCACTGCCTCGTTCAGAGTCAGGGTTTCACTTAGCCACTGTTCGAGAGCAAAAAGCAGTGACGCCAATTGGCGTTGATTAGCCGCCAAATTCTGCTCGAAGGACGCTTGTACCCGGAAGGTCCCGCCGTAAGGCAACGCAACCCTGACGGTTTCACTCGCCTCAGTGAGCGCTGTGGACAACGTTTCCAGATCTCCGAGGATTCAATTTCCATTGCGAGCGAGGCACTTCGACACACCCGAAATGATCGTAGCTGGGAACGAGCTCTTCGAAGATTCCTTCGATTAGACAGAACATATGCTCGTCAATGAACTGCGATCCCGAGAGCCAGTGCCGTCCTTTGTAGGCACCCGGCGCAAGCTCGAAGTATTGCGTTCCAACTAGCGTCGAATGATCAGCATGCAGTCGCAAGTCGAATTCGAAATCCATCGTAACTCTTAGCTTGGAAGTCTACCGTACAAGGATCAAGTGCCGCGCTTGTACACGCGAAGCTGAGAGTATTGGTCCGGTCCGTGGCCCGCAGACTCCTGCGTGAATAAACTAACCCGTTACAGATAGCCCCGGATCACCGCGCCGCCGCGTGCGGGCGCGGCGGAAAAAGGGGCTGCCGCCTCATGGCCAGGCACTCGCGGTAAACTGAGACTTGGGAATTGGCCCTCTACCGTTAACGCGTCGGCGTGACATATCCCGCAGGCTTCAACCCGGATCAGAACTTGTCCCTCGCGGAGCTGGGGAATTGGTCTCAACAATCCGAAGGTTATTGGACGCTGCGGCTTCGATGCTTTGTAGTTTTTGCCATTTGTTACTCTCTAACAAATATGAGTTCCTCTCATTATTGGCTGACTAGAGCGGCAATTATGTTGCTAGAACTTTTGACAACCAATTGCTTTTCCTGTTCCGTTCAGCTTTGGGTGCCGCAGGCTAGGCATCGATCCACCAGCCTATTCAGCGGCGCTGAGCTCCCTACGGGCTTTTCGCCAGAACGTCGGGGAGACCGTTCGGGCAAAATGTCGCGCCGTGGGCGCCGACAATCTTTTCTATCTTCAAGGCTGTGTCGGAACGCCTCCGTCAAACTGAATGAGCGGGCCCTTAGTAAGGTCGCAAAGACGGGAAATTACAGACTCGGATGCGCTGACTCTCCGACAAATGCCGAGCTGTCAACAAACGTGCGAAGTCAGCAGGGAAATTCTGTTTCGCAGCGAGATCCATGTTCACCGAACCAACGTGTTGTTACAACGTCAAGGTGATCTTCTCTCCATCTACCCCCTCGGGCGATGCAGAAAGAGGTATCCACCACCATCGTAACTGGGATTTAGCAAAGGTTAGCCGACCCTCCATTCGGGATGAACTCCCAGGCGCGACAAAACAGCCATGACCCGCTGAGGCTCGCCGAGGTCGCTCCATTCGATGCCGTTAACCGGTAGGACGCCTAGATTAATTGGATAGCGCTCAAGCACTTCATCCGAGAAACTGGCCGTTGGGATACGCTCGTAAAGTCTTTCAAGGCCAGCAGATTCGCGCGCTGTACCCAGCAGCTCGCGAATCTTCGAGAAGGAAGCGAACAATTCGGGCAATGCGACCATGATCATGCCGATCAAGGCTGACACGCGTGCCACCATTACAAAGCTGTTCCACATACAATCCGCACGCAGCAGTTCGCGCGCGATTTCGCTGCTAGGTTTTTCCCAAAACCGGCGCACGCGCAACAACGGTCCGCGCCCGAACACCAGTTCCCCCGGCTCGATCCAGCCATAGCCGGACTCCACGGCGTGCGGCGTGATTCCCAGCAGCACGGTCATCTCCGGCCGCGACCCGATCGCGTCGAATGCCAAATCGACGTGTCGCATGAATTCACGGTCATCGCTCACGAAATGATCCGACGGAAACACCGCCGCGTACGCATCGCGGGCGACTTCGGACAATCGCAGAAGCGCATACAAGATCGCGGCTGCCGTTCCGCGGCTCGCGGGCTGAATCACTAAGTTCTCCGGGAGTATCTCGTTGACCAAATCGCGGTAATGACGTTCGTGCGCGCGGGTGAGCACAGTGAGAATCTGATTCTCGCTGACTGCGAGCGAAACGCGAAGGTGAGTTTGTTCGAGCAGCGATGTATTGCCTATCACGGGACAAAACTGCTTCGGAGTGATATCGCCGGTTATGCGGCGGGTTACTTCCGACAGGCGCGTCCCGTCACCTCCGGCGAGAATGATTGCGAATCGGTTTTGATTGGTCTCATAGACTTTCATGGCTCATCTCTGGCAGCGCGAGCAACGTAGTTCGGCTTGGATTCGCAGCCTCGCATCTTCGATGTTATTGACCGGTGGTGAGGACCATCCGCAAGCGCGCTTTCACCCGCGCATCATGCGGGCGTACGCTTCTGCGGCACGCTCCAGGGGAACGGTTTCGATTTATCGGACGAACGTTCTGGAGCACGCTGAACGTCAGAGTCTCCTCGATATCCATGGCGGTGCCGGTCAGGGTTCCCTCGAGTGAGCGCGCGCCGAATATGAACTCGCTGTCCGGCACGCCATTGAGAGACCCGCGAGCCAACTCTTTCGATATGCCCTGCCACCTCGTGCCCCGGCGCTTTGGGAAAACTGAGACCTGGAAATTGGCCCTCGACCGTTAGTTAGCAAGTCGGTATGAGAGATCCCGCAGGCTTCAACCCGGATGAGAACCTGTTCGTCGCCGGGCTCGGGAATTGGCCTTTCGACAGTCCGGAGGCCTCCGGGCGCTGCGACTTGGACTGCTTTGTATGTTTTTGCCATTTTTCCTCTCCAGCGAAGGTGATTCGTCTTTGGTCGTTGATTGATCAACGGGCAACTTGTGGATCGCGGCGCGGGCGCAACCGCAATCTTCCCGTTTACGGCTTGACGTACAGCAAAATACCCTCGTAGATGAGAGCGGGCTTGTCCTGTCCCACGACCTGGACCTGAGTCTCGGTTGTGACTTGCGTTCCCTGCGGCTTGGGCTCGACTGCGACCACACGCGAGCGCGCATGGACCTTGGCGCCGGCGGGCACCGGTGAGATGAAGCGCAGTTTGTTCGCACCGTAGTTAACGAAGCTGCCGAAGCTGGTGACATTCCAATCGCGCGGAATCTCGAAGGCGGGTAGGAGGCTAAGCGTCAGGAAGCCGTGCGCGACCGGTCCTTTGAACGGACTCTCCCGTTTTGCCCGTTCGATATCGATATGAATCCACTGATGGTCGCCGGTAACATTGGCGAACTGGTTGATCTTGTCCTGCGTCACTTCGATCGCCTGACTCCAATTGCTGAATTCCGCGCCGACCTTCGATTTCAGCTTTTCGATGTCGTCAAAACGAATGGTTTCCATTTCGGCCTCCTAATGAAAATCGAGCGAGCGTCTGGCTGCGGCACGGTCCGTTTTTTGCTGTGCCGCCTCAGATACTATTGCGAGTCAGTTGGATGATCGGGCTATCTCCAGAAGGATTTTTCCACCGCGTTGCGCATGCGCGACGGCTTGTTTGATGGACGAGAGGGCGTAGATTGCCGTCACCGGTATGTGCACTCGGCCGGACGCGATCATCTCGGCCGCCTGCGTTACCGCTGGTGCACTTTTGGCCGCAGACTCGGGATGGCCCAGCCAAAAGCCGCGTACGGTGAGCGGCTTGAAGATAACTTCCAGCGGGCTGATTGACATCGGACTCAGGCTCATCGCAGCGTAGGAGACGAGCGTGCCATAGGGCGCGAGGGTCGAGGCGAGCACGCCGGTCGCCGGGCCGCTGACGCCATCCAGCGCGAGGCGGAGCTCAGCCTGACCGACAGCCGCTTTGATCTCTTTCGATACATCGGGAGTATCGACGACGACGACATCTCCGCCAATCGCCTTGAGCTCGGCCACGAGCTCTGGCCGCCGGACGATGTTTACCGTCTTCAAGCCCCGCGTTTTCGCGAACGCGATCACCCACCGCCCGACCCCGGAATTGGCGGAGTTCTGCACCACCCAGTCGCCCGGCTTCAGGTCGACGTACTCGCTGAGCAGCAGCGCCGCGGTGGGAGGATTGATGGCGAGCATCGCGAGCTGCCGAGGGTCAGCGTCAGGAGACAGAGCGAAAAGTCCGTTCGCCGAAATAACCATTCGCTCTCTCCAGGTGAAGCTGGAAAGCGGTGCCAGTACGCGGTCGCCGACCTTGACGTTCTCTACTCTCGACCCCACAGCGAGAACGCGGCCGACGCCTTCATTGCCGATGACGGTTGGAAGAGCGGGGTGCGCTCCGTAGATGCCCTGTGCGAGTAAGAGGTCGCTCTGGTTGAGCGGGGAAAACTCGACGCCGATCAGAACCTGGTTCGGGTCCGGGGCCTCAGGCGCCGGAATGTCGACATACGTGAGACCCTCGAGGGGGTCGCCATAGGCTGTGAGCTGAACAGCGCGCATAATAATGTCTCCGTTGTTAGGCGGCTTTCGTTCCTTGCCGGGCGGCCTTCAATCCCTCGCCCCACCAGACCAGGTGATCGAAGCAACTGGATCGGCTTGTTCTTCCGGCGAGAGTTCGGTGAAGGTCATGGCTTCTCCGCCCCGGGGGCCTGTTCCCGGCAGGATGAGGCTCTTGACCAGTTCGGGACAGTCCAGCGCCATCTGCTGCCCTATCATTCCGCCGAGCGAATGGCCCGCGACGTGGATTTTCTTTAGACCCAGGGATTCGCAAAAGGCGACACAATGTTGTGTCAAACCCCCCACTGTGGGAGGGGTTTCTCCCCCGGACGCCCCTTCACCAGCGTTATCAAACAGAATCATCTCGTGCTCCTTCGCAAGACTGTCTGTGACAGCCGGGTCCCAAGCGTCCATGTTGGAGTTGAAGTACCCCATACAGAGCAGAGGCGCCGTTCCGGATTTTCCGAACTGGCGGTAGGCATAGCGCACGCCACCCGCCTCAATGAAGTGTGTCGCGCCGTCTCATGTGTGTTATTGCTCATGGCCTTCCCTCCAACGGAATTCTTCTGATCTGACTCGAATGCTTCGAGGACCAGGGGCTTTATTGGTTTCTTCAGTCGTGTTGACCAAGTTGGATACTCCAGGGTTTCAAACAATCGTCACAAGGCTCGATCTGCTCGGTTTCATAAGTTTGCCCGCTCCCTGTCGATCCATTTCCGTATGTAAGCTGAGCAGTTCAGCAATTGGATGCCCTCTGACTCGCAATTGCCCAGGAACCTGACCGCGTCCACATCCACGAGAGACACTTCTCCGAGTTCCAGCACAACCTTGGGCTCGCTCGCGGAGATTTGTGCTTTCAATTCACTAACGTCTTCCGCCCGAATTCGGCCAATCAGCTTGATGGTGGTGCCATGCTCGACAAGAGTCTTCTCAATCTTCAGCGTCACGCGTGTTCGCTAGTGCAATGGGCGGGCCGTTCGGAAGTGTTGGAATAACTTGGGTCGCGAGGCGACAGTGTTGCCGTATTCTCGGCAATTGCTCAGTTCTGGGCGAGCATTGTGGGGGTCTTCGTACTACAATCTCACCCCGTGACGACGTGCGCTCGCCCAGAAATGTGCGACGTGCTTCGGGTTGTCTAGCGGGTCTTAAATCGATGCTTGTTGATACCGAGGCTCAGGATTCTTGCCTCAAGTGTCTGGCGCGGAATTCCCAGTTTGTGGGCTGCCCCGGATGGGCCTGAGACTCGGCCCTGGCATTGCGCCAACGCCGTTTCGATCATTTCTCTCTCGCGCTCGACCAGTGTCGTAACAAACGGAACGACAGGATCGGATACCGGAGATGATGCTCGCCTCAGCCATGTCTCATCAATCGAGAATGTTTCGCCATCGCATAGAATCACGGCTCGCTCGATGACATTTTGTAGCTCGCGAATGTTTCCCGGCCAGTCGTATGCTTGAAACAGTTCGAGCGTCTTGTTGGTTATGTTGCTGAAGTGCTTGCCGGCCTTTTTCGCATAACGATCGATGAAGTATTCGACCAGTAGCCCAATGTCTTCCACTCGTTCCCTTAGGGACGGCAGGTGGATTGGGAAAACATTAAGTCTGTAGAAAAGATCCTGACGGAACGTGCCGGCATCGACGGCAGATTTCAGGTCGCGGTTGGTTGCCGCCAGCACGCGCACGTCGATGGTAAATGCCTCGCTGCTCCCGACCCGTTCAAATTCATGCTCCTGCAGCACGCGAAGCAGAGCGATCTGCGTCTCCATGGAAAGATCGCCAATCTCATCCAGGAAGATCGTTCCACGGTCGGCCGCTTCAAAGCGTCCAACGCGCCTTTGCAATGCCCCGGTGAAGGCACCTTTCTCGTGCCCGAAAAGCTCGGACAAGATCAGCGAAGGTGAAATCGCCCCACAGTTGACGCGGATGAATGCGCGCGCCGATCGATTCGATCGTTTGTGAACCGCACGAGCAATCAGTTCCTTTCCAGTCCCCGTATCACCCGAAATGAGAACCGTGGAATCTGTCGGGGCGACTTTCGCCACCTGCGCCAAGACCTGACGTAGCGCCGCGGAGGATCCAATGATTTCCTCGAACATCGAGGAGTGGTCAATTTCTTCGCGCAAGGCGAGGTTTTCTTTCTTGGTTCTGTCTTCGGCCTGCTTGCGATCCTCGATGTCGATGCCGGTCGCATACCAGCGAAGGATGTTCCCCTGTTGGTCTTGCAGAGGGTTGTACTGAACCAGCATCCAGCGATATTGACCGTCCTGGCGGCGCACACGCTGCTCGTTCTCGAATGGGATCCCGCGTGAGAGCGCCAAGGTACGTTCATCGCGCAACCGCTCCACATCTTCGGGATGAAATACCCGCGAACGAAAGTCTCCCGCTATCACTTCCGCTCGCGTTAAACCCGTGTACTTCATCACCGCCTGATTGGCGTACAGAGTCTTCCCGGTCGGCCCCAGAACGACGATGAGCTGAGGTATGGCGTCGATCATGGTTCGAAGTTCAGCTTCCGATTTGGCAATTTCCTCGTGAGCCTTCGATATCTCCGCGTGCGATCGCTCTCCCTCGATTGCGATTACGGCTACGTGACCGGCACCTTCGATCAGCCGCAGATCAGTGTCGTCGGGGCTGCGGGGCTCCGAGTAGTACATTCCGAATGTGCCGAGCACTTGCCGGTCTTTGGAGAGCAACGGCTGAGACCACGCGGCGCGCAGACCGTAACTCAAAGCAAGATCTCGAAAGCCAGCCCACGACGGGTCGTTCGCGATGTCGGATACGATCACCCGTTGCTTGCTAAATGCGGCGGCGCCGCATGAACCTATACCAGGGCCTATCTCGAGCGGAGAGATGGCTTCGACCCAGCCCCTGGCGAGGCGAGGAGCGGCCGCGGGCCAAAGCCGCGTACCATGTTCATCCATCAGCATTACCGCTGAAATGATATTCTCCGCCTGCGCATCGACCGTGTTGCACAAGCTTTCCAGGATATCTGCCACGCGAGCGCCGTTGGCGATCATCTCCAGGGTTCGTTTTTCTGCGGCCAGTAGTGCCTCGGCGCGCTTACGATCCTCGATATCGGTATTCGCGCCATGCCATTTGAAGATGTCGCCATGATGGTCGCGTACGGGCTCTACACGGAACAAGAACCATCGATATTCTCCGTCGTACCGGCGCAGGCGTGCTTCGATCTCACCGGGCTGTCCGGAAGCTAGCAGTGCGCGCCATCTATCCGTCAGTGAGTCAAGGTCATCGGGATGAACTGCGGCATTCCACCCGCAGCCAAGCGCCTCGTCAAGCGAGAGACCCGTGTAGTCGAGCCATCGCCGGTTGAGAAATTCGATGGAACCGTCGGGCAGAGTAGACCATGCCATCGCGGGGATCCCATCGATTATCGTTCGGTATCGATCTTCGGAATGGTCCATTTCACCGACCTTCGAAATCGTTCATTTCACCAACTTTGCGGTAACGAAGGAGCGTCTATGGATCTAATACAGCCGAGGATGGAAGCTTCGCAACAAAATGGACAACGTTGTTTGGCAACGATAGATCGCTTTGTCCGTCCCAGCGCACAACTTTGGCCCCGGCGTGCCGCTCGCAATCATCGAAGAAGTCCTCGCCGATCACAAACACCCCGCTTGACCACGAGCCTGCTCCGGCTTGCACAAACGGTCATTTTTGCACCGAAAGTAAATTTCAATCTTACGCGGTCTGGTGCATTGCGAAAAGGTATTGCTTTACTGAAACTATAGGCGATACGTTCGCGCTATGCTGATCGGGTACGTCCCCGTCTCCACCAGTGAGCAAGACACGACCGCGCTGGTGGTCGCGCTCAAAACGGCAAATGGGATCTTTCGCGAGAAAACTTCGGACGGCGGTGGGACCGGCCCGAACTGCATCGGCTTTTGCACCAGCTCCGCAGATGATGATGTGCTTGTAGTCTGAGGAGGCTGGCAACCGCCGCCGGATGACGTCGGTAAGCGCGCACGACCGCTTCAGCAGTTCGCCGCAAATGGTGCAGGCCTGGGATGCGTTCCTGCGGTATGCGGAAGCCCATCGGGGGTGACATTTTTTCGCAAGGATCGAATCGCCCGCTTCGCTCTGGAGAGCCCGCTCACCCTATGCGAGAGGGAAACCATCTGATCCGTGAGCTGTCGCAGGCAAGGCTGGCCCGACTATCCTGAACACAGAGGCAGCGACGACTGCCAGGGGACCTGCGCTGGGCGACCGCGCTTGACGCCACCCGCGCTACTTGGAGACCGCGTCAATCCAGAATTCGGTGTCTGGCTATCCGAGAACGGGCGGGTACGATTCCAGGTAGCGCGTGAAAACGGCGGTCGCCGAGCACCGGCGCGCCCTGATTCAAGCCTTTCGCTTATCGCGAACTGTCGCACCTTGATAATTCCGGCCGCTCCATTCATTTCAAGGGCCGCGCTAGGCACCGTGAAACGCTCCTGCAGCGTCGCATCGTCTTGGGTTATTCACGACGTATTCTTCGATGATCTGGTAACCATCATCTCGGAAGATCAGTTGCGCGAAATTGGTATCCACCATCTCACTGACCATGAACTTGACTGGAGCAGATAAACTTCTGGACAGCCATGGCTTCTGGGGCGACGATGCGAGGCGAACCCCCACGTATAAGAGGTGTGTCTCGGGCTGTTCATGCGGCGCCAAATCCGCCGATGTCGGTCCCTTGAAAACGTTGACTTCGCAACACTCCTCTTGAGCCAATTCGCGGCCGCAACCAACTGATCTATATCTCAACACGCGGGGTAGCTTCTCCGGACGTTGAATCTCAATCCTTTGTTTATATCGGACGGCGTGGGACCAGCAGGTTCCCGACGTAGACCTGTACCGCCTCGCCATTCTGATTCAAAGTCGTCGTTCGCACCTTGATCAGCCCGAGGTCCGGACGCGACTTCGATGGCCGCACCTCGAGCACCTCGCTCTCGATGCGTAGCTCATCGCGTGGCCGCACAGGACGAGGCCAGCGGATCTCATCGAGGCCGGCCCCGGCGACCCCGCCTGCGGGCCTGAATTCGCTTTCAACCAGGAGGCGCATGGTGACAGCAGCGGTATGCCAACCGCTCGCTGCCAGACCGTGGAATATAGTGTGCTGTGCTGCCGCAGCGTCGAGATGGAAGGGCTGCGGATCGAATTCCGCAGCAAAGCTCTTGATTCGTTCTTCGTCGATGCACAAGCGGCCAGAGCTAAAGGTTTGTCCGACCGCAAAGTCCTCGAGATACCGTTCGAACATTCTATTGTAGTGTCCCATTAATAAAATTACACGAGCTACGGCGTCTGCTACAATAGCAGGCGAGGTGGCGCGGATGGGTAGACCGAACAAGGCCTTGACGATCGACGAAGCTGACCGCTTGCAACTGCAGGCGATGGTGCGCTCGCGCAGCATGCCGCATTCGCTGGTGCGGCGCGCGCGCATCATATTGCTGTCGGGGGACGGACAGTCCAATCGGGAAGTGGCGCGGCGCTGTGGAGTCAGCGCACCGGCGGTTAGCCATTGGCGCCGACGCTATCAGGACCGCGGGCTGGCGGGGCTGCATGACGAATTGCGGCCGGGCCGACCTCGCACACACGATGACGAAAAGGTGGCGGAGTTGATTAAGCTGGTAGTGGAGAGCAAGCCCGAGCACGCCACGCACTGGAGCGTGCGCACGGCCGCCGTCACCACCGGCATCTCCAAGAGCGCAGTGGCACGGTATTTCGCACTGTTCGGCGTACAACCCCATCGCAGCAGGAGCTTTAAGCTCTCTACCGACCCATTTTTTGTGGAGAAGGTACGCGACATCGTGGGCCTTTACCTCAATCCGCCGGACAAGGCGCTGGTGCTGTGTGTCGACGAAAAGAGCCAAGTGCAAGCGCTGGAGCGGACCCAACCGCTGCTGCCGCTGGGTCTGGGTTATGTCGAGGGCGTAACCCATGATTATTTTCGTCACGGCACCACCACCCTGTTCGCGGCGCTCGACGTGCTCGACGGCAAAGTGGTGACCATGTGCAAACCGCGCCATCGCCACCAGGAATTTATTGCCTTTCTTAATCACCTCGACCGCAACGTCCCGGCCGGACTCGAGGTCCATCTGATCGCCGACAACTACGGCACCCACAAGCATGCCAAGGTCAAGGCCTGGCTCGCCCGCCACCCCCGCTATCACCTCCACTACACCCCCACTTACGCAAGTTGGCTCAACCAAGTGGAGCGCTGGTTCGGGCTCATCACCCAGCAGGCAATTCGGCGCGGCTCCTTTCGCAGCGTCGGCGAACTGATACAGAAAATCGACGCCTATGTCGCTAATTACAATCTCCATCGTCGTCCGTTCGTGTGGACCGCCACCGCCGATTCAATCCTTGCAAAGCTCAAGCGCCTCTGTAACTTTATTAATGGGACGCTACACTATGATCCTCCACAATTTCCAGCCGGCCATCGGAGCCAGCCACCTTGGGCGAAGCTCTCGCTTTAGCGCGCATACGGGCTTCGACGATCCGCACGAGTGCTCCCGACGCCGCCCCCCGGGAGAGAGCATCGAAACTCGGATGCTAGTGTTTTTCGCGAAGTAGAATCGCGCACTCAACTCGCTCGCCTCCGACCATGCTAGTTTAATAGAAGCAGCAATGGGCGAGACCATCCCCGTTACGCCCTCATACTCGGTCGAGCAGAGACCGTGTCATACCAACGTTTTAAGGAGACACACTCCGCCGGTATTGGCAGCTTGATCCCCGCTGTTGCGAAGTCAACCGTTACAATGGCGGTGATATCAGCGACGGAGAAGTGATCGCCGGCCACAAAGGGAAGTCCCGACAATCGGGCGTCAAGATCGGTATAAAAGTCGATCGTCCGTGCCTTGCTGCGCTCGGCGAGAGCCGGGATCTGCTCGTAGTTATAGGGTCCGGCCAGCGCCCGCCCCTTGAGACCCGGCGCGGAATTGCGCACCGCATCCATCACTGCAGCGAATCCCTCGAGCTCTGCACGCCGTTCCCACATGGTGACCAGTGCCTTGTCCTTCGGCGTAGATCCCATCAGTGCTGGCGCGGGAAAAGCTTCCTCCAGATAACGCCAAACCGCCAAGACTTCACCGATCGCCGTGCCATCATCTAGAGTCAACGTGGGGACCACACGTCGGGGATTGATAGCGACGTACGCGTCGGAGAATTGTTCCTTTGCGCTCAGATCGATCGGCACCACGGGTACCGTGATACCTTTCTCGGCTATAAAGATACGTACGCGGCGCGAGTTGGGAGAGGATTTTGATTCGTATAATTTCATGTTAGACAACCGCCTTTTTATATTCCCGGTTTATAGCCGACTGACGGTGCCGCTTAATGTCGTCTTCAGCGTGGGGAGCAACCGCAGTGACTCGTAGCTTTGAGGTTCGCCCCCAGGATGATTTCGCCGGTGACCCAGCGCGCAGCGTTCGCCCAATCAGCTTGGGGGTCGTGCGGTACTCGCCAGGAATTGTTCCAATCTTCAAGCTCACCGTTGTTTGATAAGTGCAAAGAGCGCGCCGCTCGAAACTGTCGGAATAACTTGCAGTTGCTGGAAAAAGATGCTCTTGTATTTTCGGCAATTGCCGAGTTCTCGGCGAAACTCCCTGATTCGCCGCGGATTCCGTCTAATCGAGTTCCTAACCTTGACGCGATTTTACGGTTATCTTCGTGGAAGCGGTTGTTGAGATTCCATGCGGAGTGACCAGTTCGAGCGTGCAGATGTACGTCCCTGGATTCTGGTAAACGTGGAGCATATAGGGTTCGGCAGGCAGGTAACATTCCGCGCCATCGCCGAAATTCCATTCATAGAAAAGGGACCCGCGGGTATTTGCTAATCCGACATAGAAGTCCACCGCGAGAGGCGCCGTTCCGACGACGGGTAGCGCCAGCAAACTCGCGTTAGGTGGCGGCTGATTCGGATTCCAAGATCCAATCGGAGGAGTGGACTTTCCGGAGGGATCAGTATTGATCGGGCTTCCGGCTGAGATGGGAGAGGGAGCTGACGTAGTGCCGGTCGCGTAGTTCTGTGCAGATGCGGCCGTCGCGAGAATAGTCAATTGGGCCATCAGCGCCATCAATAGCAATACACCAATCAAAGTCTTCCGGACGACGTGCAGATCCATCGTTATTCCGCGCTCATTATTGCGGTTTTGGGGTTGTTCTGTTTAAGGATCAGGACAAGCGGAATCATGACAAGGCACAGCACACCGATGAGCCACGCCACGTCCATGTACGACAGCACATTGGCCTGCGTGATGACGGAGTTGTAGATGCGCAAGGTAGTTTGAGCCGCTGCTTGAGGCTGGCTGAGACCGCGATGAAAGAGCTCCGCGCTTAAGCCGCTCGCCACGTCGCGATAAGCCTGTCGGGCGCGCGTCACATGCGTGCTGAGTACGTCCTGATGGAATTGCGCGCGGCGCGCGATCACGGTCTCGACCAGGGAAATACCCACGCTCGCACCCACGTTGCGCAGCAGATTGATCGTTCCGGAAACTTCCCCGCCCTTCTCTTCCGGGACGCCCACATATGAGACGGTGTTGATCGGAACAAAAAGCAAAGCGAGCCCAAGGGATTGGAAGACACGGTAATTTGCAGCAGTCTGAAAATCAATCTGAAGATCGATGTTGGTGCTGATATGAAACAGGGCAAAGGCGCTCAGCAGAAGGCCCAGCCCTATCAGCCAGCGCGCTTCGATCCGTCGGACGAGCTTTCCGACTACGGGCATCAAAACGATTATCAGCGCGGATCCGGGCGCCTGCGTTAAACCGCCCAGCTCCGCGTTGTACCCCATGAACGCCTGTACGAACTGTGGAGTCAATACGACTATTCCGTATACCTCAAGACCAAACACAAAAATCATTGCCGCCGCAACTGCGAAGTTGGGGTTTTTAAACATCCGCAAATCCATGACGGGTTTCCGGCGGCTCAATTCCCAGAGCACGAAGAACATCAGCGTCACGGGAAAGAGCACAACCAGCGTGAAAATTAGCGGCGAGTAAAACCAGTTATCTTCCTGGCCCCTGTCGAGCATGACCTGCAGAGAACCCAGACACAGCGCGAGCAGACCGATTCCGATGTAGTCGATGCTCAGGTACCTACGGGCCTTCTTTATCTGTTCGCTGAGGTAGGCTGGATCTTCGATCAGCTGGGAGACAAGCAGCAGAGAGAGCATCCCGACCGGCACGTTCATGTAAAAGATCCAGCGCCATTGGTAGTTATCCGTTATCCAGCCGCCGATCGTCGGCCCGATTGCCGGCGCCGCCACAACCACCATTCCATACATCGCAAACGCGGTACCCAATTGCTCGGGGGAAAAGTGTCCCGCAAGATGGCCTGCGATACCGGTTGCAAGCCGCCGCCGCCGGCTCCCTGCAGAACGCGAAACAGGATGAGCGTGCCGAGTGAAGGCGCGACGCCGCATAGGAAAGAACTGACGGTGAAGATCACGACGCAAGCCATGTAAAAACGCTTGCGCCCGAAGCGAATCGAAAGCCATCCGGTGATAGGGAGCACGATCGCGTTGGCGACAAGGTAGGAGGTCAGCACCCAACTCGCGTCGTCAAGGCTGGAAGCCAGTCCACCGGCCATGTAAGGCAGGGCCACGTTGGCGATGCTAGTGTCGAGCACCTCCATGAATGCGGCCAGTGAGACTACCGCCGCAATAACCCACGGATTGACCCTACGCTTTGCGGAAGTCGACGAACCGTGCGGATCGATAGTTTTTGGCGCGGCTGCCATCGCTTCACCATAGGCTATGCGGATGGCCGGTCACCCACACAGTCGGTTCCACTGACATTCCAGGGCGCAGCTGTCGGTCCGGATCCTCGCTTGGGTAGAAGCGAATCCTCACCGGCAATCGCTGCACCACCTTGACGTAGTTGCCGGTCGCATTTTCGGGAGGCAGCAGGCTGTCGAGTTCGCCAGTCGCGCCGGGCATGCCTTCCACGTAGCCCTTGTAGTCGCGTCCTGTGGTATCGACGTGAACTGTGACGGGCTGGCCGGGACGCATCTTGCGCAACTGCGTCTCGCGGAAATCAGCGGTTATCCAGATATCGTTAAGTGGAACGAGGGTAAGCAGTTGCTCGCCCGGTAAGACGCGCTGGCCTACCTGCACCGTCTTGTTGTCCACCACTCCGGATGCGGGCGCAACGATATGCGTATAGCTCAGGTTGAGCTTGGCTTGATCGAGCGAAGCTTGTGCGGCTTGGACCGCGGCCTGGGCCTGATCGATCATCCGGGCCGCTGCTCCGACCGCTGCGCGGTCCGAGTTGACCGCGGCCGCATCGACCCTGCCTGTCATCACGATTTCGTCGTTGGTCTCGCGCGGAATCACTGCCTGGTCGAGCAACTCGCCATAACGCTTCACATCCAGTTGGGCCTTGACGTTCGTGGCGATCGCGGCGTCGAGATTCGCGACGCTCAACTCGTAGTTCTGCTGGGCCGCTTTCACGCCCTGCTCCGCTTGAGCGAGGTTGGCCGCCGCATTTTCGACTGCGACCTGGTAGTCGCGCGGATCGAGATCGACCAAGGTCTGGCCGGCTTTTACGTGATAGGTGTTCTCGACGTAGACGCGAATGACGGTGTCGTCTATACGCGTGCTGATAGGATCGAGATGGCCATCGATCTCGGCATCGTCGGTCCATTCGTACGACTGCAGGTAATTCCAGGAGCGCAACCCGCCCACGGAGAGTATCGCGGCGACGACCAGAGCCAGGACTAGTTTTAAGGGACGCCGGTGGAGAACACCGCGACGATCGGTGGGATCCCTCGCATTGGAGTCACCGCCTTCGTGGTCTTCGATCTCATCGGCGTCTAAATCGTTCGATTGTGGAGTTCGCTGCAAAGCTTTTTGCTCGTCACGCAAGCGTTCCACTTCAAGCCGAAGCTGCCTGATTTCTTCGTAAAGACCATTTTGCTCTTCCTGCACCGAAGATCCTGTGGGGAGCGTTCCGGTCAATTTACCCTCGGGGCGAATGTCCAAAATCCATTGATGGTTCTCGCCCCCGGCCTTGGTGGTTGCAACATCGTGAGTGTCCATTTGAGGGTGTTCCTTCGTTGTTGGGGTTTACCAAGGAGTTTCACACATCACAATATGGTCGTCCGTATTGTTATGTAAAGAGAGAGAGCGCGCGCCGCGCGTTCAGCAGGAATTCCTCCCTATACCGAGCTTTCGACTCGCCCGGCTATAGGCGGCGAAGGGTCCGCACGAAATTGGCGAGGGCCGCGCCGATCTCGATCGGACTGTCTTCCTGAACGAAATGGATGCCCTTCACCGTGACTTCCGTTTGATTCGGCCAGGTCTTGCAAAACTCGCGCTGACTGCCATGGTCGAGCGCGCCAGGCTCGGTATGGAAATAAAGTTTCGGCACCTGGCTGTGCGCGAGCCATTGACTGTATTCGCTGACAATCTTGACCACATCGGCCGGTTCACCATCGAGCGGAATCTGGCGCGGCCAGGTTAATGTCGGTCGCCGATCCTCACCTGGATTTACGAAAGGTCTGCGATAGTGATCCATCTCGGCGCTGGAAAGCTGGCGGATTATGCTGCCCGGTAACACCCGCTCTACGAACGCGTTGTCGCGCAAAATCATGTCCTCGCCCGCGGGAGAGCGAAAGGCGCGGAAGGCACTACGGGCACGTTCGGGAAAGTCGCTCCATGCCATGGGCATCACGATAGCTTCCATATAGGCGAGTCCCTGGACGCGATCGGGATGCTGATTCGCCCAATCGAAACCGAGTGCGGAGCCCCAGTCATGGAGAACGAAGATGACATCGTTACCCAGTTTGAGTTCCTCCCAAAAGGCAAAGAGAAAGTCCCGTTGCTCGGCGTAGGTGTAATGATCGGGACCCGAATCAGGCAGCTTGTCCGAGTCGCCCATGCCAATCAGATCGCATGCGACTAAACGGCCGAGACCGCGGCAAGCCGGCATCACATTGCGCCACAGATAGGACGAGGTGGGATTCCCGTGCTGAAAGACGATCGCCGGCCCTTGACCTTCATCGATGCAGGCCATGCGCCTGCTTTTAATTCCGAAATATTTCGTTGGTGCGAATGGCTTGCTGCTGAGACTCATTGCTGCCGCTCCTTTATCTTTCGTTTTTGCGATCAATACGGAAGCCTTAATAACCGTCATTCACGGCGCTCGCGCGGGAACACCAGCAGAATCGGGGTGCCGATGCATAGAGTTTCTCGCCCTGTCCCGCGAGCTCGGCCTCGGCGAACCCTGTTCGTCTTGAGAAAGTCCGTCGACAGATGTCTTAGATTCGGCGGATAGAAACAGATTGGAAGTCGCCTCATGTACCTGCCTGTAAGCTCATCTGTGAACACTGGTCCTTGCCCGACCGCGAGAGCCTCTAAACCGTGACATCCTCAAAACTTTTCCTTGAACGGACGGACGTCGATGTCGAGTGTCCAGGCGCTGGGTTCCTGGTGAGCAAGGTGCCAATAGGTGTCCGCGATCGCAGACGGCTTGAGCATGTCCTCGTCTTTTAGCTGCGGGAAGCGCTCGCGCATGATCGGCGTATCAATCGCACCATCGACGTTTATCCATGCCACGTGGATTCCCTTCGGGCCAAGGTCCCGGGCCATCACGTGTGCCAAGCCACGCATCGCGAATTTCGCCGGCCCGAAGGCCGCTGAGGTCGCGAACGGTTTAACACCGGCGGTCGCACCGGTAAACAAAATAACTCCTCGCCGCTTCTGGAGCATTGCGGGCACCACCTGGCGTGCCGCGAGAAAGGCACCAAACGTACCGACTCGCCAGGTGTTCTCAAAGATGCTGGGTTTGGTATCCATCAATGTGCCATGCGGGCGCATCCCAGCGTTGTAAAGCAAGACATCCGTGTCGCCCAACTCGTGGCGGATTCGTTCGAACGCGACAACGATCTCCTGCTCCTTAATCACGTCAGCGGGAACGACGAGCGACTTTCCCCCGGCGTCAGAAATTTCTCTTGCGAGTTCGTTCAGTTTCTCGCCGCTGCGCGCCACCAGAGCGACTGCGTGGTCTGCCGCGAAACGGCGCGCCAGCGCGGCGCCCAGCCCCGGTCCTACGCCAATAACTGTTGCTACCTTTCCATCTGTCATAGCTTCGTCTCTCCAGCTGTAATACTGCCTGAAACCGCGATTCATGATGCTTGGGTTCAGATCGAATCGGGCAAGTGGCCATGTATGCTCGTCGCTGAAGGGACTGTCGGGCAAACACGGCCGCGAGCCGCTGGTTGCGATCTATTGCTCTGCCGGCCAGAACACCAGCGCGCGGACTTCAATGCTCTCGCGCGGCGCAGCGTCCAGCGGACTGGTTGGATCCTGGAACGCGGAGTGCGCGGTGAAGCGTGCCCGGCCGTCCTCCTTAGAGTCGTAACACTTCAATAAGATTGCTTCGTTACGTTGCAACCGCGGGAAGTAGTACCAGCGATGCTTCGGGTTGTAGAGGAAGCCGTAGATCTCACCCACACGCTCGCGATACACCAGATCCATCGGGACGATATCATCCACGCCCAGACTACGGGCATCGCACAGGGCAAGCGGCGAGCTTTCGATCGGACCGCGGATCGGGCGCCAGACGTTGATTTCGGCGAAGCGATTCTTGAGCAGGCGGTGCGATTCCTCTGGCAAAAGATCGCGGACGCGGCGCGGCGCGGATGCGAGGGTATAGTCGTTGTGCACGATCTTAGCCGGCGAGCGAGCGTCCTTTTCGCCGCGTTCTGCCAGCACCGGGTTACGCACGATGTGATCGAAAACAACCACTCGCTCGGCGCCGGTTATCCGCTTCACCAGCCGTTCGACTTCGGGGTAGTAAACCGATTTAACCTCATCGGGATCGTAAAAATCCTTAACCGCAGTTTCGTGCTCTGTGAGAACGAAGCCGCTGGTGTCGAGCGAGAGTTTATCGAGCACTTCGCGCCCGTTACATACTGCCACGTCCTGGGCGACGTATTTTCCGGATCGGCGTGGGACGCCAGCCGGCGGATCATACGCATAATTGACCGGCTTTGGTGTCGCCTCGGCCAGGTAATTCAGACGCGCGCTGACGACTCTGATTCCTCCGTCCCTCTGTTCCTGAATGCTGGTATCCATTTTTAAATAACCTCCGCTGATTGTTTGCTAGCGCACGCGTTGACACGTGGAGAAAGCGAAAGAAGTCGTAAACACTGTCGATCCCGTCCATGACCTGAATCTGCAAATCCCCGGCGTCGGAGCAGACTTGCAAATCGCGACTGGGTTGGCCCTTCGCGGGCTGCTCTTTCGTCGTTAACGTCAATGACGTGTTCGTTTTCGCCATCGGGTGCTTGCATACACAAGACTCGGGCCAACAATTTCTCACCTCGGACCATTCAACTGGTGGCATCCTAATTCTCAACTACGAGTTCAGTCTGCGTTCATTTCTATTTGAGCGAACTAGGCCAGCTTCACTTGGGCCCGCAAAGGATTCTGAATGGCACGGTCGAAGATTCTTCCTGCCTCGCCAGACAATCTAAGTTCACTTTCGAAGCGAAATGATGGTGAACACTTCCTGGCACCCGTCCGCTCGAATTATGTCGGGACGTTCGGCGGCCGAATCACAAAATCCAATATGTACGTTCGTATTAAGCGTGTCAAGCCTTCGCTCCGTCAACGAATCCACGGATGGCGCTTAGCGGCCGTTGAATTGCGGCGTTCGCTTCGCCAGAAACGCGGCGATACCTTCTTGCGCATCCACGCTGCGTGCCATATCCGCGATCGATTCGTTCTCAAGTTCCATCTGCTCATAGAGAGGATTGGTGGCCGTGGCATAGAGCAGACGTTTCACCCCGCCGTAAGCGCGCGTGGGACCGTGGGCCAATTCATTGGCCATCAATTCCGCCTCCGCGATCAGTTGATCATCTGGCACCACCCGCGTGACAAGACCAATCGCCTCGGCTTCTCGCGCTGTTAAAGTTCGATTCGTCAACGCCAGTTCCATAGTACGGCGGAGTCCTATGATTCGCGGCAGATAGTAAGTTGAGGAGGCCCCGGGCGTTAACCCAACTCGCGTGTAGTCCATCGTGAAACGCGCGGACTCGTTCACGAGGACGATATCGCCGGCGCACGCCAAGCTCATCCCGTACCCCGCAGCCGGGCCGTTCACCGCCACTACTAGCGGCGCGCTCATCCTGGCGAAGCATTGAATCGCGCGATAGAAGAAGAGGTTCACGCGCTTGAGATAGCTGGACCGACGGCTTGGCTCTTTGGGCGCCAAGGACTTATCGCCGCCGCCGCAGAAGACCCGTCCGGCACCGGTCAGCAACACCGCACGCACACGCTCGCTTTCGTCACATTCGCGCGCAACTTCCTCGAGTTCCTGAGCCAATTCCAGGCTCACCGCGTTGGCCACTGCAGGCCGGTTCAATGTGATGTAAGCGACATGTTCGCTAACTTTGAAAATCAGGCTCGTCGGTTTTTCCATTTCGTCGTATGCGCTCGTGTTTCTAATGGCGCAGCTTCCTGAGATATTTCGTGCAAAGGATTCGAGATTCGAACCTGTAATCGGGCCGGTATAGATACGCTCCCTCGTTTAGGCCATCAGTGGTGCGACGAACTCCATGTGTCCAAGTTCGTAGACGATGGCCGCAATTTGTAGCCGCGCGCGGGTTATGAATCGTCTCGCCGGCAGGATTAACATTTGCCCTAATATCCGCCAAAGGTGCGGCTCATTACTGACCAGTTGGCGCGACCCATGGCCCGATTCCGGCAAAGCGCGTGGGTGTGATTCGCGTGATAGAACCCGGAGTATCGCGCAAGGCGGCCGGTGGAAAGTCAGCGTTCGGTCCGAGGTAAAGGCGCCCGAGGCGCTGCAAAAGGTCAGCTGCACCGCCTTCGGTCACGCGGGCGTTGCCGTGAACCACCAGGTATTCGCGCAATTTTTGCGCGCTGGTCGCGTCACTTAGCATCGACAACGCTACTCGGGAATCGCGCCGAATGTTTTTCACCTTCTGATAAGTAGCCGGGTGCAGGTGGCCAATGACAAACTCCTCATTCTCGATTCCGACCCAGACGACCGTGACCTGCGGACCACCCGTCGAATTGAGCGTCGTCAGCTGTGCGAAAGGCGCCTTTGCGATCAGTACGCGTATTGGTTCCAGAATCTTCATGTTCTTTCTCCTGCAGAACCGTTAACGGATACTCTCGTTCGCTATCCCGGAGGCATTTCTCGGTTTCCGCAATCGAGCTTTCCCTTATCTTCCCATGGCCGACATTCGTTCGATGACTTTCCTTCTTCCATCTCCTGCTGCATCACCTTGAGGGCTTCGTCTGTCGTCACACCGCGTGCGCAAGGTATGGGTAATTTATGAACTCGGCATTATATCCGTGACACGGAGGGGCTGCAGGACGAGCACCGGAATTTCACGGCCCGCACGGGCTGCACGTACTCGGTAGGGAATCTTGCCGGACTTGGCGCCCTTGTATGTCAGGACGATGACCGGTTTGCCGTTCAGTGTTCCACCCTCTACGCCGTTGGTTGCTTCATACAGTTCGACTTGGTCGCGCGTTCGGTCGTTCTGACTCGGTTCGTAGTCGCCCATCAGTGGCATACTAAATCTCTCCTATCGAGGTCAGTTGGGTTCTATCAACACCGTCTACACAGGGAACGCCTTGCCGAACATAGGCGCGCCGCTTTGCGACTCTTCCCGGGTCGCCTCGTCTTGCAGGACGTCCCAGTGCTCCACGAGTACGCCGTCGGCGATGCGAACGATGTCGGCCGCGATCCAGTTGCGTGCCGAGAGTCCGTGACCTGAAAAGCGGCCGTGGACGATCACAAGCTCCTTGTCAGCGAGGATCACCCCGTGTTCGTATCGCAACGTTGGCGGCGCACTTTTGATCAGATTGAACAGACCCTCACGTCCTGGCGGGATGTGAGCACTGTGCTGAACATAGTTGGGCGACCAAAAGCGCTCGGCGGCTTTATAGTCGCGCTTGTTGAAAAGGGTATCGAATGCTTCCAGTACAAGAGCCTTATTCTTCTCCGCATTTAAGTCGCTCATTGTTCTTTGTCTCTTACAGATCGATATTGGATGCTTTTGTTTGAGTGGGTTCATGAAGCTCGATCAAGTAGCGAGGCAGTGCAGCGGCTCTCGATCAGATTTGCCCTCTGCCGCCATCAACGAAGAGTTCGACGCCCGTGACAAAACTCGAGTCATCCGATGCCAGAAATAGCGCAGCCTTGGCTATCTCGTCGGATTCCGCCATGCGGCCCATCGGGATGGTTGACAGAATCCGCGCGATAGCCTCCGCAGGTTGTCCATCGATAGCCGGAGTGTCGGTTGGACCGGGGCTAACGACATTTGATCGAATGTGACGATCCTTGAGATCCGAGGTCCAGGTCCGCACGAAGGAACGGAGCGCGGCCTTCGACGCGCCATAGACACCGAAGGCCGGAGTACCTTTGACCCCTGCCACTGAGCCCGTAAGGATGATTGAGCCACCATCTTTCATCAGCGGCAAGGCTTTCTGCACGGTGAACAGCGTTCCTTTGACGTTGATGTCGAAAAGTTTGTCGAAATGCTCCTCAGTGATTTTGTCGAGAGGAACAAATTCGGCAATGCCCGCATTGGCAAAGACGATGTCAAGTTGCCCCTTTGCTTTGACTGCCTCATAAAGACGATCTAGGTCGGCCAATTTGGCAACGTCTCCTTGAACCCCAGTAACGTTGTTGCCGATCGCCTTTACGGCCGCGTCGAGCTCTTTCTGACGGCGTCCCGTGATAAAGACGTAGGCACCCTCTTCGACGAAGAGCTTCGCGGCAGCAAAGCCTATTCCTGTGCTGCCACCAGTAATGACCACCACTTTTCCCTCTAATTTGCCCACAGTTGTTGCTCCTGTTGATGATTGAAGCTAGTCCAACAATTTCATGGCGCCATCGACGAGGTCGGCTTTCAGCAATTGCCTCCTGTGTCTTAGTGTCACGCCGGTACGGCTTCTCACTCGATGTGTCGTTTTGCCGCGATCCTTGCCTTGACCTCGCTCCATTTGATCCAATCGGAGCGGTCCTCCTGGACTTCGACGACCACCATCAAACCGCTACGATCGACTAGCTTGGCTCGCACCCCTCTTGAGGACGAAGACGCTTTCGACTGGCGGGATGTCTTCACCGACGACTTGTGTGTTAGCCGCGTCGATCAATCGCCTGAAGTAGTCAGGGCTTAATGCAATGATCTCGTCTCCTCATGCGCATCCATGGCTTTTATGTTTGCCGCGTCGCTCTCAGATGTTGCTCGGAGCTGCTCCGCATTAGTCTGCGACGGATCCAGCGGGTAAAGCGGGGCTCCTTCAGGAACGCACTGCTGGCGAAAACACGCACTTTCCGTGGTTCGAAGCCGGGCAGAGCTCATGCAAGTATCGAGGCAAATGTTAGTCGGCATCGATCTGCTCGGGCGGGAGTCCACGCTGCTGCCGGCCGTGCTCGCGGTTTTCTTTGGATTGGCCGGACCTCAGTTCGTCGTTTTGATACCGCGTCACCTGGCGTCCTTCGGCGAGCCGTCCCCGAAGAGCCATACAGGTGCTGGAGGCACGCGCGACCAGCCGCTGCCGCTCGTCAAGGATGTCGCACTCGATGAGGCCCACGACTTTGCCAGCACGAACTACTCTCGCTTGAGCTAGAAGCCTTGCATTCCAGACCGGCCGTAGAAAATTGATTTTCAGTTCGATGGTGGTGGCCGTCTCGCCTTCCGCGAGGGTGCTGAGGTAGGCGACGCCCATCGCGGCGTCTGCCAGATCGCAGAGCACTCCGCCATGAAGTGTGCCCATTGGATTCGCGAATTGCGCGCTAGCTTCGAATTCGACCGTGGCTCGACCAGCGCCGCTGCTTGTGATTCTCAGACCCAGAAGCCTGCCGATTGGAGCGGGAAATTCTTCCGGCGCCACATAGAGCTGAGGCTCCGATTTCGCGGCGTCAGAGTTGCCTCGCAAATCGCAAGTGACTTGGCCGTTTGCCAATTGGTCTTTGCTATTTTCAGTGGAGTTACTAATTTTTCTGCCGGACATTTCTTGTATATACAAAATTGAGTCGAGAAAGGTTTCGGCCTTCGTGCTAAAGGAGGGGACTTCTGCGTATCCGCCTGGCAAGTTCACTCATGGTGCTTACCCGCCGTGAAAAAACGCCGTCCGTCGGCCAACGCCTCCTTACCCGATCAAACCGTGACGACGATCTTGCCGAACTGCCCGTTCGCTTCAAGATAACGGTGCGCATCGACAATGTGGTCGAATGGAAAGACCCGGTCGATGATCGGTTTCAGCGCGCCCTTCTCCAAACCTTTGAGCACGAAATCGACGGCCGCCTTCTGCCGTTCCGGATTTCCGCTGGTGACCCAGATGTTGTGCCCTTTTATCGTCAGGATCTTTGCGATTAGGGCGAGCGGTGGAACAGTTGTGGCTTGGTCGCTTAACGCGCCGTAGAGATAGAGGATACCCTGGAACGACATCGCTTTTATAAGTTTCGATAGCGCCGGTCCGCCGACCGGGTCGAACACGACACGGGCGCCCTGTCCTCCGGTGATTTCGTTGATCTCTTTCACTAAATCATCTTCCTCGGTCGCGATAACGTACCTGGCACCCGCATCGGTGAGCCGCTTTCGCTTCGCACTCGTGCGAGTTAATGCGATCGATATCGCGCCGACGGAATTGGCGAACTGGATTGCTGCAAGGCCCACGCTGCTCGACGCGCCGGGAATCACCACGGCGTCTTGTGAGGTGATTTTCGCATCCTCGATCAGCGAGCCATACGCGGTAATAAACATCATCCAGATCGAAGCGGCTTCGACTGGCGACAGCCCTTTGGGATGCTTAACCACCGCATGAATGGGCGCCAGCACGACCTTGCCATACATCCCGTATTGATTCATCGAGAACGACGGGATCACGTTGACCTCATCGCCAACGTCGATCGTGGTGACGTCCTTGCCGACCGAGTCGACAGTGCCAACCGCTTCATAACCAAGCCGAGCAGGGAACTTAACAGGCTCGATGTACTTATCTTCGCGCCACATGGATTCAGCACGATTCAATCCAATAGCTTTCACCCGTATGCGAACCTGCCCCGAGCCTGCTTCAGGTAGATCGATATTTCTGAACTTCAATACTTCGGGGCCTCCGGCCTCTGAGAATTCTACGACACGTGACATATGACCTCCGCTGACTGATCATTTTTCGGTCACTGGTATGTTTCGAGGTTCGAACCGTTTCACACTTTGTCGAATAGACGGGCCCAGTCGACGATTGGGCCCAGTCGTCGATTGCGCTTTCGTGGCCGGCGATCAGCGCTCAGCGGCCCTGTTGTCCCGCTTCTTGAAAAGTGTCGAACGCCTCGAGTACAAGTGCCCTGTTCGCTTCTTCGATTGTTTTCACGAGTCCCTATGCTCCGGGTTCGATTATTTGTTGCAATTCTGCCGTCACGCGATCGCGATCATCATCTACGCCAATTGCTCGTCATCGTGCATTGGAAACGATTGTCGCGCCCCTCACGAGGCCGGTCCGGGCGCCAGCATGACGAAAGCCATCGTCGCCGGCCGTTCGCCCTTGTTGCGCCAGCCATGGCGCGTCGCCTGCTGGACGACAATGTCGCGCGGGGAAAGATGCACCGTCTCGCCGTCGTCGAGTTCCAGCCACAGCTCGCCGTCCAGCATTATCGCGTAGTCCACAGTTCGTGTTACGTGCATTTGCGATCCGTCGCGCTCGAACGTGTCCGCGAGTCCTGGCAAGCGTGTCAGGAATTCCTGCGCCACCTGCGAAAGATCCGAGGTTGACGAAGCGGCGATCTTTGCAGGCGGAAAGGTCACGATATGGGAGAAGAGAACCATCGGCTGGTGGCAGCGCCGACCTCGGCAGTTCCTGGTCGACCTTATCGGGATTGGCTTCAAAAGAACCATTCGTCGACCAGATATAAGTGTGCTCGAAGCCGGCGACCGTCTTGAATTTGTAAGGCTCGCGGCGCTGATCGCTCAGCACCACCGATTTTCCGCCCCGATGTCCGGTTACCACGCGACGATGACCCTTGCCTGTGACCATGTTGTCAGTCTCCAAAACTCTTAGTCAGCCAGCATTCCTCCATCCACTGGGATGGAACCACCGGTCATGTACGACGCTTTTGCGGAGGCTACAAAGACGATCACATCAGCGATCTCCTCCGGCGTTGCGAGCCGTTTGAATGGCACAGTCGAGACGAGTGCAGCCTTATTTTCATCCGTATCGGTGAAGCGGGTGAGCATACCCGTATCCGTGGTGCCCGGCGCCACTACGTTTACGCGAACCCCGGTCCCCGCAACTTCCAGTGCGGCGGCCTTGGTCAATCCTTCCACCGCATGCTTGCTCGCCACATAGACAGATGCTCCGGGAGCGCCGACCTTTCCATAGGCGGATGAAACATTGACTATGCTCCCGCGGCCTTGCGGCAGCATTACGCGCAGCTCATGCTTCATGCTCAACAACATGCCCAGCACGTTGGTGTCGAACGTGGCCGCGTAGCTTTCTGCGGTCTGCTCGGTTACGGGACCGGGCGACCCCTCAGTCGCGGCGTTGTTTACGGCAATATCCAGGCGACCAAAGCGCGTGACGGTCTTATTGACCAGGTCGCGCACATCGTCGTCGTGGCGCACGTCCGCATGCCAATACTCCGCCTGAACGCCGATCTCGCGGAGTTCGGCGACTAATTTTTGGCCGGCTTCGTCGCGTCGGCCGGAGATAGCGACGCGCGCACCCTCTTTCGCGAAGGCGATCGCAGTGGCTCGTCCGATGCCGGTAAGGGCGCCGGTAATCAAAACAACGGGGGTGTTCATGACATATTCCTTCAACTTATTCTTCTTTTGACGGTTTCCTGTTCACAGCTACGAGCGTCTACTATATGGGCACGTATGCGAATTCGAACTTCAAACCATCGGGGTCGGCGAAATAGACCGCAAAGTATCCTGGTGCGTACGGATATTCCGCCGGTGGATCGAGGACTTCAGCTCCGATCTCCTTTAAGAGCTTGTACATCGCGTCGATATCGGACCTGTCCTCAGCGTAAAACGCCATGTGGTTGAAGCCCGGAGCGTTTCGATCGTGCAACCTGTGCGCAAATTCACCCTTCGATGGCCGGATCGATATTGAGTAGCCGGGTCCGACCCACGATTTGAGCGGTGTTTTCATCGCTTGCTGAGTCGACTCGGGAACCTCGACCGGCATGTAACCCATGAATTTAAAGATTCTGTCGTAAAACTCCGTCGAGCGGTTCAGATCGCTGACCGTCAGAGCAATGTGACTGATACTTGCTCGGGACATGACGTACCTCCGAAGTCCTTTTTAAGCTCGAAACCCTATCGCGCCGTTTTGCCGCCGTCGGCTGCGAATGTCACACCAGTGCTGAAGGATGCCTTGTCGGATGCGAGAAACACGATCATCTGCGCAATCTCCTCGGGCTTCCCTGCCCGTTTGAGCGGTACTGCGGAGACCAAGTCGGCTTTCCGCTCTTCGGTGCCGGTAAAACGGGTCAACATGCCTGTATCGATGGGACCGGGAGCAACAGCATTGACGCGCACACCCGCCTCCGCAGCCTCGAGGGCGGCCGACTGCGTCAGTCCGACGACCGCGTGTTTACTGGCGGCGTAAATTGAGGCGCCAGCTGCACCTGTCTGGCCGTAGGTAGAGGACACATTGATGATGCTGCCGTGACGTTGCGGCAGCATCACGCGCAGCTCATGCTTCATGCTGAGCAGGGTGCCGAGGACGTTCGTGTCGAAGGTGGCCGCGTAGCTCTCGGCTGATTGCTCCGTCACTGGACCGGGCTTGCCTTCGGTACCGGCGGCGTTTACCGCCACATCCAGGCGACCGAAGCGCGCCACGGTCCGATCGACCAGGTTTCTTACGTCGTCCTCGTGGCGTACGTCGGCATTCACGTATTCCGTCTCCGCGTCGATTTTGCGGAGCTCAGCCACCAGATTTCGGCCAGCTTCATCGCGTCGACCCGCGATGACGATGCGCGCACCCTCTTTCGCGAAGGCAAGGGCAGTGGCTCGTCCAATGCCCGTAAGGGCGCCAGTTATCAAGACAACCGGGGTATCCATAGGGAACTCCTTAGAGGACAATTTCTGCGTCTTCCGAGGCCGACTACGTTAAATATGTACGTCCGTATTATTCATGTCAAGCGATTTCTCTCACCTTGATAAAACCGACTCAACTCAGGCCGCTAACCTAAAATTGAAACGCGGGCTACCGATGATTTCCCAGGTAGCGTTCCGTGGCAGATGATTTACTCCTTGATGGCGCTTTCCCGTTCCCTGACAATCCACTTGCGTATGTAGGCTGAGCAATGTTGGAGATGGATGCCCTCTGACTCGCAGGCGCTCAGGAAGCGCACCACGTCTGCGTCCACGAGTTCCACTTCTTCCAGGTCCAGCATGATGCTCGGCGCGCTGGCCGCGATTTGTCGTCTCAACTCGGCAAGATGCTCCGCTCGAATTCGGCCAATCAGCTTAATAGTCGTGCCGTGCTCGCCAGGAACTGTCTCAATCTTTAAGGTCACGGCTGTTTGACAACCGCAAAGAGCGTGCCGCTCAAAAGTGTTTGAACAAATTGCAGTTGATGGAAAATCTGTCGCCTTATTTTCGGCAATTGCCGAGGTCTCGGCGAGCAGTCCGTGATTCTGCGTCCGCCATTGCAGCCCGCTGTCACGGCGTCCGGCGCTCGGCCGTGGAGCTCAGGGCAGCCGCCAGAAGCGGAAGACGTGAATGAGAGGAAATTGGTGCAGCCTGCTTTGGGGCGGCTTCACCGGGTCTTAAATCGATGCTTGTCGATGCCCAGGCTGGCAATTCTTGCGTCAAGCGTCTGGCGCGGGATTCCCAGCTTTTCGGCCGCGCCGTTCGCGCCTGAGACTCGGCCCTGGCATTGCGCCAGCGCAGTTTCGATCATTTGGCGCTCACGTTCGACGAGCGTCGTAACAAAAGGAACGACACCGTCAGATACCGGAGAGGATGCTCGCTTCAGCCATGCTTCATCAATCGAGAATGTTTCCCCATCGCAGAGGATAACGGCTCGCTCGATGACATTTTGTAGCTCGCGGATATTCCCTGGCCAGTCGTACGCTTGAAACAGCTGCATCGTCTTGTTCGTTATGTTGCTGAAGTTCTTACCGGCTTTTTTCGCGTAGCGATCGATGAAGTATTCGACCAGCAGTGGAATGTCGTCCACTCGTTCCCTTAGGGACGGCAGGTGGATTGGAAAAACATTAAGTCTGTAGAAGAGATCCTGACGGAACGTACCGGCATCGACTGCAGCCTTCAGGTCGCGGTTCGTCGCGACCAGCACGCGCACGTCGACGGCAAGCGGTTGGCTGCTCCCGACGCGTTCAAACTCGCGCTCCTGCAGCACGCGAAGCAGGGCGATCTGCGCCTCGATGGAAAGGTCGCCAATTTCATCCAGAAAGATCGTTCCGCCATCGGCCGCTTCAAAGCGTCCAATGCGCCTTTGTAATGCCCCGGTGAAGGCGCCTTTCTCATGGCCGAAAAGTTCGGACGTAATGAGCGACGGCGAGATCGCTGCACAGTTAACGCGGATGAAGGCCCGCGCCGAACGATTCGAGCGTTTGTGAACCGCGCGAGCGATCAATTCTTTTCCGGTTCCGGTTTCACCCGAAATCAGCACGGTGGAGTCAGTTGGGGCAACTTTCGCTACCTGCGCCAGCACCTGATGTAGCGTCGCAGAGGCGCCAACTATTTCCTCGAACATCGAGGAGCGGTCAATCTCTTCTCGCAACGCTATATTTTCGTTTCTCGTCCGCTCTTCTGCACGTTTGCGATCTTCGACGTCGGTTCCTGTCCCGTACCACCGCACCGGGCGTCCCTTTTCATCGTGGAACGGGTTGAAACGGATGAGGAACCAGCGATATTGGCCATCCTTTCGGCGCGCGCGTTTCTCGATCTCAAACGGAACGCCCCGCGAGACCGCCGCTTGGTGGTCCTCGCGCATCTTCTCAATGTCTTCCGGATGAAAGATCCGCGCGGGAAAGTCCGAAGTGGTAACATCTTCGATGGTGAGGCCGGTGTAGTCGAGCACTGCCTGGTTTGCATAGAGAGGGGTAGCCTTCGAATCGTGGACAAAAATCATTTGCGGTATAGCATCGGTTATCCGGCGAAGCTCGCGCTCATCCTGCCGCAATTTCTCTTCCGCACGTTTGCGGTCTTCAATGTCGGTGCTGCTGCCATACCAGTAGATGATCTTGCCTGTCTCGTCGCGAAAGGGAACCGCGCGGATGAGAAACCATCGATATTCCCCGTCGAAACGCCGCAGACGCGCTTCCATCTCACCCGGCGCCCCGGAAGCCACGATTGACTGAAACTCGTTAAGGAGCCGCTCGAGGTCTTCGGGATGATATGCAACTTTCCATCCCCAACCGGTCTCTACTCCCGCAGGCAGGCCCGTATAGTCATGCCATTGTTGGTTATGGAATTCATTGGAACCATCTGGCAGAGTGCACCACACTAGCGCAGGAATCGTATCGACCATCACTCGATATTTGTCTTCGGATATCTTCATTTTGCCGCTCCTCCGAATTCTCCATCGGCCGGCACTGCTTGGGTGGTATCCGCGAACCCCGCTCCTTCGTGCTTGGTGGGCCAAGCCTCGTGGTCGCCATGGACGAGCATATTACCATGTCAATGATTGATCGAGCCGGCGCGAAACCTTGCCTGACGACGACAGTTCGTTGCCGCTGGATGAAAGGGGCTATCGTCTACGACGATTGGTTGGCTTTTACAGACCGTTGACTCAGTGCCCTGCGTTTCGGGGTGAAGACGACCGGCTCACACAGGAGGGTCGAAAAGACGATTCGTTTAAAACGCTCGATCGCAACCGAACTGCGCTCTGCTTTCGACCGAAGGACAGCGCCCTGGTGAGATGCGACGACAAACCCTGCGAGTTCATCGCATTCGGCCGCCGGTGACAATTCGCCGGCTTTCACGGCCGCCCTCAAGCAATATGCGACGGATTGCTGGAGCTCCTCGAATATTTGGACGATCCGCTGCCGAATGATCTCGCTGTGGTCGCTCGCCTCGACACTGAAGTTGCCGATAAGACACCCGTTTTCCAAACCCTTCCGGTCGAGGAATTTGGCGGTAGCATCGAGAAACGCGCGGAGACGCTGAAGCGGGGGAAGTGAATCGTTGCGAAGCGTCCTACTGATCAGCGCGCGAGTGTCGGCGAAATAGCGATCCAGGACCTCAAGGCAGAAGGCTTCTTTCGAAGCGAAGTGATTGGTGAACGACCCCTGCGGCACGCCGGCTGCTTGGGTGATGTCGCGGACACTTGCGCCCGCGAACCCACGCTCGTGCACGACGCGGAGGCCCTCGGTCAGTATTGTTTCCCGATGCGATGGTTTAGGCACGATTTAAATATGCTCGTACGTATTCATTATGTCAAGCGAGATGTTTCTGACGGGCCCTGTCCCTTTGGGAATTCTCGTCCAAAAGGGTCGCAGGGTGAACGCCAGATTATTGCCCAGCGGAATCTTGATGAGAAATTCAGCGCCGAGAGTTTGCGCGGTGCCGACCACGAAGGGTCCACGTACCGCGCTCTTGGCCACAGCGTGCAGTCTATCCTCGGTCGGCAGCGGTTCCAGCGGGCGTTGATAGCGCCGGGGGAGACTCCCACCTGGCCGTCGCGTACCTCGAAGTGCTCAGGGACATGGTCAGAACAGCAATGAGCGTTTGGGACACGGCGGGGCGCGGTTCAGTTCAACGCGGCACCGCCATCACACGCTCAAGCGTAAGGATTTGATCGGCATTCCTTGGCGCGTGGCGCTCGCGCTGCAGGCGGGCGGCTGGCATCTGCGCGCCGACGTGATCTGGGCCAAGCCAAATGCCATGCCCGAGCCGGTCCTCGACCGCCCTAACCGCCCTATCTGTTTGCACGAATACGTATTTATGCCGACTCTCGAATTATGCGGATTCTGCAAGACTGTACCGTTATGACGCCGGGTGGAGCGACTCAGGATGTCGGAATAACTCGGTCGCGCTTTTCCACGCATCAAGCGTTTCGAGCATCGATCATCGTCGCTCACTCCCGAGCGCATCGGCACCCTGCCGACTTCAGGCTACTTCATCCACTCGGCCGGTATCGGTTGGGCTCGCTGATGAGAAAGCAGTTTGGCGCGGCGCGCCCGCTCCTCGGGTGAGATGCTGGCTGGGTCCTCGCGAAATTCAGGGCCCATTGCCATCGCCTTTTTAACCGCTGGCCGCTCGCCCATCTCAGTCATCCACCGCTTGACGTTGGGGAATTCTTCGAGGTCGAGGTTACGTCCTTGTAACGTTACGGCCCAGGGATAGCAGATCATATCCGCAATCGTGTATTCGCACGCCGCCAGATAACGCTTATTGAACAATCCCAAGTTCATCACGCCGTAGAGGCGGTGTACTTCGCTATCGAAGCGGAGAATGGCATAGGCCTGATCGCCGTTTTTGGGGTCTTGAGCGGCGCGGTGAAAATGCCCCTGTTCGCCGAATTTTGGTCCCTGGTTAGCCATCTGCCAGAGAATCCACTGGACCACATCGTCATTTGTAATGCGGCTGTTGCGGCCAGAACCGGCCGGCTTTTTCGGCCAGATACATCATGATGGCACCCGACTCAAAGATGGTAAGCGGGGCGCCACCACCCAACGGCTCGTGGTCGACTATCGCTGGCATGCGGCCGTTGGGTGAGATCTCAAGAAACGAGGGCGACAGTTGGTCCCCGCGACCGATGTTGACCGGCTTGATTGTGTACGGAATGCCACATTCCTCGAGCAAGATGGTAACTTTGTGTCCATTAGGGGTTGGCCAATAATACAAGTCGATCATCGCTTTGCTCCGTTTTTTGCATCTCTCCCGGATCGAGCACAGTCCGTGCGCTTTGCGATCTCTGTTCTCGAGTTCCAGGCTTTGCGCCACGGCTCAGGGCATAATGGGCCAGCTTGACACCGTGTTGCCACTTTAACCATCGACTGCCTTCTGTTAGCGGCCTTACTGCCTTCCGAGCTGCGGCTTTGGGTTCGCAATCGCTGGCATCTTCTCGAACATCTTCATCATCATGGACCGAGTCACGGTGGTGGGAAGGATCGCTCGCATGATCCGATTCATCCGGCCAGGAATGATGATTGCCCTGTTGGCGGCGAGCGCATTCAGGCCTTCTGCAACGGTCTGATCGACCTTCATCGGCTTGATCGGCATGGTCTTGGGATCGAGCCCGAACTTGGCGAGCACCGGCGTGTCGGTCGGACCCGGCGGCAGCACGGTCACATAGACCCCGCGCGGCTTGAACTCCTCGTGGAGCCCCAGGCCAAAGCTCTGGACATAAGCCTTGGCGCCGGCGTCATGCGCCATGAACGGCGCGCCCGTGTCGGCACCCATGGCTCCGACGAATAGAAGGCCGCCAGCCCCACGCTCGGCGAGCTTGCGGCCGAAATGCAGCGCGAGTTCGGCATGGGCAAGCGCGCTCAATCGCAGTGTGATGGCGAGCTCTTCGCGCTCCTTGTCGATAAACCTTCCTGGATTGCCGGTGCCCGCGTTCGAGATAACGAGACCGATGTCAAGGTCGCGGGTCGCGTCGGCTAATCCGGCGATGAATCCCTCGTCCGAGAGATCGGCAACCACGACCCGATGCTTCACCCCGAAATCCCGCGAGAGCTCGGTGCCGAGCGCGTCGAGCAAGGCTCGCCGGCGGGCGACAAGCACAACGTTGATGTGCGAGGCCGCGATCTGGCGTGCGAATTCGCGACCGATACCGGACGAGGCGCCGGTGATGAGCGCCCACGGACCAAACCGCTTGCTGTCTACTCTCGTTTGCATTTCAACCGACCTCCGTGAGCATTCTCGCGTCGCTTATGGAGCAGCGATCTCGTCGCTGCCGCGCAGTCCGCTGACCGAACCTTTTATCTAGCGACCACTAAAAAATAGCGGTACTTGCGTGGGCTTGTCAAGTGATTTATATAACGATCACTAGAATAACGTGACAGCACCGTCAAAAAAGCGCGGCCGGCCGCGCGGGTTCGATCGCGACGAAGCACTCGAAAGTGCCATCCGTCTGTTCTGGAGCAGGGGCTATGAGGCTACCTCGATAAGCGATCTCACGCAGGCTATGGATATCACGCCGCCAAGCCTCTACGCCGCCTTCGGCGATAAGAAGCGCCTCTTCCTCGAAGCGGTCGAGCGCTACGAACAGGAAACCGCTTGCTTTGCTCGCAGGGCGCTCACGAGCGAGGCGACGGCGGAACTGGCTATTCGGCGCCTTCTCCTTGATGCTGCAAAGTCCTTTACTGACCCGAAGAACCCAAAGGGCTGTTTGATCGCGCTCGGCGCCACAAACTGCGCCATCGAATCCACCGACATCTTTGAGGCGCTTGCCGAACGCAGGCACACCGCGGAGAATGCTGTGCGAGCTCGCATTGCGGCCGGTCTGAAGGCCGGTGAGCTGTCTGACAATGCGGACGTCGACGCACTCACCGGCATGGTGACAGCAACCCTCTACGGCCTTGCTATCAAGGCCCGGGACGGTGCGCCGCATGCACGCTTGCGGAGAATCGTCGAGCAGCTGATGATGATGTGGCCGCGGCGAGAGCCCGACGAAGCGGACGCGGCTCCACGTATGCGCCTCAGCTCCCGGCCGCGAAGATCGTCTTCAGCGAGAGGCGGTTGAGCGGTCTCTCTTCTGTTCCGGAATATCATTTGCTAGCGAGCGCAGGCAGCCGGGCCGGTCGTTATCCTTGGGCCTCCGGTCGCCGATTAGCTGCTCGACCTCGTTTTCGCTTAACACTGACGGCAGCCGCTTGTCGCGCTTCGGTAGGCGCATTCTGCGGGTCGGGTCGGGTGATTTCCAGGTGGCGGACGAAGCGCTTGATTCCGGCAAGCCGACGCTGGCGGGTCCGATGATTGGGAAGCGGGCCACGTACTTGCGGATCTGATTGGCCGTGATGTTCTCGACCGCTATGCCACCCAGGAAGCGGGTGAAGGCCGCCAGGTCGCCCCGGTAGGCGGCGACGGTGTTGGGCGATGCTCGGTAGACCTTCGCCAGACCGGAGAGGAAAACGCCGACAGTCCGAGTAACGCCGCGCTTCCCGAACGGGAGGTGGGCGCGGCGGACTCCGACGCTCAGGGACGACCCCGACCTCGAGAGGTTGACTGTCAGCCCCGGAAACACATGGAGCCTGCGATAGAAGCGCAATGAACCCATGTCACCGCCCCTTCGGCCGTCGCGCGACTTTTTCGAATTGGCTACGTTTCGCTCACGACCCTTAGACGCCGTGGATTCCTCCGGCCACAGTTGCTGTTGCGGAATCCACTCTCAACGTCCACACGTTGAAATCGCCAATCGGTGCCCAAGCGAAACGTGGGCAGACCGAGCTTTGATCAGTCTACAGACCGTCACGAAGTGGCAGTGCAGGTAGTCGGCGACCTCGTGGAGCGTCAGTATCTTGTTCACAGGGGCACCCGGCTTGGGCGTCGCTTTCCTGCCCCGGTTGCGCCGCTTCATTCGTTACTTCTCGCGCCGCTTTGCCCGCCGCGTCAAGCTGACCCAATGTCGGCTTCCTGTACACAATAGGCCGGATTGGCTTGAGCCCGTCGAACTCCTCTCGCCAGGCGCGCGGTACCGGGCTGGCGCAAGGCCGCGACTGATATAAATCGCCCGCGTGAAGCATCGAGTTTTTGCACGGATCTTCGAAGCGTCGCGAGGGCTTGTCGCGATTTTGCTCTGGAGTATTATTTTTTGTGACAGGTCGTACAGATTACGAGAGCAGTGACACGGCGCCTCCATTTTCGATTTTCAAGGAGATGCGCAATGAAGGATTGGTTGATCGCCCTTAGCATCGTCTCGCTGTTGGCCGTCGGCGGCTTCCTGCTGTGCGGACCGGGCACATCACCGGTTCAGATGAGCCTCGACTCAATATTCGCGGATCCTACTCCAATGCCCGGCGGGTCCGGTTTCTGACCGGTTAACACCGTAGCCGTTCAACCAACCGCATGCACGGCCCTCGCAGCAGGTCAACCAAAACCGCGGGGTCAAACCAGAAGCAACCCAGATGGCAGTGACCAACTGGCTAAGTCGATCGGCCTAAGCCATCGCTCAACGAATATAATCCATGTTCTCTTTTGTATTTATGGGTTTCCCACCCTGTGCCTACTGAAAATTCAAACTCTGACGTTGTGATGGTGTAATCCATCTAGCAGAGGCAACGCCACGATGTTACCGACTAGCTGCGGCTGCCGGAGCTCCGGAGCATCCTTGTCCAGGGCGAGATGGGTCCGAACCTGATTGTAGTACGAGGCATAGGACTTCAGGACGCGCCGCAGGTGTGCCTAGCACGACTACATGATCGAGGCATTCGCGACGGATTGATCCGATGAGCCGGCTCAGCATGGCCGTTTTGCCAGGGCGACCGAGCGGCGGTCGGACGATCGCGGATTCCCATCGCACGAATGCGACGCGTGTAAATTGGGCCGCATGCCCCGTCGCGGTCGCGGATCAGGTACCGTGGTGCCTCATCCCAGGGAAAAGCCTCTGTCACCTGTCGGGCGATCCATTCGGCACTCGGGTTAGCGGTGACGCCGAACCCTATCAGCCGCCGGCGCTCATGACCCAGGATCACCAGACCATAGAGCAATTTGAAAAATGCGGTCGGCACCACGAAGAGATCGATCGATGCAATGCCGGCTGCATGGTTGCGCACGAAGGTCTTCCAGTTCTGTGACGGTGGTCGTCGAGACCTCGGCACCATTATTTGGCCACTGCGCCACGTCGATCCCGAGCATGAGCAGTTCGCCGCGAATGCGGGGTGCACCCCACAGTGGGTTGGCCATGCTTATCTGTCGGATCAGGTCACGAATCTCGCCGTCAATCGGTGGGCGGCCCACGTCGGGGCGAGATTTGCACCGCCAGTAGGCTTGAAAGCCGCGACGGTGCCAGCGGATCACGGTCTCGGGCCTAACAATGCGGATCACGCTCAGGATGGAGGGAAAGAGCCGGTACAGCCAGACCAACAGCAGGCGGTCCGAATTGGTCAGCCGCAATCGCTTGGGCAGCTTGCGGATCAGGACGTTGAGTTGCTGACGGAGCACAGGTTCTCGGCTTCGAGCCGAGCGCGAGATTTCAACCGCAAGCTCACCCCATACGCCAGTTGTTTCAGCCACTCAACCATCGGGCGGCAAACAACCCGATTCTGCATGACCTGTCACTCCGATCCAATTCTCGGTAACGACAGCATTCTCTTTTTCGGCACTTCCGGAGGACCGATCCGCGCTGTGCCCGATTTTGTGCCCTAACCGGAGATCAATCGGTGTCAGTCGGTCACATTCCATAGTTCCGCGCTCAGTAACGAAATCTATTCTGCCCCAATAGTTTTCGTGCTATCGACCGATACAGGGCGTTACCTACGATTTTTCGTCGTTTTCGCTTGGGGTGCGTGTGGTCGCCGGTTCAAATCCGGCCGCCCTGACCAACATAATTTCCGAATAAAATCAAGCGCCTTCACTTTCTCAATTGTGAGTACGGGCCGCGCTGATTTGAATTAGGACATTTCCACATTAGCGGACCGCTTCAAAAGATGAAAAAATCTCTGGTAAAATCGAAAAGCTTCTGTCCAAATTATCCTGGTTGCAAGCTCAACTTCGAGCGGCGTCCGATCGAGTTATCTGACGCCGAACGAGAACGAATTGAGAGATAGATCGCAGAAGAAGAACGCCGGAGTCCGTTCTTGAGCCATGCCCTCAGCGCCGTCGCAAATCGGTTTAGGCTAATTTTGGTTGGAAAAGAAGAAGCAACCGAGCCGCTGTCAATCGCGGGGCGCGAGGTGCGTGTGACGCATCCTGACAAACGTTTTTAATGGTTGAACACAGTAGCGATCAATCCGCGAACTTTACCGCCGCGTTGTTGGCCGGATAGTCGTCGTGAAACGGCTTCAACGGACCGATATTGCGAAAAACGATTTCGTCGTGAGGTTTGCTAATCAACTCCGCGGAGTCGCTGGCGCTGAATTGCGCGAATTCGTAGGGAATTCCTTGTCCCGCCAAAAAAGACGGATGGTCCACGATGTGGAAGTGGAGATGCGGTTCGGTCGAACTGCCGCTGTTCCCAACATGCCCTAAAACCTGGCCCGCTTTGACCTGATCTCCGACTTTCACCGCCACCGTGCCCGGCCTCATGTGCGCATAGAACGCATAATGGCCGCCGCCGATGTCCACCACGACATGATTTCCGCCGGCGTTGACGACGTTGAGCCCGACAGCGAACTTTCCTGAATGCGGGACGTTCTCTGGAATTCCATCCAGCGCATCGACCACTCGGCCGTCCGCCACACTATAGATCGGCAGACCCTCGCAGAAGTAGCTTTCGTTCTTGTTCTCCGCTCCCGACCAGGTGGTGGCAAATCCCTTAACCATCTTGTAGCGGACCCAGTCAATCGCGTAACGCTGCGCGAGCCAGGGCTTGCCGCCCATCACGATGATCGCCCGGCGGTGGTCCGCGTCGGGAGCATTATGCACCGAGTCCCCGGCTATCCAATCCGATCCGCGCAGCGGCGCCGCTACCACCACCGGAGCCTCTTGCCCTACAGTTAGCGGCTCGATTTCAAGGACGTACTTGCTACCGTCAGGGTAGCTGAAATGAAGCGTGTGCTGCAGCTGCTTGGGAACCTCGGCCATCGTCTTGAAGTTGAGCATCATGAACACGACTGCGCCGCGGCCGGCTTCAAAGCGAGTGTCCGGGGCGACGGCGGAGCTGCCAAAGAAGCGGATCATGTTCTTGAGCTGGCCGCTTGAAAAGTTGAAGGTCCGCGTTCCCGCTTTCACCTCGATCGAGTCCAGCACGTATGTTGCCGGAACGTAGTTGAGGAGCCGCAGTTCGTAGACCAACCGGGGTGTCCCGAACTGGATAATCGGACTTGGCGGGAAATAGTCCACCGTCACCTGTGGCGGCCAAAGATCAGATCCTGGTGCCGGCCCCGCATCGATCATCAGGATGCCGCAAAGCAGCGCCGGGAGCATCCATATGAGGTGGGCACTGCGCCTCGTTTGCATCGACCGTGGTTGGTTGACTTGCGGCAATGGCGAAACAGCGGATTTGCGGTTCATCGAGATTCATTCATCCTCGTTCCTGCAGATGGTCAGGCGCTTGATTCATCGCTCGCGTTCCGAATATCTATTCTCGCTTTGAGGTTAGCAGTCAGGTCTCCGTTCCGATTTCTGCAATCGGCGAGAGGATTGGCGGCAAAACGACTCCTACCCGAGACCGTCTCGTTTCGGCTATTATGCTTTCGCGAAATTTCTGCTCGTCGCCGGCAGAACTGCTGGGACGGCGGGACATTTTGCATCTCGCCCGCGGATTATGAGCTATTGTTTCTTTGGTGTAACATCGATGAATGGCATAGCTCCACCGGTTACATTGGGCATGTTGCCATTCCATTTTTGAATCGCTTGCCATTGCACCAGTGTCGGCGACAACGAGGAGTTGAGCAGCTGGTTTGCGTCGGCCTGCGCCTTCGCATTGATTAAGGTGGCCTGCGCGGCTCCTTGCGCGGTAGCAATTACCTGGTCCGCTTCCGCTTTCGCCTGCACAACCTTGTTCTGGGCCGCGAGCGCGTCCTGGGCGGCCTGGATCACGCGGTTGATAGCGTCATGCACGCTTTGATCCACCCGTAGTGCGCTGGTGAAGGAAACGCTGTCGAAATGAATGCCGATGGGGCCCAGTTCTTTCTCAAGGTCGCGCTTTACGTTGTTGAGGATCTTCTGCTTGCCCTGACCGAAAATGTCCACGACCCTCATGTCAGACGCTTCGCGGTTGAGAAAATCACGCACCCGGTTGTGAATATAGCCATCGGTCAATATGTCGGGCTTGGCGCGGAATTTTACAAAAATTTCCGGCACCTTGTGGGGATCGAAGAAATATGTGATAGCGACGTCCGCATTAACTTGAGTACCCTCGATTGAATTGAACGTGATACTCTCGTCAATCGGATTGCCCTCGTTTACATCCTGTGTCCAGGTGCGAGTGACCATGAAGGTTGGGAAATCATACATGTCTTCAGTCAGTGGATTGTAGAAGACCATCCCGGTTTTTAAGGGATAGTCTTGCACGCCCTTTTGGCTGCCCCAATTATTGACCTTGATTCCCACATAGCCCGGTTCCACCTTTGTGCAAGCGTTCGCGCCAGCCAGCAGCGCGGTCAACCCGATGAGCGTCCCGAGCAGCGTTCCATTTCCGCAATGTTTCATTTTAGCCAAGATTTTCATTCAGCCATGATTTTCATTTTCAATCTTGATTCAGATTCGCACCCGGACGAGCGGTTTGCAAACTCCCCTGCGAAGGCTCCGCTTGGAGGGCGAGACTTCGGCCGGGGAACTTCGAAGCAAAGGCTGGCAGGCCCCAATAAGACCCCGGCACACAGCAGTGAAAAGGCCTTTAAAGCGTTGAGTAAGGCTTCTACCTACTGAGATGAAGAGCCTTGAAACAGGAACAAGCCAATCCCTGACAAGCTCGCGGTCTGCGGAGTTTTGGCCGCGCTATCGCTGAAGCTTAGCGTGCCAGTGGTTGTTAGCGCGTTAGCGGCTCTGAAATCGACCTTTACCAGGCAATTTTTGCCCAGGGCGAGGGTGCCGACGCAAGTGCTGCCGGAAAGGCTGTCCCAGCTCTCGATGGACATAGCGCGGCAGGCCATGGATGCGAATCTGTGGAGTTGACTGCTTTCCAGGATTGGGGGGGAAAGGTTGCCTACATTTTGGATCCGACCAACCGAAAGCTGGTCTGGTTGGAGTCGGCAGCAGTAACAGCTATTGATGAAAGAACGACAGGTTGGAAGTGTCCCACTGCCACAGCGAGCGATACATCAAGGAGCGACCGATGGAAGAAATGCGAATAATCTCCGCCGACACTCATGTGGTTGAGCCGGAGAATTTGTGGGTTGAACGCCTGGAAGCGAAGTTGAAAGCAAAGGCGCCGCGCGTTGTTCCTAACCATGGCAGGCCATGCCTGTTCGCCCCGGGAATCGAGCCTTTTCCGCTCGGCGGTGTGACTTCGCATGGACAGACCGGCACCGACCTCGAGAAGCATATGGGCAAGGGCTACGACGGAGCCCGGCCGAGCGGCTGGGACCCGGTGGAACGCATCAAGGACCAGGACCTCGACGGCGTGAGTGCCGAATTGCTCTACGGAAGCCTCGGGATGCCGTTGTTTGCTTTGAAGGACGTGGAACTGCAGCAGGCTTGCTTCCGCGTCTACAACGACTGGATCGCGGAATTTTGTTCATACGACCCCAAGCGGTTGCTGGGTGTCGCAATGATTTCAGTGAGCGATATTGGCGCCGCGGTCCGGGAGTTGGAACGCTGCCGCCACAAGGGGCTCAGGGGCGCGATGATTCCGGGTGGCGCACCGCGCGTGGCCCCTTACAGCAGAAAGCTCTATGATCCGTTGTGGCAGGCTGCCTCCGACCTCGACATCCCGGTTTCACTGCATGTTACCACTAGTCCGGACATCGACTCTCCGTCCAAGCGGGCGATTGCCGCCGCGTCCGTCGTCGATGCGGACGCGCCCGGCACCTGGGTGGCGGCGGTCTATTTCTTTCTTCCCATCGACATCCAGCACAGCCTGTTTCAACTGGTAATGGGCCAGGTGTTTGAGCGTTTCCCGAAACTGAAGATTGTCTCCGCCGAGAACGACACCGGATGGCTGCCGCACTTCATGTACCGGCTTGACCATACCTGCGAACGCTATGGCGGGTATTTCTCGCTGAGGGAGAAACCCAGTGATTATCTGAAACGTCAACTGTGGGCGACTTTTCTCGACGACCGGGTTGGAGCGCTCACCTATGAAATTTTCGGCGAGAACAACTACATGTGGGGCTCGGACTTCCCGCACTCGGACTGCACCTGGCCGCATTCGCGCGCAGTCATCGCGAAGGATTTTGCCAACGTTCCGGATCGGATAACGCGCAAGATCGTTTGCGATAACGCCGCCAAACTTTACGGCTTCCCTCTCACCTGAAGCGTCCGGGCATCATTGCGTGAACAGTCAAATGGTGAACTGACTAATACGACCACAATACTATCTGAACAAACCCGAAGCGCCGGATGAAAAGCGGCGTGGCGCATGACTAGGCCGGAGTCGGCTCGGCGATCGTAGTGGTGATATCGACGTCAACGCTGATCGTGTCCAGATCCAGCGGCACTTCACTCACGGCTGCCGTCTTGCCGGTGCTGCAGGTCGCGCTGATTCCCTTTAAGCGCTGATTTTCCCGATTTAGGTTGGCGACGGTGTCGGCCCTAAGATTTGATCCGAACCGCTCTCGTCAATGGTGATAGTTCCCATGTCGACCGGCAAACCGCTTACTGTAATCGTGCTGCCGTTGCTTGCACTCCCTGAAATCGTGACTGCCTGCTGATCCGACGAGGTCGAACTGCCGTTGCCGCATCCCGCGACTGCCGCCGCCATCACTGTCCATACCGCGAGTGCGATGAGGTGCCGGCGCCGCAGCCGGCCGCTGGCCGCCAGCATCACCAGCCCGATCAACCCCGTAAACAGCATGGAGAGACTGCCGGCAGGACCGGGGGATAGCATCGATGCCAGTTTGAAGTGCCTCAACTGACGGCGCACCAGCCCGGTCCCGCTCGCTGGGGTACTTGATGTGGTTCCGGTAAGCGTAAAAGTCGCGACCTCTCCGTTAGTCAGTGAAATTGTGGACAGGGTTATGGTGTTATCGCCGGAATTCAATGGCACGTCGTCGCTCTCGCTACCGCTTGTTGCCGAAGCGTTGAGGGTAAGAGAGTCAAAAATCCCGGCATTGGTGACCGATATCGTAACCGATGAGAGAGTAATTTGTACCCGAAACCCCACTGGCGGTAACGGTGAACTGTCCCACCGTTGCTAAAGCTGGCGCTGGCCGCGAGGGTTTGGGTGCCGGTCGAGGAGAGATTGGCCGCCAAGGTTTGAGCCCTAGCCGTGCTGCTCAAGCCAACCAACAGCGAGACAAACAGAACCGCCAGCCAAAGTTCTGAATGGTGCTTCATGATGCTGGTCTCAGCAAATTAGCCGTCTAATGGGGATGACCTAAAAGGCCATCCGGTTGACGTGCAAAAATGCTCCATCGGGCCCTCGTCTCAGGCTCTTTTCCCCGCGACGCAACAGAAAGTTAAGCCTCAGGACCTAACCTTTCTGATAGAGCCAGCCGGTCTGACAGAGCCAGTCGGGGCTGGATGAAGCTCTCGGTCATATGTAAACGATCCCTATACATACCGACCGCCGAACTGTAATTCCACGTTAAGTGGCAGTCTATGCTGCATAGACGACCGCGGCGGTGGTTGGTTGACGCGCCGGCTTGGGCGGCTTGCCGAAAATAAACCGCTTATCGGATTTCGACCGGTGGCAGGACAGCGACCCTTGTCTTGCGACCTCTGGATCCCCGCCGAGCGCGCCTTAATGTGTCAACCCAAAGCCGCCTAGCTCGTCTTTTAGAAAGATGGCACCCAGATAAAATGGCGGGGTGCCGATAACGGCATTTGAGGGAGGAGCGGAAAAGATGCGATCAATCTTAAGGGTGTGCCTGGTGTTATTTGGCTTGATGGTAATTCCGGTGTTGCCGGCGTCGGCTCAGCTCTGGGCTAATAACAGCAACAACCAGCAACTGATGTTTGAAGACGGCAACTTCAACCATTTCGCGGCGGATAACCCGCGGATTACCCAAGAACTGATGAGCAATCCTAATCTGGTCCATGATCCAAGCTACCTTGCGGCACATCCGCAACTGGTGAACTTCATGAACAAATACCCCCAAGCCGCGGCCTCACTGCGCTCGAATCCCCAGGCTTTTCTGCATCAAGACGTCAGCAGAACGACTGGTAGACAATTATAGTGCTGGAGTTATCATAACCCGTATGGCGCGGAGTACCATCACCATCATCATGATGAGCATTGGCACTACTGACGCCGGCCGGGATCAAAAAGGGACGTCTCGGAGTTGTGCGCGACGGAATCCGAGGGAAGTGGTGGGGTCATCTCGCGATAGGAAAATTGGCCCCATCTCGGCCCGCTATTTTGCGTCGGGCGGCTAAACGGGAGGGATGGAGACCAACTTCGTCATTAAGCCAAGCAACGATAAGAAGCTTTAGGATGGCTATGATGACAGATAAATTCGTCCGTGCAACGCGGGACCGCATATAATGACGGGGTGCGAAAAGAAGCGGAGCGGGGACAGGAACGCTGGTGGAGAGCCGGGCTTATTGCGGCGCTCGTCTTTTTTGGCCTCGCCGTCTTGTGCAACGTGATTGCTTACCAAAAACTTGCCCGGCTGCAGCAGCAAGCCCTCGGGCTCTCACTGGCCCAATCCGGGCGATCCGGCCGCGGTCCGATAAAACCGCCTTAATAGGCCTAGTTTTGGTGGCCAAACTTGTCAGTCGCCTTCCGAATCTTGAATATATTACGGACAGCCTGACTATGGCTGCCATCCCCAGGTCATCATGGCAATCACAACGAACGGCAAAGACACCGCATATAGTCGCGAGCACAGATCGCGATCGCTCATGCCGATGGCCAGCGTTTAGCCGCTCGGTTTGCAGACTAAGAGGGGTCAACGGCCGGCCATGCGCTACGTCCGAAAATCCGCGCAACCCAAAAATCAATACCGCTTTGCTTGCGGCATTTGCCATGCTGATCTGCATCTCTTTGTGGCCGCGCACAGCTTATGCGGTCCTTGGGGCGCCAGCCCGTTCGGTAACAGACGATCAGGCTCTTTATGGCGGGAAGCCTGGCGTCTTCCACCCATCCGAACTACACGGTTGAGCAAATTTCGACCCCTTCGGGTACCGTCGTCAAGGAGTATGTTTCTTCGGGCGGCACCGTATTCGCTGTTTCATGGCGTGGGCCGCGACCACCGGATCTATCGAATTTGCTGGGTCCTTACTTCAACGAATTTCAAGCTGCCGCAAGTCAGGGGCATCAACAACGAGGCCAGCTTCGGGTCGAGACGGGCACAGTCGTGGTGGAAACCGGGGGTCATATGCGCGATCTGCGCGGCCGAGCCTATGTGCCGTCACTGATACCGGCAGGTGTGACCACGGACGAGATACAATGAAGCGAGTCCTTACTGCAATACTGTTCATCGGTTTCGCCGCCCTTTGCACCGCTTGTGGCGGTGGGGGCGGGGGTGGAACTTCAACCGGCCCCGTCTCGACGCCCTCGTCAACGGCCATACCAATACCCACACCAACGCCGTCCGCCGGCAGCAACGTTCAACCAATCAGCGTCAATCCCGGTCCTGAAGGCAATTATGCGAATGGGGTATTCACTTCCGTGACCGTGTGCGTTCCCGGCACTTCAAGTTGCCAGACCATCGACAGCATCCTGGTTGACACCGGCTCGTATGGCTTGAGGATTCTCGGCTCTGAACTGACTGTGGCGTTGCCTGTGCAAACCGCAGGTGAAGATACCGTAGCCGAGTGCGCCCTGTTCACGGATGCGTTTACCTGGGGACCGGTGGCGGATGCTGACGTCGAAATCGCCGGAGAGACTGCGCATGGCGTGCCGTTGCAGATTGTGGGAGCGCCGGGATTCACTTCACCGCCGCCTGATTGCACCGACACCGGCTTGCCCGCGAGGGACACTTTAAAGGCTCTCGGCGCCAAAGGTATTCTCGGTGTTGGCCCCTTCATACAGGATTGCGGTTCAGTATGCGCCAGCAGCGGTCCCTCCAATCCGGGAATCTATTTCACGTGCTCGTCATCGGCCTGTTCGGTGGCTGCCGAAAGCCTGGAAGCACAGGTACAAAACCCGGTGCCATTCTTTTCCTCGGACAACAATGGCGTGATGGTAAGTCTTCCGGCGATTGGTGCCGCCGGAGCAGCCACTGTATCTGGTTCACTGGTCTTTGGCATCGGAACCCGCTCTAACAATGCCCTCGGCAGTGCAAAAGTCTATACCGTTAATGATCTTGGCTGATTTCACTACCATTTACGAGGGTACATCATATGCTGACAGCTTTATCGATAGCGGCTCCAATGGCATCTTTTTTCTCAGCTCCCGCAATTACAGGTATTGCGGAATGCTCTGACGAGCCCGGTTTTTACTGCCCGAGTAAGACCCTGACGCTTACCGCCGAAAACGTTGGGACAAATGGTCAATCCGGAAGCGTAACCTTCGACATCGCGAATGCGGACCTGTTGTTCTCCACCTCGAATGCCGCATTCAACGATCTCGGCGGCACCAATCCCGGGTCTTTTGACTGGGGACTGCCGTTTTTCTTTGGACGCAACGTGTTTGTAGCTATCAACGGACAAGAGACGCCTGGCGGTCCAGGTCCGTATTGGGCCTATTAGTGCTTAACGCCATCGGGTCCGGCACTTCCGATTCTCTGCCCATAAGCGGGCTTGAGGCCTGGAAAGTTGGAATCCTAAGGATTCGTGATTGAAGCGGCGTGCGATCAGGTGGTTTACGGGACCGCGGGCCAGCGTCACCTCTTTTAGTCAGCAATCTTGACTTTTGCCAGCCATCGCAGGGTTCCAATCGCCTGGATCGCCGGTGCATACTGTTCACTGTGCCGGGAAGCCGCGGTGGCTGACACGTGGTCGCGCCGGCCAAGGCATGCCTGACGAGTAAGACCAAGTGGGAGAGACTGTGAAGCAAATGTTAAACCCCAAGAGCACGTTCTCTAGCATCGTCGTGGTGTCTTTTCTCGCGCTTATCCCCGGATGGGCAGCCGCTCAATCCCAGTCTGCGGGCGGCGTAGGGCTGAGCGAATCAGGGTCGATTTCAGTAGCGCCGCAGCCCGCTCAGACCAATTTATCCGCGGCCGGGACGGCGGCCGCCAACACGACGCCTCCGATCAATGTCCCGGCGCGTGCGGCCGATATGATATGAAAGCAACCCTATTCTGTCACTGCCTCAGATATTCGTCGACCAATGGATCCCGGGTGGAGAATTTTTCAGCGGCCAGCACTACTCGTCCGAGATGGGTAGCCTGACGCATCGGCTCACCCTCAAGCAAACGATTTATCTGGCGCTCAGGAACAATCCTGGCCTGGCCGCGGTAGCCCTAACCCCGCTAGCGGCCACCGAAGGCGTCAATGGGGCCAACGCGGCGTTTGATCCGACCCTCTCTTCCCAGATCGATGTGGAAAAAGAGGTTTCCCCGGTCTCCTCGCCCTTCCAAAACCCCGGCACCGTCGCCGATGAGAGCAAGTTTTACGACTGGAATTTTGGCATCAGCAAGGTACTCTCCACCACCAACGCGACGCTTGGACTGGTCTTCGAAAACGACCGCGAGGAAACCAACACCCCCTATAGCCCGGTCAATCCAGCCTATTCACCGGTGCTTGAAATGTCGGTCTCACAGCCGTTATTGCAAAATTTTGGCTGGCAATTCGCGACCATCAACGTCCGTCTGGCACAATCCGCGCAGCGCTCCTCGCAATGGAGCTATGGGTCTGCCCTCAACGATTTTGTCCAGCATATCGGCAACGACTATTGGGGCGTGGTCCAAGCGGAAGAGAACCTCAGAGTGGCGCAAGCCGCGTTACAATTCAACAATGATCTCGTTCGGGTCAACAAAGAAAGCGTCCGGGTTGGCATGATGGCACCGGTGAATCTGTACGAAGCGCGCTCGGCTGCCGCGACCGCCAAGGCCAACCTCGAGGCCGCTCAGGCCGCCCTGGAAACCGCGCAGATCACCCTGCGTCAAGACGTAACCCTCCGCCCCGGACAAAGCTTATTTGGAGAAGCGATCGAGCCGGATCAACAACCCGACACGGAGTCGGAAATCGCGACCAACAGCGAAACCGTGCTGGAGCAAATGTTCGACTACAATCCGGCTCTGGCCGGCCTGCGCGAAGCGATTACCACTGCCATGATTCAGGTAAAATACGCACAAAATCAAACCCTGCCGCAGCTCAATATCGGCGCGGAGTTTGGCCTTACGTCATCGGCCGGTGCTACGGCTTGTACCTCAGGGGCGGGCATACCGACATATGCCAACTGCTTCGACCCCAGCGGACCGGCATTGCCGCCCGGCGGCAAATTTAACGCCGCCGAGTTACCGTTTAGCGGCGAATACTCGGACGCGCTCAACCGCTTGTTCGACGCCAGATTCTACAACTACGCGGCGGTGCTGAGTTTCACGATGCCATTGGACAACGCGGCGGCCAAGGCGGCGTTGTCTCAAGCGCGCATTTCATACAACGAGGCCCGCTTGCAATATCGCGAGGCGATCTTTCAGGCCGCCCTGCAAGTGAAAGGTGCGCTAGTCAACCTTAGGGCCTATCGGGAGCAGGTAGTCGGCTACCAAGGAAGCGACCCACTATGCGGCCAAAGCCCTGCATGATGTCAGCCAGCAATTTCACGACGGTATGGCGACCACCAACCAGGTGTTGCAATACCAAAGCAACCTGGTCACCGCGCAGGGCAACGAGGTTCAATCTGATGTTGGTTTGGAAAATGCCCGGCTGGCGCTGTGGCATGCCGAAGGCACCCTGCTCAGGCAGTTCAATATCGACTTCCGTTTGGAAAGGCCCGGCCCGACCCCATGGTACGCGCGCTTTTGATCAAACTCGCAGGCCCCAAAACCGCCCATTGCCATTCGGACAAAGGTTGTCAAATCGTGCTTAAAGCGAATCCTCCCTCGGCCTCATTCTACCGCCGGCAGGCCGCGCGTGGCGGGCGACCCGCAATCTGGCGCGTATTGCGCTTGATCGCGGTCGGCGTTGTACCGATCGTGATGGCTGTTGAGATTGTGCATCCGGGATGGGCCCAGCTACCCCCGGCGAATCCACTTGTCGTTCCGCTGCCGCCGCCCAGTCCGCCGGCGCAGCTCCCGGCACCGATTACAACGGCGGTCGCCCCGCCGGTGGCCGCGATTCCGTCCCTGCCGGCCGCTTATTCGACTCCGGGCCCGCGCGTGTTCAATTGCTCTTGCTTTGGCGCCGGCGTCGGAACTCGCTGGATGGGACAAGTCTCCGCCTCAAGCTATTTCAGCGCCCGTCAGAGTGCGGGCGGTGCGTGCCTGGCGTACAACCAGGGCAAACTGCCAAGCAACGGGGTAGCGGGCGGTGTCGGAGCCGGCAATGGGTATGGGCTGCTGCCTGGGGCCAATCAGAATGCGGGCGCGGCTAATCGCTGGCCGGCCGTCCCTGGGGCTCTGGAATATGTCGGCGCCGGCAATTCTTATCTGCCGCCGCCGGGGTCGATAACGCAACCGTCATCGATAACTGTTTCCTCGCCATGCTCCGAATGCACTTGCGATTGACGCCCGACAGCCTTGAGTGATTTCCAGGCCGCGTTTTCAGACGTTCCAGTTCTGTACCGACTGGTCTATGAGATTGCTGCTAAATGACCCCGGCGGATTTGATTATCCGCCGTAGTCGGAGGCGCTGTTACCCGTCCATTTGGGCGCGCGAACCTCCATTCCGTCGCGCGCCGGCTCAACCCGAATCTGATGTGGCCGGTCACCGCCGGCTGACGCGTAGCGCACGGTATATTGCTCGCGCAATTCATTCGAAATCTGTTGGAAGTGAGCATCGAGCGCCGACATATCGGTCACGCGGGGATTGATTACAAAAGTTGTTGCCCCGGTTTCATCGGCCAACGTCCGCAAGGTAGGCGCGTCAACCATTTCGTCCTCGCCGCCGCCACCCATCATTGGACCGCCGCCGTGACGCCCGAAACCCCCACCGAAACCGCCGCCAATCGATATCCCAAGACCACCCAGTGTCATCAGCGGCGGCGCAAACGCCATCGCCTGCCCCGCCGGTGGTGCCGAGACCTACGGTATAAATCAGAACTCCTGCTCGGCGCGCAGCCTCGATGGTGCTGCTGAGCGAGTTCGAGCTTTGATTGTCCATCCCATCGGTCATTACCAGCAGGGCCTTTTTGGGCCATCGGCCTTGTTCGACCTTCTGGAGCCCTTGTACCACCGCGTCAAACAACGCCGTTTCGACCGTGGGCGTAAAGGAGTCCTATCGCGTGATTCAGACCCGCAGGATTGTTGGTGAAATCCTGCAGCAGGAAAGCCTGGTTGGAAAACGCAATCAGAAAAAACTGGTCGTTGGGATTCATGGTCCGGACGAAGTCCTGCAGCGCGGCTTTGGCGGCCGCCAGCTTCCAATCCATGCTGCCGCTGGTATCGACTACGATGCCGATACTTACGGGCGTATCGGTGTCGCGCTGAACCCCGAGAACCGGCCGCCGGACTCCGTCTTCGTAGACGTTGAGATCCTGCTTGCCCAAGTCCTGAATCCATCGTCCGCTTTGGTCGGTGGCAGTGACCGAAATTCTGCCGACGATGGTTCCCGGCTGGCGCTCAGTAGGCCGTTCCGGCTCTTCGAGCGACCCCTCCTGCGGCGCATTCGGGAGCCCGCTGCTGCGGCACTTCGAGCGACCCCTCCTGGCCCGACGATGGCGGCAATTCCGCCGCCGGCGGTGGCGATTGCGGAGCTACTTGCGGCAGCGTGAGAGTTTGATGGGGCGCTCCCTGAGCTGGCGCCTGCGGAACATACCCAGGCTGGAGATTTTGCAATTGCGACTGTGCCGGAAGCCTTCGTGACCAAAGCAGTCAGCATCGCCAACGCCATCACGGCAATCGCAATTGCACGTAACCGGACATTAACTTTTCGATTCATCTTCCCGTGCCCCGAAAATCATGGAGCTATCGCCCTAATCTTTAGACGTAACGACCACAGCTTACGTTTACGAGAATTCCTCTATCGACTCTCACTCAACCATCTTACATGACAAACGGAGGAGATACCTCATCACATCGGACTATCGTCGGTCTTTTTTTTTCCAAGGAGCAAGCCGCTACCGTCCGGCGCCAGGATTGTCGCAACCAGCACCAGCTCTGATTCGATGTCAACTAAAGATGCGCCGATTTCGTCTTACTTAATAGATGTCGGATCCTCGACCAGTTCCGCGCTCGGCGTATTGCAGTCATGAAAACGTCGAGCGTCATTCGAATTGTCGTCAATGCCTTGTGCATCGGCGGCTTGCAACACAAATCCGGCAGAACCGAAAACGACGGCCGGCACTCTCCGGGTTTTAAGTGGACGATGGGTAAATACTTGCGTGCGCTTCAGATCCGGCGTTACTTTTGAATTAGGGACTCCGCAGTCCACAACGTTTCGAAATTTGCTTCGAGCCGGTTACACCGCTGCGGTTGTTCATCTCGGAGAACGTGTCCAATGAACATACGATCTGAATCCGCCGGCCGGCGCCGGCCCGGGCGTCAAGCCATCCCGCGGCTGCGCGAAAGGATTCTCATGAGTGCGATGGAACTGTTCGCGCACAATGGTTTCGACAAGGTCACCGCGGATGAAGTGGCGGCACGGGCGCAGGTGGGAAAAGGCAGTATATATCGGCAGTTCGGATCGAAAGAGGGCCTTTACGCGGCCGCCATAATTGCGGGCTTCGGACAGCTACGCAAACAAATCGAGTGCGCGCTGGAAGAGGAGAAGCCGTATCCGGAGCGAATCGCGCGCGATTGTGCGCCATGTTTTGGCTTATGTCTGGGACCGCGGTGATTTTTTTGCCTTGCTACGCGACCCCAGTGCGATTTTACCCTATGCGACGCGAGCACTATCAGCGGGAACGTAAAGAACTCTCGTCTTTGATTAGCCAGGTGTTGAGCGAGGGAGCGGACGCAGGGTGGATTGCCGATGACTTGAATTTTCAACTCGTGGCCGAGTCCATCCTGGGCATGATCCGCGGGGTCCGGCGCCACCACAGCAAGGAGGTTACGGTCGAGGAGGCGGTGCGAACGATAGTTGCCATCCTGCTCGACGGCTGTCTCGTGAACCATCACGAAATCACCCGAGATTCTCATCCAGCGGCCGGCGGCCTCTATGGATGAATCGACTCCGCGGCTTTGATTCTCATCTGCGAACAGGCACGGCGGATCGCGCAAGATGCAAAACGTAATCATGGACCAAAACACGCGAACCATCAGAGAATCGACGAGCTCGGAATTCCGCCAGACCGCGGCACTGGATCACGAAACGGAGCGCAGTCCCCGGCGATGGGGGTTGTGGCTGGCGGCATTGGGAGTGCTCTGTATCGGGGTCTATGGATGGTCGCTACATAGCCGCGCAAATAAACCCGTCATGAAGGTGCCCACCGTACCGGTGTCGGCAGGCATAGTCAAAAGCGGGAATTTGGATATTTATTTGAACCAGATCGGTACCGTAACGCCGTTTGCGACGGTCACGGTAAAAAGCCGAATCGCGGGCCAAATCACGAAAATTGATTTTAAAGAAGGACAATTGGTCAATGCGGGAGACTTGTTGGTTAATATCGACCCGTCGCCTTACCAGGCGCAATTGGATCAGTACGAAGGACAGCTTGCGCGGGATCAGGCCACGCTGGCTAATGCGAAGGTGACGCTGGAGCGGTATGGCACCTTGTTCAAAGACGGGGTAATCGCGCGGCAGGATTTGGATAATCAGGAAGCGCTCTACCGGCAGGCATTGGGCACGATCGAAAACGACCGCGGCGTGATCGCGGGGGTCAAGGTCAATCTTTCCTATTGCCGGATCGTATCGCCGATAAAGGGCCGTGTCGGCTTGCGGCTGGTTGACATGGGTAATTACGTGCAGGCCACCGACAGCGTGGTGGTGATTGCCCAATTACAACCAATCTCGGTGATTTTCAGTATTCCCGAGGATAACATTCCCGAAGTTGTCAACGACATGCATAGTGGGCGCCAGGTACCCGTGACGGCCTGGAACCGCGACTTCAGCAAGAAAATCGCGACCGGCTTCCTGCTGACGTTCGACAATGAGATTGACCAGAACACCGGAACGGTGAAGCTGCGGGCCCAGTTCGCGAATCCCGATTATGCGCTGTTTCCGGACCAGTTCGTGAATGCGAGCCTGCTGGTGAAAACCGTCCAGGATGCGCTGTTGGTGCCCACTGCGGCGATTCAGAGCGGTGCGCAAGGGTCTTTCGTCTACGTTGTCCAGCCCAACAGCACGGTGGTGCAGCGCCAGGTCAAGGTAGGGCCGACGCAAGGCGACCTGACCGCGATCGCAAAGGGCGTTAGCGCGGGGGATAAAGTAGTGACCGACGGTTTGGACAAGCTGCAACCCGGAACCAAGGTCGCCGTTAGGATGGACTCGAACTCAAGCGCTGGTGCCGGCACCACGATTGGCGGATGAACCTTTCCCGGCCATTCATCCTGCGGCCGATCGCGACCTCGTTGCTGATGGCTGCGATTTTGCTTGCGGGCGGTTTCGCCTACAAGCAATTGCCGGTTTCCGCTTTGCCGGAAGTCGACTATCCGACCATTCAGGTACTCACATTTTATCCCGGGGCTAATCCGGACGTAATGGCGTCAGCGGTGACCGCTCCGCTCGAACGTCAGTTCGGCGAAGTCCCAGGCCTGAACCAGATGACCTCGAGTAGTTCCTTCGGGTCGTCGGTAATCATGCTGCAGTTCGACCTCAATCTCAACATTGACGTAGCGGAGCAGGAAGTTCAGGAGGCGATTAATGCCGCTGCGACATACCTACCCACCAACCTCCCGACCCCGCCGGTTTATAGCAAGATCAATCCTGCCGACGCGCCGATTCTGACCCTCGGTCTGACCTCCAACGAACTGCCGCTGGATCAAGTCGAGGATCTCGCCGACACGCGCCTGTCGGAGAAGATCTCGCAGGTGCCTGGTGTCGGACTGGTCACGATCAGCGGCGGGCAAAAGCCGGCGGTGCGGATCCAGGTTAATCCGACTCAACTTGCATCCTATGGGCTCACGCTCGAGGAGGTCCGCGCCGCGGTGGCGGCCTCCAATGTCGATGCGGCCAAGGGAAATTTCGATGGCCGCAACCTGGACTATACGATCGAGGACAACGATCAATTGCTGTCGGCCAAAGATTACCAGCCGTTGATAATCGCCTACCACAACGGCTCGCCGGTGACGTTGTCGAACGTGGCCACAGTTGTGGACCAGCCTGAAAACGTCAAGCAGGCGGCCTGGATGAACTCGGTGCCGGCTGTAATCCTCAACGTGCAGCGGCAGCCCGGGGCCAATATCATCACGGTCGTCGACCGCATCAAAACGCTGCTGCCCCAGTTGCAGAGCTCGCTTCCAGCGTCGGTCAAGGTGGCGGTCCTGACCGACCGCACCATCACCATCCGCGCTTCGGTCGAGGACGTGGAGTTCGAGCTGATGTTGACCATCGCGCTGGTCGTGATGGTCATCTTTCTATTTCTGCGCAGTTTCGCGGCCACGATTATTCCGAGTGTCGCCGTGCCGCTTTCGCTGGTGGGCACGTTCGGCATCATGTACCTGCTGGGCTATAGCCTGAACAATCTGACGCTGATGGCGCTCACGATTTCCACCGGCTTCGTGGTGGACGACGCGATCGTGATGATCGAGAACATCTCGCGATTTATCGAGGAGGGAGAGGCCCCACTGGCGGCCGCGCTTAAGGGATCGCGCCAGATTGGGTTCACCATCCTGTCGCTTACCATCTCGTTGATTGCGGTGCTGATTCCGCTGCTCTTTATGGGCGACATCGTCGGCCGCCTGTTTAGGCAGTTCGCTATCACGCTGGCGGTGACGATCCTGGTCTCTGCGGTCGTCTCGCTGACGCTGACGCCGATGATGTCAGCCAAGCTCCTGCGCCACAAGCCGGAGAAGGAGCAGAGCAGGCTGTTCCGGATCTCAGAACATGCCTTCGAGCGGACCATCGAATTTTACGGCTGGACCCTGCGTTGGATCCTGAAGCATCAGCCGGCTACCTTGCTGGTCGCGATAGCCACCCTGGTCCTGACCATCTTCCTTTACTGGTACATACCGAAGGGGTTTTTCCCGGTCGAGGACACCGGCGTGATTCAGGGCGTATCGCAGGCGCCGGAAACCGTGTCGTTTGCCGCGATGGTGCGCAACCAGCAGGCGTTGGCCAAGGTTATCCTGCGCGACCCGGCGGTTGAAAGCCTGTCATCGTTTATCGGTATCGACGGAACCAACACCACGGTTAACAGCGGCAGAATTCTGATCAATCTAAAGCCGCTGGAACAGCGCCAGGCTAACGTCGAGCAGATAATCAGCCGATTGCAGGAGCAGCTTGCTAAAGTTCAGGGAATCGCGATTTACCTGCAGCCCGTTCAGGATCTCACCGTCGATGACCGGGTTAGCCGGACGCAATATCAATACACTCTCGAAGATCCCAACCCGCAGGAGCTGCAGGTGTGGACCGCGAAACTGGTGGACAAGCTGCAAACCCTGCCCGCTTTGCGCGACGTCGCCACCGACCAGCAGAACGCGGGCCTGGGGGCGCACCTGGTAATCGATCGCCGCACCGCCTCGCGCCTGGGCATCAGCTCGGCAACGATTGATGACACGCTTTACGACGCTTTCGGCCAGGAACAAATTTCTACCATGTTCACCCAGCTCAATCAGTATCACGTGGTGCTCGAGGTGGACCCAAAATTCCAGCGCAACCCCAAATCGCTGCAGGACATTTACGTGACTTCGTCCAGCGGCAGTGAGGTGCCGCTGAGCACGTTTACGCATTACGAGCAGATTCGCACACCCCTCATCATCAATCATCAGGGACAGTTTCCGTGCGTTACGATCTCCTTCAATCTCGCGCCCGGCTACTCGTTGGGTGAGGCGGTCGACGCGATCAATGCGCTGCAAAAAGAGATCGGGATGCCGATTAGCATCCAGGGCGCGTTTCAGGGTACCGCCGCGGCGTTCAGCGCCTCGCTGGCCAACGAGCCGCTGCTGATCCTCGCCGCCCTGATCACCGTTTACATCGTGCTCGGGGTGCTTTATGAGAGCTACATCCATCCGATCACGATTCTCTCAACGCTGCCCTCGGCCGGTGTCGGCGCGATTATCGCTCTGCTTATTTGCCATCTCGACCTTGACGTCATCGCACTCATCGGCATCATTCTTTTGATCGGCATCGTCAAGAAGAACGCTATCATGATGATCGACTTCGCTCTCGAAGCGCAGCGCCAGGAGGGCAAGAGCGCCGAGGAAGCGATATATCAGGCCTGTCTGCTGCGCTTCAGGCCGATCATGATGACCACGATGGCGGCGCTCCTGGGAGGTCTGCCCCTGGCGCTGGGAACCGGAATGGGGTCGGAGCTGCGCCAGCCTCTGGGGATCGCAATCGTGGGTGGCCTGATTCTCAGCCAGGCCCTGACGCTATACACCACGCCGGTGGTGTTCCTGTATTTCGACCGGCTCGCGCCCGAAACGGCGACGGTTGAGGAGGAAGAGGAGCCGTCCGCGGAAAATACGGAGCAGGCCCGGCAGGCCGAACAGCGGCTGGTCATCACATGAGCGTCTCCGAGACGTTTATCAAGAACTCGGTTGGCACTACGCTGCTGACGATTGCTATCGCGTTGGCGGGGCTGATCGCGTTCCGTGCGCTACCGGTCGCGCCGTTGCCGGAAGTCGATTTCCCGACCATCCAGGTGCAAGCGCAGCTTCCCGGTGCCAGTCCGCAGACGATGGCAACGTCGGTGGGAACGCCGTTGGAGCGGCAATTCGGCCATATCGCTTCTCTGACCGAGATGACCTCGAGCAGCTTTCTGGGCCAGACCACGATTGTGCTGCAGTTCGAACTCGACCGTAACATCGACGCGGCGGGGCGCGATGTCCAAGCCGCAATCAACGCCGCCAGCAGCAATCTGCCAGCCAACCTGCCGTCCAAGCCCATCTATAGAAAGGTCAACCCGGCCGACGCGCCGGTGATGATCCTGGCGTTGACTTCCAAAGTGAAGACGCCAGGTGAACTTTACGATGCCGCCGATTCGATCCTCGAGCAGAAGCTTTCCCAGATTCAGGGCGTTGGTCAGGTCGTGGTCGGCGGCGGCGCGTTGCCGTCGGTGCGGGTGGAACTCAACCCGACGGAGTTGCGCCATTTGGGTATCAGCCTGGAACAAGTGCGCAGCGTTCTGGCGGCGGCCAATACCAACAGCCCCACTGGCGAGTTCGCCGACGGCAACCAAGCCTGGGCGATCAGTACCACCGACCAGTTGCTTAAAGCCGCCGACTATAAGCCGCTGATCATCGGCTATAACAACGGCACCGCCGTAACGCTGTCCGAGGTCGCGCAGGTCGAGGATTCAGTCCAGAACGTGCGCGCGTCGGGTTACTCCGATTTGAACCGCGCTATCCTGGTGATCGTGTGGCGGCAGCCCGGGGCCAACGTGATCGATACGGTGGACCATGTTTATGCCGCGCTGCCGGCGCTGAAAGCGTCGATCCCGGCGTCAATTGATCTGAAGGTCGTGCTGGATCGGACCATCAGCATCAGGGCGTCGGTCAAGGACGTCGAGGCCACACTGCTAATCTCGATTTGCCTGGTAGTGATGGTGGTCTTCGTCTTCTTGCGCAATCTGCGCGCCACTCTGATTCCCGGCGTGGCGGTTCCGATTTCGCTGATCGGAACCTTTGGCGTGATGTATCTGTGCGGCTACAGTATCGACAATCTGTCGTTGATGGCACTGACCATTTCCACCGGCTTCGTGGTCGACGACGCGATCGTGGTGGTGGAGAACATTACCCGCTATCTCGAACAAGGGATGTCCCCGTACCGGGCCGCGGTCAAGGGCACCAGGGAGATCGGATTCACCGTGATCTCGATCAGCCTGTCGCTAATCGCGGTGTTCATTCCGATTCTGCTGATGGGCGGGATAGTGGGCAGATTGTTTCGTGAGTTTGCGATTACACTGTCGGCGGCGGTCGCGGTGTCGATGGTGATCTCGCTGACCACGACGCCGATGATGTGTGCGAAACTGCTACGTCACCAGAAGGCGAGCGAGCATAACCGGATCTACAACGCCAGCGAGCGGGTCTTCGCTTGGGTACTCAATCGTTACGAAATCGGCCTCAAATGGGTGCTGAAACATTCGCGCCTGATGCTCGGCGTCGCATTGATGACCCTGGCGGTCAATATCTACATGTTCTACATCACGCCGAAAGGATTCTTCCCCGAACAGGATAACGGGCGCCTGGCGGGTGCCGTAGTGGCCGATCAGGATACGTCGTTTCAGGCCATGAACCGGCGGCTGCAGCGGCTGATCAAGGCCGTGCTCGGTGATCCGAACGTGGACAACGTCCTGGCTTTCACGGGAACCAATGGCGCCACCAACACGGCCACCATGTATGTCAATCTAAAGCCGCGCGGTCAGCGCAAGCTAAGTGCGCAACAGGTAATCGCACAAATCCGCAAACGGACCGCGAAGCAGGCCGGTCTGAGCCTCTACCTGCAGGCACAACAGGACCTGCGTATCGGCGGCAGATCGGCGAACGCCGAATATCAGTACACGCTGATGAGCAACGACCTCGACTTACTGATGAATTGGGCCCCGAAATTGCTCGCGAAATTGAAGCGGCTGCCCCAACTGAGCGATGTCAGCAGCGATCAGCAATACAATGGCCTGGCCACCAATCTGACCCTGGATCGCGCCACGGCGTCACGCCTTGGACTTTCAACCCAGGTGATTGACAAGACCCTGTACGATGCGTTCGGACAGGAAGAAGTCTCCACCATGTACACCCAGTTGAATCAGTACTACGTGGTGATGGAGGTGGCGCCGCAGTTCTGGCAGAATCCTGATACGCTGCATCTAATTCATCTGGCGTCCAATGCCGCCCAGCCGGTTTCTTCCAACTCGTCCGGATCAAGCGGCGCAAGCACGGCCCTGAGCGCTACCGGCAGTGGAGCGTCAAGCGCGGCCGCTGATAATAGTACATTTAGCGTGCCAAGCCCGAGTCTACCCGGAACAACCAATGCGGCTGTTCCCGTCACCACTACTCCGACTCTCGGTTTGACTGCCGGGATTCAGAGTACGTCGGGTTCCAGCACCGCCGCTTCGGCAAGCTCGACCACCGACCTGATTGGTGGAGTGAGCTCTACAACCGGAGCCAGTACGGCCAATTTTGTGGCCTCGGGGTCCACAGTTACGGCGCTACCTGGGATCGGCAGCACGAGTGCCGCCAGTGGCGGCAGCACCGCGGCTTCGAGCGCCTCGAGTCCGAGCAATACAACGACACCGAGTCAGCCCGCCGGGAGCTCGAGCAGCGCAACCGGAGCAAGTAATGCGCTGTCCATAATTCTGGGTAATCACGGCGTCCTGAATAACGGCATCACCATCATCGGCACAAACGCCGGCACGTCCGTGGCGGGCGCGGTCATTCCGAGCACCACCAACAATACGGCCGGTAACTCGATGGTCCCATTGAGCACATTCAGCCGTTCCGCAATCTCGACCACACCGTTGACGGTAAACCATCAGCTGCAGTTCCCTTCGGTCACGATCTCGTTCAACCTTGCCCCCGGTGTCTCGCTCGGCGACGCGGTTACGCTGATCGACCAGGCTGAGCAAGACATTCGTCTGCCTGCGGGCATTTGGACCACCTTCGCCGGAACTGCGCAGGCATTTCAGTCTTCACTGGCCAACGAGCCGATGCTGATCCTGGCCGCGCTGCTCAGTGTATATATCGTGTTGGGGATCTTGTACGAAAGTTACATACACCCGATTACGATTCTATCGACCCTACCCTCGGCCGGGGTGGGAGCACTGCTGGCCTTATGGATATGCGGAATCGATCTGACCGTGATCGCGTTGATCGGGATCATTTTGCTGATCGGAATCGTGAAGAAAAATGCCATCCTGATGATCGATTTCGCCCTGGAGGCGGAGCGCAACCAGGGCAAGTCGTCCGAAGACGCGATCTACCAGGCCTGTGTACTGCGCTTCCGCCCGATCATGATGACCACGATGGCCGCTCTGCTCGGGGGCCTGCCATTGGCCCTGGGAACTGGTTATGGTTCCGAATTGCGCCGGCCTCTTGGCGTCGCGATTGTCGGCGGACTGATCGTCAGCCAGATGCTGACGCTGTTCACGACTCCGGTCATTTACCTTTATATGGATAGCCTTCGATTATGGGGGCTGGGCCTCTTCAAGCGTCGCAAGCCCATCGGTCCCCCGGCGGTCGCACTTGAAAGATAAACGTCTGCTTGCCTAATCACCACTGCTTCTGAGCATACCAACGCCGCCGCTAGGCTGCCTGGCTTCACGCGATCGAGGCGGGCGACGGGGCTATCGTAAATGCTTCTCCGTATATGATCGCCTTGCAAAAGCTGCGATCAGGGAGCATACCACGAAGACAACGATGGATTTCTGGTCAGCGCATAAGTGCATTCCGCCAGACGGAAGGCTCGTACAGGTTTCAGGGAAGGCGTTCAGACACTGTCGATGCGAAGACTGTGGTCGCGATTTCGTCGAGGATGTCGAGTCCGGCGAACAATTCGCCGTCAACGCCTCCACCTTCGCCTTCGATCGCCTTATAGATGAAGTCAGTGACAGATGGCTGAGCGAGCCCTGCCCGAAGAAAACAACTGGATCGCGATGTGCAAGATCGTCTGAAGCTGCGACGGTAGCGCGGCTTAAAAGCCGCTAGTACCGATATCTGCGACGAGAATTTTGAGGACCTTCTTGAAGGAAGTATGACTCGCCGAATACAACCCGAACATGGTCGATCTCGAGTGGATTTTAGCGTTGCTCTTGGGTGCGGTGATGTTGGCCGCTCTCGCGCGCAGGATCGGGGTGCCCTCTCCAGCTCTGCTTGCGCTCGGCGGGGCGGCAGTCGCGCTTATACCAGATGGTCCGCGATTGTCTCTGGACCCGAACTTGGCGCTCGCGTTATTCGTTGCGCCGGTATTGCTGGACGCGGCGTATGACAGTTCGCTGCGAGACCTAAAAGCTAACTGGGTTCCTCTTACGAGCCTGATTCTGATTGCGGTGGCCGTGACGACGTCGGCCGTGGCGGCAGTGGCTCACTGGCTTGTGCCTGCCATGCCTTGGTCCGTTGCTATCACGCTGGGCGCCCTGGTGGCGCCACCGGATGCGGCCGCCGCGACGGCGGTCCTCAAAGAGGTACGGCTTCCGCATCGCCTACTCACCATCCTGGAAGGCGAGAGTCTGCTCAACGACGCCAGCGCACTGCTGATCTACCGGTTAGCCGTAGGGGCTGCGGTTGCACACGATGGTGTTACTCTCGGCGTGGCTTCGACCTTGGCGCTGGTCCTGGGCGGCAGTATTGCTATCGGCGTCGCGTTCGCTTTTGGGTTTGACGGAATTGTCCGCCGTTTTTCCGACGTGCCCAGTTCGATCATCATGCAGTTCATCGGCACGTTTGGAGTGTGGATCCTGGCCGATCGCCTGCATCTGTCGGGCGTGCTGGCGATCGTCACCTTTGCGGTGATTTTGTCGCGGCGCGCTCCGATCCGGATGCCGGCTGCGGTTCGAGTGCCGTCTTATGCGGTCTGGGATACAGTGGTGTTCCTGCTCAACGCGCTTGCCTTCGTCATGATCGGTCTGCAAATCGCGCCGATTATGGACCGGGTTGGCTCTGCACAACGTTTCCAGATGCTAACCTTCGCGGCAACGGTGACGGTCACCGTGATGTCGGCGCGGATTGGTTGGGTGATGTTCTATAACAGAGCACTCTGGTTGATTAACCTCATGCCGGGTGGACGCGTCACACGATGGCTGACCACGCCGCCACTCAAGCGTAGCGTAGTCGTTGCATGGTGCGGCATGCGCGGGCTCGTAACGCTTGCCGCCGCACTCGCTTTGCCTGACGGATCCGGCGGCGGGGTGGCGTTCCCCTATCGCGACCTGATTGTGCTGACTGCATTCACCGTGGTGTTGGGCACCCTGGTAATTCAGGGTCTCACCCTTCGTCCGCTGTTGCTGGTGTTAGGATTGGAGGATGACGGAGCCATGGATGACGAAGTACGTGTCGGCCGCGAAGAGATGTTCAGGGCCGCGATTGATAGTTTGGGCAAACAGGATACAGAGGTTGCAGCCGCGCTTGGTCGCGAATATGCGGAATTTTTGGGCAGGATCGACGGTTCGCGCGAGGTATCGCCCGAAGCACGCCGAGATGAAGCGGCCTTCAGGGCTCGCGCTCGAGCCGCGGCGCGCGGAAGGCTGGCCCAATTAAGGGTCATGGGCGTAGTTGGAGACTCGGCGTTTCAACAATTGGAAGCCGAATTGGACATGATTGAGCTGGAGAGGGAGGTTCGGAGCCGCTGGTGACGCCTTCGGCGCTCAGTCGGGTTCGCCGAGTTCGCGCATCTTGGCGGCCAGCGCGCGGTCGTCGACGATGCCTTTCTCGCGCAGGAGGTTTTCCAGCGCGTGCAGGAAATGCGTGTAGTAGCCGTCACCGGGCTCAAGCCATCCGTGAGCATGGGCCTTGTCGGCCTTGCCGATCTCGGCGATCAGATGCCGGCGGAATTCGTCCCAGGTGCACAGTCCCAACTCGCGCATCCGCACCGCAATCGCAAAGGCGCGCGCCTCCCAAGGAGCGCTGAACGGACACCCGTCGTCCAGCGCTGTACCCGCGAGCAGTTCGGCGAGCGCGTCCGTCGAGCTCATCGGCGGGCACCGGCGCGCGGCGGTTCAATCTTCGCCGTACCGACCATCGAATCGCGGGTGACTAGCCTGGCAAGCTGCTCCTCGCTCATCCCGCCGGTTCCCGTCGGACGCTCGGGAATCACTATGTAGCGTTGTTCCGCGCTGCTGTCCCAAACGCGAACTTCCACCTGCTCAGGAATTTCGACGCCGAACTCCTTCAGCAACCCGCGCGGATCGCGGACCGCGCGCGAGCGATAGGCGAAGCTTTTGTACCAGGCCGGCGGCAGTCCCAGCACCGACCACGGATAGCATGAGCACAGTGTGCATACGACCAGATTATGAACCCGCGGCGTATTCTCGACCGCGAACAGGCTGCCGCCCTCGGGCCCTCCGAAGCCGAGCTCCGCGACCGCGGCGGTGGCGTTGTCGAGCAGCCGCTTTCGAAACTCCGGATTGGTCCACGCTTTGGCGACGACGCGCGCGCCGTTGCGCGGCCCGACCTTGTTCTCGAAGGTATCGATGATCGTATCGAGGGCTGCCCTATCGACCAGCCCTTTCTCTTCGAGCAGCGCCTCCAGCGCCTTGACCCTCAGCGCGGCGCCGGTTGGAGTCCGGCTGTGTTCGTCACTCATCGCTTGCTCCTGCGCTCTGTGGCGGATGCCGCCAGCTTCTTCCTGGCCGGAGTTTCGGCGGCGATCAAGTAGTCTTCCCACAGATCGACATGAATCGTGTCGCGCGGATTGGCGTCGTTGCCCCATAGTTCCCGCGCCTTGAACGCTACGCTATAGACATGCTGCGGGCGAGGGCCGCCGCCGTGTGCGTTGCTGTCGGGAAAAACGTAGACTCCCCAATCGTGCCGGATGACGCCACGCTTGGCGCGCACATAACGAGCGAGCCGGGTGTGACCGGCGGGGTTGAGGTTGCGCGCGATTACGCGATCGCCGGCGTGAAAACGCGCCCGCGGGCGCGAGCTCTTCGACGGCGTTCCCCGGTAAAGATTGGCCGGCTGCGAGGCCGTAGCGGGCTCGACCCCTCGGGCTGCGAGTTCCTGGCGGGACACCACACCTTTTTCGATGAACAGGGTTTCGAGCGCGTCGATCCATCGTTCGTAATAGGTCGTATTGACGTAGCGCGGCGCCGGGATGCGTTCGATCGCGTGGCGAAACTCATCAGTATTGCCCGCCGCGCGGCCCGCCAGCAGGAGCATCGCAAACACGCGCCTCTCCCAATCGAAATGGAATGCCGGTTCGTTGCGCTTGCGGACGACTGGACCGAAGCCGTCGACCCCGCCCATGTCATGAATTCCGTTCACGCCGTTGTGCGCTCCTATTTTAAACCCGGACTGCCGCTGAATATGCGCGTGACTATACGAAATGCGGACCCTCACGACTACGTCCCCGGAAACGCCTTGGTCTGCCGCGCGCGGCTCGGGGCGCCATGCTACACGGCCTATTGCTTGCGCGACAACTGGTCTATTTGCGCCGCGCGCCAGGCGGTCAGATCAGCGATACAGGCCTGGTAGACGTTGGCCGCATTCGCGGCATCGGCCGCGCTGCTATGCCATCTGCATTCAGCCTCCCGGTACCGAAGGAAGGCCTGTTGGGCCTCGTCAAAATTGTTTATAGTGACAATCTTCGCGCTGTCGGCCTTGTCGCGCCCCTTCATGCGGACGCCCGCATCGTCCAGCGCCTGTTCGGCTTGCTCGACTTTGCTCTGCAGGCACTGCTCGACTTGACTGCCGGTTTTGGCGGCCGCCACCTGGCACTGGGCCAGGATAGCGTCAATCGCGTCCAGCTCTGTCTTCGGTTTGGTTTGAGTGACGTGAATCCGTTGCGCTTGGCTCTCTTCCACCTCGGGCCTGACCCACATGTAAACCAGCAGCCGCCATCCGGCGAGCGCAAATACCGCCAGCAGGACAAGGTCATCAAGAATTATGACGATCTTTTTTGCGTATCCGTCCGGGAGCAGATAAGCGATTAGCCGCGCGCTGATACCGAACAGAAATATCGCGGCGATTACGGCGCTCGCGTGATGGATCAAGGCCTGGATTGCTTCCAGGTGGACCCAGTCGTTCAGTGACCCCAAGGATGGTTTCTCCGCTGGTTCGACCGCCGTATTCCCACCGCCACAGTGATCACGGCTAGTCGCTCTATTTCGTACTCTTGGAAGTGCATTGCCATTCACAATTTAATGTGTCGCGGTCACCGGACCAAGCATTCTGTGTGCGACCCTTCCCGGCGGCGGCGGTGGTCTGGCGGCGCCTCCCGGCTGGGCGGGGAGGTGGCTGGCCACGACAGTATAGCTCTGCCGTGATCTGCCATCCGCAAGCTAGCGCGATGAGCTGGACATCTCGTACCTTTCCGGCGGGACGGCGTTCTTATGAGGCAGATAATTAGTCTGCCACGCGACTAGAAAGACCAGGTAGACGGCTACAAGTACTATCGACGTCTGAACCGCCAGCTTGACGCAGTCGTTTACGAGCCTGAGCTGGAGGTTCCGCTGAAAAAGTCGGAGCACGATAAAGACCGTCAGAAAGACGATGGTGCTCAGCCCCATCTCGCGAAATGCCGTGGCGGCCGCGGTCCCGGTGCGAAGGGTCGGCGGAGGCGGCACTTTTACCGCCACGCATTGATTCTGTCCAACTGCCGCACATATCTGTGGCAGATACACCGAGGCGAGGCGGGCGCCGGCCCAGAAAGCATCGTCGGCCTCCTCCGCTGAGGGTTCATGCAGCGTGCTCATTGCGGCGACCTTCTGCACCAGGCTTCGATACCCGCCGAAGCGCGAGAGTTCCGCTGGAGAGGTGGGGCTCAGGATGAACACCTTCACCGAGCCCGCACGGCCGCGCCATAGAGCATTTGCGCTGGCCAGGTATGGCTGCACAAGCAGGGCGGTCGAGTCGTGTTTATATTGATTGGACGCATCCTGTCCTGCGTATAGAGCGAAAATCCGACGGTTCAGCTCGACGAATTGCGCTTCGAGCGCTCCTGAAGCCTGTTCGAGGAAGGTCGGCTTGGGCACGCGGCTTATGATCCGCGGCTCAGCGCTCGCGTCGGAGATTAGCAGCACATCAGGTTGAGGGACGCGCGGGTGAGACTGGAGGTATTGGCGCAGACCTTCGACGCCCAGGTTTTCGATGACACCCCCGTCACTGTAAAGCGATTTTCCGATCCGGATCGGATCAAACGCGACCGGGAACGCGCCCGACGATGCTACCAGCCCGGCCAGCAGGTCTCCGTCGTTGTCCGGCGGAAAAAATGTGGCGCGTTCCAAGGTCGAATAATCGGTGGCATTAAGAATCAGCAGCGGAGCCATCCCAAGTTCCGCCACGCGCATGCCGTGGAAGTAAACGCGATCGAAATGCAGCCGGTAGGTGTCGCCACTGCTCCAGTACGGCCAAACCAAGCTCGCCGTGAGATTCGTTGCGTTAAGAAGGTCGTCCGGCAACCCTGGCCGTTTGGCGGCCAGGTAATTCTCGAATTCCCGCGGCGTCCATCCCGCCGCGTAGGCCGCACCGATGATCGATCCACCCGATACCGTGGAGAGCATCTCGATTGGAATCTGCGCCTGGTCCAGTACGGAGAGCATTCCGGCGTGGATCATCGCGGCGCGGTAACCTCCGCCTGACAGCATCACCGCCAGCCGTTTCCCGGGCCACGCGTGGAGCCGAGCCGTCCGCGCCGCCGTCACCCTTGCATGGCCGGCATCGTTCGTCTGGGGGTAGCCGACCATGTACTCAACAACGTTCATTGACCCTTGCACGGCGGACACGATGAACCACGCCAGCAGCAGCGGCCCCAGGGCGAGATCCGCCATCGCGAGAACGTCGATGACCAGATTGTGATTCAGGAACCACCCGAGAATGAGGCCGCAGACCACCAAGCCGATGAGGAAATACGCCAGCACCAGGATCCAAAGCCCCGGCATCCCCGACCACAGGAATCGCGTCAGGAAGGTGAGCGCCGCCAATACAAAGGTTACCGTCAACTCAGCCAACCCCCGCATCGCCATGTCTTGCCATCCCGGATTGCCGGCGCTCGGATCGCCGCCGATCTTAATCCACCTGGTAACCATCAATAGCAGGCCGAGTATGATGAACAGGATTATCCAGCCGGACCGCACTTCCATCCGCCTCGCCAGCCAGGCCGCGAACAGGAGCGGCGCGAGACTCACTCCCGTGACCGCGCTTATCAGCAGCTTAGGTCTTAGCCTGTTTGCAAAAGCGGCAAGAGCGTTCATCCCCGGCGGTTGAGCGCCGCCACCTGCGTGATGCCCATCCAACTCCATGACAATGCCCCAAGTGCGAAATTACACCAGGCTGGGGCCGTGCATAAGCCGAGAGGCCGAGCCAAACGCGTGATTTGCTCTCTGCTCGACGCGAACCCTGATACCCTTTCCGCCGGCCCTGATCAGGCTGGCGCGTTGGCGCGGAACGCGCGGTTGCCGTAGTGGTTTAGCGAGACCACCTCCTCGACCGGGCGCCGGTGGGTCGGTCCGTAGCGCCCGATCGGCCAGCCCAGCGGCACGACCGCGCACGGAGCTACGTTCCAGGGAAGCCCAAGCGCGCGGCGCGCCAGAAAACGGCTCCACAACGGCAGTGTGATGAGCGCCGCCCCAAGGCCCGCGGCGCGAGCCGCCAGGAGCAGGTTCTGCACCGAGGGAAGATCGATCCGTACATGCTGGCGGTGGCGATCGGAGGCCATGGCGGAATGAACCCCTTGAGGCAGGCGACGACCAGTACAGGAATCTCGATAAAATGATCTGCCTGCCAGCCCACCGCGTCGATAGTACGCAGCATCGCCTGGTCGCCCCCGCGCTTCGCCATCCGCCGGCCAATGCCACCGTAAAGCTTCCACGCGCGGCGATTGAGCGCACCCAGCCGCGCCTTGACCGCCCGGTCCTTGACGACGACGAATTCCCAGTTTTGAGCGTTCGACCCAGTCGGCGCCTTTAGGGCGAGTTCTATCAGATGAAGCACCAATGCGTCATCCACCGGGTCGGGCTTGAGCCGGCGGACTGCCCGCTGCGTGCGCATCGCTTCTTCCAGTGGCATGTTCAGGATTTCCGGCTCGGTCATGACGTCCTCCAGCGAAGTTGCGAAAATGCGCAGCCTTACGTGCGTAACCGTGGGTGGGCAGCGTCAGCGCGCCGCAGCGGAATCGGCCCTTGGAACGCCTTGTTGCTCGCCAAACGACCACCAGGCGAAGATCCCGGCAAGGACCGGATCACCGGTAGCCGCAAGTACCCCGCGGCCGGGACTCCGGCCCCACAACCCATAAGGCCATGATAATTGCAAACGCACCTGCCTTTCCGATCGCGGCAAACCCGACTAGCGGCCGATCTAGCTCAGGCTGGCGGGCGAGCCACGCATATGCGCCGCCGAACAGAACCACGAAAAAGCCCAGCAACATGCGATAGAGTGCCGGCACCCCAGGGGGCAGACCGGCGAGGCGGCCCAGCGAGGATGACGGGAACGCGAACAGGAGGGCAGCGGCAAAATTGTAAATGACACTGATCCTAAGTGCTCGCCGCATCAGCCGGTCTCTCTTCATGCGCGCTGCTCCAAAAACTCTGCACATGTCTGGTCGGCCTCAACATCAGGCGCCGCGTAGGCCGCTTCACAGGATGACATCTTCAGCCATCGAAAACGCACCTACAAGCGCTATCGCCACTCTACCGGACAGCACTCCAAACTATTACTTTCATCGGCAGGTGCTTGCCACCTTCATCGAGGACAAGCGGCCGGACGGGCTGAAACGCGGCAGAACGATAACTCTATTTAAGCCGCGCGGCCCTGCTATATTTGGGATGGCCGTGCCTGTCACCGTGTCCCCGTTTTTCGAAGGCGCGAGGGCAATTCAACTCGGGCCTCGGGGAATCAATATGGTAAAGGAGGTGCGCGCTGATCGGAATTCGGCGTGCCTTGTGTATGGAAGAGGGCCTTGCCAACAAACTCGAACGGCTGGCGGACAAATCAACGCTCCGCCTGACCCATCGCGGACGGCGTAGCGGGCGGCCTTATGAGGTTACCATCTGGTTTATGGTGGAGGGCGAAACTATCTACCTTCCAACCGCCAACGTGCGCCGGCAGTGGCCGCGCAACGTAAAAGCGAACCCGGAGGTTTCGCTGAAGATGGGCAATGAGACCCTGAGCGGAACCGCGGAGTTCCTCACCGATCAGGCCGAGCGCGATCACGCGCGTGCCCTGGTCGAACGCAAATATTGGTACACGGTCCCGGTCCTGTGGTCGATGCAGTTAATGGCCGCGGTTGGCATCATTCAGGATCGGAGCGGCTACTTCCGCGTGCGTCTCCAAACCGCGCCGCGCACGGCCTAATCGCGGACTCGCATCGCCAAAGTACATCCAGCGTGCTCTCGATGATCCGGGCTGCGTCGCGGGTGCGAGCTTGCCCGTTCAGAACGGGATGCTAAGCTTGGCACCTGACAGGCGGTGCGAGTATGAATAAACCCAAGTTTGCGGCGGTGCTGCCGACGACGAGTTTCGAGTTGACGCGGAGGTTCGCGGAGCGCGCCGAAGCCGGCGGTTTCGACACCGTGGCGATCGAGGATCACTTCTTCATCCGCGCCGTGGGTCAGCAGCCGCAGGAGCCGCGGCTGGAATGTTTCACCGCGCTGGCCGCGGTGGCGATGGCGACCAGCCGCGTGAAGCTCACCCAGTTGGTCGCCTGCAATTCTTTCCGCCATCCGGCGATGACGGCTAAAATCGCAACCACCATCGATCATATCAGCGGCGGCCGTCTTGAACTGGGTCTCGGCGCGGGTTGGTTCCGGGAAGAATACGACGCGCTCTCGCTACCCTATCCAGCCCCGAAAATTCGCGTCGAGCAGTTGGCCGAAGCGCTTCAAATCATCAAAAAGCTCTGGAACGAACCGGTTACCGACTTCGAAGGCAAGCATTACCGCGTGCAGGGCTTATATGCCGAGCCCAAGCCGCTGCAAAAGCCGCGGCCCAAAATCATGCTCGGCGGATTGGGGCCGGCGCTGCTACGGCTGGCCGCGGAAGAAGCCGACATCCTCAATATGATTCCGCCCACCGGCGGCAAGTTCGGCGAAGTGATAATCGAGGACGCGATAAAGTTCGATGCCGCGGAGTTCCGCCGCCGTACCGGCATCCTGCGCGAGCATGCGCGTAAAGTGGGCCGCGATCCCAAGGAAATCGAACTCTCGCAGTTTCCGTTCGTGATCATGGGGACCGATCGGGCCTCGACTGACGCGATGCTTGCGGCGATGGCGCAGATGATGGGCCTTCAGGAGGCGGGGGCGGCGCGCCATTCGCCGAGCACGTTGGTGGGCGACGCGGAACAATGCCGCGACGAGATCCGCCGTCGCGTCGAGGAATTGGAGGTGACCTACTTTTTCTGCCGCTTCCTCGAGCCCGACACGATGAACCGCTTTATCGATCAAGTTATTGCCAAGCTCTAGCATTTCGACGATAGGCATGCGGGGCGCAAGCTGTGATACAGTTCCCGCCATCTCAGCACTTTCATGGGGGCTAAGATGGAAGGAATAGAAGGAATCTTTCACGTCAACGTCAATTGCTCCAACCTGGACCGCTCTCTGGCGTTCTACAAGATGCTGGGTTTCCGGGTGGTACAGGATATGCCCAGCGGCGGAGGGCCGAAGCTCGACAAGGGAATGGGCCTCAGCAAGGTACGCGCCCGCGGTGCCCTGATGGCGATAGGCGACGACAAACGCCGCACCCTGCTTGACCTGATCGAGTGGGAGAACCCGAAATCCGACGGTAAAACCTATCCGCACCTGGCCCACATGGGCATCTGCCGGCTCGCATTGCGGACGCCTAACGTGCCCAAGGTTTATGAGGAGCTGAAGAGCAAGGGCGTCGAGTTCGTGTCCGAACCCCAGGTCTTCGAAGGCGGAGTGGCTTTCGTATGCTTTAAGGATCCTGATGGAACCTTCCTGGAGCTGATCAATCTACCCGACCCTTGAGATGGTTTTGACCTGGGCTCACGATTCCTGAGGCAACGTTTAGGCTGCTCTCACGCCCCCCTCGGCGCGCGGAGAGCCGTGACAGCGGGGGGCCCGGCTGCTAGGCTCGCATCGAACACCCACACCAAAACGGAGGCATCGCAATGAGTGTTGAACACAACAAGGAGATCGCCCGCAAGACGTGGGAGGCCGCGGTCAAAGGGGATGTCGATACCGCGACGGCCAACATTTCCGATCAAGTGAGCTGGCTTCTACCATCCAGCGTTAACCCCGGCGGACCGCTTAAAGGCAAGGAGGCAGTTACGGGATTCATAAAGAGCTTGGCCGTCGCTTTTCCCGGCGGGCTGAAGACCGAAATCAGCCGCGTCTATGGCGAAGGCGAAACCGTGATCATGGAACTGACCAACCGCGGCCAAACGGCCAAGGGCCGGCAGTATGAGAACGAATATTGTTTCGTGCTTGAATTCGAAGGCGGCAAGATACGGCGGGTGCGGGAATACACCGACACCGCCAAGGTCAAAGAGGTTTTCGCCTAGCGCGGACGCGAATATCATTTAAGGGCTAGGCGGGCTGGCAGTTTGAACCCGCTTCGATTCATCAGCGAGGCCCGCGACTTTTTCTCGCCAAAGGGGCGCAAAAAGTGTCGGCGTGGCGGGCGGTCGCGACGAAGCGGGATCGATGACGATGAATTTCGTTCCCCGCCTTGCCTTTCCTGGTGTTTTACTTCGACCAATATAGAGGGAGGAACCTACGCGGTGTCAGCCTTAACGCTTCTTATCATCCGTCACGCAGAGAAGCCAAATGGGGACTGGCCCGGTCCTGGACTGACCAACGATGGAACCCAAGACGACAAGTCTCTGGTCATTCGCGGATGGCAGCGAGCGGGAGCTTGGGCTGCGCTTTTCGGCGCGGGCCTGGAGGATTACCCGCAGCCTGCTATTGTATACTCTGCCACCCCGAACCCAGCCAACCACGTGTCCAGCCCTAATCACGAATCGAGCCAGCGTCCGTTTGAGACAGTTGGACCTCTCAGCGATAGGCTCGATCTCAAGCCGATCACGAAGTACGCGGTGGGACAGGAGGGCGACCTCGTGTCGGAAATTACAGAGATCACCGGAGTAGTGTTAGTTTGCTGGGAACACAAACACATTGTGAGCAGTATCCTACCGCTGATCGCGAAAAATCAGACTCTTCCCGGTCTGCCATCAAAGTGGAATGGAGAGCGCTTCGACGTTGTGCTGCGATTCGACCGGGTAGTGGCTGGCGCTGCCTGGTCGTTCCGGCAGCTCTTCCCACGGTTACTGGCTGGAGACTTGGACGTACCCTTGTAAGGAGACGTGCAGTCTTAAGGCCCTCGACCGATTATCCAGTCGGATACTCCAAGCCCGCAAGGAGGAAAGCTTCTCATGAGTCACAAAGGATACAAAGTAATCGACTCGGATATGCATCTCGCCGAGCCGGCGGATCTGTGGCAACGCTATCTGGATCCGGCCTTCAAGAGCCGGGCTCCTGTCGGGTACGGCACACCGCGCCTGGATGGCCTGGAGATGCCCGGCAAGAGGCTTCAGCATCCAGCGATAGGAAAGTGGTTCGGACCCTTGAGCAAGCATGTTGAGCCGTCGCTGAAGGACTATGCCTTCGCTATCGAGCGCAACTGGGACGGCGTGTCCCAGCTTCAGGCGATGGACATGGAGGGGATCGACATCGCGTATCTCTACCCCAGTCGCGGCCTCTATGCCGTCGGCCTCGACAGCACGGAGCAGGTCGGAGAGCGGGGTTTGGAGCCGGCCTTCGCAAGCGCGCTGGCCCGCGCATACAATGACTGGCTGTACGATTTCTGCGCTCCCAGTCGTAAGCGGCTTGTCGGCGCGGCGATCATCGCGCCGCACGATCCCGATGCCGCAGTCGCGGAAACCCGGCGGTCCATAAAGGAGCTCGGCTTCGGGGCCATCTTTCTGCTGCCTGGAATGGTGAACAATCGCCCCTGGCATCATCCGGTGTACGATCCGCTCTGGGACGAATGCCAGCGGCTCAACGTCCCCGTGGTCTTTCATGGCGGCGGCGCCGATTATCTTACCGATTTCGGGCTCAGGCTTCATGATGTGATGATGATGTGGCATACCTTCTCGCACTGCCTCGGACCGATGTCGGCGCTGGTCAGTTTTACCGCGGGAGGAGTCTTCGACCGTTTTCCCAAATTGCGGGCCGGCTTTCTGGAGGCGAACTGCTCGTGGGCGCCGTGGCTATTCGCGCGTCTGGACGACCATTACGAGGAATACATCGGCCGTTTCGAGGTTAAACTCGAAAAGAAGCCTTCGGATTATTTCAAGAGCAACTGTTTCGTATCGGTGGAACCCGATGAGGGGCCGGTGCGCCTGTACGTCGACTGGTTTGGTGACGACAATGTCGTCTTCTCCACTGACTATCCTCACCCCGATAGCAAATTCCCTCATTCGATTGATAAATTTCTGGAGCTTCCGCTTTCCGAGTCCGCCAAACGGAAAATCCTGTGGGATAATTGTGCGCGTCTTTACACGGTCGATTAGTACTCCCGGCTTGGTCAATTCCGCAGCCCGCGAAGGAGTGATGCGAAATTCGATTCAATTTTGATTCGGAGGTGAGAAGTGTTCAGGCGTGGCGCGAACAGCTTGACCATGCACGTTGTCTTGGCCTGCATCGCCATGCTGACGGGACAGAATCTCGGTCAAAATGACGTGCCTGTATGGACGACAACCTCCCCTCGGCATTGCGGCCCTGGAAAATAAGATCGTGTCGGCAGACTTCACGCCTTGGCGCTGGGCCGCGCGGCGACGGCGTCGAACCACGCCTTAAGCCGCGGCAGCGACGGATCGATGGCGAGGTTGATCATCGCCGCACCGAAATAGATCGCCACAAAAGCCGTGATATCGGCGATCGTGAAACGCTCTCCGGCGACGAAGGGGGCGTTGAGTTCGCGGTCCATCCGTTGCAGCCGCGCATTGACCGTCTCGCCCTGCGCCTCGCCATAGTCGGGAAACTGCTTCACCCGTCCCTGGAACATCGGATGGGTATTCTGAACGGTGCGCGAGATCGGTCCAAACAACTCCAGTTCCATCCTGCGGGTCCACATTTCGACCACTGCTTGATCGCGCGTGTCGATTCCCATCAAACGGGGTTCCGGATGCAAGGCCTCCAAATAGCGGCAGATAGCGACCGACTCGGCGAGGTAGCTGCCGTCGTCGAGTTCCAGCACCGGCAGTCCGCCTGACGGATTCTTGCCTAGGAATTCCGGCGTGCGGTTGCGCCCGTTTAGCAAATCGACCTGCTCAGTCGGAATGTTCATTCCCTTTTCCGCCATCAAACATCCTGACCCGGCGCGGATTGGGAGCCATGGCAAACTCGTAAAGCTTCATTTCACGCCTCCATCGTGGATGCCGGCTTTGGGCCGGAATCCCACACGATGTTCCGTGCGAAGCATCCGCAATGCAACCCCGCACCGCCGATCTCGCTATCTCTCCCGGACGCGGCTTGAGGGCTCATCATGATCGGCGCATAGCGCGGCTGATCTCTGCTTGACCTGCCCGGAATCGCCCATATAGGGTGATTGGGTTGATCCGAATCGTGACGAACGGCGAGTGTAACAACTAGAGGGCCGACGCAGCTGCCATGTTCAGTCTGTTTTCGCGTTGGGCGCCTTTAGCGGGTTCTTTAGGACTCACTCTCAGGTTGATCACGATGGCCTTCGCGATCGCGGCGTTGCCACTTCAATCCGAAGGCAGCGCCTTTCCATCGATTTTAACTCCGCTTTCGACCGTACTCGTTCCGCTTGGACATCAATTCCAAAGCCGTTGCGCCGATCAGTTTCCGGCACTACCGGCGTTGGGCAAAGACTGGCAAACCCGGGAGCTTGGCCCTCCACCGCCTGCCCGGACCGGCTGCGAACCCCTTGCAGTCAAGTCGTGCACGCTGGCGACGATCCGATGCACAACAAGGTCACCGCTGGCTGGTGCTTCGGCCGGCCGCGCGCCTCCCGCCCTCTGATGCGTCGTCGGCGCACCTTAAAAGTCCAGAGCTGAGGTCGATGGAACTGCGTGCCGGTAGGGATTAACCGCCGCATCTCAGGTCACGGCCGCGGGTCCACTCCTAACGAATGTTGAATTGCTCCAGAATGTATTAATTCGATTCCAGATTGAACCGGACAAGTCAGCCGGCGCGGACCGATGAAATTGAGTGAATTCGATATTGAACGGTAAGCTTTGCCGCGTGGACGGCGTCGACCACCATCCGACGGTGAAACTCGTGGCCATCCTGCTGCTGGTGGTGCTGCTCGGCGGTTGCCAGCAGGAGCGGAAAAGCCAGGAGACAGCGGAACCGCCGTCCGATCCAATTCCGCGGCTGGTCAAGCAGGCGGACGGCACCGAATTGATGCAGCTTCCGGTGCACATACCGGGATTGAAGATCGTCACGGTGCGGCAAGTGGAGACCCCCGGCGTGATTGAGACCAGCGGCAAAATCAGCTTCGATGATCGGCGGGTGGCGAAAATCATCTCGCGCGTGGCGGGCCGGGTCGAGGCAGTGTGGGTCTTGCAGTGGGACAATGTCCGCGCGGGCCAAGCCGTGGTTTCGCTCTACAGTCCTGATTACATGACCGGCGAGGCCGAATACCTGCAAGCAGTAGCAACTTCGAAACTAAGCCTCGGCGGCGAATCGCCGACCAATCGAATTTGGCATCATCGATGGTCGCGGCGGCCCGCCGCAAGCTCGAATTGTTGGGCGTGACGCCAGCTGAGATCGCGGCTCTTCGTGCGCCGAGCGCCACCACGGCACTGCGCGCGCCGATTGGTGGTACGATCATCGACCGCCAGGTGATCGAGGGCACCCAGGTCAATCCCGGCGACGTCCTGTTTACGGTCGCGGTGCTCGATCCGATCTGGATCACCGCCGACATCTACGAGGACGACTTGGCGCGGATCCATCCGGGGCAGCAACTCGAGGCGGAGACACCATCGTATCCGGGACGGATTTTCAAAGGCGTGATTGGCCGGCTCAGTCCGAATTTCGACCCCAACACCCACACTGCGCAATTGCGCTGCCAGGTACACAATCCGGGTCTGGCGCTGAAACCTGACATGTTGGCGCGGATCCGGATTCTTACCGAACCGGGCAAGGCGGTGCTGGTACCGCAGGAAGCTCTGATCTTCGAGGTCGACGCCTATTACGCGTTCGTCGAGGTCGAACCGGGGCGTGTAACCCGCCGCAAAGTCACGATCGCCTCCTGGAGCAGCGAGGGCTATGCTCGCGTGCTGTCGGGGCTTAACCCCGGCGATCGGGTGGTGACGGACGAGTCGATCCAGGTCAGTGCGCTGTGGCACGAGGCCCACGGTGAGAGTTCCTAGCAGGGTTGGCCGGCAATGATTAGCGCTTTGATGCAGTTGGCGCTCGACCAACGGGTGGTGGTGATTGGGCTGGCTCTGGTGCTGCTTGGAGTGGGACTTTTCTCCTTTCACGAACTGGATATCGAGGCCTATCCGGATCCGGTGCAGCCGCTGGTCGAAGTTCTGACTTTGCCCAACGGGTTGAGCGCCGAGGAAGTGGAAAAGCTGGTAACCGTACCGCTCGAGGTCGGGTTGGCCGGGATGCGGGATTTGAGCGTGATGCGCTCGATCTCCCTGTTCGGCCTGTCGGACATCCGATGCTACTTCGACTGGGACAGCGACTACTATGTGGATCGGACCGAGACGATTAACCGCCTCGGCTTTATCCAGCTACCGCAGGGTGTCACCGCGGGGATCTCACCCGAGAACCCGATCGGCGAAATCTATCGCTACACGGTCGAAAGCCCGGACCATAACTTGATCAAGGAAAAGGAGATCGAGGATTGGGTGCTGGAGAAGCAGCTCAAGACGGTTGATGGCGTAGTCGACGTCTCGGGGTTCGGCGGGCTGACCAAGGAATACCACGTTGAAGTCGATCCGCAGAAGTTGGTGCACTATGGTATCCCGCTGTCGACGCTGACGGCAGCGATTGCCAACTCCAACATCAATGTGGGGGGCAACTACCTGAGGGTCGGCGAACAATCTTTCGACGTGCGCGGAATCGGCTTCATCCACAGCCTGGATGACATCCGCAACATCGTACTCAATACGCATAATTCAACGCCGATCAAAGTGAGTGATATCGGCCGGGTCGAAGTCGGTTACGCTCCCCGATTAGGCATCGTCGGCATGAACCATCGCGACGAAGTGGTCACCGGCATTGTGCTGATGCGCAAATACGGCAACACGCTCAAGACGCTGAAGGGGGTGGAAGCCAAGGTAAATCAGCTAAACACCTCGGGCATCCTGCCCAAGGGCTACCAGGTCGTACCCTACTACGACCGGACTGGCCTGGTCGAAACGACCCTGCACACGGTGTTCGAGAACCTGGCCATCGGGATGGCGCTGGTGTTTTTGGTGCTGGTGTTTTTCCTGGGTAATCTGCGCGCGGCGGTGATCGCGGCGATCAACATCCCGCTGGCATTGCTGGGCGCTTTCACGCTGATGGGCGCGACCGGCACAGCAGCCAATCTGATTTCGCTGGGGGCGGTGGATTTCGGCATTATCATCGATACCACGGTCATCGTGATCGAGAATATTCACCGCCATCTGAGCTCGGGCGAAGCTCCCAACGAAAGTACCCGCAGTGCGATCCTGCGCGCCGGCCAGGAAGTCGGCGGGCCAATGTTCTTTTCCACCATTATCTTCGTAATCGCTTTCTTGCCGCTGTTCACGATGCGCGGAGTCGAGGGAGCGATTTTCTCCCCGATGTCGCATACTTACGCCTTCGCGCTGGGAACGGCGATCCTGCTTGCGGTGACGCTTACCCCGGTACTCAGTTCCTTTATCCTGAGCAAGCATATCAGGGAATTCCCCAACCCGATCTGGCATATCATGCAACGCTTCTATCACGGGTTGTTCGTGCGCGTGGTCCGATGGCCGCGCATGACCCTGACACTGATAACCGTGATCGTGGTCTCGGTGCTGTCGCTTTTTCCGCGGCTCGGCGGTGAGTTTCTGCCCAAACTGGAGGAAGGAAACATCTGGGCGCGCGCCACGATGCCACTAACCATATCGCTGGTTCACGGCGCCAGGCTCACCTCCAGGATAAGAACCATATTGCTCAGTTTTCCGGAGGTCGGAACGGTAGTTTCCCAGCTCGGCCGGCCCGACGACGGCACTGAGACCACGGGGTTTTTCAACCTCGAATTGTCGGTCGATCTTAAGCCCGCCTCGCAGTGGCCGGATGGGCTGACCAAACCCGACCTGGTAAAGCGAATCAATCGCAAATTGACCACGGCATTACCGGGAGTCGATTTCGAATACTCACAGAATATCGAGGATAACATCAACGAAGCGCTGTCGGGCGTAAAGGGCTCCAACGCCGTCAAGGTCTTCGGCCCCGACCTGGCCACCGACGAGGATATCGCCAACAAAGTCATGGATGTGATGGGCAGGGTTCCGGGAATCGTGGATCTGGCGGTGTATCGCTCCCTGGGCCAACCCAACTTGCTAATCACGCCGGATCGCGCAGCGTGCGCGCGTTACGGACTTAACGTTGGCGACGTCGCGGCGGTGGTTCAGGCCGCGATCGGCGGCCAGGCCGTTACTCAGGTCCTGGAGGGGGACCGCCGTTTCGACCTGGTGGTGCGCTGGATGTCCCAGTATCGCGAGAGCCTCGACGCGATCCGTCAGATCCGCGTCGCGCTGCCTGCGGGCGGTTATGTCCCACTGGACCAGGTCGCTACTATCGCCGGCGCCGAGGGCGCATCGTTCGTGTACCGCGAGAATCTGCAGCGCTATGTCCCGGTACGTTTCGCGGTGCGCGGCCGAGATCTGCAGAGCGCAATCCTGGATGCCAAGCAGCGGGTCGCTTCCCGGGTGCGGCTGCCCGAGGGTGTCAGCATGGACTGGGCGGGTGAATATGGTGAACTGCAGGCGGCCAATCGCCGGCTCGAGATCGTGGTCCCCTTCGCCCTGCTCTTGATCATGGGGGTGCTCTATGCGGCGACCAAATCCCTGATTGATACATCCATCATCATGGCGCAAATCCCTGTGGCCTGCCTGGGCGGCGTGCTGGGATTATACCTGACCGGCACCCCGTTCAGCGTCTCCGCAGCCGTCGGGTTTATCTCGATCTTCGGCATCGCCACCATGGACGGGATTCTGCTGAGCTTCTACATCCGCCAACTTTGGCAGGAGGGGCATCCCTTCAAGGAGTCGATCATCCTGGGTTCCGACCGGCGCTTGAGGGCAACCATGATGACCGACCTCGTCGACGCGTTTGGCCTACTCCCTGCCGCAATTTCCACCCGCATCGGGGCACAGACCCAGCGGCCGCTGGCGATCGTGGTGATTGGGGGAGCACTGGCCATAATGCTGCTGACGCGCGTCCTCCAGCCCGCTCTCATCTACCTCTGCCATCGCCGGCTGCGCCTGGCCGACGAGCAACGGAACAATGGCGATGGCATCGTCGCCACCTCTGACCTGCAGTAAAAAAGCCTGTGTTTTAAGGACATTTTTGCGTTCGCGACGGCGCTTGAAACATGGCTTATAATATTGACAGATGGATCCTGCAATAAAAAAGATTGCGAGCGAGCGGCGCGGCTTTCTGGTTTTCGTCGAACGGCACAAGGGTGACCTCACCCTTGCGTTTTCGGCGGTGTTTTACGTCGTGAGCTGGACGGTGTTGCGCTTCAGCGCCTGGCAGACCGCGGGCGCCTTGATGCGCTCGATCGGCGAAGCCGCGCTGGTTGGTGGACTGTGCGACTACATCGCGCTCAAGATGATCTTCGAGCGCCGATGGTATCTTCCCAACTCCGGAGTCCTGCCGCGCAATCGGCAGAAGCTGATCGAAGGCATTTCCGCAACTATCGAGACCCAGTGGCTGACCCCGAAGATGATCGAGGACAAGCTTCGCGAGCTCGAGTTGGTCAAGCGGCTGGGCCGCTACCTGGAAGACGTCTCGCTCGAGAGCATCATCGATCGCACGCACCTGGCGGGATTGTGCCAGAGTCTGGCCCGTTACATCGACTCGCCTCAGTTGCTCGAGTTTCTGGAGGAGCGCATGGAAGCCTCGGCGCCGCGCTCGGTGCGGATGGCGAATTCGCTCGGCATCATCACCTACCACAAGCTCAGCGTGCGCATTCTGCGCGAGTTGCGCGAGTTGTTGCTGGGCCTGCCCACCAACGCCGATCTGATCGAGGCGCTGGAGGGACGGATCCACTCACTGGGTGACGAGCTCCAGCAGCGCGGCAGCGCAACGTACGAGGCCGCCTACCGAATCGTGGACACCTTGGTCGAAACCGCGGTCAAGTCCAGCCGGGGCCAGATCGCGTTGCTGGTCAAGGAGAACCTCATGAAGCTGTCCGATGAGGAGATCCGCCGCCAGATCGAGACGCGCACCCGCACCCATCTGGACTGGATCCGGGTCAACGGCGGTATTTTCGGCGCCCTGTTCGGCGCGCTTTTCGGACTGCTGAACTACGCGGTCGCGCACGGAGCCGCCCTGATGGCGCTGATTCGTTAATCCGCCGTCGCTCTCGCCAGCCGCAAGTCGGCATGATAGATGAGCGCTGGGAGTAGATGCCGATGGAAATTCAAACACTGGCGACCGGGTTTGGCCTGATTGAAGGTCCGCGCGTTGACGAACAGGGCCGGCTGTACTTCGCCGACCATGGCAGCAGTAATATCTATCGCCGCAATCGCGACGGGCGGCTCGAAACTCTGGTGGCGGGACGCAAGAGTGTCGGCGGGCTGGCGCTGTGCGAAGGCGGAGCGCTGTTGATGTCGGGTCCTTCGCTGGCGCGATGGGACGAGAAGACCGGTAAGACCGAGGACCTGTTTTCAAAATACGAAGGCCGCATCATCAAGGGGCTCAACGACATGACCGTCGACGCACAGGGCAGCGTCTACGTAGGGTCGATGAACTACGAGGCGCTCAAGCGCGACGCCACTCCGGTTCCGGGCGATCTCTACCGCGTCGATCCCGACGGCAAAGTCACCGTGGTGGGCGAGGGATATCAGGTCAGCAACGGCCTGGGATTCAGCCCCGATGGTAAACTGCTGTACCATGCGGACTCCCCGCCTAACGAAATCAACGTTTACGATGTGGCGTCCGATCGGACGCTGAAAAATCGGCGCGTGTTCGCCAAGCTGCCCGAAGGCTTTCCCGACGGCCTCGCGATTGACGCCGAGGGCGGGGTCTGGGTCGCGGCAATTTTTGCTTACGAGATCGTGCGCTTCAAGCCCGACGGCACCGTCGATCAGCGCATCAAGCTGCCGTCGCGGATGGTGGTCAGCATGGCTTTCGGCGGTCCCGACATGCAGGATCTCTACGTCGTAACCGGCGACAACGTCGATCGGCCGCTCAAGGGTTCAATTCTCAAGTTGCGCTCCGATATCCCGGGTGCGCCGGTACCGAAGGCGAAGTTCTAAGCCGCGGACTTTATGCGGCATCGGTTGGGACCTCCAGCGAACCGACAGAAATGGCCATGGTAACGCCGCATACGGAGGAACAACCACGAAACCGCCGGTGCGTTCAACCGCCGGTAGTCATGTCCGGATGTGGCTGGTAGGGCGCTTCCAATTCCGCAATTTCCGCGGGCGTCAGGTGCAGGTTTAACGATTTCACGGCGTCGTCGATATGGCTCAACTTCGTCGCCCCTATTATGGGCGCGGTGACTCCCGGGGCCTGCAGGAGCCAGGCCAGCGCGACCTGCGCCTGGTGGGCGCCGCGTGCGGCGGCTACCTTCGCGACCGCGTCGACGACGTCATAGTCGTCTTCGCGGTAGGTGGGACCGAACCGATCGCTTTCCGCGCGCGGACGTAGCACTTTGCCGCTGCGGTCGCGATTGCCAGTCAAAAAACCGCGGGCCAGCGGCCTCCAGGGAATCATCGCCACGCCCTGGTCGATGCAAAGTGGAGTCAGTTCCCGCTCGTCCTCACGGTAAGCCAGATTGTAATGATTCTGCATCGAAACAAACTGATGCCATCCGTGAGCGCGCGCGGTGAATAGTGCCTTTGCAAACACCCAGGCTTTGGTATTGCTCGCGCCGAGGTAGCGAACCTTGCCGGCCCGGACCAGCGAATCCAATGCTTCGAGAATCTCCTCGGCCGGAGTCGTGTAGTCCCACTGGTGGATTTGATACAGGTCGATGTAATCCATCCCGAGCCGGCGCAGGGAGGCGTCGCAGGCATCGAGAATGTGCTTGCGGCCAAGCCCACTACGGTTGGGTCCGTCGCCGCGCCCGCTGCGTAGCGCGCCCTCACCGACCAGGCCATAGACCTTGCTGGTCACGACCAGTTCGTCGCGCCGGCCCATCTCTTTTAGATAGCGCCCGGTGATCTGCTCGCTAACTCCGTTGGAGTACATGTCAGCGGTATCGAAGAAATTGATCCCGCTTTCGATCGCGCGCGCGTAGTGGCCGCGCGCCTCTTCCTGCTCGATTACCCAGGGCTGCCAGGCCTTGGAGCCGTAACTTCCGCATCCAAGACAGATCCTGGAGACTGAAAGTCCAGTCCGTCCCAACTTTGTGTATTTCATGAATTTGACTCTGTCGAATTTTTCACCCTTATCTCTCCCGAAGGCATGGAAGGTCAAGGAGAAACCATCGCTTAAAGATGCGGTCCGGCCTGCTGGAATGTCAGAAGGAGACCTTTTTCAGGCTGTAATCCTCATTCTGCGCCTGATATCCCACGCGGATCTCCTCGGCGTAAAATTGCTTCAGCTAAGTGGAAGCCAGTTAGTAGGATAAGTAAAAACTCCGCAGAGGCGGCCTCAGCTACCTTTCACCTTGGGTTTCGAACCCATTAGCTAGGGGTTAACTCGGCGATTCCGTTCCTGATAACTACCTGGTTCTCCTGGTCGGTCGCCTCGAAGTCGTATATTTTTCTGCCGGTCCGCTCGCCTGCGGTCCATACTTTGATGTCGATGGGTTGACCGGGAAACACCGGCCGTATGAAGCGGGCGTGCAAACGTTTGAGCCGGCGCGGGTCGCCTTCCGACAGGCGCTCGATGAAGGGCTTGGAGCATAAGGCCAGGGTGCACAGACCATGGAGGATAACGCCCGGCAGCCCGGCTTTGGCCGCAGCCTGTGGATCGAGGTGAATTTGATGCCAGTCGCCCGTCGCCTCCGCATAACGGAGCGGCATCTCCTCGGTGGTCTCCTCGCGATCAACGAACAAGGGCGGTTCGTTGTGGCCAGGTTCGGGCTGACGGGCAGTAGTGGCGGGGCGGCCGCTGCCGCCGCTGCGGATGAAAGCCGAGAAGACGGCGCGCTGTACCATCTCACTGTTACGATCGCGGCTGATCGATTCCACGGCCAGGATCTCGCCGGTCGCCTTGGTCTCGATCGATAGTATTGCCGCGGTCGTGGCGATGACTTCGCCCGGCGATACCAGTCGCGCGAATTCGATCTCCTGCTCGCCGTGAACCAGATGCAAGGTATCAACCTGGAGTTCCGCGTCGTGATCGACGACCCGTTCGGTGGCGGGAACAACCCAGGTGACGCCGAACATCGGCGGCGCGAGAATCGCGCCGGCCTTGCTCACGTCAAAGAAAAATGGGTTGGCGTGATTGTAGGCGCGGGCGAACTTCTGGATCGCCTCGATCGTGACCACGTTTTGAATCGGCGGATACTGCCTGCCGATGCAGGCCTTGTTTAATGGCATCGGTCTTCCTGTTGAGGCGCAACGATAGCGATGTTCATTGCGTACTTTTAGCAAGCTGGTATCAGCTTGACGAGGAAGATCGCCCTGGTCCAAACAGAACTGCGCGACCGGAACGTTCGCCCCGCCATAGTCACCGCCGACGCGCTGCCACCGGGCGGCCGCGGTCCTAAGCTCAAGATGCGGGTCAACGGTCAGGTCGTGCAGTTGGCCGATACCCAAGAGATATGGTTTTCAATGTTTGGCAAGAAGCCACCGATTTGCATCAAGGACGGTGACGTGGCCGAGGTGGAGATTGAAGGTATCGGCGTATTGTGCAATCCAGTGCGGGACGAGGGCGAGGCTTATGGGCTGCTGGGAGCACGGCGGCGATAAGCTTTTGACACCTTGGGAGGCTGCACATGCGAGGGATTACAGACATTCATCATGTGATCTATGGCCATCCTGATCTGGACGCGGCGGAGCGCTTCTATCGCGACTTCGGGATGATAACGGCGCATCGTGACGCGGAGCGCCTGTACCTGCGCGGCACCGGCCCTGCGCCGTATGTCTACGTCGGGCGCCGCGCACCGCGTCCCGCCTTGATCGCGGTCGCCCTGGCCGTTGAAAGCACAGCCGCGCTGCGCCGCTGCGCCGCGATTCCGGGGGCTGCGGGTCCCGAGCCGTTGGATGGTTACGGGGGCGGTCAGCGCGTGTCGCTGCGTGACCCCGACGGTTACCGCGTCGATCTCGTGCATGGCATCGCGCCCGCGGACGCGCTGCCGATGCGCCCGGCCCTGACTATCAACACCGCTTCAGACAAGCCGCGGCGCGGTGCGGTGCAGCGCCCGGAACGGGCGGCTGCGCAGATTCTGCGTCTGGGCCACGTCGCCCTGTTCGTGTCGAACTTCGTGCGCAGCCGCGCATGGTATGAACAGACCTTGGGGATGCTCACCTCCGACGTCCTGTACAACGGCAGTCCGGATAAGCCGGTGGGCGGCTTCCTGCGCTGCGACCGCGGCGAGGATTGGGTTGACCATCACACGATCGCGCTGTTTGAAAGTCCGAACGTGCATATCCATCACTCATCCTACGAGGTCCAGGATCTCGACATGTTGATGATGGGCCACGAATGGCTGCGCGAGCGCAATCACAAACCGCTGTGGGGCGTGGGGCGGCACGTGCTGGGCAGTCAGATTTTCGACTATTGGTGGGATCCCGCCGGTCATCTCGTCGAGCACTACAGCGACGGTGACCTGCTACAGGCGCGCCAGCAAACCGGATTCATGCCGAATACGGCGGACTCGCTCTGCCAGTGGGGTTCACCGCTCCCGAAGGCGTTCTTCGCATAGACTGCCCGTCAAGCTTCGTCTGCGATCGTTGCGGTCCTGGTATCGCAGCCGGGCAGATTCAGCGAAATATTTTCTGAATAAGCATGTACACCGCAATATTTTCCACCTCGACAGACTGCTTAGCCGTCAAAGTACAATGATCCAACCAGGCTAACTATCGCAAATTATCCATAGATCAATAGAGATTTCTCAGGTCCGGCACGCCACTCGCGCTCAGCGTTGAACACCGGCACGGCTTTCGCAAGAACAAATGTACACAAGCCCTCGAATGAGGAACCCAGGAGTGGAGGTGCAGGACGATGCTTAATGATAAGATAAAAACATTAGCGGTGCGCAAAGAGCGCTATTCAAACAGATCGTGGTTTCTTGCGACATTGGGCGGTCTGGTTTGCGCCTTATGGATCGCGCCGGCGTGGGCCGTAACCCCCGCCTTGCCGGCCGGGCAGATTGATAAATTCGCGCTAACCGCATATTGCGCCGAGGCCCAGGAAGAACAGCAGCCCCTCCAGGATGGACAGGTGTCATACAAGAGCGTGGCGGATTTGGCGAGCCAGCGGGCGCTGACTGAACATCCGGACGTGTACAAGGATCCAAACGCCTGGAAAGCGAAGATTGTGGCACTTCTGGACCAGTATGGAGACGAGCCCACCAGTCAGCTTTGCCAGGAAAACCCGGGACCGCATTCTTAGACTTTCGCAGTGTTAAGGCGTTTAATCCCCGCAGATATCGGACCCAAAACGCCGGGAAACTCGCTCGACCCCTGTCATTGGAGCGTAAAGGCCGATGATCTACGCCGCATCGGCCCGAGAAAAACAGCCCGATAGGTACTGCTGAACGGAAAAACGAAAATCGATCGATCCCGGCGGGGATGGGCGGAGCCTGGAGGCTACCGCCATCGCCACCAACTTCGTCTTTGAAATTGCTGGTGCGGTCGTTCACAGCCCAGCGGTACGTCCGTTCCGCCTTGAAATTCCGCATCGAATCACCGGCCTGACAATTTACCCGTAATGGCGAGCTCTCTCTGAACTATATTTCGTCCGACCAGCTCGCGTTCCCGTCAAGTCATTTGGCAGGTCGATCCGCCTGAGACTAATGAGATCTGCCATCTGGACAGTCTCCTGTTACCCATTGTGCCGCCCGAGGAACAAAGCTTGGCAGGGATAGATACCACTTGTTATTAACAAATTCCAGCATATAATGGCAAATGTGCGTGCCAGACTCACGGTGGATAAGGTCGGACGAATCGTGCTCCCGAAACCGGTGCGGAAAAAGCTGCAGCTTGCGGCGGGTGACGAATTGGAGCTGGAAAGCCTGGACGATGGGATCACTTTACGCCCGCTGCGCGGCACCGCGCAGCTCAGGAAAAAGCACGGCGTCTGGGTGTTCCATTGCGGCGAGCCGCTATCAGCCTCGACGGTTGAGGAGACTGTCGAACAGGTGCGTCGCGAACGCGATGATCAGAACCTCGGACAAAGGCGTTGAGAGCTTTCTTCGATACCTCGGTTCTCATCCCGGCCTTCATTGAGGATCATGAACATCACGAGAGAAGTCTGAAAGCCTTTGCCGATACCGATAAAAGCAGCGATTGCTGCGCCGCTCACAGTCGGGCCGAGGTCTACGCGACGATGACCCGGTTGCCCGGGCGGCACCGCTTAAGTGGCGAGCAGGTGCTGCTCTTTCTGGAGAACATTCGGGAGCGTCTTACGCTCATCACGCTCACCGGCGACGAGTATTATGCCACGATTAAAGAGGCCGCCGAAGCGGGTACTATCGGCGGCACGATCTATGGCGCCTTGATTGCCCGGTGCGCCCTGAAGGCGAAGGTCGAGGCCATCTACACCTGGAACACAAAACACTTCCAGCAGTTCGGGGCGGCGATTGTGAAGCGCCTGAGAACTCTATGAAAAGAGCCAGAACGGGGGGCTTTATGCAGGTTGGGGGAGCATCGCAATGCGGAACATAGCGTTCGGACGGCTGAAGAACGAATGGAGAGCGAGCCATTATGCCCGAAGCGCCGCAGCGAACCCGTCTTATCGGCCTGCGTCCTAGCAGAAATGCGAGAGCGTACTGGTTAATGCACCGCTATTTGGCCGATGCCGTTGAGCGTAGTGCTGGTTCCGCCGATGACCGCTATCGGCGCGCTATCGCCGGTGGCGCCGGCGGCGAAGACCAGGATGCGGTCGGAGGCGTCCGCCACGTAGAGGACCCTATTTGAGTCGAGCGCGACTCCGACCAGGGCGGTGATCATGGTGCCGGTACCCGCGAGTGTCCGGACCGGTGCCGCGTTGCCGGTGGCGCCTGCCGCATAGACCGTGATGCCGGCCGGGCTGCCGCCGTTGGCAACATACAGCAAACCGCTCAGGTCAAATGCCAGCGCGTTGGGCGCGGCGATTTTGGTGTTGCTCCCGCCGAGCGTCGCCACGGGCGCGACGTTGCCGTTAGCCGTTGCGGCAAAGATAAGAAGGTTATTGTCGCCCCCGGGGTCGGTGTGCCCGTGGGCGTGTGGGTAGGCGTCCGCGTCGGCGTGCTGGTAATAGTGGGGGTCGTTGTGGCGCCTTCGGCGGGCAAGGATTGGAGCATCGCCGAGACCGTTGCGACGGCTACGGCAATCAAAATAACGGCGAGAGGAATTCGACCCCGGCCAGATCTCACGCTCACTTTGAATGCACCTCCGTCGGACGCTTCCGTCTTTTTCCCCATTGAAACCGGAATTTCCGCTTCGCAGACTCGCACCGGTAGCCAGCGATTTGCAAACGCCAAGTTCAAGCCAGATTTTTGATTCGAAGGCTTCTCTAAGGTGCTCCAGCGAATCAATTCCACTTCACGTTGGCATAGTAAACCCAATCTCTTCCAATTACTTCCGTTGAGGTCCCGCTCCGCGATACGTTCTTACGAGGAAGCGGACCCGACGGTTCTCCAGAGCTTGTCAACCGGCGCCCGCTGGCGGCCGCACGCGTTGATCCCTGGAAGGACGGCAAAAGCACCGAAGCAGGATAGGGAGGTTCCAATCAATGAGTGATTTGGATGACGCGCAATTTCCCTTGGATCCGGCGAAGCAGGAAAAACTCCTGAGTAGCCAAAACGAATGCACCTTTATTTGGAACACCCGCGAAGGTTGGCCGGTCGGCGCGACGATGGGCTATCTGTGGCAGGACGGCAAACTCTGGATGACCTGCGGCGGCGAGCGTCCCAGGGTGCGCGCGGTCCGGCGCAACGATCAAGGTCTGCGTGGTGGTCTCCGAGCAGCGCCCGAACAACGCCAGTGTCGCGGTTACGATCAAGGGACGCTGCCGTGTCCACGATGACAGCCAGACCAAGCAATGGTTTTATGACCAGTCGACGCGCAGGGCCTTTCCGGACAACGAGGTGGCCCGGCAGGCGGTGCTGAAGATGCTTGATTCACCGACCCGTGTGGTCTTATGCGTCACACCGAATAAAAGTTTCAGTTATGACGGGACCAAAATGATCCGGGCCACAGCGGGCGCCAATTCATAAGTGGTGCTCGAAAGCTCGATGCTTTTGAGGTGGAAGACGTCCCGAGCTGCGGAGCGTTGACTCTGCATTGGGATCGCGCTTAAGGAATGGAATCACGCCTGTCCCACAATCGACGCGGGACAAGCCTGAAAGAGATTCAGACAGGAGAGCACGTGAACCTAACCAAGGATTCGATCGACCTCGGAGTCGTAATCAGCGACCCCGCCAAGGCGCTGGCCTTTTACCGCGATATGCTCGGGATGAAGGACGACGGCGAAATGGAAGTCAGGGGCGGGCGGATGTATCGCCTGCTATGCGGCACCAGCCTGATCAAACTGGTTAAAATGGATCGCGAACCTGAAGGAAAACCAGTGGGTGGCGGACCGGGACGCGGGTTTGGGCTGCGCTATCTCACCATCCATGTGAGCGACTTAAGGGCGTTGGTGGCGCAACTCGAGAGCAAGGGAATCAAGCCCTTGGTGCCGCCAACGGAAGGCCGCCCGGGCGTCATCATGGCGATGGTCAATGACCCCGACGGTAACATCGTCGAATTCCTGCAAGGCGGATGAGTCGGCTGACCGTGGTCCCGACACGTTGATCTTACGGCGGGTTACCTGCCCGCTAACGCTCGAGCTTGCCCCAATCGGGGAGCGCAGCGTCGTCGGTTATCGCTTGCGAGATGAGCTGCCCGATGCGCACGCTTAGCGCGACCCCGTGGCCCGAATATCCGCCGGCCACAATAACTTTCGGGCACGACGGCTGGCGTCCGAGCAGCGGCACCCCGTTCTGCACAAATGCGATGGGACCGCCCCACGAAGCCGGGAATTGGACCTTGCTGAGTTTGGGATGAAGCCGGCGGACTCGATTTTGAAGCGTCATCAGCGCGGCGCGCGAACTGCCGGCGTTGACATTGGCTGCTTCAAGCTCAGCCGCTGAGCCGAAAACCAGACCGGCGCCGAAGATCAACCGTCCATTCGCGATTGTCCTGCCCCACAGATATGGCAGGTCCGTCGTATAAAAGGGGACGTGAGCGCTCAGGCCCAAGGCGTCGATGGTGGCGCTATCCAGCGGCTCGGTCGCGCACGCGAACGTAAGGGAAGAGCGCATTCGGACGGCATCAGGCAGCAGGCCCGGAAGCCAGGCGTTGGCGGCCACCACGACGTACTCGGGATAAATGGTCTCGCCAGCAAGCTCCACGGCTGGCCGTGGAATCGTAACGACCCGCCGAACGGCGGCGTGCTCCTTAACCCGCGCGCCCAACCGCGCCGCCGCCTTGAGAATACCGCTCAGCAGGCGGACTGGCTCGACAACTCCGCCGCTGACGGTCTTCGCGACATATACCGCCTGGCCGCCGTCATGCCACGACAGCTTCAGGTTGGTTGAGCTGTCTCCATGCTCGATTTCCCAACATCCGGGGAGCCGCAGATGGCAGTCGATATTTTCTGCCGTGACCAACTGCTCGAGCCCAGAGACGCAGGTACTGACTTCCTGAAGCGGTCCGGCCGCGGTGCCTTCCAATACCAAGCCGCCGGTTCTGCCGCTGGCGCCGTCGCCGATACGGCCGGCCTCGAAAACGGTGGCGCTAATTCCGCGCTTGGCCAGATGATAAGCGGTCGAGGCGCCGGTTAACCCGCCGCCAACGATTGCTACTTTGATTTCAGTTGAGGGCGCGATTTCATCTGGATACGCAAAGTCCTCACGGGACCATGGCGTTTCGCCCCATTGTCTTAGTGCGTTCTCCATGCGGCGTCCTCGATCAATTGGCCGGCGCTTGAGCCGCGCTTAAAATGGTCGAAGGAGACGGTTGCTCGCGGTAGTAGGGCGAAGTGAATATCCACTTAACGCGATGGTCTTGGCCGACCAGGATGAACGGCTGGTATAGCGCTATCGGGTTGGCCGTTTGAGTAGTGCTGTACTAGTCCGAGCCGGCCCAGCAGGCTTTCCGCGGTATCGCTCAGTAACGGCAATTGAGTTCGAAGAAACCGCGCCAACATCGTGGAACGTTGCGGTGGGTCGGCGCTGACCGCGACAATTTGTACTCCGGCTTTGCGAAACTGCGCTTGCATTCGCGAGAGCTCATTCAACTCGAACCTGGCAAACGGGTCGAAGTCGCCGCGGTAGACGACCAACACGGTCTGGGAACTGGCGCTGAAGAGGTTCCCGTCGTGGGTCTGGTTATTTTGATCTATAAGCCTGAAATCGGGAAAACGGTCATTGACCGCGAGAGCGAGTTTAAAGGGCGGATTGCGGGTTCCGCGCAGCGTGTAGCTTACGAATCTGCCGCCGCCCACCCCGAAGGTCAGGCAGGCCAACAAAGCCAGACCCGCGATTGCGAGCTTGGCGTGCGGAGACCACAGGCCGAGTGCGACTCTGAGGGCGGCCAGTCCCAGGATCAGGCTGAGCGCGATCAGGAGATAGGCGGGATATGGAATCCGCAGATGGATTCCGAGCGCGGGCGAGCTCCAGAAATTGAGCAGCGTGTAACCGTAGCAGACGGCGGCGGCAGTAAGTAAAAGGACCGCCGCGACGACGCGCAGCGGCTGTGACGGCGGTACCTGCCAAGGTTCTTCAATGGCTGCTTCCGCTTCGGCCTCGACGGCGCCGGGGGCCTGTTCATCGAGTGCGACGTCCTCTGGTGCCGGCGCGTTATGCTGTTGCACCTCGGCCATCAGTTATCCAACAGACCCGCCAGTTCGCGCTGGGTTATAGTCTTGACGCCCGCGCCCGCTCCATCGCGACGCGTGCCGCCGCCGCGTTACCCGGATCGATTTCATGGATCGCGTCGATGACGACGTAGGGAATCTTACCGGCTTCCAACAACGCGTTGACCGCATGGTCGACGCAAACGTCGGTATAAACGCCATAGATCACAATGTGATCATATTCCCGCGCCAACCGTGAAAGCAGCGCGCGCGCGTTGGCGTTGCCCGCTATGACGTCGACATCCTGCTTTTCGATGATCAGCTCTCCACGATGGCGCAGTGCGCCTTCCAACTCCTCATCGCGTATCGGGTGGGCTGGCAGCGGATGGGGATCGGGGACCGCGGTCTCATCGACCTTGCGCTGGCCGGCGGTGCCGTCCATGCAGTGGTCCGGCCAGGGGCCGCCATTGCGAGCCAGTTCGCGGTCCTGCGGGAAATGCCGATCCATCGAGCAAACCCGCCGGATCTTGTGACGGCGGGCCAACTCGGTCATCCGCTTCAGGGCGGGAAGGATCGTTTCACTTCCTGAAACGTACAAAGCTCCGCCGGGAAGCATAAAATCGCATTGCGTGTCCACGTCGTAAAATAAGGTTGTTTCCGGCCGTAGTTTCTCTTGGGAGTTCATGGGCAGTTCTTCCCGTTGAGGGACTGACTCCTATTGTAAGCGTATCCGTAACCTGTGTGTAATCAATCGGGCTGCGAGTCATCTGCCGTCCTCGCTGAAAGTCGCCGGCACCTGGCTGATCAGGTCTTGGGCGGCGGGCGGCAGATTCGACTTGGAGACCTGCCGCACCGTCACGACCGGGGCAGTCGACGCCTCCTCGATGACACGCTTGGCGCCATAGCTTACCGGCGCGCTTATCAGCAGCGGATTGAAACGATGCGGCCCTCCGGAAAGCCGTTCCCATCCGGTGGTCTGAATCCCGACCGCCGCAGGCACCGCGGCGACTGGTTGTTCGGGTCCGCGCGGCGGCCTGGCGCTATAGTAGAGCCGGCGCTTGATCAGTGACAGTTCTTCGCTGGGCGCAAAGGTCTCCATCATCAGGCGTCTATCGCCGCGCAATGCCAACCAATCGGCGGCGGGCGCATCTGCCAGCACCGTTATCGGGCGGACCGCGGGCTCAGTCGCCGATCTCGATCGGCGTGTTGAGGCCCGACGCCAGCAGCGAAAATCCGTCCAGATCGATGAAATCCATCGCGATACGAGCCGTCAATGCGGCGCAAAAGCCGATGCAAAGGCAGACGCATCGTAAATGGCGCCTGGGCGAAGTCGCGATAGAAAAATTCCACGGTTGAAACCTCCGGAGAATGGAATCCAAGGAAGACCCGAAACCGATGGCCCAGGCGGCGAATGACTCGCACCGGCCCGACCCGATAGGCCAGCAGACGGCTGTCGATGTCGCTCTCGGTCAGCCGGAATCTGAGCCAGCTCAGGACCGTAACCTCGCCGCGCAACTCGAAGCCGCTCGATCAGGTTTTTGGTCTGCTCCCCGCGATGGTCCTGGAGCCGGAAATCGTCGGGAAGCTCACGCTTGAAGCCGAGCCGGTAATGCTCGGTCTCAATTCCCTCCGATTGCGGATCGTAATCCACATAGCGGACGGTGCTCAGCCGCGGATGCCTGGTGGCCGCTATATAGGCGTAACGCTCCGGGCCTCCCAACGGGTCCGCGACCGCTATTTCCAAGGCGCCTTCGGGCAAGTTCACTGGAGCGGCTGCACGCTCGCCCAGATCGAACATCATAATCACCAGTTCATCCGAGTCGCCGACCGTCGGCACACTGATGGCCGGTGGAAGGCAGCGAACCTTGCGGCAAGACGAACATGCCGTTGGGCAGCACCGCGTCGACCTGAAACGGAATCGGCTCCAGCTTGCCTCCGTTCATTGCCAGCACCTCGAGGCGATCGACCCGGGTATTGAGCAATGGCTGTATTTGGATACCTCTGAGAATCAAGGGCTGCCACAGGCGCGGGCTGGCGACCGCCCGCGGCACAGCAAACAACAGCGCGCACACCAGCAGCATGATCGCGGGAGTGTTGCGTGGACGGCGCCGGCGCGCGATGGAAAAACTCATCTCGGAATCGAGCCTATCAGTTCGGATGCGCTCACCTAATTGCTCCAATCATGTCCTTCGATAAGAATTGGAATAAGCGTTTAAACCGGGTGCCATTTCCAGTCTGCCGCTCGCGAGCAAAGAGAGTACGGGAGTATCCGCACACGGCCTCTGCGCCGCGTTTGCCGGCCCGTATTACTGTTCAGGGCCGGGCGCTGCAATTAGCCCAGTGCGCGTGATCGCCAAAGAGATGATAAGATTGGACACAATAGTTGGAGGTTCGATGCCGAGCGGACCGAGGCGTCAGATGGCTTCAGATCCGCGCACGCCGGACGCCGGGAACAGGTGGGTTCGGCTTTGCGCTGTGATTGTGCTGGTCATCGGCGGCCTCGCGCTTCAGCGCCGTGGCGGGTGCGAACTGCAATGACGATTGCAAGAACGAGTACGTTTCCGGACTGAACGATTGTCGCGCTCAATACGACCAGAGCAAAGACCTCCAGGATTTGGAGGAGTGCCTGGCCGATTCGCGCAGCGAATATGACGATTGTATCGACGACTGCACCGACCTGGGCGCAGGTGGCGTGATGGCCTGTTCATCGGCGATCGGAGTGGAGTTGACCAGCTTCTATGGCAGCATAACACCGATCAAATGAGCGGACTGGAAAGGGGGCTAGAACACGTACACGACGTTGAGCGCGAAGAAGTTGATCAGCGTGTTGTTGAACTCGCCTGAGAGGACGGTTCTGCCGCTTCCCTTGGTCTGGTCCAGAGGAAGAGTTCCCCACCACTCAAACTCGTACGAGAAACCGGTCGTAAGGTGTTCGTTCCATCGGTATTGTGCGCCCGTGCCGAAGCGGTTTTGAGCACCGACGGGCGCGCTCACCGTGCGATTCGAATTACTGACCATCGAACTGTCGAAAGCGTAACCGGCCGAGAGCAGCCACGCCGATGAGACCTTGTACTGCGCGCCGACGGCGACTTGCCAGGTGTCCTGATACTGCAGGTTTTGCGTGAGGCTTTTGGGATTTGACGAATTGATGGCGATGCCTACCTGTCCAAACTGACTCCAGTTTTGCCAGTTGGTACTGCCGAGCAGCGCCAGGCGGTCCGTCACCTCGCGATAGACGCCGACCATCACCTCTTGCGGCACGGTTATTCCCAGGTCCACGCTGGATCCCAAAAACCCACGCCGCCCAAGTAGCGTCATGACGCCGGGACCAACTCCTCTGAGGTGAGGAACGGCGCTGAAATTGAGATCCACCGGCGTCAGGTAGGTAATGCCGATCCGGGTCTTCTCGTCGGGCTGAAGCATAATCCCGATGTCGCCGCCGACGCCCGGAGTGTAGTCCTGATACTTCACCTGCCCGTCATTTTCTGGCACCAGGTTTCTCACGGCGGCCTTCTCGCGCAGAAAACCGACCATCACGTTGAGGCCTCCGCCCACCGACAGCCAGTCGTTCACCCGGTACGCGACCGAAGGAATAAACGAAAAGCCAAGGATCGTCGCGCCCTGAAGAAAGTATCTGCCAACCCAGTTCAGGTTGTACTCTATTGCTCCCCCGAAATAGTCGCACACCGCGAAGCCAAACTTCAGCCTGCTGTTGAGACTGTAGACATAGAAGAAACTGCCCCCGGGTAACGGAACCAACGCCTGGCCACCGTCAGTTCCTCTGGTTGTGGTGCCGCTGTCCGGATCAAAAACCATATGTGCGTAGATCGGCTGCACCGCTCCCAGGATCTGGGAGTGGTCCAGCATGGTCATCCCGGCGGGATTGGTAAACACCGTTGACGCGTCCTGGGCGCGCGCGGCATAGCCGGCGCTGGCCAGACCCACGTCCGGAGTGCCCAGTTCGTATAAAAAGAACCCGCCGGCGAAAGCCGTGGTCGTCGGCGTTATGGCAAGGAGCGCAAGGGCAATTGCACCGATTCCAAGCAAAAGCGGTATCGGTGTGAATCGTGTCTGATTTTTGTGAGCCATTGTACCTTATTCCAAATCGCTGAAGGTCGGTTCGATTAGGCTTAGCATTTGTCGGGCCAGGTCAATGCATGGTGTCGGCGCTTTTGTCATAGTTCAAAGTGCGGAAACAAGACCGTCACCTGGAATTTCAAAGTAAACTGCTCAGTCTGCGGATCGAATTGCCGATACAACATCCATTCGCCGGCTAATGAGGCGTCTAAACGCGTAGTCTTCGCTGAATTTCCACACTTTGCCGAAGCCGCCGCTTAGTGGAATTTCTGTCGACGTGTTGTGCCGCAGGTTGAAGGTCCAGGTGGCGTCCCTGGATCTCACATACCACCCTCGACCGAGTTGATACACGAAGAGCGGCTGAAACGTCAGTTGGTTGACCGGCTTGCGATGCGGAGCGGTGTAGGCAAAAGAGGTGCCCTGCTGGAGCAGTCCACCCAGCAGTAGGCCCGGGATACCCCGATAGGTTGTTGCGCCCGCTGGTCCTATCTGCCAAGCTCCGTTTCCCGCGGCCTGGGTAGTTGCGGTAGGGAATACGAAATAGGGTCCGATTCCCCACCTAATACCGGTGGTCTCCGGGTCTGGCCATCTGGAGACGAACAGGTCGAAGAACTGCGTATCATCGAACTGGGTGTTGGTCGACGGTCCGCTGCCATAGGGAATCGTGATGACCTTGAACGTCGGCCTAAGCAACTGCTGCAAGGGCATCATTGAAAATGGCCGGATGGGAATGCACCGGCTGGATCTGTATCGTATTAGGCTCCGCCTGCGTGCCGTATTCGTCCGGCGTATAATCCTCTTCGATCTTCAACTGCGCCAGGATGGCAGTGGGATCGTTTGCGTTAGTCGTGAGGGTCTCCAGCGACTCCTGCCGAGTTTGCCGGAATCTGCGCGGCAACCTGCGAACAGAGTCCGGCCACCAGTAATCCCAGACTGAGGCATCGATAGCCGCAATGCCAATTGAACGTGTCATTTTGAAAGACGGAAACCTCTGTGTCCCAAGGTCAGCACCCATTGCACAAATTCAATCGTTAAGTACGTACACGCCCGTTAAAATGATTCTTATGCTGCTTGTTGGCCGGTCACGCCGCCGAGACGCTTCGCGCCGTTCTTTCGCTCAGCCGACGGACGAAGCAGTGCCGGATGCGGAAATGTCATCTCGACATCAGAACCTTGCCGGTGGTGCTATCGATGTGAAAGATCCAGAAAGCGGCAACGTCCTCTTGCATAATCATTGCCACCTCGCCAACGCCCGGCGCGAAGAGGTTATACGCCGTGTTCTGCGTGTGGGCTGGACCCACCTTCCCTTCGCACTTGACGCGGAACAGGACTGCCGAGAACGTCCCGGCCGGTAGGGTCACTTGGTAGGTGCCCACGTAGGTGTACGTGCCGCTCAGAGAGCCTGAGTATTCCTGGTCTCCCGGGTCGTCGAGATAGTTGACCGAAACCTGCTGCGAGTAGGAGCGGGTCTCGCCGGGTTTCATGCCCTTTGGCACGAACGGGTTGGCAGGCGTCGTCACGACCACCACGCCCTCGTTCGCGTCGATTATGGCCGGCATAGTGAGGTCGCCCTCCAGCGTCTGAGCGATGAAGGTTACGAGTGATGGTGAGAGCTGATACCGCCAGGCCACCTTCCCGTTTGGACGCCTGGCTTTCATGAGCCCGAGCGTCTGCGTGTTCCCGGTGTTGGGACCGCTTGTGACCCTGAAGGTGTGCGCCCGGTCATTAAGCGGGAAGTAAACGGAGACGTCCTCGATGGGCTGACTGGGCAACGCCTTGCCCACTACACCAGGCCCAAGTTGAGCTGTGATCTTTTGCTGATCCTGCGGCGGCAGCGGCAGCACGACGCCTTGGGCGCGCGCTGATCCCGAGGCCAGTAACAGGATGCCGATTGCCGTGATAAACATTCGCACAACGGTTCCTTTTCCCATCTTTTTAATGTCCCTCATTAAGTTTCGCAGTTGCCAACAAGGCCGCATGCAAAAACCTGGCTTGCTCATTAGACCAAACGCGACGACGGCGTTCTGGTAGACCGTCCCAAACCGACTGCTAGTTTTCATCTACGGCTGGCGTGGAGGTCCAATCTGCGGGGCACGGACGGGCTTGGCCATGCCGTAGAACACGATCATGCCCTGGCCGCCACAACGGGTCGAAACACCCTCATCCTGCCTGGGCTCGGCATAGCAAGAATTCCAATCCTGCCAGTTGTTGGACACCCAGACGTTGCCCGCCGGATCGATGGAGACATCGACCAGCAACTGCATGCCGCCTCCCTTGTAGCCGCTCGGCGGGGAAATCGGATCGCCGGTCTTCATGCCGGGTGGGCAGGTCTCGGGGCGCGCACCGCAAAGCTCCGTGATCCCACCATTAGGGGCAAAGTTCGACACCCAAACATGGTCGTTACCGTCGATCGACACGGCCCAGGCGCCCCAGATGCTGCCCCCCGTGGAAGGGCGAACCGGGTCCCCTGGCTACCATCAGGCCGAAACATTGTGACGCTGCCTTGGTGGGGATTCGAGGTCAGCCAATCGACCATGACGTGATCGACCTCGGACAGCCGGCCAGCCAGTTTCAATTCCAGAAGATGCAATTTAATGCGCAGAGGCAGCGCATCGCCAGCCGTGTTCGTCACCCATGCATTGCCTTTGCTGTCGATTGCCATGCCCTTGCCGCTCGCACCGGCCTTGAACACCTCGACCTTACTCGGGTCGCTCGCCGGAAAGCGTGTGACAGTGTCGGAGATGGCGTTGGTAATCCAGATCCGGTCCTGCTGATCGATCGCGAGATGGAAAGGGCCGTTCAACTTGCAGGGGCCGTCCTTATTCGGCGTGCCAGCGGGAGCCTCGCAGAAAAATTTTGCCTTGCTCGGGTCGCCCTTTGGCATGTACACGACCCTGTCGTTACCGAAGTCGAGCGCCCAGACATCCCCATTCGGCGTGACGATGATGCCCTGCATGACACCGAGCTTGCCCCCGAAGTTGTAGCCCTCGGGTGGCGACAACGGCTTGCCGTGCTTATCAAATAGCGAGATGGTCTTGCCGCTCGTGCTTGTCATCCACACACGGTCATTGGCATCAATCGCCGTGCCGAATCCCGGCCCCAGGAGCCCGCCGCCGGTAAACCCGAATGTCATTGGCGACAACGGCTTTCCGTTTGGAGCAAATTCCGACATGTTGCCGTCCCACAGGGCATCCTGCCCCTGCCCCCCGACGATGAAGTTGGCGCCGCTCCACGCGTTGCCCTCGCTATCGAACATCACTTTCGCGCCGCCCGCGTAACCGCCACCGGCGAACTTAAGCGGCAATACCCAGGCGCTCGGTGCAAAGGTCAAATAAGGCATGAACGGAGTGCCGCGCAGTCTCAGACCCTTTACCGGATAGAACGCATCCAGCAGCGCGAAAATGCGTTCCGGTTTATACGCCATGTGGTGTGCGATCGAAATCGCGGCGGTAAGTGTATCGGTCGGCGTCTTGCCGTCCCACCCCGTTGCGGCAGCAAACACTCTATCGCACGCGTCTTGTTTCACGCGCGTTAGACAGCCGGCTAACACATTCGCCAAGGTGGCGAAGTTCGCCATGGTGGGTGTCTGCGTGCTGTTGAATCCGTCCTGAATCATGGCGCCATAGCCGCCGGTTGCGAGATCGACGAAGTTGGGCACGTTGCCGGCAGCGATGCGCAGCCCGAGCGTGTTGCCCCTGAGCGCGGTACCGTGGAGGAACTGCGCGTTGGTCCACACCGACGCCACGGTCGTAAACTCATTAATGACTACGCGCGCCGGCGGCTTGCTGCCCATCACCGAGAGGAGTGCGATCGCGGGGTTATCGCCAGCTCTTTTGTTAGCAACTGGTTGCCCACCCGTAGCAACTAGATACAGGATGCTGTCCGGACTACGCGCCCCTTGGGCACTCAAAGTGAATCGGCCATCGTCGCCGGTTTGAGTCTGGCCTAACTGCTTGGGCACCTCGGCGCTCGCGGACCATAGAGTCACGGTCGATTTGACGATTGGAGCGCCTGCTCCAAGGACCTGACCTTGAATGCTGTCGGCGGCGGAAGCCAGCCCGGCCAACATAAGGCTGGAGACAGCAAGCGCCGCAACCGATAATCGAGCAGCCGCTCCAAGATTTCGAAGATATGTCCCAAGGGCTATTTTCATTTTCTCTTTCCTCTGTCACCCGGGTGCTAATCGGAACCGTTGGAATTCCTATAAAGCGTTTCCAGAGCCTTGCCGATAGTAAATGATCCAGACTTGCCGCGGCGGGAACTTTTGAAGCTCTGTAGAAACTGAGCCACTATGGCTTGGGCCGGCGCGAGCATGAAAAGATGATCGATTCGCCATTTGCCGTAATCAACTGACTCGTCTGTCCGTTCAAAGGGATCCGACCTCAGGTTCTCAAGGATTGGGAATCGCAACGTCTATTCCATGACGTCGCCGCTCGGTCGCCGCGGCACCTTTCCAAGACACCAGTCGATGTCATCCGCGAAGAAGATCGGCACCGGGCGAGCGGCCTAGGCTCCGCGCCGACGCCTCGCCGGGTTCACTCCGTTTGCTCAACTGCCCGTTGCTGGTGGAGTATTTAATTCCGACGCCCAACGTGACGAACCGCTGATCCAGCGCGTTGGCCCAGTAATTCATCGCGTTCTCGGCATCGCCCCACTGCCAAACCGTTGCGTTCTTGAGGGCCGCGGTTCCGAACCGCTCGTCAGCCCATTCCGCAAGCAATCGCCCAGTCATCGAATCTGTCACCTTGGCCATACCGATGGCCGAACCGACGAATGCATAGGTTCCGGTCAATCCCATTTGATGAAATTAAGTGCGTGAGCCTGGGCACTATCACGGAAATAGTGCGCAAACCCAGGGTCGCCGCGGTTGCATCGGTGAGAGCCACCGACAGTCTGACTGTGTTCGGACCGAGGTCGGTGACGAGCGTATAGTTCGTGCTGAAGTACTGCACCAGGACGTTGTAGAAATAGTTGCAGAGCACCTGCTGTTCATTGGCGGAAAGCGTCGAATCACTATCCGCCCAGTACGTGACCGGAGCGATTATGGCAGATGGCCGCACCTCCTTTACCTTCGCTCTAAGAGCTGGGAGTTGTGGGACTCCAGCTCTGCTGCGAAAAGTAGTTGTTCGCCTGACTAATGACCTGCTTGGCGCTCTGATCGGTCAGGTAAGCGGTGGACGAAGTGACATTCTTGACGCCTGTGGCCGCGACGTTCACGCCGATTGATGCCGCCGCGGCCGCACCCCCCGCCGCTGCGCCAGCCGGTCCCGTGATTCCCACTCCGGGCATCTTGCCGCTGTTCGCATGCGTGGTGAAGGTCAACAACTGCGTCGAGGCCCCGTTTGAATACTGGAAGATGCCAACCTGGATATCGACGGTGGATGCTCCCACCCCCAATCCAATTACCATGCGCTGCAGGCGGTTGCCTTCGCTGATGTTGGTAAAGGCGCCATCAATAATCAATGTATTCCTGCCCGTGACCGGGGTCCCGCGCGGCTGGCAAGCGGCGTTCCATCCGTTGCCCGCCAGGCTGCTGGCGATCTCTACGCAGATGTTCTGTGCGGTGCTCTGTGCCAACTGGACCTCCTGCGCGGACTGGTCCTCACCGGTGTAATTCCGGTACAGGCGGGCCCCGATACCCTGGTTGAGCGTAACGTCCGTAGCGCTGGTCGCGAAGGGAAAGACGATAATCTGGTTGGGCGGGCCGCTGGCCACAGGCGCACCCGCGACCTGCGCGGTGGAGGAGGTTGCCCCCGCGGTTAGGGTACCGGCAGTCGGCAACGTTGGCATGCTCGGCATGCTCGAGCCCGCGCAGGCGCTGAGCGTCAGCGCAAGAAGCAGGCAGATTCGATTCTGGATGCTGGACTTCATAACACTCCCTGTCCTGTTGGTAGTTCACCGCAGCCCGACACACGAGGTGAAGGGCATGTCCGCGCTTACACCAGCCGGGTCTCAAGCATTGTGACGATTGAACCTTGTATTACTCGGGGCGAATCACTCGGAAGCACATTTACTCTGCCCGGAATCCGACTTCATTGCGCGGACCTTGCTAAACGCCCAGGCCGGCGAAAATAGTTTGGCGAATTGCTTGACCTGTTCCTTTCCGCGGCCTCATAGTCCGCTCTTCCGTCTGGGCGGATAGATGGGCAACCAATTCAGAATCGAGCGGATTCTGCCAATCAGGATGAGCGGGGTAAATTGGACTTTGGTCCTACACGGGAGGGCCGCCGCGTATGCCTCAGGCGCGCGCTTCGCAATGTTCACGATCTGCTCCGAGTTATTTGCGCATCAACGCTGGATGATTCGCAGGGCGCATATGGTACCAAAGTCCAATTGCTAGCGGGCAGTTCCTCGATGCACAATGGCATGGGGTATGAAAGGGCTGGGTCTAAAACGGAGCGATTAAGTGTTCGATCGCTCGCGCTCGGGGGAATCCGCGATTTTATTTTGGAGAAAAGATCTACTGAAGAAAAAAGCACAAAGAAGAGCGCGGAAAAACAATCTTTAAACATGATGGTAACAACCAAGAAGCCGGAGGTGGGGCAAATTTCCTCAACCCTTCCCACTTTCGCCGCCACCCTGACCTCAGATAAGGAGAGAGCCATGATCAAGCGTCTTTACATCTTCGCCCTGATGTCCGGGGTGCTGCTATCCGCCGGGGTCGCTAGCGCCCAATACCCGATCATGGATCGGATCGCCGACAAGGTCGTTCAGAAATACCAAAACTCGACCTGCGAACAATTGTGGCAAAAAAGGGGCCAGCCAAAGTCACAGCGGGAACAGAAAGTCGTGCAGTTTCTGCGGAGCGATCCACAGATGCGCGCCGCTTTTATCAATCGAGTGGCGGGCCCCATCGCTAACAAGATGTTTGAATGCGGGATGATTCCATGATTGTCCCAGAGCAGATACTTCGATTTGGTTCATCGTCGGGTGCTGTGTTGACTCGAAACAAGGCCGCCGGGGGCGTGCTGCTGCTCTCGTTGAGTATGATGCTGGCCGCGAGCGCATACGCCCAGCAACCGCAGGGAGCGTCGCCGCAGGCTTCGAAGCCTGCCAGCTCGTCAAGCAAGGTTGCTGCGACTGCGGCCGAGCCGGCGATCGAGCCCAAGGCGATCGAAATCCTGAAAGCTGCGAGCAACCGCCTGGCTGCTGCCCACTCGATGACATTCACGGCGGTGGTGACATACGAGAATCCGAGCCGGCTCGGTCCTCCCCTGGCCTACACGACGAAGTCTGAGGTCGCTCTGGTGCGGCCCGACAAGCTTCGGGTTTTGACCCTCGGCGATGGTCCGCCCTCGGATTTCTACTACGATGGCAAGACGATGACGGCGTTCGCGCCCACCGAGAACCTGGTCGCCATCGCCCCCGCTCCGCCTACGATCGACGCCACGTTGGAGGCGGCCTACAAAACCGCCGCAATCTATTTCCCTTTCAGCGACGTGATCGTTACCGACCCCTATAAGGACATCGCGGAAGGGCTGAAGATCGCCTTCTACATTGGCCAATCCCACGTAGTCGGCGGAACGACGACGGACATGTTGGCGTACGCTAACGACGCGGTGTTCGTGCAGGCCTGGATCGGCGCCGAGGACAAGCTGCCGCGGATGCTCCGCGCCGTGTTCCGCAACGACTCCCTGACGTTGCGCCACCAGTTGGAGCTCTCCAACTGGCAGATCGATCCGGCCGTCCCGGCGGATTCCTTCATCTGTTCCAAGGCCGGAGGCGCGATGCGCATCAAGTTCGCCCGCCCGGACCCCATAGTGCCGCAGGGCTTTAAGCCTCCGGCAAAGGTCAAGCGGTCCAAACACAAAAAGGAGAGCGCGTCATGAAGAAAATCGAAATTGGCCTCCTGGGCCTTCTGCTCGCGGCATTATCGGTGGGACCGGCCGGGGCCTGGTCGCACGCGAACAGGTACGGCGGCAGCTCGCACGGCACTTATGGGGAAGGCAGTGAGCATAGCAACGCCTGGGGCGGCAGTTCGGCACACGCTTACGGCGGAGGCAGCGAGCATACCAACATGTACGGTGGTAGGTCGGCTGGCGAGTACGGGGAAGGGGCCGTGCATACCAACCCCTACGGCGGCAGTTCCGCGCATGCTTACGGAGGAGGCACTGAGCATACCAATGCTTACGGCGGCAGCTCGTACGGTGCTTACGGATACGGCGCTGTGCATACCAACGCGTACGGCGCGACGGCATACCACCCCCCATACTACGGCGCAGCCTATTCGACCTATCATCCACCGACCACAGTGAATTATTACGGCAGCTCTTGCCCTAACTGCGGCGGGTGGAACACTGCTGGCGCCGTCGCTGCGGGGGCCGTGGTCGGCGTGGCCGCCGGCGCCGCCATCGCCTCGGCAAACAACAGCGCGGCAGCGTCGAACGCTTATGCCTCGGGTTACGCCGCCGGCAGCGACAGCGGGTACGCGATGGGCGCGATCTACGCCACGGTGCCTGCCGGCTGCGCCTCACCCAACGTCGGAGGCACGACTTACTATCTGTGCGGCAATACGTGGTTCCAGCCGTCCTACGGCGCGAACGGAGTTTACTATCGCGTGGTACCAAGCCCGGGTGGCTGATTTACCGGACTGCCGATAAACGGCCAAATCCCACCTTTGCTCACGTCTGCGGACCTGGTCCGCAGACGTGAGCTGGGAGAAGTTCGCGAGCGATTTGCGCCAGCAATCGCGTGAGGCACAGGCGGGACTGCACTGATACGACCGCATGCAAATTGTCGCTGTGCGCAATGCTTTTGGTATCGCTTAAAAGTGACGATCGGTCTATTTCTCAGCAGGAGCGGCCATGACTGCGACGAAACCTCGGGTTCTGTTCGTCTATTACACCTACACCCAGCAGACCCTTAGGGTAGTGGAGGCAATGGCCGAGGTGCTGCGCGAACGAGGCTGCGAGGTTCGACAGGCCAGAATCGAGTTCATCGATCAGCGTTACTCAAACCGGTTCACGCGGTTCCCCCTCCGGCACGCTTACGTCGACATTTTCGGGATGCTTCCGGCGCAGCTCCGCCGAGCGACCGGGCAGATCCGCATCCCGGACGAGGCAGGGGAGGGCGAGTTCGAGCTCGTCTGCATTGGCTCGCCGACGTGGTGGCTGACGACCTGCATGCCAGTCCGCTCGTTCATGAAGTCCGACCCGGCCAGGCGGCTTCTCGATCGGAAGCGCTTCGCCACCTTCGTGGTCTGCCGGCGCTACTGGCGCAACAACCTGAAGACGGTAAGGGAGCTCGGAACCAAACAGGGAGGCGAATACGTCAACGGCATTCATTTTACCTTCGCTGGCGGCCAGGTCCGGTCGCTCCTGTCGCTGATCAGCTACCTCGGCAAGGGGGAAAACCGCGAGCGCTACCTTGGGGTGAGGATCCCTTCGGCCAACCTTAAGCCGGACTACCTTGAGGAGGCTCATACGTTCGCGAACGAACTGGCGGATGGCCTGCGCGGCGGAGGTGAGAGATAGAGCGGCGGACGACACCGCGCGTCTCGAGCCAATCGGCGGCCAGAGCTTCAGGGTTATTTCTTACCTGCTCTTCAAACGTGAGCCGTGTTGAATCAAGTCGAATTTCTCTCAGATAGCCGGCCTTTGATAGTTTCAACTATTATGGGTAACTAGTTTGGAAACGAAGATTGGGCGCCGGCCTACACAGAATTGCAAGGCTTTGGTTGCAGCTAACTGGATTTCATTCTACCCAAACCATAGGGTTTAATTACAGCCGTGGCTATAAGCTGATTTATAACACTTTTTGCCACTAGGGCTCTTATATACGCCCTTACCATTTCTGGTCTTGGCTTCTCCTCCATTACTCGTTGTGGTCGTCGCAACTCCATACTGATTCCTCTCTGACTTCCAGGCGGTACCGGTATTGGCGTTATATCCCGCGGCCGCCTGTCAGTTGTTGCACACAACGTGACCCCAACCGTTAGTGTAACACGCAGCGTATACTCTCGGAGACAACACCATCGATGTCACTATTATCACCGCAATTCGCATTAGGATCTCCTTGGAAAAAAAATTCAGCGTCTTTGGCCGATGTGGTCCCAACTGTGTTCGGTCCTCCACGCGAAGGCCACTGACATAAGGTTCAGGACAGGGCCCTGGCGCTCTGGTAGTTTTTTTAGATGATGTTTGCGCAGCTGATAATGTCACCGGCAGTTGTGCCACCGTTCCCACCCGAAAGGTACTGGACCTTGGTCCTATACAATCACGCTTCTTGCGCGGATTATAATGAATGGCCGTGGGCGAAGTTTGGTCAGAATGCGTAAATGCGAGTGCGCCCAACGGGCGTGCTGTAGGTGTCGAATTGCCATGTGCGATCTTCGGTAGAAGGGTAGGCGTCCGACCGTGCAGAAAAGGCGCATTGGCTTCGTTCCACTCGAAACTGGCATTTTCGAATGGTAGTAGGCGTCGCGACGCTTGTCCCAATGGGTCAATCCTGTCTGCGTCGAGGAACCAGAGTCCAAAGTCGAAGCTGCTAATTCTGCTATCTTCGTTGCGCGCACACGAACTTATTCGGCGTCTTCAGCGTTCATCAAACGCCGAGGAGCAAGCCCGCTGCAGCCAATTGCGGACGCGAGGTCAATATCCGCGCCGCCTCGACTGCAGCAGAATGCTCATGTACCGCACGCCGCCGGCCAATTTCAAACGAGGATCGCTGCCCGGGACACACTGCGCGAACGCGTTGGGAGTGGTAAAGCCATGTTTAGTCCATCCACCACGCGCGATGACGCTCTGCTTGCGCCAGTCTTGAACCAGTTTGACGCGCGAAGTTTCGCAATCGCTGCGGGATGGGAACTCGCCCTTTGAAGTAAAGCGCACTGGCCCAACGACGGCGCCCTTGTCCATCACATTTGCCGCCTTCCGGTCGCTGATAACCTTCTCGTCCATGGCCATCAAGTACCAGGTTTCGGCGTATGCGGCCGTCACCAAAATGGCCGTCATTACTGCCGCCATCAAGATCCATCTTACTCTCATTGCAACCTCAGCTAAGTTGGCCATCTGAACAGTGATAGCGGTGTATCCGCTCCGGAGCCACCCGCGAATTTTGATTGGAAAGCAGAAGGCGCCCATGGCGGGCGGGTTACGCCCGCCCGCTAATATGTGACGGCCACTGACCGGCGACCTGCCGGCGCAAATCGCCCGCGCACTTTACGCCGGATGCAACACTGTGCCGGGGAGTCCCGGACGCGCCTGACCGTGGTCGTAGAGCACCTGGCCGTTGACGATCGTATAGTTGACGCCGGTGGCTGCCACGACCAGGCGCAAGCCGCCGCCGGGCAAATCGCGAATCGACCGCGGTCCTTTTTCCCCGACTTTGTCGTAATCGAAGACGGTGATATCCGCGGCGGCGCCAACCGCCAGCCGGCCGCGATCGTTCAGCCCAAAGAAATCCGCCGGCTCCGAAGTGATGCGCTTGATCGCGCGCTCCAGGGTGAAGAGCTTCACGTCGCGTACCCAGTGGCTGAGCATATAGGTGCAGTAGGCGGCGCCGCAGAACATGTCGACATGCGCGCCGCCGTCGCCCAGCCCGACCAGGGTGCGATCGTCGGTCAGCAGTCCGGTCAGGTGCCGTTCGAAATCTTCGAAAATGCAAAATCGGGTCTCAAGTCCGTCCTCGATCGCCAGGTCCAGGAACGCGTCAACCGGGGATTTGCCGAGTTCTTGCGCAACCTCCGGAATGCTTTTGCCGTCGAAATGCCTGAGTTTCGGATTATGGGCCTCGGCCACCGACATCGCGCTCCAGTTGCCGGAAAAAAATACCTCGGGTTTCTTCAGACCTTCGGCGAACGTCGCGCGGAATGCGGGCGCGGAGAGCAGCTTGATTTGGTTTTCCACGCTCTCGTGGAAAATCGGTTTCCATTCCGCGCGCGGCGCGAACACGAACGGATCGCGCAGCGCGAAAAGGATCTTGTTGCCCTTGCCGCTGATCTGCGGAACGCCGCCGCGGCGGATTAGCGGTTCGGCTTTGCGCAAGGTGGCCTCGTGCGCCTTCAAATCGGTGATACGGGGCAGCAGCGCCGTCCAGGTTACCGGCCGCTCGCTTTCCCTGAGCAGAAAATCCAGCAGGTCATATTCCGCCTCGGACAACAGCCCCAGGTCTTGCGTCAAAGCGATCTCCACCACGCCCTTGCCGGCGCTTTTCAGCACGCCAGCATACGCCGCCAGTTCATCCCGATCGGCCAGGCGGCAGGCGAGCGGACGCGCCTTGTAGCCCAGATGCTGGCGGAAGACGGTAGTGGAAAACCCCAGTGCTCCCGCGTCGAGCGCATCGCTCAACAGGCCCTTGATACGCTCACGCTCGTCAGGACGCGCCGCGCGCTCGCTCGACTCCTCGCCCAGGACGAAGTGGCGCAGCGGCGTCAGCGGAACCAGAAAACCCACATTGATGCCCAGGCCGCGGTTTTGCGCGGCCTGCATATACTGCGGGAAGCTGACCCAATCCCAAGTGATGCCCCTGGTTGAGCACATCGAAGGGGATGCCTTCCACCGATACCAAATCCCGCGTCACCATCTCTCTGGCCTCGGGCAGGCAAGGCGCGATGCCGACGCCGCAGTTGCCGATTACCACGCTGGTCACGCCGTGCTCGGAGGAACAGGTCAGCAGCGGATCCCAGCAGATCTGGGCGTCATAATGACAATGGGGATCGACGAAGCCGGGGGTGACGACCAGATTAGCCGCGTCGATGGTCTCGCGCGCCGATCCGTTTACCTGGCCGATCGCGGCGATTTTGCCGTCCGCAACCGCGAGGTCGGCCTCGTAGCGCGATGCCCCGGTCCCGTCGACAATCGTCCCGTGCTTGATGATCAGATCGTAATCCATAACTGTGCCGTCCCTTTTCGTGCGAATTCGGCGTCAAGACCGTCATCTTTCCAGTTCCGTCAAAAGCGGTACTACGGTTTGTAGAAAGCCAGGGCGCTTTCAGCCATCACCTGATGCCGGATCTCCGGACGCAGCCGTTCGGCGATACGCTGCGGGGCGCCCGGAAAGAAACCGTCGGGATGCGGGTAGTCGGTCGCCCACAGGATGTGCTCGGGACCCAAAAAATCCGCCGCGAACGGCAAGGTGGCCTCGACCGGTTCAAACGACACCCAGCATTGGCGGCGGAAGTAGTCGCTGGGCTTCATCTTCAGATCGGGGTAAAAGAGATGGCTGTCGGCGTAATGGCGGTCCATGCGATCCAGCCACGCCGGCATCCAACCGCCGCCCGCCTCCAAAAAGCCCCACCGGACTTTGGGAAAGCGCTCGCATACCCCGCCCCAAATCACGCATAGCGAGGCGAGCATCATCTCCAGCGTATGTGAAACGATATGCTTGGCGCCGCGGTTCTCAAACCGGTCCGCTCCGACTGCCGGGTTGCCGCCCAGTCCTTCATGGATACCGATGGGGAAGTCCAGTTCCTGCGCTTCGCGCCCACAGCGGATCGTAGGCGCGATCGTCGAGCTGGCGGCCATTGTAGCGATTGGGCCGCACGAACCCGGCGCGCATGCCCAATTCCTTGCGCGCGTAGCGCATCTCCTCGATCGCGTATTCCACCGACTGCATCGGCAGCATCGCGACCCCAAACAGCCGGTCCGGATAGGGCTTGCAATAATCGGCCAGCCAACGGTTATAGGCGCGGAAGCAAGCCGCGGCGAATTTCGGATCCTCGACCGCGCCCATCCACAGTCCCATCGTCGGGTATAGGAAGACCGCGTCGATTCCGTCGAGGTCAAGGTCGGCGATCCGGGCATGGGGATCGAACCCGCCTTTCCTGCCGTCGGCGTACTTCATGTCCTTGACCGCGTCACTGCCTCCTCTGACGACGTCGATCGCGCCCGCCGACCCGATGCCGTCAAAGCCGGGAAAGACCCTGCCCGATGAACCACATCATCTCCTTGCCGCGGTCGTCGATGAAATATTTCGGGCGCCTGATCGCGATAAGCGGGATCGATGTAGCGCTGCCATAAATCCACCGGTTCGAGCACATGCCCGTCGGAATCGATAACATTGTAAGTGCGGCTCATTTAAGGCGAACCTCCCTTAAGCCGAACCTCCGTGGTTCGACCAGCCATTCGCGATGCGAATCGCAGTCGGGTACCTCCAGCCCTTGGTCTAACACGGGAGCCGTGAGGCTATCAATTAGCGTCGCGCCGGGCCCAAACGGACCAAAAAGTGGAGGCGGCGAGGATTGAAGCATAACCGGTCCTCCACGATCCTCACCGAAAGCAGCGTGACTCGGACGGATAAGCTTTGGCCAGCTCCCTTTGAACAATCTGTTATTTGATGCTCATGTTTGGTATGAATCACGGGTTACGAAATTCGACCCAGGAGGTTGGGAATATGAGTGCTACCGCGATGAGTCCGGTGTTGGAGCGGATCGGTCATAAATGGGGCTGGTTTCTGGTTCTTGGAATTTTGTTGATCGTGCTCGGCGTGCTCGCGCTGGGCGATACCGTAGCGGTAACCGTTATCTCGATGGTCTTTCTTGGCTGGTTGTTGATTTTCAGTGCCGTGCTTCACGCAGTCCATTGGTTCCGGGCCCGCGAGAAGAGCTTCTTCCTGGATCTGCTCGGCTTCATTTTCGACTTGGTCGTCGGGATCATCCTCCTGACCAACCCTGCGGTAGGTGCCGTCGCCTTGACGCTGGTGCTGGCGGTCTTTTTTCTGGTCGGCGGCTTTATGCGGATCATTGCGTCCTTCAGTTTCGACGTGCCCAACCGGGTTTGGGCGATCCTCAACGGAATCGTCGCGGCGGTGCTGGGGATCCTGTTGTGGATTCACTGGCCGATCTCCGGGCTATGGTTTATCGGGCTGGCGATCGGCATCGAATTGATTTTCCGCGGCTGGGCTTGGGTGATGCTGGCCCTGCGGATGAGAAGGTTTGCGGTCTGAGCGAGGGCGGACGTCACGCGTCGGGTGGCCATTTAGATCAACTGTTGTGAATGTTTAATTATTTATTACGATAAGTGGGTAAAAAAGAGCTCACTACTCTTGCTCCAAGGTCTATTATTTTTATTCATAATTTGATCTACTTTATGAGTCTTGCTCCCGATCCGGCCAATGGCGGGTAAGCCGAATTTCCACTGCAACACGGAAACCCGGGATTTAATTCAAGCAGGGTAGGTATCACGTGACAGAAGCAGCTACACAGCCAATTCGCCGCGAGAGGCGGACTCGGCTAACTTGGACGGTCCTCGTGGTCGCGCTTTTGGCTTTCGGGTTCAGTGCAATCGTGCAGTTGTCGCGGCCTGCCGCCGCTCAGGCGCAGGACTCTTCCGGCTTGACGAACGGATCGCCGGATCTGACGGAGGCGGAGGATGCGTGCGTGGCAGGTTTGCCCGTCCCTGCGCCAAAGGCTCCCGCAAACCGGGTGGTGCAATTGGTCAATTGTTCCAACCAGACGTTGCTGGGTGCTGCGAGCGCGGCCAAGGCGGCTGGTTACCCGTTAACCATGGTTATGCCACGAGAGAAAACCTGGGTAATGCAACCTATCGGCTCGCCCAATAACGCGAATCTCCTGACCATAGATATACCGCCGGCTTGGGAAGACACCAAATGCACCCAAACTAATCCGAAATGTGGTGCTGTCGGCCCGAGGTTGTGGCGCGAACCGGTTGCCGTTACGACATCGCGGCGAACCGCGCTCAGTGCGAGACCGGCGGCTGCGGCGGCCAGTACAACTGCAACGTTGTAGCAAGGGTGGCCACCACAATTTCCGAGTGGACTTTCTACGAACCGTTTGTAGTTAGGGGTAATACGTATTTCATAGATTCTCCCGATATCAGCGCGGTGGATGGCGTGAACCTTAACATGGACATCCAGCCGGTCGGCGGCAGCGCCAGGGATCCTCGCTGCAACGGAAACTTCCAGTGGCTAGCCCAGAACTATCCACTTTCGGTACACGGACAGGATCTGCGCGCGGATGCCCTTTGTAAAGATGACGAGTTCCAGCTTAAACGCTCACAACTTACGTCGGGCGACGCTAATTATGTCATCGTCGGAGATGACGGCCTGCCGTTAGGTGGAGACTCTACGGTGGCTTGCTTCTCGAATTGCGGGAGATATGCGTTCCCAACCGCACCTCCGCCAACCTGCGATGTCGTCACCAACCCCAAGTGCTATTACTGGAAGGTGTTTTGCTCAGGTGATGATACTCTATATGGCCCGAACTGGGCCTGTAAGACCGACGCGGACTGTCCCGTGCATGGCGCATGCTGGGACAATCCGGGCTCGGCATTGGACCATACATGCGAGCTCTTAGGGTTCATCAAAGAGCCAACCTGTCCCAATGATGTTTGTCCCTGGCAGTGGGGCTCTCCGAATCCGTTCCCCCCACCCCCGGTGCCTAAATCTACGCAGCCTCCATTGGGTCAGTGCAGCACCGTTACCGACATGGGCCGCGGCGGCAACGGTGACGCGAATGCCTGCATTGGCGACGACACCATTCACCAGGTAATGCGCAAAGCGTACACCTGGCCCAACGATCCTCAGGTCTACAGTGACGACGCGCCAGTCTATCGAGTTATCTTCGCGCCGGGGGACACAACGGTGCCAATTACGCCAGTGGGCCCCATTCCACTTTGCAGTTCGCTGCCCAAAATATACGACTATGAGTACTGGTCCGGAAAAACTCCCCCGGGGCAGGGGTGTACCGGTGACATAAACAAAGGAGCAGTGTTCGCAATTGCCGCGGTGCCGAAGACTCCTTGGGGTTGTGACCTCAAGAATGGGGCCGGGGACCAAGGTATAATTTGTCGGTGGAAAGCAGCCGCGCCGACGCCGACCGCCACCCCAACGCCGAAGCCGACTGTTAAACCGACGCCGAAGCCGACCGCCAAGCCAACAGCGAAGCCGACGGCCAAGCCAACGGCGAAACCGACAGCCAAGCCCACGGCCAAGCCGACACCGAAGCCATTATAAGCGGGGTGATAGAGGGCCCCCTCTCTGACGAGAGGCGGGCCCCTACCTTTTTACACAGCAACTTTGGGAAAGGGTAACGCGTCAGGACTTGATGAAGGCTTCCACCGTGCTCCAGTCTACAATTGGCTCGAGCTTCCGCTTCTCGACCATTCCGCTCCCCACCGCGTTGGAGAACGCCGAGAAGCTCTGGCTATGGTCCTGCATGTCCAGCACTACAACCAACTTCAGTTCTTCATTGGAATACCAGGGCCCTCCCTTCACTGTCACCCCTTTGGGCAGACCGCTTCCCGTACTCAGGGCTTTGTGAATATTGGCCAAGGCTTCCTTCAGCTTTTCGGATGACTGGCGGGTGAAATAGATCGTATCGAGAAACAGAGCCATCGGCTTACCTCCTGGGTATCGCGCGCCGCCATCAAGGTCAGGGGCGCGGTCAAATTATCGCCTGGCAGCGTATTCGAGGTCTTTGGATTGTCTCGTCCTTCCGGGCATCGGACCCAGCCCGTCGGGCGCGATCGTTTCGAGATCGGAAAGCATCTTATCCGAGCCGTCGCTGAAATCGCGAGTATTGCCCCGGATGCGCCATGCCACATAGGCGCGCTCGGGCTGGAATACCAAGCAGCGGCCCATCGAGCTGCCGCCGTCGCCGGCAGACTTGCGTTGATCGAGATCGGTGGTCTTGACCCCTGAGATATGGGTCGCGCGGCGCGCCACCACTACCGCTTCGTAATCGTCGGGATCGGGGAGAGCGCTCTTGGCCCAGCGCAGGATGCTTGCAAGGTCGTGTCCCGCATAGGGCGGCGGCGAGGTGACGACTCCCGCCTCGACGCTCCATTTCAGCGACCAACTGGCCGTCGCGATGCAGTGTTACGGTTTTGGGGGCGTCGTGCGAGAGCACCGGATAGGGAACGTCAATATCGTACTGTCGCTGCGGCGTCCCGCGATATGCGTGAGCGATCGCAAGACCGGCGACGTCGAACGCGTGAGTGCATTGTTGCGTACCGTTGGTGTACTTGTAGATTGCCGCGGGATCGGGTGTAAGCGGCATTCCGATCAGCCGCTCGACTTGCTTCGCCGCATCGATACACAGCGTCCACGGCGTCCGTAGGCCCTCGCCGCGGATCGCAGTCACCTTGGCACCGTCATGGAGCAACGCTACTCCGAAGCGATGAGCATCGTCTTCGATATCAGCCCGCGCCTTGCCCGGCGCGGTGGTGATACGAATGCGCCGTCTGTAAGTGGCAACCGCCATCAGGGCCTCTCTTTTTTGATTCGGCGGGCGCGCCCGGAAACTACACGCGCCATTTCTTGAAGAGTCGCAGGATTCCAAAGATACGTCAATTCGCCGGTAAATGCGGGAGAGAAGCGCCCATCCAGGCCCGCTCTCTAGCGCCGAGATTGACGCGCGGAGCTGATTAAGTGTAGGCGAGAATCTTAGACAAGCGTGCCATCACGCAGTTGTTCTCATCTTTTCGGAGGGACAAGCACCAATGGGTAAACTGGACGGGAAGATTGCGCTAATCACCGGCGCCGGATCGGGTATCGGCCGCGCGACGGCAATTCTCTTCGCGCAAGAAGGAGCTAAAGTCGCAGTCGTCGACATGGATGAGGACGGCGCCAGCGGCGCGGTAGCTCAGATCACCAAGGCGGAGGGCCAGGCTTTTGCTTTCAAGGCGGACGTCTCCAAGGCGCGCGATGCGGAGGCGATGGTGGCGGAGACGGTCAAACGCTATGGCCGCCTGGACATCATCTACAACAATGCCGGAATCTTCTTTCCCGCGCAGGTCCACAGCATGACCGAGGAAGAGTGGGATCGCATGCTCAGCATCAACCTCAAGGGCGTTTTCCTGGGATGCAAATACGCGCTCGCTGAAATGATGAAGCATGGCGGCGTGATTCTCGCCACCGGGTCGATAGCAGGGTTGGAGGGACACAACGGGGAGCCGCATTACGGCGCCGCCAAGGCCGGGGTGAATAATCTGATGAAAACCATTGCCATGGATTACGCCCATTACAACGTCCGCGCCAACTGCCTATGTCCCGGCGGTGTCCAGACCAATATCTCCAAAAACATAATTTCGAAGATTCCTCCCGAACAATTGGTCAAGATGGGACAACAAGCGCTCGCCCACAGTTTGATCAAGCGTCAGGCACAGCCCGAAGAAATCGCGCGGGCGGCACTGTTCCTGTGCAGCGACGACTCCAGTTTTGTCACCGGACATACGATGGTCGTCGACGGCGGTTGGATGGCAGGACATCATATGGCGTTTTTCGATTAGAGTCTGGCCCGAACAGCGGGCTGCGATAAGCTCGACACAAAGCGGGCAGCCTGCGAAAATCCGATTATTCGGCATCTTCGCGGGGGACGGCCGTGGAAAACCGGATCTGTCTAATCGATTGCCGTGACGGTCTGACGCGCGAGGCGTTTCCGGCCGCGCCACAAATCTCCAGCAGCCGTTCGCCTTGGAACGGGATCCTGCTCGAGCGGCACCATCTGCCCTCTTTCAACGCCCCTGAGGTGATGCTGCTGGAACCCTTTGTAACTATCACCGTGGCCGGAGAAGGCGAGTTGCAGGTTGGGAGCGACGGCAGAAGCGAACGACTGGATATGAAGCCCGGCAACATTTGCGTGCTGGGACCCGGACCGGTGCCGCCGATGCATGTTGGCGGTCGCACGACTTCAATTTTCATCAGCCTGAGACCCTGGATGTTCCCTGAATACGCCGCCGACTCGATCGATCCGGCCGCAATGCGGTTACGCAACACGTACTCGGTTCCCGACCCGCAGTTTTTCCACATCGCGATGGCCCTGAACGCCGAAATCGAGCAAGGCTATCCGGGCGGACGGCTCTATGGCGAGTCGCTGGCAGCCGCGCTGGTGACGCACTTGCTTACCCGTTACGCGCTGGACGGTCATGTGATCGACTCGTGGCGAAGCGCGATTGGGCCGCGCCGCCTGCGTCTGGTCCTCGATTACATCGAACAGAATCTCGCCGACGATCTTTCGATGTCTGACCTGGGGGCGGTGGTTGAGATGAGTCCCTGCCGCTTCGCGCGCGTCTTTAAAGAGGCCGTCGGCCTGCCGCCTCATCAGTTTGTCCTACGCCGGCGAATCGCTCGGGCCCGTGGTATGCTCGAAGCAGGTTCCACTCCGCTTTCAGAGCTTGCGGCCAGCCTCGGATTCGAAAGCCAGAGCCACTTCACGGCGGTATTTCACAAGCTCGTCGGCACCACCCCCAAAGCCTATCGCGAGCAGAAACGGGGATAGCTGTTCCTGGTGGCACAGGTGCAGGCCGGTAGCGGCAGTCATCGCAACGCATCCGAAATCTGTTGGTTTGGGCAAAATTTCGACATACATGACAAGAATCGGACAGAGTTGATATCGACCGCCGCTAGGATCCGCCTGGAAAGTCTATTTTATGAGCAATGAAGTTGAGTTCAATCCACTGGATCCTCGAATCGTCGCGGATCCTTTCCCCTTCTACAAACCGCTGATGGAGGGACCGCCCAAACAGGTGTTTCTCGGTCAGACCACCACTCTAATCGCGCAATATGAGCATGTGGTTAAAGTGCTCAAGGATTTCGACAACTTCAAGAACGAAATTCCCCGGACGAGGTCAATGCCGCACTCGACGTTTTTGGCGGCGCCAAGGTGATTCCGTTTGCCGACGAACCCGACCATGCCCGCTTGCGGAAGCTGGTGCGGCGCACCTTTTCGCCGCAAAGCGTGCGCACCTACACCGCCAAGACCCAGGAAATCGTCGACGGCATCATCGAGGAGACGCGCAAAAAGAAGGAAGTCAACTTTGTCACTGACTTTGCCTATCTTCTGCCGCTCTATGTGATCTGCTGGATGATGGATATGCCGCTGGACCATCACGATTTGTATGAGCGATGGGCCAAGGGGCTAAGCGCGATCGGCACCACCGAACCCGGTCATGGAGTGCCGCAAAGCTTCATGGAAGCCCAAGCTTCATGGCGCAAGTACTTTGCCGAGATGATTGAGCGGCGGCTCAAGGAGCCTGCCGAGGAGGATTTCCTGGGCGAGATGATCGACTTCTACCGGCAGAACCAGATGACCTACGACGACGCGGTAAACATGATGATGCTGGTGCTGCTGGCGGGGCAGGACACCACCGCCGGGCTACTAGGTAACGTGGCCAAGAATCTGCTTACGCATCCCGATCAATTGGAACTGGTTCGCAGCCGCCCGGAATTGGTTAACAACGCGGTTGAAGAAACCATGCGCTTCGACAATTCCGTCCTGCTGATCACCCGCTATGCGAAGGACGATATCAACTTCGAGGGAACCGACATTCCCCGCAACAGCCCCCTGTTTGTAATCCTGGCAGCCGCCAACCGCGACCCAGCCAAATTTCCTGACCCCGATCGTTACGACATCACGCGCAATACCGAAGAGCAGTTGGGCCTTGGCCTGGGAATCCACTTCTGCCTGGGCGCATACCTGGCGCGGATGGAAAACCAGATCGCGCTCGCATCATTGCTGAAGGCTTTCCCCAACCTGCGGTTGTCCGACCCCAAGGCCACATTCAAGTACCGGGGAGGCCATCGCAATCGCGCGCTTACCGAATTGATGGTCAGAGTCGATTAGTACAGTCGGACCGTTCGCAGTTTACGACGGGTCGCCCGCTGGCCACTTCATTTCTTGCCTAATCACCAGGCCCCAGAACGCTCGCCTTGAATTCGCAATATGTGTGGCACAGGACTTTGTCGACGATCCACTGGCTGCATTCCGGATTGAACCAGCGATCGACCAGGGCCCAATGAAACGGATGATTCATGTAAGGTCCCGTGAGCCCTTCGAAAGATTTTCGTATTCCTGCTCCCAGACATGAGTCCATTGACGGTCGCCGGCGGATTCTGTACGTGGCTCAGTTGCCAGTTCTTGATGGATGAGATGTACTTCGGCATCCCCCACAATTCATGCTCGAATTTCGCGATGGCTTCTGGATTCGTTCCTGGCTTCATCGCCAATATCAGGGTCCGATAGACGCCGTGTGAAAGTCTGACCGGACGGGCACCGCTCAAACCGCCCTTGTACGCGACGCCTGAAAGCGCTTGAACGTCCCGCCTTTGAACAGGGGTCCACCTTCTCGCGCCAATGAGCCTGGGCCATGCATGCGCGATACGCGCCTCATCGGCGAACTGCAGATGCCAGATAAAATCGCCGCCGTTCATGACTCCGGGAGCGTAGGCTCCAGCAGGAAGCGCGCTACCATCGGGCTCTGCCGGCTGGCCTCTCGCAATGTTTGGGTTACGGCTTCGCGCTCGGCAACCGGGCGATCGGTGGGGAAATACAACAGTCTGGTCAGCTTAAACATTGGTCAGGCTCGCTATGTCAGAAGGGTTGCTCAGGAAGAACCGCTCCCGGGTCGCAATCAACTCCGCAGCTTCCTTCCACCACCAGTCCTCCGCCGCCGAAGTTCGTCGGGGACCCACCAGAGAGCTCCAAACCTGCGCCACGCCCTTTACCGACCACACGAAGAAAAGAGTATTTGAGCCGTCCTCGAGCCAGACCGGTGGCGCTACCCAGGTGTGCTCCAGCGTCATACCGCGTTCCTTGGCGCCGGGGGCATAAGTTTCATGTAGGCGTCGAGAAATTTGCGGCCAGCGCCGGTTTTGGACGTGACTTGATCAACGATGTAGATCGTTTCGTCGGACACTTTAGCTACTTCCTTATCGGGCTTACCGCCCGCCGGCCCTTCAACGGCCCTAGCTGACCTATGATGGCGATATCATGGCCCGCCAACCCGCGGCAAGGGCGCTGGTGCATGCGGGCCATCTTCGGCACAGCACCAGCGGCCGTAGGCAGATGCGGAAGAGTGCAGGCGCAGCGACGCCCTTTCATCCCCCTACTATTTTCGCTTCTCTCTATCCGGAAAAGGCGGGCATCACTTCGGCGGCGAAGAGTTTTACCGACTCTTCGTTGGGCAGCGAGACCATGTAATAGGTCATCTTGAACTCCTCGATTCTGGAAAGCAGTTCGCGGCGGATCTCTTCCGGTGTTCCCAGCAGCAAACCGGGCGCCTGCCGTGCCTCATCGACGTTGGCATAGCCATTTCTGCTCGCGATCCTGGCCGCCATCGCGTCCGCCGCGCTTTTGTCGCGCGAGATGAAGACAAACGGAAAGCCCGAGATTTCGATTGAATCCGGGTCACGGCCCGCGGCGCGGGCGAAATCGCGCAGCATCTCCAGCCGGCGCCCGAGTTGAGGCTTGTCGAACTTGGGTGCGGACTCGCCCGGGTTGGTAGTAATCGCGGACGAAACCACGTTTATGATGTCGGCCTCGCGAGCGGCAATCTCCAGTACTCTTTTGCCCGCGCCTCCGATCATGATTGGCGGATACGGCTTCTGCACCGGCTTGGGAAAGCTGTAGGCCTTGTCGATGGTGTAATAGCGGCCGCGATAGCTCGGCTCCTCCTCGGTCCACATCGCCTTCAATACCTTGATTGCCTCGGCCATGCGCTCGATGCGCTCGCGATCGGATGGGGACCCATAGCCGTAAGCCGCGAGTTCTTCGCCAAACCAGCCCGAACCCAAACCAGCGATCAATCTCCCGCCGCTGATTTGGTCGATGGTGGAGGTCATTTTGGCCAGCAGCGCGGGACTCCGAAACGGTATCACCGCCACCAACGGTGCCAGCCGCACGCGCCGGGTCGATGCCGCAATCGAACTCAAGGTCATGAAACATTCCAGATGTGGAACTTGAGGACCCCACGAGAGATGAGGCACGCGGACGTAGAGATGATCGCCGAACGAGACCGAATAAAACCCGAGTTCTTCGGCCAATTCCGCGTACCCCCTGACCTTTTGCAGATCGGTCATCGGCAAAGTCAGATTGAACTTTATCTCGCGCATCGGCGCGCTCCGATTCCGAAATCAGGTGCGACAGTGGGAAATAACGCGTGGCCGGGCCGAATCACCACAGCCGGTTGCTGGCCAGGCGCGCGCCTTCGACCAGCGACTTGAGCTTGAGCCATGCGATTTCGGGATAAACTGTCATGTAGGCGGCGCCGCTGGCAAAGCCGCAGTCGTTGCCGGCAATCACGTTTTCCTTTCCCACCACCCGCGCCCAGCGCTCGATCCGCTGGGCCACCAGTTCGGGATGTTCGACGAAGTTCGTCACGGTATCGATCACACCCGGGATCAGGACCTTTCCCGCCGGAAGTCTGGTTTTCTCGAACAACTGCCATTCGTGCTCGTGCCGCGGGTTGCACGACTCCAGCACGAGTCCGGCGGGCCGCGCCTTGAGTACGATATCGATGATGTCCTTGAGTTCCACATCGTGATGATGGGGCCCCTCGTAATTGCCCCAGCACAGATGCATGCGCAGCGCCTCGGGCGGGATGCCCGCCAGCGCGCGATTGAGCGCTGTGACGTGCAATTCCGCGGCGTCGCGGAACTCCTGCAAACTGGCGGTGGCAAAGCGCTTCTCGCATCGCGCCATCGCCAGATCGGGACAATCGACCTGCACGATAAACCCGGCCTGATAGAGGCGCTCGTATTCGACCTTCATCGCGTCCGCCACCGCCATCAGGTAGTCTTCGTCGCTGGGGTAGTATTCGTTATCGAGGAAATGGGCGATGATACCCGGCGACGCCGCGCTCATGAACGCCTCCTGGTAACGGGCACCCTTGGCTGCGGACTGGAAGTTTGCGATATCACCTTCAACCAGGTCCTGACCCGCGTATGACACCGGACCGTTACAGCCGCCCATCGGAAGGCGCATAGCGCTGGGAAAGACGCGTTCGTAATACTCGGGAAAGGGCGCCAGATCAGAGAAGCTCATCGGCTTGCCCTTGCCGCCAAAACCGGTCAGCCGCTCCTTGATGTAGATCCCGTAGTTCGATTTGCTTTGCTCCCCATCGTTGATCACGTCGATTCCGGTCGCGGTCTGCAGACGCACCATCTCGTTTACCGCCGATCGTACCTGTTCCCGAAATGCGGCGTCGTTTTGCAGCCGCTTCATGTCGCCGGTTGCGACCATTTCAAGCAGCTTGCCGGGCCGCGGAAGACTTCCGGTGTGGGTGGTGAGGATTCTTTCCGTACTGCGCTTCATACGGGCATCTCCTGCCGGCGCAACCGGACCGCCGCGACGATTGAAGGATCGCGATCTGTGCCTGCCAAAAATGCAGGGGCGCCAACAGACGCCCCCTGCTTCAATGCCGGTTCCTCTTATTCTTTCAGCACTTGGCTAGGCCTGCAAACCATAAACCCTGGCGGCATTGCGGTAGAGGATCTTGTCGGTGATGTCCGGCGGAACTCCGGCAAAAACGTGCTCGATGACCTCGCGCGACTTGGGCCAGGTTGAATCGGTATGCGGAAAGTCGCTGCCCCACAGATAATTGTCCTCGCCGAATAGTTTGATCGCGACCGGCGCGACCGGATCCTCCAGGAACGTCGCGAAGATCTGCCGCTTGATGTACTCGCTCGGCATTATCGGTAAGCGCTCAGTTGGTGGAGTCAGCTTCTCATAAGCGTGATCCATCCGGAACATAAAATGCGGCAGCCAGCCCACGTCGTTCTCGGCCGAGACAAACTGCAGCTTGGGGAAGCGCTCCAGCACCCGGCCCGACACCAGATGGACAATTGAACGCTGCACCTCGAAAACCATCGACATGTAGAACTCACTGCCGGCGGCGCGAGCGGCGGGACCGGTTCCTGACATGGCTCCGGTGCTGGCTTTGGTCGAACCGGTAATAACGTGCAGAGAGATGGGAAGGCCGACTTCGGAGGCCGCCTCCCAAAACGGGTCGTAGCGGGAATCGTAATAGGGGATGCGTGGGCTGCCGGAGATCATTGCCCCGCGCAGGCCGATTTTGGCGCACCGTTGGAGTTCCTTGATCCCTTCCTGGACGTCGGCCAGCGGGATGAGGCCCGCGCCAATCAGGCGTTTGGTATTGTGGGAACAGAACTCCGCGCTGAAGTCATTAAAGACCTTGAAGCATGCGACCTGCAGTTCCGGGTCCTGGAGCTGAAACAGCGGCATCCCGAGCGTGGGGTACAAAACTTCGCCCATAACGCCGTCGATGTCCTGATCCTTGAGGCGTTCGACCGGATCCCATCCGCTGGGGCGGCAGGCCTCGTAACCCTTCTTTCTGAACTCCAGCATTTCATCCGGGCTGTGGCCCGCGCCGAAGCCCGCCGATACCGGGAAGGGGCTGATCTCCGGCGCGGTGAACAGAAAGCCGCCCCTGGGATTGGGCACCACGCGCGGAGAGGTGTCGCGAAATTTTTTGTCGAGCCGTTTCTCCCACAGGTCGCCCGGCTCCATTAGATGTGAATCGGCGGAAAAGAATCGCAACGCTGCCATTTTCGAATCCTCCGTTATTTCTCCATTAGGCAAGCCCACATGCTCGCCGTCAAGCGGTGAGGCCGGGAATTTCACTGCATGATTTGCGCCAACCCCTTGGGAAACGCCTTTACGCCGATATCCTGATACCGGCGTGGAATATCGTTTCCAATTGATTTCTCATACAGCGCGGAAACTGAATAATGCAAATTCTGCAGGTCGATGATTGAACCATCGCTTGAATACGAATTCAGCGGCATGAAACCGTCGTAGATTTTGGTCGGGATGTATGACAGGACCTGGACTTTCCACAATTTGCCGCCGACGTCGTAGGTCTCGCGCGTCAGCGGCAAATGGAACTCGGAGTCCAGATAAATGACCGCGTTGGAATAGCAATAGGCGCGCCCCGCCAGTTCGGGTATCGGCGTGATTCGTATCACGTCGGCCGTCCTTACCTCCCAGTCACCCAGTAGACTGCCTACCGGCCATCCGCCGAGCGGCGCATGCTGAGTTATGGTCGCATTGGCCGAATCATGGGTGGCGTCCGAACCCGCTTTACCGTTAACTATTGCGAGTATCTTCTTTTGCCCCAGGTAATCCATGTGGAAGTTGGAGACCACCAGGCTCAAGCCGTTGGTGTTGTCATCATTAAGATAATCGCTACCGAGGATTGGCGCGCATCGGGCCGCGGACGAGAGGCGCAGCGCACGGCGCAATGATGGCAGAAAAACGTACAGTTCGTTCAGCCGGTTTGGGTCATCGTATTGCATCGTGAGCGACGTCGTATATTTCGATTGCTCGGGCGCGGTCACAAAAATGTACTGCGACGCGAGCAGGCCCTCATTGTCGGGGTAGTTCACGGGCAGGCCGGGATCGCTGCGGTGCGTAAGGCGATAGCTGGCGAGATCCACGAAAGTAGAATAGTGGTTGTAGTAACGATCGCCGTTGGGAGAACCGGATTTGAAAAAGTACAGCTGCGGAATGAAAGAGCCCCATCCGTCAAAGTATACCTTGTAAGCGCGTTGCGGCTCCTGCGGATTGGGAAATGGCCAGCCCGCCACCCAGTTCTTGATCGTGTACGAACCTCCGGACGTCGGCTCCAGCCGGGTCTGCGAGCTGTATTTCTCGGTGTCGGCCCGCAATTGGCTGGGCTCCTTGAAGTGCGTTTGCGCACCGACTTTAACCTCGTAATCGGGCCCGTCGCCTATGTGAAACTGGTATTGACCGCTATAAAGCGCCTGCTCGCCGATGCCGAAAAAATTGCGGTACTGCTGCCAATTGTGGACCGTGATAACGGTGCCGACCGGAACGGTTTCCGCACTGTTGGCGTCGACCAATGCCTTGTAGGCGTTCAGATCGAAGGTCTGAGCCCAAACGTCCACGCGCGCGGCGGAAACCATACCGATTGCAAAGGCCACCGCCGCCACCATTGGGACCATCCGTAGCGATAATCTCGACATTGCCATCCCTCCCGAGTCGGAACGCGCAATGATCGGGCAGGCGTTGGAATCCCGTCTATCAAATTTTTGCTTAGCTTATCGAGATCTTTACGCCGAAATCATTTGCCGCATGAACGTAGCCCGCGTCGAAGTGCAATTTCCAATCGCCGCGGGTGCTTGACGGGGATAGCGGGCAACGATAGACAGACCGCGAAGGAGAGCCATTATGGCTTATGATCCAAAGCTTTTGAAATCAGGCTCCGATGTAGCGGCGATCGTTGGAATCGGTGAAACCGATTTCGGCACCGACTATGCCGCCGCCCGCGCGCAGAAAACCGCCGACCGCCGACGTTTTTGGCTACGCTGCCAGGGGCCTCAAGCTGGCCTTGGATGACGCCGGACTCAAAGCCAGCGACGTCGACGGAATGGTCGCAGCACTGGCGCCCTGGATGCGCGTGGAGGAGGTTCTGGGCCTGGACCTGCAATTCAGTTGGGGCGCCTTCTGGGTGCACGAGGCGATGGCGCTGGCGATCGACGCGATCCAGAGTGGACGCTGCGAATGCGTCGCCATCATCTATGGCAACAATTACCGCACCGCGGGGCGCCAGTTCGGCGGTCCCAACGCCGTCGCCAGTGAAGCGGTGCTGCATTACTACTGGTACCGGCCGTGGGGGTTCACCTCCCAGGGCGCATTCGACGCGGTCGTGGTGCAGCGCTATATGGAAACCTACGGGCTGAAGTTCGAGGACATCGCGATGGTGCCGATTGCGCAGCGCGCTTGGGCCTCCAGGAACCCGCGCGCGATCATGCGCAATCCGATAACGCTCGAGGACTATCTGCGGTCGCCATTTGTCGCCGCGCCTTTGCGCCTGCTCGATTACTGCCTGATCAACGACGGCGGCGTCACGCTGCTTGTGACCAGCGTCGATCGCGCCAAGCGCTTGAAGAATCATCCGGTGGTCGCGGTCAAAGCCGTCGGCTTCGGCGAGGACAACACCGATATGGCGCAGTTGCGGCCCAAGCTCAATTTCAGCCGCAAACAGATGACGCGGGCGGCGCAGGAAGTCTACCAGATGTCGGGAGTCGGGCCGGAAGATGTCAGCGGCTTTTACTATTACGACAATTTCAGCGGGGAGCTGTTCTACATGCTGGAGAACTGCGGCTACTGCGCGGAAGGCAAGGCCGCCGAGTTCATCCGCACCAGGGGCATCGGGCCGGGAGGCAAATTTCCGGTTAATACTTCCGGCGGGATGCTGTCGGAGGCATACATGCACGGCTGGAACGCGCAGGCCGAGATGGTGCGCCAATTGCGCGGCGAAGCCGGCGAGCGCCAGGTTCCAAACGCCCGCTACGCGCACTTCATGCTCAACCAGAACGCGAAGGCGGGGTCAGTGCTTTACGGGAGGGCGTCATGAGCGCGACTTTGGTACGACCTGCGCCGGCCCGGGGGCTGTTCGACGGCCCGCTGTGGGAGGCCGTAGATAAGGGCGAGTTCCGGCTCCAGCGCTGCAGCGACTGTGGCTTCGTGCGTTATCCACCCACGGGAGTGTGCCCCAAGTGTCTGTCGGAGAACTACAAGTGGGATCTGATGAGCGGGCGCGGCAAGATCCTTTCCTGGTGTGTATTCTACCGCGAGTATTTTCCGGAAATCCCGCCGCCCAACCTGGTAGTTCTGGCTGAGATCGAAGAAGGACCGATCGTGGTCGCGGATATACCCGCCGGCGACGCTACCCAACTGCGCCTCGACATGCCGGTCGAGTTGGTCTTTGAACCGGTCAAGTGGAACGACGGCAAAGAAGGGAAGATTTTCCATTGGAGTCTGGCGAAATAAGGCGCTAACTTAGCGACTTGCCTGATTGCGTGGTGCGGGCGGGACGCCCGCACCACTGGATTCTGGGCCGTCACAGCTTAACGGGGCGGCCGTCTCCGCCCGCATGGACAAGCTTTCCATCCGGTCATGCGTCGCTCTCGACGCTGTACTATTTCGCTCAAATTGGTACACCTGCGCTCGGCTTGCGCTAATTGCAATATGTAAAGCCTCCTGTTATTGACCGCAGACAATGACGCATTGACCAATGAATTCATGGGCAGATTTGCGAGGAGGTCATTGATTTGGAACTGAGCGTTTTTTATGAGTTGGAAACTTCGGATCCGAGTCGCGAATCGGTCCGGCGAATCTATAAGGAATGCGTCGAGCAGGTACAGCTTGCCGATAGTTTGGGATACCGGACGATCTGGTTTACGGAGCATCACTTTCTCGAGCGTTTTTCCTACAGCTCAGCGCCCGAGGAAGTTCTCGCTTTCCTCGCCGCGAAGACCAATCGCATCCGCCTCGGTCATGGAATTGTATTGCTGCCGTTCAACATAAATCATCCATTGCGGGTCGCGGAACGTATCGCCGTCCTGGACAATCTCTCCAATGGCAGAGTGGAATTCGGCGGCGGCCGCGCGATCTGTGAGTCGGAGTTGTCGGCTTTCCATGTCGATCCCGATCTGACCCGCCCGCAATGGGAAGAAGCTCTGGCGATGCTTCCCAGGATATGGACGGAAGACAAGTTCAAGTGGGATAGCAAGCTGATACAGGTTCCGGAGCGCGCGGTCATTCCCAAACCCGTGCAACAGCCTCATCCTCCTATGTCGATCGCATGCACCCAGGCTTCAACGGTCGAGTTTGCCGGTGAGAACGGGTTGGGTGTGCTCGGCTTCGGTATCAGCGAAGGGGTCTCCAACGAATACGTGCGAACCTATCGGGAGAAGATCAAGAGTTGCAAGCCGATCGGTAAGTTTGTAAACAATCGTTTCTCGGTGCTGCGAATGGCGCTATGTTCGCCCAACGACCGCGAAGCACTCGATCTGCAGGGCGCGAACGTCAAGATGTACACTCATCAAACCCGGGAACTGTTTGCTCCCTGGATCGACGGCAAAGCTCCCAGCAGCTATGCGAAGATCATTGAAAACTTCGTCAAGGGCTTCGAGCAAATCGACAAGGTTTCGATAGAAGACGTGGTAAAGGCCGGAGGCGCCTGTATCGGCGACCCGGCGCGGTGTATTGATTCTCTGCAGTTTCTCGAAGACGCGGGAGTGGACGAAGTCATGCTTTTCATGCAGCTATATACCACCCCTCACGACCAGATAATGCGTTCGATCGATTTGTTCGCCAATAAAGTGCTACCCAAGATCAAGACATCCTCGGCCAGCCGCGAGCGCAGCCTGTAGGTTCGAGCAACAATTCTCTCGGGTGCCTGGATGCCCCATAAAAACCCGGGCCAATCCTCCCGACCGTCCACATTTCAGGTTCGGCACCCTGGTAGCCTCGCGAATCGAACCTAAAAAACTCTGACCGCAACAAGGGTTTTGTGCTCATTGCACGAAACTGGAACTGCTGATATCCAAGCACAGGGTTGGCGTCGGCTCGGTGCCTGTTGTGGTACAGACTCTCCGCAACCGACGCTTTGTTGCCACTTTGTACCGGCGTCTCGACCCGACGGACGACCGGATCCTGCAGGCCGGGTCGAGGCGGTAGCTTCCGATCGGACAGTGTGAGATGGATTTATCCAGCACCACCTACGGCGGTTGGCGCAACATTAATGATTCGCGCATCCGCGCGGTAAGCTGAATGGAGGAGCGTGCTAGATGGCATCTGAATGGCGAGAAGAGAAGGTCCACGTGGCCGGTGCGGACCTGACGTTTGTAAAAGGAGGCAAAGGAAAGCCGCTCCTGGTGCTGCATGAGGAACTGGGCTATCCAGGATGGCTCCAATGGCATTCCGAACTGGCGCGCGACCACGAGGTGTTGATCCCGCTGCAGCCGGGGTTCGCGAAAACCGAACGGATCGACTGGATTGCGAATATTCGCGATCTGGCGGGCTTTTATGGCCGCGTCATACGCGAGCTGAAACTGACGCCGGTTGACGTGATTGGATTTTCCACTGGTGGCTGGATTGCAGCCGAAATGGCGGCGCAAAACTTTCAGCAACTGCATCGGATGGCTCTGGTTGCCGCCGCCGGTATTCGCCCTCCAACCGGTGAGATCATGGACATCTTCACCGTCACCGCTCGCGCATATCTGGCTTCCACGGTGCTGGACCCGGGAAATACTCCCGAGTTCGGCAAGCTGTATGGCGGCGAGCGTACCCCGGAGCAGTTCGAAGCCTTCGAGGACGCGCGCTCCGAAATCGCGCGTTTGGCCTGGGAGCCGTATTTTTTCGGCAACAGTCTGCCCAAGCTGCTGGAGGGAGTCAGCGGGCTGCCGACCTTGATCATTTGGGGCCGCCAGGACCCTGTCATACCGCTCAGCGCGGGCGAAGCCTACAACAAGGCGATTGCGGGCTCCAGGCTGGCGGTTTTGGATCAGTGCGGCCATCGGCCGGAGATTGAGAAAGGTGCGGAGTTCGTCAAGCTGGTGCGGGAGTTTTTTGCCTGAGCGTAACTACTGCCGGCGGAGCCGAAAAGGCGCAAGCGGCGCCCACCCGTTAATGGGGTGGGCGCCGCTTGCGCTTTGTCTGCGAGGGGCCACGGCGCGGTTGCAATTCCGCTCGCCTCTGGCATGCTATGTGCTCCCCGCAGGGGTCATCATGACGCGATGCATAATGGTCTTCAGGCGCGATGGTCGGTACCACCGGATTCCTGAAACCGAGGTCGAGGATTGGGAGGAAGTCCTTGACGCCATCGACGGTGAGGCGCAACTTATCGAGCGGATCTCGGGCTGGGAACCTTATACCCACGCATTCCGCCTGCCCGACGCTTCCGTTTACCTGGTGGTATTACCTGGAGAATGATCCACCCGCACGGTGCGGGACGTGCCAGCCATAACCGCTGGGTAATGTTCTCCGCATCCCGGGCCAACTTCAAGGTCCAACGCTACTCGACGTCTTTGAACAGCGCGAAGCTGGTCGGCATGTTTCCCAGCCGCGGAAAATTAAATCCGCACTTAGGACAGGGCTCGGCCAGCACGGCCTGCTCTTTTTTCAGGTCGTAAGACTTGTCCTGGAATTGGCCACAGGTAGGACAGATCCGCAGTAGCCTGGTTCCGGCCAACTCGAAATTGGTAATGATATCCTCCATGATCGCGCCGGACTGGGCGGCCCACGTCTTGGCGTGCTTGTGATAGGTATTCATATGCCAATCGTCGAGGGCTTGCTTGCTGGTCCAGAAGCTGACCTCGTTGTACCAGGCCGGATCGTCCGGATGCAGCCACCAGGTTAGATGCATGAATCCGGGAAGCTTGGGCAGATGGTTGCGGACATCGGCAAAGACGGTTTTGAACTTTTCATATCCATCCTCGCTTGAGAATCGTACCCTCTGCATGCTTAGGTAGATTGCCATGGTTCAACCTCCCGTTTCCAGTTGTGCGCTTTTTGTTCGGCCGCAAATGCCTCTGGTTACGACACGCGCGCTCTGAAAGCAGAACCGATGCCATTGTCCCGCCAAATGTCTACTTAGTATTCGTGACCGCCAATATTAATTGAGTTGCCTATGTTTCAGGCGATGGTCCAAATGATAGGCACTCCGGATCTGGTTACTTTCCCGCCACTGGCGAAGTGGACTCCACGACCTTGTCCGCAATAGCCGCCGGCGCTGTCTGCTCCAGCCATTCCCTAAGAAATCTGACCGCGAAACGCTTTAGCGCGGGCGCCAACCGCTCCGACTCGGCTCTAAGCGCATCAACTCTTACGCCCGGTGCTCCCGCTATCTCGCAGGCATGACCGATGTACCATCGCTCCAGACCCGCCGCGGTTACTTCCGGGTGAAATTGCAGACCCAGCACGTTACGGCCCATCGCGAATGCCTGGTGCGCGTACACCTCGCTCGACGCCAGCAGCGCCGCTCCCCGCGGCAGATCAAAAGTATCGCCGTGCCAATGCAGAACTGGGGTTGATTCCGCGCCCAGATGCCGCAACGCGCAGCGTACGGCCGGCCTCCGTAAGTCTGAGCGCCGACCATCCGATTTCCTTGCGTCCGCCCGGATACACGCGGGCGCCGAGGGCACGGGCGATGAGCTGCGAGCCGAGGCAGATTCCGAGCGTTGGCCGTTCCGCGGCGAGCCGCCGTTCGAGCAGCCTCAGGACCGGTTTCAGCACGGGATAGATGTCATCTTCGTAGGCCCCGATGGGTCCGCCCAGGGAAATTAGAAGGTCGGCTCTGACCGGATCCAGCCCCCAGATGCCATCGCCGGTGACATCCACATACTCAACCCTGAAGCCGTTTTCAGCCAGCACGGTTTCGAAGGTACCGAGATCTTCAAATTGGACGTAACGAAGCGCAATCGCAGATTTCATTTCAAGCTCCTCTCAATCGCAGCGCGTGAAAGCGGTGCCGAATTTTGTTCGCGGGCCGGGCATGTGCCTGTCCGGATGGCAGTTTGCAATCATCCCGCAGCGCGGCGCGAACCGCCCTCGCGAAAAATGTTCCATGTAATTCGGACTTCATCGGTTAGTTGCCATCAAGGCACAATCATTGCAAATCGTTGCCTGTATGGCAACACCGCGAAGTTGCCGCCGGCGGTCACCTCGACCGGCGACGGCGCCGCGTTGGTGCGGGAGGTTTTTATGCAAAAGGCGGAAGAATCCAAAACCGGTCTGCGGGCTGACTGTCTCGGCTTCAGCGGAGTCACGGCAATGGCGATAGCGCTCATATCGCCAACGATGACGGCTGCGCTGATCATCCCTCTGATGTACAGCAATGCGGGCAATGCGAGCTGGCTAGCGTATTTGTTCGGTACGGTGATGCTGCTGTTCGTCGCGTTGAATCTGAACCAGTTTGCCCGGCGGTCAAGCTCGGCAGGGTCCATGTACGGCTACAGCGTCATGGGCTTGGGCACCACAACTGGAAATATTGCCGGTTGGTGCCTGATTTGGGCCTACCTTTTTATAGGCACAGCGGGGATGACGGGCTTCACGATATTTGCCACGACCCTGCTCGGAATGGTCGGTATCCACGTGCCCCAGATCGCCCTCTTCATTATATGCGCTGCCAGCATCTGGTTCCTGGGATACAAAGATATCCGGCTCTCGAGCGGTTTGATGTTGGTGATCGAGGGATTGTCGTGCGCCCTGATTCTTCTGCTCTGCGGGATCGTGCTGTTCGGCCATAAGTCGATGTTCGACACCGATCAGATAACGTTGCAGGGGGCGTCGTTTTCGGGAATCAGCCTCGGCGTGGTCGTTGCCATCTTCAGTTTGGTGGGGTTTGAGTGCGCGACCGCCTTTGGCGAAGAGGCAAGAAATCCTTTGCAGACTATCCCGCGAGCAGTGATCGTTAGTCTGCTTTTGACTGGGGTTTTCTTCGTCATTGTTACGTACTGCGAGGTGCTGGGTTTCGCCGGCTATAAAACGACTCTGGACAAAATCGACGCGCCCCTCAACGTGCTCTCCGACATGATGAAAGTAGGTTGGCTCAAGGCCCCAATCTCGGCCGGAGCAATGTTGAGTTTCTATTCGCTGGCGCTGTCCTGCATGAATTCGGGCGCACGCATCCTCTATCCGATGGGAAAGCTGGGCGTTTTCCACCGTTCGCTCGGAAACTCGCACGACGAAAATGAGACGCCGCATGTCGCGGTGACCGTGATGGCTATACTCATCTTCCTATCGCCTGTGATTTTGACCGGGGTGTTCAAGCTCGAGATTCTCGACGCCTTCAACGACGCCGGCACTTTCGGCGCATTCGGATTCCTGGGAGCTTACTTCCTGATTTCCCTCGCGGCGCCGGCTTATCTCAAGCGGGGGGGCATATTGCGCGGACGAGATATAGCACTTTCGGCAGCCTCTCTTATTTTGCTGCTGGTGCCCGCAGTCGGCAGCGTCTATCCGGTGCCGTCGTGGCCGGTGAACATCTTTCCGTACATCTTTCTTGCCTATCTAGCCATCGGATTGGCGTGGTTCCATGATTCTGCGCCGCCGGCCGGACTTCGCCGAGGGCGTCAAGGATCGCATTCATGCCGAGCACGGCAGCACCGGCGAACTGAGGCTCGCCGCTCGAAAAGCCGCACAAGCGGGCACTGGCCTGAGCCGCCTAACATCTCGGGCAGGCCGCTCGCGAAGTTGTTCAACCAACATAAAGGAGTCGATCTTGACTATAAAATCTGACGGAAGCGTCGGTAACGTTACTTCGCTGTGGCGCTATCCGGTGAAATCGATGATGGGTGAACAAGTGACGGATGCCTACTTCACGTCGCAGGGGATGCTGGGAGATCGCGCGTATGCCCTGATCGACCGCGTAACCGGCAAAGTCGCCAGCGCAAAGAACCCGCTCAAATGGCCCAAGCTGTTCAGCTTCGGTGCTTCATATAGCAAACCGCCGCAGACCTCGGCGCCAATCCCCCCGGTCGTTATTGCGCTGCCCGACGGCAGTCGTGTCAGCAGCGACTCTCCGGAGGCCGGCTCGCTTGCTGGCCGGCGCCCTCGATCGCGAGGTTACGCTGGTCTGCGGCGCTCCCGAAAAACCCTGCCTGGAGGAATATTGGCCCGATCTTGAAACCCTGGCCCATCGCGACGAGGTGACCGATGAGGCGATGCCCGCGGCCACCTTTTTCGATTGCGCTCCGATTCATATTCTTACCACCGCCACCTTGGCGAAGCTGTCGGCCTTTTATCCCGGCGGCAGGTTCGAACCCCGGCGCTTCCGGCCCAACATCCTGGTTGCGACCAGAGCGTCCGAGACATCTTTCATCGAGAATACCTGGGTCGGCAAGACCATCGGGATTGGAGCTGACGTGCGCATCAAGATTACCGGCAATACCGGCAGATGCGTCATGACGACGCTTGCGCAGGATGACTTGCCTCGCGACCTGGGCATCCTCAGAGCGGCGGCGCAGTGCAATCAGTCGCACGTCGGCGTGTATGGAGAGATCGTCAAACCCGGCATGGTGCGCGACCACGACCCGGTGACCGTGATCGAATGAGCATCCGCTCGCGCACCCCAATGAGACCGGAGCGGCGCGCCAAACTATGATGACAACTTCACCATCGGGTTGCCAATTTGGCAACCCGATGGTAACAAGCGGGAATGGCAAGGAGCTCCGGATCCTCGATCGAATCTGACTCATCAATTCTCCCCGCACGGCTTAACCGGCTGCGCGTTGAGCGCGGATGGACGCTGGCTGACCTGTCAAAGCTGACCGGGCTCTCGAAGCCCTATCTGTCCCGGCTCGAAAGCGGTCAGCGGCAGCCCTCGTTAGCTGCGCTATTGGCACTTGCCCGGACTTACGAGACCCCGCTGCAATCGCTGCTCGACTCGGGCTCCCTGCAGGGCGGCTCACCCGTGGTGATACCAGGCAACCGCGCACAGATTCAGCGCGGCAACGGGCTGCGATACCGGGCGATCTCGGGTGGCGGCGCTTTGGTGAATCTGAGCGCGGTTCACGTGACGGTTCCCCGCCGCCGCCGGCAGGCGGCACTTTCCCGCCACGACGGCGAGGAATTGCTCTACGTACTATCAGGCACACTGAACCTGGGTTTCGAGCACGAAAGCCATACCCTGCACCAAGGGGATTCCGCCCACTTTGATGCCCGGGTCGCTCATCGGCTCAGCGCGACCGGTGCGGATGACGCCCAAGTCCTAATGGTGGCTTATGTGCCGCCCGGGAGATCAGCCAGCCTCGAGCATCCGGCGCCGCCAGAATCATCGCGCCGCGGTTCCGGAACCACCGACCCGGAAGCGGGCGCGAGATGCCATTGGCGCCGCTGCCGATTTGCGCTTCTTTGGAGGACGCATCTGGATGACCGGGTCAATGTGAACGCCATCGAGTGGTGCGGCGCGCGGCTCAAATGACTTGCAAGCCAGCGCCAGGTTAGCGTGATTCTTCCGACTCCAGGGATTCCTTGAGGCGCCTGAACCACACCAGTTTGTCGTCGAAACCCGGAAAGGCTGCGTTGCGCCCGCTTGGATTGGGAAGCACGAAGACGCGGGCGCCGTGAATGATTTCAGGTTTGGGCACCGGGGCCCTTGCTCGTGCTGGCCGGGTACAATTGGCGGTAAATGCTTACGCCGACAAAGACCACGAGTTTGGGCTGAAGGCGGCGAATCTTCCTGACGCAGTGTACGCTTTCCGGCCTCGATTTCTGCGGAGCTTAGTTCCGAGGCGGCGCGTGACGCACGCTGACAGAGGTTGGTCAGCGCCATGCCAAATTCAGCCAGCCGATAATCGTCCTCGCAGCCAAGCTGTATAGGAATCAGCCCGGCGGCATAAAGCAGCTTCCAGAATGGATTTCCCGGACTGGCAAAATGATGACCAACCTCGGCCGATCGCAGGCTGGGATTGATGCCGACGAAGAGCACTTGCGGGTGGAGCGCAATTACATCACGCAGGATTGGCTCTGCCATGGCCGTCGCCGATTCGGTCCTTGATCGATGATCCTTGCCCTTAAGTTTCGACTTTCCTGAGGAATGTTTTGAATCCAACTTGGTTTCTCAAACGTCCGCGCGGTCAAGTCCAGCGCGCCGCCAGGATGTCTCCGGCGCGATCCGCGACCGCCATGATCGTGCCGACTGGATGAGCCGGCACGATGGTCGGAATCAGCGATGCATCGACCACCGCCACGTTGGCGGTGCCACGGAGCAAGCAGCGTTTTCGGATCGACCCCACCAGCGCCATCGCTGAGCGCGGCGGTGCCGCCGTAGTGATTAATGATCAGCCGATTGAAATGCACGCCATCCACCGGCGACGGTCCGGTCACGTACTCCCGGATGTCGGCGAGGTTGTCGGGGCGCAGATGGGGATGGCTCGCACCGCCGGGACCGAACACGATCTTCAAGCCCGGATCCTGCGCCAGGAGCTTAATCATGTTGAACACCGCCTCAGCCATCAGGGCCGTATCCGCGGCTCCGTCTGGCGTGTTGGGCAGATAGATGCTTGGGTACTGGACGTTGCCCTTGTCGTCGAGCGTGATCAGTCCTCGCGCTTTCGGATTGAGCAACATCAGAAAGGCCGAGAGCGTATTGGCCCCATAGTACGGACCGCCCGGCGTGCCGGCGCCATTGGGATTAAGGAAGATCTCAATGTTGGGGATGTCGCTTCCAAGCCCATAGTTCAGAATCGATACCGGTTGATATTGCGCGTATGACCCGCGACCGCCATCCAGGTACCGCTTCAAGTCCGCCGTATGGCCGGTGTAATCGCCGTAATTGTATGACTGATACGGGACCGGACCGTCGTAGTTGTAGCTGACCATCGTCATGACATGGTCGAACACGCCAACCCCGACCAGAGCGTTGTCGATCGCAAATGGCGCCGGCGATTGACCGGGAAAGATCTCGGCCTCGAGGCCCCTCGGACCCACGCCACTGAGCAGCAACAGTCGCGGTGTCGCGAGTGCGCCCGCCGCCATCACGAGCGGTCCGCCGCGACGCAGCCGGGCGGTGCCGCCGGTTCCCGGCAGCGCCTGGTTCAGGCCGCCGCGCGTGGTGTACTGCACGGCAATCGCCGCGCCGCTCGTATCGAAGGTGATGCTGTTCGCCTTGGTGTACAGCAGGATCTCAAGCCCCGGCGCCGGCGCGCCATCGGGATCGACACCGACGAAATACCCGCTGATCGGTCCCGCGCGCTTGCCGTCAGTCGCCGCAACATATGGCCGGCTATAGACGCCAGGGGCGGTGAAGGGTTGGCTCGTGTCTCCCTTCGATAAAGCCGGCGCGGGCGTACAAGGGATGCGCGATCAAAGCCGGTCCGGTGTTTTGGCGAATGCCATCGGTCGACGGCGTGTTGGTTACCGGAATAAGACTGCGGACGCGCTCGAAGTAGGGCTGCATGTCGGTCCAATGCCATCCGGCTGGGCCAACTGGCATCGAATACCTGCGGCGGGTTGGTCTGAAACAGCATGCCGTTAAACATGGAATTGCCGCCCAAGCCGATGCCTTGAAAGGTGAACGACGTCTCGGTGAGTTGGTACCGGGCGCCCAGTGGCATGAACGCCATCTGCGAGTATTCGCCCGGCACGTCGAAAATCGTAAGGTCGGTCCGGTCTCGCGGCAGCCATATTGGGAAGTCGGTGCCGCCGATTGCGGCCGCGGTCGGGCCGCCCGCTTCGATAATCAGGATGCGCTTGCGCCCGCCGCTCGCCATTTGCAGTTTGGTGGCGACGATTGCTCCCGCGCTGCCGCCGCCCACGATGATCGCATCGTAACTGCCGGTAGCCGCAACGACGCTTTGTCCGCTGCTGCTCGCACAGCCGAACAATCCGCCCAACTGTGCTCCGATACCGACTGCCAGACCGGCCTGCCAAGAACTCGCGGCGGCTAAGTGATGACATGTTTGAGGCCTGCCTCCCTGCGTTACGCTTAGGTTAGTGCCATTGCGGGGTCATGGATTGCAAAGTGCATGGCTTCGTTACCGCTCACTTTATACTATCCCAGCCCCTAGGCAAAAATCACTCTGTGCTGTCTCCTTATTCAAGGAATGAGTCCTGAAGCGCGAATAGTTCTGTTCCCTCCTTGTCCGCGTGGAAAACAGGTCTGGCGGGGGCTTGGGTTTGTGCCCTCGGCGTTTATTTTGTAAGGGAGAGGCTGGGTGCGGGTTCTGGTGCATCTTCAGCAACGGCCAGCGGCCCCGTTCGAACAGAAGGATTTGGGGATGCGATAGCTGAGCTTCGAAAACCACCGAAGGAGGATCGCAGCAAATGGGGTTGTTCGCGACAAAGGGCGGAGTGCCCGCTCTGATTCTGCGGTTAGTCCTGGGCTTCGTGATGTTCGCTCATGGTTCGCAAAAGGTGCTGGGATGGTTCGGCGGGACGACGATGTTCGTGACGATCAACATGTTCACCGAAAAGATGCACATGCCGATGCCGCTGACGCTGCTGGTGATGGCGGCCGAGTTCCTGGGCGGCCTCGGGCTCATTGTCGGCTTCCTGACGCGCATCGCCGCCTTCGGAATCCTGTGCGATATGGTCGGCGCGATCGCGCTGGTGCATTGGAAATTTGGATTATTTATGAACTGGTTCGGCAACCAGAAAGGGGAGGGTTTCGAATATCACCTGCTGGTGATCGCCATCTGCATTGCCCTGATCATCCGCGGCGCCGGCCCCGTGTCGATCGACGCCGCTATCGCGGGCAGCGGTTCGGAATAGTCCTCTGAACAAGCGGCGCGGCTGAAGGCTTTCCACCTCGAACTTGCGTGACATAAAGCCCGGAGGCTTTCGCCCAGGGCGAGTTCGTAGGTGCGATACTTCCGCGAACATGTCTTGGTATCAGGCGCATCTCCGGAGCATTGTGGTTAAAATACAGCAATGGATTCCGAGCGCCAGGTTGTGAACGAATCCCCGGCCGAAACTACGTGCGCAGTCGATCCCGTATGCGGGATGGAGGTCGATCCGGCGGACGCGGCTGGACGTATCGCATATCGACGGCCATGATTATTTCTTCTGCTCGGAGCACTGCGTCGAGGCGTTCAGCGCCGATCCGGATAAATATTTGCACACGGAACATTCTGCGGCCCAGGCCGATCACGTCCCGGCTCCGGCGGGCGCTCACTACCTCTGCCCGATGCATCCCGAGGTCGTACAGGACGGACCGGGCGCGTGTCCCAAGTGCGGAATGGCGCTGGAACCGGCGCTGCCCGTCGCCAGGACCGAATACACCTGCCCGATGCACCCCGAGATCGTTCGCGACCGGCCCGGAAGCTGCCCGATCTGCGGGATGGCGCTGGAGCCGCGCACGATTTCTGCCGTCGAGGAGCCGAGTCCGGAACTGATCGATATGACGCGGCGCTTGTGGATTGCCACCGCGCTCGCGATTCCGGTTCTGGTGCTGGCGATGGCGCCTGATCTGTTCGGCGTCCAAATCTTGCAACCAGCGGTCCGCCAATGGGTCCAATTGGCGCTGGCGACGCCGGTGGTGCTGTGGGCGGGATGGCCGTTCTTCGTGCGCGGAGCGGCCTCGATCCGCAGCGGCAATCTGAACATGTTCACGCTGATCTCGCTCGGCGTCGGCATCGCCTACCTCTACAGCCTGGTGGCAACCGTGCTGCCCGGATTGTTTCCCGCCCTCGATGCAGATGCATGGCGTGGTGCCCAATTACTTCGAAGCCGCCTCCGTAATCACCGCGCTGGTGCTGCTGGGGCAAGTGCTGGAACTGCGCGCCCGCAGCCAGACCGGCAACGCGATCAAGGCGCTGCTGGGACTGGCGCCGAAAACGGCCCGCATTATCCGCGATGACGGCGCCGAAGAAGACATCCCAATCGAGCGCATCGCGCCCCGGGACCGCTTACGCGTTCGCCCCGGCGAGAAAATCCCGGTTGACGGCGTGGTGATCGAAGGGTCCAGTTCGGTGGACGAGTCGATGATCACCGGCGAGCCGGTGCCGGTTGAAAAGGGCGCCGGCGACCGCGTGATCGGCGCGACCGTCAACGGCACCGGCGCCCTGGTGATGCGCGCGGAGCGGGTCGGCGCAGCAAACCCTGCTTGCGCAGATCGTTCGGATGGTGGCCACGGCGCAGCGCAGCCGCGCCCCGATTCAGCGTCTGGCGGACATCGTCGCTTCTTATTTTGTTCCCGCAGTGCTGATTGCCTCCGTCGTTACCTTCATCGTCTGGTACCTGGCCGGTCCGAGGCCGGCCCTCGCCTATGCAATCGTAAACGCGGTTGCGGTCCTGATTATCGCCTGTCCCTGCGCGCTGGGTTTGGCCACGCCGATGGCGATCATGGTTGCCACCGGCAAAGGTGCGATGGCGGGGGTGTTGGTCAGAGACGCCGCCGCCCTGGAGGTGTTGGAGAAGGTCAACACGCTGGTGGTGGACAAAACCGGGACGTTGACCGAGGGCAAGCCGCGGCTCGAAGCGGTCGTCGCAATTGCGCCTTTCGACGAATCCCAGCTTCTGTCTCTGGCTGCGGGGTTGGAAATCGCGAGCGAGCATCCGCTGGCTGCCGCGATTGTGGAAGGTGCGCGCGGGCGCGGCGTCGCGCCGCAAGCCGCCTTGGACTTCAAGTCGCTCACCGGCAAAGGAGTTACCGGGACCGTGAGCGGACACGCGGTGGCGTTGGGCACGGCCGCACTGTTCGAATCGCTCAACATCGACGCCGCTGAACTTGGCGGGCGCGCCGAGGAACTGCGCCGCGACGGTCAGACCGTGATGATGGTTGCCATCGACGGCAAGCCCGCCGGGCTGATCGCGGTTATAGACCCGATCAAGACTTCGACCGCGGAAGCCGTCCGCGCTTTGCAGGCCGACGGCATGCGAATCGTGATGCTGACCGGCGACAGTGCCACCACGGCGGCGGCGGTGGCGCGCAAGCTTGGGCTTAACGATGTTCGTGCGGAGGTCCTGCCCGACCAGAAAGCGGACGAGGTCAAGCGGCTGCAGGCTCAGGGATTGGTGGTTGCGATGGCGGGTGACGGGATCAACGACGCGCCCGCGCTGGCGCAGGCACAGGTCGGAATCGCGATGGGCGGCGGCACCGATGTGGCGATGGAAAGCGCGGGCATCACCCTGGTCAAGGGCGATTTGCGCGGTATCGTCAAGGCGCGCAAGCTCAGCCGCGCGACGATGCACAACATCCGGCAGAATCTGTTCTTTGCGTTTTTCTACAACCTCTTGGGCGTGCCAATCGCGGCTGGCGTGCTCTATCCCGAATTCGGCCTGCTGCTCAGCCCAATGATCGCCAGCGCCGCGATGAGCTTCAGTTCGGTATCGGTGATCGGCAACTCGCTGCGCCTGCGCCGGCTACCACTTTAACCGCGATCAGGCGGTGGTCCCGAGTGCACTTCCAACAAAGGTGCCGCAAAGCCGTTTTTCTGATAAGTTTATGGCGCTCGGACCCAAAAAAGGACAAGCCAATGTCCGCATCCACATTTAAGCCCGGCATGGTTAGAACTCCGTATGAGAGCGACCCTTACTCGTAGGCCCGCGAGCAGGCACGCGCTTTGACGGGGAAACGTGGTGATCAGCTTGATTGGGACAACCTCGCGGAGGAGGTGGAAGACTTGGCCAACCGGCACGCTGACGCGCTGCGAAGGGCGTTGCGAGTCCTTGATCGAACATCTGCTCAAACTCGCATTCGCACCCGAACTGATCGCGCGATAACCTGCGGCTATGGCGTGTCTGCGTGCGAAATGCCCGACACAGAATTGTGACCTTGCTTAAGCGCAATCCGGGACTTAATTCGCGGGTGGGTGAATTGTTTGCCGAAGCATGGCCCTGGGCCGCAACCAGGCCCTGGGCAAACTCGACCTCGACGACGACGCGATTCCTGAATGCCAGTGGTGGTCTTTTGAACAGGCGATGGATGAGAAATTCGACCCCGAAAGCGGCCCGTAGACTGTCCTCTTAAGGGTTGCCCACAGCGCTTTTCTTTGACTTTCGCTCCCGAAGCTGCGAGAAAAGTTATAAGAACAGACCGTGAAAAGAAGGATATCAGCTTATGCCTGAATTCGATCTGGTGGTTAAAAACGGAATGATCGTTGATGGTAGCCGGGCGCCACGCTTCCGCGGCGATATCGGGGTCAAAAGCGGGCGCGTCGCCCGGATCGGCCGGATCGAGCCGCATCAGGGGGCCAAGGTGATCGACGCCGCCGGACTGGTCGTCGCACCCGGCTTTATCGATCTTCACACCCATTACGACGCTCAACTGTTCTGGGATCCCTACCTGACGATTTCGAGCTGGCACGGTATCACCTCGGCGGTAATCGGCAATTGCGGATTCGGCTTTGCTCCGGTCAAACCCGAAGACCGCGAGCGCGCGATGCTCACCATGGTCCGTACCGAAGCGATTCCGCTGGCCTCGATGAAGGCGGCGCTGACCTGGGATTGGGAAACCTATCCCCAATTCATGGACACGCTCGATCGGCTGCCCAAGGGCGTCAACGTGCTGCCGTACGTGCCGATGAACCCGGTGCTCAATTACGTGATGGGCGTCGAGGCGGCCAAGAGCGGGCGGATGCCCAGCGAGGCGGAGCATGCGCAGATGCGGCGTATCCTGCACGAGGCGATGGATGCCGGCGCGCATGGCTGGTCGGCGCAGACGGCTGAAGCCCGACGGTCCCTCCGCAGTCCAGCGTGACTTCGACGGCACGCCGATGAACACCGACGTGATGCACGACGAGACCTGCCTTGAGATGGCCCGGGTGCTGGGCGCACGCGGCGAAGGCTTCATGGAACTGACCCTGGTCGGCAACGATCCGAAGGTCGACGCGAAGCATTACGAGGAGATCGCCGAGGTCAGCGGCCGTCCGATCATGTTCGAGACGGTGACCAGCCAGGACCGCTTCCCGCACCGCCATCGCAATCAGATCAGATGGCTGGAGAGCTGCCGCAAGCGCGGACTACAGGTCTATGGCCAGGGCGTTACCACCGACGCCGGTCTGAGCTTCACCTTCGAGGATTGGAACCTGTTCGACGACTCCGACGCATGGCGCGAGGCGACTCTCGGCACTGTCGCGGAGCGCAAGGAAAAGCTCGGCGATCCGCGCCGGCGTGACGCGCTCAAGAACCAGATGCCGCGCGAAAGCCTGATTAGCTATTTCGATCAGATCATCATCACCGATTGCGCGCGCCCCGAGAACAAGCATCTCGAAGGCCTGACCATGGGCGAGGCGTCCAGGCGCACCGGCAAGCATATGGTCGACACGATGCTCGATCTCGCGGTCTCGGAGGATCTCAAGACCGAGTTCTTCGCGCCCGCCGTCAACTGCAATATGGAGCTGATGAAGGAGGTGATCCAATACCCGTACGTCACCTTTGGCGTCAGCGACGGCGGCGCGCACACCAAGTTCCTGACCGCGGGCCGTTTCCCGACCGAGGCGATCGTGAAGTACAGCCGCGAGTATCAATGGCTGTCGCTCGAAGACATCCATTGGCGGCTTTCAGCTTTGCCGGCATTCTGCGCGGGCTTCAGGGATCGCGGTATGCTGCGCGAGGGCGCCCCGGCTGATATCGTGATCTACGATCTCGACGGCCTGAAGGTGTTGCCGATAGAGATACTCCATGACCTGCCGGGCAACGAATGGCGCCGGGTCCAGCGTGCGGAAGGCTATAAGTGGATGATCGTCAACGGCCAGGTTACCTTCGAAGAGGGCCGCTGTACTGGTGCGACCCCAGGCCGGCTGCTGCGTCACGGTATGTAGCAGCGAGCTACAAAAGTTAATCGCAAAGCGGCGCGGCTGGCCAAGCCGCCGCGCCGCTGACCAGAACAAAATCGATAAGGAACGCACCTATGCCTGAGTTTGACCTGGTAGTCAGGAACGGAATGATTGTGGATGGCACCCGCGCGCCCCGCTTTCGCGGCGATATCGGAGTTAGAAACGGCCGCGTCGCGCGGATCGGGCGGATCAACCCGCATGATGGGGCCAAGGTTATCGACGCCGATGGACTGGTTGTCGCGCCTGGCTTTATCGACCTGCACACCCATTACGACGCCCAGGTTTTTTGGGACCCGTATCTGACGATTTCAGGCTGGCACGGAATCACTTCGGTAGTGATCGGCAACTGCGGGTTCGGCTTCGCTCCGGTCAAGCCGCAAGACCGCGAGCGCGCGATGCTCACGATGGTGCGTACGGAGGCAATCCCGCTGCGTTCGATGCAGGCGGCGATGACCTGGGATTGGGAGACGTTCCCCCAGTTCATGGACACACTTGAGCGTCTGCCCAAGGGGCTCAACATCCTGCCATGCGTGCCGATGAACCCGGTGCTCAACTACGTGATGGGTATCGAAGCGGCCAAGAGCGGCCGGATGCCGACTGAGTCCGAGCATGCGCAGATGCGGCGTATCATGCACGAAGCGATGGACGCCGGCGCTTGTGGATGGTCCGCGCAGCGCCTCAAGCCCGAAGGCTTCGCCTCGGTGCAGCGCGACTACGACGGCACACCGATGAATACCGACATAATGCACGACGAGACCTGCCTGGAGATGGCGCGGGTGCTGGGTGCGCGTGGCGAAGGCTTTCAGGAACTCACGCAGGTCAGTGGCGACGTCAAGGCCGACGCCAAATATTACGAACAGATCGCGGAGGTCAGCGGACGTCCGATCATGTTCGAAACGGTCTCCAGCAACGATCGCTATCCGACCCGCCATCGCGGCCAGTTGAAGTGGCTGGAAAAATGCCGCAATCGCGGATTGCAGATCTATGGCCAGGGCGTCACGACCGACGCCGGCTTGAGCTTCACCTTCGAGGACTGGAACCTGTTCGACGACGCCGACGCGTGGCGCGAAGCGACCGTCGGCACCGTGGCGGAGCGCAAGGCGAAGCTTGGCGACCCACGCCGGCGCGAGGCACTGAAGAACCGGATGCCGATGGACGGCCTCATCACCTGTTTCGACGAGATCATCATCACCGATTGCGTGCGGCCCGAAAACAAGCATCTGGAAGGACTGACGATCGCCGAGGCCGCGGAGCGCACCGGCAAGCATCAGGTGGACGTGATGCTAGACCTTGCGGTTTCGGAGGATCTCAAGACCGAGTTCTTCGCTCCCGCGACCAACCGGAACCTCGACCTGATGAAAGATGTCATCGACTATCCCTACGTCGTGTTCGGGGTCAGCGACGGCGGCGCGCATACCAAGTTCCTGACTGCGGGGCGCTATCCGACCGAGTCGATCATCAAGTTCTGCCGCGAGAAGAATTGGCTCTCGCTCGAAGATATCCATTGGCGGCTGTCGGCTTTGCCGGCCTTTTGCGCGGGCTTCCGCGACCGCGGCTTTCTGCGCGAAAACGCGCCCGCCGACATCGTGATTTATGATCTCGACAAGCTGGCGGTGCTACCAATCGAAATCCTTCACGACCTGCCCGGCAACGAATGGCGCCGGGTTCAGCGCTCCGACGGCTACAAGTGGACCATCGTGAATGGCGAGGTGATCTTCGAGGACAATCAATGCACCGGCGCCACCCCAGGCAAGCTGTTGCGCCACGGCTTGTAATCGCGCTGTAAGTTCCAGCGGAAGGCGGTGCCGTTCTAGCACCGCCTTCTTTTTTCTCTATTCAGTCAGAGTCTGCCGCGACCCTTCGCTGGCCGCGACGTGTTATCCACTCTTCATCGATTAGGCTGCCTGGTCGGGCGAAGGGGGCATGCGGTCGAGCATCGCTTGGTGCTGAGTTTCGAGATGGTGCAGGATGTCGATCATCATCTCGTCCTGCTGTTCGAGGTGCTGCATAATCGACTTGACCTCTTCTTCGGCTTTGACGTTGATGTTGTAATCGTTCTCAGCATCGAGCCGGTCCTTGGCGGCCTGCCGATTCTGCGACATCATGATGATGGGAGCCGCGTAGGCGGCCTGAAAGCTCAACGCCAGGTTGAGCAGGATGAAGGGATATGGATCCCAACGGTAGGCCCAGGCTATCGCGTTGACTGCGACCCAGGCCGCCAGGATCATCGATTGGATGATAATGAACGGCCAACTCCCCATGAATGGCGGCGAATCGATCGGCAATTCGCTGGCCGAAGGTTTGGGGCTCAATCTTATTGACGTTGTGAATCGGCGGATGGCGATGCTCGTGGCGAATGCGCAGATGGTTCCATTTTTCTACTAAAGGTGTGGCGGTCATTCCTGACTCCTGATGACTACATTTATTGTCCAAATCACTGCTCTGACTCGGTTGGAAAATCATAGTCAGTTGGCGCATAGGACTGCGAGCGAAATGCGCGGGATTTTTGCTTGAGTTGACTCGCCGTCGCAGCTCAATGGGGCGGGCGTCCGTGCCCGCCATGACGACGCAGCGGCGGGCAGGAATGCCGTCCCACTGGCTCGGCCCCGGGGTGGGTTATCGAGTCGAAAGCCTTAGTCCTCACGGAGAGGACATGCGGCGCCGCGGTCGTTATCGCTTGCCCCAGGCGCCGCCGCCCGGCGTTTCGATTCGGATCCGTTCGCCGGGCTCCAGATGCGCGCTCGCCTTGCCCGGCAGCTTGCGCCGCCGCCCGGGCGCTGACCACGTAGTTGGCGCCAGGCTTTCCCCCGCCGCCGCCATTGAGACCGTACGGCGCGATCACGCGGCGCTCGCTCAGCACGCTCACGTCGGATTCCACCAGGCATTCGAGCTCGCGCACCAAGCCGTCGCCGCCGTCGAATTTTCCCTTGCCTCCTGAACCGCGCCGGATCCGGTATTGCGTCACCCGCATCGGATAATACGCCTCCAATGCTTCGATCGGCGTGTTCAAGGTGTTGGTCATGTGCGTGTGAATTCCGGACGCGCCGGGAATGCCGGGCGCCGCGCCGGCGCCCCCGGCGATGGTTTCATAGTAAGAAAACCCGCGTCCCCGCGATGCATCGTGACCGCCCACGGTAAGGTTGGACATCGAACCGGAACTGGCGGCCGGAATCCGGTCGGGCGCGGCCTGGGCGAGCGCCTTGAACAGCACGTCGACCAGCCGCTGCGAGGTTTCAACATTGCCACCGGCGACCGCGGCGGGTTCATTGGCGTTGACTATGGTTGCGGGCGGCGCGATGACTTCGACCGCACGCATCAGCCCCTCGTTGGGTGGCACCGCCGCCGCGCCGAGACATTTCATGGTGTAGAACACGGCGGACAGCGTGATCGCATAATTTGCATTTACCGGACCGCGCACCTGCGGGGCCGACCCGGTGAAGTCAACGCGGGCGCGGCCATCCTTTATGCGGATCGCCACGCGCAGGCGGATTGGTCCGGTGCCAAAACCGTCATCGTCGAGAAAATCCTCGGCCTCGTATGTTCCTTCCGGGAGCTTGGCCAGCGTCGCCTTCATTAGCCGGGCGGAATAGCTCTTAAGCTCCTCCATCGCGGCGTCCACCAGGTCCGAGCCCAACGTCTGGACGATTTCGAGCACCCGCCGGCGGCCCACCGCCAGCGCGCCCATCTGTGCGCGCAAGTCGCCTTCGCGCTCCTCACGCACCCGCGTGTTGGCGAAGAACAGCTCGAAGATATCGCGCACCGGCTTGCCGCCGGCGACCAGCTTTACCGGCGGAAGGCGGAAGCCCTCCTGATAAATCTCGCTGGAAAGCGCCATCGATCCAGGAGCCATCCCGCCGATATCCGCGTGATGGGCGCGGTTGGCGACAAACGCGAACGGCTGCCGGCGGCGCGGGATGAATACCGGCTCCACCATCGTCAGGTCAGGCAGATGAGTACCGCCGGCGAACGGGTCGTTGACCACCGCGATATCGCCGGGCGCCAGCGTCAGGCGTTCGATCGCCGCGCGGACCGAGAGCGGCGTCGAGCCCAGATGGACCGGCAGATGAGCGGCCTGCGCCACCATCTCGCCGCCGCCGTCGAACAGGGCGCAGGAGAAGTCGCGCCGTTCCTTGATATTGGGCGAATAGCCAGTTTGGCCCAGCACTACGCCCATCTCCTCGGCGATCGCGGCCAGGCGGCTGTTCATCACCTCCAGCGTCACCGGATCCAGTTTCACGCTCGGGCCTCCAGATGGATATTGCCAAAATCGTCGACTCGCATCATGAAGTCGGGCGCCACATAGGCGGTGGCGCTGAGTTCCACCAGCAGCAACGGCCCTTTGACCCGGATCCCGGCACCCAGTTGCTCGCGTTGATAGACCGGTATCGATCGCCGCCGGCTGTCGACCAGCACCTCGATGCGATCGACAGGCGCCGGAGCGCGGGCGGCGCGGGCGATGCGCTGCGGCCGGTGCGCATACTCGGTCGCGCTTATCTGAAGCCGCACATTGACCACCTCGACCGCGGCCTCGCGGGCCGCATAGCCGAAAGCGCGCTGATGCTCGCGGTGGAAGTCTTCGATAAAGCTCGGCGTCAGCGCGACCTTCAATTCGAAGGACTGCCCCCGATAACGCAGGTCGGCCCACAACGTGGTGCGCAGCATCGCAGGTGGAACTCCCTGGGCTGCCATCTCGGTTTGGGCGCGCTTCATCAGCGGACGCATCGACTTCAGCAGACTTGCATACGAGGGCGCGGCCTGTCTGACGGTTAGCGAATACTCGCGGCCCAGAGCGGCGTTGAGCGCGCCGTATGCGCATGCCAGTCCTGGATTGCGCGGCAGAATCACATGATGGATACCGAGTTCGGCGGCCAGTTCGCAGGCGTGCATCGGCCCCGCGCCGCCAAATGCGAGCAGCGCGAAATCACGTGGATCAAAACCGCGCTCGACGGTGATCAGCCGCACCGCGCGGGCCATGTTCGCGTTCACCACGCGGATGACGCCCAGAGCGGCGGCGTCGATACTGCATTTCATCGCGCGGCTCAGATGGCCGACGGCGCGCAATGCGCGGTCGGGAAACAGGCGCATCCGGCCGCCCAGGAAATTGGCCGCCATCAGCCGTCCGGCAATCAGGTCGGCGTCGGTTACCGCCGGTTCCTCACCGCGTCCATAGCAAGCCGGACCGGGATCGGCGCCGGCGCTCTCCGGCCCGACCTTCAGCGAACCGCCTTCATCGACTCGCGCCACCGAGCCGCCGCCGGCACCCACGGTATGGATATCGATGACCGGGGTGCGGACCGGATAGCCCGCCGGATAGCTTAACGAGCGGATATTGGCGCGTCCGTTGAAGAGCGAAACGTCGGTCGAGGTGCCGCCCATGTCGAACGTGATGAAGCGATCGACACCAAAAGCGCGTGCCAGACTGGCCGCCCCGACGACACCTGCTGCCGGACCCGATAGGATCGTCCGCACCGGCTCCTGGCGCGCCAGATCGGCGCCAATCGCGTTGCCGTCGGACTGCATGATGCGCAGCCGGTGTGAAGGGAGTTCGCGCTCCAGGCGCCCCAGATGTTCGACCATCAATGGTCCGATGTAGGCGTTGACCACGGTGGTCGACAATGCGTTCGAACTCGCGGTATTCGGGCAGGATACGATGCGAAACCGACAGCGGCCGTCCGAGATCTTTGAGAATCTCCGCAACCTGCTGCTCGCTGTGTGGATTGGCATAACTGTGAAGCAGGCAGACGGCGAAGGAATGTGCCTTGCTGGCGGCGGCGAGTTTTGCGATGCGCGCGATTTCGGCGGCGCCGAGTTCAAGCGCGATTTGGCCGTCGAACAAGGTGCGCTCCGCGATTCCAATGCGCATCGAACGCGCCACCAGCGGCTGCGGGCGCGCCGGCGCCAGCGCATAGATGTCGGTGCGATTTTGCCGGCCAATCTCGATCAGGTCTTCGAAACCGGCGTTGGTAAACAAGGCGACCTTGGCGCCGCGCCGCTCCAGCAGGGCATTGGTGGCGACGGTCGAACTGTAGGTGAGCAGGTCCGCGGAGTGCTCGCCAATCAATGCGCGCAGACCCTCGAACACCGCTGCCGCCGGATCATGGGGGGTGGAAAGCAACTTATGGATGCGCAATTCGCCGTCGATAACTGCGGCGATATCGGTGAACGTACCGCCGGTATCGACGCCAACGACGATCGCCGATTGCGGGGACTTGCGCTGCCGCGCTTTGCGTCGAGGACCCGCCACTCTCAGGCCGTTAGCAGGATCTTGAACGTGGAGGGCTCAGCGGCCCGCGTTAGCGCGGCGAGCCCCTCCTTCAGCGGGAAGATTCCGGAGATGAGTCGCCCGCGGATCGACCAGGCCGGAGCGAAGCGCGTCAAGCGCGGGCCGGAACCGGCCGCATCGCGAACCGATCACTTCGATTTCGTTGATTACCAACGGTGCCAGGTTGATCCCGGCGGAACCGGCAACCGTGGTCTTGAGGATGAGCTTGCCGCGCGGGCGAACCAAAGCGAGAGCGCGGGCGAGACCGCCGGCCGAACCGGTACAATCCACCACCACATCGAAGCCCGGCTCGAGCCCACTTTCCTGCTCAGTGGTGATGCCGAAACCGGCAATCCGTTGAAGCTTGTCCTCATGATGGCCGCCGAGGATGGGATTGCATCCGCGCGCCTTCATCGCCAATGCGACCATCGCGCCCAGACGCCCGTCCCCAAGGATAGCGGTGCGTTCGGCAGGATCAATCGAGGTCTGCTCGAAAATCTCAAAGGCCGCAGCCAATGGTTCAGTGAATACCGCGGCGTCGTCAGTAATCGTATCCGGAACCGGAATCAGATTTTGGTCGGGCAAGCAGAGATACTCGGCGAAGGCGCCGTCGCGTCCGAGAATTCCGAGCACGGAGCGCTTCGAGCAATGGCGTCCCAGGTCCGCACGGCAATATTCACAATCGCCACAAGCGGCGTTGATCTCTCCAACGACTACGCTTGCCCGCCAGCGCACTGCTTGTGGTACCGACGACTTCGCCGACGAACTCGTGCCCCGGGATTCCGCTGAATCCCATATAACCGCGGCTCATTTCCAAATCGGTGCCGCAAATTCCGGCCATCCGGACCCGCACCAGGCTCTCGCCCTTGGCTGGACTCGGGATGGGATAGTCGTCGCGGAGCGCAATCTGCCCAGCCTTTTCAAGGTTGGCTGGCTTACTCAGCACCAATGCACGCATGGATACCATAAAAAGCGCGGGTTTTTCGCCGCCTTGCTTATGGGCATCCTAGGCGCTGATCAAGGATTTGGAAAGCCGCCGCCGATTGCGTCAGGTGCCGCTGGCGGCTTTATCGCTGCTACTGGAACTGGAGCTTTTGTCCGACGAAGTCGAAGAACTGGTGGATTCGCTCGACTTGGAATCGCTGGATTTGGATTCGCTGGACTTGCCATTGCTGCTATTGGCGGAGCCGGTCGATTCGTTCGATGAGGACGGATTCGTCTTCGAGTGCCCGTAATCAGTCGCATACCAGCCGCTGCCTTTGAGCATGAACGAAGTGTTCGAGATCAGACGTTTGACTTTGGCCTTGCAGGTCGGGCACTTTTTCAACGAATCTTCGGTAATCCGTTGGCTAACCTCGAAAACGCCGCAATTGTCACACTGGTATTCGTAGATTGGCATCGCTACAGCCCTTAATTTAGAACATGCCGGAGTTATAGTCTATGCCTCCGGCACCCACCGTCCCTGTTGCAAAAGATAATCATCGTGCAGCGACTGTCAACCCGATGCGACCTCGAGCGGGGCCGTACCATCATCCTTGCGAATCTAGTTGGGCATGTTGGATTCATGAAAAAACGTGGTATGCCACCAGGCGCGGAACCACGACGCGCCATTGCGTTCGCCATACACAACTCCCGATGCCTGCATCCCATCGGGCCCGATAGTGCATTGCAGATCAGTCACTTCGTCCACCGCGAAAGTGGAGGGACCGAACAGGCCGACATGGCTGAATTCGTCGAAGTGCAAAAAGGCTCGCATCGTCGCATAGCTGCGGCCGTCGGTAGATATCACTCGTAGCTGGCCTGTCGTATTTATAATGCGCGTGCCTTCGATGCCGGCCTCGGTGAAAGTCAGCTTAAAGGGGCCGTCGCCGACCTTTCGATAACAGAGCAAATAGGTCTTGGGCATCCATAGACCGATTGGCGGACCGCCAGGCAGCCGCTGGATGCGATCCAGTTCGTCGACCCGCCCACGCCAACATCCGCGGAACACAGCCGGGAGTTCGGGCTGCGGCGCCACGGGCGGCGGTGGTTGCTCCGCTTCGGGTGGCGGCCCCGGTTCCGGTGGTGGTTCAGTCTGCGCTGAAGGTACCGGCGGTGGAGGGGGCGCCGCGGGAATCGTCTGCACGTTGTTGGAACGGGGAACGATCGGCGGCGCCGTCGGTTGCGCGCGAGGGACGAAGGACTGCGTCCCCTGGCTTTGAGGCATGGGAACTTCCAGGGTCTGTTGGCCCACGCTGACGGTCGCCGTGGAAACGATAAGCAGAATCGATAATCCCAAAAAGTACAGAGCGGGCGAGCGCAGAACGCGGATTGTAGAGAATTTTGAAGGCGTGTACATGCACCTTTCAGAATACAGCAGATTCGATGCCAAATGCTCGAACCGCAACACGCTCGCTCCTCTCTGATGTCTAATGTGCGGATCCCGGACTATAACCGGTAAGGAGGAGTTGGCTCGCCACAGGCCGGGACCCTTACGCGACTCATGCAACGCAAAAGGTCCTTGATATTGCCTGGATTTTCCGCGTACGAATAATGGAGGTGAGACGCCAGGGGGTTTCAGTGCCTTGGCCAAAAGTAAACTAACGGAAATTTATGTCAGCAAGCATTAGATCGCGTCACGTCCACACCCAAAAGGAGCGAGGACGGGCCTTGTTGCGAGCGCTGGAGCGAGCCGCCAAAGCAAATGACGTGCGCTCCTTTATGGCTGCAACAGAGACCGTCAATTGGGAAATGTGCCAGCCAGGCGATTTCATTCAGGCCGTCGATTTGGCTCTTAACGTTGGCGCTTTCGCGGTCGCGCGTGACATTTCCGAAAAGGGACGTAGAAAGTATCCGAATCACCCTGAATTGCGAAAGCACGCGTCGATTCTTGCACCACCCAAGATTTTGCGAACCAATTACCTGCTGATGCAACGGTTGAGGCGAACGAAAGGTGGCTCAAAAAATGTGGTCATGAATTCAGGGGGCGCTGGATAGCGGTGAGGGACGGAGAGTTTCTGGGCTCGGCTGACACTCTTTCAGGTCTCATGGCCAATGTTGGTAAGACGTCAGGAGCGCTCCTTACGCTCATCGACTAAAAATGCCGCTCAAGTTTGATGATGGACAACACTTCGCGACAGGAGCCACGACGTACGCTTATGATCCTCCGGAAAATCCGAAGTTGAAGTTGGAAGTCCTGATCGAGGGATTTAGGACTTCCGCGGTGCTGGATACAGGCGCACCCTATTTTATTTGCAATCCCGAAGTCGCGGCCCAGATAAATTGGTCCGACGCAATTGGACCGAAGACATTGGACACTCGCCTCGGCAAGGTCCCAGGCAGACTCTTTCGCGGAACCGTGAGTTTCCTCGCCCAGGAAGGGAACGGATTAGACATTGATGCTACGGTCTTTGTTCCTGACAGTGAAGTTTGGCTCAGGGTTCCATCGTTTTTGGGTATGTCCGACTGCTGGACCATCTTCGTTTCGCCATAGATGGATCCACCCAATCCTTCTACTTCGGGAAACCATAAAGGCCAGATACCCAAGGCCCTGGCCGACCTCCGTTACAGCCGGCGCAGCACGCACCACCATCGGCGCTCGCAACGATCCAGCGGCATGTCGAAGGACAAATCGGCGTATGCGGCTATCGGCTTGAAAACTCCGGCGGCGCGCGCGGCCAAATCGAGCAGCTTGGGCAGCGTGTAGCGTACCGGGACCAGATCCCGTGTTATCACCGTACGCCGCGGAAAATGGATCGTGCATTCCAGCTCATAGATCCAGGCGCCGGCCTGCCAGTTGATCGGCCGCAGAAATTCCCGCACGTCGACCGGCGCCGGGCCGCGGCGCACTGTGCGTTGGCGCCATAGCTTGCGCCGTCCCTGAGCCTCAACATTTTCATGCCGATCGATGTCGATGCAGTAGAGGCCGCCGGTGCGCAGTACCTTGGCCACGGAACGCAGATGATCCAGCAGGTCCGCGTTTTCGACCATCACGGGAAAGGTCTCCGACATGAAAAATGCCGCGTCGAAGCCGCGCGCCGGCAGCGAGAAGCATTCGATATTGCGCTTGTAGAAGGTCAGATTCTTCAGTCCGCGCGCTTCTTTACGGCCGGCCGCGATCATGCTCGGCGAGCGGTCGATTCCGGCTACCGTGATGTTCTCATCGCGAGCGAGCAACTGGCCATGCGGTGAATTCCCGCAGGCGACGTCGAGGACGCGGCGCACCGGCCGCTTGAGATGACGCGCCCATACGCGTTGGAGGAAATCGACCTCTTCGGCGATGTCACTGGGCTCTTCCATATGAACCGCGCGGAAGACATCGGGGAATTCGTAGATGCTGCGCTCTTTCATGCGGTTGGTTCTGTCACGGCTACAACATGGCGCAGGCTTTTAATCAGGATTGGCTGCACAGAGACCATGGCGGTCATGACTCATCGCTCTCTCCAGGCGAGTATGATCGGGAAGCAGCGCCGAGAAGGGCCAAAGGAGTGAATGTAGAATCAAAGCCGCATTCAGCGCTTGGTAGGTCGAAATCAGATAGCCGGCCCGGAAATAATCAGCCTCCGGTGATCGGCTTTTCCGGCTCGCCCGCACAGTACGCGCATCGGCATAGTGCCCGTAATTGCGGCAGGGTGTAGAGAGTTTCGTGGCCGTCGCGCCAGTTGAGAAAAACCGCCGCATCGCCTAGCCGCGCCAGTTGATAGAGGCGGCGGCTGTCTTCGGACAGGTCGCCCTTCACGCCGTCGTTGCACTTGAGGCACGGACAGTGACGCCGGAGGTTGTCGAGGGGAAAGATGCTTTCGTGCCCGTCGTTCCAATGCATCCCGACGGCGTAGCGGCCAACCTCATTAAGGGTCTTGATCTCCAGTGTTTTCAGCTTCTGTGGCATTCCGGATCCCTGCCTTCAGAATATGCGGTGTGCCAGGTGGTCACAACTGGGTGGCATGATGGGATTATACCGGCACGTAGCGTTGACGTCGATTTTCCCGGCTTTAGCTGCTGGGTCACGTCATAGGCGAGTTGCATCCGGAACGATCACCCTCCGGGCTAGTAAAGCCGCGCTTCTCCCGGGGGTCGGGTCTTCCATCGCCGATGGATCCAGTTCCAATGGTCGGGGTATTGGCGGACCATCTCTTCCACCACGCGCGTGGCGCGCTGGGTGGTTTCCAGAATCGCGTCGTGACGGTTTCCCTCGCGCACGATATCGAGCGGAGGAAGGACCAGGATGCGATGGTGCAGGCTGGTACCCTCGCGGACAATAAACCCCGGAACCGCGGGGACGTTGGCCGCGATCGCCAAGCGCGCCAAACCCGCAGTGGTACAGGCCTTGTGCGAAAAGAAGTCCACAAAGACTCCGCGGCGCACGTCGAGGTCGATCGGAACGGCGATCACGCCGCTGCGGCGCAATACCGCATGCATTTCACGGGCAGCGCCCTTGCGCGCAATCATCTGATTACCCGCGCGAGTCCGCTCCTGGTACGCCACCGCGTCGATAAACTGGTTGCGCAGCGGGCGATGCACGATCGACACCGGATTCCCGAACAGTGCATGCGCTGTAATCAGCAGCTCAAAGTTGCCGAAGTGACCGGTGAAAATGAATCCGCCACGCCCGCCGGACAATTCCAGACCGCGTTTCCAATTCTCGACTCCTTCGTAATGTGCGAAGCGGGCGATGCTGGCCGGGGTGAGTTCATGCATATGGCACCATTCGGCCGCCATCCGTCCCCAGTTGCGATACATGCCCTTGAGCGTGGCCAGGCGCTGCTCCGGGGTCCAATCCGGAAACGCGATCTCGAGGTTGCGCATCGCGACCGGCCGATTGAACCGGTCCAGCGCGGCCGTTATCGCTCCCAGACAGACGCCGGCGTTGGCCGCGGAGCGCAGCGGCAATGCCCGCAGCGCTCCGCGCCCGGCGAGGAACATCGCATATTCAGCGCGGGCGGCGGCGCCGGATGTCTGTCTTGCCATCGAACGGTGGAGCTTGCCGGAACAATATATTGATTCGGCCTGAAGTACGGCGCCAATAGGGACGCGAGTGGGTAGGGCTCATCGAGCTCCTCCTGGCGGATGGAGGGTACTCTGGATACAACCCAGGTCGCCGATGGCTGCCATCCGAGATGAGCCGGCCGGGCTTTCAGCGCAGGTCAAATAATCCCTTGACAGAGTCCAGTGTCCCACTGGCATTATGCGTTCCCGCTGCTGCCTGCGCGGTGCCGTTTGTCGTGGCGCCCGAATTGGCCGCTGCCGGCGATGCCGTACCAGTGGCCGGGGGCGCGCCTGACAGCGGACCAGCAGGGGCGATCGCGAGCGCTCGCCGGAGCAACCATCCGCGGGCCAGACGACGGTTCGCCGCTCGCTCCAGGTCCGATTTCGTAGGTGTTAGGCGGCGCCGGAGCAAAATTACCCGAGGGACCGGCGCCACTCGCGCCAGTGCCAGGCCCGAATGCCGCTGCCTTCAGGCGCTGAGCTGGGTGGCCCGTACTCGGCGCCCGGAGGGACCGAGACGCTGAAGCTGGGCTTGAACAATTCCCGCACCTGATCCAGCGGCATCTGATGCAATTCCTTGCGTCCCAGCGTCTGGAGAAATTTCTGGCGCTCGTCCAGCGACAGCTCGCGCAAATCTTCCCGATTCAAGATCACATGTGGGGTCAGGAAAACCAGCAGGTCGGTCTTGGTGGAACTGTGCTGTTTATCCGAGAAGAAGTTTCCCAGTACCGGGATATTAGACAGGAACGGCACGCCGTTATTGGTGATATCGACCTCATCCGAAAGCAGGCCGCCGATAACCGTGGTGCGATGGTTCTGGACCAGCACGGTGGTCGACGCGGAACGAATCGTCGTGGTCGGACCGAGCGGATTGTTCTCCGTGGACAGGATAACCGCCGAAACCTCCTCGTAAACATCGAGCTTGACGTAACCGCCCTCGGTGATCTGCGGCACGATGTCCAGCGTGATGCCGACATTTTGCCGATCCACCGAATTGAAAATCTGGCCGCTCAATGCCGAAGTCGCGGTGGCGGAGGAAAGGAACGGAACATTTTGGCCGACCACGATCGTCGCCTCTTCGTTATCGGTGGTCAGCAGCGTTGGAGCCGACAGGACGTTGGAGTGCGTGTCGGTCTCAATCGCGGTAATCAGCGCGATATCGCAAGGGACCGTAACCGAGGTGGCGGTGGTGGTGCCGGTCGTGGCGCTGGCCGCCGCAGCGATGGCGCTGTTGACGGTGCACATGCTGCCCGAGGCCAGACCCAGGGTCAGTCCGGTCGCGCCCAACGGGTTGGTCAAGGCGTTGGCGAGGTTGCCGTAGTCGAAATGGCCAATGCCCAGGGTGTTGCCGCCCAAGCTGGTGCTGCCCTGAAAGCTGATCCCCAGTTCCCGCATCCGGTCGGTGCTGACCTCGACGATCACTGCCTGGACATAGACTTGGCGGCGCGGAATGTCGAGTTGGGAAATGATGGTCTGCAAGGTGCTGTAATCCTGCGGAGAAGCGCTCACCACCAGAGAATTGGTGGCGGGGTCGGCGGTTATTCGCACCGCTTGCTCAAATTCGGTGCCCGGACCGCCGGCGGCCATCGCTGATGACACGCCCCCACCGGCCCCTCCCAGCGAACCGCTGGCCCGTCCCCCCATGCCACCGCCCATGCCGCCCATACCACCGCCCATGCCGCCCATGCCACCGCCCATCCCCATGCCGCCGCCCATACCGCCCATACCGCCCATGCTGTTGCCGAAGCCGCTCAGACTGCTCATGCCGCCCATCCCGCTCATACCCCCCATACCACCCATGCCGCCGCCCATGCCGCCCATGCCCATACCGCTGCTGCGGCCGAGCGAGCCGCGCCCGGTTGACGGCGAGAGCGCCCCAGGACCGCCGCCGCCACCGCCCAGCAGCGCGTTGAGCACCGACACCATCTCAAGGGATTGGGCAAATCTCAGGTAGTAAACATGAACCTGCGAGGTCGCGCTGGGGCTGTGAACATCAAGCTTGTCGATCAGTTCCTTGATCTGCCTCATCTGCAGCGGACCGGCCAGAACAATCAGCGAGTTGGTACGCTCATCCGGGACGATCTTGAACGCCCGCGACGGAGCTTGCGCCGACGGAGCGACCACTCCGATACCGGGACGAAATCCGCCGCCACCTGCACCGCCAGCACCACCGGCCCGTTCCGCCATGATCTGCTCGACCTTGGGAGCCAGGTCGTCTGCGTAAGCAAGCTTGAGCGGAATCACGACCACCGATTGCTGAAGACCCTGGACGTCGAGGCTGCCGATGATCGCCAGCAAACGCTGCACGTTCCAGGCGTCGTCGGTGATGATCAGCGTGTTGGTTTCAGGAAACGCGGCAACCAGGCCGTCACGCGTGATCATGCGGTTGAATCACGTTGACCAATGAGGCCGCATCGACGTTGCGCAACTTGATCATGCGGGTGACGTATTCGTCGGTGCTCGATTGCGTGGCGGGCTCCATGGACTGGGTCAGTGCCGCCGATCCGCGCACGTCGCGTGACGGCACAATCTTGATCACCGGCCCGGCGCCAACCGTCGTGAACCCTTTGAGTTGCAGCACCGACTTGAAAATGGAGTAAGCTTGTTCGGGCGTCACCTTGGTGGGCGAGACGATGCTGACCTTGCCCCTGACGCTGTCGTCGAGAACGAAATTCTTTCCGGTAATTTCACTGATGAACTTGGCCAGGACCGAAATATCAACGTCCTGGAAATTCATCGTGATAAGGTTGTCGGTGCCGTCGGACTTGGGCAATTCGGCGAATGCCACGGACCCCAGCCATATCGCCAGGGCCAAAACAGATACGCAAAAGAATAGTCGTTTCATCCCGAGACTCCGGCGAGGACGCCTGGCCAAGTCAGGTTATACAGAACTATCGCCCAATCGCAACCCGCGACTCGACCGCGCCGGGAGCGTGTTGCGCAGCTGCGGATGCTTCGGGATGATGGGTTGTCGAACGTCCCCTGCGGGTCGTCAAAATTGATGGAAGTATCCGCGGCAGATTTCAATTCAACGGTGTTGGTTCTCCTATCTTGCTGGTGAAACTGGGAAAGTGCGCTTCGAGTTCCTAATCGGTTTGCGATATTTGCGCGCACGGCGCCGGGAGCGATTTGTATCGCTAATCGCGGTCATCTCGCTAGCCGGCGTTATGCTGGGAACCTTCGCGCTGAGCGTTGACCTGGCGGTGATGAGCGGCTTCGAAGAAGACCTGCATCGGCGGCTGCTCGCCTTTACTCCACACCTGACGATTCAGACTCCGCAGCAGGCGGCTCCCGAGCTCGCAACCTTAACCGCACGAATCTCCGCGCTGCCCGGCGTAGTGGGGGTTGCGCCATTTGTTTCGGGCCAGGTTCTGTTGGCTTCTCCCGGCAGCGCAACTTCGGCCGGGTACGTGAAATCCGGGGCGGTGATGCGAGGGGTTATTGCCCCGAAGAATCCGGTTCTGTCGGAACTATCCCAGAGCTTGACTCCCGGCGCTCTGGCGGCACTCGGCTCCTTACATTCGGTTAGTACCGAATCCTTTGGCGCCGAACGCAAAGTAGATTTGCCCGCTGTCATCCTGGGCAAGAGCCTTGCCGCCGATCTGGACGTCAGCATCGGCGATACGATAACGGTCATCTCGCCGACCAGTTTCGGGGTGGCCGCGGACGTGCCGCGGCTCAAACGTTTCGTGGTCGAGGGGTTTCTGCACTCCGGAATGGCCGAGTACGATTCCGGCCTGCTCTTCGTTAACCTTGCCCAGGCGCGCGCCCTGGCTGGAGACAGTCCGCAGTTTGACCGCGGACTGGAGGTGCGCCTGGCCAACATTTTTGATGCCCCCCGGATGCGCGAGCAAATTGCCCATATGCTGGGCCCGGGTTACACGGTCAGCGACTGGACCCAAACCAATATCGGATTGTTCTCGGGGTTAAAGCTGGAGACCTTTACCCATTTTCTGGTGCTTCTGTTGATAGTGCTGGTGGCCGCCTTCAACATCGTTGCCACGCTGGTGATGGTGGTGATGGAGCGGCGCAAGGAGGTCGCAATTTTGCAGGCCATGGGCGCGCCCGCCAATTCCGTGGCCGCGATCTTTCTTTTCGAAGGCGCGCTGCTGGGCGTGGCCGGGACCATCGCAGGGGTGGGCGCCGGGTTCGTCACTTCGTATCTGATCGGCAAATACCATTTGATTCATCTGCCGCCCGACGTATTTATGGTCAGCGCGGTACCCGCGCGGCTGTACCCAAGCAACTTCGTGCTGGTTGCGGTTTCGGCGATCGCCCTGTGCGTATGCGCTTCCCTCTATCCTGCCTGGCAAGCCCGCTCGCTATCGCCGGTAGAAGTCCTGCGCTATGAATGAGCGGGTGGCCAGGAAGACGATACCCGCCACCAGCCGTCTGCTCCTCGAAGCCCGCGGCCTGGTCAAAAACTTCTACGATGGTGACCGCGAGATTCAGGTCTTGCGGGGGTTCGACTTCAGCGCCTTCGAAGCGGAACGGATTGCGATCGTGGGACAATCCGGAGTCGGCAAATCCACACTCGCTGCACGTGCTTGGCAGCCTGGAGCGGCCCACCGGCGGGCGAATAATGTTCGAAGACCAGGATCTATTCGCGCTTAGCCCCCGTGAGCTTGCGGAATTCCGCAATCTGAAGCTTGGCTTTGTTTTCCAGTTTCACTATTTGCTGGGTGACTTCACCGCCTTGGAGAATGTCATGATGCCGGGGCTTATCGCGCGGCTGGCCGAGAGTGAAGTCAGGCAAAAGGCCGAGGAAATCCTGGGCCTGGTGGGCTTGGGCGACAAGTTCCATCGTCGGCCGGCGGAGCTTTCAGGCGGTGAGCAGCAGCGGGTCGCGGTCGCGCGTGCGGTTGCTATGCGTCCGCGTCTGGTGCTGGCCGATGAACCTACCGGCAACCTGGACCCTAAAACTGCCGACGAGATCCATTCACTGTTCGAAACGCTGAGCGAGCTTGGTATAACCTTTGTGGTCGCGACCCACAACGAACGGCTGGCCCGGCGTATGCATCGTACGATGGTGCTACGTGATGGCCGGTTGTACGAGCAGTCGGCGTCTCACGCCTAGCCAATCGTCGCCCGGCATTGTCCTAATCAAGCGGCGCTTACTTTACTTAGGGGGAGCGATTGGCTAGCGTGGTCGCCGCTTTGGTGGTCATTGAGTGGCTGTGGCAAGAGGCAATTTTCCTGAATTTAACGGGCTCACTGGCCGCGTCCTATGCTCTATTCCTGGCGACCCTGTTGATTGCGGCATCGCTGAGTTTTGCACAACCTGCGGGAACCATCGGCGAGATTGAGGTCGATGGCAATCTGCGGGTGGAGAGCCAAGCGATCCGCGGACATATTTCCTCCAAGGTCGGCGAGCCGCTGGACGACGCTGTGGTCGACCAGGACGTAAAAGCAATCTACACGATGGGATTCTTCGATCAGGTCAACGCGGAAGTGACCCATCGGGCTGGCAAGCTGGTTCTGATCTTCCATGTTCAAGAGCGCCCCTACATCACCAACGTCAAGTTGGAGGGGCTCAAGAAGATGAAGACCACCGATGACAAGATTCAGGAGGCCTTAAAGCTGCATCCAGGCGCCATTCTCGATCCTGAGCTGGTCGATGCCACCGAGAAGGCGCTGGCCAAGGTTTACCAGGACAAGGGCTACATGGATGTGTCGGTCACCTTCAGGAAAGACCTCGGCCCCGACAATAGCGCGGTAGGGGTTTTCGTGGTCAAGGAGGGGCCGTTGGTGGAGATCGGAAGTATTAAATTTACCGGCAACAAGGTGCTTTCATCGCGTCAGCTCAGGGCGGCGATGGAAACCCAGCCCCACAGCATACTGAGCTACGTCTTTGACACCGGAATCCTGGATGCCAAAAAGCTGCAGGATGACCGCGAGCGCATCACGGCCCTCTACTACCAGCACGGTTACCTCAACGCCCACGTCTCGGAACCGGTTATCACCCGTACGAACGGCAAGCTTACGATCACTATGGAGGTGGACGAGGGAGATCAGTTCAAGGTTGGTAAAGTCGATTTGCAGGGCGACCTGAAGGTTCCGAAAAAAGATCTGACCAGCAAGCTGACGCTGGATCCCGGCGATGTGTTCAAACCCTCTACCATGCAGCATGACGTGCTGACGCTGTCCGACTTTTACTCGGATCGAGGGTACGCCTTTGTCAACGTGGAACCGCGGACCCAGGTCGATCCTGACAAGCACCTGGTAAACGTTAACTTCGCTATCAATCCGGGCCAGCAGGTTCTGGTGGATCGGATCAAGATCACCGGCAATACCAAGACTTCGGACAAGGTGATCCGCCGCGAGCTTCAAATCCAGGAGCAAGAGCCCTACTCAGCGACCGCTATCCGCCGATCGAAAGCGCGGCTGGACTCTCTGGGCATTTTCGAGAGCACCAATATCGGAACCTCGCAGGGGCGCGCGCCCGATCGGATAAACCTCGACGTTGCCGTACGCGAGGGGCAGACCGGATCGTTCTCCGTGGCCGGCGGCTTCGACAGTTCTTCCTCGCTGTTCGGCAACTTCCACGTTGGCGAGAACAATCTGTTCGGCGGCGGGCAGCGGATCTCCTTCGACGCGATGATTGGCTTTTTGTTCCGCAACTACAGCATCAGCTACACCGAGCCCTGGTTTCTCGACATGCCCTTGTCCGCCGGGGTCGATTTGTATAGCTGGGAGCAATTCCTGCCCAGCTTCACCCGCAAATCGCTCGGCTTCGCCTTGCGCAGCAGTTATCCACTGGAGGAACTGGGGCTGAAGAAGCTGGGTCCATTTTCGCTGCGGGATGTCGATGCGGGGTTGACCTACCGCTTCGAGAGCGTCGGAATCACCAATCTATCGGCGTTTACGACCTCGCAGATTTTGCAGTTTCAAGGCTACTCCCAAACCTCGGAGATCGTACCCACAATCCGACGCTTTACGGTTGACAACACGATCGATCCGCGAAGTGGGTCGGTGCAAAGCCTGACCCTTCAGTTGGCCGGCATTGGCGGCACCAACAAGTTTATCAAGGGTGGCCTGCACACGCGCTTTTTCTTCCCGATTTACAAGAGCCCGGTGTGGGGCGACTTTGTCTACGGGATTGGCGCCGATTATGGGATAGGTACCAATCTGGCCGGTGGTACCGGTGGCGAACTCCCGCTGGTCGAGCGCTACTTCCCGGGCGGCCCGTTCGGACCGGACTCGGTTCCCGGGTATCCGTTCTACAGCCTCGGACCGCAAGTCCAGGTGTTCAATCAATTCGGCAAATCGCTGGGTTTTGAAGCGGTTGGTGGCAGCCAGGAGTTAATTCTTTATCACCAGCTTGAATTTCCGATCCTCGATTCGCTGGGCCTGCGCGGCTTCGTCTTTATGGACGCGGGCAACGCCTATCTGCTGAACCAGACCGACAAACTTTATGAGTTGCAGGGCGCGGCGGGTCCGGGAATATTCTGGAAGTCGCCGTTCGGACCCTTACGCCTGGCGCTGGGCGTGCCGCTAAATCCCCGGCCGCAGGATGGTCCGGTCGACTTTATTTTTGGCACTGGCGCCAATCTTTAGTAGGGAATGCTGAACAGTACCGTCTCTCGCTTTGGGAGAAATGAGTATGAGGGAGCCAGGCGGGCTAAAATCCTTTTTCCACAGCCTACTGGACCGCCGGGAAAATGTCCCTCAAACTGGCTTGATAGCTCCGGATTCAGCTATAAAAAGAAGCGTAACTGAATGCCCGCCCTTACAGGCCGACGCGATATGGCGCTTTGAGAGGATTATGACCCAACAATTTCCCCGTTTCATGCGCGTGGCGACCCTCGTGGCGCTGTTCGCGCTGATCTCCACCGCCGCTGTATCAGCGGAGTTCAAGGTTGCTTTCGTTGACATGCAGCGGGCACTGAACGATTCCGAAGCTGGGCACAAGGCAAAGAACGAATTCCGGACCGAAATCATGCGGCTGCAGAGCAAGCTTCAGCGTCAGCAAAGCGAAGTCCAGGGGCTCAAGGATGAACTGGACAAGAAGGGCATGCTGATGCGGGATGAGGAACGGCGCAATCTCCAGGACGAATACGCCGAAAAGGCGCGCGATTTCGAGCGCGCGTACAAGGATTCCAAGGACGAGTTGCAGCAGAAAGACAACGAAGTGACCAGCGCCATCATTCGCGACCTGGCGTATGTGGTCCGCAACGTGGGTGAGCGGAATAACTACACGGTTATCCTGGAAAAGGGGAGTCTGCTATGGGCCACGCCCTCGATTGATATCACCGACCAGGTGATCCGCGAATACAATGCGACCGATGCCAAGATTGGCTCGCTCGGGGACAGGCTCATGCATGAGGCGCAGGTTGGCTCAAGGGTGGCTCCAGAGTCAGATTTGGGTGCGGAGGACCAGGATCAACCGACGGCCGCCAGTTCTAAAAAGTCGACGATTTCGAGATAATCGTGGCGTCGTCATCGGCACCGACTGGCGGTCGCGGGTCTGATGCCGACCCGCTGACGCTGCTGCCGCATCGATATCCTTTCCTGATGGTCGATCGCGTGGTGGAGATTTCTGACGGCCACGCGGTGACGTTGAAGAACGTGACGCATAATGAACCATTCTTCAACGGACATTTCCCGGGGATGCCGGTGATGCCGGGGGTGCTGATTCTCGAAGCGCTGGCGCAATCGGCGGCACTGCTGGCAATCCGCATGCTGGGCGGCGGCACGCCCTTCTTCATGCTGACCGGTTTGGACAAAGTGCGCTTTCGCCGCCGGGTAGTTCCCGGAGATCAGCTGCGTATGGAGGTGCGAGTGCTCAGGCAGCATCGGCCGCTGTGGAAAATGCATGCTGAGGCGCGGGTTGATGGCGAGTTGGCGGCGGAGGCGGAAGTCTCGGCGATGGAAGTCGAGGAGCAAATCCGATAGGCGGGCGAATTCATCCCACTGCCATCATTGATCCGCGTGCGGAGTTGGATTCCAGCGCCCAAATCGGACCGGGCGTGGTGATCGGTGCGCAGGTCCGGATCGGGCCCGAAACCGTGGTGGGGCCCTATACGGTGATCGAGGGATGTACCACGGTTGGCGCGCGCAACCAGATCTTCCAGTTCGCTTCCCTGGGCGCCGCTCCCCAGGATCTCAAGTACCACGGCGAGCCCTCGCGGCTGGAGATTGGCGACGATAACAAGATCCGCGAGTTCGCCACGATTCATCGCGGCACTGAGGGCGGCGGCATGGTCACCCGGATCGGCAACGCCGTGCTGGTGATGAATTACGTCCACATTGCGCACGACTGCATTATCGGTGACCACTGCATTATGGCCAATTCAACCGAGTTAGCCGGACATTGCGTGCTGGAGGATTGGGTGGTGGCTGCCGGACTGTGCGGCATTCATCAGTTTACCCGCGTCGGACAGCACGCAATGTTGGCGGCGGGCAGCAAAGTCGCCCAGGACGTGCCGCCGTTCGCTATGGTGCGTGGTGACCGGGCAAGACTGGTAGGCGTCAATACTATCGGTCTGGAGCGCCGCAAATTCGATTCCAAAACCACGGCGGCGATCAAGCGCGCATTCCGTACCCTGTTCTATTCCAAGTTGCTCCGCGATGAAGCGATCGCCCGCGTGCTCGAAGATGACGGCAGCATTCCCGAGGTCCGCGGCATAGTCGAGTTTGTGCAGAGCTCCAAACGTGGAGTAGTCGGCCGCAGCCGTGAATAAACTGGGGATCATTGCGGGCAACGGGTCTTTTCCGCTGCTGGTCGCCCAGGCCGCGCGCCAGCGTCATATCGAAATCATCGTTATCGCGCACCGGGGCGAAACCGATCCCGCGCTGGAACCTTGGTGTGACTCGCTTACCTGGATCAAGGTCGGTGAACTGGAGCGGATCATCGATACTTTCAAACGCGCAAATGTGACCCAGGCGGCGATGGCCGGGGGTATATCCCGGGCGCGCCTGATGGATTCGTTTGCGCCCGATCAGCGTGCTCTGGCGATGCTTGCCCGCATCGGCAGGTTCAGCGATGACGCGGTGCTGCGGGGTGTGGCAGCGGAACTCGAAGCGGATGGAATCGCCATCATCGACCCGGTTTTCTTGCTTGACCGGGCGCTGGCCGATGCGGGCACGATGGCGGGACCGGAGCCCACCGCGGTCCAACTCAACGACCTTAAGCTGGCCTTTTCGGTGACCCGCTCGCTGGGACCTTATGACATCGGCCAGGCGGTGGCGGTGCGCGCCGGGGTGGTGGCAGCGGTCGAGGCGGTAGAGGGGACCGATGCCGCGATCCGGCGCGCCGCATCGTTGTGTGGGCGCGGTCTGGTGGTGGTCAAGGCCGCCAAACCTGGCCAGGACCTGCGCTTCGACCGGCCCGCGATCGGGCCTAATACTATCGACCTGCTCGCGGAAGTGGGGGCGGCCGTGCTCGGAATCGAAGCCGGGTCGGACGATGATTCTCGAACGTGAGCGTGTGCTGGAGTTGGCCCAAGCCCGAGCGCTCACGGTATACGGCGATGCCGGAACTTAAGGCCGCAGTGGTCGGCGCGGGCCGTCTGGGAGCCCTGCATGCTGCGAAATACGCCGCGATTCCGGGTGTCAAGCTGAGCCATGTAGTCGATATTGACCTCGAGCGTGCGGCCCATGTGGCCAAGCTTTGCGGCGCCGTTCGCGTTGACTGACTTTCACTACCTGGTCGGGAAGGTCGACCTGGTCAGCGTTGCCACGCCGACGCTCACGCACCTTGAAATCGCCGCGCCGCTGCTGGCCGGTGGGCTCGATGTGCTGGTGGAAAAGCCGATGACCGCGACTTTGGAACAGGCTCATGAGTTGGCGGCGCTGGCCCGCCGCTCGGACCGGATCCTTCAGGTCGGCCATCTTGAGCGCTTCAATCCGGCGGTAGTGCGCTCGCGTCCCTTCATCAAGGGACCCAAGTTCATCGAATGCCTGCGCGTGGCGCCGTTCACCGAGCGCGGCACCGACGTCGACGTGGTGTTCGATCTGATGGTTCACGACCTGGATGTTATTCTGAGTCTGACCGACGCCGGGGTGGCCTCAATGGAAGCGGTAGGGGTGGCGGTGCTGACCGATCGGATTGACGTGGCCAACGCGCGGCTGCGCTTCAATGACGGCATGATCGCCAATCTCAATACCAGCCGGGTCGCGCCGCGCCGTGAGCGCAAGATCCGCTTTTTTCAACCCGACGCGTACATCTCCCTGGACTATGAAGCGCGCACGCTGCAGATTTATCACAAGGACCCGCCGCCGCCCGGCCAGTCATACCCGCTGATCTCGGCCCAGCGGATTGATTTGCGCGACGGGGATCCGCTGGCCGATGAGATTAACGAGTTCATAAATAGCGTGCGTGACCGCTCGGCGCCGAAAGTCGGTGTGATCGAGGGGTTGCGCGTGATCGAGTTGTGCGAGCAGATCAGTTCGGCGGTCAAGGCCAGTGCGATTTGACGTGGGAGCCCAAAGCTGCCTGCGGGGTTCATCCAAGCCGATGGCGCGCGGCTGTCAAACGATGCTTCCGGCACCTGACATAGCGGCGTTGGAGCACGGGCGTCTGCGACGGTCCGAGCCGCGGCACCGGCGCATCATGATCGTCGCCGGCGAGGCCTCGGGCGACATGCATGGCGCGGACCTGGTGCGGGAAATCCTGGCGCGCGATCCGGCCTGCGAATTCTTTGGAATCGCCGGCCAGCAAATGCGCGCCGCCGGAGTGCGCGCGTTATATCGGGCTGAGGAGGTGGCGGGACTGGGATTGACCGAACTGGCCTCCACGATTCAACGCACCGTGGGCGCGATGCGTAAGTTGCGCACGATGCTGCACAAGGAAAAACCCGACCTGCTGATCCTGATCGACTTCGCCGAATTCAACATGATGCTGGCTGGCATGGGCAGGAGTGCTGGGGTGCCCGGTGCTTTACTACATCACGCCCCAGGTGTGGGCGTGGCGGCGCGGCCGCGTGCAGAAATTGGTCGAACGTGCCGACCGTCTGGCGGTGGTGTTGCCGTTCGAGGCCGAATTGTTTGCGCGCGCCGGCGAACGCGCCGCTTTCGTCGGCCATCCACTGCTCGACAAGGTCAAGGTCAGTCAGGCGCGGGCGGAAACGCTTGCGCGTCATCAATTGCCGTCCGATGCCCGGTTGCTCGCCCTGCTGCCTGGCAGCCGTCCGCGTGAAGTCCGCTATCTGCTGCCGCCGATGGTGGACGCGGCGCGGATTCTGCACCGTCAGCATGATCTGGTGCCATGCCTGGCGCTGGCCCATACGCTTGACCCCGGCGAACTGAGCCGCCACACCGGAATCGATTTGAGCGGCATCCATATAATCCAGAACGACACCTATAGTATTGTAGGTGCGAGCGAGGTGGCGCTGGTTGCCTCGGGAACGGCGACTCTGGAGACGGCGCTGCTCGGCTGTCCGATGGTGATCGCTTACAAGATGTCGACGGCGACTTATGTGGTGGCGAAGATGTTGGTGACTGGGGTCAAATATATCGGGATGCCTAATATACTGGCCGGTGGCGAAATCGTCCCGGAGTTGATCCAATGGCAGGTCAGCGGCGCGAATCTCGCCGCCGCCGCCGCACGCCTTCTGCGCGAACCCCTGCGGAGAGCCACGATCGAGGCGCTGAGCCGAATCCGGGGGACAGCTGGGCGCGCCCGGAGCGGCCGCGCGAGTGGCCGCGATGGCGCTGGCGATGGTCGAATAATGCGCCTGTTGAGCCCCACCTACATGCGGCTGCTCGCCTACATGCGCCGCTACCTGTTTCCCTACGTCACGCTGACGGTAATCTCGATGCTGGTGCTGAGCGCCACTCAGGGCGCGATTCCGTTTCTGGCCAAGGATCTGGTCAATCAGATTTCCAAGATCAGGAATCCCTGCCACACTGCATACCCTGCTCCTGGCGATCCTGGTTTTGTTCACGCTGCGCGCCGTGGCGAGTTTCGGCAACAACTATCTGAGTGATTATGTCGGTCAGAAGGTGACGCTCGACCTGCGCTCTCAACTGAACGAGCGTTTGCAATTGCTGCCGTTGTCGTTTTTCAACCAATCTTCGACCGGCGCGATGACCGCGCGCGTGATCGTAGATGTAACCCTGATCGCGTCGGCGACCACCGACGGAATCTTTTCCCTGATCGGCGACAGCGTCTCGCTTTTGACCGTGCTGGGCGCGGCGTTTTATATCGACTGGAAACTGACGCTGATCGGAACGGTGGTCTTTCCGGCCGCCGTGCTGCCGCTGATCCAATTCTCCAAGCGCATGCGGCGGATGACAAAGCGTACCCAAAAGCAACTGGGGAGCCTGGCCACGCTGCTACAGGAAACCATCCAGGGTAATCGCGTGGTCAAGGCCTTCGGGATGGAAGACTACGAACGCCGGCGCTTCAATTCGGAATTGCGCCGCCTGTTCCGCCTCTATATGAAGGTTGCGGCGATCAAGGCCTTTACCACGCCGATGATTGAATTGATGGCGGCGTGGGTGGTGGTCGGTGCCGCTTGGTACGGGGCGTCCACGGTGCTGTCGGGCAGCCGCACTCCAGGAAATTTCGCGGCCTTTTTCGCCGCCCTGCTGCTGGTTTATGAACCGTTCAAACGGCTCAGCCGGACCAACAATTCGGTCCAGCAGGGGCTGGCCGCGGCTGAGCGTGTCTTCGAGGTCCTCGACCTGAAAACCGACGTTCCCGAAGATCCGAACCCCCAAACGCTCGCCGGCGGCCGCCACAGTATCACCTTTGAAGGGGTAGGCTTCCGCTACGGTGAACAATGGGCACTGCGCGACATCAATCTGAAGATACCCTCCGGTGATGTGGTGGCGCTGGTCGGGATGAGCGGGGGCGGCAAGTCGACGCTGGCAGATCTGATCCCGCGCTTTTACGATCCGCAAGAGGGCCGCATCCTGATCGACGGGGTTGATATCCGGCGCTATTCGTTGAGCTCGCTGCGTGCTCAGATCGGCCTGGTTACCCAGCAGACGTTCCTGTTCAATGACACCGTTCGCGCCAATGTCGCATACGGCAGTATCGAAAAAAACCTGGACGAGATTGTTGCGGCCGCCAAGCAGGCCAACGCGCACAACTTCATCAGCCGCCTGCCGCAAGGCTACGATACCATCGTCGGTGAGTTGGGCGTGCGGCTCTCCGGCGGCGAGCGCCAGCGCCTGGCTATCGCGCGGGCGCTGATCAAGAACGCGCCGATCCTAATTCTTGATGAAGCGACCTCGGCACTGGATTCCGAGGGGGAAAGGCTGGTGCAGGAAGCGTTGGAGCGTCTGATGGAAAACCGCACGACGCTGGTGATTGCGCATCGGCTGTCCACTGTGCGCCGGGCGAATCGGATTGCGGTGATTGTGCGCGGCCGCATCATCGAAGAGGGCACGCACGAGGAATTGATCGCGTTGGGGCGTGAATACCGCAAACTTTACGACCTGCAGTTCCATGATGCCGATGCCGAACAGCAGCCAGGCGAGATTCGAAAGATCGCCGGCCAAGTCGCCTGATTTGCAAACTGGGCGGCGGCGCGGCCTCCCGGATCTACAATGCGGTTTGGTATCCGGCTTTTCCCTTGGCCCTGATCGCAAGCGGCGGCCGTAGGCCACCGGCGCGGCGTCAGCGGCTGGGACGGATTGAGTGGCAGCCGCCGGACCGCCGGCGGATGCGAATCTGGCTGCATGCGGCCTCGGTCGGGGAGATCGAAGCGGTGCGGCCGATTGCGCTGGGCCTGCTCGAACAGCAACCTGATGCCGTCCTGGTGATTACTACCATGACCGCTACAGGGCGCGATGCCGCGTCGCGGCGGATTCCGGGCACTACCGCCTGCTGGCTCGCCCCGCTGGACCATCCTCTGACCGTGCGCGCTTTCCTGGCGGCCGTCGCGCCGCGTCTGGTGGTGATTTCCGAAGCGGAGTTATGGCCCAATTACTTCATCGAATCGCACCGTGCCGGTGCGAGGGTCGCGCTCGTAAACGGGCGCTTGTCCGTCCGCTCGCTGAGCCGCTACCGCCTGATGGGTTCGTTGTGGGCGGCAGCGCTCAGTAACGTCGACCGGCTGCTGGTCCAGAGCCAACCCGACGCCGACCGTTATCTTGCGCTGGGAGCCCCGCGCGACCGAATCGTAGTTACCGGAAATACCAAGTTCGGTTCCCTGGAACCGGCCAACGAGGGCGAGCTCGATCCCGCTTTGCGGCGCTTTGCCGCAGCGGGCTTTACCCTGATAGCCGGCTCGACGGCTCCGCGAGAGGAAGAGCAGGTGCTCGACGCTTATCTCGCTTTTGCGGCAGCGTTTTGTGGACTTGCGGCTGGTGCTGGCTCCTCGCCATTTGGAACGTCTGGGCGAAATCCAGGAACTGCTCCGTCGCAAAGGACTGTCGTACGTGAAGGCCACTACGCTGAAAGCGGGAGCGCCGGACCCCGGCGGCGTCACGATTTTGCTGCTCGATACGCTGGGTGACTTGCGCTTGCTCTACCGCTACGGCACGCTGGCGTTCGTCGGTGGCAGCCTTTTTGAAGGGCGCGGCGGTCAAAATCTTGGGGAGCCCGCCGCGGCCGGGATTGCGGTGTTGTTCGGTCCGTTCCATAGCAATCAATTTCAGACTGCCCAGGCGTTGCTCGATGACGGTGGCGGTAGCGTGGTTCGTGACGCTCACGAAATTGCCTGCGCGGCGGCGCATCTGTTGTCCGACCCACGGCGCCTGCGGGAAGAGGGCGCCAAAGCCCGCGCGGTCTATCAGCGTCTGGCGGGAGGTGCGGCACGCAGCCTCGAAGAATTGCGCGCGCTGATCAATCTCGCGATGAAATTACCTGTGCGTTCCCGGATCGGGAGCCGTCCGCGTCTGGAGCGATATTGGCGCACCGGATCTGTCAGTTCCGGAAAAGATTGCCTGGTCCGCGACGGTTCCCGCCGCGATTCTCTATCGGACCGCGACCGCGATGCGCGCGGGTTTCTGGCGCATCCCGCCGCTCAAGAAAAAGGTCGAAGGCACCCGGGTCATTAGTGTCGGCAATCTCACGGTCGGGGGTAACGCCAAGACCCCCTTTACGCTTTATCTGGCGCGCAAACTGCTGGAGCACGGGCGGCATACCGGCATCGTGAGCCGCGGATATGGGGGCACTCTGGGCAGCGGCGAGGCGGTTCTGGTATCCGATGGGCGAACCGTACGGCTGTCAACGGATCAAGCCGGAGACGAAGCGGTGATGATGGCCCGCGGGTTCGATGGGCCTATTGCGATAGCCCGCCGGCGTATCGAGGCCATTACTTTGCTCAAGCAACTTGGCGCACTCGATGCGGTGGTGTTGGACGACGCCTTCCAGCATCTGCGCCTGGCGCGCGACCTCAACTTGTTGCTGGTCAGCGCCGAACGTGGTTTTGGCAACGGATGGGTGCTGCCGGCGGGTCCGATGCGCGAGCGGCTCGGAGCGGGCGCGCGCGCCGATGCGGTGGTGATATTGTCACCGCGGCCGGGTTTGGAACCCGAGCTTACCCGCGCGCAAGCCGCGCTGCTCAACAAGGTCCCGGTAATGCGAGGCCTAATCGAACCGCGCGCGCTGGTCTATCCGGAGTCCGGACGATGGCGCGAGGCACCCACCCATGGTCTTGGCGGGCGGCGTATTTTGGCGGTCAGCGCGCTGGCGGATGCGCGTTCGTTTTACTCGATGCTGCGCGAGCTTGAAGCGGATTTGGTCGGCGTGCTGGAGTATCCGGACCATCACCAATACACCGCCTCGGACTGGCAAAGGATCCGCCGCGCGGCCGCCACCGTTGACCTCGTGCTGACCACCGAGAAAGATTTGGTCAAACTGGAGCGCTTCCCGTTTTCCCGCGACTCGATTGCCGCGCTGCGGCTGGAGATCTCGATGGGCCGGGACGAGGAGCGCCTGCTGCTGATGGCCCTGGGCGTTGATCGCTTGACCGTCCCCGCCACAGCGAGCGAAAGGAGGTGCGTAGTGGCGGTTAGTCAGGATCTGCTAGATATCCTCGCCTGTCCCAAGTGCAAAGGACCAATCACGCTCAATGATGCTCAGGACGGCCTGGTCTGCGGTGCATGCAAACTGCTTTATCCGATCAAGGAGGACATCCCGATCATGCTAATCGACGAGGCTAAGCAGATTGGGTAGGGTGCCTTCCCATTCCAGACAGTGAGACCAGGGGAGGAGCATACTGTCAGAGAACTTGATTCGAAAAGTACCAGTTTCTGCTGTTTTGATGTCAAGACCAGGAATAAGAGGGTCTTTGCGGCGCGGGAAGCGTGTTGAACTCCTGGCGTTTGCAAACAATTTGGTGCTGGTGCATCTGAATCGGGATTGGGAGAGATTCCTGATTTAATGCCTTTGGCCTGTATCGATTAGAGTACCTGTTAGGGAAACCAGTGTGGCGCGTTGCGCGAACTGCAATTTTGAGAATGGGCCAGGCAAGAAGTTCTGCATTCGATGCGGTCGCGCGCTGAGCCTCGGCTGTCAAAAGTGCGGCTCCCAGAACCCGCCCGAAGCGAGCTTCTGCGGTAACTGCGGCGCCTCGCTGGGGGTCGGCTCAGAGGTTGGCGTCTTACAAACTTCAGCAAGCTTGGCGGGAGAGTCCCCATCGGCAAGCCATAGCGAGCCGCACGCTGTCAGTGAAACGGCGCTCAGAGACGGCGAGCGCAAGATGGTCACCGCGCTATTCTCCGACATCAAGGGTTCGACCGCACTGCAAGAAGACCTCGACCCGGAAGAAAGCGCGCGCGGTCATTGATCCGGCGCTTAAGCTGATGATCGACGCCGTTCATCATTACGACGGCTACGTTGTGCAGTCGACCGGCGATGGTATCTTCGCCCTGTTTGGTGCGCCCGCCGCCTAGGAGGATCATCCCCAACGTGCGCTCTACGCCGCGCTGCTCATGCAAGAGGGCATGCGCCGGTACTCGGCCCGCCTGCGGGAAGCAGGCAGCCCACCGATCGAGGCGCGTGTGGGAGTCAACACCGGCGAAGTGGTAGTGCGCTCTCTTCGCACCGACGAGGCCCACGTCGAATACACCCCGATCGGGCACACCACGAATCTTCCGCCCGGATGCAGACCCTGGCGCCGACTGGTTCGGTGGTGACTACCGATGCGACGCGTCATCTGTCGGAAGGATATTTCACCTTCAAATCGTTGGGATCGACGAGGGTCAAAGGAGTGACCCCGCCGGTAAACGTATGGGAATTGACGGGCCTGGGACCGCTGCGGACCAGGCTTCAGCGGGCGACCGGGCGCGGGCTTACGAAGTTCGTTGGGCGCGAGCGTGAGATGGAAGCGCTTAAACACGCCGCGGAATTGGCTCAGACCGGGCACGGTCAGGTTGCCGCGGCGGTGGCCGAGGCAGGGGTGGGCAAGTCGCGCCTCTTCTTCGAGTTCAAAGCGCTCGCTCGATCGCAGTGGATGGTGCTGGAGGGCTTCTCGATCTCACATGGTACGGCCACCGCCTATCTGCCGATTGTCGAATTGTTGCGCGGCTACTTCGAAATCATTCCCGAGGACGACGCCCGCAAACGCCGGGAGAAAATCATCGGCAAGGTTTTGGCGCTCGATCGCGCATTGGAAGACGTCCTGCCTTACCTGTTCACGTTCCTCGGCATCGTCGAGGGCGAAGACCCGCTAGCTCATGGGGACCCCAAAATGCGCCGCCGGCGCATGTGCGAAGCACTCAAATGGTTGCTCTGGCGTGAGTCGCTGCACCAGCCGTTACGTAGCCTGAGGAGGCCAAACTTTGCCTCGAATCGGCCCAACGGGCGCCCGACGAGGGAGCACTTCCGGCGGCGAACTACGTCGTTGCAAGTACTTTGTTGCGGTGTGGACGCTTGAGCGAAGCGCTTTTGCACTACAAAGACGCGCTTTTGGATGCCGATCACCCCGGCCAATCGGTTCGCGTTCTGCCATTCGATGTACGAAGTGCAGCCGAAGGGTATTAAGCCTCAACTTGCAACTACTCGGTCGGGTTGACCAGGCTATCAAATTTGCCGAACAAGCGCTTAGCCATGCTCGCGAGTCGAAACATCCGTTTTGTTTGGGCTATGCCCTGATACAGGTCGGACACTTGCATTTGCTCAGGCGCGAACCGGAACTCGTGTACGACCACGCCACGGCGGCCATCGCACTGTCGGAGGAACAGTTCTCGCAGTGGAGATTGCTGGGACGACGATACTTGCGCGGTTGGGCTATGGCTGAACGCGGGCAGATGCAAGAGGGTGTGGCGGAAATGGAGGCAGGAATGGCGGGCCTTCGCCAGGCTGGCGATGGGCTGTATCTGCAGTTTTTCATCGCGCTGCTAGCCCAATCATACGCCAGGCTGGGCCGGCGCGACGAAGCGCTCGTCATGCTTGAGCAGGCCCTGACTACGATCGGGCATACGGGGGAAAGCCTCCATAAGGCGGACATTCTGCGGCTCCAGGGCGAAGTACTGCTAATGGGGGACAAACCCGCTATGGCGCAAGGCACAGACCAAATCCGCGCCGCGATTGATGTCGCTCGCTCGCAACAAGCCAAATGGTGGGAGTTACGTGCCACGATGAGCCTGGCACGCCTGCTCGCCAACCAAGGCGGCCGCGACGAGGCCCGCGCGGTTCTCTCTGACATATACCAGTGGTTCAGCGGTGGCTTTGACCTCCCCGATCTCAAGGACGCACAGGTTCTGCTCTTCGAATTGAACCGCGCTATTGAGCCTGGCGATTGAGAGCGGTCAATTCGGCGCGAGAGGTCTATTTCGGCCCGACTAGTCCTCACGCCATCCGCATCCGACAAATGTATAAATCAGGAATCGCTACAGGCGCCTGAATAAATTAACTGATTCAAACCGCCGTCCGCCGCTGAGGAAACCTGATCTTGAAGCGCGAACCAAACGCGGGTTTCGATCTAACTTCCATGGTGGCGCCAAGCGACTTCACGTTGCTCGCGACCAGAGCCAGGCCCAGGCCCAGTCCGCGATGTTTGCGGGCGCTGGTGTTGGAAAGCTGGACGAAGGGCTCGAAGGCTTCGCTGAGCCGGACCGCATCAATCCCGATTCCGGTATCCGCGACCTCCAATTCCACCGTGCATTTGCTCTGGGAGCGCAACCGCCGCAACCTCAGTGTCACCTCGCCCCGCTCAGTGAACTTGATCGCGTTGCTTACCAGATTGGATACGATCGATCGCAACAGGCGGCGATCCGAATGCATATGAGTCAGATCCGCCTGGACCCTCCAACGCAGAGCAATATGCTTGCGCTCGGCGGCCGCCGCGAACGCAGTCTGCAATTCGGCAACCAGATCCGCGATCTCCAACGGCTCGATTGCGGTTGCCTGCGTTCCGGTAAGCATCGCGGCGTATTCAAGCAGATTTTCGATAGTCTGCGTAAATTCGGTAGCATTAATCCGCAGCCGCTCGAGAATTCGCACCGGTTCGGCGCCGAGTTGGCCGGCCCAATCCTCGGATAAGATGTCCAGGTAGCCGCTTAGAATCTGCAGCGGTGTGCGGAGCTCATGACTCAGGTTCGACATTATCTGGAAGCGATCCGCGGACGGACCGCTTTTCACATCCAGGCTCGGCCCTGAGTACGGCGGCAATGATTCCGGGCCACGATTGTAGGCCGGCACGAGTCTCCCCTTAATTATCCGGCTAACGCTCCGATGTGCGAGTCAAGCCATCCTTTCACTTAGCTCGCCCAACGCGGGCTGGGTATCGGCGAAAGTCTTAGCCTTGATGCAGAGATGTCTTAGAAACGCACGAAAAAGTGCTTAGGTGAAATAATAACAATGTTTGCGGTAAGCAATACATAGGTCTAAATGGAAGAGTGCTGGAGCACACTCCACCACATCGTAGCTATCTCCTGGACAGTCAGGGAGAGAGGCATTCGAAACCGGGGCCCCGAATGTACGAGTGCAGACCGAGAGGATTTATGCTGCGTAGTCCACGAGGGTGACTCGGTGGGAGCGTGTATCCAACTTCCTCAGCAACACGGCGGGCGGTCCCGATACCGGCGTGACAAGGTGTCGCGAACGCGGGCGGCGCGCGCTGCCCGACTAAGCCGCCGGATGTCGGACCCCTGCAAACCTAGCGAATTGAGGCGCGTCAACTCCGTCCACAGCAACGTCAATGCATTATGCAAGGCGCCCATCGCCGAGCGCGGCTGCGCCGAGTCGTTGGATTTGAAGGGAGAAGAATTCATGCCGCAGTCTCCATCCGGGCCGCTGGCGCCTGCTCCCCCGCCAGGGCTCTGATCCATGCCCGGGCCGAATCGGCGAGTATGACCGCGACCAGGACGACGAAGACCAGGGTCATCGCGGCGTCGATGCGGTCATTGAAAATCAGGCGGGTGATTTCGGCCGCCCGCGCGGCGCTGGTCGCGGGAGCGGACAACTCGGCGCGCAGCACCTCAACATGGGCGAGGAATCCCACGTTAGGCATCGCGCTCCAGATCTTCTCGCATCCCGCGGTCAGCGTAACCGCGACCAGCCATCCCAGCGGTATCAGGGTGACGAACACGTAGCGCGCCTTGCCATGGCGCAGCAGCGCGGTGGTGGCGACGCACAGCGCGATCGTCGCCAACATCTGGTTGGCGATTCCGAACAGCGGCCACAGTGAGTTGATGCCGCCCAACGGATCGATCGCCCCGTAGTAGAGAAAATAGCCCCAGGCACCCACGATCATGAACGAAGTCAGGATGATGCCGGGGTAGGAACTGGTCTCGCCCAGCGGCGCGTAGAGATGGCCCAGCAGGTCCTGGAGCATGAAGCGGCCCACCCGGGTGCCGGCGTCCAGGGTGGTCAAAATGAACAGCGCCTCGAACATGATCGCGAAATGGTACCATAGGCTCATCACGGCGCGGCCGCCGAGCGAGCGCGAGAAGATATGCGCCATGCCCACGGCCAGCGAAGGTGCGCCGCCGGTGCGCGCCAGCAATGTGGTTTCGCCGACGTCATCGGCCAACTGACGCATCTCCTGCTCGGTGACTGGATAACCCCAGCCGGAGATGGTTGCGGTGGCGGCGGCGCCGTGTCCTACGACTCCAGCCGGGCTGTTGATCGCAAAGTACACCCCCGGATGCAGCACCCCGGCCGCGATCAGTGCCATCACCGCGACAAACGACTCCATCAGCATGCTGCCGTAGCCGATCATGCGGGCGTCGCTTTCGCGCGATCAGCATCTTGGGCGTGGTGCCCGAGGCGATCAGCGAATGGAAACCCGAGATGGCGCCGCAGGCCACGGTGATGAATGCGAAGGGAAAAATCTTCCCTCCGAACAGGGGGCCGTTGCCGTTGACGAATTGAGTCAGCGGCGGCATCAGGGTCGGCGGATGCAGCGCGATGATGCCGATGGCCAGCAGCGCGATGGTGCCGAGCTTGATGAACGCAGAGAGGTAATCGCGCGGCGCCAGCAGCAACCAGATCGGCAGCACCGAAGCCAGGAAACCGTAGGCTATAATCCATAGCGAAAGATGGGCCGCGTCCATGATGAACCACCGGCGCCATTCGTGGAACTCGACCCAGCGCCCACCGGCGACCGCGGCCAGAATCAGCAACACTCCGATGATCGAGGCTTCCAAAACGCGGCCCGGGCGCATCCAGGTCATGTACACGCCGACGATCATCGCGATCGGTACGGTGGCGGCGACGGTCGAGGTCGCCCACGCGCTTTCCTTCATCGCGTTGACCACCACCAGTCCCAGCACCGCGATCAGAATTATCATGATCAGCAAGACCCCAATCAGCGCGGTAAAGCCCCCCAGAGGGCCGATTTCTTCACGCGCCATCTGGCCCAGCGACTTGCCCCGCCGTCGCAGCGAGAGTCCCAGAATCACGAAGTCCTGAACGCAGCCGCCTACGACCGCGCCGATTACGATCCATATGATGGAGGGCAGGTAGCCGAACTGAGCGGCCAGAATCGGGCCGACCAGCGGTCCTGGACCCGCAATCGCGGCAAAATGATGGCCGAAGGTGATCCATCGCGAGGTCGGGATGTAGTCGCGCCCATTGTCGAGCATCACCGCCGGCGTAGGCCGCGAATCATCCAATTCCAGGACCCGCGCAGCGATGAACGACGAGTAAAAGCGGTAGCCAATCGCGTAAACGCACAGCGCGGCGGTGATAAACCACAACGCGTTGGGCGGATGTTCGCCATGCAGGACGCTCAACACCGCCAACGCGAAAGCGCCCAGCATCGCCACCAGCGCCCATAAGATAAGGGCGATAATCTTCACAACGCCCGACCTCTCCGAAAGCATTGCGAAGATTTTCGACGGAGTATGCGAGGCGTTCAAGACCGTCGCGATCGCAAAGTTTCGCGGCCACACCGCCGTGTAACCTGTGATAAGCATACAACCCGGTTGCACGGTTATCCGAGACAATTAGAGAACACGGCGCGGCAGGGTAAAAGTGGGCGATAGCCCGACATAACGGAGGTTGTGTGCTAGTAACCGGGACGCAGGGATGCACCCGTTGGTGGTCAGGTCGGCCATTTAGGCCGCGCCTGGCATTCCGGAAGGATCGCGGGCCACATGACGCACCGCATGAACGATGATTTCGGTTTCCGTGGCCTCATAAAAAACGAGATACGGATAAGGTGGCGTCGGCAGGCGGCGGATCGCCGGATTATCCGTGCGGGTGCCGATGTGGGGATGCAGCAAGAGAAGGTCGATGATGGCCTGAATACGAGTCTGAACGTGCTTGGCTCCCTGCGGTGAATGTGCGGCTATATAGTCCAGGATTGCAGTTAGATCGGCAAGGGCCGGTAGGGTATAGCGAAGCTTCACAACCCGTGTTTGCGCCACACGGCCCGCACCTGTTCGGCAGTCGCAAATTTGCGCGGGCGGCGGCGGCTTGCGAGGTTGCGACGGCGGTGCGTTCTCCAGCCGAGAGCGCCACAGGCGATGCCTCATATCTGTTCCGGCAAGCCGCAGAAAAACGCGGGCGATGTCGTCCTGAGCGCCGGGCGAAAGATTACGCGCGACTTCAACTGCTCGGTCGAGAAGCTTTGTCATAGCTTGATTGTAAAGCCCGCCATGCCTAGAAACAACGACAAAATACAAGGCTTTTTACTATAGCGCCCGGTACATGGACTGCGGCTGATCTTAATCATGTCGGCCACGTACTCGCGGCGCTGCTGTTTAGTCTCCGGTCCGGTCGCTACTACGCCAATGGGGATAGTGGGCATGTCGAGGCGGCGATATCGGGGGAATCTGAGGCTGACGGCCGCCGGCGGGGCCTTCGTATACGCGAAGGCATGGTGGCGGAGGGCAGCATCCTTTCCTTTCCGGACCGGGGCCATGGGGCGACACCGGTTATCACGGCAGTTGACTCGCCAGCTATACTCAGATTTACCGCGAGGCATTCGTGGCGCCGATGCAGAGGGAAAGTTTTGGCTATCCGGTGGCCGATCAGCTCAAGGCGCAGATTACGGCTACCCGCCCGCCGTCATGCCGTTATTGCGGCCGGCTTCAGGCCTTGGGTTCGGTGGGCTTGGTTTCGAGCGGGGTGGTGGTCTTGGCGGTAGTGGGGGCGTCGGGTTCGTTCATGGCTTTCTTGAAGTCGCGAATCGCCTTGCCCAAGGCGCCGCCGACGTCGCCGAGCTTACTGGGGCCGAAGATCACCAGGATGATCACCAGCAATATCAATAAATGCGATGGTGCTAAGAGATCCATTAGCGCCTCTCCCTAAGCCGCCCTAGCGCGGCCGCTCTGAATTCTAGCGCGCGGCCCGCGCCCTCGCTACGCTTGGCGCAGCCCGACTGCCGGGTCGCACGCGGCCTGTCTCCCTAATAATAGCATCTGAGGCAAGACTATTCCGGGACTTTTTAGCTTGCCAAGCCCATTCAAGCGCCCTTGGCGACCATTCCGGCCGGACGGCAGCTCCTTGATGTCTTCGAGCTTCAGCCGCTGGACCTTGCGGTACAGCGTCGAGAGGTGGATGCCGAGGATTTCAGCGGCTTTGGCCTTGTCGCCGCCGAACTTGGTCAGGATGCGCTTGATATGCTCGCGCTCCAGTTCCTCCAGGGTCAGCTCGAAACCTTCAAGGTCGGTGGTGGCAATCCGGGCCTGGCCCAGCTTGTCGGGCAGGTCATGGGAATGGATGACCTCGCTTTCGGCCAGGATCACCGCGCGCTCGACGGCGTTTTCCAGCTCGCGCACATTGCCGGGCCATCCGTAGTTGACCAGCAGGCGCATCGCACCCTTGGAAAACCGCATCGGCCCGTGTCCTTGCGCCTTCTCGTACTTGCGCAGGAAATAGTTGGCCAGCAGCGGGATGTCGTCCTTGCGTTCGCGCAGCGCGGGCAAGCGGATGGTGATGACATTGATGCGGTAGAGCAGTTCCTCGCGGAAACGGCCCTCGCGCACCTCGACTTCCAGATCGCGGTTGGTCGCGCACAACAGCCGCACGTCGAACCGCACCGCCTCGTTGGATCCCACCGGATAACATTCGCGCTCCTGCAGCGCCCGCAGCAGCTTGACCTGGAGCTGCAGCGGCATCTCGCCAATCTCGTCCAGGAACAGGGTGCCCTTGTCGGCGCTCTTGAGCAGCCCCACCTTGTCCTGCATCGCGCCGGTGAAGGCGCCGCGCTTGTACCCGAACAGCTCGCTTTCGAGCAGGGTCTCGGGCAGCGCGCCGCAGTTGATCGGCAGGAAGCGGCCGTTGCCGCGCTCGGAGCTGAAATGAATGGCGCGCGCCACCAGCTCCTTGCCGGTGCCGGACTCGCCGGTGATGAGCACGCTGGAATCGGTGCGCGCGACCTTTTCCATCAGCCGGAAAACCTGCTGGATATTGTCGCTCTTGCCGATGATGTTCTCGAAGCTGTACTTGTCGCGCAACTCACGGCGCAGGAACCGGTTCTCGCGGAACAGCGCCTTTTGCGCCAGGGCGTTGCGTACGACCGCCTTGAGATGATCGTTGGCAAAGGGCTTGGTCAGGTAGTCGTAAGCGCCCTTGCGCAACGCATCGACGGCGGATTCGACGCTGGCGTAAGCGGTCAGGATGATGCCCATCACCTCGGGGTCGAGGTCGCGGATCTTGCCCAGCAGATCCAGGCCGTTGCCGCCGTGGCCGAGGTTCATGTCGAGCACCGCGACGTCGATTTTCTGCTTTTCGAAGATGGTCAGCGCGACTTCGGCGGCGTGCGCCTCGATTACCTCGTAGCCGTCGGCGCGCAGCAGTTGCGAGATGATCGAACGAACCAACTCCTCATCTTCCACCAGCAGGACGCGGAAGGGTCCCCCTTCGGAAGTGGGCCAGGATTGCTCAGTGCTCATCGGGCGGTGGGAGGCGCGATCGAGTCCTGCGAAGAATCATAAGCGGGCAGCACAATCTTGATCGTCGTGCCCTTGCCGACCTCGCTGTCGATGCGAATCGTACCGCGGTTGGCCAGCACGATGCGCTGGCATAACGACAGGCCCAAACCGGCGCCCGCACCGGCCGGCTTGGTGGTGAAAAAGGGGTCGAACACCCGCGCGAGATGCTCGCGCGGGATGCCGATTCCGTTGTCGATAATACGCATTATCACCCGGCTGTTCTGGTCGGCGCCGAGATAGTTTTCGGTCACCACTTTGATTTGGCCGTTGCTGCCCTGGGTGGCGTCGGCGGCGTTGAGCAGCAGATTCAGCAGCACCTGTTGAATCTCGTTGGTGTCGGCGAAGACCAGGTTCAGGTCGGGCGCCAGGCGCGGCTCGAGCGCCACGCCGCTGAACTGCTTGTTGTAGGACAGCAGCCGCAGGGTCTCGGTCACCAGGTCGTTGAGGTTCACCGGCCGGCGTTCCGCCGTGGACGGTCGCGCGAAATCGACCAGGTCCTTGAGCGTGACCGAGATGCGCGTAATCTGGGACAGGATGGTGTGCAAAGTGGTGCGCCGCGACGCGTCGCCCTCTCCGGTCAACAGCGACTGCACCAGGGAAGAAATCGAAGCCAGTGGGTTGTTGACTTCGTGCGCCACGCCGGCGGCGAAGGTCCCGGTGGCGGCCAGCCTTTCGGCCTTGAGCAATTCCTCGAGCATCTCGCGCTTTTCGGTGACGTCGTGAAGGATCATCTGGATGAAGCGCTTGTTGCCGAAGGGGATCAACGCTGAATTAACGTCGAAGTAGCGGCCCTCCATCGACAGGTCGTAGCCTTGCGCCGAGCCTTTTTCAACTACCGATCTTGAGATGCTGCACCAGTCCGGGGCACAGGCCGGCGGCGGTCAGATGGCCGATATGGCGCCCGACAGGACCGCCGTTTTCCACGCCCACGCTGCCGCGGGTCAAATCGAGCGCGGCGGAATTGGCCGCGATAATCGCGAAACTGTCAGCGTCAATCTCATACATCGGGTCGGGGGCGTGGTCGATCGAATTGCGGTATTTTTCCTCCGACGCCCGCAGCGCGGATTCGCGCGACTCGACGTAAAATCCCGATACCATCATGCGCAACTCGTCGATTGCCGCCACCACCGCGTCCCGCACCAGTTCCATCTTGCGCCCGCGCAGCATCAGCCGGACGTGGCGCAGGATTTTCTCCTTCAGTGCGATATGGACCAGGTTGAATTGCGCCGGATTGGCCCGCGCGAGCATCCCCTCCTGGCAGTGCTTGCGCAGATAGATGTAGGTGTCGAGGTTGTCGGGGTCGCGCAGATGGGCGACAAACCGCACCAGGGAGTTGTGCAGATTCTCGCGCCGCTTCTCCAGCCCCGCCGTACCGAACACGTGCGTGACCGATTGCACCCACTCCGCGACAATACCGTCAAAATGGTCCTCGATCAGTTCCGCCGCCATCCGGCGCGCCTTCAGACTGGAGGTTTCCCTGCTCCAGGTATCCCCGAACAAGGTGTGGAGCAGATGCTCGATCAGCGTCAACTGGCCGCGGACCGAAGCAATCTCTTCCGGGGTTGCCTCTACCGCATCTTCGGGCGCCCGCAGCGTCGCGCGGTTCAGCTTATTGGAACACCCACAGATTTTTGCGGAGGGATTGAAGCCTTCCGCGAGCTGTTCGGTCAGTGAAGGCATCGGACATCAACGCTCCCGTTCAGCATCTTCTGGAGCGAGATATAACATCCGCCCAATTATCAAGCTACTAGGGGTACCGCGGCTTTGCAGTTTGCGAAGCAGGTAAAAATCTGACGGAGCCAGGCTCACTAGCATGAACCGAAAACGGTTAGCGCCTCACCCGAATTCGTCGCACATTTATGGCGGGCCGAGTGAATCTTCCGTGATTCCACGACATTTTTGACTGGCACAACTTTGGCTCTGGGTGGTTCTGTGCTATGAGCACCGACCCCAGCGGCCCATCCCCATCAGTCACCGCGCACGGCAAATTTCTGAGCCGGACCGGATCCAAATTTTTCCTCAAAGCGATGCGCCTGGACCTGCGCAACCGGGTGCCGGATTTCATCGCCAAGGTCGAGCTTCGTGCGCGCCTGCAGGAACTCGCGGCTGGGCACACGACCACGCTGATACTGAAGGCGTCGGAAGCTGATGAGGTCATCGATATTGCCGCCGCAGCCGGCCTGCATGCGCTGGTCGAGGTGCCCTTTAGCGCCGAACGGCTGCTCGATCGCAAGTCGCTCAAAGCGCTCAACGCGGAACTGGCCGAAATCACTCGAACCTTTGCCAACCGCACCGGGCTGATCGGATTCCTGCTCAGCCCCTCGATCGACGCCGGTTGGCTGCGGATGGCCGGGATTGACCGGGTTCAGCGCACGCTCGCCAGGCTGGTCCGCTATCTCAAAGGGCTGAGTGGTAGAGGCTTGGTGGCGGTCCGCCATCAGCCATCTACCCGGGCGCTGGCGGTGCTCGACGAGGACCTGCTTTACAGCAGCGTCCCCGGAATGTCGGGTCAGGATCTGACCAATTACATCGTCAGCCTGCACAACATGGCCGAATCCAGGCCAGTGGTGGTCGAACTGGAAGCCGGATGCGGCGACACCGACGAGCGCGTCGGATGCGCCTTTGCCGCGGGAGCGGCGGGAGTCGTGGCGCCCGCGTTCGCCGCGCCCAGCCTCGTACCGATGCGCTGGCGATGATCGCCGTTGATCCCGATGAGATCCTGCCCTTCGTTGCCCTTAACGGTGACTGCCCGCCGGTCCTGCGTCAGCCGCCGATGGTCTCCGTGGTGATCTGCGCCTACAACGCCGAACGCACCATGGAGGCCTGCCTGGAGTCGCTGCGTAAGCTCGATTATCCCAACTACGAAGTGGTCGTTGTCGATGACGGCTCGCGCGACCGCACCGCTGAGATTTCCGCCCGCTTCCCCGAGTTCCGCCTGATTCGGCAGCCCAACAAGGGCCTCAGCGTGGCGCGCAACGTGGGGATGCAGGCGGCGCGCGGCGAGATCATCGCTTATACGGACTCCGACTGCGTGGTCGATTCGCACTGGCTCCGGTTCATGGTTGGGGCGATGACCGCGAACGGCTTCGACGCCTGTGGCGGGCCGAATTACGCTCCTCACGAAGAGGGCAGAACCGAAGCCTGCGTATCGGCTTCGCCGGGCGCTCCCTGTCACGTCCTGACCGCTGAGGACCGCGCCGAACACCTGGCCGGCTGCAACATGGTGTTCCGCAAGGACGTGCTGCAGCGGATCGGCGGCTTTGACCCGCAATTTACCGCCGCCGGCGACGACGTCGATATCTGCTGGCGCGCGCTGGACGCCGGCTTCGTCCTGGGATTTTGTCCCGCCGCCTTTGTCTGGCATTTCCGCCGCAACACCGTAAAAGCCTATTACAACCAGCAACGCGGCTACGGCAAAGCCGAGGCGATGCTGTATCTCAAGTACCCTGATCGCTTCAACGCCCTGGGACAGGTGATGTGGCGTGGCAGAATCCCCGGCCTGGCGCGCACGATGCCCGGTGTCGCGGGCGCTGGTGTCGTGGGCGAAGACCAGCAGCGGGTTCTTCCAGACCATTTACGAACCGCCGATGGGCTTGCTCAGGTTCCTGCCCCAGACCCTGGAATGGAACGCCCTGTGGTCGGCCGTCCTGGTGCTCTCCTTTACCGCGCGGTTTCACCCCGATTCCCGCCCTTGCGATGCTTGCGCTGGGGCCGGTATGGGCGCTCTACTACGCTTGGAAGGCGCCGTTGGAGAAATGCCACGAAAGCTTCGGCTCGCGGCTCCTGGTGGCGTTCCTGGCCTTTACCGGACCGATGTTTCGCACGATTACCCGCTATAGATACCGTCTGGCCGGCGCCTTGACCGGCAAGGCCGGCGTCGACCCGACGCCGCGCCAGCGCCCGGTGCTTCAGCTTCGACAGCGCGCCTTGAAGCTTTCTTACTGGAGCGAGAGCGGAGTTCCACGCGATACCCTGATCGATCGGCTGGTCAGGCTGTTTACCCGCGCCGGGATGCCGGTTCGGGTGGACAGTGGATGGAACGACTACGACCTGGAAATTCAGCCTGACTCGTGGACCCGAGTGCGCATCAAGACCGCCGACGAGGAGCATGAGGGCGGCAAGTACAAGACCCTGGTCCAGGCCCAGGTGCGGTTCAGCGCGCTGAGCAAGATATTGATCGGCTTGGGCGCCGCGGCGGTGCGGAGTTGCCGCGCTGATCGGCAGCACCTCGATGATCCTGACCTTGGGCGGCCTGGCGGTGGTAATCGCCGCGGTGGCCCTGAGCGAAGGGATCGAATCAGGCCGTCTGGCCTATCGCGCGGTCGAGCAAAGCGCCGCCGAACTGGGCTTGATTCCGCTCGGAACACCGACCGTGACTGCGCCGGAACCTGCCACGGTCCCTGCCACCGCACCCGCCGCCGAACTGGCCACCGAAGAGCGCGCCGATTCCTAGTAGCAGGGTGTTTCAGCCTGTTACCCGACTTTGCTCTCTTAGCCCGTCGCAGATGCTGTCGACAAACATGCAGTTCCGGGTTTGATCGTACCTCGAAGCCGTACCCATAATGGCGCAGAAGTCCGCGGAGGCGGGAGGCGCATTGGTGAAGAGGCGAGCCGACCTGCGCTACGAGCGCAAATTGTGGCAGAGCGGAATGCAAGCGGTGGCCGGAGTGGACGAAGCGGGCGTCGGTCCGATGGCCGGCCCAGTGGTCGCCGCGGCGGTGATTTTTGCGCCGGAGACCCACATCAAAGGGGTCCATGACTCCAAACAAGTGCCCGCGCCCATGCGCGAAGAGCTTTTCGAAGCGATCACCGGACGCGCGTTGGCGTTCGCAATCGGAATCGCACAGGTTGACGAGATTGACCGGCTCAATATCTACCACGCCACCCTCGCCGCCTGCTGTCAGAGCGGTCGAAGGACTGCGCGTAAAGCCTGAACACGTGCTGGTCGACGGGCGCCCGTCGCGCGCGCTCAAGATCCCGCAAACGCATATTGTGGGCGGCGACCGTAAGAGCTTCTGTATTGCTGCCGCTTCGATTATTGCCAAAGTGACGCGGGACCGGATTGATGCGCGAGTATGACACGCATTATCCAGGTTACGGATTCGCACAGCACAAAGGCTACTGTACGGCAGTGCATCTCGAAGCGATCGGGCGCCTCGGTCCCTCGCCAATCCATCGAACATCGTTCGCACCGGTCAGCGCCGCGGCTCAGCTCAGCCTAAGATTCGACTGAAGGCAGACCTTGCCGGCATCAGTTCGAGTTCTACAACCACGACTCTTGAGCGCGCTTGACTTAACCGAGATGCCCTATAATCGGGGTGACAGGTGGCGATACAATGGACATGCAGGACACGAATAGAGGCGCCAGCCTGCTGGTTTAGAGTGATCGACGAAAGGAGCAATGAGTGGCGAACAACCGCTACGACCTGGCCGTAATTGGAACCGGACCCGGAGGCTATGAGGCGGCGATTCGCGCCAGCCAACTTAAGATGCGGGTGTGCGCGATCGAGCGCGACCGGCCCGGAGGCGTATGCCTCAACTGGGGATGCATCCCCTCCAAATCGCTACTCAACTCAGCCGAGACCATGGAAGTGATCAGGGGCGCTGGCAAGGAGCACGGGATCGAGACCGGAGCGGTAAGTTTTGACTTCAAGCGCGTGATCCAGCGCAGCCGCGAGGCGGCCGACAAGCTCTCGCGGGGAGTCCGCTTTTTGTTCCGCAAGAACAATATCGACCTGTTTGAAGCCAGCGCAACGTTCGAGGGTCCGCAGAAACTGGCGCTCTCGCGCAGCGACGGTAAGCCGCCCGCGGCTCCCGCCATTGAGGCCGAGCGGATCCTGATCGCAACCGGATCGCGCGAGCGCCTCTTCCCCGGTATGAAGCTGGGCGACGGAATGCTGACCAGCCGCGAGGCCCTGGTTTACGATCAGCTTCCCGAAAGCATCGCGGTGATCGGCGCCGGCGCGGTAGGGCTGGAATTCGCCTACTTCTACCAGGCCTTCGGCGCCAAGGTCACGGTCATCGAACTGGAAAAGCAGATGCTGCCCGGCTGCGATTCCGAGGTTGCTGAAGAATTGCGACGCGCCTTCATCAAGCGTAAGGTCGAGGTACTGCTCGGCCATGGTTACAAGTCGGCCACCCGACACGGCGATCGATGGAGCGTGACGCTCGACAGCGGCGGTCAGAGCAAAACCGTCGAAGCCGAGATGGTCCTGGTCGCGGTGGGGCGTTCACCCAACAGCGACACGATGGGCCTGGACAAGATCGGTGTCGAACTGGAGCGCGGCGGATTTATCAAAATTGACGACTCCTTCCGCAGCACGCGTGAGGGGATTTATGCGATCGGCGACGTGGCCGGGCCGCCACTGCTAGCGCACAAGGCGTCGGCCGAGGGTATCGCGGCGGTCGAGATCATGGCCGGGCAACGTGAGCCGGGCTTCGATCTGATGAACATCCCGGCATGCGTTTATTGCGAGCCCGAAGTCGCTATGATCGGGATGACGGAAGCTGCGGCCAAGGCGGCCGGAATCGAAGTTAAAGTCGGCAAGTTTCCGTTCCGCGCCAATGGCAAGGCGGTCGCAGTCAATCATGTCGAGGGCTTCGTCAAGCTAGTGGCGGGCAAGAAATACGGCGAGGTTCTGGGCTGCCAGATTATCGGTCATGGCGCGACTGACATGATCGCCGAGGTCGCGCTGGGCAAGACCCTGGAGGCAACCACGCTGGAATTCGGCCACACGTCCCATCCGCATCCCACGATCTCCGAGGCTATCATGGAGGCCGCGCTGGACGCCGACGGCGAGGCGATCAATTTCTGAATGGGGCCTGGCCGGCGAAGGTTTTAAACGGCCTGCCGGCGGAGGTTCGGGGCAGGCAGACGGGCTCTTTCCCACTTATGGACGGCAACAGGAAACTCGGCATCGCGTGGCTGGGAACGGTTGAATACCAGCGGGCGCTGAAACTTCAGGACGCGCTGGCCGCGGCCCGCCATGCGGGAGTGATTGATGACACTTTGCTGCTGCTGGAGCATCCCCACGTCTATACGTTGGGACGCGGCGCCTCCGAGCGTTACCTGATGGCGCCGCCCGCGGATGTGCCGATTTACCGGGTCTCGCGCGGCGGCCAGGTGACCTATCACGGCCCCGGACAGCTAATCTGCTATCCAATCCTGAAGTTGGAGGGCCCCGCCCGCGACGTCCACGCCTATTTGCGGGCACTGGAAAGCGTAATCATTCGCACTCTGGGTGAATATGGGATCGCCGCCGAGCGCCGCGCCGGACTGACCGGCGCCTGGGTCGGTCAGCGCAAGATTGCGTCGATCGGAGTCGGCATCCGGCGCTGGACCACTCTGCATGGTTTGGCGCTGAACGTAAATAGCGACCTCAGCTTCTTTGAATTCATCGTGCCATGCGGAATCGACGGCTGCCGGATAACGTCGATCGCTGCCGAGGGCCGCCGGGAAGTGATACCTGCGGACGCGGCGCGATTGTTGATTAGTCAATTCGCTGCGGTATTCGGTTATCAGTCCCTGAAGTTGGTAAGCGCCGCCGACCTTTGGAGTACACTCAAATTGTTCGCCGCATCTGGGTTTGAGGCTGATCGTGGCTGAAAGAAGACATCCCGACTGGATTAAGGTTCGCGCTCCGACATCGCCGGAGTTCTTCAAGACCAAGGAACTGCTCAAGCAGATGCGTCTGCACACGGTGTGTCAGGAGGCGTGCTGCCCGAATATCAGCGAATGCTTTTCGCATCGCACCGCCACTTTCATGCTGATGGGTGATGTATGTACGCGCAACTGCCCCTACTGTGCCGTAACCCACGGCAAGGCGCGGGCGATCGACCCGCAGGAACCGATGCGAGTCGCGCTAGCTGCCGCACAACTCGGTCTGGCCCACGTGGTGGTCACCTCGGTTGATCGCGACGATCTGGACGACGGCGGCGCCGCCCACTTCGCCGCGACCGCCCGCGCAATCAAAGAACTCGCGCCCGGCACCCGCGTCGAAGTGTTAGTGCCGGACTTTCAGGGTTCGCATGCCAGCGTTGAAGAAGTGGTGCACGCGCCGGTGGACATTTACAACCACAATATCGAGACGGTGCCGCGGCTTTACAAAATCGCGCGCCCCGGAGGCCGCTATCCGCGCTCGCTCGACGTGCTGCGCCATGCCAAGGAAACGGCGCGCCTGCTTTCCCGCAACCTCCTCACCAAGGCGGGCATCATGCTCGGCCTGGGTGAAGACATGGAAGAGGTGATGGCGGTACTGCGCGACCTGAGCGCGGTCGAATGCGACATCATCACGCTGGGCCAATATCTGCGGCCGTCCAAGGAGCACCTGGAGGTGGCGCGCTACGTGCCGCCGGCGGAGTTCGCCGAACTGCGCGAACGCGCGATGGCGCTCGGCTTCCGTCACGTAGAATCCGGCCCGCTGGTCAGAAGCTCCTACCACGCCTGGGAGCATGTCAATTAGGCTATGACAGTCCGATAAGAGTTGACAGTCCGAAGTTGTGAGGCGGGTACCGAACCGGACTGCTCACCCGCGCAAAGGCATCCGCGCCGTGTGCCATCGTCAGACCGTTCCAGAGCTGCCTTAGCGGCATCCGCGGCTACCTGGTTGCCTGCATGGTTTGGTTCGGCTACCGTTATCGGGCATTAGGAGCTTCAGGCGCTACCCACTCCTTGGATAGTGCGCGCGTTAGAATCGTGTTTGTTGAGCTAAAGGCAATCGCCCACGCCGGCCACAGTCGGCGAACATTAGCAAGCGTCGTAGCGACACTGCTGCTGGCGGCTCAACTGATCATCGCAGGGCATGTCCATCCGGATCTTCTCATCAAAGCTGTTTCTGACCGCGCGCATACCGCCGCCATCGGCGAAGCAGCCTGCCCCGTCTGCGCGCTCCACGCTCACACCCCGACCGGCACAACCGCGGCATTCCCGCTGATCATCCCGTTTTTGAGCGAAGCCTTTGTCGCCACCGCGAGACGGTCGCGCCTGCTTTGTTCGGCAAAACCTCAGCGCTTTGGCCGGGCTCCTCCGGCGTCGATCTGACCTCTCCATTTCCCGGAAATCTCTAGGTTCCACGCACGCGTGTCACGATCGCGTTGCCGGCGAGCGCCGATCGAGGCGCGGGCCCGGTCGTAGCGCGCGTTGGAGAGTTCATCATGCGGAGGAGTTTACGATGCGGAGGATTTTTGTCCCCTTGTTGGGATTTTGTCTAATTGCGGGCCTCGTGGAGGTCCATCGGCCGGCTGCTGCCGACGGTAGCCGGCATAGGCCACAACGGCTGGCGGGTACGGTTCAGGATTCGTTAGGACGCCCCGTAGCCGGGGCGCGAGGTGAGCCTGCAGGCGGCCAACGGCAAAGTCCTGGCCGTGACCCATAGCGACGCGAAGGGCCGCTTTGCTTTTGCTAGAGTAAATCCCGGTATCTATGCGGTGATGGCGACGAAGCAATCATTCAAACCCGCCATCAAGATCGCGGCGGTCGGGCGCGGGAAAGCCAGCGGAACTGGCGCTGGCGATGGCTTCGGAACAAACCTTAAGCCTGGCAGTCAAGCCAAGCGCCTGGACGTGGCGCGCAACGGCCTCTCGCCCGAAACCGGCGGGAGCGTCTATCGCTTCGACCAGCAGACCCTTCACGATCTGCCGCAAGGCAATAACACGCCGCTAAACCAGGTGCTGCTGCAGGCGCCCGGCGTCGCCACAGGATTCCTACGGCCAGATCCACGTGCGCGGCGAGCATGCCGACTGCAATATCGGATCAATGGCGTGCAATTGCCGCAGGGCATCAGCAGCGACTTCGGCCAGGTCTATAGTCCACGTCTTCGCCCAAAGCATCAATTTTATTACCGGCGCTTTGCCCGCGCAATATGGCTACCAGACCGCGGGCATGGTCGACATGCATGACCAAGAGTGGCCTCGGCCTTAATGGCGGCGACCTCGACATCTACGGCGGCCAGCACGACCTCTTGCAGCGCAGCGCCCAGGTTGGCGGATCGAAAGGACAACCTCGACTATTTCTTCACCGGCCAGTACCTGCAGACGCAATTGGGCGTCGAGCCGCCAACCCCCGGCCCGAGCGCCTACCACGACCAGACCTATCAGGGACAGGGCTTCAGCTACCTGTCCTATTTCCTGAGCCCCACACAGCGGCTAAGCCTGATATCCGGCTTTGCGATCAATCACTTCGAGATTCCTAACAATCCCAATCAACCGCAGGTCTATCAGCTGGCCGGCGTGCCTTTTTATCCTTCGGTCAACATCAACGATAATCAGCTTGAGCAGAACTACTACGGTGTGCTGGCCTGGCAGGGCGCGCTCGGAGACAAGTTCGACTACCAGCTCGCGGGGTTCAGCCGCTACTCGACGCTCGGGTTTTATCCGGACAATGACGGCGACCTTATCTATAATGGCGCGGCCTCGCGGATTTTCCGCAGCAGTTGGGTCAATGGTCTGCAAGGCGACAGCAGCTATCGTCTGAATGACTCACACACGATAAGAGCGGGCTTTTATTTCAGTGGCGAGCGCGCCGAGATCGACAATCATGAGCTGGTCTTCGACTGCTCGCAAAATCCCGCCGGGACCATCGCTTGCGGCTCCGGGCCGGGTTTTCAGACCACCACATCTCCCTCTCTCATCGTGGACGACCGGGCGATAACGGCGTGGCTATATGGCGTCTACATCCAGGACGAGTGGCGTCCCACCGAACAGTTAACGATCAACTATGGCGCGCGTTTCGATCTCTACGACGGTATTGTGCGGGCCGACCAGGCCAGCCCGCGAGTCGGCATGGTCTATAAACCGTTCAAGAAGACGACGCTTCACGCCGCCTATGCGCGCTACTTCGCGCCGCCGCCGACGGAGTTGATAGCGGCCGAAGCGGTTACCAAATTCGCCGGTACCACCGGCGCTCCGCCCTCACCCTTCAGCAGCAACCCGTCGCCCGAGAGGTCGCACTACTTCGATGTTGGAGCGCTCCAGGAGCTGCTGCCCGGTTTGAATGTGGGCATCGACAGCTACTTCAAGCTGTCCAGCGATCTGATTGACGAGGGCCAATTTGGTCCGGCAATCATTTTCTCCACCTTCAACTACAACAGAGGCCGCGTCTATGGCACCGAATTTACCGGCTCATACAATCGTGGGAACCTGACGACCTATGCTAATTTCGCCTATTCGGTGGCGCAGGGAGAAAAGGTCGTATCGGGACAGATTCAATTTCGGCCCCGACAGAGTTGGCGTACATCGCCAATCACTACATTTTCCTCGATCACGACCAGACCTTTACCTCGTCGGTGGGCGCGGCCTATCGATGGCACGGGTTCAACTTTCTGTTTGATGGGCTGTATCAGAGCGGTCTGCGCGAAGGATTCGCGAACACCCGCAACCTGCCCTATTACATCCAGGCAAATATCGGCGCCACCAAGGAATTCGAGGTGCCCAAAGTGGGAGACCTGGAGGCCCGGATATCCGTGCTTAATCTGTTCGATCGCTAGTTATCAAATTCGCAGCGGAACCGGGATCGGCGTATTCGCGCCCCAGTACGGACCGCGGCGGGCGCTGTACGCCGGCCTGAAGTGGGAGATACCCTTTCTCAAGGCGCCGCCAGTGGCACAAACGGTAAACTGAACTAGAGCATCATTGGAATTTTCTTATTAATGGAGTTGATATGCAGGCACTATACGCGGCGTGGGATTCGCTCCGGTACGGCGGGGCGATGGTTTACCCATTGCTGGTTCTTGGGGTTCTCGCGATAGCCATCATGCTGGACCGCTCCGTGGCTTATATTCGATGTTTGCGGCTGCCGGCGCCGCTCGCCAATCTGGTTGAGACTTACGGCTTTTCCTGGGAGGAGCTCGAAAAGCAACTGGCACAGCTCGGACCTGGCAATGCTTACGGGCGATTCCTCAAGGTAATCGCCGACAATCGGACCGATCCCGCCTGGTGGGTGGAATCGCGGGCGGGCGATGAAGCCGGCCTCATCGAGAAGGTCCTCAACCGCGGTCTGTGGGTGCTGGAAACCGTGGTCACCGCGGCGCCCCTGATGGGCCTGCTCGGCACTATCACCGGGATGATGGCGGCGTTCAACGTGATCGGCAGTTCGGGTCTGGTCGCGCCTCACGAAGTGACCGCCGGCGTTGCCCAGGCGTTGATCGCGACCGCGCTCGGCCTGTTTATCGCGCTGATTTCGCTGTTCGGATTCAACTTTTTCTCGCGGATGCAATCCCACGCCCTGGACCGGATGGAGCGGCTGGGTTCCCGGCTCGTCGATCATATCCGCCTGGATCAGGAGAACGCGGCCGGCGGCCCGGAATCCACCGTGCGCCGCGCGCAATCGAGATGAGCCAGCCGCGATGAAACTCAAGCGGGCGCGTAGCTATCGCCGGGGACGGATCGAAATCATCCCCATGATCGACGTCATGTTCTTTCTCCTGGTGACCTTCATGCTCGCGTCGCTGGCGATGCAGAGCCTCAACTCCGTAACCGTGAACCTGCCCAAGGGAGAGGCCGAAGCGATCAAGCATCAGGAACCGGTAACCCTGACCGTGACCAAGGACAAGCAACTATTCCTGGACAAGACGCCGGTGTCGCTCGACACCCTCCCGTTCACGTTGAAGCCGATGCTCCAGGGTAATGATCCGGGACTGGTGGTCAACGCCGATACCGCCGCGCCCGAGGGCATGGTGGTCGAGGCGATGCTGGCGGCGCGCCGCGCCGGGGTCGAGCATTTTCAGATAGCGGTCAAGCGCGAATGAATGCCAACGCCCCGATGCATTGGAATGAGGACTTCGATGAGCCGTGGCGCCGGCTGCCATGGGTAATCCTCGCCGCTTTGCTAAGCTGGATTTTGCTGCTCGGCGGATTCGCGAAAATGCTCGAACGCAGGCCCGTGCCCGAGCCTCCGCCGACCACAATCGAGGCTCGGATCATCGAGCTCCCCCCGCCGGTCGCCGGCTTGCAGGGTGGGGGCAGCCCTGCGGGCGGCGTCCCGTCACATGCTCCGGCGGTGCATCCCGCACCCCTGGTGCGTCCCGTGCCTAAGCCAGTGCAGGCGAAGCCAAAGCCAGTCCATCATCACGTACACAAGGTCAAGCCTAAACCGGTGGTAATGACAGAACCGCCCTCGCCCTTCGGTACCGCCAAGCATGTAGAAGAACCCGCGCCGCCGATCGCCTCGAAGGGTCCCTCGGGCGGAGCGAGTGGACCCCGCGGCGGGGCGAGTACGGAAGGGGTGGCGGAGGAGGAGGAATTGGCGGTGGGACCGGTTCTGGCAGCGGCGCCGGAATCGGCAGCGACAGCAGCGGCGCGCGCGCCGTGTATGCGCCGACGCCGGCGATCCCGGACGATTTGCGCGAGGACGCCTTCTCGACCATGGCGATAGCACAGTTCAAAGTGTCCCCGGACGGCGACGTCGAGGTCACCCTGATCAAACCGACGCCGAACCCGCGCCTCAATCAGATCCTGCTCGACACGCTCAAGCAGTGGAAGTTCTTCCCCGCCATGAAAGAGGGCATCGCGATCGCCTCCCAGTTCGAAGTACGGATCCCGATCGCCGTGCAGTAGCGGCCAAATGACTTCGGAGCGAAAACAGCTTCTGCTCTCCCTAACTTAGCTGCTCGCCGCGGGTTTCAGTGGCTCGTCACAGTTCAGTGGGGCGGGCGTCCCCGCCCGCCATAGACGCGAGCGACGGATAGCGGAGCGGCGGGCAGGGACGTCCGTAGGGACGTCCGCCCCACTGTCTCGGATGTTAAGTTAGCGCTCGCCGTCAGCCTTTTTCCACTTGCGCGAAAAACGTCCGGATGTCGCCGGCCAAAAGCGCCGGCTCTTCCATCGCAGCGAAATGTCCGCCGCTGGGCATCTCGGTCCAGTGCCTGATGTTGTAGGCTTTCTCCGCGTAATCGCGCGGCGGCCGAATCATCTCGCCCGGAAACAGCGCAATACCGGTGGGCGCCTCGACGCGTTCGCCGGGCGCCAGACGGTACGCGCCATGCCTGACTTCATAGTACAGGCGGGTCGAGGAATTGATGCTCTGCGTGACCCAATAGATGGTGATGTTGGTCAGTAGCTGATCCTTGGTGAAGCGGCTCTCGACATTGCCCTTGCAATCGCTCCAGGTGCGGAACTTCTCCACGATCCAGGCCGCCAGACCGGCCGGCGAGTCGTTAAGTCCATAGGCCAGGGTCTGCGGCTTGGTCCCCTGGATCTGCTGATAGCCGCTTTCATTGTCTCTGAATTTTTTCGCCCCCTCCAAAAAGCGCTTGGCGTCCTCACCGCCGCCCAGCGCTTTGCGCCCCTCCGGCGGTCCCAGTGCAACCATGTTCAGATGAACGCCGATCACGTCGCTCGGATAGGCGTGACCGATGCGCGACGCGATGATCGAACCCCAATCGCCGCCCTGCACTCCGAAGCGCTGATAGCCCAGCACCTGTGTCATCAACTCGTGGAAGATCTCCGCGATTGGCTCGATCTTCATCCCCGGCACCCGGGGGTCATCGGAGAACCCATAGCCGGGCAGCGATGGCGCGACGATCGTAAACGCGTCACGCGCGTCGCCGCCATGGCGCGCCGGGTCGGTCAGCATCGGGATAATCTGCTGAAACTCGGCTATCGAGCCCGGCCATCCATGGAGCAGCAACAGTGGTGTTGGATTGGGACCGATACCGGGCTGATGGATGAAGTGGATCGCGCAGCCGTTGATCGGCACCTTGAAATGACTGAATGCGTTAAGTTCGCGCTCGTGCTTGCGCCAGTCGTAGCGGATGCGCCAGTACTCGATTAGCTCTTTCAAATAACTGAGATTGGTGCCGTATTCCCATCCGGAGTTGGCGACCTCGCCGGGCCAACGCGTGCGCGCCAGCCGCTCGCGCAGATCGATCAGCACATCATTGGGAACCGCGATCGTGAATTTCTCCGCCGCGCCATGCGCCATCGATGCTCTCCTCTCACGCGCCCTTGCGCGCCAGCGCTTCCTTGACCAGTTCGCTGGCTAATTTGCCGTCCAGCCGGGCGCCGAACTCATCCTTGAGCGCCTTCATCAGCGGCCCGATCTGGGCGGCGCCCGCCGCAATCTTATGGTCGATCACGGCCCGGATTTCTTCGGACCCGACGCCGGCCGGGATGTAAGCGTCCAGGATTTTGGCCTCGGCTTCGTTCTGATCAACCAGGTCCTGGCGATGTCCCTGCCGCGCGAAACCCAGTGCCTCTTCGCGGCGTGCCCGCTCGCGCTTGAGAATCTGCACAATTTCGGCTTCGTTGGCATCGCGGCGGACGTCCTTTTCCAGGCGGGTAATTTCGGTCAGAACGCCGCGGATGGTCATGACTTTGGCGGTTTCGCGCGCCTTCATTGCCGTTTTGAGATCGTCTTGGAATCGCGCCTTCATCGCCTAACCATATCGTTTCCCGGACCGCCGCGCGACGACGACCGTGCCAGCCGTGGCATTTGGCACGCACGATCGTGAACTATGTCCCGCGCAGCCAATACAGCCACGGTGGGATAGCCTTTCTCACCCCTCAATCGCGTGGCGGCACCGACACGTAGCGGTTCCCGCGCTCGAAAAAGCGCCATCGTTTTGCCGCCCAGGTCCCGGCGTAATCTACGTTGATGCGCGCCGAGCGGCCGATCTTCGCGCGTGGAAGGTGCGCGTCTTCCAGATACAACTCCTCTCCGCACAAGTCGCGTCCATAATCCGCGCCGGTGATCGCCAGAGCCTGGGTCAACTTGCCGGGGCCATTGGTTAGCTCGCGCGAATTAGCGGGCTTGCCGCGCCGCCGGGCGATCAAGTCCAAGCCGCGCACCGGTTCCAGCGCCCGAATCAGGACCGCATGAGGTTCGCCCTCCACCGCCGCCACCAAATTGAGCGCCCAGCTAATCCCGTAAAGCAGATAAACATAGGCGTATCCGGGCGGCCCGAACATTGCCGCCGTACGTTTTGTCAGTCCCCGGGCGCTGTGCGCGGCCAGATCCAGCGGACCGCGATAGGCCTCCGCTTCGACGATTCGTCCCGCCGCCTCGCCATCAGCGGTGCGATGGACCAGGAGCTTGCCGATGCACTCGCGCGCAACCACCAACACCGGCCGGGCATAAAAGTCGCGGTCAAGCTTCGCGCCGCCATCCACGCAGTGATGCCGGCGGCATTTTTCGATGCGCAAGGGCGGACTTTTGCTCATCACCATGAGTGCCAGGAACTTCTACCCATTTTCGAGCGATCCACTCAATGGCGCCGGATTCTCCTTTTTTACAGACTTGACCGGCGGTATCCGGTTAGCTGGCTGGAGTTGATCGGATATGAATCAGGCGGAAAAACTGCCGCGTCACTTTCACCTGCTAACGGACGAAGACCTCTGCGAATTACGCGAGGTGGTGCAACTCATCCGTGATCGGCGCGGCGAAGTGCTGTCCAATTGGTACCAAATCTACCTTTTGCATTTCGGCTACCAGCGCAGTCTTTCAGAGACCGGGTTCAGGCGCATCTTCGAGCCGGCGTTGCTGCGCAATCAGGACGCTCTGCTGCGCAAAGACATGGACGGCTATGCGGCCAGTGTGCTGCTGACCGGCAAGCAGCTCGCGGAATGCCGTGTCCCACTGGACGAGCTGATCGCGACTATCGAGCTTTTTGAAGAAGCGGCCAAATCCATATTTCCACAAAATCCCCCGCGGTCAATGGCAGTTTACGCCAGGTTCGACAAACTCAGCCACATACGCATCATTCTGCTGATGGGCGCCTATATGCGGGTGGAATCTGCTTTGAGCGCGGCGCGAATCCATACGATGGAACTCGAGGCCCGGAATCTGCCGGCGGAAGAGCGGACCCGCTTTCACGGCCTGGTCGGCCACACTTCTGTGATGCACCGTTTGTATCGGCGAATCGAAGCCGCGGCACGCATCGAGCTGCCATTATTGATTGTCGGGGAACGTGGGACCGGCAAAGAACTGGTCGCGCGCGCCATCCATGAATGCGGAACACGCCGCGATGCATCTTTCGCCGCGCTCAGGTGTGAGTCGTTGCCCAGTTACCTGATCGAAAACGAACTGTTCGGCTACCGGCGCCTCAACGTTAACGGCAGTTCGGGGCTATATCTCGGATTCTATTGCACCACCGAGCACGGAACCCTGTTCGTGCGGGAAATTACCGCGCTGCCATCCGACGTCCAGCAGCGGTTGGTGCGAACCATTCATGCCGCACCATTCGGTGACGCGGAGTGCGTAGTCAGAATCGTGGCCTCGATCCGTGACGACCCGCAGCGGGCCGTCGGCTTGGGCCAGCTTCGCGAGGACTTTTATCGTTGTTTCCAGGACTGTGTTCTGTCTGTGCCACCCCTGCGCGAGCGCCTCGCCGACCTCAACCTGCTCATCCAGCACTTCATCGACTCGTTCAACGACCGAATGGTCCGCCGAAGCCCGGTGACTGGAATCGATTACGCGGCCGTCGAGGCGATGGAGCGCTATTCCTGGCCAGGCAATGTCGGGGAGCTTCATGACGCTATCGAGTCCGCGTTCGCACGTGGTCGTTCGCCGATAATCGGGCTCTGCGACTTGCCAGATGAAGTCAGCGGAATCAGCGACCGAAAGGGACCGTTGCCAACCATCTCGTTCGAGACCTTTGCTGACGCCGAATGCGAGGTCCTGAAGCGCGCCCTTGAAATGACGGGAGGAAACAAAGTCCGCGCCGCGAAAATGCTCAAGATCTCGCGCAAGAAGCTCTACAGCGGCATCGCGAAATACGGCATCAAGGCGATCGCTCCGTGACGTGATCACCGGCCACGCTCTTTCTGGGGGCTGCTGAAAGGGGAAGCGTCGGCGCGGTTCAACGTAAGACATCTTCCGCCCTTACTCTCTTTGACATTATACGTATATCGTAATATCATGGATTGATGATAGAGACGTTCCGGTGCCCTGACACGGAAGCGCTCTTTAACCGTCAGTCCTGCGCGCGCTTTGTCAACATCGAGAACACCGCCCGGCGCAAACTTGAAGCATTGCACGTAGCGATCAGCCTGAACGACCTCGCGAGGGTCCCCGGCAACCGGCTCGAGCCGCTTAAAGGCAACCGCCAGGGTCAACATAGCATACGAATCAACGACCAGTTCCGGGTCTGTCGTCTGGCGCGATAACGACGCTTATGAAGTGGAGATCACGAAGCATTATGACTGAGGAGGGAACGAACCGATGGCGCGCAGAAAGAAGCTTCCCCCGATTCATCCGGGGGAGATGTTGAACGAGGAATTTCTTAAGCCCTTGGGGCTCAGCATGAACAAACTCGCCTCCGAGCTCCACGTGCCGGCCAACCGCATCAGCGCGATCGTTGACGGCGAGCGCGGCATCAGCGGCGATACGGCGCTGCGCCTGGGGCGCTACTTCAAGATGTCGCCGGAGTTCTGGATGAACCTCCAGGCGCGCTATGAGCTCGAGAAGGCGCGAGACGAATCCGGCGCGGCGATTGAGAACGAAGTTCGCCCTCGCCCCGAAGCTGGCATCTCAAAGGAGGAGTCCGGAGTCGTTGGGCGGCTGCCTTTCGGGACGTAACTGGATGCGGATAATAAATAAAGCACGTTAGAGCGTCACGAACGACCCAACATTTGTCGTTTCTCCCCGTCGTGTCCAAGGTCACGCGGCAACGGCGAAACGGTATTGCCGGCCATGTCTCTTGCTGAAACGCGCGATGCGCTCATCGTACGTGACCAGCGGGCAAGCGAGCTCGACTGCGGTAGCAATCAGAAGTCGATCTGCCGGATCGCGATCTTCAAGATGATGAAGCTGATAGGCGCGGGAAGCGGGGCCGTGTCCAAGCGCCACAGCCGCGATTCCGGGCCGTGCCAGGAAACGCTTGACCCACGCCTCAATGGGAATGTCCACGTCGATTCGCCCTGTGTCGACGAGCAACGCAATCTTCCAGGCCGTGATGGCACTCAGAAAAATTGTCCCGCCATCCCGCCAGCAGCCGTCGATTAGATCGCGGGTCGAGGGAACGGAGGTTGTCATTGCCGTTGTCGAGCCAAGGGCGATATGGGTGTCGAGTAAGAGGCTATCGCTCACCGTTCGACTTCTCGGCCGGTCTCGGCATCGGGCTCCACATCGAGAGCCGGTGCGACAATGTCCACGCCTTCTTGAATCCGCACCGAGCCGCGATGCGCCCCGAACAGGGAACCAGCGCGGGCGTTCTGCTCCAGCAGGCGCCGTACGGCCAGAGCGACCGCTTCGGTCTTGTTCCCGCTAGTCAGCCGTTGGGCTGCTTCTTCGATAAGGGCCACGACTTCCGGACGGTTGATAGTGACCACTCTCGCCATAACGTACCCCTAATCATTACTCACTCGCTCTGCCCTCGACAACCACGCAACCCCCGAGCTAAGTGCTACTGAACGGTAAAGCTATTTTCGGTCAGGGCTATCGAATAATCGGTGGGCCGTAGATGTGGTAGACCATCACGTACACGATCACTCCGGTCACCGATACGTACATCCATATCGGCCAGGTCCAGCGTGCGATGCGGCGGTGCTTGTCGAAGCGGGAGTGCAACGCACGCGACAGGGTCATGATTGCCAGCGGAACCGTGGTTACCGCCAGAATGATGTGCGAGATGAGAATCGTGAAATACACCGGTCTGATCGGGCCGTGACCCTGAAAGCGCACGTCGCCGACCTGGTAATGATAGGTGAGGTAGCAGATCAAAAAGACCACCGACACAGCGAAGGCGATGATCATGCAGACACGATGCGCGGCGATTTGGCGCCGGCGGATGAAGTAAAAGCCGGCGCCTAGAAAAACCGCCGCAATCGCGTTGAGGGTCGCGTTTACCGTCGCAAGTAACGGAATTTGTGACAACTCGTCTGCCTGCTCAGGTCAACGCGGGTACCGACACCGAGCGCGTCGCGCTTAGAAATTCTTGTTTGGATTGGGACCGGAAACGTCCTTGCCCAGCGCGTGTTCCATCTTGACGACCTCACCCATGTGATGGCGGGCATAAATCCGGGTGGAGAGATCCGGCACCAGCATGAAGGTGAGGAATGTGACCAGGATGATCGGTATGAAGGCGATCACCGCCAGCACGCGCCGCTCGAAGCGCAGATGCATGAAGTACATCGCCACCAGCACTGCCTTGACCCAGGCCAACCCGATCAGCGAGCCGACCATCGCCGCCTTTGGAATCGGCGCATAGGCTACGATCAATTCCAGTCCGGTCAGAAGTCCGAGATAGATCCAAATCGCGATATAGTTCGGCTCGGCGTGGTCCGCCGTCATGGCATGTGACGCTACTGCTGCTTCGCTGCTCATCTTTAAAACCCCACTTCCCGGCTTGCACAAACCTAGATCAGGTATACGAAGGTGAAAATCAGGATCCAGACCAGGTCGACGAAATGCCAATAAAGGCCGACCGCCTCAACCAGTCCGTATTTCCTGGAGGTAATCCCTCCGGCCATGCCGCGCAGCAGAACAATGCTCAGCAGGACGACACCGCCAAACACGTGGCAGCCGTGGAACCCGGTCAGTATGAAAAATGTCGCACTGAACAGGCTGGTCTTTATCGACAGGCCCTCGGTGCCGATCAGATGCGTCCACTCACGCGCCTGCAATCCAAGGAAGATAAGCCCGCCGAGCACCGTCAGGGCCATGAACAGGCGGAATTTCGACTGGTCATCGCGCTTGAGCGCGGACAGCGCCTCGACCATCGTGAGGCTGCTGCAGATCAGCACGAAGGTCATCACCGCGGTCGATGGAATTCCCAGGATAGTAGAGGGAATCGGCCAGTTCATGTTCCCGATGCGCAAGGCGCCGTAGGCGGCAATCGCGGCGCCAAAGGTCATCGCGTCGGCGGCCAGGAACAGCCACATCCCGAGTTTCCCCATGCTGTCGGGAGTAAGTGGCGACTTCAAGCGGTTCGACTGCTGCTTCGTGATGCACATGGGGTTGAACTGTTGCGGCCTCGCTCATCTCGATCCTCTCCTGACTACGGAATCCTGACTACGGAAGCTCTGGCGTCCGGACGGTTAGCGATTGGGAACGGTTGAGAAGCGGTATAGCTTTCCTCGGCGTTGCGGCGCCGGCAGGCGTTGCGGTAAGCAAAGAACGCCACCACGGAGCCGATCAGGAAAATCGAATACGGCACCGCCATCATGAAAACAACGCTGGTGGTATAGGCGCTGTCGGCGGGCAAGCCGCACGTCGCGCAGGCGTACGCGTCGCGCGCCGTCGCGGCCATCAGCACGGCGGCCATCGCCGCCAGCCATTTACATTCAAACGAACTGCCGCCGTATTCACAAGCTTCATTCTCCATGTCCTCGTTCCATCTAAAAGTAGACCAGAAAAAAAAGCAGCGGCCACACCGCACAAACGAAGTACCAATAGATCGCGCAAAGCTCAACCGGACTGTGCCGGAAAACCGTAAAACGGCCCGTCATCGCCGCGATGAACACACCTATCAGCCAAAGCACCGCGCACAACACATGAAACCCGTGCAGTCCGATAAGCGTATAGAACGTCGCGCCATAGGTGCCGCTGCTAAGATGCAAACCGTGAGCGACCAGCCGGACCCATTCGCCGCCCTGTACCGCCAGGAAAGTGGTGCCAAGAACCACCGTCACACCCAACCACAAGCGCAGGCCGCTGGGGCGGTTGCGCCGTATCGAGCGCACCGCCAGGTTCATGGTCACGGCGCTGCTGAGCAATACGAAAGTGTTAATCCAGGTTACCTGGAGCGGGAGGCGCGGGAGTCCCGGCGGAGGCCAGAACGGCGCCCCAATCTTGTAGACCAGAAACGAGCCGATGAACCCGGCAAACAGCATCGCTTCGGATGCCAGCAAAATCAGCACCGCGAGGCGGCCATTGCTGATGATCGGCGCTTCGCGGCCGTCGCCGCCACCGGGCGGTCCGTCGCCAAAGCGCGGCCGTCTCGCACCCGGTAACGGTTTGATCCGGACCACCGTAGCTGTCGATTGCTGCGCCATCTCAGTGATGTGTCACCGCCCCGATTATGGCGACCACTACCAAAAGCAGCATCACCCCGATAAGCAGCGCACCGAGCTTGCGATTTCGTTCTTCAAGAACGTCCGCAGGCTCGGCTGCCATCGGCTTCGCGGTCACGCGACGGCGAGGTCTCCGCAGTTGCCGGACGTTGCCGATGCCGCTGGCCTGTTGCCGGTTAGTGTTCGTTTTTCAGTACCCCGCGAGATTAAATCTTGTCCAGCACCATCACCAGTAGCAGCGCCGGAAGGTATATCAGTGAAGCAAACATCACGCGCCGCGCTCCGGCGGTGTCGGGTTTGGACGCAAACTGGAACCCGCTGCTGAGCAGCAGGCCGCCGAGCGCCAATGCGACGACCAGATAGGTTACGCCGGCAAATCCCAGAAAGGTCGGGAGCAACGCGACCACCATCAGAGCCAGGGTATTGATGACCACCTGACCCGCGGTCCCGCGCCCGTCGGGATCTTCGATTCCAAGCAGACGAATGCCCGCGCGCGTGTAGTCTTCGCGATACAGTTGAGCGATCGCCAGGGTGTGCGGAAGCTGCCACACGTAGATGATCGCAAACAGCACCCACGCCGGCGCGTCGATAGTGCCGCGCGCGGCGGCCCATCCGGCCACCGGCGGCAGCGCGCCCGGAATCGCGCCAACCGCGGTGCACAACGATGATATCCGTTTGAGCGGCGTGTATGCGGCCAGATAGATAATCGTGATTACGGCGGTGACGGCGGTGCAGGCCCCGTTAACCGCCAAATAAAGATAGAGGAGGCCGGCGGCAGTCAGCGCAATCCCAAACCACAGCGCTTCGGCCGGATGAAGATTGCCGGCCGGAAGCGGACGATGGCGCGTCCGTTCCATCCGCGCGTCGAGGTCGCGCTCCATGTACTGGTTGAGCGAGAGAGTGCCACCGGCCGCCAGCGCGGTCCCGATTATCAGACCCAAGCGCGAGGCGCAGATCAAAATGTCCGGGAGACCCCAGATAAAAGCCGGTCAGGGTGGCAACCAGTATCATCGTCAGGACTCGCGGCTTGGTAAGCGCCACGTAATACATTACGCGCGGCTTGCGTCCGCGGCAATTCCAATTCGAGAGTCGCAACCTGATGATTCACGCGGTAACTCGCTGTCCGAGAGCGCCGGCTGGAGCGCGGACGCCGGACAACTCCTTGCTGACCCGTTCTACCAATCTCCCGTCAATCAATCGATATGCCCGCAGCGTCAGGGCCACGCTGGTGGCCAGCAGGGCGGCGCCTACCGCCACATGCGAAGTGGTCGGGATCACCGCGCGGCCGCTCAGGATCGTCATCGCACCCAGGGTAATCTGCAGCGCCAACAGGACCAGCATCGCAACCGCCGGGCGGCGCAGCGAAGAATCCTGCCGATAGCAGCGCAGCACCTGAATCGAGGTCCAACAAACAAAGACGCTGACCACGATCGCGCCCACCCGATGGGCAAAATTGATTTGCTCGGGGAGCGACTCCAAAGACGGCACGACCTTGCCGAAGGCCAAGGGAAAATCGGGAATCGCCAGACCCGCTCCCATGTGCCTCATCACCGCGCCAATCAGGATTTGCGAATAGATGATTGCGGTAGTAACAGCGGCCAGAAGCGGCAGGCGTGGCCGTTCTCCGACGGAAGTCACGGCTGGCAACGTCTGCCAAGCCGGATTGGTGAACAGCGCCAGGGCGACAATCAGGCAAAAGAACGCTTGTGCAGTCGCCGCATGGCTGACCGCAATTGCCAGGGGCAAAAGCAGCAGCACCGTTAAACCGCCCAAAACCGCCTGGACGATCACCAAGCCAAAGGCGAGCAGTGCCAGGTTGCGGACGAACCGCCGTGGTTCGCGGCGCCACGCCCAGATCGCCAACCCGAGCGTCATCAGAGCGACGGTGCCGGCGATCATGCGATGGCCGTGCTCGTAAAGCACCCCACCTTCCATTTTGGGAAAGAATTTGCCGAACGAAAGCGGCCAGTCCGGGACCGCCAGCGCGGAGCCCGTGGACGTTACCAATCCGCCGGCGAAAATCAAGATGAAGGTAGCCGCGACCAGCAGCCGCGCATAACGATGGAGCCCGCGCGATCCGGCGGCGGGTTGCGGCGCGCGAACTCCCTTGGATTCATTGGTCATCAGTCTGTATCCATCCGGCCCAGTAATCGGTATCCGGACAGTCTATAACAATTAATGCGCCACCGCCGCCTTGCCCGTCACCTCGACGTTTTGTGGCAAATAGTCCTCCTCGGTCAGCGGCGAACTGTATTCATAGGGACCATGGTAGACCACCGGCGACGGTCCTTCCCAATTGCCGTGGCCAAACGGCGGCGACGTTGTGGTCCATTCCAAACTGTTAGCGTGCCACGGATTGTCGACGGCCTTCTTGCCCTTGGCCAGGCTCCAGATGATGTTTGCCAGCAGCAGGAACTGGGCCGCGCCCAGGACGAAGGCGCTGATTGAGATGAAGACATTGATGGGCTGAATCGGCTTCAGAAAATCATACTGAAGAGGATTGTAGATGCGGCGCATGTGGCCGTTCATTCCCAGAATGTGCATCGGAAAGAAGGTGCAATTGAACGCGATGAAGGTGATCCAGAAATGAATCTTGGCCAAGGTCTCATTCATCATGCGGCCGAACATCTTGGGAAACCAGTAGATGATGGCCGGCGAAGATTCCGAACAGGCTCCCGCCGAACAAGACGTAATGGATGTGGGCCACGATGAAATAGGTGTCGTGGATGAACATATCCACCGGCGTGCAGGCCATGAAGATCCCCGACAAGCCGCCGATCACGAACATCGCCACGAACGCCAGCGCGTTCATCATCGCGGCGGTGTAGTGGATGTTGCCTTTGTAGATGGTTCCCAGCCAGTTAAAGGTCTTAATCGCCGAAGGCACGCCGATAATCATGGTCGAAATCATGAATCCCTGTGCCAGAGCCGGATTCATGCCCGACTGAAACATGTGATGGCCCCACACGATCCAGGACAGAAAGGCGATTCCCGCCATCGCGTATGCCATCGCGCGGTAGCCGAAAATGGGTTTGCGCGAGAAGGTGGCGAGGATTTCCGACGTGATCCCCATCGCGGGCAGGATCATGATGTAGACTTCAGGATGGCCGAAGAACCAGAACAGATGCTGCCATAACAGCGGCTCGCCCCCGCCGGACGGGATGAAGAAGTGAGTTCCGCCCAAGCGATCGAACAACAGCAGCGCGAGCGCGGTGGTCAGCACCGGCAGCGCCAGCAAGAGCAAAATCGCGGTGATGAACAGCGACCAGACCACCAGCGGCATGCGGAAGAAGGTCATCCCCTTGGTCCGCATGTTGATGATCGTGGTGATGTAGTTCAGCGAGCCCATCAGCGAGGATACGCCCAGCACGATGAGGCTGATGCACCAGAGGTTTTGTCCCCAATCAACCCCGGTGTAGACAGGTACGGCGCTGAGCGGAGCGTAGGAGGTCCATCCGGCGGCGGCCGGTCCACCGGTGACGAAGAACGACGACAGCATGATTCCGGCGGCTACGCGCGCCGACCCAGAATGAGAGCATGTTGAGCACCGGGAAAGCCATGTCCCGCGCGCCAATCATCAACGGAATCAGGAAATTGCCGTAACAGCCCACCAGAATCGGCATGACCACGAAGAAAATCATGATGGTGGCATGCATGGTGAACATCGAGTTGTAGGTGTTGGGAGGAATCGCGCCTTCGTACATGTACGGTTCAGGCACCCAATGAAAGAAGGGTACCGCGCTTTCCGGCCACGCCAACTCCCATCGCATCAGCATCGCCATCAGGCCGCCGATCGACATCATGAACAGCGCCGTGAACAAAAATTGGCGCGCGATCATCTTGTGATCGGTGGAGAAAATGTAGGTGCGGATGAAGCCGTGCTGATGATGCTCAGCGTGCTCTGAGTGAATCGCCGCAACCGGAGTGCTACTCATAAGACCCGATCCTCTTAGCTTAAACGCAGTGTGTTTGGCTTTGAAGAAGTCCATCAAGCCCGCCTACTTTTACGAGTACTTGTCCTTGAGCCAGTGCTCATAGTCTTCCTGGGACTCGACGTACAGGGTGCCTTTCATTCCGGAATGGCCGAAGCCACACAGCTCCGCGCACGGGATTTCGTACTCACCTTTTTTGACGGCCTCGAACCATACGTGGATGATGCGGCCCGGGACCGCGTCCTGCTTGAGCCGAATCCACGGCACAAAAAAACTATGGATGACATCTTTGGAGGTCAGCTCGAAGCGGACAACCTTATTGACCGGCACGTGAAAGTCGTTTTCGACGGTGACGTCGTCGGCGGTACCCAGCTTGCCGTCAGGACCCGGATAGGTGATTTCCCAGTTGAATTGCTTGGCCGTAACCTTATAGAAAACGTCGCCCGGCGGTCCGTTCTCCTTGATGTTCGCCCAGGTGGAGCGGCTCAGCAGGGCCAAGGCAATCAGGATGACGGTAGTCGCCGTCGTCCACAATATTTCCAGACGCGAATTGCCCTCGATATAGGTGGCCTTGCGTCCGGGTCTGGTCCGGTAGCGCACCATAAAAGTGATCATGGCGATCGTGACCAGAACCCATACGACCACAACGATCCAGAAAATCAGCGTGAATAGGAAATCGATCCGCGGCGAATAGGTGGATATCCCCTCAGGCAACCAAAGATGATCGAGCATGTGGGCGACCTTCAAATCTCCTTTTAATGCGCCACCGGCGACATCGACAGTGGCGACATGCGCGTGCTACCCGTAACCCGGCGAAACATTATGCGGATGCGGATTGGATTAAGAAAAATGAAAAAATCAAGATCCCGCTGGCAAGCTCTTCTAATGTATCTCCGGCTTCAACCTCCGCAACGTCCTTTCGGTAAGCTAGGACGAGTCGAAACATATTTCAAGTGCATCGTATCGTTGGCCACGATGTTCCTCGCATCGCTTGGTATCGGCCGGGTTTCCCGCTAAAAAGCGTCGCGCCGCGCGCGCATTGTTTCCAGGAGAGCCTTATTCCGATGACGTCAGCGCCTTCCATCGCCCACGCCTTTGAGCGGACCGCCGAAAAGTATGGCAGCAGAGTTTTTCTGAAGGAAAAACGTGCCCAATCCTGGATCGACTTGTCCTGGACCGAGATCGCTGCGGCCAGCCGGCGGCTGCGCGAGCGGACTGCTGAAACTGGGGCTTCAAACCCGGCGACCGGGTCGCAATCCTGGCCGAAAACTGCCCGCAATGGGTGATTGTCGACCTGGCCGTGCTGGGAATGGGCGGAGTGGTGGTGCCACTTTACCCGACCAGTTCCGCCGATGAGATCGAACATGTGCTGAGTGACTCGGGTGCGCGCGCAATCGCTATACGCGGAAACGAACATCTGAAAAAGATCAGGGGCTTGGTTCCCCGGTCTGGCCGAACTGGAGACGCTGATTGCGATGGACTCCGAATCGTCGCCGGCCGCCGCGGATGCATCACCGCGTCCCATGCTGACGACGCTCGAGAGCCTGAGCAACTCGCCGGAAGCCGGAATTACGGAGGTCAATCACTCCGATGTCGCGACGATAATATATACCTCGGGCACGACCGGCGCGTCCAAGGGCGTGGTCCTGACCCACGGCAACATCCTGGCCAATTGCGAAGCGTCAAAAGCCGCGCTTGATTTGAATCGATCAGGATGTAATCCTGTCCTTTCTGCCGATCGCTCATTCCTTCGAGCGCACCGCCGGTTATTACACCGTTTTGACCGCGGGCGGCACTATCGCCTATGCCGAGGGATTGGGCCAAATCGCCCAAAACCTGCTCGAAATTAACCCGACCGTGGTTTTGACCGTGCCGCGCCTGCTGGAGGTCATCCATAGCCGGGTGATGCGCACGGTGGAAAAATCGGCGCCGATGCGCCGGCGGCTGTTCGATCTGGCCCTGGCGACCGGCAAGCGCGCGGCGGATTATCGTTTTCACGGCCGATCGGTGCCGCCCCATCTGGCGGCTCCGATGGCGCTATTCCGCAAAATCGTCTTCGCCCGCATCACCGGCCTGTTCGGTACCCGGATGCGCTACCTGATTTCAGGAGGCGCGCCGCTGCCCAGAGAAATCTTCGAGTTCTTCTCCGCGGCGGAGGTCCCCCTCGTCGAGGGATATGGTCTGACCGAAGCTTCGCCCGTGGTCGCGGTGAATCTGCACGGACGCACGCGGCCCGGCACGGTCGGCCAGCCGCTAAATGGAGTGCAGGCGAAGCTCGCCGAAGACGGGGAATTGTTGATCCACGGCGCCAATGTGATGAAGGGCTATTACAAACTGGAGCAGGACACCCGGCAGGCGATCAGCGATGACGGGTGGCTGTATACCGGGGATATCGCGGCAATCGACGCGGACGGATTCATCGCCATTCGCGACCGCAAAAAGGAGATCATCGTGCTCTCAGGCGGCAAAAACGTCTCCCCGGCCGCGCTGGAAGCCAAGCTCACCCGCGATCCCCTGGTCGCCCAGGCTTGCGTACTGGGCGACCGGCGCAAGCACGTATCGGCGTTGATCGTCCCCGACTTCGAAAAGCTGACGGAAACGGTTAAGCCCGAAGGAATCGATACCCAGCTCGCACAACGCGTTGGTCGAAGAAGCCAAGGTGAAGGCGCTCTATCAACAGCTTCTGCGCCAACTCAATCGCACTTTGGCCGATTACGAAGCGATCAGCACTTTCCGGCTGCTGCCGGCTCCCTTTTCGCAGGACCGCAGCGAGGTTACTCCGACCCTCAAGCTGCGCCGCAAGGTGATTTTGGAGCACTACCGCCAGCAAATCGAAAGCATGTATGAAGGCGGCTAGCTGTGGGCTAGCTATATCCAGCATGACTCCGTCCCCGCTTATGGTCGCCGTCTCTTCAGGTGTCCTGTTTATGGCGCGCCAGTACTTCGTCGAGACTGGTCGCCCTCGCTTGGCGGAGAACTTCCGCTTCGTATTCGGCAATTAAAGGGGAGTCTATATGGTTACGCTTAGCGCTTATCAGGTAGCTAATCCCGTCGCGCCCCCGTTTCGCGACATCTTTGTCGCTGAGACTCGAAATTGCCCGTTTCGCGAGTTCTGCCGGCGTCAGGGGCTCTATGTTGGGAGGTAGCTTCGTATACAGAACGGTCTCTACCCCGTGGAAATCCTTCAGGCGGTCAATCCGCACGTCGCCCGGATTAGTCCGTGGATAAGATACTTCGCTCCCAACCTGATCGGTTTCTCTACGGTAAAGAATGTTCTCGGCTTGCTCGATTTCAACTTCCGGCTTAAGGACGATTACGACCGCGTTCACTTTGCGTCCGTTTTCCAGGGGAACCAAAGTCGGCGCACCCGCACGCGAGGCGGTGCTTCGACCGAATTCCACATTGAACGGCGTCTCGACATCCTTCGTTATGCGATCGGCTGTAAGCTTTTCGATTTCCTCTCCCGCGTCCTCTATTAATGATCCGTATGCCAGTATTCCCAGGTTCGTACCGGCCGCGGCGCCGGTCTTACTTGAGCCATCGTTCGCGGCCTTGGTCGGCCCAGACTGGGGTCGCTCAATCCCTACGTCATCCTGAAGGGCGAGGCCTTTTTCAGGTCCGGACCAGACACGGACCAGGAAGACCGTGAACGGATCTCCAGCGATCTCGTGAAAAGCCCCCAGCAGCGTCTCCAGTTCCTGTTTGATCGCCAACGCGATTTTTGGGAGGGCGGCACGCGCGAGGTCATGGTCGCGTTTGCGAATCGGATTGGCATCGTCGTCATAGTAAGCGTCCAGGCAATGTTTGATCTCCACGGCACCGCGCAAACCAAACCGGCGGATTTTGTTCATGTCATCTTCGAGATACATCCAGGCCAGCGCCTGATTCATACAATCGGTCACGAAAATAAAGTTCAGATTCGACCGCATAATCAGCTGGACCGGGTCGCAATAGGCAACCTGCGGGATGGTTATGATGTCTTCATTCGAGAGCCGCTCAGCGATCGCCTTGTTTATCCCCTGCAGCTTGATGAGATCGTCGCTGGCCTCCTCGGCCGTGGCCCCAAGACCAAGATTCTTGTCGGTCAGCTTCGCCAGCATCGACGTTAAGCTGGCGAGGGGAAACGCCCCCAGCGCAAAAGCGATAAACGGCCCCACCGCAGGGGCCGCCACCGCGGCAAACGCGTAGCCCATCGGAATCGCGACAATCAGGCGCAGTACCCCCCATTGGACGTCCGAAGGTGAAAAGTCCAAGCGGCGGGCGCGAGAGGTTAGATCGTTGGTGACCCACATATACGCACCGGCGATCGCGCCGATCGCGATGAGTGGAAGATCGAAAAGCGGATTGGCCATGTATCCAGTAGTATGCATCACCGTCAGCACGACAAATGTAATTTCGATTAAGCTGACCAGGAACAGGAGGATTCCCGGGATCCAAAAAAAGCGGCGTCCGTACCACAGAGAGTATAGCTCCTCGAACTTGGCCATCGCAGTATCATAACTGGGAGTGTCTTCGCTTCCGCAGAACATTTTGAAATAGGCCAGCCGGGCTTTCGCATCGAAACCATCCATTATGTCTTTGCGCTTCGCACTCCAACCGACGACAACATAGATGGAAAATGGGGCCATGATTGCCCCAACTCCGATAAGAATCAGAAGCACACAGATTAGTTCCTTCGGAATCGTCATCTAATGCCCTCCGATCGGTTCGGGGCTTCAGTGTGGAAGCCTTCGACGGTGGTATGGGTCAATCGGCTTTGACTAAGGACGCTGGCACTCGCTGATGGCGGACAGGCGTGTTGTCGCTCCGACCTGTAACATCCGTTGAACCCACGGCACGCCGCAGGTTCATGCGGAGTAAGGGACAAGGTGGCTGAGAGGACTCTCCAGCTGCCTGTACCGTATGCTGCGGAAAACTAATGAGGGGCTTGACCCTCCTAGTTTCTGCCCGACCGTAGGACGCGCCCCGGCAGACATTCGTTGGGCTTCTGATGCTCGTAGAGCACCTGCCCATTGACCACCGAGTACTCGATTCCTTTGGCGGGGACCACCACGCGACGGCCTCCGCCGGGCAGGTCGAAGCGCACCTCGGGATGCTCGGAATCGGAACCGACAGTCTTGAAATCGAAGATCGCAAAGTCGGCCGCCTTGCCCGCCTCCACCCGGCCGCGGTCCTTGAGCCCGAAGAAATCGGCCGGTTCGGATGTGATTCGTTTCACCGCCAGCTCCAGGCTCAGCCGCTGCTTCTCGCGCACCCATTTGCCCAGCAGTTCGGTGCAATAACCGGCGTCGCAGAACAGGTCGACGTGCGCACCGCCGTCGGACAACCCGAGCATCACGCGCGGATCGTCGAGCAATTCATCAGCGACCTCGAAACGCGCCGCCGAGAAACGCAAATCCAAATCGGCTTCAAGCGCGAGGTCCAGTAGCGTATCGAGCGGATCGGCGTGGCGTTGCGCGGCGATTTCCGCCACCGACTTGCCGATCAGAGGCTTTACCGCCGGATGGTTGGTTTCGTTGACCCAGACCATGTTCAGGTTGCCGTGCCATTGGCGATGGGTCTTAAGCTCCTCGTGGAACTTATGCCGGAAGACGGGGTCGCGATAAAGTTGCTTTTGAAATTCCGGAGTTTGGTTGAAGGCCGGATTCCAGCACGGGTATGGCGAGAACATAAAGGGCGAACGCAGGTCGATGTCGCCGATCAGGGGTACCGCCAGCAACTGCGGCCGGCCACCGCGCGCGATCAGCGGCTCGAGCCGCTTGATCAGCCGCATATGGGCGTCGGGCACGTCGTAGCGCTTGGTGATTGCCAGCCAGGTCACGTGTCCGCCGCTGGCCTCGAGCAGCATATCGAGCATGTCGAAATCTTCTTTGCTGTTGCCACCGGTCCTGGGCGCGATCTCCATCACTCCGCGCCCCAACTCCTTGAGCACGCTGGCGTAGGCATGCAGTTCATCCAGACTGGCCAGGCGGCTCCCCAGCGGCTTGCCCTGGTAGCCGATATGGTTGGGCACCTGGCTGGTTGAGAAGCCGGCCGCCCCAGCCGTAATCGCTTCCTTGATCAACGCGCGGATCTTTGCCGTCTCATCGGCGGTGGCGGCGCGCTGGTTGGACTCCCCGCCCATCACGTAATGCCTGAAGGGAGTCAGCGGTGCGAGGAAGGCGAGATTAAGTCCGCTGCCGCGCCGCTCGGCGGCGTCGAGGAACTCGGGGAAGGTTTCCCATTCCCATTTGATTCCCTTGCTGAGCACGTCGAAGGGGATCGATTCGACATTGACCAGATCCCAGGTCGCGACCTCGCGCGAATCGGGCCGGCAGGGCGCCAGTCCCACTCCGCAGTTGCCCATTATTACCGTGGTCACGCCATGCCAGGAGGAGCAGCTAATCAGGGGATCCCAGCAGATCTGGGCGTCGTAATGGGTATGCGGATCGACGAATCCCGGGGCCACGATCAGGTCCGAGGCGTCGATCGTACGCTTGGCCGGGCCGCTGACTTTGCCGATCTCGGCGATACGTCCCTGTGCGACCCCGAGGTCCGCGCGGTAGCCCGGACGCCCCGTGCCGTCAACTATCGTTCCGTTTTTAATTAGAAGGTCGAGGGCCATCGGCGGTACGCTCCTTTCCCCTTAAGACGCAACGGTCAATGACCTCAATATACCCTCGGTATCGCCGTTGCAAACCTGCGATTTGCGCCACTGGTGAGGATTGTCCTTGCGCGGCAGGGCGGAGAGGTTACTCGGAGTCTATCAGAACCCTCACTGACCTCAGCCCTCGTGGAGCAGATAAGAAAAACTGAAGAAAACGGACCGGGCAAAGCGGCCAGCCGCGGAGTGGTCTTCAGGACTGGGCGTCGCCGCTGCCGTTGCCCGCCGCGAGCAGGTCGTGGATGGTGAGCAGGCGCGTGACCATGTAGGAGCGCTTGCCCTTGGGGGTCTGCACTTCGACGTCGTCGCCCGACCCGCGTCCGAGCATCGATTTGCCCAGCGGCGAAGCCAGCGAGATCCGATTCAGGGAAGCGTCGACCTCTTCGGGAACCACGATCTCATATTCGGTCCGGGTGCCGTCATCGAGGTCTTCGACCTCGACCTTGCTGCCCAGGCCCACGGTGTCTCTGGGCACCGAATCGAGATTGATGCGGGCCAGCTCGGCGATCCGAAGTTCGTAGTTCGACAGGCGCGCGCGCAGGAATTCCTGGCGCTGCTTGGCCATCGCCCATTCGGCATTTTCCGAGAGATCGCCGTGCGCGCGCGCCCGTTCCAGTTCCTTGGGCAAGTCAACGGTCAACTCGCGCTTGAGGTTCTCCATCTCTTTTCGCAGTCTTTTAACTACTGGTAATTCCGCCATTGATTCCATCCTCCGCCGCCGCTTCGCAAGTCGAAACCGCCCGCCACCGCTGCGGTGTCGGGCGCTGGCGCGCGAAGTACCTACTCAAATCTCCTCGCCGCGCGTAGCGGGTGCAATAGCTGCCTTCAACTCGCGGGATTCGGCCGCCGGCAGTCCAGACGCCGATTCCCGGACTCCGGTTCTTTCGCCAGAACCATCCGCACGGCCTCAATCGGCGACGATCGACGTAAGGCTCCGGTTGACTCCCGTAACGCTCTGGATGCGGTGTACGACGAGTTCACCCAGCGAAGAGACGTCCGCGGACTCGACCAAAGCAATTATATCATGCGGTCCGGTCACACTGTGCGCATAAGTGACCCCGCTGATTCCGCGCAGCTTTTGCGCCACCTCCTTGGCCTTACCCGGGGAGGTATCGATCAGGATGAAGGCTTTGACCGTCATGTTGGAGCCCCTTTTTTACTGGTCAATCCTATCTTACGCGCATTGGCGGGCGCCGTCATCGGATTACCACATCTCCGCGGCGAGGGTCAGTGCGGAGGCGGGATCAGGTTGCCTTGTTCATCGTAGCTGTAGAAGCCGCGCCCAACCTTGCGCCCCAGATAGCCCGCGTCGACGTATTTCTTCAGCAGCGGGCACGGACGGTACTTGTCGTCGCCCAACACCCGCTGCATGACCTCCATAATCGCCAGACAAGTGTCCAGCCCGATTAGGTCGGCAAGTTCCAGCGGGCCCATCGGCTGATTGGTGCCCAGCTTCATCGCGGTGTCGATATCGGTGACCGCCCCGACGCCCTCGTACAGAGTGTAGATCGCTTCGTTGATCATCGGCAGCAGCACCCGATTGACGATGAAGCCCGGGAAGTCCTCGGCGACCATTGTGGTCTTGCCCAACTGCTCGGCGAGTTGGCGGGTCGCGTCATAGGTCTGCTGCGAAGTCGCCAGGCCGCGGATAATTTCCACCAGCCTCATCGCCGGCACCGGGTTCATAAAGTGCATCCCGATGACGCGGTCGGCGCGGCTGGTTCTTGCTCCCATCTTGGTGATCGAAATCGAAGAAGTGTTGGAGGCGAAGATCACTGGCGGCGGACAAACCTGGTCGAGCTTTTTCAGCAGTTCGATCTTGGCGTCTTCGTTCTCGAGAATTGCTTCGATCACGAAGTCGGCTTCAGCCAGATCCTCAGTCCGGGCGGAGGTCTCGATCCGCCGCATGATGGCGTCGCGTTGCTCGGGCTTGATACGTCCGCGCGCGATCATCCGGTCGAGGTTGCGCCCGAGGCCATCTACGCTTCTCTTCAAAACCTCGTCGCTGACGTCATGCAACAACACGTTCAACCCGGCCTGGGCGGCGACCTGCGCGATGCCCGCGCCCATCTGACCGGCACCCACGACCCCAATCTTCCGAATAGCCATCCGCTTCTCCCGCCGCTCAAATGTAACTGATGTAATTTTTCAGCGACTTCAGCAGCGCGTCCACATCGCCGTGCTCACCCAGTTCCCGGCACAGCAGTTGATAGTAGCCCCTGATCCGTCCGTGCTCCTGTTGCTCTTCCGGGAGCGCGAGCAGCGCCTGAAATTCCTTGAGGGTCGCCTGCACGTCGAGCTTTTTCTTGACCGGGATCTGCTCGTCATCCACCGCGATCAAAAGGCGGATATGATCGATCATCCGATTCATTACCGCGAAATCGCTCCGGTCCTTATCCATATCGCTCACCGTACCGGACTCATGCTTTCACCGTAACGGGAATCGCGCCGCCGCAAAAATCGGGCCCTCACGTCACTTATTCGCTGGGCGGTTTCTCGCCGCCGCGCCAGGTTCCCTGACCGCCTCCAGACGAGGACGCCAGCCGAACCCGCCTCACGTCTTCAGCGGATTGCCGGCCGGGCATCCCCAGGCCTCGCATCAGCGCATTCGCCATCTCCGAAGTGAGGCGGTCACGAATCGTGGGCTGACTGCCCAAATCCGCATCCAATACCCGATCGACCTGCTCGCGGCTTAAGCCCTCGGCGGCGAACAAGTCAACCATTTCCCCCATTCCGACCTGTCCAGCGGCCTTATCGACTATGGCAACGACTTTTCCGCAGGTAGGACAGACCTTGCGAAAAAGCCCCGTTCTGGTCTTGCAGAAAACGCAGCGCATCCGTGCTGCTCCTATCTGAGCGCCAACTTACACCCCGGCACTCAGGGCGGCAAGGTAAGTCCCGCGGGAGGGGGCGCCGATTCCAGTTGACGGACGGCTGGCGTCAGAGCTAAATTGAGAATCAGTTTCAATAGGCGGATTTAATATGACGGCAATGCCCGTGCCATATTTCCTATATGCCTTCGGCATCCTTCTCCGGGAAGGTCTGGAGGCGATGCTCGTGGTCGTTGCGCTGGCCGCTGGAGTCAAGCAGATGGGCCAAGGCGGGCGCGTGCGTGAGATCTATACTGGCGCGATCCTCGCGATCGTCGCCAGTATTCTGCTGGCCTGGGGTGCCGATCGGTTGATCTCGGATAATGCGAACGACACCATGGAAGGCATTTTTCAATTGGTGGCGGCAGGCACGCTGTTTTACGTCAGCTCATGGCTGACCTCCAAAACGCAGGCGGATCGCTGGCGCGAGTTTCTGTTTTCGAACCTCAAGGAAGCCGGGCAGGCGATGCCGTTCGCGATGGGTGTGACGGCATTTCTGGCGGTGCTGCGAGAAGGCGCCGAAACCATCGTGTTTTTCCAGGCGCTGTTGGCGGGAGCGTCCAAGGGGCTGGAGCATCACGCCATCTGGGCGGGAATGGTGGTGGCGGGAGTCCTCCTGCTGATAGGCTTTTTCACCTTGGAGCAATTCCTGGTTCGCATTCCGCTACGTCCATTTTTCCGTGCCACGTCAGTTCTGCTGTACGCGCTGGCGATAGTTTTTATCGGCCAGGGAATCGCCAGCCTACAGGAAGCCAGCGTGGTCAAAGCGACCTTCGTCCCCTTCGTGCCCACGATCCAGGCGCTTGGAATTTTCCCGACAGTTCAGACTCTGGGCGCCCAGCTGGTGCTTTTCTTGTTCTCCGCGGGCGCCTTTTTGGCCCCGCTATGGCAGAAAGGCTTGGCTGGAGAGGTTCGGAACCTGGCGGCCGGGAGCTTGGCGTCCAAGATGAAAAAGGGCCGGCAATCGGCGCCGGCCCCAACTACGCAATCGGTTTCTTCGAGGTCCTAAGTTTCAGGCGGCATCGGTCTCAAGCAGCATCCTCGGCGCCATAGCCGAGCGCTTCCAGGAAGTCCTTCTTATCCGCAGTCTGCATGATATAGATGCCGTCCCACCCACAGACCTCTTCGCACAGCATACAGCCAACGCAGGTCCGTTCGTTGACTTGGACCTTGCCCAGGTAAGCGGCGACGTTCTCGGGCGCAGGCGAGATGCAGTCGAACGGGCAGACGTCAACGCACACGCCGCAGCCGTTACAGTTATCCGGATGGACCACCGCGATTGGGCGCTCGGCGCGCTTGAGCACGTGGGTGATCTCATCGTGGTTGTTCATGATCGCTTCGTCGGGGCAGATCACTCCGCAGGCGCCGCAATCGATGCACATCGCGGGCTCGATGAAATAGACCTTTTTGGATTCACCGGAAATGGCGCCCGTTGGACATCGCTTCTCACAAGCGCTGCAACCGGTACAAGCCTCGGCAATAATCGTAAAGGGCATAACTAATCCTTGCTATTGATACGCTGGCCATTGATGCTTTGGCGGCCGGTTACTTGCGCATCTCCTCTATCACCTTGTCGCGCATCCCATGCTCGATCAACTGGTCGTTGCGCCGGGCCTGCTTGAAAGACACGTAGGTAAAGAACAACACCAGGATCAGCATCGCGCCGATCGGAATATTATCGGGTTGCGAAACAATGGTCAGAAACTGCTGTAGGCCGGTGATGTGCTCCATAATCGAGCCTCAATTCTCCCCGCATGAGTTCAGGTTCGGCAACCGTCGGACGCCCAAAAAAGCTCCACGTCTCCGCCCCAAGTTTCGTCTATCAGCTCGTGGGTGTCAATGTCGGCTCCTGCGCGGGCGGCCAATATTCGCCCATTCACGCGGGCGATATCGAGGATGGACCGAGGATAGCTGACCCTTGTAATTCCAATCCTGCTGGGAGCGGCGGGCCGGCTCTGTCATGTGCGGCACGGCTTTGGTACAAGCAGGTTCATGATCAGAATAGGAATCGGTCTTTTCGGGCTTCAGAACTGGTTTGGCGGCGATTTCAGTGGCGCGCTCGAAGTCGCGCGGATCGCGGATCGCAAGGGAATCGACCAAATCAACGTGGTCGATCATGTGATCATGAGCGAAGCCACCGACAAATATCCCTACGGCAAATTCCCCGCCACACCCTCCTATCCATGGTATGAGCCGATTACAGTGCTGGCGGCGGTGGCCGGGGCGACCGAGCGCATCCGCCTGTCCACCGGAATCGTGATCTCGCCGCTGCGTCCCGCAGTGCTGTTGGCCAAACAACTCGCCACCCTGGACGTAATATCGCGCGGGCGGGTCGAGATCGGACTGGGCACCGGCTGGCAGAAGGAAGAGTACGACGCTTGCGGGATTCCATGGGAAGGCCGCTTCGCCCGAATGTGGGAGCAGGTCTCGGTCTGCAAGGCGTTGTGGAGCAAGGCGCCAGCCAGCTTTGAGGGCAAGACCGTCTCCTTCAAGCAACTTTACTCCACCCCTTTCCCGGTTCAGCAGCACATGCCGATCTGGTTCGGCGTGGCGCCCAATGCGCGCCATATTGAGCGGATCGCAGAGCTCGGCGACGGCTGGCTGCCGATGGAACGCGACCCGGCTAAACTCAAGGAGCCGATCTCCCGGCTGCATGCGGCGTTCAAGGCGCGCGGACGCGACCCAAAAACCGCGACGGTGCGCTCCGCCCTGCGGCCCGTATTCCGCGCCGATCGCAGCGCCGACCTCGAAGCTACTGTGGCGCAGATGCCGGCGATGGTCGAGGCGGGGGTCAACCTGATCGAATTCAGCCCCGTGGTCTATTGCAAAGGTATGAATGACCTGGAGCCGTTCTTCGAACGAATCGCCGCACTCAAAGAAAAATATTGATGAAAGCGGGCCGTCTCCGTGCGATACGCTGCCGTTCTACCGGGACAAGACCGATGCGAGGAGTGTGCGTTGTCGGCGCCGCGTCCCAAGTATAAGCTTGCTCTCCGGCCACATGCATCAGTCCATGGAAGACGACGTTCAAGCATCGGGCGCCGCGCCGCCGCGCGATAGCTCGTTTTTCCGCCGATGCTGGGGAGCGGTGGCCACCGGCATGGCGGTACTTTATACCGCCGTGCTGACGCCGATGGCGGCGTTGGGCGCCGCGCTCGGATACGAGAACGTCGTGGCCCGCCTCGGCCGCTTGTGGGGCCGCCTGATAGTTCGCACCGCCGGCATCAAGGTCGAATTGGAAGGCTTGGAAAATATCGAGAACCTGTCTTCCTTCGTCCTCATTGCCAATCATCAAAGCATGTTCGACATCATGGCCCTGCTGGCCTACTTTCCGCGGCCGGTGCGGTTCGTCGCCAAGAAAGAGTTGCTCAAGATTCCAGTGTTCGGTTACGCGCTCAAAAACGGCGGCCACATCGTGATCGACCGCAAAAGCGGCGGCCAGGAAGTCCGCAAGGCGGTGAACATAGCCAAGTCCGGCTTGTGCATCGTTTTTTTCGCCGAGGGCCAACGTTTTAGCGACAACCAGATCCATCGCTTCAATCCTGGCGCGGCCTGGCTCGCTCTGCTGACCGGACTGCCATGCGTGCCGATGGCGATCAGCGGAAGCGCGGCCTTTATGCCGCGCGGCGCCAAGACCGTCGTGCCCGGCAAGACTATGCGGATGAGCTTGGGTGCGCCAATTCCCACCGCCGGCTTGCAGGCCAGCGACCGCAACAAACTGACACGCCAGTTGGAGCAGTCGGTGCGCGACCTGTTCATCCAGCGTGGCCTTCAAGTGTAGTCCAGCCCACCTGACACGCCGCCGGTGCGCAAGCGCCCGAAACCTGTGCGTCGCTTAGTCCAGCTCCGTCAGTTTGTGCTTGATTGCGTAACGGACCAGTGCGGCGGTTGAGGGCAGACGCAGCTTGGCCGCCAGGTTGGTCCGATGGGTCTGTACGGTCTTCGGACTGATGCCCAGGGTTTGTGCGATTGCCTTCGCGGTGGCGCCTTGTGCGATGAGTCTCAGAATCTCACGCTCTCGGCCGGTCAGAGCCGTCTCTACGTGATCTTCGTGGTTGGCGTAGCCGTGCAATTTATCCAGCACGATCGGAGCCACTGCGGGACTGATGTAGCGCTTGCCCGCGGCCACTGCGCGGATGGCGCTGAGCAAATCCGACCCGGTGTCGGACTTGAGCATGTATCCGGCAGCTCCCGCCGGTCCCAGCGCTTCCAACACATATTCGGCGCCGTCAAATTGGCTTAGGATCAAAAGTTTTGATCCGGGCGCCTCCTTGTGAAGCCGATGGGCTGCCTGGATTCCGCTGATCCCATTAAGTCCGATATCCAGCAGGATCAAGTCGGGCGCGATCCTGGCCGCGATGGCGATTCCCTCCATCGCGTCGGCAGTTTCGGCAGCCAACTCGATACCACCGTCTTGTTCCAGCAGCACGCGCAACGCGTCGCGAAAGATGCGATGGTCGTCGATGACCAGCACCCTGATTCGCCGGTTGGCACTCATGGGTCCGCCACCGGAAATTCGGCGCTCGACCGGAACTGGCCTGGCTTGGAATTCAACCCGCAGCTAGGGCGCCGGAATCTCGACGCTCCCGGCAAAACCACCACGACCGATACCCGTTAAGGCGCGGACGCCGTCTGCCGGTGCGATTTTTTCAAAGCGGGAACTTTGCCTCGCCACCCGTCCCCCCGGAAGTGGCTCGCAGGCCGGATCGGAAGAAGGATTCCCGCAGCCTGACACCTAACTTCGTCTCTACCAAAGGCAGAGAAAGTTAAAGCAAGCGTGCTCTCATCCGGGCGCGAATTGTCTTGCACGAATCCTTACTGCTCGAATTTTCGTTTTCAGCACCTATTCTGCGGCTATGCAATACCAAATTACTGGCCATCGCGACGATTTTGCAAGACTTCTCCCAGTTTTTGCATCTCTGCGCCAAATTGTGACCAATCGCCGGCGCGCAAAGCCTTGAGCGCGTTGTCATAGTGGTCGGCCGCCGAGCCTTGATTGGCGCCCGGGACCGCCGCCGGGAGCGGCGGACCGCCCGCCTGTGAAACTACCGGAGGCGGCGTGGCCTGAACGATATTCGGCCAATCGTCCCCTCTCCGGGTTTGAACAATCGGCCAAAGTGAGTTCAAGATCGTCACCCATCACAACGCGATCGCTGTAAGAGGCGATCACCCTTTGCAGTTCGGGCAATTGGCCGTTTTCCGCACGCAGGTAAAGCGGTTCGACGTAAAGCAGGGAATCCTCGATCGGGATGACCAACAGTTGCCCAAGATAACCCGCGAACCCATCTGGTTCCACAACGACATCTGGCGCGAGATCTCCGGGTTCTGATTGATCCGGGCCTGGATCTGATACGGGCCGTACACCAGTTTGTCCTTGGAGAAGGCGTACTCGATAAGATGGCCGTATTCGTTGCCGTCGCATTGCGCGGCCAGCCACGAGATCATGTTGTCGCGGCCCGCGCGGCACCATCGGCAGCATCAGGATGTACTCCTCATGGGCGTGGTTGGGCAGCCGCATAATCACGTAATAGGGCTGCATCGGGCCGATCTCGCCACCGTAGTCTTCGGTCGGAAATCCCCACACGTCCTCGCGGTTGTAAAACACTTGCGGGTCGGTCATGTGGTAAGTGGAGTAGATATCCGCCTGGACCAGGAACATGTCCTCCGGATAGCGGATATGCTGGCGCAAATCCGCGCGGCATCGCGGACAGCGGCTGGAATAGCGCGGGAAAGATCCGTTGCCAGGTCTGGATCACGGGATCCTCGGGATCGGACACATAAAGCACGGTTTGGCCGGTGTAGGCATCCACTACCGCCTTGACCGCGTTGCGGATGTAGTTGATCTGTTCGCCGTTGCGTTGGGAATAAGGAAACCGATCGCTGGTCGTATAGCAATCGAGAATCCAGGCCAGCCGCCCATTATGCAGCACGATGTACGGGTCGCGATCCTGAATCAGAAACGGGGCCAACCGGTCAATCCGGTCGCGGATGTTGCGCCGGATCAAAATCTTGCTCTGCGGCTGGAACGTATCGCTGACCAACAAATTGATGTCTTTGAAGTAATAGCTGAACAGCAGGCGGTTGGTGATTCCGCTGATCCTGATCCCTTCGTCGGACTGGTAATAGCCGAACACGTTGTCGGACCCGCGCGGGTAGTCGAATTCAGGGGTGTTGGTTTTAACCACCGCGTAGTTGTCCGGTTCCTCCCCGAAGTAGATGCCGGGCTGATCGATCTTGAGGCCAACCTTTGAGGTCGCCGGGATATCCTTGAGGTAAAACACCGGCAGTCCCTCGGTATCCTTGGCGTTGACCGGGCTCATCACGATCCCGCTGCCGTGGGTAAATTTAAGATGCTGGTTGATCCAGGTCTTGGCGTTCTCCGGCCAGCAGGTCAGGATTGAGTTCCCGCGCCGAAAGCATGACCTGGTCGTAATCGCCCTGAATCCAGTAGCGGTCAACCTCGACGTCGCGAAAATCGTAGTAGAAACGAATCTCCTGCAATTGGCGATAGGTAGCGATTAGCGGACGCGGGTCCCACAGCCGGATGTTCTTGATCGTGGGCGAATCCTGATCCAACGAGGCCCGCGACAAGTGGCCGGCAGCCGGGAAGGGCATGACGTCGATCTTGTCCAGCTTATACGCATCGCGCGTCAGGCTGATGTTGGCCTTCAGGTAGGGCTTTTCAACCCGCAACTCGTCGGGCTTCACGCGCAGGCTTTCAATGACCGGCTGCAACAGGTTGAGGACCAGCCCGGGGGCGAACACGATTACTGCCGCCAGGACCAGGCGCCGCGCCCCGCGTACGCTGAAATTGCTGAAGCAGATTATCGCCGCCGCCAGCGCCAGGACGATCAGCAGCCAAAAACCGGGCCGCCACAGGACATCGTCCACGTAGCGGAAACCGAACACCACGCCGTCGGTATGAAACAGCAGGTCGAAGCGGTTAAGCCAGTACGTATAAGCGCGCTGCAAGAAAAAGAGCCCTAGCAGGACTGAAAACTGGCTTACTGCCGCAGGGGAGATGCGTGGCGGGGCTTCGCGGAAATCAAGCCCGCCGCGCGCCCAATAGATTCCTGCCGCGATCGCGGTGGCCAGAAAAATCAGCAGCATTGCGAGATCGCGCAGCTCGGTCAGCAGTGGCAGGGTGAATATATAAAAGCCTACATCCCTGCCAAACGCCGGCTCGTTGATACCGAACTTCGTTCCATAGATGGCCTTGAGATAGGTGTCCCAGTTCGACGCCTCGCCGACCGCGACAAAGATGCCCAGCAGCAGGGCCGCCGCTGCGATCAACAACCGCCACGGCACCCGTTCGCCGAGCGAACGGATCACGTCGGGTAGGCTTAGCTGGCGCAGATCCTCGGGGAAACGCACGACCCGCAGACGTTCCCGATCGGGTGATGCGCGCAGCGCAATCAGGCCGCTCAGGTAAAGCGCCGCGGCTGCCACTACGAACACCGCGGCAAACACCCCGATGCGCGCGAACAGCGAGGTGAAGAACACCGAGCGATATCCCAGCGAGGAGAACCACACCAGGTCGACCAGGAACTCATCCGCGACTCCCAGGACGACCAGCGCGGCAATAATCGCCGCCGCCAGGACGATCAGAATCAACCTTGGACGCGTCACCATCGCTCAGGCGCGGTGCCCGATGCGGGCCACATGTTCGCGCACCACATCGGGCGGACACAACCATACGAAGAGCTTCAGGGTAATAAACACGATCAGGAGGAAATCCATCTCACCCAGCACGGGGATAATCTCCAATTCCAAGTTAGGAGGTGACAGCGCCACCAGCAGGCCAATAGCCGGGACTAGCTTGACCAACCGCGGCACCCTGCGGTCCGTCAGCAGCGCATAGAAAAGCCGCACGAACTGGGGCAGATATGCCAGCAAACGGGTCAGCCGAACCGGGTTGAGAATATGGGGCCGTAATAGGTCGCGTATGGTCATTGGACTCTCGATTCCTAACCTAGCACTTTTCCACGAAAGTGAGCAGCCCCGTGACATCGCCAAACCGACCTTGTTTTCCTGCTACAATCAAGCACCGAGGAATGGACGGTATGAAGCGACGGATGACTCTGGGTGATTTCGTGGTCGCCTACCTGCGCAAGATTGGCGTCACTCACGTTTTTGGGATTCCCGGCGATCTCGCGCTCAAGCTCTTCTTCACGCTGGGCCGCAAGCATGGACTCAAGATGCTCACGCTCTCGCACGAGCCCGGCGTGGGCTTCGCCGCCGACGGCTATGCGCGCGCCACCGGGAAGATCGGGGTCGTCTGCGTGACCTATGGCGCCGGCGGGCACAATATGGTCAACCCGGTCGCAGGATCGTTTTCTGAGCGGGTACCGGTGCTGATCTTTTCCGGCGGTCCCGGCGAGGGCGAGCGTAAGCTCGGCACGCTGATCCATCATCAGGCGCGCGAGATCGAATCTCAGCAACGGATTTACCGCGAGGTGACCTGCGCTCTGAAAGTCCTGACCGACCCGCGGACGGCGGCCGAGGAATTGCACGAAGTGGTCCAGGCAGTGTGGGCCGAGCAGCGTCCCGGATACATCGAAATCCATCGCGACATGGTGGACCAGGAAATCGAGGTGCCGACGGAACTCATTGCCTGGGACGGCCAGTTGAATTTTCGGCCCTCCGATCCGCGCCAGGTGGAGGAAGCCGCGCGTGAAACCGTGGAGATGTTCAACGCGGCCAGCAAGCCCGCGCTCGTCGCCGGCATCGAGATTCATCGCTACAAGCTGTCCCGTGAGCTAATCACGCTGGCGGAGCGGATGGGTGCGCCGGTGCTGAGCACGGTGCTGGGCAAGGGCGCGTTCCCGATGGACCATCCGCTGTTCATGGGCGTCCAGGTCGCCGACATCAGCGCGCCGTCGATCGTGGAGCGGATGGACGCGGCCGACCTGGTAATCAACCTGGGTTGTTTGAAAACCGACATGAATTTCGGCAACCAGCCGCCCCACATCGTCCGCGAGCGCAGCATCTGGGCGGTTGACTGTCACGTTGACGTGCGTTTTCACACTTACACCGACGTCTCGATCCGCGATTTTGTCCACGCCCTTTTGCGCCATGATCTTCAAACCCGCGACGAGCAGGTTCGCTACGCCGACAACCTCAACGGCGCTCCGCCGGCGTCCCGACGGCGCGCCGCTGCGGGTGCGCGATATGCTGCGCGAACTCAACCGTTTTATGGCCGATCATCAAAACTACGGCGTCGTCGCGGAATCGGGCGATATGCTTTTTGCCGGTCTGGACGTGCGCGTGCCGCACGGCGGTCTGTATCTCGCCCAGGGTTTCTACGCCTCGATGGGCTTCGCGGTTCCGGCCGCGATGGGCGTCGAGGTGGGCAGCGGCGTGCGGCCGGTGGTGCTATGCGGCGACGGCGCTTTTCAGATGACCGGGCCGGAAATCTCGCATTCACCGATGCTGGGGGCCCATCCGATCGTGATTGTGGTCAACAACAGCGGATGGCAAATCTTTCGGCCGGTCGTCGATCGTCCCGAGTTATTGGAAATTCCGCCGTGGCCCTACGCCAAACTGGCCGAAGATTGGGGCGGAGCCGGCTTCGTAGCGCGCACGCTCGCCGAACTGCGCACCGCGCTGGAGCTAGCGCACGAGAGCAAGACCTTCGCAATTATCGACGCCCGCGTAGCGGTCGACGACCTGTCGCCGATAACGATCAAGTACATCCAGGCCGCAGCGCTACGCTCGCAGGCGCCCCCGCCAGCACATTCTCGCCATCGCGGGTAAATGACTCTTTGGAGCTTGCCAAACGCACAAAGCTTTTCGGATGCCCTCTCCCTGATCACAGATAGTAATACATACCATCCCGTGCTATGTTATGCGCGCTAAAGCTGCAATTGGTGTTTATCCGGGGGGCTCTTGGAGGTGGAGTATAATCCGGTCAAGCCGGGCGAAATTCTAACCGGTTCGCTATTCAGCGAGCCGATGCGGGTTATCACGCTTAACCCGGTCGGCGGAGATAGCTGAGAGCTTGGCCTGGTTAGCGTCCAGAGCCAGATCTTTCGCAGGGTGCCGCTTACTCACGAGCAGATCGCGACGCTGCGGCGGCAAAACGCGACGCCATCCTATGCTGGCGACTGCGAATTGGTCCGGCTCGGCCTGCAAGCCTATGCCCTTGGAATCGCCTACGAATTCGATCCTTACTTCGGGCTTTCCATTTCGCGCGTCGATCCGCTGCCACATCAACTGGGGGCGCGGCACTTGGCGCAAAGAGGTGAACATTCGCGAGGTCATTGCCCTGGTGGAGGCCGACGGATGGTTTCTCTAGTGACTACTCGCGACAGTCCGTCGCCAGTTCGAAACATCCCGCCAAGGTCGGCCAGGTTTACGGTCGCAGGCAAATCCTCTGACGACCTTGCGCCTGGAACGCTCAACAGCATTTTCAAGCCCAGATCAAGCGAGAATCATAACATGCGCTATGCAGTCGTAATCGAAAAAGCGGACAACAACTACGCGGCTTACGTGCCGGACCTGTCGGGATGCGTTGCCACCAGCGCGACGGTGGAAGAGGTCGAGCGCGAGATCATCCAGCAATCCGATTTCACATCGATGGCATCCGCGAGGATAACCTGCGGATCCCGCAGCCGTCGGCGGTTTGCGAGTACGTCGAGAAGTAAATGAACCAAACGGAACGGTTCGATCTCCGCCACGGCGCGGAGACCTTCGCCGTCCTGACGATAAGTACCACCGGCATCAAGCGGTGCAGTGCGATTTCGGGGGACTACGCAGGGCCGGCTGGCCACGTCTCCATATTTACGACGAGGCAGGTCAAAGGCTTCGTCTTGAGCGGCGCACGCGGAAGCCGATCGCTACTGATGGGACAGGAAGTGAGGAGCTGCCGAAAGGCCCTCCGTTAGCGCTCTACGAGCTGCATTTCGTCGGCGATACGGGGCAGGAGCGGCTCAGCCTCAAAACCTTGGACAATGTTGTCCTCGATGTATCGAGCCAACGGGCCAAGCTCAATTGAGACTCGGGGGACAAGGCTGGGCGGGAGATGATCCCATCGAGCCAGAGCGGCACGCGCTAAGGTTGAACCCAAGATGGCCTCGTGAGGGCCCGCAAGCGCCGAGGTGGACGGCCCAGGCAGATCTCCGAGGAACAGCGGTGAAATTGCAACCGTAGCCGAAGGATCGGTCGACATGTCTACTCTGTATCTCTTACCATGGTGCCGTTTACAGAAGCCCTATTCGGCAGGTGACATCACGTTATTGCCGCTGTCGCGCCACATGCAGCCGGCGGGAATGGACCCTACGGAGGTTAATACGGTTCTCACCATATTAGATCACTTTTGCGATCTACGAGAACAACCGGTGGACGAATTTACCGTTCCCGTATTGAACGGGCGAGGCCTGCTAGGCGATTTGACAAGTGAGGAGAGCGCCTCTCTTCAAGAATTCGTAGCGTTGGCATGTTTTTCTGCTCTGAGCGCTCGGGAGTTTGAATGCGCTCACGGACGCTGGTCCAATAGCGCCTGCTTCCGTCTCCACTCCTGCGGACCCTGGGACGGCCCCTACAGCCGCGAGAATGCATTCAGAATTCAAAGGTGCGATGGTCGCTCCGTCCTTCAAGCAGGCTTTCCCGTCAAGTATCACGCCCCCGTACAGACAGCCGTCGTCGAAAAGATCGCGTTGCCCGAGGAACTGCTTGGCGGTCTGCGGAATGGGCGACAGAACTTGAACACAGGGGAATGGCAGAAATGGCGTGAAGCAATCGTCACGTTTAACCGGGCAAACTCTGAAGGTCAGGATGTTAGCTGGCGCGTTGATTGGGTCCTAAGGTGCGGAGCCTTTCAGCGCATTCTTGGCCAACCCAACAACGCTCTGCACGAGAAGAACGAGACCGTAAAGGAATTTCGCAAACACATCTCAAAACCCGCCAAACGACTTGGCATCGACGAGGAAATTCTGTGCGAGTGGCTGGGAGAGTTTTGCGCACTGCGGGGAGATTTCGCGCACGGCAAACGGCATCCCAATCAGCCACGCAAGTGGCAGAACGAACAGACCCATCTGTCAGCAGCGGCAATCGCATTCCCACTTTTGGTTCGTCTGCTTTTGGAACAGCGACATTTCTACACTGCCGGGACAGAAGATTATGCTGCCTTGGCTGCCCTTCCTCTCTTCCTGCAGCAGGAGCGGCAGCCAAAGCAGGAAACCAAGGACTGGTGGCAGCTCGTTTTGGAACAAAGGCTAGCCGTGGCCATCAAGTTAGGCTTGGAAAAAGCAGGTGCCGCCCACTGCGCAGCGGATCACTGACTGCAGGCATCGCATGTCGATACCCAAGGAATGTAAGCGCCTGGCGGAGGTGGATTTTCCGATTGCGGTGGTGAGCCGCCATTCGGCGCGTGAGAAGTCCATCCGGCATGGGCATCGGAGCACGCTGCATCTGTGGTGGGCGCGCCGGTCGCTGGGCCTGCCGCGCGATGCTGCTTGTGCTGCTGCTACCCGACCCGTGTGATTCGAACTACTCCGCCGACTTCAAGGAGAAGGCTCGCCGGCGGCTCTTGGGGATTTACAATCAAGCGACCGAAGCAGGCAATGAGGAGCTACGGGGAGCGCTACTCAAGTTCATCGGTGACGCAAGCCCGATGAAGTCCCTGCTCTCGCTCCCGGCACCACGACCCTGGACCGGGTGCACATCGCGATGCTGCTCCAAGCCGCCGGCAAGTCCAACGCCCTGCGCACGATGCTCAAGGCGGAATCGGAGCGTGGCCAAGACTTCCTGCGCCTGGCCAACGCTCTCTCCGCCCTCTACCCCCGCGACAGCGAGAAAAAACGGCTGGTGGATGCTATGCTCTTGGCGATGCCTAAGTGAGGCAGAAGTAATGAAGGCGAAGCCAAAAAGATCGCTCCGGCAAGCAGGGCTTCAAAACGCCGCTCCCACAAAAGCGCGCCCCAAAGATGCGGCTACTGGCGCGAATCCGAAACTGACGGCGTTGAAGCGACGCTCATTTCACCAAGAAATACCGCGGTGCCCGTATTTCCGGGGCGATTGGGACGCTCGAAAAGTTTGAGTGGGATTTGGATCTGGACCCCGAAACCGTCAAGTGGATCGCGGAAGACCCTGATCTTGAGTATATGTGAGTGTGCCATTACTGAACTTTTCGGATCCCCCGCAAGGGAGCAATGTCATAATCGACGCAAACATATTGGCCTTTCAGGGAGATGACCGTATGAAACGTAACGGTGGAAAAAGTGTGGCCCGAAAACGCTCCACCAGTGCCAACGCCGAGCACAGAACGAAGCCGAGAGGTTCCGCGGTTTCCACCAAGGGTCATGGACGAAGCTCGCGAGAAACCACTGCAAGAGTTGTTTGAAATTGGCACGGAAGCTTTCAAGCGGCTCGATACCGATACCATCATGCGCGTGGCGGAAGACAAAGACCTTGAGTACCTCTGAGAATGCCGGCACAGCCCCTTTCCGCGATCGCTGCCGGCAGCAGAGTTCTGCTGGACGCCAACATTTTCATCTATGCATTCACCGGACGCTCTCTTCAATGCCGGGAAATAATCGAGCGCTCGCAGGACGGCGATGTGGCGGCGTTTACCACGATCGAGGCCGTAAACGAAGTGTGTCACAAGCTGATGCTGCTTGAAGCACTGGAGCGCGGCGTGATCAAAAGAATCTCCGCGGCGGCGCTGCGATCAAAGGCCACGGAAATCACGAGTCTGACCAATTACTGGAAACTGGTTGAACGGATTTTCGACCTGGACATAATGATTCTGGCGCTCGGCGAGACTCGCGCACGCCGCGCATATCATTTGAGATCCGCGTTCGGGCTACTTACGAACGATTCACTGATCGCCGCCGCAGCTCAAGAACAAGCGATCGTCAATCTCGCGACCAGCGACCGGGATTTTGATCAAATCGACTGGCTGACCACCTACGGACCAACAGACCTTCCACGCTAATGGTCCCTTGGCACAAAGTCTTTCAGCCCGCGGTCTGAGGTTCGCAAGGGACGTTCGTTCAATCCCGCCGAGTTTGCAATCGCGATGGAGCCAGTGGCCGCAGGACTTTCCGACCCCAACGAATTCTTCGGGCGCACCTGCCTCACCCAGGGACTGCGCGAGCATCTGGCGGTCTCGTCGACCTCTGCCATCGAAATAGAGAAGGTCTCAGACAAGTTGCTTCGCGTTGGTCCTTCGACTCCATCAGGTTCGTCAAGATGACTATTAGAGAGAGCCGCTCGCTTGCGCTTGCGGCGCCGATTGTAGGCACCCTGACCGGGTTGGCTCCGTGGCACATGCTCCCAGCCGGCGGATTCTTGCCTACTTCGACTGCTCCGGAGCCAGCAGGTTGACCTTGCCGGCGTATTCTTCGAGGTCTACTTCGGTGGTTTCCAGCAATCGGGCCACCATTCCCCAGAAGCCGATCGACAGGATCAGCTCCACGATCTCGGTCGAGTCCAGGTGTTTTTTCAGCGCCTCCAGAGTTTCGCGCGAGGCTTTGACGTTTAGCGCCACTTCGTCGGTGAAGCGCAGGACTGTGCGCTCGAGGTCGTTGAAGCACTTCGCGCGTTTGCCAGTCGTCCATCGCCGCGACTTGCGCGTCGGTTACGCCGACGTGCTTGGCCATCGGCACGTGCTGGGTCCATTCGTACACCGAATGGCTATCCTTGGCGGTGCGCAGGATTGCGATTTCGCGCAGCTTTGGATCGAGCTTGGTCTTCATCACCAGCGCGTTAGCCATCCGGGCGAACGGTTTGGAGGCCGCCTCCGAATTGCCGATCATCCGCGCGACGTTGAGCTTGATCGGCGCGTTGCGCACCGATTCTTCGCTTCCATAGGGCAGCAGAGCCATTTGCATATCTCCTTCGGTTCGGATTAGCGGTTCGCCTCGAGCAGGTTGACCTTACCGGCGAACTCTTCCAAATCCACTTCGGTGGTTTCGAGCAGCCGCGCCACCATCCCCCAAAACCCGATACTCAGGATCAGCTCGACGATTTCGGCCGGCCCAAGATGCTTCTTGAGCGCCTCCAGAGTCTCGCGCGTGCCCTTGACGTTACCCGCGACTTCGTCAGTGAAGCGCAACACCGTGCGCTCCAACTCGTTGAAGCATTGGGCGCTTTGCCAATTGTCCATCGCCGCGACCTGGGCGTCGGTCACGCCGACGTGCTTGGCCATCGGCACGTGCTGGGTCCACTCGTAGACCGAACGGGTGACTTTGGCGGTGCGCAAAATCGCAATCTCGCGCAGCTTGGGATCGAGTTTGGCGTTGCCGATAAGCGCGACGCCAAGCAGATTGAAGGGTTTGAACGCGGCGTTGGAGTTGGCAATCATCCGTCCCACGTTAAGCTTGACGCGGCCGCTTTCCAAAAGCTTGATCGTTTCCACCGAAGCGGCGCCTTCATCACCATAAGGTAGTAGAGCCATCCGAGCATCCTCCCGATTCTTTTGCAGACGGGGATCGCGTTTTGTCGGCCGGACTTCTACAAGGGCCGGCTCGCGGCACGCTACCATCGGCGGTCGCAGACGCGCAAACCCGCACTCAGTAGCATCGCGGATAGTGGCCGGGGCCTGTTCTTTCGCTAAGAGATGGAAAGCACGAGGGGAAGATACTTTTGCTTCAAGACCCGATTTGGGAATCGGGACGCCAGCGATGACGCAACCACATCGGATAGATGGCGACGACCGCAGCTGCGGCGGCGGCGATGATGACCCACTGACCGGCCCGATGCATCTGGTGCGCCACCGTTTCCCATTGATCGCCGAGAAGGAATCCCAGGTACGCCATCGTTGCGCACCATACCATCGCACCCGTCACGTTCCATCCAAAAAAGCGCCAGAACGGCATCCTGAGCGTGCCCGCCATCGGCCCAGCGACGAAGCGCAGTCCGGCGATGAAACGCGCGAAAAAAATGGTCTTGTTGCCGTGCAGATGGAAGAACGCCTTGAAGCGCCGATGCCTCCAGCGCAGCCTACTTGAAGAATAAGCCAGCCGCACCATCACCTGGCGCCCGCCCGTGCGCCCCAGCATGTAGCCGAAGTTGTCGCCTACGACAGCGCTGACAAATGCCACGACCATCACCAGCTTCAGGCTTAATATGGCGCGGCCGGCGAGAAAGCCCGCGGCCAGCACGACCGATTCCTCGGGTACCGGCAATCCCAGATTCCCGACAAAGACGAAGATGAAGATCCCGAGGTAGCCCCAAGTTTCGATTACCTGTGCGATGTTGCCGGGATTTAGATGATGCATCGCTCCAGCCTGCTCAAAACTTCCAGTTCTTTCCCGCCATGGAGGTGTTCAGCATATCATGGCAATCATCGACGTGGCACCCTGTCAGATCGCGGCCGCGATGTTCATCGCGCGAGCCTCTTGAATGGCCGGTCGCGCTCTTCCAGCGCTTCCCTGAGTCCCTTTTCCCGGCAGAGCCTGAGCCAGTCTTGCACCGCACCAGTCTGATGGGCGATTACGTCCAGGTCGCAGGCGGATTGCTCGGCGGCCCGGATACCGCTGACTTCCAGGAAGCGGTTGACGGCGGCCTTGTGGAGGGCCAGCAGTTCGAGCGGCACCATCGCGACCCGGCTCGCATACTCGAGCGTCGCCGCTTCGAGCTTTTCATGTGGGAACACCTGGTTGACCAGTTTCCACTCATGCGCCTGCGTGCCGGTGAACGTGTCTCCGGTGAAGAAATACTCCTTGGCCCGGCGCGGACCCATCAGCAGCGGCCACATCGCCAACGTCGGTAGAATTCCCAACACGCGTCCAGCCTGATTGCCGAAGATCGCGTCTTCGGCGGCCAGAACGATATCGCAATGGGCGGCCAGTTCGTTGGCGCCGGCGATGCAATAGCCGTGTACCTGGGCAATGGTGGGCTTAGGCAGGTCAAACAAGCGCATCCAGCGCGCGGCCAGACGATGCATCGCGCGTTGGTCGGTCGAGACTCTGAATCCGCGGCCGGAAAACTGCGTGTCCTCCAAATCATAGCCGGCCGAGAAGGACCGGCCGGCGCCCCGAATGACCAGGACGCTGGCGCCTGCATCATTCTCAAAATCAGCCAGGACGCGATCGAACTCGCCCAACAGCTCGAGCGACATCGCGTTGAGCCGTTCGGGCCGGTTGAGCGTCAGGCGCATCACACGGTCGGCGACCGGCTCGTAGATTAGCGTTTCGTACTGCGCCATCTGCCCCCTTATCGCCCGCGCGGCTAGTGCGGGAACTCGATCAGAACCTTGGCTTGGGTGGTGGGCTTGCGTAACGCTTCAAAGGTGGCAGGAACCTGTTCCAGCGCAATGACGTCGGTCACCATCGGATCGGCGTTGATTTTCCCACTGGCGAGCGCCGCAATAGTCTCCTCGAAGTCTGCGTAGGTGTATGCAAGCGCGAAATCGATGCTGACCTCCTTGAAGATGCAATACAATGGCATGATCTGGTCGGGCTCCATGCACACGCCAATCACCACCACCTGGCCGCACTTGTCGACCAGTCCGATCGCGTCGTTGAGTGTTGATTTGACCCCGATGCACTCGAAGACCACTTCGGGAAGCTTGCCGCACAGCTCTTTGACCCGCGCCGCGGGATTGCGCTCGCGCGGATTGACCACCGCGCTGGCGCCCAACTTATGCGCCAATTCGGAACGCCCGGGCGACAGCTCTGACACTACCACCGGATCGGCGCCCTTGGCCTTGCACCATATCAAGGTGGCCAGGCCTACCGGTCCGGCACCCATTATCACGCATGGCGTGCCCGGTTTGACCCGTGATCGGTTGACGCCATGCAAGCCAACGGAGAGCGGCTCGACCAGCGCGCCCTGGCGCGAGTTCAACGCGTCTGGAAGTTTAAGCAGGCTGACCGGGTTGCAGGTCACATACTCGGCATAGGCACCGGGCAGTGGACCTAACCCGACCGATTTCATCTTGGCGCAATGGCAGCCCTGACCGCGCCGGCAATGCTCGCATTCGCCGCACGAGGAGAACGGTACAACGCAAGCCCGTTCGCCGACGCGGAAGCCGGTGACGCCGCTGCCGAGTTCGGCAATCTCGCCGCTAAATTCGTGACCCAGCACGCAATCGGGCTTAAGTCCCAGGCCAAATTGGACAGCATGGAGATCGGAGCCGCAAATCCCGCAATCGTGGACCTTGAGCAGCACTTCGCCGGGAGCCGGCGCGGGTGTTGGCAGCTCGCCCAATTCAATGCGGTTGGCGCCCTTATACAGGATGGCTTTCATGATTATGCGTCACCTCCGGCGCGGTCCTCGACGAGCTCGATGCGGTAGCCGTTAGGATCTTCGATGAAGGCGATTACCGAGCTGCCACCCTTCATCGGGCCGGCCTCGCGCACTACCTTGACCCCCTTGGCCTTGAGCGCCTGGCAGGCGCTGTAGACGTCGTCGACGCCGATGGCGAGATGTCCGAAGGCGTCGCCAACATCGTATTTGTGCTTGCCCCAGTTGTAGGTGAGCTCGACTACGGTCGCGTCGCGGATACCGCCGTAACCGATGAAGGCGAGCGTGAATTCTCCGGCGGGATAGTCTTGCTTGCGCAGCAGCTTCATTCCCAGCGCGTCGCAGTAGAACTTCAAGGATTCATCCAGGTCATTGACCCGTATCATGGTGTGCATCAGGCGCATTGTGAGACCTCCTTGGGTAGCCGGCTTCCGGCGACTATTTCAGTATTCCGGCTGGCCGGTAAGCCGATAGCTTCGGACGGGCGGGGATTTCGCCTCTAAATGACCATAGCGCCCTCGATCGCCTGGCCGCAACGACAGCCAGTCCGCATTTTGGCTTCTTGTTGCTTGTCCCAAGTGGCGAAGCAGTGATTATTCGCGGCCCGATTGGCATCAAAACTGCTCCTTAAACTTCGGCGAACACCAACGAATCGGTCGCTACGATCGAGGCGTCTTCGAGCGCCGGTCACCAGGAACATCCGCCTGGGAACCGGGGTGACGGTGCTGCCTTTCAAACATCCGCTGCGCATCGCGGAAGATATTGCCCTACTCGACCTGATCTCCGACGGCCGGGTTGATTTCGGCGTCGGACGCGGCTTCCAGCCCATCGAATATCGCGGCTTCCACATCGATCAGGCCCAATCTCATGAGATTTTCGACGAAGCACTGGATATCGTGCTGCAGGCATGGACCCAGCAAAAGCTCAGCTATCCGGGCAAACACTTCAATTTCGAGGTAGAGAATGTGACGCCCAAGCCGATACAAAAGCCCCATCCCCCGGTATGGGTCGCGGCAGTGAGCGGAGACAGCTTCGGTGAGGCCGGCAAACGCGGTCTCAATCTGCTGTGCGCTCCAGCTTTTGGCTTCTACGGCGAGGCGGCGAAAAAACTGATCCAGCGCTACCACGACGGCCTGCGTCTCGCGCAGCATCCTACCGTACCGCGGGATATCGGAGCCTTGTGCATGGTGTTCTGCGGCGAAACCGAGGAGCAGGCGCGGCGCGATTTCACCGGCCCGGTGCTGTGGACCTATCGCACGCTGGCCAAGTACATCGCGCCGCCGCCGGGCGAACAGATATCGGAGGGCTACGAAATCTACGAGCAACTCCGGAGCATCTGTGCGTCGATCAATTGGGACCAACTGAAAGCCGCTGGGGCGGTGATCTGCGGCGACCGCGACTCGTGTATCGAACAGATCGCCACCTTGAAAGAGAGGCTGGGCGCTACGCAGTTGCTGTGTTGGACACGGATGGGTGGTCTGGAAAGCGCCAAGGTGATCAAAAGTATGGAACTGATGAGCAAGCACGTGATCCCGTATTTCAAGGCCGAGAAAGACGGCCAGGAGGCATAAGCACGCGACCGCGACGCTGACGCCGCCGGATGCAGAACGGTGGCGCCAATAAAACCACTGCCTCCTATGGTGCATTCAACGCGGTAAAAAACCGCGCCGCATGAGAGCATCAAGGCGATCGAATTGTCCTCGTCCGATCATCGCGCGGCCCGTTGCATGGCCCGCGAGTTCGGATATAAGTACCTCGCGTGACCGATTGGGACTGAGGGCAACTCGATGGTGAACAAGATCCTGACCGAAGAGATGATGAAGGCGGTTGGCTTCAAGACCCGGCCGGTGACCTTTGAAATCGGGCGCGGTGCGATTCGCAAGTTCGCCCAGGCAATCGAGGATCCCAATCCGCTGTTCAACGACGAGCAGGCCGCGCGCGAGACCCGCTTTGGTGGGATGATCGCGCCTCCAACCTTCGGCCGGATGTTGGGCGGCATTTTCCTCAAGCTGCCGTTTCAACTTCCCAAGCGCGGGCTGGATGGCGGCTCGGAATGGGAGTTCTTTCATCCGATCCGCCCCGGTGATCGGATCACGGTACAAACCGAACTGGCCGACCTGCGGGAATCAGAAGGCAAGATGGGCTCGATGGTCTTCCATACCTACGAGGTCAGCTACACCAACCAGTTCGACCAGGTCTGCGTGCTCCAGCGCTTCACACTGATCAGTTACTAAATATAGCCGTTTTAGACCTCGCTACCGCGGCGCCTCTGTCCGCACCGCCCCGAACTCGGCTGCGGCCTGGTCGGTTTTTGCCGCCATGATGAAATCGTTGCGGTGCAGGCCGCGGATCTTGTGGGTCCACCACGCCACCGTCACCCGGCCCCATTCGGTGGTCAGCGCCGGATGATGGCCCTGCTCTTCGGCAATCGCGCCGACCCGATTGGTGAAGGCGAGGGCGTCGGCAAAATTGGGGAACTTGAAGACTTTCTCCAGCCTGGGGACGGCGTCGTACTCGTTCACGCTCCAGCCGGGAATCTCGGCGGCCAGTTCCTTCATCTCGGCTTCGGTGACGCGCGGCGAGTCGCGCCGGCAGGCGACACACTTTTCGCGGACTAACTCAGCCATTTGTATTAGCTCCCGGTTAGGGGTTTTCCTTTCGCCTACAAAAGAGGTTATACCAAGAACCAAGCGCCGATGCGCCACTTCAATCATCCGGAGGTCAAGCAGCCGTGGGAACCCTTACTGATAAATACTGCATCGTTGGAGTGGGCGAGACGCCCCATATGCGGCCTTCTGGCCGGACCACCTTCTCGATGGCCTGTGAGGCAATCTCCAAAGCGATGGCCGACGCCGGTCTGCAGCCGCGTGACATCGATGGGATGACCAGCTATCAGGCGATGGATTCGATCAGCTCCAACCATGTCGCCAGCGCGCTGGGCATCCGCTTGAACTATTCCCTCGATATCATGGGCGGCGGTTCCAGCACCGAGGCATTGGTCATGAAGTCCATCGGTCTGTTGGAGGCAGGATGCTGCGATACCATGGTGGTGTTTCGCTCGATGAACGGACGTTCGAACCGGCGCATGGGCGGACAGAGCCCCGGCGGGCCGGTCCGGCAGGCGCAAGCCGCGGCTGACGGCCAATTCAATATGTCCTGGGGATGGACCACGCCGGCGCAGCGCTTCGGGATGTCGGCGATGCGCTGGCTGCGCGATACCGGTAACACCACCGATGCGTTTGCCGAGGTCGCGGTGGCCCATCGCTACCATGCGACTTTGAATCCCAAGGCGATCATGCGCAAGCCGATCAGTATCGAGGACCATCATCGCTCGCGCTGGGTATCCAAGCCGTTCCGGCTGCTGGACTGCTGCCTGGAAACCGATGTGGCCGCGGCGCTCATCATCACCTCGCGCGAGCGCGCCTACGACCTGCGCCAGCCGCCGGTCTTCATCATGGGCGGCATCGCCCGCATGACCACCGACAACCCGATGTGGAATTACTCGCGGCCCGAGATCCATTACGTCGCCGGCAACTACGGGCGCAATCGGCTGTTCGGGATGGCCGGGGTTAATCAGAAGGACATCGATTTCGTATCCGCTTACGACGCCTTCACTTTCACCTCGCTGATCAACCTCGAGGCGTATGGCTTTTGCGGCCGGGGCGAGGCGGGCGATTTCGTCAAGGGCGGACGCTTGAAGATCGACGGTGCGCTGCCTTCCAACCTTTCGGGCGGGCATCTGTCCGAAGGTTACACGCACGGGATCGCGATGGTGATCGAAAACGTCCGCCAGTTGCGCCATCGCGCCGACGACTACTGTCCCAACTGGGCCGAGGGCAAGCACACCTACGACCGCGCTGCCGGATGCCGTCAGGTCAAGAACGGGCATATCGCCGCCTGTATGGGCTGGGCATTCGAAAACCAGGGCAGCGCCGTGATCCTCCGCGGGGTATAATGCTTCCTGACCTCGCCGGTGGCCGCGGACCAGTCCGCAGCCGCAAACCGGGAGAGGTCGGTGCGCGATTTGCGTAGGAAGTCGGTCGCACACGGTGAGGGTAGTCAGGCGCGCCTGCATCAACGCAGCGCATGCAACATTGTCCTTGTGCGCCAATGCGTTACTTAAAGTGGCGGCCTCTCACCCTCTCCCCGGTCAGGGAGAAGACTCCCGCAACTGAACGCGGGAGTGGAACAGAAAGATAATGAGCCTGAAGGCTGAAGAACTCCGCCGGAAGCATCCGCGTTTCCTCTACCAGCGCTTCGACCTGGAGCGAGTTGGCAACAACCTGAAAATCACTTTTCACTTCAAGCTCGAACCCGACATCATCTTCACGCCCGATATCGTGATCGAGTCGATCGATCGCTCGCGGATCGACTCACTCGATACACCAACGCTTGAGCGCCTCGCCTTTCATCTGGGGCTGATCGAGATGCTGAGCTACTGGAAGACCGCCTGCCCGGCGGAGGTGGTGATCGAGGCGGGCGCGCTGGACCAGTGGCAAATCCGATGGTGGAAAGAGCTGTGGCTGCGCGGGATGGGCGAATTCTTCTATGTCAACCAGATCGATTTCAGAGGCCCTGACTATCTGAAGATTTCCGCGCCTGCGCCGGACGCGCGCGACGGCGGCGAATCGCGTGATACTCACCAGCCGGCGCGGCGCAGTCTCGTCATGGTCAGCGGCGGCAAGGACTCGGCGTTCACGGTCCACGAGTTGCGCGCGGCGGGTGAGGACTTCAACTGCCTGCTGCTCAATCCGCCGCCTTCGGCCGTGGAGGTCGCGGCGATTGCGGGTTGCACGGCTCCGATCACGGTACGGCGCACGCTTGACGCCCGGATGCTGGATCTCAACCGCCAAGGCTATCTGAACGGGCACACGCCGTTTTCCGCGCTTGCTTGCGATGCTGGGCCTGACCTGCGCCACGCTGTTCGATTACGATCGCGTCGTCGTCTCCAACGAGCGCAGCAGCGACGAGGGCAATGTCCAGTTCCTGGACGCCGAGATCAACCATCAGTATTCGAAGACCTTCGCGTTCGAGACGGCGATACGCGACTGTACGCGCGCGACTATCTCGCACCGGGAGTGAGCTACTTCAGCATTGTGCGCCCGCTGTTTGAAATCCAGGTCTGCCGGCTGTTTGCGCAATGCACCGAATATTTTCGCGCGTTTAAAAGCTGCAACCGCGAACAGAAACAAGGCACCTGGTGCGGACAATGCCCCAAATGCGTGTCGGTATTTATTACCATGGCCCCGTTTATCTCGCGCGAGCCAACTACTGGCCATCTTCGGCAAGGACGTGTTCGAAGACGCCCGTGCGACAGCGCTGGTGCGATCGCTGCTGGGGATGGAAGGAACCAAGCCGTTTGAATGTGTCGGCACGCGCCAGGAGCTTCTGGTCGGGCTGTTCCTGAGCATCAAGCGGCGCAAGGCTCGAGCGTGCGACGCTTTCCGCCCCTGCTCGCGCGCGTCGAGCGCGAGATCCTGCCTTTGGTCGGATTAGCGCCGGATGAATTGAACCGGCTATCGGCGTCAATCCTGTCGGCCTGGAGCGACCGGCATTACCTTCCGCCCGACTACGCCCGTTTGCTGAAATCACAACTCGCGGTCCCGATGAAGCTATCTGAACTGGCGCGGGCGCGCATCCTGATCCTGGGGCTGGGCCGCGAGGGGTTGGCAACCTACAGCTTTCTGCGCGGCAAATTTCCCGCAAACCTCCTTGGCATCGCCGACCGCCTGCCGATGGAGCGCCTCGCGCCCGCGGTGCAAAGCGCGATCGCGGCGGATCGCATCCTGGTGACGCATCTCGGAGACGGTTATCTCGACAGCCTGACGAGCTACGATGTAGTCGTCAGGTCGCCGGGAGTGCCGCTGCTCACGCCTGAGATTCAGGCGGCGGAAAGCGCCGGCGTGCGGATAACGTCGCATACCGAAATCTTCCTCGCGAATTGCCCCGGAACGACGATCGGGATCACCGGAACCAAGGGCAAGAGCACCACCGCGTCGCTGATTCACACGATTCTGAAATCCGGCGGTCTCGACGCGCATCTGCTCGGCAATATCGGCGTTCCCCCATTGGACCTGCTGCCGCGCTTCGATGCGCGAAGTTACCTGGTGCTTGAACTATCCAGCTACCAGCTTGACGGGATTCGCCGCAGCCCGCACGTCGCGGTGCTGCTCAATATCGTGCCCGAGCATCTGGACCTGCATGGCGGCTTCGACAACTACGTGAGCGCCAAGCGCAACATCACGCGGTATCAAACCGCGGACGACATCCTGGTCTACAATGCGATGTATCCGATTCCGCGCGAAATCGCTGTCGCTAGCAAGGCCCGGCGCTTGGCGTTCTCGCTCGACGCGACCGCGCATCCGGGCAGTTATCTCGACTCGGGAGCACCTGGATGTATCGCGGAGAAGATGGCGCCGCCGCACCGGTAATGGCGGCCGGCGGCGTGACGCTGCCGGGCCGCTTCAATCTACAAAATGTATTGGCCGCGATTACGGTCGGCAAAGTGATGGGAGTGGACGGCGCGGCGATCGCGAAGGCGGTGCGCGATTTCAAGCCATTGGCGTATCGGCTCGAACGGGTTGGAACCTGGCGGGGCATAACCTTTTACGACGATCCGCTCGCCACTATCCCCGAAGCCACCATCGCGGCGCTCGACGCCCTTGGCCGCGATGTCGCAACGGTGCTGCTGGGCGGCTACGATCGCGGCCTGGACATGAGCGGACTGGCGCGCCGTCTGCGTCAGAGCGAAGTCAAAACCGTGATCCTCTTCCCGCAATCAGGATCGCGGATCCGGCGACGCAATCGAGTGCGAGTATCAGGGCGCGATCGCTTCCCAAGATCTTCGAAACCGCCGATATGGGCGAGGCGGTGGTCACTCGCCTACGCGAACACGCCGGCGGGCAAGATCTGCCTGCACTCTCCGGCTTCTCCCAGTTTTGGTCTGTTCAAGGACTATGCGGAGCGCGGCGATCTGTTCAGACGCCATGCGCGAGAATTAGGATCCGGGATGGATTGAACGCAACTTCGGAGGCAAACAGATGGTCAGAAGAGTGGTCAGCGGTATCAATGCCCAGGGCAACTCATGTGTGAGCATCGACGGCGAGCCAGGGAAAACTTTCTCCAACAACGGATTCGCTCTGGCCGAGGTTTGGGCCACCGAACCTCCTGTTCCCGACCTCAAGGATAAGCGGGACCTCACGCCCGGGTTCGAAGGGTTCAGCATGGATCTGGCGCCCGGCGCCACGCGCTTTCGCGTCGTCGAGTTCCCGCCGGGGCACGCCAGCATGATGCACAAGACCCCGACGATCGATTATCTCGTGGTGCTCGAAGGCGAGATCGATCTGGCCTTCGACGACGGCAGCGAAGTGCATCTGAAACCGGGCGATTGCATCGTCCAGTTGGGCGACATGCATGCCTGGCGCAATCGCAGCGGCAACCGCGTCAGGATGGCCGCGGTCGCAGTCGGCGGCGTCGGCGGCGAAAACACCCTTCGCTGAATATTCGTACCCGGCCAAGGCCCGTGTCATTATTGAAACGTGGAAGCTCTATCGCTCCTGCTGGTCGAGGACGAGGCGCGTCTGGCTGACAATCTGCGGCAGGGACTCGGTGAAGAAGGCATTGCCGTGGACTGCGCGGGCAGCGCTGAAGCCGCGGAGCAGGATTAAAGAGCAATGCCTATGATCTGATAGTGCTCGATTTGCGGCTGCCCGGGAAAGACGGGCTGGAGTTTTTGCGCCATCTTCGGGCGCACGGCAATGCCATACCGGTGCTGATTCTGACCGCTCGCGGATCGGTCGAAGAGCGTGTCAAAGGGCTCGATTCGGGCGCCGATGATTATCTGACGAAACCTTTTGCATTTTCCGAACTGCTGGCGCGAGTCAGGGCGCTGGCGCGCCGCCGGGTCGTCCCGCCCAAGGCGGTCCTCAAGTCGCCGATCTCGAACTCGACACGGTTAAGCGCAAAGCATGGCGATCGGGGCGTCCGCTGAACCTCTCGCCCAAGGAAATCATCCTGTTGGAACTGCTGATGCGCCATGCCGGTCAAGTGGTAACGCGCGAAATGATCGCGGAAGTTGCCTGGGGCTCGGGATACAACCATTTCACCAATCTGATCGAGGTATTCGTCAATCGCTTGCGTCAGAAAATAGACTACGCCGGCACCAGTTCTTTGATCCTTACGGTTCGCGGGGCGGGCTACTCGATGCGCGGCGTTTGATTAGCTTAGTTCCCGGCTCGATGAGTATTAGGCTAAAACTGACCCTTTACTGGGCGTCCGTGCTTGCCGCTATCGTGGTGATAGCGGCGGTCTCCGTGTACGTAATTTTCGAACGCCAACAATGGGCTGCCCTCGATGCCGCGCTGCTGGAGGAGGCCGACACCAGCGCCACCACGATCGCGCGTCTCGACGAGCCCGGCGCAGCTTCGATCGTGCGCCGTCTCAGCGAAGAACGCGATATCGGTCCGGCCAAGCGTGTACGCCTGATAGTAGGCGATAGAATCGTCGCGGATTTCGGCGACGACGGCGCGGACTTGCCTTCAGCCGATGATCTCAGCCGCGGAGTTTTTGATGGCGAGAGACGCCTCTATCGGTTCGCAATCATGCCGCTGCTCATGGACAACCAGCGCGCCTTTTTAGTGGACGGCGTCGATGCGAGCCCAGTCCGCACCTCGATTGCCAGACTGCGGACAATTCTTCTGATCGTAACTCCGCTCCTGCTCCTTGCGTCTGTGGCGGGAGGCTATTGGATGGCTGGGCGTTCGCTGGCTCCGATCATTACGCTGGCCGGTGAGCTTGCTCGAATCGAGCCGCGGGATCTCAGTCAGCGGCTTCCCGTTGGCGCGGCGCAGGATGAAGTAGCGCGGCTGGCGAGGTCCATCAACGCGCTCCTGGAGCGGCTCGAAACCGCGTCGCTGCTGGAGCGGCGGTTTATCTCGGACGCGGCCCACGAGCTGCGCACGCCGCTTACCGTGCTGCGCACGGGACTGGAAATCACGCTTAACCGCGAGCGCGACGCCAACGAGCATCGTGAAGCGCTTCAGTCCGCGCTGAATGAGGTAGTGGCGCTGTGCCGGATGGAGGACGAATTGCTCACGCTCGCGCGGCTGAGCGAAGAAGCATTTGTGCAGCGCGTTCCCTTGAATCTCCGGACGCTGGTGAGCGAGGTCGTCGAGACCGTTGAACCGCTGACTCAGTCCAGGAATATAACCGTGCAGAGCAGTGGCGATGACGAGCTGGTGGTGCATGGCAACCTCGACCATTTGAGGCGGCTGGTGGTTAACCTGCTCGACAACGCGATCAAATTCACGCCCGAATTCGGACAGATAGCAGTGACGTTGGAACGGCGGGAAAATCGCGCGCGGTTGCGAATCTCCGACAGCGGACCCGGCATCGCTCGCGGCCGATTTGCCGTTTATTTTCGATCGTTTCTTTCGCGGCAACGGCCCCAAAACCAATGGCAGCGGCCTTGGACTGAGCTTGTGCCGGGAAATCGTCCGATTACACCAGGGCGAGATCGAGGCCCACAACAATCCGGAAAAAGGCTGCGAGTTCGTCGTCACCCTCCCGCTTAAGAATACCGGCACCAGCGTCAGGGCATGATGATCTGCTCACACGATCGTAGCGTTTTCCCGCGAAATTCAAGCCGACCACGCAAGTTAACATCGGTTAATGATGAACGTTCATTAATTAGTCCAGGTGGTCCGGCGTTGGTACGATCGCGAGCATGGGCCGTTATTCTTGTAGTGCGCCGGCCGTGCTGGCCCTTGGTGCTCTGCTGCTGTGTCCGGCGCTGGCGTGGTGTGGAGACGTAATTACCCTCGCGCAGGCGATCAATCGCGCTCTGGCGGTGGCGCCGTCACGTTTGTCGGTGGATGCCGACAGCGAGCTGAATGCTGGAAAACTCGATGAGGCACGCGCGGCGCTTTATCCCAACCTCTCCACTATCGGCGAATACAATCAGGCGCCGGGTTACGACCAACGGATCAGCAACCGTGGGCTCACGCTGGCGCAATTGACGGCGGACTATACGGTTTACGACGGCGGCCGGCGCCAGGCGCAGGTGCGAGCGGCGCACTACGCGGCCCAGGCGGCACAGTTCGGCATTCAGGCGGCGCAAGCCCAGATTGTATTCGATACGACAGTCGCCTATTTCGACTTGCTGCGCAGCGACGCGGTGGTGACGGAACACGAGAAGAGATTGAAGCGGCTCAACACCTACGCCGCGATCGTGGACGCGTTGGAGCACAGCGGAAGCGCCATCGCCAATGATGTGCTGCGCGTGCGCACGACGCGCGACCAGGAGCAGGTTACGCTGGCGGCCGCGCGCGACATGCGCACGCATGCGTCAATCTTGCTCGGTTCGCTGATGGATATCTTTGGCCGCACCGATCTCGCGGATTGCGCCGGTTGACAGCCTGCCGCCGATACCCCACGGCGACATCGCGCAAAGTCCCGTTCTGCGCGTCCGCGCGAGCGCCAGGTGGCGTCGGCTAGGGCCGCGGTCCAGGCCGCGCGCGCCGAGCGATATCCGACTTTCAGGCTCGCACTCACGTCAGGCTTTGAAGGCGTGGATCCGCCGCAAACCTTCAACGACCATCTGGGAGCCTCCTATGACGGTGCCGTGACGATGCCGATGTTCGATGGCGGTCTGATCACTTCGCACATTCAGCAAGCCGAGGCCGCCGAGCACGCGGCGATTGCAAATCAGCGCCAGATCGAACTCCAACTGAAAAGAGATATCGCCGGCGCCGCCACCAGCTATCGCAACGCGCTCAAACAACTCCGCATCGTGGCGAATTCCAAGGCCACGGCGGACGATGCGTTCGCCCTGGATTGGTCGCGATTCCTGGGCGGCGGCAATGTCACGCTGTTCGAAGTGCTCGACGCTTTCCAGCAAGCTGAAAACCTTCATCTAACGCGCCTTGATCAGGAGTTCGCCGCCCGCCAGGCGGCCGCACAGGCCGCGCTATTGTTGGGAATTGATCAATGAGAAGGTTTTTCCAACTGATAGTCTTTACCGCGGCCGCATCGATTCCACTACTGGCGGGATGCAACGGCGCATCCTCAACGGACAATGGCGCGGAGGTGCAGCCAGCCGTGGTGATGTCGGTGACCGCAGCGCCGGTCCGGATGGCGCCGATGCACCAGGATCTGCACCTGCTGGGCACCACTGTGGCGCTGAGACACACAACGCTGCGCGCACCGGCGGCGGGCCGGGTGACCGGCCTAAACCTGCAAAGCGGCGATCGCGTCCGTGCCGGCGAGGTTGTTGCGCAGGTGATCAACCGCGAGATCGAGGCGGCAGAGCATGGGCTCGAGGTCGCCCAACAAATCGATCAGGCCGAGGCCGCGGCGCTGGCGCGCTCGGTCAACCGCTACTCGCGCGGGCCCGGAATAGAGGTAACCGCGCCCGAAAATGCCATCGTCTCGCAACGGCTGGTCAGCAGCGGTCAGACCGTCAATGACCAGGAACCGCTCGCCGATTTGATCGATCCGAAGAGCATCTACGTCGATGCTGCGGTGCCGGTGGACGACATCTCGCTGGTGCGCCCGGGGATGAGCGCGGTGGTAACTTCTCCGCTCGATCCGGGAATCGATTTTCCGGCCCGGGTGGCGGCATTGTCGCCGAGCTTCACTCAAGGCGCGGCGACCTCGCCCGCGCGCGTGGATTTCACCGGACCAGGGAAGATTACCGAAGCCGGCGCCCCCGTGGAGGTCCGGGTCACGACCAAAAGCGTGCCCAACGCGATTGTTATTCCGTCGGCGGCGTTGTTTCAGGACGCCGCCAACGATTCTTTTTACGTATTCGTCGCCGGTCCCGACGGCAAGGCGCATCGGACCACGGTCACGATCGGAATCCGAAACACGGTCGCGGTACAAATCACCGCCGGGCTCTCCGTTGGTCAGATCGTTATCACTTCGGGCGGTTACGCGCTTTCCGACGGCCTGCGAGTGAAAGTGACGGTCGCCCCGAGTTGAGCCGCACCAACTCCAGCCTCGCGCTGTGCGCAGTAATTGCCGCCTCGATTCTCGGGGCGCTGATGGCCCGATCGATCCCGAGCGCCGTGTTTCCCGAGATGCAGTTCAACCGTGCGATCGTCCTGGCCGACAGCGGCGATCTGCCGCCCGAGCAGATGCTGGTGGCGGTTACGCGTCCGCTGGAAGAAGCTGCGTATGGGGTGATGGGAGTAAACCTGGTGCGCTCGACCACCAGCCGTGGCAGTTCCGAGATTGATGTGACCTTCGGTGGAGGCAGCGAACCGGTCTCGAGTTTCCAATTGCTCAACGCGGCGCTCGGCGAGGTCCGCACGAGTCTGCCTGCCGACACCAAAGTAGACGCGCGGTTGCTGACCAGTGGAACTTTTCCGATTCTCGATATTAGTTTGAGCTCCAAGGTGCGCAGTCTGGCTGAGCTCACGGATATCGCGCAATACGACCTCGTCCCGAGCCTGCATCGGATCGCGGGCGTCTACCGGGTGGAGACCGTGGGCGCCAAGTACCGCGAATACGTGGTGCAATTGGATCCGGCGCGCTTGCTGTTGCACAAGCTCACGCCGCAGGATGTGATCACCGGCCTGGTCAAGGCTAACGTGATCGAATCGGCGGGGCGCGTTCTCGACGCCCATCGCATGCTGCTCACCGTCGTCACCACCGATCTTGCACGCGGCAGATCAGCTTGCCGCGGTCCCGGTTGCAAGCCTCAATGGGCAGCCGATCTATGTCCGCGACATCGGGAGCGTCAAACTCGGCATCGTCGAAGACTACATCCGCACGGCCTCCGAGCATGGTCCCGCCGTGCTGGTCGGGGTATCCCAGCAACCCGGCGGTAACACCACGTTCATCTCGCGCCAGGCGCAGGCGATAATCAACGATTTCCGCGCGCGTTATCCCGATGTATTGTTCTCTTTTTCCTACGACCAGGCGACGCTGGTCCAGGACTCCTTCAACAGCGTGCGCGACGCAATCGTCCTCGGCCTGATCCTGGCGGTCGCGGTGGTGTATGGTTTCACGCGCAGCCCGCTGAGCGCGCTGATCGCGGCGGTGGTGGTGCCGTGCACGATCCTGATCACCTTCGCCATCATGAGCGCCATCGGCATGACCTTCAACATGATGACGCTGGGTGGGCTTGCCGCCGGAATCGGGCTGTTCATTGACGACGCTATCGTGATGATCGAAGCGATGCACCGGGCGCATGCCGGCGGCACCGGCATTCAAGCCGCCGTGCAAAGCGCACTGGCAGAGCTGACCCGCCCGCTAATCGCGTCGACGGCGACGGTTATCGTCGTGTTCCTGCCGCTGATATTCCTCTCCGGCGTGACCGGAGTCTTCTTTCGTGCCTTGGCCTTTACCCTAGGCAGCGGCCTGGGGGTTTCCTTGATCCTGGCGTTGTATTTCACCCCGGCGCTGGAGATGCTGGTCGAGCGCTGGCGCGGATCAGGGCGCGAACCGGGGCGCCTGTTCGTGTTGATTCAGCGCGGCTATGTGCTTGCCCTCAAGCCGTTTCTGCGCCTGCCCGTCTTCGCGCTGATTGTCGCGGTCGGCTCGCTGATCCTCGCCGTGATGCTCTACCGGACCATCGGCACCGATTATCTACCCGAGCTCGACGAGGGTGCCTTTACCTTGGATTACACCACTCCCCCCGAAAGTACCTTGGAGGATACCCAGGGACTGCTGGCCAGGATCGAAAACGTGCTCAAATCGACGCCCGAAGTAGCAGCATTCTCCCGGCGTACCGGAACGCAACTCGGCTTCTTTCTGACAGAATCCAACCGCGGTGATATCTCGGTGTTGCTCAAGAGCAAACGCACCCGCGACATCGACGACGTCATGGACTCGATACGGCGTCATATCCTGGCGACCGTGCCGGGCGTGCGTATCGAATTCTCCCAGGTGCTCCAGGACCTGATCGGCGATCTTTCCGGCACTCCGGAACCGATCGAAGTCAAGGTCTTCGGCGCGGATCAGGCCACCATCGAGGCCGTCGCTCGCGAAATCGCCGAGCGGCTCCGCAAGATTCCTGGTCTGGTCGATACGTTCGATGGACTGGAGTTGAGCAATCCCGAGGAAGAGGTGCTGATCAACCAGACCGCGGTTGAGCGCTACGGGCTGACCGCCGACGATATCCGCGCGGCGCTCAGGACGGTGGTTGAGGGTACGGTGGCGACGCAACTGCGGGTAGGGGATCGGCTACTCGGAGTTCGAGTCCGATATCCGGATCGCTTCCATCTCAACCTCGATCTGCTGGGGCAGACGTTAATCGACACTCCCAACGGCGGGCGTATCCCGCTGTCCACGGTCGCAACGCTGCGATGGATGGGTGAGCGGACGGAACTGGATCGCGAGCGCCTGCGTCCGGTGGTTCACGTTACCAGCCGGATCGAGGGCATCGATCTGGGCACGGCGATGGACCGCGTCAAGCAACAACTGAAGAGCCTGGAACTCCCGCCCGGAGTCACCCTGGAATTCGGCGGCCTATATGCGGAACAGCAAAAGGCCTTTCAGCAACTGGAGCTGGTGCTGGTCGCGGCCACGGTTGCGATGTTCCTGGTGCTCGTATGGGAGTTCGCCGCAATCAAGCCGGCACTGGCGGTTTTAATCGGCGCGCTGTCGTGCCTCGCAGGCAGCTTTATCGGACTGAATCTGACCTCTATCACGCTGAACATTTCTTCGTTTATGGGCATCATCATGGTTGCCGGAATCACCGCCAAAAATGGAATCCTGCTGCTGGACCATGCTCAGCACGATATCGGGATGGGAGCCGAACCGCGGACGGCGCTGGTCGCCGCGGCGCGGATCAGGCTGAGACCAATCCTGATGACGACCCTGGCCACGGCCGCGGGCCTGTTGCCGCTCGCGCTTGGATTGGGTGCCGGCGCGAAAGTCCAACAGCCACTGGCGATTGCGGTTATTGGAGGGCTCGCCTACGCATTGATTCTGTCCACGCCACTGGCCGCCGGCATTTACCTGATCAGCCAGCGCCAGCAAAAGGCAGCGTCACCGCATAGCCTGGAACAACCGTGACATCGTAAGCGGCAGTAGGTCTCGAATGCGATTTCCGTCAGGCGGCGGCTCCTGCTCTGGCCGTTGCCATGGGCGGCCTATGCTGGCGCCATTGCGTCGCCTGCTCGAAGGAGTGCGCGGCGCGCAACAGCGTCGCTTCGTCGAATGGCTTGCCGGCAAGCTGTATCGACACCGGTAAGCCACCCGCGCCGAAGCCGGCGCAGACCGAGATTGCCGGCTGTCCTGTGACGTTGAACGGGATGGTGAAACTAGGCTTCTCCAGGACGCTCCATTTCCGCACGGCGTCGATTCGCGGCGCTTCGGCCGGTTGCGATGCCGTCAGCAGTATATCGATTGCGCGCGCGCTCATCGCCGCCGCCGTCGCGGCGCACAGTTCCCGCCGCCGTCTCACCGCTTGAAGGTAGTCCGCGCCGCTGATCAGACCGCCCAGCGCCATGCGATCCCGCAGCAACTCGCCGTATTTCTCGAAGCTGGTCTGCATCCATCGCTCATGAATGGCGAACGCTTCGGTGAGCAGGATGACCCATCCGCAGGCTGAATAGTCCGCCAACGGCGGCAACTGGACGTCCCGAACCTCGGCGCCGAGGCGGCGGAAAATATCGATCGCTTCGTCGACGGCTTTGCGGGTGCCTGCGCTCACCGGGTAGTCGGATTCGTGGAAGTGCCTCACCACGCCGATGCGCATACCCTTAACGCTATCGTTGAGGGTCTCGGTGTAGTCGGGCGCGACGCGCGCGGCACTTGCGGGATCGGCAGGATCGGGACCGGCCATCGCGTGGAGGAGCAGGGCGCAGTCCTCAGCCGTCCAGGCCAGCGGCCCCGCATGGTCCATGCTGAAGGCCAACGGCAGTATGCCGACCCGGCTGCACAGGCCGTATGTAGGCTTAATACCGGTGATGCCGCACAGCGCCGCCGGGGCGCGGATCGACCCTCCCGTATCCGATCCGGTTCCACCCAGAATCAACCCCGCCGCGACCGCCGCGGCGGTGCCGGAGGACGAACCTCCGGTGAAATGATCGGGATTCCACGGATTGCGCGCCGGCGGCCAGGGTAGGTCGAAGGCAGGGCCGCCGAAGGCGAACTCATGCGTCGCCAGCTTGCCTAACAACACGGTGCCGGCTTCCGCCAACTTACGCACAGTGGTTGCATCCTCGATGGGAATGTAGCCCTGGAGCTGCTTCGAATGCGCCGTCGTGGCGATGCCTGCGGTGCAATAGATATCCTTGTGCGCGATCGGAATGCCATCCAGCTTGCCGCGCCCCGTGCCGCCCATCACCCGCGCTTCGGCAGCCCGTGCGTCGCGCAGAGCGCGCTCCTCGGTCACCACTATGAAACTGTGCAGCATCGGATCGAGACGTCGGATCCGCGCCAGGCAGTGCTGCATCAGGTCTACGGGTGAGAGCTTGCGGGCCGCGATGAGACCTGAGGCTTTCGAGATGGTAAGGAATTCGCCCATCTCAAAAATCTTCCGGCTTGAAGATGTGGGACGTTTCGGCCTCGCGCGCTAGCGCCGGCGTGCGGTTGCGCACGAGCATCTCTTCAACATAGCCCCATCCGCCATAGATCTCGGCGATCTGGGCATCCGTCGGCTTGAGCCCGGCGCGCCGGATCAGCATGGTGAAATCCTCAAGCGTGGTCTGGGGCATCGCGCTTCTCCCTGGATTGGTAAAAGCGGCGTGGTGGCCGCTCAAAGACAGCCTGTCAAAGGGCCGGCGGAACAGGCGGAGGCGATCCGGTATGGTGTAAGCCGGTGCATCTACCTGATTGATGGACGGGCATATAAAAAACTGGGAGCGCATGGAGCGGAACAAACTGCCATGCAATAAGCATCGGCGAACGTTTGGTTGGCCTGATGGCTAGAACGCTACCAATCAGATCCTCCCGGCGAGTTGCGTAAACGAACCTGCAGACCGCTGGTCTTGACGCGCTCTTCCTGTTTCCGGCGGCGCTGGAAATACGCATCCTGGATCGCGCCGTATTTGTCGATGGAGTAGGTGTCAAGGTATTCGAAAAGACCCCGATTTTGCGTGCGGGCGTTAACCGCCTGAAGTACCTTTGCTGCGTATTTGTAATATACGGCGCTGCCCGGCGCCACATAATCGATCGGATCCATCAACCCATCCGCAGCCATCCCAATGACGTCCCGCACGCTCGATGGACCAAGACCCGGCAGCATCACATACGGCCCCTCAGCTACGCCGTATTTGGCCAGCGTCAGGCCAAAGTCGTTATCCTCCTGCTCAAGACCAAACCACTTATCCGCGGGATCGAACCACCCACCCACTCCGAGGGTGCTGTTTATTCCAAATCTGGCTGCCTCGATGTAGGCCTGCGTGAGCTGAAGTTGAAATAGTGCGTTCGCAAACCTGGGTATCACCGCGGCATTATTGAACACCCGGCTGATTCCCTCACGGGCGGGCGAAGGGACCACGGCGGCGTACCCCGAAACTACCGGACTCACGATCCACTCGTCCGCTTTTTCATTAAAGGTCAAGACGCGAGTGTTTATCGGCTCGAAGGGGTCCGACGGTTCTTGCTGGTCGGCTTCCGGGCCAGCGATCGGCGGCGGCCCAAGATCGGTCGGCGCTGGGAGGAGATCGGGCTTCGGCTCCTCCGCACTGGGGGGCGGAGCTTCAGCACTGTCCGATGCAAGCGCATACGTATCCGGAGCGATCATGCCGATCCCCGGCGCGGTCGCGCTGGTATCCGATGCGATAGTTCCGAACTGTGCTCCTGAATTGCCCTGGGTATTCGCGCAAGCGCTCAGGGCAAGCATCGCCGGAATAACCGCTATTAATAGAAAGCGCTTCATATCGGGTGATAGCTGGCTGAGATAGAATCACTTTTCGCCCATCAGCCGCAAGTCTTTGGGGCCTCCATTGCGTGATTTTTTCGCATATTGGGGCGCAGATGCGCCGAAGACTCGACCGCCTTGATGCTCGCAACAATTGTCGCCGTCAATTTCGATTGAATTCCAGCTACGACTAGCAAAAGAACATCTGACGCATGTCCGGCAAATCGTGACCACGCACAACTCACGCAAGCGGCGACCGTAAACCGCTCTTCTTTCGGAGAGATGATGACCCCTACAGGCCGAAAGCGTGTCGAGGTTTTTGCTTTTTCGGACCGCAAAACGTCTGCGTTGTGACTCCAACTGTGGGCAATGTTGGGATGGCGAGCGGACCCGCGGCTGGAGAAAGCCATGTCACAGAATTTGAGAAGCAGGCTCATTACGGTAGGCATTCAGCGCTCGCCGAACCGCTAGATGTTGCGGGCAGTCGGGTTTACGGACAGTGATTTTGACAAGCCGATTGTCGGTTTCGAAGGATTGTGACGCTGCCGTCGCCAGCGGGATTGGCGGCCTGCGGGGCGGAGCAGGTTTGGGTGAAGCGGTGGGGAGAGAGAGGTGTCCGCGAAATTGATTGGAAAAACGATGTTTCTGGGTTTAATGGTGGCGATACGCTAAATTGACCCCTATCAGAATTGTTGGGAGCATTGTTCGCCAAAATCGGGCCAAACTCTTGTCGAATGAAGCCGTTTGGTCTACAAGGCGAGTTGGAATTGGAGAGGCAAAACTGAAATTCCGGTTTAATTCGGAGGTCACGTGACAACAGCAGGACCGTCGAGCGCAATTCGGCGTCAGAAGAGAACTTACCTAATTGGCACGGTTCTGGTCGTTGCTTTGGCCGCTCTGGGGTTCAGTTCAGTTTTCCGGTTGTTTCGGACCCCTACAGCTCGGGCGCAGGACCTTCCCGACTTTCTTAACGAGTTGTCGGATCAGAGGAGAAACTCCAACCCGGCTGAAGCCGCCACCGTGGCTGCCTGCCAAACCAAGCGGGAGGCTTATGAGAAAACTCTGCCGATCCCTAGCCCAACTCCGGGCGTACCTCCAAACATCGGCTATGTGGTGCAACTGGTAAACGAGACCAACGTGACGCTGCTGGCCGCTGCGAACGCGGCTCATGCGGATGGTACTGGGGAAGCGATCTCCGTTTTGCCGCGCGAGGGAACCTGGATAATGGGACCTATCGGCGCGCCCAACTGGCCGGACGGCACCCCCGGCAATACCTTGACCATAGACATACCGCCGGGATGGGAACACAGCATATGCGGACACGGCACCACTTCGGCGCCGGGCTGCGTGGGACCGTTGTTCTGGGCCCGAACGGGTTGCCGCTATGACGTCGCGGGCGGTCTGGCTCAGTGCGAAACCGGCACCTGCAGCAGCTTTTACGATTGCAGCGCGAACCAGCAATCGCCAACCGGTCCCAAAGCCATCGCTGAGTGGACCTTCAGAGATGACAATAACAATTGCGCTCCCGATATCAGCGTAGTCGATGGCGGGAACTTGAATATGGACATCGAGCCGATTGGTCCCGGATACCCGAACCAGGCTCCTTCGGAGTTTAATCCCGCCGTTTGGATGAGTCCGGAGAACCTGCCGCTGACGGAGTGTGGAGAGGATCTCCGATCTACTGCCAATTGTCCTATCGGGCAGTTCCAGCTCAAGCGCAAAGATCAGGGTATGTTCATCCAGGGCAGCCCGGGCGGAGACGATATAATCGGCTGCTTCTCGAATTGCGGACTGTACGAGTTCCAGGGTGGAGTTGAAACGGGGCCAACGGCGCCCTGCCCCGGGTTCAGGTGCCCGGGAACACCAAGCACGGATTGCGATCCGACCACAGACCCCCAGTGCTATTACTGGCACTCGTTCTGCTGCTTTGCCCTACCACCACCGGCGACGTCTCCATATGGCGTATCCTGTACTGATTCGAATCAAGTTCCGTCCTCACAGTGTACACAGAACGGAATCTGCTGGAACGCGGACCCGGGGGCTAAAGGCAGTACTGGGACCTGCTCCTGCTCTGCATTCCTGAAAAACGATGCCGGAACCTGTCCGCCAGACGTCTGCACCGTTCAGTTCTCGCAGAACCCGGCCAACCAGCCTCCGTTCAATACTTGTAAAAACGCAGGCGCTACGGGAACTCAAGCCGATGCCTGTATCGGCGACGATACCATTCACCAGGTGATGCCCAGGGGCTTAACCTGGCCTAATGATCCTGAGACCTATTACAGCAATGCGAGGGCCTACCGGATCGTCTTCGGGCCAGGGTACTTCGTATCAGCAGCCGGCACACCCACACCTATCCCGATCACGGACTCGGAACCTGTTGGACTGTGCAGCGAACTGCCGTCCCAATATGGCTACGCAGCGGCCAAAGCGAACTGCGCCGATGAAATAAAGGCGGGTGCCGTCTTCGCCGGCGCCGCGCTGTCGCCGACTAACTGGCAGTGCCAGCTTACCGGACTCGGAGGACCGGCCCATGCTGCGCCGCCCGGGCTGATTAACGTTCTGTGCCGGTGGTCTGCAGCCGGCCCAGCGCCCACCCCGACTGCCTTCGGCAGCGTACTCCCAACCCCGACGGCGATACCGACGCCCGGCGCCGGGGTGACCAGCACGTCCGTATCCAAGGTTGGCGCACCCGGCGCCACGGTCGCGGCCGGCACCTTCACCGTTCGAAATAACCTCAAGGTCGCAGAGAGCATCGGCTCGGCAACAATCAGCGTGAGCCATCCGATCCTGTTCAGTGCGATAACGCTGAGCGGCGGCGGACAATCCGAGACCGCCACCCCGCCCAGCACCAGTACCACATTTACCTTCGCCACACCCATCACGGTGCCTGCGGGTGGTTCAATGACCTTTTCAGTGAGTGCGGTGATTTCGGTGCATCCGGTGATGCTGGACGGCGAGTTCAAGTACGGCGGCCTGGCGCTGAATAGATCGTTGCCAATCACCTCGAGCGCATGGCCTATGGGCGGAGGTTTGTTGATCCTCGGAATCGCGCTGCTGGGCTTGCCAAATGGGACGCGGCGGCGCACGATTTTCATCGCGGCGTTGGCGCTGGGGATAGCGGCAGCGTCGGCCGGCTGCGGCGGGAGCTCCAACAGCATCAGTTTGGTGGCCTCCTCTCAGCACGTCACAGGCGTAGCCGTTACCGCCGGCGGCGCTCCGGTGACGGTCGAAGGTGTGCCGGCGGCGCTGGGCACGATCATCGGCTAGCGCCGAGCCCCTGAAGGCTTTGGGCGTCACTGAGCTGATCCATTCAGTGACGCCTGAAAGCCAACTCGCAACGGCTTTCGCAAAAGCTCAGGCGCGCGAGTCTCGCAAACAACGGGCTCACTTTACTAATGAAAATGGCCGCCCCGGACCAAAACCGGGTCCCGTTCTCCCGGGAGCAACCCGATCAAGAGAACGGCGTGACCAACCCCACCCGCCCAGAGCTGCCAAGCTGGCACAGTACGATTGACGATTCACAGCCTGGCGCGAATGCTGACGCGGCAAGGCTGCCACCCTGAGGGACGTACACTGCTCGTCGCGATCTACGGCTGGTTCACCGCAGCACTGCGAGACCGGTTGGTGCTCAATCCGGTCGCGGGATTGCTGTCCGCTCTGCATCGTTGCCGACGACGCCAACCGGACGAAGTTGGAGGAACTTGCGCGGCGGCGCAGCCGAGACCACCAGCTCTGCGGAGTGCATCTCTCCGCGCTGCTCCAATCAACAGGAGATACGGCTTCACGGGTCGCTCTGGTACGAGCGACGCTTCGAGTCCTCCGTTAATGACAACGGTTTGCCGAGATCGATCGAATGTGAGGTCTGTGGCGCGGTCGAGTAGGCAACCGTAGGGCTGGTCAACGTCATTCGCCGCATGGACGGTCGCCTGCGCTTTGAGATGGCAATCGAGCGTGGTTCTCTCGTCTGTCACCGGCATCTTACCCTGGTCGCCGCCGGCGGACCGGCACGCGCCTTTGTGGGCGTCCAGCATCGCAAGCGTCAAGCACTGATTAACGACATTTCGCAGGCGCAACTGCTCGCGCGTGACAATCTCGAAGCCTTGCTTCAGAAAGCGCTGGTGTATCTTGGGACCCCGGCTCCTCAGCGCAAAAATATCCCTGACGACAGCGGCTGTCTTGAGGCTGGTTCAGAGCAACTGGGTGAAGTTGTTTCTGACTTCATGCAATGGGATGAAGAGCAGAAGCTCGCGCATTTGAGCAACATCGAAAGCGAGGTGGCAAGCTTGCGCTATCGCAACGCCGCGCTAAGCGAGGAAAACCGCAGGTTTAAACTGGCACATGCCGCGGTCGAAGCCATCCGGCACGACCTCGAGCGCGACCGGGCGGAGTTGGGCGCCGCGAGAACCAAGGAAGGACTTGCGCCGTCAAATAGCCATTAACGAATCTCGCGAGAGTGCTCCATGAAGATCTTCATCATCTCCGACCTGCACGCGAACCTGGAGGCCCTAACGGCGTTGCCACACGATTACGACGAGCTATGGGTACTCGCGGATCTCGTAAATTATGGACCGAATCCTGCCGAGACCGTCAATTTCGTGCGCTCCCACGCGTCCGTAATAATGCGCGGCAACCACGACAACGCGGTTGGCTTCGAAGTGGATTGCAAATGCTCTCCCCGATTTAGGGCGATGGCCGAGGCGACCGGCGATTACACGCGCTCGGTGCTCTCCGAGAAGGACAAGCAATTCCTGCGCGATCTTCCTACCTCAGTATGCCGCGAAGTCGATGGCAAGACTTTCTTCCTGTGCCACGCGACTCCTTCCGATTTGCTTTACGAGTACCGGCCGCCCGGTTCTCCGCTCTGGCAACAGGACGAAGAGGCGAGTTCCGGCGCCGATGTCATTCTGGTCGGCCATACCCATCTGCAATTCGCCTCCACGTTCAGAACGCGGATGGTTGTCAATCCGGGCAGCCTGGGACAATCAAAAATGGGAGATTCCAGAGCGCGTTACGCGGTATGGCAGGACGGCCAAATCGGATTGTGCACGTTTGATTACCCGGTTGAAACGACCATCGCAAAAATTCGCTCGCTGCCATTGCCCGAGGACATCCAGTCCGAGCTCGCGACCGTACTCCGGACCGGAAAGGTGCCGCCGATGCCATGACCGCGTTCGATCCGCCGCAATCACGGTTGAACCTCGCCGCTGTAACGCGTGCCGATGTTCGGGCGACGGGTGAGCGGATCGAGCGTTTAGTGCAATCGCTGTCGTCGCCGCACGATGCTGAGAGAGCGGTACCCGAGTTGGTTGCATGCGGTCACGACGCGGTGCCCGCCCTGCGACAGTTTCTCTTCAAACGCGAGCCCGGCGGACTCTTTGAGCCGCGATGCTGGGCCGTGCGCGTCCTCGCGCGGATCGGTCCATCCGAGGTGCTGATAGAATTCCTCGGTGCCGAACATGAGGTCGGCGACCCCGTGGCGTGGCTCGGTGAAGAAGCCGTTATGAACACGGCGGCGAGGGCCCTTACGAGGGATCTCTCCGAACGAGTATACGAGGTTCTGCTCAAAGTCGTACGGGCGCATCCCTTGGCGGGTGCGATTGAAATGCTCGGCGAATTTCGGCGCAAAGAGGCCGTGCCAATACTATCAGGGCCCTGGAAGATGACGTCGCCCGAGGCGGGGCGGAGGATGCGCTGAGGAAGTTAGACTTTGGCGTCGGGCCGGCGTTGTGCGACGCCGCCGTGTGGAAGTTTCCAAATGGCAACGAGAGTCCTTCCAGCGTACGACGGCGGCGCAGTGCGCTGCGGCTGCTGGCCGAGATGCGATTGGCATCCAACTTTTGGAGCCAGCTCCAGGACTTGATGGAGGATGCGAACGAAAGCATCGCCGCGACGGCCTGCATTATCGCCATGGACTGCGGTACGGAGGCACAAAAACGAAGCGCTGTTCGAACTCTCATTGGGCTGCTCGCCACAGTCGATTGGCTCCTGAGGTCAGACAGAGAGGACTCTTTGATCTGCCATTTTGACCTTGCGAGAGGCGTGATTCGGTCATCATTGCGATCCGAGGCAGATCCACACTCGCCTCGCATCAGACGTTCATTGGCGCGGATTTTGGCGCGCGCCGAGGCGGAGCAGGAGCGAAACGGCGACCGGCCAGACGGATGAGAGGCCACTGATGAACGTGGACACCACACCTTGAAACATGACCGGCTAACCCAGCCTTCCAGTCCGGTCCGGTGGCTGAATCGCAACCTCCTTGGCATGGGACTGGCGAGCCTGCTCTCTGATTTCGGCCATGAGATGGCGACCGCCGTTCTGCCGCTGTTCATCGTGACCATCGGTGCGTCGCCGGCCGCTTTGGGCGTGATCGAAGGGGCCTCCGATGGCGCATCGACCTTTGCGAAAATCGCGGGGGGAAGGCTCGCTGATCGTGTTGGCGTGCGTCACGGAGTAGCGAGTCTCGGCTATCTGATCACTGGCTTCGCGACTGGTTCATTTGCACTGGCGCAGTCGTGGTTCGAACTGCTGATCGCCCGGACGGTGGGCTGGATGGCGAGGGGCGCGCGCGGACCTTGCCGAGACAACCTCCTGGTCGATTCAGTGCCTTTGGAGAAAGTCGGAACCGCCTTCGGATTTCATCGTTCGGCCGACACCATCGGCGCGATCCTGGGACCACTGCTGGCGATGTTCCTGCTCCATCACGTGGGCTTTCGCCGCATCTTTTTGATTAGTCTGGTTCCAGGGGTGCTCTCGGCCGTGGCGTTCTTCGTTCTCGTGCGCGAACCCGATGACAGACGTCAAGATGAAGATGGGAAAGCCTTTCGCGGATGGAGCGCTGCGATTCCAGTTCCTTTTCGGCGCTTCCTGCTCGCAGTTGGGGTATTCGGAGCCGGGGACTTCGCTCACCGCATGCTCGTGCTGCGGGCTGCGGATCTTCTGGGTTCGTCGGCCAAGGCGATGAGCATTGCTATCGCTCTCTATGTGGTACACAACGTCGCGCACGCGGTGTTCGACTATCCCATTGGCGTACTCGGCGACCGTTATCAGCGCAAATCCATCCTGGCTGTTTGGTATGTGGTCGACGTTATCGCAACTATTGGATTCGCAATTGGACCCAAAAGCTTGACGCTGCTGGTTCTGCTCTTCGTTCTCGAAGGCACGGTGATGGCCGCTGAGGAGCCACTCGAATCTGCCGTGGCTACCGATCTCCTGCCCGCTGATGTCAGAGGGGCCGGTTTTGGCATTCTCGCCGGTACCAATGGAGTTGGCGATCTGGTCTCGAGCATCGTCGTGGGCTTGCTCTGGAGCACCCTGTCGGCGGAAGTTGCTTTTGGATACGGCGCCGTCATGAGCGCGATTGGCGCGCTGTTACTTTTTATGGCGATATGATTTTTTTCCATATGAATTGTTTTGCCGAATTCCGCTACGCAACGGAGGCCCGCCCATGATGAGGGAGTCTCATCTAAGACGACTCTCGATTACCATGAGGGCCCTGGAAGATGCGCTGCTCGCGGTCGAGGCTGCGCTCTCGGCCAGTCCGAACCTGCTTATGACGGTCTACGAAGACGATCTACCAAAGAGAGCGCGGCCGGCGATTTCTCGATGATCTTCCAGTCATCGATCAGACCAAAGCCATGCTTGATGCGCGCGCCGCCGGTTAAAATGTTAGTCTTGATGCTGGTGCCCTTGAGCCGATCCAGACCGGCTTCAATCCGCTTGTAATGCTCGCCACCCACTGGCCGATTGGTCGACACCAGGTAGTCGAGGCACGAAATCGTATTTTACGGCTCTTCGCGTCCTCCCGACCCTGGTTCAGGCCTTCGATGATCTGGCTGATGAGGTAAATGAGGATGTCTTTGTCCCAGATGGTGGCCAGCCATAGGCACCAGGCGCGATCGTGATGCTATTACCGTTGTGCTCGTAATGACGGATCGGCGATCTGGCTTTTTGGACAGACTGAACATGGGATGTTCCATGCTGTGGCGGTCGTCCTTGAGCGCCCAATCGAGAATATCCGCTATGAAGAAATCACGAGTAGGATGTCGATCCGGCAAAAGCGCAGCTCTTCGATCAGAGGCTCACGGCCGCCCTTCCTCCAATGCCTTTTGCCCGAATCGGGCTATTACGTCAGCAAGCTTTTCCACCACCCTATCCTCTTCCGCCACCCGCTGCGATTTTACAGTACAGTAACGGTCAGTTACTGCATCTTTCTATGCGGGCAGACTCTCCTCCGCAAGATGCCGCAGGTAGGCCGCGATCGTGGTTCTGCTGGTCTGGCAATGCGCCTTAAGCTTCGCGTGCAGTCCTGGTTCCAGGTCAAGGGTTATGCGCACGGGCTTTGGCGGTCGTGCCATCTGGACCGGTTGTCCGCCACCGCTTTGCACAAACGCGTCGGCCGTCGCACCGACATTTGCTCCTTCAGGACGTCGTCTGATTGAAATTTCCTTCTTCATGGCATCAATCCTTGTAGCTCTCTGACCAGGGCGCGCACTTCATCGGCCGCGGCGCCATGAGCTGCATCCTCGAGAACGCTGCCCCCACGACCAAGACTTTCGGCAAACGCCACCCGTTGACCGACTGTGGTCTTCAGTCTCTTCACGGAAAATTCGCGCAGCAGGTCGAGAATCGCGTTAGCGAGTAATGTGTTGGGGATCTTCCGGTTCACCACAAGCGCCGCCCTGAGTTCCGGACGGAAGGTTCGAGCCTCTTCGATGACCTTGATGGTGGTCTCAGCCGCCCATACGTCGGCACTAGAAGGTTGTACCGGCCCTAGCACGATGTCGGCCGCCATCATTGCGCTGCGGTCAACCTTCTCCGCACGCGGCGGTCCATCGACAATCACATGATCGTAGCCCGCGGTCAGGTTCGTGATCTGCTTGTGAATGGTGTCGTTGTCGATGCCGACGACAGTCACTTTGCCGTTATAATCGCCGCCTTCCGACCGGACTGCGAACCAGTCAAGCGCTGTGCGCTGGCGATCGGCATCAATCAGCAGAACCTTGCCGCCATCTGCGGCAGAGCGACCGCCAGGTTAGTCGCCAACGTTAGTCTTGCCGGCACCGCCTTTCTGGGTGACAACCGCGATCCTCATCCCGCCACCTCACCACAACCGAACGTACCGTTGCGGTACTGCATTTCGGACGGTTTGTGCAAGAAGTTAAGTGCCCGAATTGAGACACTTCGGGTAGGAACTTAAAGCTGGCGATATGGCTCCAGTCAGCATCCATGCGCAGGGCTGAGCGCAACTAAGTGGCGGGCTTCCTGATGACCCAGGCTTGAAAGCCAACTGCAGTAGGCACGAAGGTATCGAAACCGACGTCCTTGAGCCTCGCCTCCAGATCGTTCGCCAGATTCAGACCCATTATATCGAGGCCGAAGCCATTCGGTAGGTGCAAATTGTCGTTGCGGATCACTGGGCAGAGGCACAGAACCTGATGGTCTGGATCCCCGTAGTGCACCTCCAAAATCGGAAGGACGGTCAGCAGATTCGACTCGCGGTCTTGGCCATCCGAGATGTCATAAGAGGTAACGCTGCCTGGGAGACGATGATCGGTGATCCGGCGGCGGTCCCAGATACGTTGGCACGCTTCGCTGTTTGCAGGCGTAGCTACAATCCACAGTGGAACCTGCGCGGCAATCTCTTCTAGTGTTCCCATGTATCCGGGATCGACGACAACACGAACATCTAGTCGATGCGTCTGGCCTGACACACTGATTCCTCCATCGCTTATTTTCCGTCTGAAATAGCGATAAAACCAAGCCTATGAAGATGTTTGTGGAATCAGAGGAAGACCAAGATGCTCCAACTGTGCTAAAACCGCCAAGCGCTGGGCAGAGCGGCGATGTCATTTCAGCCCGTTGTTAAAGGGTACATTGACGTCGGCAGCATAGTTTGCGGACAAGTGCCCCGAGGGCTCGCGGAATCCATTGGTGCTGGCTGGAATACAGAACTCTCGACGTGTGGATCGGCCCCAAAGGCCGCCCTCGAGTCTGTGGTAGTATCGTACCATCCAGCACAGTCTCACTGCTGCCGTGCAACCGTTACTGTACGTTCCGTTACGGTACTGCGATGCCCCATAATGTTGTATACGCGCGGAGCGCCGCTCACTCGGGCTTCTCAGGAAACAACCCCGGCATCCAGCGCGGAGCCAGAGTTGCGGGGAAGGCAAGCCGTAGCGGGGCACGCGAGCTGTCAGACACAAGCACTTCCTTCTGCAGAAGGTCGGACACAATCCGCCTGGCCTGCCGCGCGCCGGTTCCAACGACCGCGTCCGCATCACCGCGCGGCAGCTCCCCGCGGTAGAGCACCGCTTCAAGAATCATGTCGGCTTTGGAAGGAAGCTCGCCCAGCCGGATCTGTTCCTCGGCCCAAAGACGAATCCGCGTGTGCAACCGGTCCGGCTGGACAAGGCTCTCCATGAAGCTAACCTGATCGATGCAGACCCCAAGAAAGAAGCGGGTAAATTCCGCAAGGGCCTCTTCGCTCAAGTGTCCGCGTCCGTCCAAATCGTTGCGACGCGGTTGATCGCAATCACCTAGAAGGGCCTTATACTCCTCAACATTCCGGGCAAGCCCGCGCGCAACAGACCAAACCGCGCCCGTATCCAGCAAGTCGAGCAGCATCGCGTGCGACATCAGCCGGGCCACACGACCATTGCCATCAACGAATGGATGCATCCACAACAAGCGATGATGAACCGCGGCGGTGGAGATGATTCCATTGGCTTTTCCGAGATTGCCGTAGACCTGCTCAAACCGCTCAAGGAAACGCGGCAAGGCTCCTGGGCTCACGGCGATATGCCTGCCGACGTGGACATAGCGCTTTCGAAATTCGCCGGGGACAACACGCACATCTTTTTTGGTCTTGGGGTCCTTAACTCTCAGCAGATTTTCGGGCAGTTTCTCGCAAAAGCGCCGGTGAATCTCCGCAATGCCCTCGGCCTTAACGGCTCGTCCTCCCTTGAGGCCGCCGGCATCAATCCATTCTTGCACCGCGATGTGCGCCTTGGCTTCGAGCTGCAGGTCCCGTTTCCGGCTATCCACGCTGTAGTCGTTTTTCAACGCCCGCTCGATGTCCACGGGATGGGTGTCGTGTCCCTCGATGAGATTGGAATAGTAGCAATTCATCGCGCGCACCAGGTTGGTGAGCGACGCAAGCACGGCAGGGGGCAGGCTGCGGCGGAAGCCCGCAGACTTCGAAACGAGATCAATCGCGAGGTCGGCAAGCGCCCCCCGATGCCGTGAGCTCTCCGTTATCAGTAACGGCTCCATCAGAGAGACGACTTCGCCTTTATCTTCCGCTTTGATGTCCGCTTTCATGGCCGCATCTAAGATTCCATAAAACACGGTATATCAGAGAAATTTGCGCGTGCAATCGACAACTACGACCGCTTAAATGTCCGCAACAAAGTCCGCGTCTTGGTGACCGCGCAGAATAGCAAACGATAGGCTTCAGCGGAGGCCTCATAGGGGAATGGGCGAGCTGTTGCCACGGCTAGGATATCCGCCGAGGGGTCATAAGAGACTCGCTCCTCCCCGCACCGTAACTGAACGTGCCGTTACGGTACTGCATATACTTAAATCTTCCATAAATAACGGAGGCTCCCTCCGCCGCCCCAACAAAGGTGGCGCTCGCACCGCGTGGCACGGCTTGCGCCAGCCCTGACGGGACGCTTACACTCTGTCACGGTCGTGCAGCGCTCCGCTTCGCGCGATGGGAATTGGCGCATGGCCCTTCAGTGAGGGTGAAAGGGCCACGCGGCGAAAGAAAGCCGCTTAAGGCGAAGCACAAAGCGCCCTGCCGCTTCGCGGAAGCGGGCGCGGAAAAAGGAGCGATTAGCGACGGACGTTTACAGCATCATCACCGAGCGGATTATCGAGAAGCTGGAGCAGGGCACAGTGCCGTGGCATAAGCCGTGGCGGAGCGTCGGCGCACCACGCAACCTCGCATCGAAGATGCCCTATCGCTGTGTCAATGTCTGGTTGCTCACGGCAGCCGGGTACACCTCGCCTTACTGGGCCACCATTCGGCAAATCAACGAGCTTGGCGGGCACATCCGCAAGGGCGAGAAGGCAACGCCCGTGGTCTTCTGGCGAATCTACGTGGATGGCGTCGAAGCGAAGGCTGGCGGGCCGGAGCCGGAGACCCAGGAGACGGAAAGGGCAGGGGAGGCGCCGGTTCGTCTTACGCTACTATTCAGTTTTCAACACCGAGCAATGCGAACTGCCGGCATCGGTCATCGAGAAACTGGCGCTTCCCGAACAGCGGCAACTTGACCCGATCGCAGCTTGCGAGAGAATTCTTGCCAACATGCCGAACCCGCCCGAGATTCAGCACGCCGGCGACAAGGCTTTCTATTCGCCTATGACCGACCGAATCACGATGCCGCCGCGGGGCCTATTCGAGAATGCCGAGGAATATTGGTCAAGTCTCTGGCATGAGACCGGGCACGCTACCGGCCACGAGAAGCGGCTCGCGCGGCCGACACTGCTTGAACTTGCGCCGTTTGGAACGCCCAGTTACAGCGTCGAGGAATCGTGGCGGAGATGACAGCTTCTTTCTTATGTGGTGTGTGCGGGATCGCCAATCGGACGGTCGACAATTCGGCGGCCTATATAGGCTCGTGGCTGAAACGTCTTCATGATGACCGGAAACTCATCGTCCACGCCGCCGCCCAGGCGCAGCACGCCTGCGATTATATCCTGAACGTGAAGGCTGCTGGTTGATTCTCCAGCAACCACAAACGGCTCCAGCTTTTGGCTGGAGCCGTTTTTTGTTTCTATTGATATGCGGGCTTCAATCACCAAGTCCCATGTTTCCCAGGTTGCCTTTGACAGCTTGACTGTCACGCGTATCAGCAGATGAACGTGCGAATCCTATATCGGTTGGCCTCCTCCGGCTTCGCCTCCAAGCAACTGATCCGTTTGGACGCTGAAGCCGCTGATCAGCGAATCATCTTCAAGCAGACAACAAATTATGCCAGGTCCCGACCGGTTCGTATCAGGAATCTCGTTAGGGGAGCTCGGAACCCGGAGAGCATCAAAAAGGGTTTTGAGCCGGTTGTCGATGTCTCCTCCTTGAATCACCAAACGGCCCGGCGGGCCGGGGCGCAGAAATACAATCTCTAGCTGGCAGTGGAGATCGCGCCTGCTGGTGATCAATGGCATGAACTTTTAATCGCCGACCTCCAAAAGATTATCCCTTTGCCATTCTCCTTGCAGATGCAAAAGGGCGGGATGTGTACGCCATAGCTCTGTAAGTTGGGGATGAAGGGCCATCCGAATCTCATGTTTTCCCTTTTTTCGGCTGTCGTTGGCCGCCGAGGAAAGAGGCCCATCATAGATCAGGCGGAATTCCATAGGAGCTGTCTCCCTCTGCCGGCTGAGCAGATCTGGCCGGAGCCTCTGAAGCCGTCTTTCATTCCCCTTTACGGGACGCCCTAAGGTGGCCGCAAGTTAGCACGAACGTGTTCGACAAACCCAATAATGGTGTTATCGATAACTTTTGGCCGAGTCGTATTCCAATCGGTCAAGTTAGGCGTGGCTGCGAGATACTTTGCCAGATCTACCTTCTGCGCAATCTTTTGGAACGCGGAGAAAGCTGTGTAAAAGAGGGACCTCTCCGTCTCGCGGTTGTCGAACTCCGGCGCAAACCGGAACAAGAATGCTCCCGTGTACGTACGGTCTATCGGCACCACCAATTCGGTCAACACGTGAGCCAACGTATAGGTTACTATTGCAACCTGTGCTGCATTCCCAGCCAGCAGAGGCCCAGAGAGCACTGCGCGCCGCCGGGGGGCGGGAAAATCAAGACCAGTGGCCATCTACCACTTCACCGCCAAGATCATCAGCCGCGCCAAGGGGCGCAGCGCGGTCGCCGCCGCCGCGTACCGCTCCGCCTCGGAACTGGAGGATTTCCGCCAGGGGCAGAGCTTCGATTACACCAGCAAGCCCAACATCATCCATTCAGAAATCCTGGCGCCGCAAGGAGCGCCGGAGTGGGTGGGCAACCGCGAGACGCTATGGAACGCGGTCGAGGCCGGCGAGAAGCGGCGCGATGCCCAAGTGGCGCGCGAAATCGAGTTCGCGCTGCCCGAGGAATTGAAGGACTTCGAGGCGGTCACGCTGGCGCGGGAGTTTGTGCAGCGCGAATTTTTGGACCGGGGGATGGTGGCCGACCTCAACGTCCATTAGGATCCCGGCAATCCGCACGCGCATGTGATGCTCACCATGCGCGAGCTCACCCCAGATGGTTTCGTCAAGAAGGTGACCGAGTGGAACCGGGTCGAGCAGTTGCGCGAGTGGCGCCAGCACTGGGGCGACCTGGCCAACGAGCACCTCCTGCGCGCCGGCATCGACGTGCGCATCGATCACCGCAGCTATCGCGACCAGGGCGTCGAGGTGGAGCCAACCAGCCATTTGGGCAAAGCGGTCGATGGCATGCGTGCCCGCGGGGAGTATCCCGAGCGCTTCCGCCAGCTCGAGGAGGTCCGGGAACGCAACGCGCAACGGATTGAGCAGCGTCCGGAGATCGTCTTCGACAACGTAACCCGGCGGCAATCGACCTTTACCCGCAACGACATGGCGCGCGAAGTGTTCCGCTACATCGACGAAGGCGACCGCTTCAAGAACCTCATGGCCAGACTGGAAGGGTCCGCAGAGCTGGTAAGGCTCACATCGGAGGCCAGGCAGGGTGGAGAAGTGATCGAGCCGGCGCGCTATACCACGCGCGCGATGCTGCGGGTCGAGGAGCGCATGGCGGAGACCGCCTTCGAGATGGCCAATAGCCGCCGGCACCAGGTCAGTGCCGATGCGGTCGATGGGACACTAGCCCACAATAACGGGCTCAGCGCCGAGCAGCACGAGGCGGTCAAGCAGATGGCGAGTCCGCGGGGCATCGAGGTGGTGGCAGGCTTCGCCGGCGCCGGCAAGTCGGCCGCCATGGCCGCCGCTCGGGAAGCATGGGAGTCGTCGGGATATCGGGCGCATGGCGCCGCGCTGTCGGGGATCGCCGCCGAGAATCTGGAGAAGGCTGCGGGCATCGACAGCCGAACTTTGGCCTCGTGGGAGTTGGGTTGGAAAGAGGGCAGGGCGGAGCTGTCCCGGCGTGACGTATTCGTTATCGACGAGGCCGGCATGGTCGGCAGCCGGCAGATGGCGCAGGTACTCTCGCGCCTCAGGAGGCGGGCGCCGAGGCGGTGCTGATCGGCGATGCCGAGCAGCTGCAGCCAATCGAGGCGGGAGCGGCGTTCCGGGCGATCGCCGAGCGGGTAGGGTACCAGGAACTCTCCGGCATCCGTCGCCAGCGCGAGGCGTGGCAGCGGGAGGCCTCCAGCGACTTCGCGCGTGGACAGCCGGGCCGGGCGTTCGACCGCTATCAGGAGCATGGCGCGATTCACTTCGCCGAGAACCGGAGCCAGGCGAAGGAGGATCTAATCAAAAGCTGGTCCGAGTACCGCGCCGCCCAGAGGGCGGAGAAAGCTTCGCTCATCCTGGCCCACACCCGGGCTGACGTGCGCGAGTTGAATCTGCAGGCGCGGTCGATACTCAGGGGGCGCGGCGAGCTTGGGCAGGAGGTCAGGGTCGAGGTCGCGCGCGAGCTCGCGGCGGATGATGGAACGATCAGCATCGAACGCGGCGAGCGTCACTTCGCCCCAGGCGAGCGGGTGATGTTTTTGAAGAACGACCGCGACCTTGGTGTGAGGAACGGCACTTTGGGAACGGTCACTGAGGTCAAGCGGGATGCGATGCGCGTGCTCCTGGACGGAGCGGCAGGGCGCGAGATCAGTTTCAATCTCTGCGACTACGCGGCGCTCGATTACGGCTATGCCGCGACCGTGCACAAGGCGCAGGGCGCAACGGTCGATCACACCTTCGTGCTGGCCACGCCTGGCATGAACCACCATCTGGCCTACGTCGGCATGACCCGTCACCGCGACGGCGCCCAGATCTCTACGCCGGCCGCGACGACTTCAAGGGCTCCGAGGATCTCAAGGAACGGCTTTCCCGCGCGTGGCCGAAGGATTCAACTCTGATTACGCGCAGCGGCGCGGGATGGAGGCCGCGCGCGCCCAGGGAGCTGAAAAGGAACAGCCGGCACGGCGGCAGGAGAGGACGCAACGTCCCGAGCGAGAACAGAAGGAACGGAGCCAGGAACAGAAGCCGGAGGCAGGGCAGGGCGATCCCGTCGCACGCTTCAAGCAGGCACAGAAAGAGTTCATCCAGGTAGCTGGCCTCGCGGACTTTGATTCCAAGGCCAAGGCGCGCCCAGCGAGCTGCGCGAGGAGATGAAACGCGCCTCCCAGGACATCGCCAAGGACCCGGCGCGCATGCGCGCCGCCGAACGCGAAGGCTTCGCGCCCCAGGTCAGGAACTTCGTCCGCCAGGCGGAGCGCGAAAGTGGACGCGACAAGGGCAGGGGAATCGAAAAAGACGAAGGGATCGAGAGGTAACGCGGACAGTCCCTGAGGCGTCTCGCTTCGCGCGCCCCATAATCACTAAAGAGCGATGACTAGGGTGTCGGCTGAGCAGGGGTTTGTGGTCCCAGTGAGATTCGGCCACCAACACTGCTAATTCTCACTTGTTTGACAAATATAGCCTTACCTTGCTACATCGAGCGCCAACATAGAAAACCCTGACTCCCACCTAATCACCGGGCACCTTTTGGCAAGGTCTGCGGGTCTCTACTAAGAATAGCGTCTTGGTATGGCCTTATGACATTTGCGTTGCGTCGCATCTGTGTGGAGCGCTTGTATTTGTCCTTTGCGGTTGTCGATCTTGCGCTGTTCGGGGTGACGACCAGAACAAAAGCTGCGCCAGTCACGATCTCCGTCCCTTTAGGCGTACTGGTGGGAGGAAGTTCAGGATCGAACGCCAGTGCGCACCCCACCTCCGGAACACCACTATCCAGCACAGCCGTTGAGAAACTGGGGGAACCTTTTACTTCTTCCCGAAAGCGTGCCGCCGAATGGGCACGCATGAAATTGGACCGGGCAACCACCCAATCGAGTGCGGTGGACCAGACGAGAACTTCCAGCGCTTAAAGACTACTACGGCAACGAAGCGACGCGATGGTCCACAGGAATCACCAGTTATCGAAGGGTGCGACATGCCCACGTCTATCGAATCGCCAGTTACCGCCGAACAGGCCGCACAGGGATTCACCACGCAATCGAACCGTTCGCCAATAAGTATTCACTTCGCTATTTAGCGCTGATTATTCTTTGCTTGACCTAACTATCTACTATCGCAATGCATTGATCTTAGCTTCTCTAATTGCTAGATAACCGCATCGTACATGGGCGGCGGTGCCTGTGGGGTCATGCGTTTCTGACGACTCCATGGCGCAGATCAAGTCGACTCAACAAGATCCTGTGTTGGCGGAGCTTTTCCGGACAAAGCTTCCGATATTTGACAACAATAAGAAATGAGTCCAGCTGCTTCGCCGCAGGCATTGTAAAGGAGCTTCCATGTCTATTCGGAAATCGCCGGTTTGTCTGCATGGGAGAAGAACCAGGAACGCCAACCGATTAGGCATTGCCTCCACGGTGGCGAAAAGTCTGCTGATGACGTTTGGCATCGCCACCGCATCAATGCTCATTTCGCGGGGCATGGGCGCAGCAACGGAGACCCCGGCCGTGTGCCGGGCACCCCGATCATCAGCAGCATTCCGAAAGTGATCCTGGTCGGCGGCAGCTTTAACGTAACCGGGACCGGATTTACCCCCGGGTCGGTGCTCAATTTCTTCGTCGCCACCCGCGGCGGGCCGATCAAGGAGGGACCGCTAACGCCGAACCTCCCCATCTCGACGACGCTGCTGACAGTGAAGGTCCCCGCTATCATTCCGCTGGGGGAGGGCTTCGTCTCCGTAGTGGTGATCAATACCGACAAGGGCTTCAAGTCGTCAAATCCAGGCTTTGCACTATTGCAGGGTGCGGCGGCTGCCGGCATTCCAAGTCTGACCAGTATTAACGGCAAGCCCTTGGCCGCCACCAGCGGCGAACCCAGTTTCGCTACCAACAACGTTGAAACCGTGGTGCAAGCAGGGAACGTCAGTCACGCTGAGTGGTAACGGCTTTGACACGGCACATGGCGTCGCGGTGGATGTTTTCTGCGGCTGTAAAGGGGGCAAGGTGGCAACTTCCTTCCTTCTACCAGGCAATCCGAATCTTACCTCCACCCAAATCAAGTTCACGCTGCCGCCGGATGCGGTAACGGGACCAGGTTCGGTCGTAGTAAGCAATGCCGGTGCCACGGGCTCCTACGCCATGAAGAGCAACGCGGTATCGGTGCCGATTGGGGCTCAAATCGCGATCGATTCCGTGGTCCAAAAGGGCACGACGATCCAGGTCAACGGGGCTGGCTTCTCTAAGTTGACGGTGATCAATTTCTTCAACGCACAAGTGGGAGGCGCGGTGAATTTGGGCGGACTCAACTCCGCAGGCATGCCCAGGATTCCGCTGACCATCGTTAACGGCAACATCTTTACCCTGAACATACCGCCAGGAGCGTTGGCGGGGCCACATATATTCAGGCGCTCAACCCTCCCTTTGTTCCCTTCACTAGTTCGGGCGGAGGCGGTGGCGCATTTATTCTCCACCTACCCGTCGGTCCGACGCCCACGCCCACTTCCAGACCGAGCCCGTATCCGACCCCGACGCGGCCCCCAACGCCGATGCCGACGGCGACACGCAGGGCAACCCCAACGCCTACCGCAGTACTAGGTCTGGCGGCCGAAGTTTTCGTAACAAACCGTCTTTCCAACTCGGTGACCACCTATTCGGCCGGTAGCAATGGCGACGCCGCCCCGGTCTCCACGATAGCTGGAACTAGTACGGGATTATCTGCTCCCATAGGCATCGCACTGGATTCAAGCGGTAAAATTTACGTGGCGAATGCCGTGAGCAGTTCCGAGGCTGTAGGCAAGATCACGGTCTATCTAGCAGGCAGCAAGGGCAATGTGACTCCGAGTACCTCTATTTCAGGTTCGAATACCGGCCTTGGGGAGCCGGTCGGCATCGCGGTGGATTCACACGGGAAGATCTATGTTGCGAATTCCTTGGCCAGCGGGAGCGTCGTCGGTGGGAGCGTCACCGTCTATTCCGCCGGGAGCGATGGGGACGTTTCCGCTATCGCCACCATAAGTGGTGACAATACCGCGCTCGACCATCCATCCGGGATCGCATTGGACTCCCGCGGAAACATCTACGTCTCCAACAACAGCGGCGACATTGACGAAGTCTATGACAACATCGTCGTCTTTCCCGCCGGCAGCAGTGGCAATGTGACCCCGAGCGAAATAGTCAGCGGTCATAATACCGGGCTGAATAGTATCGGTGGGCTTGCGGTAGATTCAGCCGACATAATTTATGTGGCAGACGGGGTCTTCCACGACCTCGTTATTACTCACGTCGATGGCAGAAATGCCGACCCTCCGCCGCTCGCGACGATCCCGGTTACAATACCCGTGGACCTCCCGACTACACCCCGTGGTGTTGCGCTCGATTCAACTGGAAATATCTATGTCGTGAGCTTATTCGGCGGCGGTTTTGACAGCATCACTATGTATCCCGCCGGAAGCAACAGTAGCTCCACGGCAAGAGCGACGATCATTGGCACCAATACGTTGTTGGATTGCCCGACGGGCATCGCGATTCGTCCTGTCGTTCCATCGGCCACTCCAACTCCCGCCCGGGCGACACCCACCCCAACGTCGACTCCGAGAACCGCGGGAATCGTCGTGAGCAACCAGGCCAGCGTGGTCGTCGATGCGCCGGGTAGCAATGGCAACGTGACGCCCAACGCCTACATCGCAGGGGCTGCCACGCAGCTCGGCAGCCCCCTAGGCTCCTTGGTCGGTATCGCCTTCGATTCGAGTAGAAACATCTACATCGGAGGCGGCACGATAAAGGTCTACCCCGCCGGCAGCAATGGTAATGTGGCCCCAACCGCCATCATCAAGGGTACCGGAGAAAGCCGCGGTGTCGCGTTGGATTCAATGGGCAACATCTATGTGTCGAACTCACTCACTAATGCAGGTCCGAAGAGCATCACTGTTTATCCTGCCGGAGGCAGCGGGACAGTGGCGCCTATCGCCACCATAAGCGGTTCCAATACTGGCCTTACGTTCCCGGAAGGCATCGCGCTGGATTCAAGTGCCAACATCTACGTAGTGAATTCTCCGGACACCAGCGACGTACAGCGTTACCGTCTATCCTGCCGGTAGCGACGGCAATGTCGCGCCGAGCGCAACCATCGCGGGTGCCGCCACCGGGCTGAGCGGTCCTATCGGGATCGCACTTGATTCAAGCGGGAACATCTATGTCGCGAATTCAACCGGTGGGCTCGATAAAGCCGGCAGCGTTACGATCTATTCAAAGGATAGCAATGGAGACGTAACGCCTAGCGCAACCATCGTTGGGTCCATCAATACGGAACTCAATGAGCCCGATGGCATCGCTGTGGATTCTCAAGGAAACATCTACGTATCGAACCGTGGCTCCAGCTCGATCACTGTCTATTCGGCAGGCAGCAAGGGCGACGTCGCGCCGATCGTCAACATCGGTGGCCCGGATACCAAGATAGGTGGGCCTGTCGGGATCGCGATCCTTCCGAGTGGTCCATAGCGAAAACGTCCGCTTTTTTCGCATCACCTGCCGCCGCACCGCGGGATTCTGACGATCGTCCGATGGTTCAGTCTGACGCTTGGCGTATGCTTCAGTGCCAAGCGCTGTTTGGCGCTCACTAGCGCTGAATGCGTGAGCAGCATCAGTGCCCCGGACAGTAATCCAGCCCCGATTTTCGTACCAATGCCGCCAACCTACTTTTCAAAAGCGAAAATGCGCTTCCAGTCGTTCTTCATGCTGATCACGATCATCCTTTGGACTTGGCCTCGTCGTATAGCGCCTGCAAAAACGTACCGACCTTGGTTGTTGGGCAATCCTAGCGCCGGACCATAAGCATACTCGCGCTGCGCATCGTCGTGCAGAACTAGCACCATCAGCCGCGCACCGCTGCCGGCCTGAGTCCACTCCAGCATCTGCCGGTCGCCGGTCCAATTACCCAACGCCGCATAAGGGCGGCGTCCGATCATCAGGTGAATGCCTTCGGGCTTGCGCCGGCGTTGTTGTCATTGGGGTCCGAGTAGCAATTGGACTGAAACCCGGGGGAGGCGGCGGCGATTACTGTTTCTTTCCGTGCCGATGACGTGCCTGTCCGCCTTCAACGACTTTCAGTCCGTCCTTGCGTAGCGTGCCGTCCGGCGCGACATGTCGGTAGAGCGTCTGCCGGGTGATATGCGACGCGCGCGAGTTTATTGCCCTTGCAGCCGGCGTTGTACAGCGGCTGAAAGAGATAGGCTCCAAGAAATGAGGTTGTCCCCTGCTCCCAATCGACGTAACATAAAGGACGTTATGAAGCTTTAACCAATCATTTTCGACTATCCTCGAACTTTCTAAGCAGCAGCCGACACACCCTCGGTGCCTCGATAGGGTTGCCGCGGACCAACAACAGCACAACAGCAGACTGTAGAGGATCGAGAAAACTTTCACCGACTAATCAGGCCCAGACCAGGTGGCCCTTGAGCACGAGGCGCGCTTGAAGGCTGCGAGGCACGTTTTCGGCGCCGCCGGGCGCGGGAGGTGGGTGCCGCTGCCGCCGGGTGCCCCGAGTGGCATTCCTTGTCTTTCTGTCATGCGATGAAACCGACGATGTCGCAGTAGACATGGAAGCTACTAATAGCATGAACGCCGCACATCGCCTATTTGGGCAAAGTGAGACTCTTGATGAAATCCGCGAAGTCCGTTTTGCCGTCTGAGAAATCGATAATCAACTCGTGACCAGGTACTTTATCCGGATTGGTATCGTCCAGAATTCCGGAGAAAGTGCCAAAGTCCTTATCAACGAAGAATTGACCGTTGAGCTGGGCGCTTTGGAGCACGCCATTGGTATCGGCTAGAAAGTTGGTTGCCGTTAGCGCGGGCTGGAATTGATGTGCTCCGTTCGAAGCGGACCCATTTGCCATCAGGCTGCTCACGACAGCATTCTCAAATGCGCCGCATGATTTGGCCGAGCGTGTCACTGTACCGTTGACGGTCGCGCTTGCGTTGCCGTTGACGGCCTTGCCTCCGCCCACCCCCGAAACACTGGCCTTCCCGCTGCCGCTGGTGTCCGATAGCGTGGCGGAAATGGTTTCCGTAAAAATCTTGGTGGTCAGGTCTGGGCCGATTATAAAACTGGTCATGTCAGCCGAGACGGGTACGTCAAACAGAAACTTGCCGATCATACATGGGCTTGGCAGCCATTGAACGTCAGCCACTACGCTGAGAAGCGTCGTGCCCTTGGACTTGAGTTGCCAAACCAGTCTGGTCGGCAGCTCTATCAAAGTTCCGGAATTGAGTGGGTCTTGAGCTATAACCGTTGGCGATGATTCACCGCTGCTGGCCCCGGTCCAATCGAAAAAAGTGGTGAGGTCGCTGCCAATTGCCGGATCGTTGAAAACGATCGTAAGCGTGTTCGTGGCGGACGTGCAGGTGCCTTTGGGATTGCTCGTGAAATCGCAGTTGGCCCGCGGCAGTTCGTTCTTTTTGTCGCCATATAATCCATTGGTTTCAAAATCGTGGAAATCAAGCGCAATCGTTGAAAATGCCGATCGGAACGTGGCAGACCAGGCGTGCAGCAGCCCCGCGTCATCAGGATCAGATACAAAGTTGGCCCCGGCTATCTGAAGCACCGCATCGTCGAATTTCTTGGCGACTAGAGCTTCCCCTGTCGAAGTTTTAAATGCTTGAAACAGCTCAGGGGTTGCCGCGAACTGGTTCCACAGCCGGAGCAGCCAAGTTTCGTTGCTGGTCCAGATTGTTTCGCCGGACTCCCCGATATCCTGAAGTGCCAGACGGGTTCCAGCCTGCGTCGCGCTAATCGATATCGGCGTGGCGATTGCTGTTGGAGTAAGAGTCGGGGCTTTCGATGGAGTCCTGGTTGCAGTGTGGCTGGACGTCCGCTTCGGAGTACGAGTCGGTGCGGAGGTTGGAGTTCGTAACGGACTCGGCGCCGGGGTTGTTTTTGGAGTCGGCGTGTAGGTGGGGGTCGGACTGATGGGGATCGTGAGGACAAATGCGCCGTCGGTATCCGTTGCCCGAACTGCTAAAGGGAACAAATGGTGGATTGAGCGCCTGAATGTAGGAGGGACCGGGCAGAGCCTCTGCCGGTATGCTCAGGGTAAAGGTATTGGCGTTAAGGATGGTCAGCGGAATCTTGGGCTTGCCCGCGGAGTTGTGGTCGCCCAGGTTCACCGCGCCCTCTGCTTGATCATTGAAGAAATTGATCACCGTCAACGACGAAAAACCAACTCCGTTGACCCGGATCGTCGTCCCCTTTTGGACCACGGAATCGACCCTGATTTGAGCCCCGATCGGCACCGAAACGGCGTTGCTCTTTTTGCTGTAGCTCCCATTACCGCCCCGGTTGCTCACCACAAAGGACCCGGGTCCCGTGGCTGGCGAGTTAGCCAACCCTGCGGCGGGCAGGGTGAAAGTCAGCAGTGTCGGACCCAGGCCGGCATTCCCCGTGTTGAGAAAAAACGGTCCCACCTTGCCGCCGGTGCAAGCGCAGAACAAATCGACCGCAACCCCGTTTTTGACGTCAAAGCCGTTGCCTCCCAGTGTCATCGTGGTGCCTTGCACCACTATTGTTTCAACGTTGTTGGTGGCGTAGCTGGGTTCGCTGCTGGTGGCCGCCAAAGGCTTGTCGTTAATACTGGTTAGGCTCGGAATTCCCGCTGCCGCCGAGCCTTGCAGCAGCGCATAAGCTGGATTCGACGACTTGAAGCCTTCGTCGGTATTGATTACCACGACCGAGACGAAGCCCTCCCCCAGTGGGATGGTATCGGGGACCTTCACGGTTATCAGCGTGGGCGAGGTAGGACCGTTGGGTATCAGCGGTCCCTCGTTGACTGGGCCGTTACCAGTGGCGACGAAGAAATTGAGCACCGACCCCGCTGTGAATCCGCTCCCGGTCACGTCGAAGCTGCCGCCCACCAGCACCATCGCCGGAATGCTGCTGATGACCGGAGTGCCCGGCTCCACGCTCGGCGTTTTCGTTGCTGCGCCCGGGGGCGGAGGTGTCTGCCGCTGCCGAACGCGTATCCCGTGAAATGAGCATCAACGCAGTGACAATGCCAAATGCCATCACCAAGCTTTTCGCCATCTTAGAGGCGATTTTTCCCTGCTTACCATTCCCTGTTTTCCTGTCATGCGGAAAAACAGCCGATGTCATAGTAGCCATGGAAGCTCTAATAGGAGGACGCCGTGAAGAAGCGGCTGCCCCCCTTCTATATGGCTGGCTGCGCCAGGGATGTTGTTTTCAACATCCCTGTTCAAAACTAAGAAGCTAATACTTTTGACACGCTATAAAAAGCTGAAGCTTTTGACAAACGGGTTAGGCTGGATGTTTCACACGTATTCGGTGGTGGCCTTCGGCAGTCGCGTGGCCGTATTTCCGGACGATGTTGTGGTAGACCGAACCGGGATAGAGCGGAGGTCGAGACTCGCTGGTGCCCTGGACGAAACACGGAGCCGGCGGCATCGGCCCCGTGCCGGCGAAAGCCACGTATTCCTCGATGAGGCGTTGCGCCACCGCATGCATGGGCACGAAGCGGATTTTACCCCGCGCTTGCCCCTGGACCCGGAAATGCATCACGCCCTGACGGCTCTGCATGTCTTGACCCGCAACGCCCCACAGCTCCTCGCGGCGGATGCCGTGATGAGCAGGGTGGCCAGGAATGGCGCGATCGCGCGCATGCCCTTGAGCATGTCCACCGGCGGCGCCTCCAGCAGGCTTACGCGCCAGGGCCCCGCATCGAGCGTGACCCCATGAGCCTCCCAAGTTTGGGAGACTCCTTTATTCACAAGCCTTTAGGTCACAGGTCCGGATGCCGCCGATGGAATCTATAAGGTTGATAAAGCAATGAGTAAAGAAAAAAACAGCGTTGTTGTTGTATAAAAGACCGGAGCCAGTTTAGCTATTTACTTAAACTCATGCCGATTGAGGTAAGCGCAAATGACGTCGATTACGAGTAGCAATTTTGGTCAGGTCATCGGCGAACGGCGCCGAACCCTCGCTCTGACCCAGGAGGACTTGGCTCGACGGATCAACACATCCGTGCCCTATATCGGTCATCTCGAGACCGCGAAACGCCATCCTTCCGAAAAGCTGGTGGTCAAACTCGCGGCGGTACTCGGATTGGACCCGCGTGAATTGTTCTTTCTGGCTAACCCAGGAACCAAGGCGCTGATTTCTCGGGAGCAAAAGACCAACGAAGCTTCGGCCTGGGATGAGTTCGTCAAGGACGAAAGCCTGCGCAAACTTCACGACATCACCGGCCCAGAGATGCAAACTCTCTCTCAGATCGCGCTGCTGGGCGAAGCCCGCTCGTCGCGCGACTTTCTTTTCATCCTCAACACCATACGACAGGCTCTCGGCTAATAATCGCTGTCACGATGCGTGGAGTATCCATCCTCGCACGCCCCATAAGTGCTGATTTGTCCGCCCTCTTTGCTGGACGATAAAGTATGTTGCCGTCTACTAACGAGAACCAGGAACGAGGTCGGCTATTTATCGTTTCACTTGCAGCTTGCCCCAGCCAAACTGACATTTGCTGCGACACTCCCCGCCGCAGCGGAGAAACTCGCCGCAATCTTCGTAAGCACGCGCGGAGCTGATGCCGGCGCTACTATTTGCCAGCGCCAGGCCGCTTCTTGTATCTCATCAGCACGTGGGTCTCGGGGTCCACGTAAATATCGCCCGGCCGCAGCTCACGCTGGCCAGCAGACGCATCTCTAAAATAAACTCGCCTGCCCTTTTTAGACCTCTCAACAAAGGCGTCGCGATTGACGTAGCCCATCATGTGCGTGTCGAGCAGGTGATGATTTTGTTTATTCGTGTTGGGAAAAGCCTGCTTGATCTCGCTATAAACCTTGTCCCAGTTCCGTCCAACCTGGGAATCGAGCCAACGCGTGAGCGGACCCAGCTTGTCCGTAAAGTCTTTGCTCTCGTCGTGCGGACCGAGGTCACGATTGCCCATCAGCATCTTGCCAATTTTTGGCAGAGAGTACCGATCCTCCCTAGCGTCATCGTAATTCTTGAAACACGCGCGGGTCTTCAGATTGCGGGAATCGGAGCCCCGGCGCGGTTGCTCGGTCAGTACCTTATTCAAATCGGCTCTCATTCATGACTCCCGCTCATCGCTGAATTTCGCTCGGGAGCCGGCATCCTAGCACAAACCGTCTTCAAGTACGCCAAATAATTCGGAAAGTGACAAAGTGTCACGCGCCGCTGCCTTAATCAAACGCATGATAACGTCGTTCATGTTCAGCTATCGCGCCCTTCTGCCGAAGGGGAGTTGGGTAGGACGATTCCCCCCTTATTGCTTGGCTGTTCAATGCTTCCTTTGACCTCCCCATTCGCAGCAAGCGGAGGATCGCAGGAAATCGATCAGGATGGCGCTGCGAAGATTTCTGCGGTCGATCGCGTTGTCAGTTAAGCGACCGTGCGAGTGGGGAAGTCGATCTGATCCCACCGGTTGCCGGTCATGACCGCGCGCTGCTCGGCGGCAGCGTTGAGCTCATGCGGGTATCCGAGCGGGACTGCGGTGATTTCGTCCAGGCGATGGATATGGTCGTCGCTCAGCTTGATGTTCGCGGCGGCAAGATTATCATCGAGCTGGGCGCGCGTGCGGGGTCCAATGACCGGAAGAACGCCCTTGGCGCTCACCCAAGCGATGGCGATCTGGCCGGGATTGGATCCGATCTCTTCGGCGATAGCGATAAGCGTGTCGATGACGAGCGCGTTCTTATCGGGATTGTCGTGGAGGACGCTGCTCTTCAAATCGGTGGCGCGCCCCTTCTCGCCCTTGCGATACTTGCCCGTGAGCAGCCCCGCAGCCAGCGGCGACCATCCCATCACGCCGAGCCCTAGACCCTGCGCCATCGGCAGCAGCTCGCGCTCGGTCGTGCGCTGGAGCAGGCTGTATTCGGCTTGGAGGGCGGCCATCGGTGTCCAGCCGCGCAGGTCGGCGATGGCCACGGCAGTAGCGATGCGCCAGGCCGGGAAGTTGGAGAGGCCAGTGTAGACGATCTTGCCTGCGCGCGCGAGATCGTCGAGCCCGCGCGCGATCTCGTCCATCGGCGTGACGCCGTCGTCCATATGGACGAAATAGAGATCGATGCGGTCCGTTTTGAGGCGCTTCAGGCTGTCTTCCACCGACTGAACCATCGCCTTACGGTTGGCGCCGAGCGCTGCCAGGGCCGCGTTCGCCACGGCGCCGCGACTGAACTTCGAGGCGATGACGAAGTCGTTGCGATTAGCGCCACGAACTCTCCGATCAGCCGCTCGGACTCGCCGTGCTGATAGTTGTCGGCAGTGTCGATAAAGTTACCGCCTGCCGCCGCGTAGCCCTGAAGGATGCTACGCACTTCGTCGGGGTCGGCGCCGTAGCCCCAGGTCTTGCCGAACATACCGGCGCCAAGAACGATTTCCGAGACCTTAAGCCCGCTGCGCTGGCCGAAAATTCTGTAACGCATCAAAAACTCCTGATCGTATCCCGCGTGGCACGAGCTGGCTCAGTCACGCCGGATTTACCGTTGCTTCAGCGTCCCCTACTGACGTCCTCTACTGACGACCCGCTATTCGGAAATGTTGTGCGCAAGATGACCACAACGAATGTCATAACGGCCGCTTAGGTTGTCTCTCTCAGGGCAGGTCGGTCGCGCGTCGGAGACGGGGCTCTCGACCAATCGCCATAACCTTTGGCCCCAGATCCGGCCACTAGTCTTGGACACAACTGCCCGTGACAACCAGTGCGCTTTCTCGTGGCAGCGGATAAACCGCAACGCCTTAACTCGTCGTGACGCCCTCTACGGCTTCAAATTCGTCTGAGTCATGCCGGTTTTGGGATCCATCGGCGCCGAGATGTGCGTATGAATGACTTTCCACTGGCCGTCAACTTTGTGGAAGACGTCGGTTACACGAACCGTCACCTCCTGCGGCTTGCCGGTCTTATCCGTCCAAGCGAAGTGCTGGATGCTGCGTGCCATCCATCGTGCCGTCGGTCACCACGACCAACTCAACGAAATCTCCTTTGGCACCCGCTAATTTTGTGAATACGTTGTCAAAGTCGCCACGAACAGCGGCGTTCCCTTCGTACTGCAACGGCCCGGCAAGATCGTAAACGTCGACGTCGTTCTGGTCATAATACTTCATCAACTCGTTGGTATTCGTTGCGGCGATCATCTTGTTTTCAACATCCTTGATCGCTTTCTTATCCGCCGAGGCATGAGCATTGAGGCTTGAGCTCAGCAGCAGTCCGGCCACTCCGAGGATTATCCCAGTGAACAAGCCTAGCTTTGTCATTTCGAGTCTCCTACAAGGTGTCAGGGCAAGTCAGTCGCGCGTCGGAGATCGGGGCTCTCGACTAATTGCCGTAATCTTTGTCCCAGATCTGGCGGTTTATAGAATGGGTGCCGGCGGTAGATGTCAGCATACTGGTCATCAAGAGTCCTGATGGTCTCATACGCTTTCGGCACAGCCTCGTGCACTTGGGAGATATGATCGCGGGCAAAGAGCAGATTGGCCGGATTGACGTGGCCTGCCAGTATGAACCCGCGAGTTTTCTTGGCGCACCGGCAGGGGTTTTCTCGGTTTACGAGTCCGCACTTGTCGTTCATGAAGTTGTGCAGGTCTCGGCGTGCGCGGGCTAGTCGTTGACGAAAATTCTCGCCGGTGATGTCCAGCACCTCGGCGGCTACAGCATCGGTGACTTCTAATATTTCACCAAGTATGTAGGCGAGACGCTGCTCCCGATCGAGACATAGCAGCATGCCTGAGGTGCAGGCGATCATGGCTTCGGCGACGAGCAGCTTGGCGTCTGCTGAGACGCCCCTCGGATGGGGCTGTTCTGCGTCTGGCGTCTTGTCAAGCGCATCGCCGTAGGCATGGAAACCTGTAACTTCTTGCTCCGCGCGTCCGCGTTTCATATTGAGGACGTGGTTGACGACGATGCGGTAGAGCCAGGTGCGAAAGCTGCTCCTCCCCTCGAACGACGATAACCGGGTCAATGCCTTGAGGAGGATTTCCTGCGTCGCGTCCTCGGCGTCTTGCGGATGAAAAACCATGCGAATGGCAATATTGTAGATCCATCCCTGATGATGGCGGACGAGTCCCTCGAGCGCATCGCGATCGCCCGCGCGGGCGCGCTCCACAAGCGCTCGATCCTCCAGGTCCGTTGGGGCGTCGTCTGCGAAGGGGTTAGGGGTTCTCATAGTCCTTCTCCGGATCTGAATCTTCTCGTGGATGAGGCAGAGGAGAAAAATGGGCGCTCATCCTCTTTCTGTAATATTAGACACGCGGAATCGTAGAGTGTGACAGAAGCCCTGAACGGCATATTGGCTGTGCGGATAAAGATTCTGACTTCACCCGGACCGTCGGGCTGCCTCCGATAACGTTGGGCCGGTCGTAGTGCGTTGCGGTCTCCAATTGAAACCAATGTGACAATTGAGCTAAGAAACCGAAATATGGGGGGCTCAGTGACAAATTCACATAACGGCCACAGGAAAGCGTCCACGCAGCACATGTCGGAACTCAACAACATAGTAAAAACGGCCGTTCGCATTATCGCGGGATCGGGACCACGGGAGGTCTCGCGTGCTGCAGAGGCCATCGGTGTCAGCGAGCCGACGCTTTATCGATGGCGGCGCGCCGGAAGCATGCGTGAGGCGCGCGGCGCCGAGGTGTTGCGCGTGCACGAATTGACTGGCCTGCCGTTGGAAATGCTTTTGAAGGGCTGACCATCAGCCCGGGAAAGACGTCAGCGCGGCGATAGAAGCGGAATCTACCCATTGACTTAGCCCCGGCCAATGGCTCGCAGGATGAGATCGCCGCCCTCGACCCGCACCCTGCCCGCTTGGCTCTCACTTTATAGCATATATGGACCCAGCCTCGGGCCAAGGCGTCTGCAGAGCGTTGGAGAAGCCGGTTTGCTTGCATATATCCGACCTTTTGATGGGCCTCCGAATCGGGCCCTGGTCCTGATGGAATCCGCGCGTCTTCGCCTCATCACATAATCGGCCTCATGATGGGCCTGTGCTATAAGCAGGTTCGGAAGACGCCGGTCTGACCGGTTCGCCATCATCTCCGGAGCAGCCTTCGCAACCTTGGGTAGGTAAGTCATCCAATTTTTTCCGCGCGCTCGTTCAGCCGTTCTTGAGCGCAGCGCTCAAGCGCAGCGGGGGCGGTATTCTTCGCCTCTGTTGAGGAGCGCCCACAGCACGCGGGCGTTGTGGTTTGCGAGCGCAACGGCAGCCACGTTGGGACCGCGCCGCGCCTTTAGCCGGGTTATCGCTACGCTGCGGTGATCTCTGCGACGCTCAACCACGCGTACCGCGGCGCGAGCTCCGTGAATTAGCAAGGTGCGCAGGTAGCGGTCTCCTCGCTTGCTGATGCCTAAGAGCACATTGCGACCGCCGCTAGAATGTTGGCGCGGTACCAGGCCCAACCACGCGCTGAGTTCGCGTCCGTTCTTGAATTCGTGTGCGTTCCCGACGGCAGCGACCAGTGCAGTTGCGACCAGCACGCCGACTCCTTCAACCCTGGCAAGACGCTGACACCGCTCGTCCTGGCGAAAGACACGTTCGACCTGGAGATCGTACTGACGAATGCGTTGGTCCACCAGCCTGAGTCGTTCGGCCATCTCGCTGAGCATCTCGCGGAAGAAGCCGCTTAATTGGTTTTCGCCATCCTCGAGTATTAGCGGCAGATTCCTGCGCAGGGGTGCGATCCCTTTGGCAATCACAATTCCGTACTCAGCAAGCAAGCCACGGATTTCATTGGCTAGAGCGGTGCGCCACTTGATGAGCTGGAAGCGAATTCGATGAAGTGCTTGTACGTCCTGCTGGGCTGCACTCTTGACTGGCACGAACCGCATTGAAGGACGCCCGACTGCTTCACAGATCGCGTCCGCGTCGTTGCTGTCGTTCTTTTGGCTTTTGCGATAGGGCGTGACGAAATGCGGGCTCATCAACTTCACGTCGTGGCCGAGCTTGTCGATCTCCCGCGCCCAATGGTGAGCTCCCGCGCACGCTTCCATACCGATGAGGCATGGTGAAAGGCGCGCCAGGAACGGTAGTAGCTGTTTGCGGGTCAATTGTCTGCGCAGCACCACCGCGCCTCGTGCGTCGACCCCATGGAGACGAAAAGTGCTCTTTGCCAAGTCGATGCCGAGAGTTGTAGCTTTCATTGTTGGACCCTCCTTGCTTCTGTTTATGATGGTCGAAGCTACCTGGCCCGTTTTTTCGAGGCCGTTTCGAAGTGAGGCTGGGTCCATTCCATTACATAATCTCCTTTACGATCGGCCAAACACCTGCTTTCTGACGAGAGGGCGCTTTTCATCAGGGAACGGGAGTAGGGTAGGAAGCTTGCTCGAGGACGAGGACGCGCTTTGTTCAAGTCCTGCAGGAAATTTCGCCGCTAATTTACGCGATATTGCCAGCGACTTCAAAACTACCGTCCGCACGGGTCAAACAGTCTGCCGATGAGTACGGCTTTCCCCGCATCTCCTCGGGATGGCCAGTTGGTACTGGTCGAGGAGTACACGTCCAGGTATCCATATACGAGCAGCGCATTCCGGGGTCCGGCGAATGCGGCGATCGCCGACCCGTTCATGACGCTTGGCTACGTGGCAGCGTGCACCAGGCGAGATCCGGCTCGCCACAGGAATCTGGCGAGCGGATGGTTCGATTGTTCAAGCGCCGACTAAGCTTTGAGAAGTCACAGGCGTCGACGACGCCTTGGGCGGGTTCGAGAACTCCAACGCCTTGTTGTCAACCGGGCTCCACCTCAGGCTGATCGTGTCGCGGATGTAGTTCTGATAAACGCGCCACGGCGCCTTCAAACCCTGCTTCGGCCAACTCGCCAGCGCGCGTGTGATGTAACCTGGCGTGAAGTTCTCTACGAACGGTGCTGCCGCCATCTCGCCGAGGCTCCTCGGCGTGACTTGGCAAAAGCCTTTCCTGTCCATGAAGTTTAACAGCCGACACACATAGGCGCAGATCAGGTCGGCTTTCAGCGTCCAGGAATTGTTGATGTAGCCGAACACGGAAGCAAGATTTGGCACGCCCGACATCATCACACCTTTGTAAGCCAACGTCTGGCCGGGATCGACGGTGCGCCCGTCGACCGAAAGCTCAGCCCCACCAAACGTCTGCATCACAAGACCCGTCGCGGTGACGACGATGTCGGCTTCAAGTTCCTCGCCCGATTTGAGTAGGATGCCCTTTTCGATGAACCTGGCGATCTCATCGGTGACCACGCTGGCGCGGCCCGATTTGATCGCATGGAACATATCTGCATCCGGTACCAGGCACAACCGCTGTTCCCACGGATTGTAGCGCGGGATGAAGTGCGTTGCCACGTCGTAGTCAGGACCCAATTCCTCGCGGACTTTCTTGACGATGCGCTTCTTAACGAAATTCGGAGAGCGCCGCGCCATTTGATAGAAGTAGATCATGAAGGCGACATTCTTCCACCGGCTGAACTTATACGCCCACATTGCGGGCAGTACGCCACGCAGCCGATTTGCGATCGCGTCTTGCTCGGGTGCTGAAACGATATATGTCGGCGACCGCTGCAGCATCGTCACATGGCCCGCGTTCTTCACCATCGCGGGCAGCAGCGTTACGGCGGTCGCGCCGCTACCGATGATGACCACGCGCTTGCCGGCGTAGTCCAGACCCTCGGGCCATGCTTGCGGGTGAACGATACGGCCTGAGAAGCGGCCGGCGCCTGGAAAATCCGGCGTGTAACCCGCGGAGTATCGGTAATACCCGGCGCATGAGAACAAAAAATTGCAGGTCAGCGTCACCGGTTCGTCGCGTCCGTCGGGCAATATGCACATCGTATCGACCGTCCACTTCGCCTCTTGTGATGACCAGGCAGCGCGCTGAATCCGATGACGGAAGAGGATGTGGCGGTCGATGCCTTCGTCGCGGGCAGTGGCAGTGATGTAGTCGCGAATATCGTCGCCGGGAGAAATCGCCTTCGGGCTCGTCCATGGGCGAAACGAATAGCCCATGGTCAGCATGTCTGAGTCCGAACGGATTCCGGGATAGCGGAACAGGTCCCAAGTGCCTCCGATGCGCTCGCGCTGCTCGAGGATAAGGTAGCTTTTGTTCGGGCAGAATTTCTGTAAGTGATGGGCGGCGTCGATGCCGGACAAGCCCGCACCCATGATCAACACGTCAAAATGCTCCACCGCCATCGGCCGCTCCAAATTGCAGCTTCGACGAACATACCACATCGGCCGAAACTGCAAATCACCCGATTCGGTTTGTGGCCTTGCGCAAACGCCGGTCGTCGAGGGTGATGCGCGCAGTGTCGATCGCGGCGGCGTCGATCGTGGCCAAGGTAACGCGTGACGGGCTGATGACAGACTACGCGCGGCTTTACCCTGGATATGGCTTCGAGTGCCACAAGCGTTATGCGACTGCAGCTCACCTTGCCGCATTGTCTCGGCTCGGGCCGTTGTCGCTGCACCGTCGTTCGTGCGCACCCGTCTGGAGAGCGGGTGGGCTGGAACAACAGCTTCAATTTTGGAGTGACCTGCGGCAGAAAGGGCAGCAGTCTGCGGAACGGGACAGGTTCTTTCGATGACAACCGCTCAACCACGGCGCTGGCAGTTTGCAGGACGTTTTCGCCGTAACGCCTTTGGCTGGCGCTCCCAGCCCGCGATTCAGCGGGTCCGCGAAGCGGTTTCGGAAATCAAGAAGGCGGCGCGGAGTGATCCGGTGTTGGCCGCGGAGGGCGCCGTGCTCTTCCTTGAGAAGGTGTCACCGGCGCTCGAACACGTCGACAGCTCGTCCGGCGCGATTGGTACGGCTGTCAATCACGCGATCGAGGAATTGGTGTCGATTATCGCAAAGGCGCCTTTAGATCTCAGCCGGCGCGCGAAATTGCTCGATCGGCTGTGGGATGCTTATGTCGCGGACGCCATACCGTACATCGAGACGCTGGGTGAGCTTTGGGGAGAGCTGTGTTCGACGAAAGAACTCGCCTCGATTTGGGCCGACAATCTAATCGAGCCTCTGCGGGCGACTTGGCGAGACCGCCGGACAGGTTCGTACTTCCAGGGAACGCCTGTTTGCCTGTCGTCGTTGCTGGCTGCGGGACGTTACCAGGAGCTGCTGGACCTGGTCGAGATGGCTCCCTTCGTTTGCTGGGACAATCGCCGCTGGGGCGTCCAGGCGTTGGCGGCAATGGGCAAGAGGGCTGAGGCGATCCGATATGCTGAGGACTCGCGCGGACTCAATGACCATCCGGACACGATCGCTCGCGCGTGCGAGCAGATCCTGCTCTCCTCGGGCCTGGCCGACGAAGCTTATGAACGTTATGCGCTTGCAGCGAATCGGAGCGGATCGTACCTGACGACCTATAGGGCAATCGTGCGGAAATATCCGCGCAAGGATTCAGAGCGGATATTGCGCGACCTAGTGGCGCGCACGCCGGGTGATGAGGGCAAATGGTTCGCCGCTGCCAAAGAGGCCGGATTCTGGGAATTGGCAATCGAGCTGGCGAAGGCCTCGCCATGTGACCCTAAGACGCTGACTCGCGCCGCCCGAGATTTTGCCGAGAGCAATCCGGCCTTTGCGCTGGAAGCCGGCCTCGCGGCGCTTCACTGGCTCGCCCAAGGCTACGGCTACGAGATCACCGGAGCTGACGTTTGGGCCGCATATTCGAACACAATGAAAGCGGCTGAGTGGCTCGATCGTCGCGATGAGGTGCGCGAGCGGATCCGCGCATCGATGGACAACAAGGGATTTGTGGCGCAGGTGCTCAGCAGGGAACTGGGGCTCCCGACGCCGTGAAAGGATCGCGGCAAGCCAGAGAGTGATAATTGCGACATCCACGCCAGATTGAAGCAGATGGGATGGGCTGTGCGTTTCAGATATTGCAGTTAGATAGGCCACGGACCTATATTGGGGTTTGAAAGGAACCAGCCATGACGACCCATGTACTGCAATTCATTGGGCTCTCGGACCAGGACCGCAAGACGGCCCAGCCTCTCGACAAGCTCGGCAAAGGCGATCAGGTGGAGGTCCGGGTCCGGCGCAGGTCGGGGAAAGATCAGGTCGTAAGGCTACCCGCGCAGGCCGCAGCCCTGCTCGAATCTGCCCTCGGCCATCTCCTTCAAGGGGAACGGGTCGCTGTCCTCGCCGAGGATCAGGAGCTCAGCCCAAACGATGCGGCTAGCATCCTGGGCATCTCCCGCCCGCTCGTCGTCCATCGGATGGATATCGGCGATCTTCCGTTCCGGTATGTCGGAAAGCATCGGCGGACGAAGCTGAAGGACGTGCTGGCGCTGAAGACGAAGATCGACGCCCAGCAGGCGGCGATGGAGGCGTTGGCCGAGGACGCCGAGGACCTCCGGCAGCGCTATGGCGTTTGAGCCCTCTGTCGCGGTCTTTGACGCCTGCATCCTTTATCCCTTTCATCTCAGGAACGTCCTCGTCCAGGCCGCAGTGGATCGCTTGGCGAAGCGCACTGGACGGATGAAATCCACGATGAATGGATCCGAAACCTGGCGGTCCGCGCGCCAGGCGTCGCGATCGAGCGCCTGCAGAACACCCGCCGGCTGATGAATGACGCGGTCCCGACGGCGATGGTCAGCGGGTACGAGAACCATGTCCCAGAAGTGAACCTGCCCGACCCGGACGATTGTCATGTCGTCGCGGCCGGGATCGCCGCCGGCGCTTCCCTCATTCTCACCTGGAACCTGCGCCATTTTCCTGCGAAGGAGCTGAAGAAGTTCGGCTTGCGACCGGAGACGCCGGACGCGTTCCTGTCCGGCCTCTACGAGAAAGTCCGGGATTTGGCGATCGGCTCTCTCGCGAACGCCCGACGCAATCTGACGAAAACCCGCGTCTCAGCATCGGACTTCATCGACATTCTTAAGAGCCACAAACTGATTGAGCTCGCTAAGCGGGCGGAGAAACACTTGACCGAACTCTAAGATCGTCCCTGTACGCGGCGGAGTAAACGGGAGGCCCGTCGATCGGTAGCCCTGCCCTCGTTTCCCCGTTTTATAGCACATAATCTCCTTTATGTGCTATAATTAAGGACAGGCCGGGGAGGGCTCGTTAACACTGAATGCCGCAACAGCCGATCATGCTTAACCGAAGAGCTCGTACCGCCGGCCGCGCTGGTCCGCCCCGGCCTCTGAGACGCTGCCCGCGATTATCCGCGCCCGCGGCGAACGCGCCAGCCGCCGCTTATCGATTCTTCACCGCCAGCATCCGTAACCGCAACAGCGCGCCGGCCTACGCGCGCGCGGTAAAAAAGTTCTTCGACTGGTGTGACGAGCGGCAGCTGGAGCTCAGGAGATCGAGGCGCTCAGGGTCGCGGCTTTATCGAGCAGCTCGGGACCGAGGAATCAAGATCTAAAATCTGAAGTGAACTATTCGGTACTTGCCCGACCAGGAACCCGAGCCGGCGCGCGAACCTATGAACGCGGTTCGACGTCTTTCAGGTGAGCAAGCTGCAGGGCGAAAGCGGCTATCCTGTCCTAAACGGCATTCTGTCGGATAGTGGCAGCAGCCACACGACTTGTAGTGGACATTGAATGCCCAAGCCCAGCATATCAGCGCTTTCTTCGGCCTCGCGCGTACGCCCGAAAAGTGCGGTTTTACTTCAACCCTTGTTAGGCTGCCGCCTTCCTGTTGATTGCCTTTACGATGTCAGCAGGAGAAAGACGCGGCGACACATCGAAAGCATAACACAGCCATTGACGCGTCTTCTAATGGTAATCGTCGCCTTCCCGATAGAAGCTCACTTGGTGATTTTCGCCGAGATCGACAAACATCCAGGCGTTGTCCGCAGCCGGCGACCGCGCCTTTCCCCCATCAATAGCCCTACCTCGGTCGCGAGCAGGTGTAACTTTCTTAGTTCCTCTTCCCTGGTTCGCTTGCGGGCCGCGGACACGGCGCGGGCACGCTCCTCTTGTTTCTTGCGTTCGGCTTTGCGGTCTTCCGGTTCGCTGGAGTTCATCATCACCCACCATTATATTGACAACTCGACCGGGGATTTCCATTTTGAATCCCGAGTCAGACTCGCACCCAACGTCAATGTGTTTGCAAATGCCAAGGTCGAGCCCGTTTTAGGTAGGAAGGACTTCGGAGCGAAGCGTTATTGACAGGGAAGTTTGCCGCTCGCGGCGCACCGTATAGGGGCGTTGCTCTTGGGCCCGCCATCGCGGGCGCGTGCCCTTTCGAGGCGACGGTTGGAGCCCGAGCCGACTTCCGCACGATAGCGGGTCTTGCGGTGCCTGTTAGCTAAGTCACCATATAACCATGCATTTCTCGATCAATTTGCGTGGCACCCTCATGTGGGTAGATCGGTGCCATTCCGCGCGGGCGCGTACGATAGCGCCGATGCGTCCACAGGAACTGCTCCGGATAACGCCGCACTACGTCCTCGATCGCCTTGACGAAGCGCCGTGTGTTGTCCTCGATGTCGGCCTTGGCGTCTCCGCTGCGCTCAATCGCAATCTCGTCGCCGATCTCGATGCGATGCGAGCGCATGTCGGGCTCGCGAATAATGAACACCGGCACCACCGGGCACCCGACAGCGCCGCCAGCCGCGCCAGCCCGCTGGTCGTCGCCGCGATCTCGTTGAAAAACGGCACGAACACCGCTTCGCTGCGTTTCGCGTTCTGATCGAACGGTATTCCCACCGTCTCGCCGCGCCTGAGCGCCTTCAGCACCGCCGGCGCCGCCGAATGCTTGCGGATTATCTCAACCCCCGCTCGCTCGCGCACGAACGTCATTACCGCGTCGCCCGCGAGAAGACGCTGCGTGTGATGAACCAGGCTGATTTGGTAGCCGTGCATCGCATGCGCAACGGCAGCAACTCGAAGTTGCCGAAATGAGCGTCAGGATCAGCAGCCCAAGCCCCGGATGGAGCCGCTTGAGCTCGTCCCAGTAATGAGGCGATTATACGTGACCCGCGCCTTAAGCCGCCGATGGAAAAACCCCGCCATCCGCACATACTCGGCCGCGCCGCGCCCCAAATTCACGTACGACGCCCGCAAAATTCGCCGCCGCTCGGCCTCGCTAAGTTCGGGAAACGCAATCGCGAGGTTCCTCAGGCCAATCACATGATGGCGTCGGTCAATTGGTAGCCGATGAACCCGCCAGCGACTCCGATCGGGTACAGCAGGAAGTCGGGATCAGGCTGAACAGGTACAAAGCTCGCGTGATCAGCCAGGAGATGCTCCGGTCTTTTATACCGAGATGGGGTCCGGTCTCCCGGTGCGGCAGTGTCGGCTGATTTGTCGTCAAAGGCGCTTGTACCGCAGTTTGATCCTTGACCATGGAAAACCGGCCTTTTCTCTTGCCTCACTCTCCCATTCGCCTTCGATTTCTTCTTTGCCCGCTCTAACGGTACCAGTGATGCGACCTTTCGAAGGCCCCAGTTGGCGCGACGGCCCGACGCGCCGCGAAAGTTCGAGAGTCCCCTTCAAGCTTTCCGTCTCTGACACTTCCCTTTTAGCGCCTCCTCCGAGGTCCTACCGTTTCAATCGTGGTGAGAACTCGGGCGCTAAGGCTACAAAATGGCCTCGGCGCGAATTGCTCCACGGAGAAATCAACCCTGCGCGATCTTACCGACGATCTTGCCGCCCGGCGGTTGACATCCGCAGCTAAAGGCAGGCTGCTCCGATCTTTATGTCTTGTCGCTGCCGTTGCCTTTCTTTTCGCCAGTGAGACATCGCGCAACGTGTAAAGTTTGCATGCGCGTCCTGCACCGATTCGGCACACGTCGAGAAACGAAATGGGTCGAAAAATGTGACTCACTTCGCTGGCACGGCATTGATCGCACATGCGCGAACATGACTACTGCACGTGACAGTAGGCCGAATTGTCGGCATTCACACCGAACGATGGCGGATAAAAATTATGGCGGCGCGTATGACTCGATCCACCGCGGTAGTGGCAGGATTGGCGCTAATTGTCTGGTTCGCGGGTCAATGCTGGGGACAGTCCTTAACCATGACGGAAAAAGGGTTGCTGGGCGGCGGAGTGTTGGGTGCAGGCAGCGGTGCGATTATCGGCGCCGCGATGCATCATCCGGTCAAGGGCGCCCTGATTGGCGGCGGTATCGGCGCGCTGGCGGGCGGGGAGTCGTCGGCCATGAACTTCAAACCCGGGACGAGGCGCAATACCGGCTGCAGAATGGGGTCTCGGCGCAGGAGCGTCAAATCGAGCGCCAGCGACGCGAGATAGAGGAGCTGAAACAGAGCCAGGCTACCGAATAGTCTTGCGCGGTTTGCGCTTCACCGCAGCGGTAAGGTGGAGAAGAATTCCCAGAGCAGCGATCGGCAGCGGTTCCCTTCTCGCCCTCTCACTTCGACAACGCCGATTTCGGTTTCAAATTCAGGCCGTGGCATCAGGCGGGAAGGACGGAAAGATGTCGACCACAAGCTCCACGGTCCACTGACTCGCCCGCCTTGCCGGACCCACCTGTCGACGCCACCGGGTTATTTCCACCCCGTGCTCGGCGCCCCATTGAAATCTACTACCGGTACTAATCAGGTTCTGGAGGATTCCAAGTTGCGCGTCGCTACAAGTGCCTTGCAGACGCCGCGTTTCGATCTTGTGATGGGCTGAGCTTCGCCGGCGTTTCGCAGGCCCCGAGTCCACGGGTGTCGCGATTACATCAGGCTCATAGGTGGGGCCGCGCACTACGTCATAGGTCTGCGGCAAGTCGGCCGGCCACTTCGGTATACTCATTCTGAAGACCTTCTCGGTTCGACCTTGTGCTTGCGGCGTCCGGCCCCGCCCCCCGCCTGGTCGGACCGCTCTACCCGCAGGAGCACCTCAGCTTTGTACAAGGCCCGCGACCTTCGGGAAATTCCGATGCCGAGCCGTCCTTCTCTCGGATTCTCCGGAGAGCAATTGAGCGCTCGACTACCGAATCCGCCAACAGGTCTCCAAGGCCAACACCCCGGACAGGATTAAGCCGTTCAACCTCTCGGGCGAGGCATTCATTCCTCTACTGCATGGGCACCGTAGAGGATGCGCTCGACCGTCGGCGCAAAAATAGGTGGTGCCGGTCAATTCCCAATCACTAAGGTTCTGAGCGCAGCTCTTTTCTTCCTGGTTTCGGGGTCCCATCCAAGAGTGCCTTCGGCATTGCGCTCCATTATTGCGTGCGCCTCGATTTGAGTACGCTGGTGATCAACCTTAAGATGCTCGGAAACCCCATGCTTTGTCCGTGCCCAGCAAAGCGGACATCTGCCGACCTCACCCGATCTCATGCTGATTATCATCTGTGTAAAACCCGCTTACCTTCAAAGCGTGACGTTGTTTGGGGCGCCACTGAAACCGACCACTTGGCCGTCGACCCTGAATAAATGAAGCTTGACGACCTCGTCTACTTCGTTGTTGACCAGCGACAGCTGGCGATTGCCACCAGCATCACTCGGGCTACCGCGGTTGCGGTCAATGTGTTCCGGATTGGATGGATACGAGGTTCTCACCCGGGAAACCTCCCTCAGCCTTCCTGCCCTGCGATTTGCGGGTTGGTCTAGCGAAAGGTGGTCAAGGGCGGGAGGAAGGGCCACTGTTTGGCTGGATCAATATCGGACTCGACTCCTATGGCGATCCCGATTGCTTAACGATCATCCATTTCGCGTTCAAAGTCCACCGCGCACGGCCGCCCCGTGACGGAATGGCGGCGAGCGGGTAACCGTCGCGTTCGTTGCGCCTGGTCCGATTCCCGAGTTCCCTTCTGTGGCCCTTGGAAGGTTCGGTTTCCAGTGCGACGCTCACAATAATGCCGGGTTGGCAGTTTTAGTTGGAAGAATTTTGACGCTATTACCGTGGATTCCTCCATGTCCGCAGTCAAGAAATTCCACGAGCAAAATTTGGAGCAGTGGCATCGACTGCTGCTGCGCAGCTCCAGCTTTCTTAACCTCGCTCTGCACGAACGAATTGCGCTTACGCTGCTTGAACTGAGTTCAGAATTTGGCATCGAAGAGTCTCGCGGCACGCTCCTGAGAGTGGCCGTCAGCCATAAAGACATCGCCGAACTCGTCGGCGCTTCGCGCCCAAGAGTCACCGAGCACATGGCCCAGTTGGAACGCGACCGATTCGTTGTGCGTGACGGACGACGGCTCTTCGTGCAGGTCCTAAACTCTCGGATTCGATGACGTGCATGCCGCCAGACGGGTAGCGTGACGAATCCGTTCGGCTGCGCCTCCCTTGCCATTTGCATCGAGTTAGTGATTTGCGCTTTCTCCCGCCGGCCATCATGATGTGACGCGGGAGCCGCCCGAGGCTGTAACGCATTCCCCGATGGGTCCCCTGCTTGGAAGCTAAGATTCGGGTCCCGCCGCGCTCGCCCTTGTCGGTCGGCTATTTATCGATGATTTCGAGCTGAACCCTGCGATGGTTCCGCGTAGCTACGGCGTTAAGGATGACGCGGAGTGACTGAGCGGTGTGGCCCTGCTTGCCTATCACGCGACCTATGTCTTCCTTTGCCACCCGCAACTCAAGAATTGAGATCATACCGCCAGATGTTTCCTGGACGTCGACTTCGCTTGGTTTGTTCACCAACTGCTGCGCGACAAACTGGAGAAACTCCTTCATGGCCGGCTCCGTTAGAAGGCTAAGAAGATTTATCAACCCGCTATAATCGAGCCTAGTCTTTATTACGTTGCATAGATATGCACCCGAATTTGGACACTCAAGAGCAGTGAAATCAAAACGGTCGCGGCCAGTAAGGACGGTAGCCAATCCCAGTAAAGGCTAGCCGGACACGATCTAACTTAACTAGTTGCCCCGACCACAAAGACACGGAGGAATTTAAACGAATGATTCCAATGGAACTCGGATTGTCAACTGAGGATTTCATCCCAAGTTCGACCCGTTGCTCGATAAGGTCTCCAGTTTGTCACCCGCCTTTGTTGTTCAATCGGCAAGGCGACTGTTTGGCGCTTCGCGTTGGCCAGGCGACATCGGAAACTGGCGAGCGCGCTCTTGTTCGGCGTCGCGGTCTGATGATGCCGCCACCAAATCACGCCGCCATAGCGCCCTTGTCGCCGACTCTTGGAAGCAAAGAGTGTCAACTCACACGTTCGTACAGTCCGCGCTCCTTGCGCTTGACTATCCCCGCATCGATCCAGCGCGTTACCGCGGCGAAAATCTCGGATGTCCGCTTGTCCTTCAAACCACGAATCCCGCGAACATCGGATGCCTTGAACTGTTTAGGTAACCGCTCGATCACGGTGCGCCAGTTGATTCGTCCACCGGTCGTTCGGTCGGGCGTTAGGCGAGCGCTGGCGGGAGCTGTGGAGACCTCTGCGGTGACCAACGCCAGTCTCGACTCCTCTTCCTTCAGGCGCTTTAGATCGGCCTCTTTCGCGCGGATCTCCTCGCGCAATGTGCTAAGTATTACTCGCGCCTGTTGTTGAATTTGGTCGAAGGTGGATCCTGCTCCGCCGCTACTACGTCGTGGCATACTTTATACTCCTATGTGGAATGTAACATATATGTTGCTATCCCAATTCACGAAAGCCTTCGACACCGAAACTCAAAGCGTGGGTGGAACCAGGCTCTTACGCTCGCAGCGGTTCAGACGCTGAGCACCTAGCAAATCTTTAGGGAGCCCCAAGTAGCTACGGACGAAGGCTTTTGCCTTTTGGAGTGGCCGGTTCGCGGCCGAGGAAGCTTTCGAGATTACGCCAACGCTCGGAGGTGCGCAGCCTGCGCAGCGCCTTAGCCTCGATTTGCCGGATCCGCTCACGCGTGACCGCGAACCGCTTGCCGACCTCCTCGAGCGTGCTCTCGGTTTTCTGGCCGATCCCAAAGCGCATCCGCAAGATTTGCTCCTCGCGAGGGGGCAGCGTCGCCAGCACCTTGCGGGTCTGCTCGCTCAGGTTGGTATGCGATCGCGGCCTCCACGGGCGAGGGCGCCAGTTCGTCCTCCACGAGGTCGCCCAGCGAAATCTCCTCGTCGTCGCCGATCGGCGTCTCGAGCGAAACTCGGTTCCTTGACGATTTTGAGCGCCCGCTGGACCTTGTCCAGCGGCATCTCCATCTGCCCCGCGATCTCCTCCAGAGTGGGCTCGCGTCCCAGCCGCTGCACCAGCAAGCGCGTGACGCGCAACAGCTTGTTGGTCATCTCGAACATGTGGACCGGAATGCGGATGGTGCGGCCCTGGTCGGCGATCGCCCGGGACATTGATTGTCTTATCCACCAGGTGGCGTAAGTCGAGAACTTGTAGCCGCGCTGGTAGTCGAACTTGTCGACCGCGCGCATCAGGCCGATATTGCCTTCCTGAATCAAGTCCAGAAAGCCCAGCCCACGGTTGTTATAGCGTTTGCCCAAGCTGACCACCAGGCGCAGGTTGGCCTCGGTCAATTCCTTCTTGGCCTTGCGGCTCTTGGCCTGACCGGCCTCAATAATCTCCAGCGAATGGGCCAAGCTCGTCGCCGGTGGCCTTGACGCGGCGCTCGATCTCTTTGATCTGCTTTTGCGCTCCGCGGATTCGCGCCGCGATGTCCAGCAGATTCTCGCGGGTGCCATGACCTTGAGCAGATGGCGGCGGTCTTCAACTTCCCCCGCTTCCCTCAGCAGCTGGCTCTTGCTGCGGCCGGTAGCCCGTTCGTAGTTGTCAATGGTCCTTATGAGCCCCGCGATGCTCCTCCAGCAGGCGTTTCATCTCGCCCATCACCACCTCCTCGACCCTGGGCGAGAGTTGCATCGCCTTGAGCTCATCCTTGACCCGCAGCTTCAAGCGCGCATGTTGCTTGTCGAGGTTGGATTTGTGCCGCGGACCGGGCTTGGCGCGCAGCGCTTCTTCCGTCTCCTTCAGCTTCTCGCGCAGTTTGGTCAGCTTCTTGGTAAAACTCAGCAGACGCTGACGCTGGGCTTCGTCAGCCTCCGGACCTTTCTCTTCATCCGCCTCGGCTTCTTCGTTTTCCTCAAAGACGTCGCGCAGATCGGCCTCTGCGGCCTCGACCTGCTCGCCGATTCGGATGATGTAGTCGAGCAGGATGGGAGAATTGAGGACCTCTTCCTCGACTTCCTTTTCCCCCGCTTCGAATCCGCCTGGCGACCTCTACTTCCCCCTCCCGCGTCAGTAGCTGAAAGTTTCCCATCTCTTTCAGATACAGGCGGACCGGGTCGGAGGACTCGCCGAAGTCATCGACGCTCTCTTCCTCGGGCTCTTCCTTGGGATCAGCTTCGGCCTCCGCCCCGCGTGCCCTCGCCGGGAACTTCGTCGAGGACCTTGATGTCCATGCCCTCGAAGCTCTCCAGCGCCGCCCTGAGGTCGCCGGCTGAGGCCACATCCTGTGGCAGAAAATCATTTACCTGGTCGAAGGTGAGATAACCCTGCTCTCGTCCGAGGTTGACGAGACCCTGTAGATCCTTGCTTTCGTATTTGTGCTTCATCCGACTTGCAGACCGGCCAGTATCGACTCGGGCAGCGTCGCGCCTTGCATTCGCGGACGACGCGGATGTGTTACTTGACGAGGTCGAAGAGTGTGTTCCGGCGTTAGGCGTGCCATCGATCCTCGCCGCCTCGTCGGTGCGGCGCTCGCCGCGGCACGGATGCATCGAGCGTCAGTGACCTTCCGTCTCTACAAGCGGTGCAACTCGTGGCGTCGCGTCCCTCTTTTGCGAAGCCATTTTCAATTCATCACGGCTGGTGCCCAGTGTCCGCAGGGTCGGTAGCAGCACGTGTTCAACGAATAGCCGGGTACTTATCCCGGCTCCCGAAGTGCGCAGCCGTTCCTGGTAATTGGGGATCAGGCCATCCCCCGGCATCTTGAAGTGCGAAATCACCTGGGCAAGGTCGCTGATTGTCCCCTCGCGGTCCTCGGATAGTTCGAGCTGGATCATCGCACGATAGAAGCCGGCGTGGGCGGCTTCATCCCTGCTCACGTATGAGAAGATGGCCTCCAGTGATTTTGACAATGCGGTCTGGCCCACTTTGATATTCAGTTTTGGCCCCCCCCCGTGGTTTTAGTTGCGGTTGGCAGTTTGGTATCCGCTCCCGAGTTACTGCTAGTGAGTTTTGATTCTGTGCTCTGTTCTGTACCAGTTTTTCGACCCACCCTTCACAGCTCCGAGGGTGAGTCGAAAAACTGTGGGATTTCGATCCGAGGACGCCGCGCTTTGCAGCGGGCCGGCCAGCATTCTTGTGCTGGCCAAGCGCTGTGCGCGGTGGCCTCGCTCCTTGAGAATCTTTCATTGGGCATCCTCCGCGGGTTGTTTGGTCTCGTTTTTCGGTGCGGTCGACGGTGACGGGACGGTGGTGTTCAGCGCTGATGGTCGATTCTTGCGCTTGTCCAGAGTTCGGCGAAAGCGATAGGACTCGGTGCCGGTTTCGATGATGTGCGCGCGGTCGGTGATGCGGTCGACCAGCGCCTTGCACAGCCGGGCATTGGGAATGACCTGGGTCCATTCCGAGAAGGGCAGATTGGTGGTCACGATTACCGCAGCCTTCTCGGCCCGTTCCGCGATGACCTGGAAGAGAAACTCCGCCCCTATTTCCGCCAGCGGCACATAACCAACTTCATCAATCGCAATCAGGTCGTAGCGGGCCCAGCGCCCCAAGACGCGACCGAGTTGGAACTGATGCTTGGCTTCGACCAGTTCATTGATCAGTGCGGCCGCGGTCGCGAATCGTACCCTGCGTTTCTGCCGACAGGCCGCCACCAGGTGGCCCTTGCCTTCGCTGTTGCAACTTCATCACGGATGAAAGACTGGAACGCGAGGCCGAACAATATGGAGCGGCTGGTGCGCGTCCACAGGTTGTCTGGCCAAACGGCGTACTGGCTTCCACCGCAGTGGGCATCGTACTCGAATTACTGACGCCTTGGCACAGAGTCCATTCCCGCTTCATCTATATGGAGTACGATGGGAACCGAAGGACCGTGTCGCCGAGCCACTGGGTGACCGCGCTCGAACATCGCGAGTGCCCGCATTATCAACCAGCAGAAACAGGAGACCCAGATTTCGACGTTCGACGGGGCTTTTAGGTTCAAGGCACCGGCGACACGAGCGCCCTAAAACAAACCCATAAGGACCTTTATTTGGAGTCGGAGGATTTGATCAAATTCAAGCCGAGCCGTCGCACCGTGCGCGTGGAAAAGATCAAGGACGCCTCCGCCAACGAAATGTATTCGGTCAACGTGATGGTTGGTGACGACGATGAAACGCTGGTGGAAGGTGGCCGCCCTATGAATGGATATCCTCGAGACTGAACCTCAAAACGCTTCGATACGCATGCTGAGGTCGGCGGCGGGCGGCGAATGGGTCAGCCCGCCGACGGATATCGAGATCCACCCCGGTATTGCGCGATGTCGCCAACGATTGCCAGGCTGACATTACCCGACACCTAGATTTGCACCCGGCCGGCAGCTATTTGACATGCGCGGCGGATGTCGTCGAGTGTCATGTTGTCGAGCAGGACCACGTCCACGCTGGCCGCAATTGCCTGTTCAAACTGCGTGAGGTTTTCGCATTCGATCTCGATTTTCAACGTATGCGGCGCTGCCTGGCGAGCCAGTTCGGTTGTTTGGCTGTTCACTCAGCCTTGGCTGTCCCTCCAAGGACATGTACTCATTCTACCACTTTCAGAGAACTCCCATTGCATAACTTACTAGTCTGATATTAGTTGAGTCTTGGCCATGATGAAAGGTCAGTTGTCATGTGCTAGAAAAAGCAATCCATATTTTACTGACGACATACTCCTTACTCCAATTAGCATTTCTGCCTTTATTCTGCGGATAGCCATAGTGACATCGATTGGGATTGACGACGGACGACGGAACCGTCACCAAGCGGCGTGCAGTAGGCTGACCCGGACCCGCGCCATAGCGGAAGCCGTGTGCAGGGTGGTATGATACTCTTGGAGTCGGTTCTCAAACGGCAGGCCGTGTGGAGGTGCTGGTGATGGTTCGCATGGGAGACGAGATGAATTTCTTCCCTATCCTCTGGGGCACAGACGAAGGAGCCTCTCACTTCGAAACCTACCTGGGAGAGTGGCTGGAAGAAGGCCCCTTCAAGAGCATCCGGGTAAAAACAGTGAAGCGCTATGACACAATTGAAGAGCGCGACTTTCCGTATCAATCAGACTTCGTTAGCCTTGCTCATCAAAACACACCCTGATTTCCGTAGTCGATTGTCTCAATTCGAACAAGCATACCGGTTGTTTGATGCCCCAGCTTATTCGGTCGCCGCCGGCAAACCTTGCTCGACGCGCTCGGCACTAATCGGCATCATCGGAACTCAACCAAGTAGTCCCCGTCGGAGGCCGCTTCGTCACACCCCTTCCCGGAACGCGCGAAACCGGCCCTGGCCGCCGACTGCGCGCGAGCGGCAAATGCTCGGGGACTTCTTCTTTCATGCGTCCTCGGATCATTAGGTGGTTGGATCGTTGGGCTTCGACGGATATGACTCGCGACCGCCATCGACAGCCGCAATTGCACGTGAAACTCATCGCTTCTTGATCGGCTGCCAGATACTGCGCCGCCAGCAAGCGAGGTTCCTTCACCACGAGATCGACCGTGCCCAGCTCGACGCGAGGCGCGCCAAGATGAATCGCCTCTTTTTCCTGCCGCTTTTACCGGTTTGAACCTGCTCGTCGCGGCCATCATTCTATGGAATACGACCTACCTGCAGCGCGCCGTCGATCACCTACGCAAACAGGGGCACCATCCGGCACCCGGTGATTTGGCCCATTTGTCGCCACTGGACTGGGAACACATCAATTTAACAGGCCCGATGTACTGGAACTGACTGGCGCCCCCCTCCAAGCCGCTAGCCATGAATTGCCGTAGGGATCATACTGGTAAGTCGCCTGGATCTTTCCGCTTGAATCGGTCAGGTTCAGAACCGAACCCAATGCATCTCTGAGCGGCGAGTAAGGGACAAAAGTGTCCACATTGAAGAGGTCGTCCGGATCAATGCTGGAACAAGATTATCTGTAATCGGGCGGTGTGCGCAAAAGCGAAGAATGCAGTGCTCTGCTCACGGGACTAAGGCTGACGAGGGAAACGATGAGGCTGACTCCACCCATTATCCCATAGATAGCTAGCGGCAGATGACCCACAGCAAAACCCAGAACGGACCAAATTGTTCCTGCGAGACCTGCACCAAAGAACCACACATTTACACTATAAAAAGTTAACTCTAAGGACGAACCTTTTTTCTGCGGATAGTACTTGTGGCTAAAAATGCTCGCGCTTATTACAGTCGCAGCGAACAGAGACCCGATCGAGGCTATGATAATTGCAGCCCCAGATTCTGCTTGAAACTGCCCGTATGCGAGCAAATAAGGTAATAAATGAGAATGCTATAGCACCTGATAGTGTTCCGCAGATAAATCCGATTACGGTTAGGCAAGATAATCCTGAACCTGGAGACATTTGTATATCTTCTTGGCGCACCCAACAATAGTGCGAATTTCCGAAGCATAAAGGTGTCAGGGTGGTGTTTACCCTTGGCGCCAACCTTTTGTTCGACGTCGTATTCGAAAGACAACCCTGCATATTAATAGGCGCAACTCGCAAACTTCGATGAACATCCTTTACACGAGCGTTCATCTTCGATCCGGCGAGCGGCGTAAGGTCTTCGCCAAATCCGGTGAACACTAGGATTTCGACGAGGAATCGTCATCCGGCGACGGTTCAATTCCGTCTTCGAGATATTTGATGGCCGCTTTAATGTCAGATAGCGACGGAAACGTGTTCGGCGCTTGCGATTGTACTGATGCTCGGTGCTCGGCTTCCTCAACGCGTGCCATCAGGAGTAGTAATAGCTTGGTCACTGAGACATTGCCTGAAATCCCAAGGTTCACCAGCAGCTTGGCGAGCGCCGCTCGCTTGGTGATCATCCTTGACCGTCCATTTTCTTTCACTAACACCCGCTCCTTCAGCGCGTCATCGATTAGTTTTACGAAGTCCTTTGACCCAGGTGGCCGCCCCTTGGGGTTGCCGGACTGCCCCTTTTTAAAACGTGTATGCTTGGGCGGCTTTCCGAAGCCCACCTTGTAATTATCATCGCGTTCGTTCGACATGGCATTCCTCCGTCTCGGTTTCGAGTTGGTCAGAAAGTGAATGCTGGCTGCGTTGCACGCCCCCTGGGCGGCGCACGCTACCAACGATGGTATCGGCTAAGCGTAATCTGAATTGCCGTTGTCCGACGGGTTATCCGATCGCGCTCACTCTCCTAGCGGTTCTTCCGCCTCCTGTTCGACATCCGCGAACCGGTAACCGTCGGAGGCTCCGACGGGCAGTATCGCGGGTGAAGGCTTGCCAGCGCCGGACAATAGTGTCGACGTAGAGCGGGTCGAGCTCGAGCCCATAGCAGCGCCGGCCCGGTGCGCTCGGCGGCGATGAGCGTGGTGCCGCTGCCCAAGAAGGCGTCGAGCACGATGTCGCCTCGCGCCGAGCAGTCCATAATCGCGTCGGCAACCAGAGCAACCGGCTTCACCGTCGGGTGGAGGGCAAGCAGGTTGCCTTCCTCGGTCGGGGTTCTGCGGATCTCGGATAGTTCCAGACATTGGTGCGGTCGCGCCCGAACCGCCCGAGCTGAATATTATTGCGATGCGCAGCGCGACCCGCCTTGAAGACGAGGATGAGCTCGTGGCGGCTCCTATAGAAGGTTCCCATTCCGGTGTGGTTCTTGACCCACACGCAAAGGTTCTTGAGCTCGGTGTAGACTTGCCGGCCCGCCGCGAGCAGCTCGCCCATGTGTCTCCAGTCGATAAAGATAAAGTGCATCGAACCTCGGCACTATGGCTTCAAGCAGTGAACAAGCCTTGACTAGAAAGGCGGTGAATTCGGCCTCGTCCATCTCTCCGCGGGCCATCGCGAAATCGCGATGCTGGATCGCGCCCAGACCGCTCACGTTGCCCTCGATCCGGACGTTGTATGGCGGATCGGAAAAAGCCATCGCCGCCTGCTCCCCCTGCATCAGGAGAGCGAAAGCCTCCTCGTCGAGCGCGCTGCCGCAAAGAACGCGATGCTTGCCGAGCAGCCATAGGTCACCGGGCCGGCTAACAGCTGGGCCTCCCGGTACCGCAAGTGCCCTATCCGCGGGATCGTCATCTCCTTCCGGCTCGACCCTTAAGCCCTCGATGCGCAGGTCGATTTCGCCCATCTCGAATCCAGTGGCCTCAAGGCTAAAGTCGAGGTTCAGGACCGAGAGTCCCTTGAGCTGCTCGGCGAGCAGCCGATCATTCCAGACGGAGTTCTCGGTCAGGCGATTATCGGCGATCATGAAGGCCTTGGCCTGTGCGTCGTTTAGATGCTCGAGCGCGATGGTCGGCACCTCAGTCCAACCCAGCTGGTTGCAGGCCAGAATGCGGCCGTGGCCGGCGATCACGTTGGAATTGCGATCGACCAGCACGGGCACGTTGAAGCCGAAAGCTTCGATGCTGCGCCTGATCTGGCGAATCTGCCTGGGCGTATCTGCAACTCATGCGTCCTTTCGAGATGCGGGCTCGAATGTTTCATTAAGTGCAGCTTGCCATTGCGCGAGGGCCCCGGGAAAATAGAGATAAAGTTGAGATAAAGTAGAGGCGGAAATTGGAATCCTTAGAACCGCTGCAGACCCAATCAGGTTATCTGGGCCGAGAGGTTCCCGGACCGCTCGGCGAAGCACCGTCTGTGCCTATGCTGGAACTTGGTGGTCCGAGCCATGCACCTCGGCTCATCTGGTGGTGGCCGCATGAAGTGTGGTCAAGGTTTACCGAGGCTGAACTCGTGGCGGCGGCCCGCTATTTCGGCTGTAGGATAAGCGCTGTCAGGGGTAGGCTCGCAATTAACGGCCTTGAAGGTCCCGCCCACCAATTTCTCAGGACTGAGTTGCGGCAGCGCGAAGCCAATATTTTGTCCAGTCTGGAAAAGAAGGAATCAGCCGCATGGCCTGCGCGGGGCTGGTCAATGCCCGAATTGACCGCCGCCGAACTGGCCCGCTTTGTCACCTTGCCCCATCCTATCGACTCGAAATTCGTTCGCCGGGGCCGTGAAACGCTTAAGCGCAAGCGCGGCGTGCTCTCCGAGCATTCGGGTCCAGAGGAACTCGCGGTCGCTCTTTCGGATTTGGGAGCAAAAGTTAACCAGCTAGCACGCATGGATTCCACGCGCGGCGCCGGTGCCCTCGATGACTTTGTGCGTCTGCATAAGGAGCGCGATCAGGTAATCCTTAGTTACGCCAACAGGTGGGGAGTGCTCGGAATTTGCGAACACTCGATGCCATATACCCATTCGCAGAAGTGTGTTCCATGCGGGCGGGGCAAACCAGGGAAGGCCGGATGGGAGTTGGTAGAGAGCTGGCGACGCTATTCGCGTCACTTTTTCGAGATTCTCACTAGCATCGCGCTGCTTTACGAAAAGTCACCGAAATCAAACACGACAAAAGCCGGCATGGTTGAAAAGTGGGTCGAGATAGTTGAGGAGGTAAACAGATGCCTCAGGATCGCCGGCGTGTACCTAACCTGGGACATCGCCGCTAACGCCGCTTCCATGGAGAGACAACAGTGGCCGCCTCAAGCAAGATTGGTCTTTGAGGGGGGCGGGCTGTTCGGATTGCTGACCGTCCAGCTCCTAATGGTGCTAACGCGTTCCGATGAGTTAGTAATCTGCGCGGCGTGCGGCGCGCCCTTTTTGCCGGGAAGACGGAGACGGGCTGGCGAGCGCTGCTACTGTACTCCGTGTCGAGCCTCTGGCGCGACTCAGCGGGAATGGTGGAGAGCCAAGCACGGATGCGCAAGACCAACGGGGAGCCGGTGAGCGGCGTATCACCAGATCCGCGGCGGCGCCGGGCGAAGTAGCGCCGCGATTGGCAAGGGACCATGAGGCTAAAGCATGGGACCGGCGCTATTGGGTGCGCTCGATGACCATGCCAGCGACAACTGGCGACCGCGCCGCTGCAGGCGGCGGGAAAAATAAAGACCCTCACCCCGAAATCAGTTGGATGACGATGGAGGACAAAGGGACCACCGTGTTGTCCGGAGAATCCTTCGACGCTCTAACTTCAGGGGGCGAAGACTGGCTGGGTGGCGCGAAACGAGCAATGTGTGTGTCCGGCCCATTTTGGGACGCATCCGGGGCCATTTAAGGAGGAAGTCGTGATGAACGATAGAGCCAAGAAGTCTTTAGGACCGCTACCAGTTCACCAGCCGACGTACGTCGGCAAGGGCTTGACGTCGAACCATGGCCCAGGCGGCGAGGAAGGCGCCTGTGCGGTCAGCCAACGGCGGGCATCAGGACAAATCAAAGTTGGATTGGGCCACAGAGATTCTCGCCGAGGTGATCGCCAAGGCCGGCGAAAATCCCGACGCGCCGTTTACCATCGACGCGCTGCAAGCCGCGGCTATAGTCGAGGAGCAAGAGCTCACCACCTTCTTGCGCTACCGGCGAAATCTAAAGCAGCGCCACATCTCCATCACGGTCTTGGACGAAGGGCTGCGCCGGCTCAAAACTCGGCTACGGGCAGCGGCGCGCGCCCCGGTGGCGGCAAACGCCGCTGGCCCCCGCCCTGGCCAAGGTCGGGAGCTCAAGCTCCCCGAACCCCAGCCGTGGCCGACTGCGGTGGATGGCGCGAAGTTGTTGGATGAACTATCCGCGACCATCCCCAGGTACATGGTCATGGCGGTTGAGGCGGTGCACACGGTCGCGCTGTGGGTGCTCTTTACCTATCTGCTGGACGCCTTTGAGACCAGCCCGCGCCTGGCGATCACCGCGCCGCAAAAGCGCTGCGGCAAGACCACTTTGCTCTCCCTGTTGTACCAGCTGAGCTGCCGGCCCCTGGCCGCGGCCAACCTCACCCCGGCGGTGGCCTTTCGCGTCATCGAAGCCGCGCGGCCGACCTTGCTGATCGATGAAACGGATACCTTTGTCAAAGAAAATGATGAGCTGCGAGGGGTCTTGAACAGCGGCCACAGCCGCGCCACCGCTTTTGTGATCCGCTGCCAAGGCGAGGATAACCAGCCCCGTTGTTTCTCGACCTGGGCTGCCATCGCACTGGCCGGCATCGGCAAGCTGCCCGCCACCTTGGCCGACCGCAGCATCGAGATCAAACTCAAGCGCAAGACCACCAACGAGCCGGCACAGCGGCTTGATTGCCACGCCCGCGGCGCGCTGGGCGAACTAGCGCGTAAGATCGCGCGCTGGGCGCTCGACAATAGGGCCAAGGTACAGAGCGCCGAGCCGCTGCTACCCGATGCGCTCGATGACCGCGCCAGCGACAACTGGCGACCGCTGATCGCCCTGGCAGATACCGCGGGCGGCAAGTGGCCCGGCCGGGCCAGAACGGCGGCGCTAGCACTAAGCGGGACGCCGCACTGACGACGGAATTGCGGTCGCGGTGCTGGCCGCAATCAAGGACTTGTTCGCCGCACAACATACCGACCGCCTCGGCTCCAAGGGAATCGTTGCGGCACTGACGGCCGACCCCACCGCCAGGTGGAGCGAGTCCAACCGGGGCAGACCGTTGAGCGAGGCGCAATTGGCCCGGCTGCTGCGTCCGTTTGAGATTTATCCGACCTCCTTCGGCAGCGCCCGCGGCTATCGTCTTAGCCAATGCCAGGATGCCTTCGCGCGTTATGTACTACCCGAGCGGGTTGCCGAAACCGTCAAGGTGTCAAAACCTGCTGTGAGACAAGCCCTTTCTAAATCTCGGCAAGCGTCAAAGACGACTGGTCGTGACGGTTGGAAAACCCACCAAGTACCGCGGACCGTAGGACGATTGACACTTTGACACCCGACAGCAGGAGTACCGGACTCCGGAGCTTATTAGAGGGTTGGAACATAATCGAGTCCGGCGCCTCATTCGCAGAGCACCCCATTACCACGAGTGCCCATCTCGTCTCTTACCTCATTGAACAAACCCCAGCATGAGGCGTTGCGCGGCCCAGTCCAAGGGAATCGGTTGGCGGAAAATCTCAAAGGTCACCGCAGCGGTCTGACGACCCTCCAGGATGGCCTCGATTATGTCGGGAGCCAAAAAGCCCATGCGCACCGTACGCACCACATATCGAGAGTTTACCCCGGCCTTGCGGGCCAGCTCGGCTACGCTCCTCACTTCTCCATCGAGCAATTGGCTGCGCCACTGATAGCCACGAACCATCCCCTTGATCAATGCCGGATCCTGGCGGCGCGAGAGATTACCGGAGTCCTTACCAATTGCGATCTGCACGCCGCTGGCGCCCCTGACCAGATTACACGCGATCTCGACCGTCTGGGGCTCAGGGCGTAAGCCCTCGGCTTCATCCGCCAACGCGGCCGCGGGATCGATCTGGACCCGGACCACTCCCTTGGCGACCTCGATGCGCTTGATGATGATCCGCAGCAGGCGCTGACGGTCGTGGTCATTGTTCCAGCCCACCTTGACCAGGGCCGCCTTCATCCGTGCATCTGCGCCGAGTACCTCGACTATCCGGCCGCTGATCAGCGCTTCGAAGTCGTGGGCCGGCAGGCGCGGCAGACTGCCCGCATCCTCCTTGCGCTGTTGCAGCAGCGCCTGGCTTACGTAGTACCGGTAGCGGCACCCGCCCTTGTTGGCGTGCACCGGGCTCATGCGGTTTCCCGCATCATCGAAGACCAGCCCCTTGAACAATGAGGAGGTCTCCGACCGCGAGCCCGTCGCCACCGCTTTGCGGTTGCTAGCCATCACCCGTTGGACTTCGTCCCATAACCTGCGGTCCACCACCGCCGCGTGCTCACCCCGATGGGTCGCATCTTTATGGTTCACCTCGCCCCGGTAGACGCGATTTTGCAGGATCCGGTACAGATGCCCCCGGGTAAACGGCTTGCCGCCATAGGACCGCCCCGCGCTGCTGGTGAACGGCTTGGTGCGGTAGCTCTGCGCCTTAAGCTCCCGGCACAGCTTGGCCACCGATTTGAGCGCCGCGTAGCGGCGAAAGATGTGCCGGACGACCTGCGCTTGGGTCTTATTGACCAGCAGCTTTTTGCCCTTGAGCTCATAACCGATCGGCGGCGTGCCACCCATCCACAGACCTTTTTTCTTGGCCGCCGCGATCTTGTCGCGAATGCGCTCGCCGGTCACCTCGCGCTCGAATTGAGCGAAGGACAGCAGCACGTTGAGCATCAGCCGGCCCATCGAGGTGGTGGTGTTGAACTGCTGAGTGACCGAGACAAAGGTTACGCCGCGCGCCTCGAACAATTCGATCAGCTTGGCGAAATCGCTCAGCGAACGGGTCAGCCGGTCAACTTTGTAGACCACCACGGTCTGAACCTTGCCGGCCCGGATGTCGGCCATCAGACGCTTGAGTGCCGGGCGTTCGAGATTGCCTCCGGAGTATCCGCCGTCATCGTATTTCTCCGCCAACAGGCGCCAGCCCTCGTGCCGCTGGCTCTTGATGTAGGCTTCGGCCGCCTCGCGCTGGGCATGCAGCGAATTGAATTGCTGCTCCAAGCCCTCCTCCGAGGACTTGCGCGTGTAGACCGCGCACCAGCGAATCGCTGCCTTACTGGCCGTCATTGCCGCACCTCCGCCGGGCGTCCGTGCCCCTTGCGCAGGCCGAAGAAAGCCGGGCCGTTCCAGCGCGTGCCGGTGATCTCTCGGGCCACGCGGGAGAGGCTGCCATAGACCGTGCCCTGGTGTTGAAAGCCATCGGCCAGCACCGTGACCACGTGCTGCGCTCCCCGCCACTGCTTGCTGATTACAGTGCCGGGGCGAAGATTGGTCGATGCCCCCGGCAATTGAGATGAGCGCTTCTTGCGCTCTTGCGCGCGGGCCATGACGCGCAGCTTGCGCTTGGTGGCGCCACTAAGGCCGCCGAATTTGCGCTCCTGGAGTTGCCAGGCCAAGGCGCTGGCCAGCAGCTCGCGACTGCTCCGCAAAGCGGTTGGGGGTTTGCCAAACGTGGCCGTCCAGATAGCCAAAAGCTCTGCCCGTCCGACGGTGCTCAGTTCGGAGAGCTTGGGAATTGCGGGTTGCCTCATGTGCCTTCCTCCTCCTGGCACGACACAGGCTCGATTCTCTCCCAAAGTCCAGTCCCCAAAGTCTCCGCTAAAAGCTGACAAAAGCAGCGCGATCCGGAGCAGGTCTCCTCGATTCCGGCGGCCCCAAGAGGTTGGCCCGCTGCGATGCGGCAGTGGCAGCGCGAACCACGCTCGAACTCCTCCTGCGCTCGTCACACGACGATGTTTGCGGTGGCAAACAAATCTGTTCCAATGCGACGATAAACTACACTTTTAGTCGGATGAGACCGGCGGTTCGAATCCCCTCCGCTCCACCAACGAGGCACTGCGAACCGCCGGTCCCGTCTCGATTTCCTCCAGACCAGTTCGTCGTTCAACTCCTCCTGGTTTTTCCCGAATGGCCAGAGGCGAACCGGCCAGAGTTGATTGAACAAATGCGCTCGCGCGCAAGCCCTTCTTTTTCACTCGATGCTCTCGAGCGCGAGCCGGTCATAGGTATTCCCGGCGATCCGGACCACAAAGAGCTTCTGAGTCGCCGCAGCCGTGACCCGATCAAACGCGGCGATATCATCGCGGTGGTCCGGAGCGCGATCCGAAGCAGGTCTCCTCGATTCCGGCGGCCCCAAGAGGTTGGCCCGCTACGATGCGGCAGTGGGAGCGCGAACCACGCTCGAACTCCTCCTGCGCACGTCACACGACGATGTTTGCGGTGGCAAACACTGACACCTGTCCAGCCCAAGGGGTTCACTCCAGACTGGATCAGTTTTTTAGCGTTGTCTCCACTTGGAGCCTCATGGCGATTCCTCACTCGGGTCGAACCGAGGTGCGCTGAGAGAGGTCACTTTAGGTCACAGCAATCGAGTCGAGTAGACGATGTCGTGTGCAAGAGCCGTCAGGCTGCCACTTGGCGTGTAAGGTTACACTGATCTGCCTGGTACCCTTATTTGGCGTACTCTGGTTTACGATGCTGTGGGGTAGAAATAGTTGACGCGGCGCAAAAAGTTTTAAGCGAGGCGGCGCCGCCGCGGCGGAGATTTCTTGCTAGGTCCCATCTGCCGCGGGCAGGCGCCATCCCCCTTTTTCAGATCTATGGACTTGATACCGTACGCCGCCGCCATCAGCGAAGAGGCGGTCAGAATATGCAGTTCGCGGGACCTACGACGACTTGATAGACCCCCACCGATCCACCGGTCGTGTTTGCATTGCTGATGTCAGCGGCGATGTAGTAGGCGTTGTTGTCAAAGTCGAGCGCCTGACCAGAACAGTTTCCCACCGTCTGCGTTTGTGTCGAGCTTGACGCCGGGTCGCCTAAGGAGACCCCGATGACCAGAAAAGAAACCGCGCTTGCGTCATTAGACATCGTTAGTGAAGGTCTGGCCCAAGAGGACGGACTCGCCGAGCGGCTCATGCGTCAACGATCGTCCAAGCCCGAAGGCACAACCCGACCTTTACAACGGGAGACCCCTCCACCGCCGACGCCACAACGTGCCAACGAAAAACACTCACCCTCTGTAAAGCACGACCGAAACGCGTGGCGACAAGGGAAGGCCCTCCTTCAAGTCGCTATCCCCGGTGACGCCCACATCGAACTGAGCGTTCTTGCCAAACGAAGACGGATGCCCCTGAGCCAGCTCGTCAAAAACGCTCTTAACCTCTGGCTCGAAACCCATTCCCACACCCTCAGGATAACCGACTGACCATGTCCTCATGAGGATATGAGGTCATGTCTGCGCGATTTCTGTACCCCGACATGACCGGTGTTTACCTCTACCTCAACTCGCATCGCCGCGGCGCGAAGCTAGCGTAAAGAAATCTATTATAAACCCCACTATGGGCAGAATGCTCGCCCCTCAAGTGGGGCTAAAGACCACAGTGTTAACGATTCACCTCAACATGCTCCGCGATCTGCTCTTTCTACGCTGTCAGAACTCTGCCGATGCCTTGGCATTCGCGCCGCGCATTGTCTATCGCAGGTTGAAGGAAACACTCGGACTCGTAAGTCGCGGGGCTGAAGAAATAGAATCCCACTCTAATTTGCTGAGCGTCCACGCCTAGTGTTTGGGCAAAATGGAACTGAATGAGCGGCATACGAAGTTCGTTTCGCCAAGATCGTTGGATTCTTGAGAATAGCCAGATTGCATAGCCTCCGGTGGTCACGAGGTCGACGCGCGGTATTTCACCACCGAGCTCGAAATCAGCGCTGACGGGGATGCTTATGCGCCTGCCGACAGTGATGTATGCGTTTCCCGCTGATTGATAACGGCTCGCGTAGGATGTCAGTTCCCTCAGCAATATAGGGAGTTCTTCCAGTCGCTTGAAATTCTTTCGATAGACCTCAGTCAAATAGTCTCGCGCCGAGTCAAGGTCGTCTCCTTCCTTGTGATACCGCATCGCACTCAAGTAGAGGGCGCGAGCTCTTGAGAAACTCATCCGAACTCGCGCCGTCGAACGCAACGCCGCTCTCATTGCCCGAGGATTCGCGCGAGCCTCTTCCAGTCTTGCGAGGCCTAGTTTCATCTGACCAGCGGCGCCAATTGTCGATGACGAGCGAATACCCGCCTAGCCTCTTCGGCGAACCGTCGATACATGCTGACGGCAACCGCTCGGTCAAAATGCGGGTTGATCAACTCCGGAAACTTATCCAGGAGAACAGCATCAGGTAAGGTGGAGAAGAGAGCTACGAACTCAGCAATGTCAAATAAGTTGCGCTTTCCCGCATCGTCTTCGCTGAGGCGCGCCACGTCCTCGGCGAAAAGATCCCGCGCGTATTCTCTAAGTCTGACTCCGCGATCTTCAAGAGCTGTGCGCCTCACGATGCAAGGTATGCACTCCCCACAATGCGAAAAGGCTTGTCGGCCAGCGCCCCAACAACTGACGGATTGTTGTATGGCGCCACGATGCTTCCGTGAGCCGGCGATAAACGAGATGGTTTCAGCTTTTGTTTTGTAGACAAAGGGGTTCTCGAGGGTGAAGTTGACCTGCAACAGAGCGGAAAGTAAGCGTTGCATGTCGAATAGAAACTCCGGATGTGCGGTGTGCGTTGAAAAGGCGCCGATCCGCGCAGGCGTCAGGGGGAGATGGATCGCCATCTGACCGTTTTCGCCGACCATTACAAGATTGGAAAATCCTGTGCGTCTTGCCGCGATTGCCGCGATGACGAGAAACAGGAACGTACGCGTCCTCTGCGTTGGTTCTCGCTCGTGGTCGGAAGGAAATGTGAGCGCGGCGCTGCTACGTCCGCCAGCACGGACCGCTATACGATTGGGCGCAGCGCGAAAAGACGTGCAGAGATGAGCGTACAGTGATTCTTGACTCTCACGAATGACTCGATTCGCGGTGTAATGACTAACAAGAAGGAGGGGGGCGCCTAGCGATCAGCTCGTCGATAGCTGCCGCGAACGAATCTAGGCCTCCAGAGAAGAGAAGAGTGGTTCCGCGACCGCTGGGCCAGCGCCGGTTTTCCTCGGGCGCGCCGTCGCGCCGGGAGAAGACAACACTCCAGTTGTCTGAAGTTAGAAAGTACAGGATGTCAATTAGGTCCGCCTGAAGCCCGACGAATGCCGCATAGTTGGTGACGGGTATCTGCAGTTGGAAGCTTCGCGTAAACTGCTCCCGCTCTCCGCGCCGGAGCGCTACGTCAGCAGCAAAAATAGCGGTCGCTAGAGTGAGTAAGTCCTCTTCGAGAGACGTCAACGGGCCAAACGCCTCGGCGATCGCCTTTGCACCGGTGACTAGGTTGCGACCGGGCACTAGCAGAAGGTCGCTGTTGCAGAGTTCTTCGTTATATTGAACGGCAATGTTCAACGTTTATCGAACCAACTGTTCTATCGCCCGACGCAGGAACGCAGTCCAAGCCGCAGGTTCAGTTCCAGGTGAACCCGCTTCCCGTACCGCATCGGAAACGCGTTGGCTTATCTGTTCTTTGAACGCGATTGCTTGTGAAACAGAATTATTTCGAGAGCTAGGGCTAATCGAGCCAGACAAGATCGCGAGAGACTAGGTAGTTGCTCGTTTCCACCAACAGCTCCCGCGCAAACCCGGACACCCGATCTTCATGAGAGAAGGACCTGACGACCGCCCTCTTGGCGATATCCGCCGCAAGCGAACTGACTCGTTCCTGTGAAATGTGGCGGCTTGCTGCACGGAGGGCCTCCTCCGGACTCGCATTCGCTATCGCGCTTCTGAGACAGATTGTTACCGCAGGTCCGGCAAGTAACGATTCCCAATTTGAGTCCGGCTCGCTACGAGCAGCACGCCACAACTCAGAGACGACGCGCTCAATTCCGACGTTGCTGGCACGATAGGCAGTTGACACCGCCGACCATGAGACCGTCCGAGGAGAGCGCTGACTTACCGACGTTCCCATTCAGCGAACCAGTCCGTCTCGTTGGGCGGCCTTCAGGTGACTTTGAAATAGTTCAGTCGAAACGATGACTCTCGCAAAGATGCTTCGCCAATCGAGTGCGTTCCGGAAGGCTGGACGCTCGCGGAGTGTTTCCGTGACTTTGGCCATCGTTTCTGCACCGAGGTAGGCCAGAGGTACGCCGCAATCAGCTTGCAGGTCCTGCGAATAGCTAATTAGACTTTCAGGTGAGTCTACGAAATAGCCTGAGATGACCAGAAATGCGGCCAGTCGCCCGACTGAGGCCTCGTATTTTTTGTGAAATCTCCAAATGTAGTCGCCGAATTGGCGAATACTGGCCCTCGATAGAGGGTAGCCGTGCTTGTACGCCTTGGCGTCGTAGAGAAAGAGAGGGTGCTTACGACCGAATCCTCCGCCGTCAGGCAGAACTTCACCGCTCCTGCTCTGGCCGTAACGGATTACCTGATCGGCGAGAATAAACTGTAAGCCGGCGTGTACGTATTGCTCGAATAGGTCGTCAGGTCGCCCAAGCACTCCCCTCACGGCCCGGTTATGTCCAAGTTCGATTAGGTGGGCACCAAAATTCTCGTCTAGAGGCAGCCACGACTTGACCGCACCACCGCAGCGACCGAGAAACTGACTCCATTCGAGGTACGGAACCTCAAGCGGATCACCGGCCGGTGCGACGATCACGGGAATTGCCTTTCTCCGGTCGGCGTGTCTCCGAAATGCTAATGCGTCTGACGAGTTGAGGCGTTGATCGCTGAGCGCAAAATCGTATTCCACGGTACCTCCGAATTCGTCGAATCGTGCGCACGAGACTATTTCGTATCTCGCCTTTGGAGTGACGTTTCGGATGTCAAAGCCATTGGCGACAAGGGTTCGCACCATCGTCTGAAGCTCGGGGGAATCCGTGCAGGTACCCATTTAGCCGCCCGTCAAGGTGCTTTACTCCAAAAACTCATCGATCATCCGGGATACGGGTGAAGGCGATTTTACTGCCGGAGAAAGACTGGCCCTGCGATGGCGTCATGCCAATGAGGATGCTGTCGCGCCCGAAGCGGTGATTGATCTTGTCCATAGCGCGGGACAATTTTTCCGATTTACCGCGCGCCGCCAGATCGACGTCCGGCAGGCTCGCGAACAAATCCGCTTGCAGATTGGTTGCCGCGACCAGATCCGAAAGCGTGACCGAGACTTTTCTGATCCTGACACCAGGGCTTTGTTTGAGCGCCTGCGTCCAGAGCCTGTTCAGGAGATCCAGAAAGGTCTTATTGTCCTGCGCCCGGTAAAAGCGCTCTTCGGCATGGACGCGCGTGTCATTTTCCAGCCGGGCCGAAAACGACATGGCGCCCGCATAATACTCCATTCGTCGCAGGCGGCTGGCAGCCTTCAGCGTCAGGCGCCGCGCAACATCCTTGGCCTTGATCGGATCGCGCAGTTCCGGCGCCATGACATGGCTGTGGCCGATGCTGCGCCGGGCGGTTATCTCGTCCGGCAATTCCATGCCGCGCAGCAGATACCACACCTTTTCGCCCCAGACGCTGCCCCAGATCTTGCGCATCTGATGAGGATTGAGCGCGAACAGACCCGGCAGATCCGTAATGCCCGCCAGCTTGATTCGATGCTCGATATTGGCGCCGATCCCCGGCAGATCGCGCAGTTTCAGGCTGAAAAGCTTCTGCGGCAAATCCGCCGCATGCAGCACCACCAGACCATCCGGCTTTTCCAGCTCGGTGCCGACTTTTGCGAGATAGCGGTTCGGCGCAATGCCGATTGAGCAGCGCATATAGGGACCGATGTTTTTCGCGATTCCATTTTGATCGACTGTGCGATCTCGGTTGAACGCTCGACCGAGATTTCATTATCCATAAGACGGCAGGCCACCTCGTCGATGGAGCAAACTGCTGTAACCGGGATATGCCGCTCGATCTCCTCGATCAGGCGGTGATGAAACTCGACGTAGCACTCATGTCGAGCCAAGACGCAGACCAGGCCAGGGCATAAGCGTTTGGCCTCATGTATCTTGGTGACCGGTTTTTACCCCGAAGGCTTTGGCTTCATAGCTCGCGGCAATGGCGCTAGGTGGAATCGGTTTCGACCGCGACAACCGCTATCGGTTTGCCGCGCAGCTCGGGCCGTAGCTGCTGCTCAACGCTCGCAAAATAGCTGTTGAAATCGACATACAGCCAGCGCAGCGACAGCGCGGGGATGGGGTAATTATTGAGGGACACGCCTCATTATACGATAGCAGGCGCCACCCGCCAACCCGTTCTGGCCGAGGACGCCGCCCACTCAAACACCGTTGTCCTCCGAGTCGACGGCATGACCTGCCAGCTCTACGAGGATGCGGTGGAAAACGCCGTCCGGCAGCGTCGCCGGCAGTTTACCGCCATCGTCTCTGGGACTCAGGCGCCAATCTCGCACTTTCACCACATCCTCTCAACTCGTCGAGGGGTGTCCCGCCGACGCACCGAATCTACTTCGGTAACGCGCGAGATAAATCCGGCTGAATACGAAGCCGAAAATCATGCTCGCGCCTGGGATAATTTCCGACAGCATCCTCACGTAGCTTCCGCCGAGCGCGACGACCGCCAGGATCGTGTCGAGCGTAAAGATGACCCCCCAGACTGTCGTAAGGCGGAGATGAACCCGATGAAATAGCGGCTCGCTCCAGACCTCCCGCCGTGCGCTTTTCCGCGCTAACTGCAGGGTGAACGGAAAGCCGATAAGTATCGTTGCCCACGTGGCCACCGCGAACACGCCCCATACGAGGATGATGTGGTAGCGGTTGAAAACTTGGTCGCCCACCGTCAACAGCATGGTTAGGGCAAGAACAAAGAAACCGAGCGATGTTAAGTCGATTATCTGCACATTGGCAGTGCGGCTCTCCCTTGCAACTATCGCCAGCATGATCGCAAGCCCGGCCACTGCTGCGGCCGTCCAATGACCGAGAGCGTACAAAATCCCGTACACAACCCAGACGGCGAATCCCAGGTTGGAGGCGGCGCCAAGCCGATTCCACAAACTCCGAACTTTTCCCAACCTCAATTCCTCTGAACCTGTGGCTCGCCGCGTCGCGCGTCCTTCGCCAGGAAAAAGAGTCCTGGCCTGCGTCCGCAAGACGCCGCGCCTTCGCATCCCAAAATCGTAACCGCCCAGCAGCATCCGCCCCACATCAATTTTTTCTCCCGGCCTCCAGTCTTTAGTGAGAGGCCGGGAAAAAATTCCCTCTTTTCATATGGGACGTAAAGCAAAACCGAACAACGCCCTGCCCGAAGACGGGAAGCGGGCGCAAAGAAACCAATGAAACGCAAACGATGGTCGGTCTGCATCGACTGCCGGAACGGCGACTGTGACTCCTGCTACGAGCACACCTGCGATTGCAACATGAAGCTCGCTCACCGTCCGCACCGGAAAGCGCACACCTTATCAAAGAACCCAACAGGCAAACTAAACGCCCTGCCCGATAAACGGGAAGCGGGCGCACATAGGAGGAAAGGCAATGGCAGTTAACACTGTAACGGTAATCGGGAATCTCGGTGGCGACCCGCAGACTCGCTCTCTTCCCGTCTGGCGATAGCGTGGCGAATTTCTCGTTGGCGACGACCGAGCGTTTCAAGGACCGCAACGGCGCGGCAGGAACGGACCGAATGGCACCGCATCGTGGCCTTCGGGAAGCTGGCCAGACACGTGCGCGATATCTCAGCAAAGGCCGCCAGGTCTATGTCGAAGGACGGCTGACGACCCGCGAGTACGAGGCGAAGGATGGCACCGGCAAGCGCTACCGCGACCGAAATCGTGGCCCGGCAAGTCCGGTTTCTGGGAGGCGCGGCGACGCGCCGGGCGAATCGGCTGACAGCGAAATTCCGTTCTGACCAAACCCACGAGGGGAGGCCGCACGAGCGGTCTCCCCCAACCGTTGCGACGACGACCTCCACGCCGAATCAAGGGTTACCCAGTGGCCATGCGGCGTGACGTGCGATGGCGCTTCGGAAATGCGGTTCTCGGATGACCTGCCTCTCGCCCGCCGACCGTGCCTCAGAAACCATGCCGCGCGTGAAATCGGCCAATTCGCTCTGGCGAGGCGCTCGCCCCCGCCTTGCCTGAGAATGTGCACGTCGGCGCGTTCCGCCAGTTGACGCACGACATGCTGACAGTCGGGATGAATCGAATATCCGTGCGCGCGCGCCTTGTTCTCAGAATTAGCCTCCACATCGGGCTAGGCTGGCGGAAAAAGTCGGCTAAGTCCGGAAATTTCGGCGCTCCCTGTTCCGGCTGCTCGCGGCGAATCTGAAGGAGAGCATTTTCGAAAGCCTGGGAATTCGGGTCTGAGGGCGTTCCTCAGCAGGAATCGGAATGATATCTCCGAATTGTTGATTCGGGGACAGCGGACAATCAGTTCTGATAATTGGGTTGTTGCCGACCGCATTCAAAGCATCTGTGGGGCTCTGCGTGATCTTCCCGAAGCGCGATTTGTCACGATATCCGAGTACGCGCCACCGACACAGAACTTCTGCCCGATAAATCTGAGCAGCGAAGTATGATCCAGAAAGCCGTGAAATACTGTTCCCGCGAGCACCAGCGGAGACACCAAATATGCGGGCACACGAATCCCGGTAGTGACAAAACTGTCGCTGCCGGCAATCTGAGTCGGAATCGCCAATGGCGAGACATGATCGAAAAAGCCGCCGTTCTCGTCGTAAAAGATGATTATTAAGTATGATCCCGATGGTTGGATTTACGAAAAGCGGTGTAGACGCGTTGCAGGAACGCTTGCCCGCCGGCGATGGAAGATGGCGCATGGTCATCGCTTGGCACAGCGGGGCTGAAGTGATCGTCGGTATTTTTCGGCTCGATAAAGAGCAGTTGCGGAAGCGGGTCACCCGAGTTCAGGTCTTCTTCCAACTTGTCCAGGGAGCGAAACTTGTCCTGCGCTACTGCATCGCCGACGATCGTAAGCCGCCATCGCGGCATCACCATGAAGAACGGCCACCCCTCGTGATAGACACGCCAGCGGACCGGGGGCGCCTGGCGATCGCACCAGTCGTAAACGAGTTCCTGATTGGGGATCGTGTCGCTGAATGTGTTATCGATTTGAGAGAACCCCGCCATCGCCATCAGCCGGTTCGGCTTGTGTGCAGGACGGAGGAGAACCATCGATCGCAGATCGCGAATTCTCGGCGAAAAAATGCGAAACGGCAACTTCCGCCGGCGTGTAGTAGCCCATCACTTCCGAATACGCGCCGGCTGGCACACCCGGTCCGGTCGCATAATTTAGCGTAAAGCCGTTCATCGGCGCCGAGCCGCCAGGCCATGGAAAATCCGCGCCGATTTGACGCGCACTTCGCCGCGTTCGTGGGCGGATCGCCGGAAACTTCGAGACCGGTTCGATAGAACGGTTGAACCGGTTGCCGCTAAAGCTGTTCGTGTAGCGCTCGAGCCAAGAGGACTCAAGCGTTTCCGTCAACATCTTTCGCGTAACTTGGAAGACTGCGGTAGCCGAGCATATGGTCGAACGAGCGGTTTTCCATGACCACCAC
>CAWGQB010000013.1:0-261186 GCA_963824565.1 uncultured Pseudomonadota bacterium | reverse complement strand
TTCTTGCCACCTTTTTAGGAAGCGGAACCAATCCCCCCGGCGTGAAAAACCGGCTTTCAATCTTATAATCCGCGTCATTGCGGACAAGTTCCCGAATAATTGGGCGGCAATCGCTGCCGGCCGCGCTTGCAGGTCAGCGTTGCCGGCGCCGGGATTAGTCCATTGCCTGCTTGAGATAATCGCTCTTGGCGCTGTTCTCTGTTGCTTTCAGACTGAGTCGCAGAGGTGATCCTGGCGGAAATGTCTCCGTTAACCCATTAACCATCACGGCCTGTTTAAACGTGCCCCTTTAGATTCTGATCCGCTCGACCTCGTCCAGCGAAATCTGATCTTGGGTACGGTCATAGAGCTTGGTGGTCCGCGGCGACTCATGGGCGGCGATTTGCTGGGCATGCTCTAGCGTGCCGCCGTTCTGCATATAGTTCGTGATCCCGGTAGCGCGAAAAGTGTGGCAGCAGGTGGAGTAGGGCAGGGCGGCCTCCGCGGCCCGCCGCTTGATCATCCGCAATACATCGGTCCTGGTCAGCGGATTTCGGTGAGCTTGTCTCCCTTACGAATGCTCCGAAACAAAGGCCCCTTCTTGTCACTCGCGATGCCGGCGGTTTGAATCCAGGCATCGAGGTACGTCTCCAGGTTGTGATGGGAGGGTACCTCGTGGCGCTTGCCGCCTTTCTCATGAAGCCTGAGCCACGATCGCTTGCCGAGCTGGAAATAGTCCTCAACTCGCATCGCCGCCGCCGCTCCGACCCGCGCGAAGCTGAATACCATCACCCCGATAAGCGCCCGATCCCGCAACCCGATGAGGTCGGTCGCGTCGATCGAGTCCAGCAGCTTCCGTGCATCTTCGGCCGAAAGGACCGGCGTCTTGCCGCGTTTAACGACAAACTTAGGACCGCGCACGGAGGTTGCCGGGTTGGACGGCAAAATCCCACCCGTCACCAGGTAATCCAAGAGCTGCCGAATCGCGGCCAGATGCTGTTTGACCGTCGGCTTTGCGGTCGCCGAGCCGAGCTGCTCGACATAGGCCGCCACGGTTGTCGGCTCGATGTGCGCTATTGTGCGACAGGAAACTGTGTGCGAAACGGGACGTATAGTCCGGTAGTCTCTGCCATCTCCCCAAGATATAAACCGGTACAAGGTTTGAAATGCGCCTAAAACAGATTGTCGAACGTCTGAAAAGGTAAAGTGTTACATCAGCTTCATTAACCGACCGCCCATTGATGAAACTCGGCGTGCAAGCACGCAAACACCACAGATTTTTACGCTGCGCGCCTAAGGCTCGGCAAATACCCCTGGGCTTGCCTGCCGTCTCGCTCGAACGCCGTCTAATAAAGAGCCCTTTACTAAGAAGCACCCTTATTAAGAGAATGGGGTCAATTCTTTATTAAGCTAAGCGAATAAGAAATCCGCTTCTCTAAACCCGGCAAGCCGAGCGATAGTCGGCTGGGCCAAGGAGCCCGCGCGGGTTCTCCGGAAACCTTGGGAGCATGATGAGCAGCGACAAAGTCGATGTGGTCGTGATTGGCAGCGGGTTCGGTGGCAGTATCTCGGCAAACCGGTTGGCCTTGGCGGGATTGAAGGTCTTGGTGTTGGAACGCGGTCCGTGGCGAGATTCACTGCCCGTCCGCTCCATGGGAATAGCAGAACGGGCACCTTTTCCATACGGGATGAAGTCCGTTACGCATTTAATGCGAACGATTCACTTCGGCCGCTGGGGTCTGACGCTGAACAAGTCCGGTCTGCTTGAAATGTTCTCCTATCCCGGGCTCCGTGTCGTCGTCGGTTTCGGCTGTGGGCGGGGGAAGCCACATTTGGTTTGGGTTGCTCGTGGAGCCGCAGGACCCGGCCTATTGGAGAGAGCGTCATCCGGACTTGAATCCCGCCGAAGTGGAGAAGTACTACGAGAAGATTCAATCTGACATGGAGGGAATTCGACTCTCGCAAGACCATTGGCTCCCCAATTCGATATGGAAGACACCTACTCCGCTTCGCCAAACGGCAAATGTCTTCCTGCCGACCCACAGCCCCACATGGCGTTCAAGCTTTCCATTCCGAGAGCGAAGTGGGCCATGTCATTGAAGGGAAGTGGAGGAGTAAAGCGCCAGAGATGCGCGTTTGACGGGGACGGTCTTCTGGGTTCCAGGGGAGGGGCCAAGGCGTCGGTCGATTTCATCTACCTGGCGCCAGTGCTTAACAAAGGGGCGGCCGTACGCGACATGTGCGAGGCCACTAGAATCAATCGCGACTCTGCTGGTGCGGCTGTCAGTATACGGTGCACTTCTCCAATCTCCGCGACGGAAGGAAGGAAGTGATTCGCACCAAGCGCGTCATCCTTGCCGCGGGAACCATGAACACGCTGCGGCTGCTGTTTGTCAGCAGTCTTGGAGCCGAGTGGTCTCAACCCAATGTTATCTCTTGGGCGTACCTTTGGGGGCAATGGAGATTTAATTTGGCGCTTGGTTCAAAGAGTCCGCTCAACCCTCGACCTTCGAGTCCGTTCCGGTGCTTGGCCGCTATTAAGGTGGATGGACAAGACATACCTTTCATCTGGTATGTGGGCCTTGGCCGGGCTTCGATACTCTGCCGCTGCCGCCGGGCTTTGAAAAAAAAGCTGGCGAGGACGGTTCCCTCTCATCGGAATGGGTGCGGACACCGGAAGCGCATTGGCACAGATTCGAGCACGACGTCTCTCCTGGTCGACTACGACCACAAGCAGCAGCCTGTCTTCGACAAAATCCGGGAAGCCATCGGAGCACTGGAAGCCCCAGGCGGTTTGAAGACCTGGGCGATCAAGACACCCATCACCGTTCACGCGTGGGGTGGCGCTTGTCGGGCGCTGATCCCGATGCGGCGTCGTCGATCACAACGGCGAGGTCTATGGAAATCGAGGTCTTTTCGTTGCGGACGCGGCCGCGCTGCCAGCCGCCGTCGGCGGGCCGCCTTCACTTACGATCGCCGCATGGGCTCATCATGTGGCCGATCGCGTGGCCCAAACAGCCACGTGAAACTCCTCGAAAGTGGGAGGACGAACACGACAAGAATATCACGAATTTTTGATTCCGTTCTGTCGATGTGGATGGGAACCATGGGACTCTGGCTGGTCCCGCGTTCCAACTCTCGGACGCGCTTCCCTCTGAGCTTCGAGGGTCGCCCTGGCGTCACTGGCGGGTTAAGAGCTCGCTCCTGGTCGGCCAGCCCGTGATGTAGGCGGTTTGCGCAGCCGGCTTGAGATAATCGGTGAGACGCAAAACGACCGCGGTACTTCTCCGTCGAAGAATTCTCGCCGCGCGTTATCCACGTGTAGCAGCCTGCCCTCTTCCTTGTGACTGATAAATTCTGTTATCGGGCACAAGAACGCCAGCGGCCCCGCAGGGCAGCTCGGATCAGAGGGAGCTATAAGCTTTTTCCCGCCGCCAGCCGCGGTGCGGTAGTCATGTTGGATTGCGGAGTTTGGCCCTTGCGCTTCTCGACAGTGCGGCGGAAGTGGTACGACTAGGTCCCGGTCTTGATGATATGTGCGCGATCGGTGATGCGGTCGATGCGTTAGTTAGCGGTTAGAAACACGGGCGGGGCGGGAATAGTGAGGACCTGGTGGTGAGTTGGAAAGCGCGCGGCTCATGTACGGTGGTCTGGCCGACTTCGAGGTCAAATGGCTCGCCAACATCACCAATCCCAAAATGCGCCGCGCCTAGCGCGCGAAATGTGTTTGCGGCACACCGCGGATCTGTTTGCCGGAGCCTAGGCTCTCGCAGGTAATGCGCCATCTAGCGGGCTCGCGCGATGGAAATTTTAGTCGAGACAGGCTACGACATAGTCGGGAGGAGCACCACCATGGCCTCCATTCATCCCTCCGTTGACTACGGCATCAAGCCGGCGGCGAAGGACTTCGCCGGGGGAACGCTTGTATGCAAGTGCGCGGATAAGGCGGTAAAGGTGTCGGTCAAATCGCAATCCGCCTACAATCACGCGTGTGGATGCACGAAGTGCTGGAAACCGAAAGGCGCGCTGTTCTCAATCGTAGCTGTCGTGCCGCGCGCTAAGTGAGTGTCATGGAAAACGCGGACAAACTCGGGATCGTCGATCCGAGCGCCGTTATCCAGCGCTATGCGTGTAAAGGTTGCGGCGTGCATATGTTCGGCCGGATCGAAAAGAAAGAGCATCCGTTCTATGGGCTCGACTTTATCCATACGGAACTGTCGCCGGAATCCGGTTGGTCCGCACCGACCTTCGCCGCGTTCGTGTCTTCAATCATCGAGTCAGGCGCCGATCCCGCCAACCAAGGCGCCGTGCGGGCGAGACTCAAGGAAATTGGCCTTGAACCTTATGACTGTCTTTCGCCGGAACTGATGGATATGATCGCGACTCACGTCGCCAAAGCGTCGGGCGTGCTAAGGGCCTAATTCATCATCCCGGATCGGCCGTGGAAAGAGGTTCGTGGCGCCAACAGACGCTATGCGGTGTACGTCCTTGATATCGGCCTGCCGGACATGAGCGGTTACGAGCTTGCCGGCCGTCTGCTGGCGATTCACGGAGAGAACCGTCCGCTCCTGATCGCGCTTACCGGTTACAGCCGGCCGGAGGACATCACCATAACCAAAGCCTCTGGATTCGACTACCACCTCGCCAAGCCCTCTGACATCGAAGAGCTGGAACGGATCGTCAGCCGTCACTTAGCGCAGCCAAGAACTAGATCAAAACCCTTGCCGGAGTATCCTTATCCGCGTGCCGTGCGGAGGAGAGACTATCCGCGGACGGCCAACAAGGCGGTGAATCTCTACACAAAATGAGAGACAGGCGAGTGCCCTATCCTCGCTTAAGTCCCCTGAGAATACCGCTCTCTCGTTGAAAGAGCGGTGTGATAGGCCGCGCGCAAGGGACATTATGTGCTATTAAAGGGAACAGAGCAGAGAGGGGAGTCATTTCATCCGATTTTCTTTGCCAGGCTAGCGACTACCATAACCAGCTCGGGTGGTTGGATCGGCTTAGGAACATGCATTTGATAGCCTTCTGACAGCACGCGCAGCCGGTCTTGCGTCCGAGCGTAAGCAGTTAACGCCGCGGCGGGAACGTCTCCTCCGCTTTGTGGGCTGCGAGCGCGTACTTGCTTTATAAGGTCGTAGCCATCGACGTCGGGCATCCCGATATCAGCCACCAATACGTCAGGCCGCCATTCGTCCATAATCTCAAGTGCTTCTCTTGCGCTCGCGGCCATTCTGACCTGCGCCTGAGCTTGGATGAGAATCGTGGACGCGACCTCGCGCGCGCCATCCTCGTCGTCGACGACGAGGACCCTTAAATTCTTTAGGGAAGGTCCATACTCCGCCGGTATTATTTCTTCGATCGCCGGATGGACGCGCTTTTCATTCTCCTCAGCACTAGTACTAGTAGACGCGATCAGGGTCGGCAGTGTTACGGTGAAAATAGCGCCCTGTCCAATGCCTTTGCTTTCGGCATGCACGGTACCGCCGTGAAGCTCGACCAAGTTGCGCACGATGGCCAGACCCAGCCCCAATCCGGAGCTTTGGCGCTTGGTGCCAGAACCGGCCTGACGAAAACGATCAAACACGTATGGGAGAAACAACGGATCAATCCCGATGCCGGTATCGCTTACGATAATTTCAACGTGAGAGTTGATCCGTTGCGAAAGAATTTGAATCCGGCCCCCCTTGGGCGTGAACTTCACCGCGTTAGAGAGCAGGTTCCAAAACACTTGTCGCAACCGGTCCGGATCGCCTGCCATAGGGCTTGCCGCCGGATCGAGCAGGGCTTGCAAACGAATCTGCTTGGCGTCTGCGGCCGGACGTAATGTATCAATCGCGGTTTCCAGCACGTCGACGAGTTGCAAAGGCCGTATGTCAAGACGCAACCTTCCGCTAATGATGCGCGACACATCAAGCAGGTCGTTTATGATCTGGTCTTGCGCTTGCGCCGCTCGTGTGATGGCCTCGACTGCTCGCGCACTCACTTTTTCTTCCAGCTTGCCGGAGCGCAACAACCCCGCCCACCCGACAATCGAATTCAGGGGATTGCGTAACTCGTGCGAAACCATGGCGAGAAAGTCATCCTTAAGCCGGCTGGTCTCTTCCGCAGTCCGCCGCGCTATCTGTTCCTGGGCCCTGAGCCGCTCGCGCTCTTCTTCCGCCCGCTTTCGTGAAGTGATGTCGCGCGCGACTTTTGACGCGCCGATGATTCGACCCTCAGCGTCCCTGACCGGCGAAACGGTTAGCGAAATGTCCACTTTCCGGCCATCTTTTGCTTGCCGCACGGTCTCGAAGTGATCGATCTTTTCGCCCCGACGTATGTGCGCCAGAACATCATCCTCTTCCGCGTGACGCTCGGGCGGAATGATCAGCGTTATGTGTTGACCGACGGCCTCCGCAGCGCTGTACCCGAAGATTTCCTCGGCGCCGCGATTCCACGATGTGATAATGCCCTCTAGCGTCTTGCTGACTATCGCATCGTCCGAAGAATCAATGATCGCCGCGAGAAGTGCGCGCTCCTCTTCCGCCCGCTTTCGCGCCGTAATGTCACGGGCGACCTTTGACGCGCCGATGATTCGACCCTCACCGTCTCTGACCGGCGAAACGGTTAGCGAAATGTCCACTTTCCGGCCATCTTTTGCTCGCCGCACGGTCTCGAAGTGATCGATCTTTTCGCCCCGACGTATGTGCGCCAGAACGTAATCTTCTTCCGCGTGGCGCTCGGGCGGAATGATCAAGGTAATGCGCTGACCGACGGCCTCCGCAGCGCTATACCCGAACATTTTCTCGGCGCCGCGATTCCACGATGTGATAACGCCCTCTACCGTCTTGGTGACGATGGCGTCATCCGAAGAATCAATGATCGCCCCGAGAAGTGAGGTGATTCCATCGCTTTTTAATTCGGTCGGCATGGGATTTACCAAATCCCATTTTACCCGGTAACGCACATTATCGCACGAAAATTGATTTTCCGACCCGCTCTTATGTTTGCGAAGCTCTTCAGACCTTATGGGGACATGGCCCAGGATTATCGCCCGCCGATCCGTAATGGGTAATGTTGCTGGATATTCTGATTATCTGCTATTTCTGCCACAAATTTTGGAACCTCTGGCCAGCAAAGTCGGTCGCCGTGGCACGGTGGTGCTGCCGGCAAAGCTTCGCCACCGCCTAGGAATTGAAGAAGGTTCCTTCGTCGTCGCTGAAGAGCGCGAAGATGGAATTTCCGCCAAGAAGCACTCGCCTTCACGCGACAGAGACACAGGGTGCGTAGAATGGGACGCTTACTTCAGCCTTCCGGATAGGGGCGGCATGCGGAAGCACCCGATTAAACGTCGGTTCGGTTATCCGAAGCACAGGTATCGCTGGCGCTGCGCTCTTTCAGAGCCCCAATCTGTGACACACTAATGGCGTGAGCGCCGCAGCAGTGTCACGACTTAGCAGTCTGAAGGGACTTAAGAATATCTCCTGGCTTAAGCCCGCCCAGCTCGCCAAACTCGCCGCTGCATTGACGGTGATCCATTTCGACAAGCGCGCCACAATCTTTGAACAAGGCCAGAGTCCCGAAGCCGCCTACATCCTTCTCTCAGGTATTGCTCGTATCACATGCCGTAATCGCAAAGGCATGCGACCCATGTTGGTAATGCTTGCGCCCGGAATGATACCCTGTTTTCCTGGCTCTGTCGGAGGCGTTAAATACGATTTTAAATGCGAGGCGGTGACGAGCTGCGACGTGGGCATCGTTGCTTTCAACGCGTTCATCGAGATGTCCCTGGGCGTGGCGTCGGCAGACTTTAAGCGGCTCGCGGCCATGTATGTCGGGCGATGGGATTTGGTGGGCCTGCGTTGCTCGAACTTCATGAGCTGTACGCTTGCAGAGCGCCTGGCGCTTACGCTGCTCGAATTGAGCGAAAACTTCGGGACTCCGGAGCCTCGCGGCGTGAGACTGATGGTGCCGGCGCGGCACAAAAACCTTGCAGAACTGGTTGGCGCTTCGCGGCCGCGCGTGACCGAGTATCTGTTAGCGTTTGAACGGGCAAAAATGATTGTGCGCACCGGCAGGCAGATGGTGGTAATCCACGAGCTGCTCGAAAAATTCCTGACGCAATCCCATCCTACGCTTCCAGTATTGCTGCCTCGCCTCCGGCGATGACTGCGCCGAGAAGACCGCAAAGCGGAACGCAAGAAACAAGAGGAGCGGGCCCGCGCCGTGTCCGCCGTCCGGAAGCGTAACAGGGAACAGGAGCCCAGAAAATTACATCTGCTCGCAACCGAGATGGGCCTATTGATGGGAGGAAAGGCGCGGTCGACTGCCCCGGGCAACGCCTGGATGTTCGTCGATCTCGGCGAAAATCACCAATTGAGTTTCTATCGGGAAGGCGACCAGATTAACATTAGAGGACGCGTCAATGGCGTGTCTTACGCTCTCGACGTGTCGCCGCGTCTTCCGTCTACTGACATCGTGAAGGCAATCAACAGGAAGGCGGCAGCCTAACTGGCACAGAAAAGCAATCGCGTTCATAGGTTCGCGCACCGGCTCGGGTTCCTGGTCGGGCGAGTAATTGAATAGTTCACTTCAGGAGTGGTGGGTCAGTTTGAATTCTAGAGAAAAAACTTGCAATCCTCGATTGGCTCCGGTGACCGACTTCGCGTGCTGAACCGCACACCCCCACAGGCGTTGCACTTGGGCAGGATCGTCGGCAGCGCAATCAAGACCTCATGCGGGATGGCGTGGGATGGGTTGCAGTGCGAAGCGACGTAGATACCAGCCAAGGATGCATCCGTACCTGCGCGAAGATTGGCGGTCGGCGGGATTTTCGACATACTCCGATCGTTTCACGGCGCGGTAATCGATGCGAGCGCAGTAAAGCGAGCAGGGTGGCTAGCCCTGCCCGCTGGTTAGGTCTCGCTCAGTTAGCGAGAACGCCTTGGAGGGTTGGTAGGATCAACCTCGATCCACTTACCGCTCCGGAGTGGGTGGAGCGATCTTTCCCTCGACTAGTATCGCGTGGTCGGAGGCAGGCTGTCAGTTCTGGTCCACCGGGCCCGAAATTTAAACTGACCCACTTCCACTTCAGGATCAGATCTTGATTCTTTCGACCTCATCGAGTGAAAGCTCCTCCCGCGTGCGGTCGTAAAGCTTAGTTGTCCTGGGCGATTCGTGATTGGCGATGGTCTGGGCATGCTCGAGAGTTCCGCCGTTTTGCAGGTAGGTGGTGATGCCGGTGGCTCTAAACGTGTGGCAGCAGGTGGAATAGGGAAGGGCGGCCGCCTTAGCCCGCCGCTTGATCATATGGAAGGCGTCGAACCGCGTCATTGCCTTGTCGGTGAGCCCGTCGCCCTTGTGCATGCTGCGGAAAAGCCGCCCCTTGGTGTCGCTAGCGATGCCGGCAGCCCTGATATAGGCGTTCAGGTAGCTCTCAAGGTTCGGATGGCACGGCACCTCGTGCCGTTTGCCTCCTTTCTCATGCAGCCTCAGCCATAAACGCTTTCGATGTTGGAAAAAGTCTCCCACCCGCATCGCCACCGCCGCCCCCACGCGTGCGAAACTGTAAACCATGACTCCAATCAAGGCGCGGTCACGGATCCCGATCAACGTGGTGGTCTCAATTGAGTCCAGCAGTTTGCGGGCTTCCTCGGCCGACAATACTGGCGTCTTGCCGCGCCTGACCACATACTTAGGCCCACGCACAGAACTTGCCGGGTTAGAGTCCAGAATTCCGCCAGTCGTCAGATAGTCGAACAACTTCCGGATGGCAGCCAGGTGCTGCTTGACCGTGGGCTTGGAGGCCTCAGCACCGAGCTGCTCTATGTAAGCGGCGACGGCGAGCGGCTCAATCTCATTGAGTTCGAGCTTGCGCTTATCGCACCATTCGAAGAACTTTTTCACCGCGTGCGCATAGGCCATGCGCGTGTTGCGGTTACGGATATTGGCGGTAAAGAACTCGATGAAGCGGCGGCTGGCGCGTTCGCCCTGGGCGCGGATAATCGATGGCAGCGCGTCCAGCCCGGCGCGAACCAGCGCGGGTGGCGGAACGATCTCGTTGGTCAAGACGATTGGCTGTATGTTGGCCACGCCTGAGAGCCCTCCCCAGCCCGCTTCTTTTATAGCACATAAAGGAGATTAAGTGCTTTCCTCAGCCGTTCCATGTTAACGCGTATGATTATGATCATGGTCAACCGGCAGGGCAGGGGGTCAGAAAATGTCCTTATCTAATGACGGGGGCAGCTTCCGCAAATCGTGAGGATTAGTTTTTATAGGTTCGCCGCTAAAGGCCGTCTCTTAGAATGGTTTGCTGAGTTCTGGCCGCCGAGTTAGTAAAGTTGGATGAAGTGGCGATAGGAAAGTCGTTAATGCTTTGATGAACACTCGGGTAGAAAGGGGTCTGAACCGGCTGACACCGCAAGTCGTCACTTCATCGGGAGTAACTTCGAACCGTTCAATTCATACTCTCCAGAATTCGCGCGAGTCGATCCGGCTCCACAGGTTTGACCAGCAGGTGATTGAAGCCAGCCGCATGGGCCGCTTCTCGATCCTGCTGCCGGCCATAACCTGTAATCGCGACGAGGTGTAGCTTTTGCATTCCTGGTAGCTGACGTAAGCACTTTGCCAATTCGAAGCCATCCATCCCCGGCATTCCCACGTCGAGTAATGCGACTTCAGGCTGGAATACTTTTGCAGCTTCAAGGGCCGAGGTCCCATCGTGAGTGATGGCCGTCTTGTAACCCCACGATTCCACAATCAAGCTAAGGGTTTCCGCGGCGTCTTGATTATCGTCTACGATAAGTATTCGCCGCGATTCGAATGAGGAAGGAGCAGACACGGGGCTCCGAGATTCCGCAGAGCCGAGTGGAGGCTCCGAGCGGGGCAGTATGGGTAGGCTGACGATGAACTCGCTTCCATGCCCGAGTCCTTCGCTGCGAGCTTCAATGCGACCCCCGTGCAAATCAACCAGACGTTTTACCAGCGTAAGCCCAATCCCAAGGCCACCCTGGCTTCGGTTAAACGAAGTATTGGACTGGAAGAAGAGATCGTAGACATGGCTCAGCGTTTCCTGATCCATGCCGATACCGGTATCATCCACCGTCAGCACTGCTCCATCGTCCCGACCTTCGACCGCAACCCCGATCCGGCCACCGGTTTCTGTATATTTAATGGCGTTGCTCAAAAGATTCGCGACGATTTGCTTGAGCCTAGTGGGATCGGCGGCGACGCGTATCGAAGTATCGGGTAGCGACAACTCAATCTGATGGTCTTTTTCCTCCATCTCATGGCGGGTAGCTTCGACCACCTCCTTTACGATATCCGCCAGACCGACGGATTCTTTTTTTAAGCTGATATCCCCGCGCGTGATGCGCCCCGCATCGAGTAAATCATCCACCAGTCTTACCAAATCCCGCAACTGCCGTTCGATAATGTCGTAATGCTTGGCGGCAGCCGTATTCGCACCATCCATCGCGCAGGACCGCCAAGGCATTGCGGATGGGCGCCAGCGGATTGCGCAACTCGTGCGCGAGCATGGCCAGGAATTCGTCCTTGCGTCGATCACTGATTGCATACAATGCCGCGGCGTGTTCGGTGACGTCCTCGATTGCAAGGAGGATCAACTCCTCATCCTGCTCGCTCCTTGATAGTCGCCGGGCATTGAGGATCAGGGTTCTCGTTCCGATTCCTGCGAATGACTGGGATACTTCGTAATCGCGCAACATCGTTTTGTTGGGAAGAATCTCAGCGAGCAGTTTGCGCAAGGCCGGGATGTTCCATTGGCCATTGGCCAGGTCATAGAGGAAGCAACCCTCTGTCTCTTCACGGGTGGTCTTGAAAAATTCGTGAAAGGCATGGTTGGCTTTCTTTATCCGCAGATCGCCGTCGAGGACCAGGAGCGGTTCTCGGATAGTTTCGAAAATCGCATCCAGATAATCACGGGATTGCTTGAGAGCCTTGTTCAAGCTCGTTCAGCTCGTGGTTACGAGTACCAGTTCATCGTTGGTGGTGGCGAGTTCCTCGTTGGCGGACTCCAGCTCTTCCTTGGCGGTCTCCAGCTCCTCGTTGGTACTCTGGAACTCTTCGTTGGCGGTGGCGAGTTCCTCGTTGGCCGACTGCAGCTCCTCCTTGGCGGCCTCGTGTTCCTCCACGATGGTCCTGAGGTATTGACGAGTAGTTTCCAACTCGGCCTGGATCTGAGGTACCTCGTTCCTTGTTCCGTGGCCTCAGTGCTCCGATGGCAAATCTACCAACCATTTTGACAACCACCCATCCGCTTCTGCTGCTCGACGCGAGATCGCGGTTGCTCGAAGAGGATCAGATAGCAGAGGCGGATCAATATCGGGAATCTTGATGGGCAGCACTTCAAAGTGCAGCTTTCGTATCCCGCCAGGCAGCTCGACCGGTACCCCGTCCCTGCTGACCGGACCATTCGCTTCCCGAGCCGCCCTGATCGCCTCGGAGAGCTGAATCAGCAATCCGGGACGGGCAAGCTTCTGAAGATTCAGGCTCGCGGCACCTCCCATGTGTTCGAGATAGCGGCTGGTCTCGCCGTGAAAGTAGAGGACGTTGAGATTCTCCTCGATCAGGACGCAGGCCGGTGCATAGCGGGCCAGTAGCAGACGCTCGGTCTCCTTCTGCACTCTCTCCTTGCCCACCGGGGCCGCACTTCGGTAACGGCGCTGGCGCCAAATGCCCGCGGCTGGGCATTCCATACCGCCTCCGGCGCCAACCATCAAATCACTGGCGATGGTTCGTTTACGGTAAATTTTGTGCCGTGGATCAATCAGTTGAAACAGGTCCGAAGACTGCCCGACGGTCTCTGATTGTCCCAGGATCAGAAAGCCGTGGGGCTGTAGCGCGTAATGGAAGAGGCGAAGGATTTGCTGTTGCGCAGGCTGGTCCAGATAGATCAGGACGTTGCGGCAACTCACCAATCCCAGACGCGAGAAAGGCGGGTCGTATGCCACGTCCTGTCGGGCGAAGATGCACAGATTGCGGATCGATTTTGTAATCTGGTAGCGGTGGTCGAACTTCACAAAGAAACGCTCGAGACGCTCCGTCGACACGTCACGCACGAGGCTTTCCGGATACTCTCCCTTGCGGGCTTTTTCGATGGCCGGTTCGCTTAGGTCGGTGCCAAAGATCTGGATTACGGGAACATCGGTCCGGCCGCCTAGGAATTCGATAAGTGAAATCGCAATCGAGTAGACTTCTTCGCCGGTCGCGCAGCCGGGTATCCATAAGCGCAGCGGCTCTTTGTTCGAGCAGTTCTCCAGCAGAACGGGGAATACAGCCTCCCTCAGTGCCTGAAAGCTTTCTGGATCACGGAAGAATCCAGTGACATTTATAAGGAAGTCCCTGGATAGCGCCCTCATCTCGCCCGGGTCGTGCCGAAGCAGACTCGCATATTCGGCCAGGCCCTTGAGGTGATGCAAAGCCATACGGCGCTCCACTCGGCGCTGGATGGTGCTGCGCTTGTAGTGGGTAAAATCCACCCCGCCCTTATCAACCAGCAGTTGGAGAATCATCTTCAGATGATGGTCCTCTGGCGAGGGCAGCTCCTGAGACGCGTCAGAGTTGAGGTAAGGGTGCTGGATGACTCTTACCAGCTCCCGCGCGATCTCCTTGGGAGTCAGAACAAAATCAACACAGCCAGTCTCGACGGCGCTTTTCGGCATGCTGGCGAATCGCGCCGAGACCACATCCTGGGCGAAAATGATGCCGCCAGATTCCTTAATGTTCTGTACGCCTCGCGAACCGTCGGACCCGGTGCCAGACAGGATCACCCCGATTGCGTTGCGGCCATACTCTTCGGCCAGCGAGTTAAACAGTATATCGATAGGAGTGTGCCGCTCCTCGTCGGTTTGGCGAGTGCCAAGACGCAGAACGCCATTGGCGAGCGTCAGGACCGCGTTAGGCGGAATGACATAGAGATGGTCGGATTCCAGTGACGTCCCGTCGCGCGCCTGCGAGACGGTCAGCCGGGTCTTCTTGGCCAGGATCTCAGGCAGCAGGCTGTTATGCTCGGGGTCCAGGTGCTGGACCAGAAGGAAGGCGGCACCCGCTGGATTTGGAAGATCCATCAGCAGATCGGAAATGGCCTCAAGCCCCCCGGCAGATGCCCCTATACCAACTACTGGAAAAGACATCGGGTTATTTCTTGCCTGGTCCGGTTTCACAGGCGCTAAGCAATATTCCAAAATCGCCGTTGCGACGCTACAAGACGTTGGACACGTTTTGCCATGCGCGACTCTGCGTTGATGGGGGCCCAGGATCCGGTTGGACGGTTCCCAGCTACATCCTCAAGGCGATAGTAACACATCACTGCTTTGGTCCCTTGTCTAAGGATATCGCATCGATATGGTCCGTTTTGCGGATAGCTCTCGCGCTTTTCGGCCATCTCTCGAGTGGATCCGTTGTCAAGACTAACCAAAAACCGTTAGCTGATGTAATACTTTAGATTTTGATTCTCTCAACCTCGTCTAGTGACAGCTCCTCTCGGGTGCGGTCGTAAAGCTTGGTCGTTCTGGGCGATTCGTGGTTCGCGATGGATTGGGCGTGCTCGAGCGTGCCGCCGTTCTGGAGGTAGGTAGTGATCCCGGTGGCTCTGAATGTGTGACAGCAGGTGGAGTAGGGCAGGGCTGCCGCCTTCGCCCGCCTTTTGATCATTTGGAAGACATCGAACCGTGTCATCGGTGTACCCATAACCTTGTCCCCCTTATGCATGGTGCGAAAGAGCCTGCCCTTATTGTCGCCGGCGATGCCCGCCCCATTGATATAAGCATCTAGGTAGCCCTTAAGGGCCGGATGACAGGGCAATTCATGCCGCTTGCCGCCTTTCTCATGCAGTCTGAGCCACAAGCGCTTGCGATGCTGGAAAAAGTCCCCGACCCGCATCGCCACCGCCGCGCTGACCCGGGCAAAACTGAAGACCATCACGCGATTACCGCCCTGTCCCGGCGCCCAATCACCGTTGTGGTCTCGATCGAATCCAGGAGCTTGCGCGCCTCCTCGGCCGAGAGCACCGGTGTCTTACCCCGCTTGACCACGAACTTGGGTCCACGTACGGAACTTGCCGGGTTGGATTCCAGAATCCCGCCGGTCGTCAGATAGTCAAACACCTTCCGGATGGCCGCCAGGTGCTGCTTGACCTTAGGCTTGGACGCCTCGGCGCCGAGCTGCTCGATGTAGGCGGCGACGCTGAGCGCTTCGATCTCCACCAATTCAAGCTTGCGCTTGTCGCACCACTCGAAGAACTGTTTTACCGCGCGCGCGTAGGCCATGCGCATGTTGCCGTTGCGAATGTTGGCGGTGAAGAATTCGATGAAGCGGCGGCTGGCTCGTTCGCCCTGGGCGCGGATAATGGTTGGCAGTGCCTCCAGGCCGGCGCGGATCAGCGCCGGCGGCGGTACGATTAAGACGATTGGCTGTCTCCTAGCCACGCCTGAGGGCCCTCCCCGACCTGTCCCATTTTATAGCACATAAAGGACATTATGTGCTATAAAGTCGGAAGCTGAAGCGGGTAGGGTGTCAGTTTCAGGATTAATTGCGTAGAGTTTTCACCAGCTATTTGGCGTATCTCGCCCGGCTAGAGACTGCTCCTAGTTCCGCCGTGCTTGAACAGGTCCCATTCTCAGAGCAAAATCCTCAGATTCGGTCATCAAGCAACTAGCCTTCCAGAGTGACTCACGTTGTCCATGATGTGGCGTGGAAGCGTGCCGCTCAAGCGACTTGAAGGACCCTCCTACGAGGTTTGGGTCTTGGGCGGCGACGGGACAACCAGTGCCGGTGCCAACTGTGCGGGCGTGAACCGCGAAACCAGGTAGCAGAACACCGACCCATAATTGACCACGCCGATCGAAAAGTCGCCGTACCTGTAAAAGCGGACGCCGTGAACGATTTGTCCGCCGGGCGGGAATTTGAAGGCGAGCTGGCGGAAGTTGATACAGAGGATGGACCCGCGCGGTCCCTTGTAGAGACCGTAGGCGAGCGTTTCGCCGTTGGGCAGACGATCGATCCGGGCGCCCACCAGATTCAATCCCAATGGCGAGAAGTCCCAAATGTATGGGTAGCCGAATTCAAGGGCGAGCGCCGAGGCGAACTCCGTCGGTGAACTCAGTGCCGGGTTTGAGGCAAAGTTTCGCTCGGAGACCACATATTCCTTGATAGCGCTGTCGAAGGCGTTGGGAGGCGTGGATTGCTGGCCCAGGCCTCTCACCATTATCACCGCGATCACTGCGGCTGCGGCAGCCAGTGCCGCGAAAGAACCCGTCCACAGTGGCCGGCGCGTGAATCGGACGCGGCCAACTTGGGCGCGACGTGCCGGGGCAGACGCGGGGCGCGCCGTCTCAGCGTCCAGCGCGGCGATTATCTTTCTGCGCAAATCATCGGGAGCCGGAACTATGGGAATGCGCTGGCGTAACACGGCCTTGAGGGAGACCTCAGCGCTCTGGCGCTGGCGGCAGGCGGGGCAAGTGACGAGATGGGCCGATACAGCTTGTTGCTCGGCAGGGCTCAGCTCACCGTCCACGTCGGCGCTGAGGTAGTGTCCTATATACTGACGATGGTCCATAATCCCGCCTGTGCCGGCTCGCCGTTGCCGCTCATGAACACGCCGAACCCTTCGCCCGCATCGCCTGCTCCAGCGCGTAGCGCATCATGGCGCGGGCCCGCGACAGGCGCGAGCGAACGGTTCCAATCGGCACCTCCATCGCACGTGCCGCTTCCTCATAGCTTAACTCATTTACGTCGACCAGGAGCAACGCCGTTCTGAACCCTTCGGGGAGACTTTGCAGCGCCTTTTCGACGTCGCGGTCCATCGTGTTCTGGAAAAGCAGCTCTTCGGGGTTGTTGTCAGCCGCGGCCTTATTGCTTTCGTTCTCCAGTGCTCGTTCGAACTCCTCCTCGCTCGCGCTCAGTTGTTCACCCCGCCGCTTACGCGAGTAGCCGGTGCGGAATGCGTTATACAATATAGCCAACAACCAGGCGCGGCAGTCAGTTCCCGGACGAAACTGATGGAAGAACCGAAAGGCCCGTAGCATTGTCTCCTGGCACAGGTCATCGGCCTCGTCGCGGTTGCGCGTTAGGTGCATCGCGGTGGTAAACAGCGCGTCGAGATGAGGCAGCGCCTCCTGCTCGAACCGTTTTCGGTCCTGCGGGTCGTCCTGTCCCATGTGTGTTTAGTTCGACAAAACCGCGGCTCCAAAACTTTGAATTCAAGCTCGCATTGCCGGACCTCAAGCCCACCCCAGGCTAACCAAGTAAGCATCAGAAAGCGCGCGAGCTATGTCAAGGCGGTCGCGCGGGCTTCGGCCACGGCCGTCAAAGGCCAGCGATTTTACGGTGAATCTCGCCATCGGGTGGAATCGCGACCGTGCTGTTGTGCCATTCTGGTACGTAACAATGCCGCGCGCGAAGATTCGTACCCGGGGTCGCGGGAACTTTCCCGCCCGCCTCGAAGTTTTCATCGTCATTTGGCAGATCCGTCAGGTTGAGCTGGGGCCCGGCGGCGCGTGTTTTGGGGGCCAATTCCAGTGCGCGGCGCATCTGCGCGTTCCGCCTCGCGCCCCACGAATCGTGTAAGGCCGCGCCCCACTGCCCGTTGCAACCGCGTCCGCAATGGTCCGAGGCCGGTCACTTTGAAAACATTGACCGGCTCGCTGACACCTATGGCTCTGGTTGCACCGAGCGGCTTCAAGATGAAGTAGCCTTCGCAAAGCCTGCGGGGGGCCTCGCTCGCCACTATCGATCCGGTGCGCGCGATACTCTGCAGGCGCGAGGCAATATTGGTGGTATGCCCGATCGGCGTGTATTCAGGGTTGTAGGTCGCGACGCTTCGCTTCTTGGTCGGCATACCGATAAAGGAGAAGAGAAGAATAATCGATTTTTCTAGGCAACGTTTCCAGCTGGGTTAGAGTCAAGGGGTCCCCATTGCGATTTGCGCCCGAAAATCTTGGCTTGGCATAAAAGTCCGCGCCAGTTGTCATGATCGATTGTCAGATGCTTATCGAAGCGAGACATTTGTACGTCGGGACGAACGACAACGATGCCCAAATCAGCGCCGGTCTTCGCCTCAACGTGTTTCGAATGAAAGCTCACTGGTGCTATGAGACCAAGTGCGACGTTCGAGAGTGATTCGCGTGTTATCAATGGGAAGGCCTTCTTGAGGTTGCTCAGAAATACCTTTTCGACGAACCGATTCTCGCTCACCTGCCGAAACTCCCCCTCGAGACTACTGTTGAGCAGCTCCGTGATAAATTCTTCTCCTTTGTCCCAATGCTCCCTGGCTGTTTCGCGGACGCTGTTCTCAGCGTCCATCCAGCAGTTTGCGATAAGCTTTCCAAGCCCCGGGGTTTGCATAACTCCTAGTCGACTTGGATGAAATAGGTGTGGGCACCGGCTTGTAAAGTTTTGTCGTCTGCTCGCCTGGCGCGAAGCTCGTCACGAGTTTCACTCAGCACTCATCGACAACTCAGATGAGCCGTGATCGAAGGCAGACCGGTATAGGGGCGAGAAAGGTGAACACCGTCAAACGTCCTGTGATAAAGAGCGGCTGGAAGTCTCTGTTTAAGGGCGCCGGCCAGAGCGAAGCTGCCCGGCTCCACGCACTGCGCAAGATCGAGTGATCAATATCGAAGCCAGGCCCGAGCGAACTACCCACCCGCGCAGTTAACCTGAGGTGGCGCTCTTCGTTGTTAACGAGGCCATTTGGATATTCGATGCCGGGGTCGCATAGGACGATGGTAACCTGCGCGATCTTACAGACGATCGTATGCCCGCGGTGGTTGACATCTGCTGGTAAAAGGCAGATTGCTCCGCTCGGATGCTCATGTCTCATCGCTGCCGTTTGCCTTTGTTTGGCCAGTGCTCGTACGATTGCTCTGTTGCCTGTCAAGCTCCCCTTTGAAAAATAGGCATTTCAGACCCTGCGGCTATCGACGAGACCAGCACTGATCGATCTATCCGCACGGCTCCCTCCGGCGGTCAGGAACTTTTTACGCTTCCGGCGGGTTGAAAATGAAGCGCCCGTCTAAAGGGACATAAAGGAAGTGACATACATGTTCGATGATAATAGTCGTGGAAGTTTGAACAGAGCTGTTCCCCGAGCCCACTCCATTGGTACAGAAAATGCCAACACCATGCTGAGGCCGAGTGGCCGGGCACAGGACAGCGGGTTGCGAAGAGGCCACCCCAGCACAATTGCAAAGAGCCCTGGCTCTGATGCCCGGATATATTTCGAGGATCTGCGCAAAAGCGTGGCGCCGCTTCGTGAGACCCTGCTCAGGCATCCCATTTACGTTCACGTCGACTGCTTGGATCGGTTGCGTGAGTTCATGGCAATTCACGTCTTCGCGGTGTGGGATTTCATGTCATTGGTGAAAAGGCTGCAACGCGAAGTGACTTGCCACAATTTGCCCTGGATGCCGCCGTCGAATCCCAAGGTATCCCGATTCGCGAACGAGGTTGTGCTCGGGGAAGAAAGCGATCTGGGCCCGGATGGAAAACCGGCGAGCCATTTCGAGTTGTATCTTCGCGCGATGGACGAGATCGGCGCTGAGACTGCCGGGATTAGAGCTTTCCTCGCGAGGATTGATCAAGGGGAGAGTTGGGAAATGGCCCTCAGGGAGTTGAACGCCCCGGCAGACATCACCGATTTCGTGAGCGAGACCTTGCGTTGCGCAATTCATGGCTCGGTCGTCGAGGTGGCCTCTTATTTCTTCTTCGGCCGTGAGGACGTAATCCCGGAGATGTTCAAGAAGCTCTTGGCGTTGTGGAGCGAGGGCGCGGCCGAAGTCCCCCACTTCGCCTTTTACCTCGAGCGCCATATCGAGCTAGACGGCGAGAGCCACGGTCCCTGGGCGCAGGAGATGCTAATGGCGTTGGCCGGGGAAGACGAAAACAAATGGATGGCGGCAACCCACGCTGCGCGAAGCGCCATCAGCAGCCGCATTAGACTGTGGGACGGCGTCGCGGCCCATATCAGGAATATTCGCTGATGCCATTGGCGGGCAGGCTGTTGAAGAAAGCTTAGCAGCCTGCTCGGTCCGTTTGATTCTCCGTTCAGACCAAGGGGACTGAAGAAATACTTCTACTTCGGCCAGTTCTCGCTTCAGGAGTCGAGCAAGCTCATCTAGTTGAGCGCGAGGCGGGCACTGGCCGAAGCCATGGCTTTCTTCCGGATAGCCAATCAGCAGCAACGCGTAGGGCTCGATCCGCCGGGACATTTCGAGCATCGCTGTAACCTGGTCTTTCAGTAGGTGACGCGGTTTTAGAAGCGTGCCGGGACTGTATGCGCTGCCTGATCGATCGCTGGGTCGATGTCCGCACGGCGCAACGGGGCACTCGATACTCAGCTATCGGTACTGCAACCTCTCACTTACTTCATGATATTCGCGAGCCCGCCGGGAAGGGCGTAGATCTCGGGGTGGTTGCTGATTGCGCGATGGTTCTGCCGGTTAACTTCGGGTGCTGCGTCGAGCAATGATGTGGTTGCGTGAATGTGTTGCCAGTCGATCATCGTCTGGGGATCATGTCCGCGAATGATGTAGCGTTCTCTCTCGTTGACTGGCAGCGGGGTGTGCCAGATGAGTTGCGCCTTGGCTAGGTTGCCTTTGTCGTCATAGTCATCCAGATAGATTTGGACGAAAGTCTCCTTGTCGATGAAGATGACCTTGTGTCCATAGCAGTATTCACCAATTGTCGGCAGGGGCGCCAGGTCCAATACATAAACGTCACGCACCTCCCATTTGCCGACCACCGGGTTGGGCCAACCAGGCAGACTGCTGCGGTCGAAGAGTCGCTCCCCACCAGGCAAGTCGCCCCCATACCAGTGATCCTGGTCGCCATGCATGATAGCCAGGGTCTTCTTGATTCCTAACAGCGTGGTCTTGAAGTTCGGCGGCTGGAAAAACACCCCGTCGCTGTTATCGTCCTGGTTGAAATCGCTGCCCAGGATCGGCGCACATCGAGCCGCTGAAGACAGCCGCACTGAGCGCCGCAGCGCCGGCACGAACAGGTAGATCTCCTGCACTTTTTCCGGATCGTCGGGCAGCAGCGATAATTGCGTGGTGTACTTCTCTTGCTCCGGCGTGCCGATGAAGAAGCGGCTCGCCTGCATCAGCCCCTGGCCATAGACCGGATTGATCGGAAAGCCTTCATCGCTGCGGTGGCTCAGCCGCCACTGATCAGCGTCGATTTGCTCGTTGGTTTGATCCCCGTAGCGATCAATCGCCATATAGGAGTCTTTGAAATAACTGATTGAGGGAAAATAAGAAGTCCAAACATTGTACAACAACTCGTAAGGCATCAGCGGTCCGGAGGGCTTGGGAAAGGGGACCCCGGCCACATAGCCCTCAATCGTATAGCCGCCCGAGGCAACCCGCCTGAGCCTGGTTTGACCGCTAAATTTTTCGGTGTTTTCCCGAAGCTGTTCGAACATTTGCACCGATACGGTCGGTCCCACGTTGATGGTATATTTGGGATCGTTGCCGATCTTAAAGCCGTATCGCTGGCTGTAAGCGGCAACGAAGGCCATCGGCATGAAGTTCCTGTATTGCCGCCAGTTCCGCAGTGTGATCTGGGTTCCTACTGGTACGGTCTCGGCGGAACTGGCGTCGACCAACCCGGTGTAGTTTGCCGAATCAAACCTGAACTGGGCATGCGCCGATTGCGGCAGCATCGTCGTCAGCGCCACGGCGCAAATCAGCGCCCTAAACAATCCCAGTCTCATTGGTTTTCGTTCTCCTTGTCATTGTCCGCGAGTTCGCGAATTGGCCTCGGCGACTTCTTAACCACCGACCCGGGATCTTGCTGACGGCACCGGAACAGTTAGCTTTCATAGCCCAGCGTCCTATGACCCAACCATCCTTACACGAATGCAATTGAGCGCAAACTACCAAAGAGGGGCACTTATCTTACCATTCGCCGGCCTTGTGCTGTCACCGGGATCAGCACGAGTTGGGACGAATCGCCGATTACAATTCCTGGCCAGTACACCAGCCGCTGGACCAGCCAATTGGAAGTGTAGACGCCGAACCAGCCGCCAGCGTGGACTGCCTCGCCGATCATGAAGAGGCTCCGGCACGTCTCCTGCCTGCATGGTTCCGGCAAAGAAAGGCCACACTATCGCTACCACCAGCCGTCACCTCCACTTTGGACATCCTTCGGATTCTGGCGGCGTCGCCTGCCAGCGCTTGAGCCGTTGCGATCGCGGTGAGGCTGAGATCCGGCATGTTCGCCATCTGGCCCGGCGACAGCACCATATCCGCAACGGCGCGCGCCAGGCGCGTCGATAGTACCTGGACGACACGCTCTTGAGTTCCGACTTGGAACGGATACCTTGCGATCGTGCAGGAAACTCTTTAGGTCCAGATCCGGCGCGAAGTCGATTGAAATCGCGTTTTCCGTCGCCAATAAGTGGAAATTCACCATGACCTTCTTGCGCTGGGAAGAGTTTTCGCGGTGGCAGTCGCCGTCGGTCTGGACGTTTTGGCCGCAATTCCGCTGGCAAACTGCCATTCGCCGCCAGAAGTTATGGCTGGGGTTAACAGGGTGTGTACACATCTTTCGCTGGATGCAAACAAATTCCCGAGACAGGCCAAGTTGAGATTCTTTCTCATCGCCTAATGATGTTTTTTGGCTAACTGAGGAGAATAATATTTCTCCGACTTTTCTCGTCAAACAATCCAAGGAACGACATCAACGGTGCCTCGCCGCGGTCGGCAACAATCGAGTGAGCCGACGCCGCACACGAGCGTCTCGATAGCCGCTCGCTCGGGCTCTCGATCCGATAAATCCCTAGCTCCTCATTAACAAGCACTGGGCCGAAGGCATGGACTTCGATCCGCTGGGACAGTTCTGGCACCGCGTAGAGGGAACTTTTGCCCGAGTTGAACAGTTAGTTAATCAAACCGGCGGAACGAAACATTTTGGAAGATCCGGACAGGAGCGATGGCTTTCTTGTCTCACTCCTGGGCGGCGATCGAGTTCACGGGTTGAACACAAACCAAGGCAAGGGGGTCCACGAAAAACAATGGGAGAGCTAATGAAAAGCGAAAGTCTCGATCTTCTTTGGCGCCGTGCACTATTCAAGCAGCATAGCTTCCGAACGGCGTAGCCAGAAATCTGCGGAATCTGGCAGATGCGTTTCTTCGTGGGTACGGCCGAGAAGCTGTTCCAGTCGAATCCTTAACGAATAACAGGAGGAGTGAGCCAAATGAAAATCTCGTTGAAAGCAGTGTGCCTGTTCCTAGCTGTTGGTGTGCTATCAATGTTTCCAGTGACAGCGCGGGCCCAGCATTACGTACAGGAGAACTTGGTATCCGATATTTCCCAGCCCGCCAATGCAGATGGCACAACGGCAACCATCGATCTGAACTTGAAGAATCCTTGGGGCCTTGCCCGGAGCGCGTCGAGTCCATGGTGGGTGAATAACGAGGGGACAGGCACTTCGACTCTGTACACCGGCGCAGGTAGCATTGCTACCCTGGTGGTCACTGTTCCCAACGCTGAAGGCGCAACCGGTCCCTCCAGTCCGACGGGGATCATCTTTAACGGCACAGCCGACTTTGCTTTGGCTGCCAACAATCCAGCTTCTTTCATCTTCGCAACCAAGAATGGCACCATTTCGGGCTGGGGCCCGCCCGCAACGCCAATCACCGCAGGCAAGTCGACGGCCATCAACAAAGTTGACGAATCGAAAGATGGCGCCGTGTTTACAGGCCTCACCTGGGTCGAAAGGGACGGGAACCACTTCCTTCTTGCTGCCAATTTTAGCCAAAATCGGATCGAGGTATTCGATACGAACTTCATGCGCGTACCTATGGCCGAAGGCGCGTTCGAGGATGATCGAGTCCCGCACGGGTTTGCGCCCTATAACGCGCAGGCTGTTGGCGCCAACGTGGTCGTGACGTATGCGAAGCAGAACGCCACCAAAACCGCTGCCGATGACAATTGCGGCGAGCAGTGCGGTTTCGTCGATGTCTTTACCGGCCGCGGCAGGCTTATCCAGCGTTTGGAGGACGGTCCGTGGTTCCAGGCTCCGTGGGGAGTTGCGTTGGCCCCTCAAGACTTCGGATTCTTCAGCCACGATCTGTTGATCGGCAACAGGTTCGGGGGAACGATTGCCGCATTTAACGCCGCCACCGGGAGCTTTCTAGGGAATCTCCTCGACGCTAGCAGTGAACCCATCGCGATTGACGGTCTGTGGGGTCTTGAGTTCGATAATCGGGGTAGCAACGAGGCCGGTACTCAAGCCAATCCTACGACGGGTCCCGCTCTATTTTTCGCGGCGGGCATCAATGGCTATGCGGACGGCCTGTTCGGCACGTTAACTCCCGCCCCAGCGGAACTGAATGCAGAAGATCACGAGTAGCCTGGCCGGGTGATCTGGAAAGGGCGTTTGAAAATGGTGCGGCGGTTGTGGTTAGCGACCGACTTTGCCGCCGCACCTCAAATTAGTGCTCAACACCAGTAGTCAATTGCCGTAAGCGCGCCCTCAGGGCTCCCGATCGGATTACAGGCTCAATCCAGCAGGAAATCAATCCGGGCGGCACCCTTGATCCGACCCCGCCTGCCATAGATGGCGTCCCTGGCCGGAGCGTGGAGTACCTCGACCTTGAGCAGCCAGCGCCGGATTCGGCGGCGCAGCTCCGGTTCTGACAGATATTGGAGAATGAACTCGGTCTTGAAGATACGCCCGAGGTTCGGTTGCTTCGGTAAAACCGATTCTTGGCGATGAAGGCCACCCGTCGCTCGAGGTCCACCGATGCCTAACGCCGAGAAAGTCACGCTTGACGATTTCGTGTTCTCCTCAATCGCCCTCCGAAAGAAAGACATTCATTTTTATCGGCAGGTGGAATGTCGGGTCCGGGAACTTTATTAGCGCGTAAATCGTTCAACCCTTAGCAGATTGCGGAGTGCGCCGGGATAAACCGGCGTGGAGTCGTGAATGAAAGAGTCACACAGGAAAGGAGTAGCGAACCATCCTGACCCCGAGTCATGCGTGGCCGGCCGCGAGGCTACCATTGAAGCGTTGACAGGGGCACATGCAGGCCGGGTATTGAGCTGCGAAATAATCGCGACCAGGGTGCCGACGTCGTTCTGCATGGCGGAAGGCAATATCGGCGGAGGCGCTATCGCAAGCATCCGCAGGACCCTGCGCAGTCTGAGACCCCAGGCATGTATGGAAACTCCACGCGCGAGAACCGGGAGACCCCATCGATGCCCGCCGGGGAAGATGCGGCGGGCCGGCTGGAGAAGGCCTTGAGCCCGAAGTCCAACATGCACGTTGGTGGGGAGTCGGACGGTCGCATACTACCTGCGAAGTGCCCGAACAAGGGTGAGCAAGCACCTGCGGAGAGCATGGAGGGAAGGCGGCCGACCAAGGAGAACATCGGGCAAGCGACCCCGCCCCGGACGCAGCGCCGGGCCAGCGAGTCGAGCGTGTTGCGCGGTGTGCGTGAAGTAGCACGTCGGGACAAACGGACGCGGTTCAGCGCGTTGCTCCACCATGTCACGACCGCGCTGCTGCGGGAGGGCTACTACTCGCTGAAGCGGGAGGCGGCGCCCGGAGTCGACGGCGTGACCTGGCAAGAGTACGAGACGGGCCTGGATGAGAAGCTGGCGGACTTGCATCGCCGCATCCATCGGGGAACGTATCGCGCGCAGCCTTCCAAGAGAGCCTACATCCCGAAAGCCGATGGACGACAACGTTCCCTGGGCATCGCAGCCTTGGAGGATAAGATTGTCCAGCGCGCCTTAGTGGTGGTCCTCAACCAGATTTACGAAGAGGATTTCTTAGGGTTCTCCTACGGGTTCCGACCGGGGCGCAGTCAGCACCAAGCGTTGGATGCGCTATGGGTCGGGATTATGCGCAAGAAGGTGAACTGGATACTCGATGCCGACATTCGGAGCTTCTTCGACAATCTCTCGCACGAATGGATGGTCAAATTCATCGAGCATCGCGTCGCGGACCGGAGAATCCTGCGCCTGATTCGGAAGTGGTTGAGGGCTGGGGTCTCCGAAGAAGGGGAATGGTCGAAGACGGAAGTGGGAACCCCGCAAGGGTCAGTAGCGTCGCCGCTGCTGGCCAACATCTACCTGCATTACGTGTTCGACCTGTGGGTCAGGCACTGGCGAAAGCATGACGCGAGTGGCGACATGATAGTCGTCCGTTATGCGGATGATATCGTGGCGGGATTCGAGCATCGTGCCGACGCCGAGCGCTTTGTCCAGCAATGGCGAGAGCGCTTGCAAAGGTTCGGGCTGGAACTACACCCGGACAAGACGCGCCTGATTGAGTTCGGGCGTCAAGCAGCCGAAAACCGCAAGCAGCGCGGTGAGGGCAAGCCGGAGGTGTTCAACTTTCTGGGTTTCACGCATATCTGTGGGAAGACCCGGAAGACCGGCCGGTTCATCGTCAAGCGCAAGACTATTCAGAAGCGACTCTCCGCCAAGCTCAGTGAGCTGAAACAGGAGTTGCGGCGACGCTGGCATCAGCCGGTCGCTGAAGTCGGGAAATGGTTGAGGTCCGTAGTACAAGGTTATTTCAACTATCATGCCGTGCCCGGCAACATGGATAGTCTGAACAGCTTTCGGGCCCAGGTAATCTGGCGCTGGTACCGTGCGCTGCGGCGACGGAGCCAGCGAGACCGGATGACATGGGAGCGGTTCTGGCCGTTGGTCGATCGCTGGATTCCGAGTGCCAAAATCCTTCACCCTCATCCCAACCTGCGCTTCGACGCCAGGTATCCGAGGTAGGAGCCGTATGCAGCAATTCTGCACGTACGGATCTGTGCGGGGGGCGTCGGGTCAACCGACGTCCCTACCGCGACAAAGCTAACAGTCATCTAACTCCCAGAGAAAATTGCTTTGAGCGCTCTGCAAGGTAAGCGAAGATTTTCCGGACCAAACGTTGGTGTGAGCGAACCAACTGTATCGCTTGTCGTGGTGTGGTTACCTGCATCCGCGCCCGTTTGAAATTCACCTAAGTTCGCAAGGAGTATGATATGCCGTTATCCTCGATTCCTGTCCGTTCAAAGCTTCCACTTGCGATCGTCTTGATACTGTTGATCGCGAGCGGTCTAACCCGAAACGCGACCGGTCAGCCACAAGGTCCGCTGGCTGCGCATTTGATCTTCAAAGTCGCCGGCACAATGATCACACCACGCCAGGAACACGACGCTACATTGCTCACCAATGGGATGGTGCTCATAACCGGCGGTATGAATGCGCGTAAACAGACGATCGCCAGTGCCGAACTGTTCAATCCCGCAACCGGACGATTCTCTCCCACCGGTAACATGAACGTCGCGCGCGTATTCCATACCGCGACCCTGCTCGCAAATGGTCAGGTGTTGATTGCCGCGGGCCAGGGCGTCACCGGAGCCGCCCTGACCAGCGCGGAGCTTTATAATCCGCTTACCGGGAAGTTTTCGCTTACCGGCAAATTGACTTTCAAACGCCTGGCTCACAGTGCGACGCTCCTGTCCAATGGAATGGTACTGGTGGCCGGCGGGGCGGACGGGCACTTTCACTCGCTGTCCTCTGCCGAGCTGTTCAACCCCGCCATCGGCCGCTTCACGATTACCTCTAACCTCAACGCCGGCCGCCTGTTTCACACCGCCACGATGCTCCAAAACGGCCAGGTCCTGATGGCCGGTGGCAACAACAGCGTGGCCGCGCTTGCCAGCGCTGAGCTGTTCACGGCGGCGAAGAAGTTCGTGCTAACCGGCAGCATGGCGACAGCACGGACTTTCCATAGCGCCACCCTCCTCAACAGCGGAGCCTTGGCCGGCGAGGTCTTGATGGCCGGAGGATTCCGCACAGGTGCGCTGGCGAGTGCCGAGATTTTCAACCCCATCACGGGCACTTTCAAAGGCACAGGCGGCCTGAACCATGCGCGACTGGTACATACGGCGACGCGGTTGAACGATGGCGAAGTGCTGATCGCGGGCGGCGAAGATAATCGCAACGGGCATCCATTGGCTCCGGCCGAGTTGTTCAACCCAGAGACCGGCAAATTTGCCGTCGTGACTAATCTGAACTTCCCCCGCCTGTTCCATACCGCGACTTTGCTGCCCAGCGGGATGGTGCTGATTGTCGGCGGCACCAACAACATGACCGTCATACCGGATGCCGAGCTTTTCGTGCCATGAGCAAACGCCCCTCCAATCCAGACCAGGGAGTGGCAGCCTGCCGGACACTCCCGTGGTCTGACACTCTGGCTCTATGCGCATCGCTGACCTGCCGATAATTCAACCAAGCCTGGAAGTTACAGAGCGAGGTGTCGACTGCGCGAGCGCGCTACTCTGCCCCAGCGCCTGAGTTATAGCTCTCTCGTTGAGGGCCGTGTGTAGCCGAACGCAAAGGACATTATGTGCTGCTCCTTAGGGCGTGAGACGCTATGGGTCGATATCTCGGCACCAGCCAATGACGGGGAAGAACCTCCGTTGCCGGCGGTCAGAGTCCTCTGAATTCCATCACTGTCTCCGCTTGATCACCTCCGATTCAGAAGGCGTGAAAATTCGCGTCACGGATTTTGTGATACCCCCCTGTTCGCCCGGGGGATGGATCGGCCGGAAAGATGTGCGCAAGGCACAATGGTTCGGCTGCAGGGTGGGTTTCTGGGCTGGCGATCTCATTTAGGGTCCGCGACACAGACGTGAGTCGCGAGATCCAGGACTTCGATCTAGGCCGTTCGGACCGAATTTCTGGGGAACCGGACCCGTGAATCGTACCACCAGCCCCAAGCGCCAACTCCGGTTGTGCGGTCATTTTTCACGCCTCGTACGTTGAAGCCAATCAAATGAAGAAAACTTCATCGAAAATTGGAATCGACCAGACTGAGCGGTGCACATGGTTCCTGGCGGAAGTAACTCGCGAGCTTTGATTCGCACAACAACGCAGCAAGGGAGAAGATCTGATGGCTTCCAATCACGCAGTGGTTTATCTCGGTCCTGGCAAAGTCGAGGTACAGAGCATTGATTACCCCCAATTGCAGACACCGCACGGAAAGAAAATCGACCACGGCGTCATTATCAAGCCGATCACGACCAACATCTGCGGCAGCGACCAACGCATGGTCCGCGGGCGCACCACGGCGCCGCCCGGACTGGTCCTGGGGCATGAGATTACCGGCGAAGTCATCGAATGCGGGAGCGGCGTTGAATTCATCAGCAAGGGCGACCTGGTTTCAGTGCCATTCAACGTAGCGTGCGGACGTTGCCGCAACTGCAAGGAGCGGCACCGACGTCTGCCTCAATGTAAACCCGAGCCGGGCGGGTGGCGCCTACGGTTATGTCGATCTTGGCGGCTGGGTCGGAGGACAAGCCGAATATGTGATGGTCCCCAACGCCGATTGGAACCTGCTCAGGTTCCCGGACAAGGATCAGGCGCTCGCTAAAATCGGGGACCTTACCTGCCTTAGCGATATTCTGCCGACCGGTTATCACGGATGCGTCAGTGCGGGCGTAACCACCGGCTCAACCGTGCTCATCTCCGGCGCAGGTCCGGTAGGACTTGCAGCCGCGTCCGCGGCATTCCTGCTCGGCGCGGCGGTGGTGATCGTCGCGGATCTCAATCGAGCACGGCTGGAACATGCCCACTCGTTCGGCTGCGAAACGATTGACCTTTCGCAAGGCGGCTCAATCGGCGAACAGCTGGAGAAAATCCTGCAGGTTCCGGAAGTGGATTGTGCCATCGACTGCGTAGGCTTCGAGGCCAAGGGACACGGCGGCAAGGACGAGCCCGCGGTCGTACTCAACCAGCTAATGGAAGCGACACGCGCGGCAGGAGCGATCGGCATTCCCGGCCTGTACGTCACCGAAGATCCAGGTGCCAAAGACTCAGCTGCAAGGAGTGGAAACCTCACGATGCGGCTGGGACTTGGATGGGCAAAGTCCCATTCGTTTACGACCGGTCAGACGCCTGTGATGAAATACAACCGCGGTCTGATGATGGCGATCCTTCATGATCGCATCAAGGTTGCGAAGGCCGCCAATGTCGAGCTCATTTCGCTTGCACAAGCACCCGAGGGCTATCAGTCGTTCGATTCGGGCGCTGCGAAAACATTCGTCATCGACCCGCATCACAGTGTGCGAAATTGAGGCATTGAACTTATCGCCTATCCAATTGCAAAGTATGCTCCGCCACGGTCCCAAGTAGCTCGCAGAAAGTAAATACGGCGAGATCTGCATTTGGGTTCCCATGAGCCTGCCCTACTGCGATTTCCTGATCTGTCTCAGGACTGCGTCTTGTCCAATTCTCGACGGCACTTTTCGCCGCCTGCAGATTTGAAGGCCGAGCCAGCGTCAGAGCCACGACAGGCGCCTGCCCCAGACAAGGCAGCGATCGATTACCGGAGTTCCCCTAGGTGCGCAGTCCCCCTTCCGCTCAATCACGACTTTCGAAGCCGTCCGGGCTTGTGCTTCTTCTGCCGCGGCCGTTGAACATCGGCAACCTTGTCTTCCTCCGAAGCCGCCTTAATCTCCTCCGCGACGATCCAAGCGTCGATGTCGGATCGCCGGAAACCAATCGCCGCCGAGATGGAATGCGGGGATCTTCCGAAGGCTTAAGAACCTATAGAGGGTGGGTCCACACGATTTGGAGAAGACCCCTATTTTTAATAGCTGGCTCACAGCAGAACCAGGAACAATTTAAACGACTCTTCTTAGTTGATGACACCTAATCGAAACCCTTTGTTCAAAATTAAGCGAGGAGATGGAGTTGGAAACACTTTTCGTTTGACAATTTGGCAGCGTAATTCGCGCGCGCCGACGCCAAATCGACCTGACGCAGGAGGAGCTTGCCCACCGGATCGGCACGTCCATTCCATACATTGGCCATCTTGAAACTGGAAAGCGCCATCCTTCCGAAAAAATAGTGACCAAGCTCGCGGAGATACTCGGTCTGGACGTTCGGGATCTGTTTTTTTTGGCCAATCCGGCAACCAAACGCCTCATTACCCGCAACCAGGAATCCAATGGGGCTTCCTCTTGGAATGCCTTTTGCCGGGAAGAGACCTTTCGCAAAATCCATAACATCAGCGACCAGGAATGCAGGCGCTTTCTGGAGTGTCGCTGTTAGGCGAGGTGAGGAGTCCGCGCGACTTTCTTTTCATCCTTAACACAATCCGCAACACCCTTGGTTGAAAAGTTAGCCACGGTGGAGCAGCCGAAACATGCCTGTTGTTGCGCGCCGGGGCGCAGCTCGAAAACCTGCCTCAAATGCGCCTATGAGCCCATCCGCGAACGTGATTGTTCTACGTCTGGCGGTGGCTCTATTTCTACATCAACTGCCTGATACGCTATATATGGAAATGCCGGATCAGAGAGTTCAACCATGCCTGATGAAAAGGAATCCTTTGGCGATCTGCTGAAAGAAGCGCCGCTAGCCGCGAACGAAGATTACACCAAGAGAGGATAAAGCGATGCCAAATCATGTCTTGAAGGGTAGCGAGCGTCAACCGGTTAAAGGTGCACGGTCGCTTGGCAAGGCCGACCCCGGCGAGCGGCTTGAAGTAACCGATCTTGCTACGACATCGCGCAGCGGAGGCTTTGCGCGATCGACGTGAAGAAGCTTCATCAGACCAGCGGTCGGGCCGAACACATCAAGCGCGAAGATTTCGCGCGACAATTCGGAGCTGACGCCGCCGATATCGAGGAGGTAAAAAAGTTCGCCAGCGCCCACGGGCTCACCGTCGTACAGGAAAGCCCAGCACGGCGGACGGTGGTTCTCGCTGGCACGGTAGCCCAATTTAACCGCGCCTTCGGCGTAGACCTTGAGCGATTCGAACATGATGGCGGCTCCTATCGCGGCCGCACTGGGCCGGTTCATCTGCCCGACGAATTGCACGGCAAAGTGGAAGGCGTTTTCGGGCTTGACGATCGCCAACAGGCGAGACCTCATTTCCGCAGCCGGCTTCAGGGTAATGTCCATTGGCGTGCGGCCTCAAACTCTTTCACCCCGATCCAGATCGCGTCGCTTTATAGCTTCCCTGCCGGCACGGGAACCGGAGAATGCATCGGACTGATCGAACTCGGAGGAGGCTATCGACCGGCGGACCTGAAGACTTATTTTGCCGGACTTGGTGTTCCACTTCCGATGGTTTCGACCGTATCCGTGGACCACGGAAAAAACCAACCGACGGGCGACGCGAACGGCCCGGACGGGGAGGTCGATGCTGGATATTGAAGTTGCAGGGGCGATTGCGCCGGCTGCGAAGATCGCCGTGTATTTCACCCCGAACACCGATCAGGGGTTTCTCGACGCGGTTACAACCGCGATTCATGACACCACCAATAAACCGTCCGTGATCTCGATTAGCTGGGGTGGCCCTGAATCTTCCTGGACCCAGCAGTCGATGACCGCGTTCGACCAGGCGTTTCAAGATGCCGCAGCGATGGGTATCACAATATGCGTGGCCGCAGGCGACGGCGGTTCGAGCGATGGCGCCACGGGGGACAACGTCGACTTCCCGGCATCGAGCCCGTATGCGCTGGCTTGCGGCGGCACCAGCGTTCAAGCGTCAGGTGATTCGATCACCAGCGAAACGGTGTGGAATGATGGCGCTCAGGGCGGTGCGACCGGGGGCGGTATCAGTACTTTCTTTCCACAACCAACCTACCAAGAAGGATTGAGCGCGACCTTGACCGCGGGTGGGACCAAACCGCTCACGAAGCGCGGTGTACCCGATGTGGCCGCCGACGCTGACGAGAACACTGGTTATGACGTCAGGGTCGACGGCAGCAATACGGTCATCGGCGGAACGAGCGCGGTGGCGCCGCTATGGGCCGGTCTGATCACGCGAATGAACTCGGCGAATGGCAAGTCGATTGGCTACGTGAATCCGTTGCTGTATCAGCATCCAATGGCCTTCAACGATATTACGCAGGGTAACAACGGCGACTTCGCAGCGGCGAAAGGTTGGGACGCCTGCACCGGACTGGGAAGTCCAAACGCGACCAAGATTGCTTCGGTGCTAAGCGGAAACACCGCTTCGAAGCGTAAATAATAGCCAGGAATTAAGGACACTGGGCAAGGATTTGTAGTGGGGTCGCCCGGGAATCCCTTCGGGAATCCCTCCCCGGCGGGACCACGGCGCGACCTGCGATTCAACGTCCCTTTCTTATATAAAACGGAGCTGGGAATGAACTCGAACTACGACTGGAAAACCGGCGCGATCAACTGGGGCGGCATAGCGATGAACGCGGTCATTATTGCGGGCTTGACGCGCGAGGATGAAGATGGATTTGCGGTGTCAGTCGTGACCAACCAGATTCTGGCCGATCATCAAGACATATCGGCGGCGCCTGCCAGATGGGCGGTTTTTGCGAAGCGGCCGCCCACCGTGCCTGGGGAGTAATGGCGGTTGCTTGGTTGCGGGTCGGGCCATGGAGGCATTGCCAGCCCCATCCGCCGAGATTACCGAAAACGTTATTCGGCAACTCGAAAAAGATTTTCGGGATATGAGCTCGCTGGTCATCATCACGCCGATGGCCAGCCGGCGATGATCGTCGCGTCCGTTGAATCCGCCGGGCTTCGCTTCCTGGAGTTCTTTGCTTCAAACATCCGCAACCGTCATACGCGGCTGGCCTATAGGCGCGCTATGAGTGAGTTCCTGACCTGGTGCGAGGCGCAGGGGGTGCGATCTCTGGCCGGCGTGCAGCCGCTGCACTTGGCCCCCTGGATCGAAGCAAAGACGCGGGAAGCGTCAGCTCCCACCATAAAACAGCGCCTGGCCGCGATCCGGCACCTGTTCGACTGGCTGGTGGTCGGCCAGGTCGTGCCGGTAAATCCCGCCGCCTCCGTGGTGGACCCAAAGCATATCGTCCGAAAAGGGAAGAGCCGCTGCTGGAGGCCGGCGGAAGCGCGCGCGTTACTCTCGATAGCATCGAAATCACCGCCTGACGGGTTGCGAACTACGCCCCGAGCGATCCAAGACGCACGATCAGCCTTAGACGATGAATTCCAAGGCCGTTTAAGAGATGGCCGATAGTGAGATACCGGCGGGTTCTTGTTGTCCCGTCCTCTACTTTGCTGCCTTGCCAAGCTTTTTGTTTGCCTTGGCGTCAATCTTCTTTTTTTCCGATTCCGATAGCTTGCCTTTCTTGACCATTTGAGTGGCGCGAGCCTTCGCATTGGCTGCATGAGCCCTATCCGGCATTGGGTACGCACCTTTTTCCGGCTCACCACAGTCTTTGGCAGGCACTTTTTTGCGGGTTTTGGTGGTTAACTTTGCCATTTTTGATTGCTCCTTAGATAGGTTTTGGTGGACCTAGGTCCAGGGCTGTTGGCATGCGCCGCTTGCTGAGCTTTCGCGTTTGCAGTTTCTGGCCAAGCTCTTCGAGGCGCGCGTCGCCTAATTTGCAGGCCTCTTTAGAACATCTCTTTCCCTTCTTCGCGGGCGTGATGTTCGACGTTTGACGTCCGACGTTCGACGTCTTCCTTCAGGCCTTCGTGGTCGCGCCGAATGTGGGTTCGTCCTCCGCTTCATGTGGAGATTTCCGCCGCCGACCTGATCTGCTTATGCTCCTTAAAGGGCCTACGCCACATCAAACTTGGCTTCTTTCTCGCGTATTGCCTTCACAGCCGGGTAGAAAATCTCTTCCTCGATTACCGGCATGAATTTTCAATTCTTCGCAAATCTGCAGCGCCGAGTAAATCGCTTCTTGTGAGCGCGATCAGGTACTTCTCGAACTCCGACAGCAATCGTTTGAGCGCGTCGCGATCCTTAATTGAAGTAAATCGGTAACCTTCATTGTTTCCTCATCTAACTCGCTAACCGCGCAAAAAGCTTGCCATGTAGCGAGGTGCACGCGGGAATCATCAATCGCGTTTACCTTGCGGAAGCATCTGTAATTATGACCGGTTGGCGTATCTTTTACGTAACGGTGAAAATACCAGACTCAGAGTCGTGTCGCCCAGGATATTCATCGGGAATGTTTTGGAGCGCTGGCGCTGTCGGATTGGACAATGCGATGAACACATCGCGGATCGTTTTACGGCGAGCAATCCGCAGGTATAAATCTTGCGCCGTACCGTGTCCTCGCCGGATGAAGCTCGTGATGCAGCCATGAATAACCGCGCAGGCGCTAGAAATAAACCTGCCCGGCGACCTGACGAAGAAAGGAAGCTCATGCGAGTAGCTCGATTTATTCGAACGCATCCCAAAGAGATTGAATCCGAGTGGGAGGCATTTGCGAAAGGACTCTCGTCCTTTGCTTCGGACCTGCGCGCTTCGGCGTTGCGAGATCATTGCGCGAAATTCTGCTGGCCATAGCCGACGATATGGAAAGCCCGCAAAGCCCGGAAGAGCAATCGGAAAAGAGCAAGGGCAAAAAGATTTGGGGCGATGCTCTGGATCGGATAAGCGCGCTCCATGCCCGCATGCGATTGGATTCGGGCTTCAATCTTGAACAGGTGATTTCCGAATACCGGGCTCTCCGGTCGAGTATCTTATTCCTCTGGGTGCGTACTCAACCCAGCGCCGTGGATGTGGACCTTTCTGAAGTAACTCGATTTAACGAAACCCTCGATCAGGCGATCGCTGAGGTCGTCAGACGTTATGCGGACAAATCAGAAATCTACAATGACGTTTTCCTTGGCATTCTCACTCACGAAGTACGTAATCCGCTCAATCTCATCGGCCTTTATTGCCACGTATTGAAGTCTGGCCCGCTTCAAGAGGCGCAATCCCGCGGCGTCGAGCGGATTCTGGGCGGTGTGCGAAGCATTGATAGACTGATGAACGATGGCCGTCCTTGTCCGCAGCCGTATGCGGCTTCCTATCCCACTTACAAGGACAAACGCCGATTTAGGTGACATCTGCGAACAGAGCTTGGATGATGTCAAAACATCCCATAGCGATACTGTTTATGAGTTAGAAAAAACCGGTGATCTTAGCGGAAACTGGGATCGGGACCGGCTTGGGCAAGTCGTTTTCAATCTCGTGGTCAATGCCGTGATTCACGCTGCCGCGAAAACGGTCCATGTTTCCGCTGAAGGCCGAGGACCTGATGTGCTGCTCCGGGTCGCGAATCAAGGCGCACCGATTCCTTCCGATTTGCAGAAATCGATTTTCGATCCATTTGTAAATAGGGACGCGGCGTCGTCTTCGGTCACCATAAGGGGACTTGGGCTGGGGCTGTTCATTGTGAAAGAAATCGTAACTGGACATGGAGGCATGGTGGAACTCACTTCGACCGAATCGGAAGGCACAATTTTTACGGTTCGACTGCCGCGCGTCCGAGGTATCGATGCGATCCAAGCTTTTCCGATTACTCAGGGCTAGTTTGGGAAATGATGGAGCAGAATTTTAGCCACCGCAGTCATCAACTTGAAATGATGGATGGAGACACCATAGGTTTCGGGAACTTCCGGAATTGCCCGCAAGACCTCGAGGCGAGCATAACAGCCCCTATCGAAGACGCCGACGATCATTCGCGGCATGACCTGCGACTGTACCGTCGCGGAAGCAACCAGCCTAATCCCCACCACGCGCCACGCTGGTAGCGGTTGAAGCCCGCGGCAGCGTGCCCGCGCCCACAGTCTCGCCGCCTCTCGTCACACACTGCTCCTTCCCAACGCGCATCCAAAACGGTCCGACGACAAGTAAAAAGGGCGGGGCGCGTCCCACCATGGGACCCGCGCTCTCAGGGCGGTGCCCCCGAGCCGCGGAGCTGTCTCGGCCTGCCGGTTACGATTGCTCGCGCGATTTAAGCTGCATCCGCAGCCAAGCTTCATCGCCGCCGACGGTCATAAGCCGCCGCGGCGGCCCTCAAGAGAGACAGCCAAGAAAAAGGAAAGAGAAACAGATGCCGCACGGGCGTCGGGCCGGTGCAAGGGGCAAAGGGCCTGCGGCCCGCGCCGGGCGCGCCCTTGCACCGTCCGCCGCCGCGCGGCGGCGGAGTCAGGGTCTTGAAGAACAATCTCAAACAAAGAAGAGAAAGGAGCTCCATCGATGCCCAACCATGTCACCACGCGATGCGTCGTCTTCGGCTCAGAATCCGAGACACAGCGCTTCCGCGACCGCGCTTTTCTAAGCCAGGAAAACACGCTCGCTTTCGACTTCAACGCTTTCATTCCGATGCCCGAAATTCTGTCCGAAACCGTCGCCGGCACGCTCGCCGAAGAAGGCGCCATACTCCTCTCCCTCATTCAAGGCAGATCTCCGCCTCAGAGTCGGGTCACCACTTTCACCGGCCAGCAAATTCGTCCAGCCCGACTCGAACATATGCGCGACGACCTTAAGCTCCCCAAAGCCCCTCTTATCGAGATCGCCAAAGCCTGGCTCGACAAATATCCCTACTATCGCACCGAGGGAGAAAAGCGGCTGCGTGCCTTCGACCAGACCGGATTCGGGGACTGGTACGACTGGGCCATTGTTCACTGGGGAACCAAGTGGAATGCCTACGACCTCCACATCCTCCGCGAAACCCCTCTCGAATTCTCCTTCAAAACCGCCTGGGACTTTCCGACCCCCGTTTTCCACGAAATCGCCGAAACATTCCCCGACCTGTCATTCCGCTGCACTTGCTACGACGAAGGCGGAAATTTCGCGGGCGACGGCTTTTTCAATCCGCGCCAGGGCGAAAAAGATTTCGCCATCTGCGACGCCACCGACCACCTCTTCGAACGCGTCTACGGCCATCCCCGCATCGTCAACTGACGCGCCCGCGCGCACGCCGCCCGATCGCAAGACCGTTCTCGGTGCGAGCCTCCTGATCCACACCGCAAGACCAAAAGGAAATCAGATGACCGACACGCAAACCCTGACCAAAAGCGACCTCGCGCCCTTCACGGGAAGCCAATTATTCTTGCCCCACGGACTCAGCAGAAACTATATCTTTACCGAGGGCGCCCGGTTTCTCGCCGAGCGCGCCGGAGCCTATTGGCTGCTTGATAAAATAGCCCTGCAATCGCCCGCCATTCACCGCGAAGATTTCCAGATATGGAAATTGACGGTTCGCGAGGACCGGACCGCGACGCTCACGGCCGAAGGCGGCGACCAAACGGTCCTCAAGATTCGAGGAGCTCACCTATACCGATTTTCCGCTGCCCGAAATCACGCTCTGGGCCATCCGCAACGAACTCGGCGGCTTCACCATCATGCTGCCGTCGGAATACTGAGAAGTCCTCCCATGGCACTCCTCGAACACGAGAAAGCGAACTTCGCAACCCTGCAACGCGCCTACGACAACGGCGACCTTGCTCTGCTCGAATTCACCGAGCGCGCGACCGGCAAGTGCGTCGCAGTCATCATCGCCATCGGCCGGCACCAACGGCGAGTACATCCTCTCGCCTTTGGCCCGCCTGTTCGACGGCAATCCCTACGACGAGCTCGAATCCGCCGCTCCAACCCGACCCGCCGCCGACTTTGGAAGGAACCACGCCATGACGAAATCGAAAAACACAAACTGCCTCGAAGACATCCGCTGCCCGAAATGCGGCGCCGAGGACGAATTCAAGGTCAGAATCGAAATCTCCCTTATCGTCAGCGACAACGGAATCGACGACGAACCCGGCCCCCGCGAATGGAACGACGACACCGTAACCCAATGCACCAGCTGCGGACACTACAGCGCCATGCGGGATTTCCGCGCTGACGTCCCGCGGCCCGAACCCGACACGACCGCACAACAGGAATCCGTCATGAAAAACTACGATGTCCTCTTCGCACAAGACGTTCCGTATTACGGCTCCGTCCTTCTCGAAGCCGAGAACGACGACCAGGCCCTCGCTGAGGCCAAGGCTTACTGGCAGAAAGTCGCGCGCGACGAAGCACCGCGGCCTTTCACCGATCCTCAACACGACAACGCCGTCCTTGCCTGCATCGTCAGCATCTGCGACAACGCCGGACGCGAAGTCGCAACCGACATTCGACTCGACGAATTCCTTCTCCACAACGCGCCGACCGAACTCGATAGAAGAATCTTCTCCAACGCCAAGCCCATCTTCGACGCCCTGCAAGCCGTCATGCACTGGTGGCAAAACACCGCCCACACGGACGACGACATGCCCGCCGGCTTATTCGACCAGGCGCAGAGCGCCATCGGCAAAATCACCGGCGAAGGCTGGCGACTTTTCGACTTCGACGGCACCGGCCTCCTGCATATCGAACGACACGACTCCGGCTGCGCCTTCCAAACGGACGCCGACCCCGTCGCCTATGTCCGCCTCCTCGCCGCCACGGGCGACTTAGAGGCCGAACGCGCCATCGCCCTTCACGACCCGAATCAACCCAAGATCGACCAGCTCGCCGCCACCCACCCTGCCGAACCAAAAGCTATTCGGTAGCTCACCAGATACCTCTCAATCTTCACCCCGGCAAAGCAGACCCGAACGCCGTCTTCTCCTTTCGCCCAAAACACAAAAGACACCATGAGCGCTTTCATCGTCGGTTCCGACCATATCCACGCGCTAATCACGGCGCCGCCTCCCTCCCTCTCGCACAAGGAACTTTTTCCCATGGCCGAAACCATCACCACCAAACTACCGCCCGACATATTCGCCTACGACAACGAGATAGTCCTGCTCGAAATGCTCGTCACCGAACTCACCGACACGCTAGACAGCATCTTGCCCGAATTCCAGGACTATGTAGCCGGAGAAAACGACGAAGAAATTGCCGATGCTCATAAGGCGTGGATCGACCTAGCCCGCGCCGTGATCGCGAAAGCGCGCACGCATCAGCAGCGCGCCGCCCGATAACGCCTACCCCGCGCGGCATCCCGCCGCGCAATCTCACCCACCGCCTCATCAGTACGCAAGAGAGTGCCTACTGAACATTTCACGCCCGCGCACCCCTTTAAGACATTTCTTCTCCGCCTCCATCTGGAGGCCGCTCCGCTGCGAAGCCCCCAGATGGAGGCCGGAACACCCTACCTCAAGCAACAGAGAAAGAATCGAAAAACAATGTCCGCATTCATCGTCAGCAAGACACATATCGATCATCTCGTGGCTATCGCCCAGCACGGTCCGCGTGACTGCGAACCCGGCCGCTGGTTTCCGCCACAGCTGCATTCCCAACGTCTGGACCTCATCGACCCCAACGACCTCGGCCAGCTGCTGCTCGACGAAAATATCGCACGAGCAATTGACGACGGCGAGTGAGCAGAGCCCTGAGCTTGCGCGTCTGTGCATCGGGCATCTTACGCAGTTCCGGTTCCATCACGGCGGCATAGTGGGCTAGCACATCCGCATCGACGGCGTCGGTCTTAGCGAGTCGTCCGCTGGCTCGCGCGAACTCTCGGACCTGACGCGGGTTAGCCACCGCTACTGCCACGGAGTCCGCGAGCAACCGCTCTAACAGTTTGAGTTCATATCCGCCCGTCGCTTCGAGCAATACGCACTCGGGCTTGGCCTCCTTCAAGACATTGGCTAGTCGTGAAATTCCGCGAGCATCGTTACTGATGACCAGCCGCTTGCCACTCGGCCGGAAGGCAACATCCAGCCGGGCCTTGGACACATCGATCCCGACCACACTATTTCGTTCCATTTGCTCCTCCTGCGCTCTCCTCGCAGCCCATCCTTGCACGATCCGAGCTTTATACCCGGGCAATCGTTCGGGCTTGCGATTCAAGACTTAGCTGCGGCGACCAGTCCAAGCTCTCACACGGTCTCTCAGGACCAGGGCCCCGCGCGATCTGCCGCAGCAAACTTTTCATCAATCAGCCTTCGAGGTGGTTCAGCTGTCAAACCATTTTCGGTTGGCTCACCGCGTCGCGCGTCGTCGGCCAGGGAAAAGAGTCCTGGCCTTCCTCCGCAAGACGACGCGGCTCCGCGACTCGGGATTCCAATCCCCTCTCCCACGCCCCACCAAACTTTTTCTCTCGTACCCCAGCAATCAGTGAGGGCACGAGGGAAAAGTTTTAGCTCTCAAACCAAGATACAAGGGCGCCGCGGAAAATGTTTCGCGGGATGAAAGACAGAGCGCCCTGCCGCTTCGCGGAAGCGGGCGCAAACAAGCCAAGGAGGCAAACGGCAATGGCAATCAACAAAGTGATCGTAATCGGCAATCTGGGAGCTGACCCGGTGGTTCGTCCTCTACCCAACTCGGGACAGAACGTGGCGAATTTCTCGCTGGCGACGACGGAGCGTTTCACGGATCGCAACGGCGCAAAGCAACAGCGCACGGAATGGCTGCGGGTGGTCGCCTTCGGACGGTTGGCCGAGACGTGTGAGCGGTTCCTCAGCAAAGGCCGCCAAGTCTACGTCGAAGGACGGCTTACCACTCGGCAATACGAAGCCAAGGACGGAGGCGGCAAACGTTACCGGACGGAAATCGTGGCGCGGCAAATCCGGTTTCTCGGAAAGCACCCGGACGGCGCCGAAGCTAAGGCGACCGAAGAAGAGATTCCCTTCTAGCCGACAAGAGCAGATGGAGGGCCGCGAAAGCGGCTCTCCTGCGATCCATCAAAGGTAACAACGGGAGTAATGCAATGGACGTTTATCAGATCGTAACGGAAAAGATCATAAACCTGCTTGAGCAAGGGGTTGCGGAATGTGAGCCAGAAGGGTGAAACATACTTCGAAGCCGAAAGCAGGAAAACATTTACGCCGCGATAGGGCTTCTTGGTTACGAGATTGCGCGGCAGTCCGGTTGAAGTCCATGGCTTACGCCACGGCCAGCATGATCCGATCGAAGCCGTCGAGAAGATCATCGCCGAAATGCCTAATCCGCCGGAGATAGTACACGGCGGCTCGAAAGCCTTTTACTCGCCACTCACTGACCGCGTTACCCTCCCTCCACGCGAGCTTTTCATCAGCGCGGAAGAGGAGGCGTGTACTAGCGCGCACGAATTGTCGCATTATGCCGACTCTGGAATTATGTGGAGTTTCTTAGGTCTGCCCTTTTGAGGCCGTGTGTTGGTGTGTCCGGATATCGGCATAATTCGGCTGTGAATTTCCTCGCATAGAACGTTCGACGCCCGATAAGAGGTTGTTCTATTCCCTTGACCGGCTGCGCCGGGGTGGGGAGTTGCGGAAGCTCAGCGACTCGGTTTGACGGCGCCGAGAATGAATAATAGCGCGAGGGGTTGCGCCGCCGATCAAGCCGGGATGCGACGAGCGAAGCGGCTTTAAATCGCTATGATTCAATCCGCCCAAAACCAGTGGCCTCGCCTTTCGTCAACATGGAAGGAGAGGCAAATTGGGGAACCGCGCAATGCGGTTACATACCCAGAAAAGGAGGGTTTGCTGATCGATAGAGACCAGCAGACTGGCCAAGTTGTGGGGGCTACGGTCCTGGATTACGAGCAGAACTTCCGCAAACTGATTGACCTATCCTGGATCATGGCGCTGAAGCTCCAGCGCGATCTGACTAATTTCCTGATTGATCGCTCTTCTCCCACCTGAGTCCGCGGGCCGACAGGAAAGCCGCCTTGGACGCGTCGATTCCCGGCTGCACGGCTTATTCATCCTCCAGAGTCATAAACGTTAGCCGGGCGCGCCGTTTTTGCGCCCTTAGACCTTGTTGAGCTTGCGCAGACCCATCATCGCCGCGCGCATTACGGCGCGGTTGTTTCGGCCCATGACCTAATCAACTCCAGCGCGGTCCATCGCTTGGATATTATGGTGCGCATGCTGCGTGAACTGGTGGCCGGTCGACTGGTCGCGGTTCCCGGCAGCAGCAACTGCCGCCGGCGAATTCTGCGAGAAGTCGCGCGCCGTCGGCCGGCTGATCATGTTCTGGAGCCCGCTGCTGATGTTCGCTGGGAGCACCATTTCCCGGGGATGGAGGATGGCTAAGCCGCCGCTACTGCCCATCACCATGCCGCCGGCGGCGGATGGTACAATGCCGCCGTCGTCAAAGATCATCGCCGTGGCACTGGGAATCTCCATCTCGGTCGCCGCAGCCGTCAACTCCGCCGGCGCTGCGGTCAGGGCCGCTGCGGACACTCCCAAAACCGTTGCCGCCGCCAGCGTCGCGTCGACCCCTGCGCTCGCAGCGGTAGTGACAGCACGGGTCACCGCGCTCGTGGCTGCCGACGTAGCGCCGCCGGCCAGGCTCTGTGGCGCCGCCGACGACCGCTGGTCAGGGCATGCCCGAAAATCGTTGCTAACGCGTGTTCGATGGCGGTGTAGGCATTGGTGAGCAACTTCTCGAACGGCACTTCGAGATAGGTCATCAGCTTGTTGAGCCCACCGGCGAGCATCCGCTCGATGAACTCATCGGCCAGCTTGATGCCCACCCCTTGCATCTGCCGGCTACGGCTCTGGCCGTGCGGCTCGCGCCTGGTGGCGTCCTCCAATAGAGACATCGAGCTCTCTGCCAGCGTTTGCGATAAGCTTGGATCTGCTGCTGAACCTGCTCGTATTGCTGCATCTCGACCCGCGCGGCTTCGATCGCCAGCTGCCCCATCGCAAGGACGTGGCGGCGCTGCTTCTTTTCGATCTCCGCGTTGATTTTTGCTTCTCGGTATACGTCAGGTTGTCGAGCTGCAGCTCCTGGTTGAAGGCGGCGAGCTCGGTCTGTGGAGCTGGTCCTCCAGCGCCCGCTGCTTCGATATCTCGGCCAGGGCGTTGGTGTTCTTGCCGCCCTTGGTGCTGTGATGTCGGCCAGTTCGGCCTTTTGTCTCGCGACCTCCTCCGCTTCCGGATGGTATCGGTGCCGACCTGGCGCCCCAACTCCACCTGGCTCAGTTGCCGGTGCGCCTGTTCGGTGGTGAACTGGTTAATGTCGTCCTGCTCTTCAACCAGAGTCTGATGCCAACCAGGACTCGACCGGACAGCGGCTGGACCTCCTTAAGACGACAGCCTCCACCGACTCACTACCAGCTGTTTGGATAGCGAACCAAAGACGAAACAGTTACCATCAATTTAATGACGGCTAAGACGTGCGGAGTTTCGTGCCGGGACCCAAACGGAATCGAGCACAGCGTGGAGGTTATGGCACGCACCCTCTACGAAGCAGTCGGTCGAGGACTGCAAATCTTCCGCGCCAATGAGTGGATCGATGGTCTCGGCCGCAATTCGGCTTTGTCCGTTTTCGTCAAGAGCCCGGAAATCACCCACAATGTGAGAATAATCGATTTCGAGAACTGGCTGGAGGGTTCCGGAAAATCGCCTGCCGGGCAAGCGCTTAAAGGTGAGCTGCGGGCGTTGCTCACGAAGGGCAGCCATCAGACACCCTGCCAAAATGACGCCGGTCCATGGCACGGCGAGGGAGAAGACCTCATGAGTAACACCCAGGTTCCCGACGCGAGAAGCAGTCCCCCTAGAATGACTACATAGCGGAACTCATCTTCCTATCTGGCCTGAAAAAATCGGCGACTTGAACATCGAGGGCTTTGGCCAGTTTCACAATCGTGGCGAGCGATGGGCTGCGCTTTGCCCGGAGTATTTGTGACAAGTGTCCTTTCGAGAAGTCAGTCTCAAGGTAAAAGCGGTCCAATGAGCCATATTTCTGGATGACCAGTTCGCCCAGCCTGCTGCGAAAAAGAACCTCCTCGTTTTCCACATGGCGCGTGTAGCAAAAGCAGCCCCGGCCCGGCGTTTGCAATTGCAAACGCTGGGCGTACTTAGGATGCGTGGAACGATCAATGGCCGCGCGAGGCGAGGCGAGGTCTCGTCCTCACGAGCTGCCATTGCGACCGTTGCGATAGGCGTGTCCGTTGAGGTGGCCAACCGCTTCGGGCGCCGCGTACCGGTGAAGGCGATAATAGAGCTTGCGCCGGCTCATTCCCAGAATATCGGACGCGCGCGTCTTGTTTCCTCCTGCATGGTCGATGGTTCGGACGATGAGCTCGCGCTCGACCTCGTGCAGGGTCGAACCGAGTCGAACCACGAATTCCGAATCCTGGCCAGGATGTGGCACCGATTCCAGCGGGAGGTCCGTCACGGAGAGGGTCCTAGACTGGCACCTGATGACTGCCCGTTGGATGACATTGCGCAGCTCTCTCACGTTGCCCGGCCAGTTATGCGCCCGGAGAGCGTCGAGGCAGTCTTGGCCCACGCCCTCGACGTTCTTCTTGTGCTCGCGATTGAAGTTGTCGATGAAGTGCGTCACCAGCAACGGCAAGTCGTCCAGTCGTTCCCGAAGCGGAGGGAGTTCGACGGTGTACACGTTAAGACGATAGTAGAGATCGTGGCGCAGTTTGCCATCGCGGATGGCCTGACGCAGAGAACGATTCGATGCAGCGATGACTCGCACATCGACTGGTACCTCTCTGCTGGCGCCCAGACGGAGAATTTTGCGCTCTTCGAGCACGCGAAGAAGCTTGGCCTGCATTTCGGCCTTCATCTCGGTTATCTCATCGAGCAAAAGACTTCCGCCGTTTGCCCGCTCGAAGTATCCCTCGCGACGGACCGCCGCACCCGTAAAGGCGCCGCGTTCGTGACCGAACAGCTCACTCTCGATCAGGCTCTCGGGGACCGCGGCACAATTGATAGTGACATAGGGCCGCGCGCAGCGGGGCGATTTATCGTGGATCGCTTGCGCGGCCAATTCTTTGCCCGTGCCGCTTTCACCAATGATGATCACCGGCACGTTCGTGGGAGCGGCCTCTTCAATCAGGCGTATGGCCCGGCGTATCGCTAGCGATCGACCAATCAATGTTCGCTCGCGAGATCTTAGAAAATCGCTGCCGCACCACAACCCGCCAACCCGTACACTTACAAGTAGTAAGGCTGTGGATAACATGTCAATGAATTGCCACTTGGTTAACGCGCCGCGAACAAGGCCTTAACAATGTCACGAAAGCAAGGAAGTCTATGTCTGCCAACGGGTTTATTAATTTGGTATAAAAAACGCGATTCTACTTCAAGGCAGAGAATCGCGATCGAGAAGATTTGCCCGTCTGCAGACACGTTTCTGCACGACGCCTGTATCTCCGAATTCGGCAGTGCTCGCGTGACTGTTTTGTCACAGATGCGATCTTTCTCCGATCCCCTTCGAGAGCTAACAACATGCGCAAAATTTGCACGCGAATTTGATTTGACCCAGAAATGTCGGCTCCGAATCGAGCATTCTCAGGACCTGTGCAAGGATTGCACATGCGCACGGTTTTTGTCTGTTTGGCCACTATCCTGATCCGGTAAGGTGGGCCATCCGGACGAGAAACGCGCCCCGTCACGACCTCAGAGTCGACCGCGCTTGCCTCAGGCTAGCGACCAGAAACTACCAGCCATCGACGGACGACTTGCGCTGGTTCGGGCACCACGTTTGCACTCGGAATCGCTGGACGGTGTGGTTGCGTGGCGTGGGAGGTCCTTCACTTCGACGAGAAGCCACGTTCCAATGCCCGAACTTGAGAATCTCGAAACCAAACAGACCAATCAGGATATCCGCGATTCTTGCCGGCTACCTAAAGCCGAAGGACCTAGCGAAGGTGCTTGATGTTTCAGAGCGCACACCGTCGCGCGCTGGCACCATTTCCGAGAAGGTCCGCCGCGCGTCGAGATTGTTCACCGCCTTGGCGCTCATCGACTCGGGGTCGATGGCGGCGAACGGATTGGGCTGGCCCGGCGCGGGCGGCGGCGCCGCGATTACCTCGGCGCAACGCGCGTCGTCGCGCGCGTCCAGTCCGATATGGAAATCGATTCCGAGCGGGCGTGCGATTTCCTCGCGGCAATAGGCGCCCGGACTTCTGCCGTCGACGCGCCGGATGACCTCGCCAATCAGATAGCCGAAAGTCAGGGCATGATAGCCGTGTCTGGTGCCGGGCTCCCACCACGGCTCCTGCTCGGCCAGCGCCGCTGTCATCATTGCCAATCGAGCAAAGCACCGGCGGGCAGGGTTTTGCGCACCGCGGGCAGGCCCGCGCGATGGCTCAGCAGCCAGCGCACCGGCACGCGCTCCTTGCCGGCCTGCGCGAACTCGGGCCAGTAGCGCGCGACCGGCGCGTCGAGGTCGACGCGCCCCTGGTCGACGAGCCGGTTAAGGCAGGTCGCCGCGACCCCCTTGGTGGCGGAGTAGACGTTGACGATAGTGTCGCGCTCCACGGCCGGGTGCGCTGCTTGTCGGCATAGCCGCCCCAAAGATCGATAACCGGCCGGCCGTCGATCGTAACCGCGACGGCGGCCCCGACCTCGCCGCGACTCGCGAAGTTTTCCGCAAACGCCTCGCGCACGCGCTCAAACCCGCGTCGCATTGTCCGTCGATTCTGATTTCCGCCTGATTGATATCCCCGCACTTGCGCTTATAACGAAGCCGGTGCCGGCCATTAGTGAACGATGGCCTTCGGGCGAGTTCCGATCGGATTTGCGTTATCTTGACGACGCGCCTGTGCCTCCATAGCAGGGTGCGGCACGGCTCAATATCTCGCACGGTCTTGAACCGCGCGGCGCCACGTTGCCGCTGCCCGGCGGCGACCTGTTCCGATCTTCCGCGCTCAGGTTTCCTGAGACTCGGTCACCACTTGGGCATGGTTAAACAACGCCACCAGCAAGACTCCGCCGATCGTATTGCCGAGGAGCGTGGGCGCCAGGAAGGCGCCGAAGAAGCTGCTCCAGGGCAGCACGTGGGTTACGACCTGGTAGAAAACTTCTGTTGAACCGGCAACCACATGGGGCAATCCGCCGAGCGACACCAGGTAGGTCATCAAGACAATAATTGCGGGCCCCGACGAATCCGCGGCAGGCATCATCCAGACCATAGTCGCGATCAACCAGCCGGCGAAAATTGCACGCACGAACATGGTCGACCATCCGCCGCTTATCGCGTGCGCGCCGATATCGTGGAATGCGGCGACGATTTCCGGTTTGAAGACCTCGGTCCGGCTCAGCGTCAAAGCGAACGCATACCCGCCGACCAGATTCGTCAGCAGTACGATGCTCCACAAACGGATTACTTGCAGGAGCGTGCGCAAATCGCGCCGCGTGAACAAAGGCAAAATCACCGTCAGGGTGTTCTCGGTATAGAGCTGTTGGCGGCCGAGAATCGTGGCCAGAAAGCCCACGCTATAACCAAGATTGGTAACCAGAGGCCGCCAGGTGGTGTCCGGCAGATGGCCCTGGAGCAGTCCGGTGGCGACGAATGAGAAGCTCATCGAAAGCCCGCCGGCCAGCCCCGACCAGATAAGGGCGTTGACCGCACGCTTCAATTCGCCTTCACCTTCCGCGCGAATAGCTTCATGAATCACCGCGGCCCGCATGGCGGTGCGCTCGCGGGCCACATGCTTTTCGGACTGCGTCAGTTCGCCGGCGGAGCCGCCATTGGCGTCGTCATTGTCTTGCATCGCAGCACCCCCCAATCAGCCTACCCAAGTCGCAGCGCCCGCCCGCCGAAAAATCTGCGCGAAAATTCCGAGGTTAAGGCATACCACGGAGGGTGGCCAATGGGGGGCGGCGGGCAGGGACGCCCGCCCTACTGGCTCGGACCGTTGAGTTAGCGCTTATGTGGCGGAGGGGGGAGGGAGTCGAACCCTCCGGCAACCGCAATAGCTGCCAGGCCGGTTTTGAAGACCGGTGGGACCACCGGGTCCCTTCCTCCTCCGACGATCTACAATTATCGCATTCCTAAGGTTTTCGGGAAGGTCCGGGTGCCAATCGTGAGACCTGTCCGGTCCAAACCCCGCAGGACTCGCTCCGGGCGCCGATCGCCATCTAATTGTTTGCGCGATAAGTCGTGCATATTTTGCAGAACAATCCAGGGATTGGTGGCCCAATGTTCCTGGGCATGCTTGTTGACAATATCCTACATTGAGTTATTGACAATCTCCTACATTAGGTTATAATTTCCGCCAGTCCGTGACGTGTCGAAACATCTGTTCCAACAACCTGCGCTGTCCGTCTCGGGCAACGCGTCGCAAAAGTGAATAGCGAAGTGGCCATCGGTGCGGTGGCAAAGACTTACCCGATGGCAAGGGGGGAGGCCTAAGTGACGAGACATATCGGATGCCGGTTTGAAGCCGCGGTTATAAAAATTGCACTATTATTCTTAATCGCTGCTGGACTGACTGCTGAGTGCTCTGCCTCCGCGCTCGCCGCCGCGGTTGAGATCGCGGCCCCCTCGTCGGGCGCGACGGTGACCGGGATGGTCACAATCGCTACCAGCGAAAGCTCTGACGTGAGCTGGATCAATGTTTTTGTGGACAACGTCTGGGTGGCGTCGAATTCGCCCACGGCCTTGCCTCCGTATTCCGTGACTTGGAACTCGGCCGCCGTAACGAACGGTCAACATTACCTGTCTGTGACCGCTTACAGTTCGCTCAATGCGGTGATTGCGACTGCCAGCACTTCAATAACCGTCCTCAACCAGATGACCCCCATCGCGAGCACGCACTCGCCGACCCTTACCCCGACACCGACCCACAGCCCACGGCCCACCGCGACGCCGGCACCGACCCATACGCCGAAGCCGATCCACAGCCCGCGGCCTACCGCGATGCCCACAACGGATCGCACGCCTACTGCGACCGCGACGTGTTGCCCGCTGCCCGACGCCGCCGCCGCCGCTATGGTCATACTTAATCCCAATTTCGAACCAAGGCCGGACAACTATCCAGCCAACGATACTGTTCCGACTTCGGCTGACCTCGCCCAGGTTGGAACGCTCGGTTTCCTTGACAGCCAAGGCAACAGTCTGCTCGGCAAAGTCACCGGCAATTTTACCGGCACCACCGACGAGATCCTTCAGTGGGCATCTTACAAGTGGGGCTTCGATCCCGACGTCACGCGCTCGATCGCCGTGGCCGAAAGTCATTGGCACCAGGACGACATCGGCGATATCGGCAATGGCGTCAGCCTTGGTATCCTGCAGATCAAGTCGGCCGACTACGTAGGCACCTGCAGCCCGGTGGCGCTCAATGGCGGCGACGTCAGCGACGTCACCGATCCGCTCTGTCTTTCGCATCTCATGACCGCCTTCGCGGCAGACTATAAATTGGCGTATCAGCGCGCCTGCATGGACGGCAGTATTGGCTACCTGAACCAGGAGACTCCCACGGGAGGTCACGCCACCTATGCCGACGCCACGGGCGATGAACGCTTGTGGGGATGTGTTGGGGACTGGTACAGCGGGAGCTGGTACGACAGCGCAGCTCTTACCTACATTGAGGAGGTACAAGGGTACCTCAGCGCCAAGCCTTGGCTAGTGCCGGGCTTCTGACGCGCTGCGCCATTCCTTTTAGGAGCTTGAGTTCAAGAACACCTTCGGCACTATTTCTGCCTTCCCTCCTTGTTTGCAAGGCAAAGAATAGTGTGACGATTCTGAGTTCCCAGCAGGTTATTTTCGCTTCAGCGCCAACATCGAACCAGACTCGTGACCGCGTGGCCAGAGTTGCGGGATCCCCGGCCGCTTCGTGCATCTAAGTAAATTCTACATCGGTTGATTTCATACAAAGCGTGCAGATCCTGCATCGCCGTACCGCCCGCCGGATCGAATCGTCAAGCAATTAGGTCGTGGCATCGCTCTTGCTCGGCAGAGTCAGCGATTGTGCGATTGTCCTGAACGCAGACATCGTCGATGCGATGGCTGGATTGAGCGCCTCGTTTTTTCTTACGGGAGAGCGAATGACTGTGAGCACGTCGTATGTTGGCGGCACGGCCTCTTATCTCAAAGTCCTGATAGGCGCTCTGCTTTGCGCTGTGTATCTGGCCGGATGCGCCGCCACGGCGGATCGCGGTGACACAGAGGTTGGGGCCGCGACGCGGAAAAACGACTGCCCACCAGGGGCGGTGCTGACCGAATACGAAAACAACGAAGGCCACTACATCATCAGACCAGGAGACGAATTGCAGATCGACTTTTATCTCAACCCGGAGTTCAACCGCGACGTAGTTGTCCGCCCCGACGGCGAGGTTAGCCTTGAGGTGGTTGGGACGGTAGCGGCCGCTGGGCTGACCCCCGAGCAATTTGCCGCCAAGCTCAACCAAGGCTATGTGCGCGAATTACGTGATCCAGGAGCGACGGTGCGCCTCAAGAACAGCCCGTCGTGGCGTGTGTACGTTCAGGGACAAGTGGCTCACGCCGGAGCCTTTACGTTGCAACCCGGGATGACCGCCCTGCAGGCGATCGCCGACGCCGGCGGAGTGACCGATACTGGGGGCCCGAGCAAGGCGGTACTCATCCGGCGCGACGCATGCGGCAATCCTCAGGGAATGGTGGTCGATCTGGCGGCGGCGGATAACGGGGGAGGCAAGAAAGTCGACGATGTGGCGTTGATGCCGGCGGATGTTGTGGTGGTTCCGCGCAGCATGATTGCTGACGTCGATCTGTTCGTCAAACAGTACATCCAGAATCTGCTTCCGATCCCGCCGTACATGACGGTGCCGATGTAGTCCAAAGGATGCGGACCATGCAGGATGCTTATTTCGAGCAGTGGGTTCAGTTTGCGTTGCGCCGGCGCGTGATCATGGCCGAGGTTGCGCTGGGGATCATCACCGTTGTCGTCGCGGCCACGTTTCTGTGGCCGCCGGTGTACAGCTCCAGCGCCGAAATTCTGGTGCAGGATAATCGCGCCCAATTGCTGGTCTCGCCGGCTTTGGAAAACAACACTCCCAACCAACCGGCGGTAGTGAGCAACGCGGTAACCGAGGAAGACCTCAACTCCGAGCGCGAACTACTTTCGAGTGACTATTTGATTCGGCAGGCGCTCGACGGCCTGGCGGCGCCCAAGGACGGCGCCGCGCACGCGCTGGTCTCAGGGGCGGAATGGCTTCTGAACTCTCCGACCTGGCTGTACGCGCTCGTGCATGGCGAGTCCACGGAGACACCAATCGAGCGATGGGCGCATCGCGTGGAGCGTCATTTATCTTCGTCGGTGATCAAGCGCTCCAACGTTATCGAGATAAGCTTCAGCTCCCACGATCCGAAATGGTCTCAGACTTTTTTGCGGCGTTTGATCGACAAGTACCAGGAAATCCACAGCAGCATGTCGCATGACCCGCAAGCCGAGCAGTTCTTCGAGCGCCAGGCCAACCTGTTGCAAGGACGCCTGCGCGCGGCCGAAGACCAGTTGCGCACGTATCAGGTCCAGACCGGAGTTACCAATCCTTACGAGCAGAAGCAGGCGTTGATTACGCGTATCGCGCAGTTGCAAAACGACGCCGCCAAGACCGCGGGGGATCTGGCTGCGGCCCGACGGCGCGCCGAAGTGCTTCAAGGCCAAGCGAGTGCGATTCCCAAGCGCGTCGGTAAGGAGACCAAGGTTGTCCAGAATCTCGCTTTGACACAGCTAAAACCCCAGGTGCTGCAGTTGGAGACCCAGCGTGCGGATCTGCTGACGCGCTATCAGCCCGACAGCGCGCGAATCAAGGAAATCGACGCGCGGCTGGCCGCCGCCCATCGGATTCTCGATCGCGAGAACCACACCGAGATTCAAGAGCAGAGCACTGACCTTAATCCGATATGGGTTCAGGTCGATACCGGGCTGCAGCAGGCCACCGCGGAAGCGGCGTCGCTACAGGCAAATCAGACGGCCACCGCGGCGCAAATCGCCAAAGCGCAGGAGCAGGTCAAGCAATTACTAAACAACAGCGTTGAGGATGATCGCCTCCAACGCATGGTCGATGCCGAAAACCAGGCCTACATGTCTTACCTGCGTCGCGGCGAGGAAGCGCGGGCGGCAGGAGCCCTCAATCGCAGCAGGATCCTCAACGTCAGCGTGGCGGAACCTCCCAACCTCCCGGCGAGGGCGTCATATCCGAACGTACCGCTCAACCTGGGGGTGGGTTTGTTGTTGGCTGTGGCTTGCGCCCTTGGCGTCGCTTACCTCGAAGAACAATTGGATCCGCGAATCTATTCTCCGGCCACCGTCAACGGGGTCAGCGGCCTCAAGACCTTGGCGCAATTGCGTGAGCTCAACCAGGAGTAAGCGATGTATCTGGAACATTTCGGACTTAGCGCGCCACCGTTTCAATTTACTGCTTCGCCCACGTCCTTGTTCATGAGCCGCACCCATCGTGAGTGTCTGGCCGCGCTCGAATGGGGCCTGCTCCACGAACCTAGTGGACTGACCTTGCTTGCCGGAGAAACCGGCGTCGGCAAGACTACGCTGATCTGCGCCTTGCTGGCCCGGCAGTATCGCGAGGTTCGAGCGGCCTATCTGGGCAATCCACGGCTCGATTTCGTCGAGTTGATGGGCAGTGTGCTGAATCATCTTGGAGTCCGCGGCGGGCGCGCCAGCAAAGCCGCAATGCTCAACGCTTTTGCCGGTTTTGCCTCCGACCTGCCGGCCAACGAGCGCATCGCGGTGGTGATCGACGAGGCGCAGGCGCTGAGCGACGACGCAATGGAGGATTTCCGCCTGCTATCCAACCTTGAGCGGCACGGGCGCAAGGCGGCGCAGATCATATTGGCCGGACAGTTGGAATTGGCCCGCCGGCTTGCCGCTCCCGCGATGCGCCATCTTAATGAGCGCATTGGCGCGCGCGCGATACTGGTCCCGCTGACGCGGCTGGAGAGCCTGGAGTATATCCAACATCGTTTGGAGTTATGCGGCGGCAACGGTGAGCGGATTTTTGCGCGCCGGGTCCTTGACTATCTCGTGCGGCATAGCGGCGGCGTGCCCCGACGCATAAATGCGCTGTGCCACAACTCCCTGTTGCTCGCGTATTCTGGCGGCGCCCATCGGGTCAGCATGTCGATGGCGCGCAATACGGTAGCCGACTTCGATGGCGTCGCCGATATCGCCGCTCGGCGTGAGCCTTCAGGATGGCTTCCGCACGGAGTCCGATCGATTTCCCCGCTGCTTGGCATGGGGCTGCTAGGAGCGGCAGGTTTCGCCAGCGGTCATGCTCTCTTGAATAGACATCCGCGGAGTCATCAGCCTTCGATGGTGGTGCGCACCGGGCTTACGCAGGCCCCTCGGATTGCGGCGGCCGCCGCGACCGATCCTGAAATTGTGGCCGGTTCTTCGGCCTCCGAGCATGCGCAACCGCAGCCACCGCATCCGGACGCACCTGCTTCGCCTCCCGCCGTGGACATTATTGCTGCCGAAGCCAAAGCCCCCGTCCGGCCTGCTCCCATGCCCAAGCGCTCCGTGGTTGTTGTCCCGGGCGACACGTTGGGCGGGATTGCCATGCGCTACCTTGGATCGAGCAAAGGGGTGTCCGCACTGATGCGGCTCAACCCAAACATCACTGACGCCAGTATTTTGTACCCCGGCGAGGTGGTTTACCTTCCGCCCCAGCCTGCCGCTGGCGTCACCGCCGACGCTACCGAAGTGGAATAGATGCAATGGTGAATTATTACGACGTATTGCGCCGCAACCATAATGGTCACGCGCCGCTATGGAATACCGCATTGGCGCAGGAGGAAACGGTTATCGAACCCGACGCCGACACCTCCAGGGCGCTGGCTCCAATCCCGGTTTTGGAGCAGGCGCAGGCTTCCTTCCAAGCCGCGCGCGCCCGCTCGCTCCAAGCCTTAAATGAGCGCCTGGCGCCGTTGGCCGGTGTGGGTCAAAGCGTGCGGTTGTTGGTGACGGGTTGCCGTCCCGGCGATGGCGCCTCGACGGTTGCGATGGGTCTGGCGCTGGACCTGAGCCAACGGCTGGGCCTACGGACACTGCTGGTTGACGCGCATCTGCGCAGACCCGGGTTGCACAAGATGTTTCCGCTGCCGGGGACGAAAAGTCCTCCCCTGTTGCTGGGCGATCAATTCGTCGTGTGCCCTTCCAGTGTGCCACGCCTGCAACTGGCAAGCTGCCTGCCGATGACGGCTGAGGCGATACGGCCTGGCGATGTCCAGGGTTATGAGGCCCTGCTCGACAGCTTTCTTCTGGCGGTTGTGGACTTAGGCGTGGTGCGTCTGGATGGGCGCCTGCTGGGCTTGGCGCGGCCGACCGATCCGATCGTCGTGGTGACCCGGTATGGGTCCACCGAACGCGACGAACTGGCGACCACCGTGGCCGCGCTCAAAGCCGCTTCGCGCAGCGTTGCCGGGGTAATCATGAACGCAGTTCCGGAGCTCCCTTCGGCCCTACGCGGATGGGCCGGGGTCCTTCGAGGAGGTAGGAATGAAGTTGGAAATAGTTAATCAAAACGGCGCCAGCGAGCCGGTTGCGGCCGGACTTTCGAACAACGCCTCCAAGCGGTTGCGCGGTTTGGCGGTCGTGGGTCTGGGTTACTGGGGTCCTAATTGGATCCGCAACCTCTATTCATTACAGTGCGCGGACCGCCTGCTGGCCTGCGATTTGGACCGCGAGCGCTTGCGGCACATCAAAAGCCTTTATCCTGCGGTGGAGGTGTCGGAGAAGTTTGATGAAGTCCTGAGCGACCCCGAGATCGAGGGAGTCGTAGTCGCCACGCCGGTCAACACTCACTATCCGCTTGCCAAGGAGTGCCTGGAGGCCGACAAGGCGGTTGTGGTGGAAAAGCCGCTGGCGACTTCGCGCACCGCGGCCGCGGACCTGGTCCGTCTGGCACGCTTGCGCGACCGGGTCCTGATGGTGGGGCACACCTTCGAATACAGTGCGCCGGTGCTCAAAATGCACGAGCTTATCGACCAGGGTGAGATTGGCGAAGTGCTCTATATCAGCTCGGTCAGGGCGAACCTGGGACTTTTTCAGCATGACGTCAACGTCGCCTGGGACCTGGCCACGCACGACATCTCGATCATTCTGATGCTGCTGGGTCAGATGCCCGAGACGGTGTCGTGTCAGGGACAAAGCCACTTCCGCCGTGACATCGAGGACGTCGCGCTAATCACCTTGCATCTGCCGCACAACGTGATTGCGTTCGTCCACGTTAGCTGGCTTGACCCCAACAAGATCCGACGCACCACGATCGTCGGCTCGCGCCGGATGCTGGTGTACGACGACACGGCGTTGCAGGAGAAGCTTCGGATCTACGACCGCGGTGTCACGGTCAACCCCTATTACGACAACTACGGGGAATTTCAGTACGCATATCGCTACGGCGACATCCATATTCCCCGCATCGAGGAAGTCGAGCCACTCAAGCGTGAATGCCAGCACTTTGCCGACTGCATCCGCAATGGCACCGCGCCGGCGACCGACGGTCTGAATGGATTGCGTGTGGTTACAGTGCTGGAGGCGGCCCAGAAATCGCTGCGCAGCGGCGGCGCCGCGATAGCGTTGAACGAATGGCACTGAATGGAGGGCGCACTTGATGGGAACCCCGGATTACATTTGCATCGCCCCCGACGTCCGTTTGGGCGTCAACGTAAGGTTGAGCAATTTCGTCAATTTGTATGGCTGCGAACTTGGCGATGAGACCAGGGTTGGCGCGTTCGTCGAGGTGCAGCGCGACGTACGTGTCGGGCGGCGTTGCAAGATCTCCTCTCATACCTTCATCTGTTCAGGCGTTACGCTCGAGGACGAAGTCTTTGTCGGCCACGGCGTGGTCTTCATTAACGATCGCAGACCGCGCGCGACCAACGACGATGGCACGCCGCAGGTCGAGGCCGACTGGCTGATGGAGCGCACAGTGGTCCGGCGGCGGGCATCAATTGGCAGCGGGGCAGTGATCATGTGCGGCGTTCGCATCGGCGAGGGAGCCCTGGTTGGCGCCGGCGCGGTGGTTACGCGTGATGTTGCGCCGGGAGCGATCGTGGTGGGCAGTCCCGCCCGCCTTCACGCGCTTGCCGCCAAAGCCGCGCAGGAGACCTCTCATGCCGATTAAATTTGTGGATCTGGCGGCGCAGAACGACGAAATTCGCGCCCGCGTCGACGCCGAACATCAGCGCATTCACGACCACACTGCGTACGTCGGCGGGCCGCAGGTGGTGCAATTCGAACATAGCTTTGCCGATTACCTCGGCGTCAACCATGTGGTTGGCGTTGGCAGTGGAACCGACGCTTTGCGGCTGGCGCTGCTTGCCGCCGGAGTCGGACCGGGTGACGAGGTCGTCACCACGCCGATGACTTTCATTGCCACGGCCGAAGCGATTTTCCAGACTGGCGCTCTTCCCGCATTGGTGGATGTCGATGCCGAAACGGCGAACATCAGCGTCGAAGCGATCAGGCGTTATCTCGAAGGCGGCCGGTTTCACTCACCCAAGGGCCCGCGCGCGATCATCCCGGTGCATCTGTATGGATCGCCGGTGGCGATGGATCCGCTGCTTGAAGTGGCCGGCCGCTACAATTTGCCGGTCATAGAAGACGCCTGTCAGGCGCATGGAGCGAGGGTACATGCCGGTGGTGGCTGGAAGCGCGCCGGCGCGGCCGGCGCGATCGGCTGCTTCAGCTTCTATCCGGGCAAGAACCTCGGTGCCTGGGGCGAGGCCGGCGCGATCGCGACCAATGATAGTGAATTGGCTGCCCGCGTAGCCTTGCTGCGCGATCACGGGCGCGTCTCCCATTATCTCCACCAGGAGTCAGGGTACAACGCCCGCCTCGATACGATTCAAGCGGCCGTGCTGCTCGCCAAGCTCGAACGCCTGGAGGACTGGAACGCGCGGCGGCGCGCAATCGCGCGGCGTTATAGTGAACTGCTCGCCGGCAGCGGGGCCCTGCCTCTGAACGAACCGGAAGGAACGCAATCGTGCTATCACCTGTTCGTAGTCCGCAGCGAGAAGCGCGATCGGGTATTCGAGGTCCTGTCCAAGGCCGGGATCGGCTGCGGCATTCATTATCCAGTTCCGCTTCATCTTCAGCCGGCCTGCAAAATGCTTGGCTATCGCAGCGGCGACTTTCCCATTAGCGAGCGCATCGCCGACACCGTGATTTCCCTGCCGATGCATCCGCATCTGACCGACGAGCAGGCCGCCGAGGTTGCCGCCGCCGTGCGCGCGGCGCTGGCCGGGTGGTGAACGCAGGGAGCCTGACGACCAATGTTTGTTAGCGAGTTGCGCAAGCAAAGCGTCCTGTTCGCGGCCGCCGATGTCATCGGTTTGATGATTGCGTATTGGCTGGCTCTGGTGATTCATGATCCCTCTCACCGGATGGCGGATAAGCTGCTGAGCAACCCTGCGGCGCTGGCGCTGGTGGGATTGGCAATGGCCACCGCCTGGATCCTGATCTTTCGTTTATTGGATCTTTACCGCATGCGTAGCGGCGGTATCGCCGAGGCGTTGGCGGTGTGCCGGGGTAATGCGGTCGGAGCGCTCCTGGCGATCACCGTTGGCTTCCTGATGCATCTTGATATCTCGCGGATTACCACGGTGCTGACCTATCCGCTCTCGGTGGCCGGCGTCCTCATGATGCGCAAGCTGCTGCGCCTGTCGATCAGGCAACTATACGCCCGCAAGGAAATCTCGGTCCCTTTGGTAATCATCGGGCTCAACCGTGTTGGCCGTTATTTGTGCGACCAGGTGCTCGACGATCTCAGCCATTACGAGGTCGTGGGCTTCGTGGACGACGACCCCGACGAAAGCACCTATCGCGGGTTGCCGTTGCTTGGGCCATCGCACGCATTAACCCAGCTCGCGGATAAACATCCCTGCCTCGAAGTGATCATTGCCTTGCCCGAGGCGGGCGCCGATCGCCGGGCGCAGTTGGTGCGGTTGTGCGAAGATCTGCGGCTGCGTTGGAGCATTGTGCCCTGGCTGTTCGGTTCGATGGCCTCGGGCCTGCGGTTGGACCTGATTGGGGCGATGCCGTTGGTGGGTCCGCGCGGCTCCAATATCGAGGGACTGAATTACCTGCTCAAGCGCGGTTTCGATATCCTGGTTGGAATTCCCCTGCTGATGGTCATCTCACCGTTGCTCGCGCTGTCGGCCGCGGCGATTGCTATAACCAGTGGATTTCCGATCCTATTCCGCCAAACTCGCATTGGATTGCATGGCCGGCCCTTTCAGATGCTCAAGTTCCGCACCATGCGGCACGAGGCTGATGACCGGGTACATCGCGAATTCGTACGCCGGTGGATTGCCGCGGGGGGCGACGCGGCGCATCAAAATCACAGCGGTGAAACCGTGTTCAAGTTGGATGGCGACCGGCGCATCACGACAATCGGGCGCTGGCTGCGCCGCTTCAGTATTGATGAGCTGCCGCAGCTCATCAACGTGATTCGCGGCGAGATGAGCCTAATCGGACCGCGGCCCGCGCTGCCCTACGAGGTCGAGCAATATGAGCCGCGCCATCGGCGCCGCCTCGAAGTGCTGCCGGGAGTCACCGGATTGTGGCAAGTAAGCGGACGCAACCATTTGTCGTTCGAAGACATGGTCAGGCTTGATGTTCAATACCTGGAGAATTGGTCGCTGACCTCTGACCTGAAGATCCTGGCGCGCACGATGCCCGAACTCGTTCGTGGAGGCGGAATATGAACGCGGGCGCATCCCCGCGAGCGACCATACAAGCGCGGCGGACGCGTCCAATTCAAAATGTTCGCTGCTGATCTGCGCGCACCGACCACGCTTTGGCGCCGGCATCACACGGATCCTGGGATCCCCCCTTTATATGGATATCTGGAATGAAGACGTATGGAGCCATAACTCCCGCCAGGGATGAAGAGAACTTCCTGCCGGGCTTGATCAGTAGCATGCTTTCACAGACTCGGATGCCGCTGCGCTGGATTGTTATCGACGATGGGTCGGTCGATTCGACGGCAAGGCTACTGGACGATTTGGCCAGCCGCCATAAATGGGTCAATGTCCATCACGTCCCCAGCGGCGGCGAACGCCAGCCCGGTGGCGAGAGCGCGCTGCAGCGCTTCCTGTCGCCGCAACTGTGGAGCGATTGCGACGTTATTTTCCGCGTTGACGCCGACATCAGCTTCGAGCCCGACTTCGTTAACGCGATGCTGGTCGAATTCCGCCGTGACTCCGCCTGGGTGTCGCCAGCGGAACACTGTACGAGCAGCGACGGGGCGAATGGCAGGAAATGCGGGTGCCGAGGTTTCACACCCGCGGCGCGATCAAGATGTACTCGCGGGACTGCCTGAGCGCGATCGGTGGGGTTGAGCCGGGATTGGGCTGGGACACTATCGATGAAGCGCGCGCCGCATTTTTGGGCTTCACGACCAGAAGCTTCCGTCATATCAAAGCGCGGCACCATCGGCCCCAAGGCAGTGCGGCAGGCGTCCTGCGCGGCCGCGTGGCATCCGGCAAGGCCGCCTATCAATGTGGCTATTCACCCCTGTTTATGACCGCGCGGGTTTGCCGCCAGATGTTTTCGTGGCCTCCGCTGGCGGGAGCACTATGGATGTCCGCTGGTTATCTCGAGGGTTATTTGCACCGCCGACCGCGCACCGCCTCGCCCGAATTGATCAAGTTTATTCGCCGGCAACAAACGCGCCGACTGCTGCTGATGAAAACCGTATGGAATTGACTATGGAGAGATCCTGGTCCGCATTAACTGACGGCAATATCATCTACGCCACGCTGCGCCCTAAGGAGTACATAGCATGGCGCGAGTTTTAATGATCGCTTACACGACGTTCATCCACGATGGCCGGGTCAAGCGGCATGCGGAGGCTTTGGCCGCGCGCGGCGACAGCGTCGACGTTATCGCTCTGCGCAGCGGCCACGAAGGCCGTCAAAACGGCGTCAATGTAATTGGAATAGCTATTGACCGCTACCGCGGTGCCAGCCGCGGCAGCTATCTGAAGAGTTATCTGCGCTTTTTCACCAAAGCTGCGCGCCTCGGTTATCAGATGGGCCGGGTCAGACCCTACGATGTGGTGATTACCTGCACCCTGCCCGACACCGCTGTTTTCAGTGCGCTGCCGGCGCGCTGGTTGGGGAGCCGGGTAATTCTCGACGTGCACGACACCATGCCGGAGTTGTATCAGGATAAATTCGGCGGACGGCGCGGCGCCCTGGGCGCCCGGCTGCTGATGCTGCTGGAGCGGTTGTGCGCTGGCTTCGCCGATCGGGTCTTGGCGGTCCATCAGCCCCACCGCGTACGCCTGCAGAAAGCCGGTGTTCCCGAACGGAAGATTACGGTGGTGATGAACTCGCCGCAGCCGCGGATCTTCAATTCGGCATCCGCTCGCGCGCCCGGCTCCGACGGCAACTGTGTTCTGGTCTGTCACGGCACTATCACGCGGCGGCTCGGAATCGACACGGCGATCAAGGCCGTCAGCCTCCTGATTGATCGCATTCCCGGCGTGCAACTGCGAGTGATAGGCGGCGGCGACTACCTGGAGCAGGCGCGGACGCTGGCGTCGCGTCTGGACATTTCAGACCACGTAGGGTTCCAAGGGATGGCGCCAATCGAAGAACTGCCGTGCCTGTTGCGCGACGCCATGATCGGAATTGTGCCCAATCATGCCAGCAGCGCGACGCATCTGATGCTGCCGGTCAAGCTGATGGAATATGCGGCCATGGGCATCCCGGTGGTCGCCTCGCGACTGCGCACGGTCGAGCACTACTTTGGCAATGACGCGGCGCGCCTGGTTACACCTGGAGATCCCCAAGCGATGGCCGACGCGGTCGAGCAGCTTTTTCGCGACCCCGGCCTGCGCAGTCTAATGGCACTCAATGCGATGCGAATTGTCGGTGATCTCAGCTGGGACCACCAGGAGGCGAATTTCTTTGCTGCGATCGATGAGTTGGTGAGTAAACGCCGGGTTTCTGGATCAGGCACATCGGCTGGCGCATCGGACCGACGGCGCCAGCGAGCATGCGGACAAACGGGTCCTCGATACGAAATGGATTTAGTCCGCGCAGGATGCGAGTTCGCAGCGCAAAACTATTAACGTCTTTTCCATCGCAATATGGAGAAACAGACCAAGGACAGACCGGCCATCAATGGTCGAACCAGGGAGGAGGCTCTTTAGTGGAATCCGATATTACACTGGTTGTCGGCGTGGGCGAGGTTGGCGGAGCGCTCGCGCAAGTTTTGGAGCGCGGCCATCGGTTGGCCCGGCTTGATCTTACACCCACAACTATAGATGACCCGGTGCGGGTCATGCATATCTGCTTTCCATTCACTTCGCGCAGCCAATTTGAAAGCGCGGTCCGAAAATATATCCGCCGGTTTCAGCCGCAGCTTACAATAATCAATAGCACGGTGCTGCCGCATACGACGCGTAACCTCGCCAAGGCGACCGGCGCTCGCATCGCCTACAGTCCGGTGAGGGGGAAGCACGCGCAGATGGTTCAGCAGTTGCTGCATTACGCCAAATTCGTCAGTGCGACCGACAGCGTTGCGGCCCAAATGGCCAGCGAGCACTTTGCCGCGGCTGGGATGAAGACCAGGCTGATCGAGGCGCCTGAGACCCTGGAATTGGCCAAACTCGCGGAGACCACCTATTTCGGCGTCATCATTGCGTTTGCCCAGGAACTCAATCGCTACGCGCAAGCGATAGGCGCGGATTATGAGGAGGCCACCAGCTTCTTCGAGGAAGTCGAGTTCCTGCCTCGCGCCAAGTACTATCCAGGTTTCATCGGCGGGCACTGCGTAATACCCAATATAAATTTACTACTGAAGCTCTCGCCCGCGGCGCTGTTGCAAGCGGTGCTGAAGTCCAACGATTTGCGGGCGAGGGAAATGCAGTCGGAGGTTGTCGACGATCGCGCCATGAGCGCTAATTGACCTTGCCCGAAGTTAGCTGGAAAGCACCGGAGAATGACGTGACATTTCGTTCGTGGGCTCGGACCACTTCCATTGCGCCGCCGCAGCCGGACGCCCAATCGGCGCTCGACCGGAAGTTCTCGCGTGGCGTGCGCGACAATGTAATGGCGGAATGCCTGGTCCAGGGAGTCAGGTTGTGCGCGATGGTGGTGCTGGCGCGCGCATTGGGCGCCGCGGAGTTTGGACTGTTCAGGGTGCTGATATTTGTATGCATGTTTTCGATCACTCCTGTTTCAGCCCGGGCTGACCGAGGCGCTGGTGCAGCGTAAAGACATCACCGCCCATCATGAGTCCACCGCATGGTGGGTGAGTGTCGCATTGGGGTTTGGCGGAGCGGGCGCCCTTTATGCGGCTGCTCCGGCGATCGCCTGGCTCATGGCGATGCCTAGGCTGACTATCGGGGTGCGCCTGGTTTGCCTGCCTGTATTCCTGGATTGCGTGGCCTTGACTTCCAATGCTTCGCTGCAGCGGGAGTTGCAGTTCGGCACACTGGCGGTTGCCGACGTGACCGGCGAGGTGGTCTTTTTAGCTATGGCGCTGGGTTTGTTGTGGACGCCATTTAGAGCGTGGAGCTTGATGGCCGGTTTGGCGGCGCGGGTGGCGAGCCGCGCAATTATCCTGATCACTGCGGCGCCACGACTGCCGCGCGCCAGGCCGACGCTTGCCGCGATGCGCGATTTGCGCAATTTCGCCGCCACCGTGTGGGGTGGAAGTTTGGTTGGTCTGATCTCGAGCAACGCCGACTATCTGTTGATTGGCCGGCTGTTGGGTGCTTCGACGCTGGGCTTCTACATGCTGGCCTGGGATCTCCTGCGCTTTGTTCCGGATCGCCTCTACAAAGTGGCGGGCCGGGTTACTTTCCCAGCCTTCTGTCAGCTCCAGGATAATAATGCGGAGCTTGCACGCAGGTACCTTGGCTTTTTCCAATACATCTCCGGGATCGTTTTGCCGGTGGCGGCGTGCGCCGCCGTTGCCGCTCCCGAACTTATCGGCACGATCTATGGCGCGCGATGGTTACCGGCTGCGCTGCCCTTGCGGATGCTTTCCGTTGGATTGGCGTTGCTCGGCCTGAGAACCGGAATTGGCTCGGTCTATTGGGCCAAGGCGCGGCCTGCGGTTGACATCTACCTGAACAGCGCGCGGCTGGTCCTAATCGTCGCCGCGGTATGCGGATTGTCGGACTTCGGCTTGTTCGGAATAAGTGCGGCGATGAGTGGGGTCGAAGGCCTGATAAGCATCGCCGGATTGTTGGTTGCCGCCGCTCTAGTTGGACTTAGCCCGCGTGATTTGGTTTTCGCCGCCCTTCCGGGAATCTGGTTGGCGCTGGGCTGCGCGCTCGCCTCGGCCGCAGGCAAAATGCTGGCGATGTTGTGCGGCGTCACCGGGCCTTTGGTATTGGCGTTCATCGCGCTACCTCCAGGGGCGGTATTCATATTGATCGAGGGCGCGACGCTTACCGCGATGGTGGCCGGCGCTTTCAACGTCAACAAGGTTGCGGGCGAGCAGTGGTCATGAGCGTGAACGGATGGACCGCTGGCCGAAAGCAGGTTAATGCGGAGGTAAATCAAACGTCATGGCGGATCGTGTACCTATATTGGCTTACCACGCGATCGTCGAGGATGGTCGCAAATACCTGCCTCCAGAGTGGAGCGCTGAGCATGCGGTCTTGCTGAAGCAGTTTCGAAAGCAACTGGATCTGCTGGTCGCCGAAGGCTGGAACGCAGTCCTGCCTGAAGCGCTGACGAATTCCACACTACCGCCTAAAACCGTTGTGATCACATTTGACGACGGCCATTCAAGCGACGTGATTGCCGCTCGCGAGCTCAAGCAGCGCGGTTTGCCGGCGGCGTTTTTCGTAACCTGGTCGCGTCTTGGTTGCGCAAGCTTTCTTAACCGCGACCAGGTCGTCGAACTGGAGGATTGGGGATTCGAAATCGGTTCACACGGTTGGGCCCATGTTCCGCTTGCCCATCTGCCGCCGGCAGACCTGAATCGCCATTTGACGGTTTCCAAGCAACGGCTCGAAGCCCTGCTTGGCAAGCCGGTCAATGCCCTGGCAGCTCCCTACGGATCCTGCAACCACGAGGTTGTCGCGTGCGCGATCGCCGCGGGCTACCGGCGGATGATGACCTCCCAGTTCGGGCTCGCCGTTGCGGGCAGCTATCGGTTGGCCCGTTTGCCGGTGGACGCGCGGACCACGCTCAAGGATCTCCGTGCGCTGCTTTCGGGCGGTTGGTTCGGCATAACCCACCAACGCCTGATCCACGGTCTAAGACGTCGCGCTTTGCGCTTACGCGAATTGGGGGAGCTACGCATTCAGTTACTGAGCGGCCGTTGCCGACCGATGCGGGCGGATGCCATTCGATGAAGGGTGGCCCAATCGCCTGCCAATCGATAACAGGTTATCAAAATGCCCAATGGTTCGGTGCACAGTGGATTAGCGTTCACTTCGCATTCACGAATGGTAGTAGTGGGAGCGCTGAGCGCCACGGTTGGCATTCTGATCTGTCTGCTCAGCTTGCGTCCCGAACTGGCGCTGCTTCCCGCGGCCGTGATCGGTCTTGCGCTGGCCGGCTGGGCGCTCGCGCTACACTATTGAGAATCCGGTTTGGCTCGCTGTGCGCGCTGGCATTAATCGAGCTCGCCACCAGCGCGTGGTTTCTCGATGGAACGGCGCGTGCCGTGTTTCATTATGGGACCGTTGCGCTTTTCTGCCTGCCGCTGCTGCCTGCCGCATGGCGCAATCGCACCTTCCTGATAGGCGGCTTCGGTCTATATAGTTGCTACTTTATATGGGCGGGAATAACTTTGCTGTACTCACTGGCTCCGCAGTTTTCCGCTGGACGCTTGCTCGACGCGCTATTGATTTTTGGGGCTCTGAGCTTCATTACGTTCCGGATTAGCCGGCGCGAGGATGTCCATCGTCTCCTGGTCCCCCTGATGTTCGCATGCGGGATCGTCACGTTAATGGTGGCCCTGTCGGCGCTGATACTTCCGAAGAGCATTACCTGGATAGTGCCAACTGACAGCAATGATGGTGTGGTGAGGTTCACGGGGATCTTCGACGGTCCCAATACCGTTGGCGAACTCATGCTGGTGACGGTTGGCTGCGGCGCCGTCTTGTGGCCGTCTGCCCGCGGGCAATCGCGTCTGTTGCTAGCGGCGCTGATTGCCGTTGCGCTGGGCGCCGCGGCTCTGGCGGATTCGCGCACGCCGTTCATCGCGCTGGCCGTCGGAGGAGGATGCTACCTGATCTGGAAATATCGAACGCGCGCCATCGTGCTGCTGGTTGTAATCCTGTTCGTCGCTTCGATGGCCCATCTCAACACCGATAGTGAAGGCTATTTCTCCCGGGGCGATGTAAGTACTCTCACGGGACGAACCGATATATGGAATTTCGCCATTGAGCAGATCAAAAGCCGTCCCGTGCTTGGCTATGGCTATGAGGTCGCGGGCGCGATATTTGACAGCCGCTATTTCCCGCTTTGGTGGGGTCCGTGGGATCGAAGGGCCGCATAGCTCGCTGCATAACGGTTATATCGACCGCGCGGTTGGCGTCGGCATTCCCGCGACTTTGTTGTGGCTATTTGTCGTTCTGCGTCCCTGGTATGGCGTGTTTCGCCGCCGCGAAGATCGATGGGGACTGAAGCCGATAGCGTTTTGGCTGGTTATTCCAATGCTCGTGCATAATTTAACCGAAGTTTCGATCACTGATTTCACCAGTATCATCGGGCTGGCCTTCGGCTTGGTCTGGATGATTGCCGAACGATCGCGAATGCTGTTTAAGGAACACGACGAGGAGCTTGAGCGCCGCGAGCTGGCCAAGGCGCCACCAGCGATGGCGGCATTGCTTGGGAGCCTTGGCGGCGATCGCCTTGATCGGGACGCCCCGCGCGGTGCGCGCCCAGCCCTCGGCGGATGGCGCCGCGTATTTCCCGACACTTGCGCCTCACGCGGCGCTACCCTCTGGTCGCCAATGTGCCATGGAAATCCGTGCCGGCAAATCCTGGGAACCGCGCCCGTCCAATGCCGCGGCCAACCAACGGGTTCCGACGTCCGTCGAATTGGCCGAGTTTCATCTGGCGCCGATCAAGGGCAGCTTCGCTCCAAGTGAAGATTTTGCCCGCGTCGATGGACAGTTCACTGGCACCACCGACCAGATCCTGAGATGGGGCGCCTGCAAATGGGGGATTGACGAAAACGTGGTGCGCGCCGAGGCCGTGGCGGAATCGCATTGGCGCCAGGATGACACCGGGGATTCGAGTACTGACGTGGCGCACTGCCCGCCGGGAGTGGGCTTTCCGGGCGCCTGGGACGGCGCCAGTTGCAAACTAAGCTATGGTATTTTGCAGATGAAGTTCACCAGCTTCAATGGTTGGCCACTTTCCAAGGACAGTACCGCTTTCAATGTTGATTTCCGGCTGGCCTACCAGCGCGCCTGCATGAATGGCGATATCTCTTATCTGCGCCAGCAGATTCCCGCGGGGGGTTATCCAACCTATCCCAATGGCACCACCGACCAGATGCTGTGGGGATGCATGGGCGACTGGTTTTCCGGCTCATGGTGCGATGCCGGCGCATTGCGCTATATCGCGGAGCTCAAATCCGACCTTGCGGACAGAACCTGGTCAAAAGCGGGATTCTGATTATGTGTCCGCCTCTATTAATACCAGATCTGAAATAACTGCCCGGTTGGTCCGCGGGCGAGCAGGTCAGCTTTAATATTCGATTCAGACGACATAGAGAGAGGAGGAAGACAACGAGTATGATTAAGTCAGCAAAGTATGCGGTCAAACTTGCTGTCGAGCGGATGCCGAAACCGATTCGCGAATTCTATGACCATCTCCATGACCGCGAATTCGTTAAGCAGGTACATCGCAGGACAGTATCGGAAATGGAAGGTTGTTTCAGGAGGTTCGTATCAGATTATGCGCCTCTAAATCCGCTTCGGACAGAGCTTATGGCCGCGCTGGCGCAGGTTGGCCTAACTGAAGCGTTGTACATAATCGATAACCTGCATCGCTCACTTGCCATCGAGGGCGATGTCTGCGAGTTCGGTGTCGCCCAAGGTGCAACGTCCGCGCTGATTGCGAACGAGATTCGCGATTTTGAGAAGACGCTGTGGTTGTATGATTCTTTCAAAGGACTGCCGGAGCCGAGTGAGCAGGATGTGTTGATACACGATGTAGCCAATCTAGGCGAGATGCACAAGTACAAGGGCATGATCGCGCACCCGGCGGCGGCGGTGCGGAGACGTTTGGCGCGAATTTCGTTTCCTGAGAAGCGGTCCAAAATAGTACCCGGATGGGTTGAGGACTTGACGAGAACCGACAATCTACCCGAGAAGGTCTGCTTCGCCTATGTTGACCTCGACTTATACATTCCGATCAAGACGGTACTTACTCTGCTGAACAGTCGTCTGCCTCCAGGGGCATGTGTAGTTATCGATGATTACGGCTTTTTTTCGGCCGGAGCACAGACCGCGGTGGACCAATTCGTTGCCGATCACAAACAAGGTTATCGTCTGGAGGTTCCGCTGCGCTTTAGCGAAGACCAGGATCACTTCGCCATCATGCGCAAGCTGTGACGAGACTGGGGCGGGCCGGTTGCCGTTGAATTTGTTTGCGTTATGACAGCAGGCCGCGCTTGTGCTGTAGGGAACGCGCGCGGCGGCGACCGGTAGCGGCGAGCACGCCGACTTCAGGGCAGGCCAGATTGGCGAGCGACTTGATCTTGAGATAGCCCCATACATACTCAACCGGGTTCAGCCGGAGCGTAGGGCGGAAAGTAAAACTGTCACTACAGGCCTCACCCTGCCCTCTCCCTTACACATAAAGGGAGAGGGCAGGGGTGAGGTTTCTCTGCTCGCGTTTTGAATGTTTATTTTCACTTTGAGGTCAGTTAGCGGTGATCTTGAAGCCATCCATCGAAGACAGTGTTGTTCGCGGGCGCGACGACGATGAGGCACGCAACCCGATGAGATTGCAGGGATTACAATCGCGTTCGGGCGGATTATGCAGATTTTGCCAGTAGCGTAAGGATACGATCTCATTTCATCTTTGATCTGGCCAACTTTCCCGACGGCATGCTGGTTGCTCTACACATATGCAGGTTGTGCTTTTATAAGATTACTCAGATTCGGAAGGCTGATTGAGCGCCTACGTTGAAAGCAAATCAATTCATAAGCGTATCCGGTGGTGCACTCCTCGTGCTTTCCTGCGGCGGTTCAGAGAAACCTGCTCGCAGGTTTGTCAAATTGGCAGAAATGATGGGAGTGGAGGCAATCTCTGATCGATGCCTGTGACGTGAATGCGGAGGAGATTGGGGCAGGGTCAATGCCACCCGGCGATTGTCTGGCTGTGAGCAGCAAGGCCCTGAGGTTTCTTATGCGCAGGAGCCACGATGCCGACCGGACCCTCCAAACCTTGCTCTCTAGTTTCCGGCGGGTCTTGGTCTATGGGTTTGATTCAGAAGTTTCGGATGATCAAGGTCTTCTGGCAAAACTGGCCGAATCGCCCGTTCATCTCTTGAGACTACCAGCAGACTCGCAAGAGGTATCGTTTACTGAACAGTTACCTGCCACTTGCAAGCAATTGCGAGGGTTATCGTTCGCGGCATCAAGTGCCGAAGCGAACCGACGCGCTTTTGAATTGAGTTGTCCGGCCGCAGGCTTGGATACACTGATGACCGTTGGGGGGTTCCCTGTTCTTGTCCGTATTGACGGGGATCGTGGACAGATGTTTTTGCTCTCCAGCAATGCGATTATCGATATTGACGAGCTTGTCGCTCCCGGCGAACTGTGTCCGGAATCCTATCTGGGACTGGCACCGTGGCTCGTTTTTATTCGAAGTGCGTTCGGCGAGCATTGTTGGCACAACCCAAATCCGCATGCATCGTGGACCATAGATGATTCGCTGCTAAGACCGCGATACGGGTTTCTGTGCTACCGCGACCTGCTGGGGGCGATGGATGCTGACGGTTTCGCAACCAGCATCGCCTTTATTCCCTGGAATCACCGCCGCAGCGATTCCGGAACGGTCGAGCTGTTTAGAAAGCGTCCGGACCGGCTCTCGCTGTGTGTTCACGGTTCAGACCACACCCGCGGAGAGTTCCAAACCGGCGACGCGGCCACATTGCGACGCAAAGCCAAGACCGCGCTTTCGCGCATGACCAATCATCAGTCCCTCACCGGGCTTAGCTTCGACCCGATTATGATTTTTCCGCAGGGCGGCTTCTGCAAAGCCGCCCTCCGCGCGCTTTCCGCGGAAGGCTTCCTGGCCGCCATCAACACGACGGTCTTTGCGGCCGATTGGCGGCCGGAAGACCTGACCTACCGCGACCTGCTCGACGTTGCCCTCGATTCGTATGGAGGGTGTCCATTATTTTCCCGGCGTTATCCGGAAGATGTATTTCCCCTCGCATTCGATCTTTTCATGGGCAAGCCAGCGTTGATCGTCCAGCATCATGATTATTTCAAGCACGGCTACGCGGCCGCGAGGCGTTTCGTCCGGTCGCTCAACCACCAGGATAACGCCTTGGTATGGAGTTCACCCTCGCAGGTGGTTACAGAGGCTGCGCTTTGGAAGCATGTCAGCACGGGCGAACAATGGATTCGGTTCTATACCAACGATTTCTCGTTTCGGAATTCGACTGGCACTTCGGTAACGTACCGGCTGCACAAGCGGCTCCCGCCAGGCACCGGAGTTCGCGGCTTGCAACGCGACGAGTACGCACTCGACTTCGCGGTTCACAACTCGATGCTTACGGCGCAAGTGCAGCTCACTCCGGGCGAAGTCGCGCACATCCACCTCTCCGAAGTCGATGAGCATGACGAAGTTTGCGAAGTTCGTAATAGTCCGCTGTACCAAGCTAAGGTCGCGTCACGGCGCCTGCTCTCTGAATTTAGGGACAATTATCTTGCGCGCAATCAATGGCTGTTGGCGAAGGCCGAAAGGCTCAAAGCCTTTTTGCAGGAGCATAACTTAAACAGCGATCATCGGTACTAACAATTGTTATCATAGGAAAGTCAGCCCGACTCCAAGTAAGGAACCAAGGCAAGCCACGGCAATGTTGTTGAAGAAGGTATTGCATCAACCAAGCGCGCGCTCCCGTATCTTGAAAGAGCGCCTCACGGAACCGTTGCATCTCAATCTAGCGGCTCTTACGGTAGCCGCCGTCGGGGGCTTTCGGGCCAAGGTGGCGTGGGATTTGGTGAACCGGCCGCATTACGCCTACGGTTTGCTGGAAGCCGCTGACCAGGCGCGTCAGGCGGGATTGGATTCATTCACCGCGGTTGAGTTTGGCGTCGCCGGCGGCGAAGGGTTGCTGAATCTATGCTTGCTGGCCGAGCGGGTGAAGGCCGCGACTGGTGTTCAGGTCCGAATCGCCGGTTTCGATAGCGGCCAAGGGATGCCGCCGCCGGTGGACTGGCGCGACCATCCCGAGCAATTTGGTACCGGCGATTTCCCCATGGATCAAGAGCGCCTGAGCACGCGGCTGCCGTCCAACTGCCGGTTGATTCTGGGACCGGTGGAGGAGACGGTGCCGAAGTTTGTGCGCGCCGACCTTGGTTCCACGGCCCCGCTGGGTTTCGTTGCCTTTGACCTCGACTACTACTCATCCACCAAACAGGCGCTGACCTTGCTCACTGATCCGGTCGCGGCCAAATATCTGTTCCTGCCAATCTTGTATTTCGATGACGTCGTCCTTCCATATTACTGCGACTGGGCCGGCGAACTATTGGCAATCAACGAGTTCAACGCGGAACATCCGATGCGTAAGATTCAGCCCTACCGCTTTCTGCGTTCGCGTCGCATTTTCAAAAATGCACGTTGGATCGATCAAATCTTCCTGCTGCACCTGTTTGATCATCCGCGTCTGAATATTCCTCACCGCCCGCGGCAGATGCAGAACGTGTACCTCGACCAGCTAAATCCGTCTTGATCATGGTAAAACCGGCAAACGGCGACTGCGCGAGCGAAAAGGTACCTGGTTTGGTGCAGTCGGACAGCGCGGCAATCGAACAGGGTCTGGCCGCGCATAACTTCGTTATCATCTCGGATTTCAACGCCAGCAACCTGTCGGCACTGCTTTCACGATCCGACGCCGCGGGCCCGATCAATGCGACCTGTACTCCCTTCGGTCAGGTGATGCAGTGCCTGTTGAGTCCCGGTCACGCCATGGTGCCGAGTGACGCTGACGTGGCGATTGTTTGGACCACTCCACAAGGCGTTTCACAAGGCTACAAACAGCGCCTCGATTTCGCTACCGGGACGTTGGAGGAGATTGACGCAGAGGTGCGGCAATTTGGCCAGGCGATCGTGCGATTACCGGCCAACATCCGGCAAATCTTCGTGCCGACGTGGTCGGCGTTGCATCCGTCGCTGATTCGACGGGGGCTGCTGGACATGGACCTGGAGATGGGGCTGTCGCTGGCTCTGTTGAAGATGAATCTGGCCCTGCACGAGACGGTCGCAGCAGACCGACGGGTTCATTTATTCGAGTCCAGTCGCTGGACCGCGCTCTGCGGTGACAAAAGCTACGACCCTCGATTGTGGTACGCGGCCAAGACCCCTTATTCGCTCGCGGTCTTCAAACACGCGGCAGCCGACTTCGCCGCCGCCTTGCGAGCACTGCAAGGCGGCGCCAAAAAACTGCTGATTCTCGACCTGGACGGAACCCTGTGGGGCGGAACGGTGGGCGACGACGGCTGGCAGAACCTTCGTTTAGGGGGGCACGACCCAGTCGGCGAGGCGTATCGCGACTTCCAGGCGGCGCTCCGCGCCCTGACACGGCGTGGTGTGTTGCTGGGGATCGTCAGCAAAAACGATGAACGCACAGCTGTCGAAGCGATAGCTTCGCATCCCGAAATGGTCCTGCGAGCCGAGCATTTTGCCGGCTGGCGAATCAATTGGAACGACAAAGCGCGCAATGTCGTCGAACTGGCGGAGGACCTTAACCTGGGTTTGGATGCGGTGGTCTTTATTGACGACAACCCTGTCGAGCGCGATCGCATTCGACAGGCGCTGCCCGCCGTGCTGGTGCCCGAATGGCCCGCCAACTCAGCGTACTATTGCTCCGCGCTGGCGGCGCTGGACTGCTTCGACGCACCCTTCGTCAGCGCCGAAGACGGCAATCGCACGGCGATGTATGTTACCGAGCGGGATCGGAAGCGATCGCGCCAGAACGCACTCGGTCTGGATGATTGGCTACACAGCCTGGAGTTGACGATGGAGGTCGAGCGCCTGAGCCACGCCAATTTGCCTCGTGCCGTCCAGTTGCTCAACAAGACGAATCAGCTCAACCTCAGTACGCGGCGCTTATCTGCCAGCGAATTCATGGAGTGGGCTGAGCGGCCGGATCATCAAGTGCTGGTCTTCAAAGTAACCGACCGATTCGGCGACTATGGACTGGTCGGAATCGGAAGCGTGGCGGTCGATGCCGCCAGCGGTATCGCGCGGGTGGTCGATTTCTTGCTGAGCTGCCGGGTTTTTGGGCGCAAGATGGAGGAGTCGATGTTCTGGGTCTTGGAAGTCATCGCGCAGGCGCGCGGGGCTTCGCAAATGATGGCCGAATATCGCGCTACGTCTAAAAATGGTCCTTGCCTGACGATGCTCAAGAGCTTGGGATTGGAGAGTCAACCCGCGTCCGATCGTTTCACTTCGACTCTGCCAAGTAAGCGACTATTGCCTGACTGCGTCAAACTCAAATGGAACGACGAACATGTTGGCGATCCCGGCCTCCGCTACATGAACAGTAACCCGTCTTCGCATCGCAAGACCACTGCGGGGTGAGCCATGGCGCAAGGAAACGGCCGCAAGCCCCTGTTCAGTCGCGTTGCGAATCGGATACTACATAGCCTCGCGCGTGTTTGCCCTGGCAGCTGCAGCGTTCGGCCGCGCCTGCATCGTTGGCGCGGCGTCAAGGTTGGCCACCATGTTTTCATCGGTGAGGATGTTTACCTGGAGAACGAATATCCGGAGTGCGTGGAAATCGGGGATGGATGCGAAATCGGTCTCCGTACAGTGATCATGGCCCACATGCGTGGCCCCGGTCGGGTTGTCATCAAGCCCAACGTTTGGATCGGCCCTTGTTGCCTGATTGCAGGGGCCAATGGACGGGTTTTGACCATCGGAGAAGGCGCCGTAATCGGCGGCGGCTCGGTGATTACGGCTGACGTCCCGGATCGGGCCTTTGTCAGAGCGCCTGCTTCTGTCCCCGCAGCGATGGCCAATGTGCCCTTGGCAACCGCCACATACCAGGAATTCATGCGAGGATTAAGGCCGCTGCGCCACCCTCAGAAGGAGCCATCCACGCTGCCAATGGGAATAGTGGATCGCAAGGTATAGGGTTTTGAAACTGGAGAAGCTCAATCATAACGGCAGCGTATCGGATACAGTGCAGGCGCGTGTGGAAACGGCGGTCTTTCGTGCGATCGACACCCTGAACGAGACGCTTGCTCAAACACAGCAAGTAGCGAAGGCTCGCGATACCGTGTTGGTCGATTCCACCGGCAGCCTTGATTCGATGTCCGTGGTTAACCTGTTGGTATTTATAGAGGACGAGTTAGCGCAAATTCATGGGCTTCAACTGGATTTGACCGGCGCCGATGCGTTCGAGCAAAAAAATCTTAAAACCTTCGGGTCGCTCATCGATGCACTATGCCGCAAGCTCGGCGAATAGTGCCGGCTCTTGTGCGACGTTTTTGGTCGGCACTACTTTGAGGCGATGGAATTCGTATGAGAGAGGGCATCAAACCTCGAACGTGCCCAACTGGACATTGAGTCAAATGAAAAAGCGCTCAGAGTTCTGAACCGCGCAAGCCGGAAGCCAAAGACGAAGCCTTGGCCGCCAGGCTGGAGGCTGCGGCACAATCATTATCACCCAGTGCCTGCTGGGCGCGGCCGGCGAGTTGATCGGCACGATTGTAGGTCTCTTCCTCAGCTTTGGTCAGACGCCGAGCATGAACCCGTTCAAGTTTCGTGCGGACCGCCTCCAGCGTTTGCTCCGCCCGAGTCCGATCCATGCTATCGCCGGCCAGACTCAGGGTAACCCGCGGATTCGAAGCCAGGACCGGGGCAGGAGCCGCAGGCTTGGCGTCTTCTTCGCTGTCTGCCGCGACGGTTGTGATTGTGGAATTCCGAGCCGGCGGATGATGATGATTATGCGCAACCCGCCAATGCTCGCCCTTGGTGTGATGCCGGGTGCGCGAGGCTGAATAATAGGTGTGCGGCGGAGGGGAGAACCAATTCTGCCATGGCCGGTAGTAATAGTAAGGTGTGATGCTGGTGCAAGCGGAGCATGTAGCGCCCAAAACGACGAGCAACAGCCTGACCAACTTAAGCATCGAACTCTCCCGCATTGACGCCCGTTGTCGCGGGCCTGAAGATCTTGACCGCTTGTCTTAGCGGCAAGGTAATGCGCGCGGTTGTGCCATGGCCCGGGCGCGAACTGATTTTCAGCGTACCGCGATGCAGATCAATAATGCGCAAAGCCATTGAGAGCCCGATACCGGCTCCGGTTGGCTTGGTGGTGAAGCAGAAATCAAAAATGCTGCTGAGGTTCTCGGGCTCGATTCCAGTCCCTTCATCGACGACTGCAATCTCAGTTCCTCCGTTACCAGCTAAAGCAGTGCTGAGCGTGATTTTACCGCCATTGGGCATCGCTTCGACGGCATTGGCGATGAGATTGCTCAAGGCTTCGAACAGCAGCGCCCGATCGCCCTCGACGTCGAGCACTCGATTATCCAGTTGATAGTCCCCGCGATGTTTTGACGAGGTCACGTGGCGGGCGGCAACCTCGCGCACCAAATCGTTCAGCATAAACTCGCTCAGCTCCAGGCGCTCGAGCCGGATGAACCGGAGCAGGGAGCCAATAGTCTGGTTGATGCGTCCCAGTTCGCTGCGAATCGCCTCGATGCGCTCGTCCAGCGGCGCTGCGTTGCGCGCGTCGTCGGCGAGCAATGCCACCTGTAACCCCAATGCGTAGAGCGGATTACGAAGTTGGTGTCCGAGCCCCGAAAGCAGCCGGCCCTGACGCGCCATGATTCTGGAGAAGTTAAGCGTGTCTTCCAGTTCCTCCACCATCGATACGTCGCGTAACACCAGCAGCAGTCCGCCTTGGTCCCCGTCCTCGAGATCCGTTTTCAGCAGCGAAACCAGAAACCGCGCCGATCCTGGCCCATCGAGTTCCATGTTAACGTTGTGCAACTCGCTGTGTGCTCTCAAAGCGGTGCCCGTCAGCCGCACCAGTGGATGGTCCGGACCAAGCAGGCGGGGAAGGTACTTGCCTACCGCGATGCCGTCGGGCAAGCCCAGACGGCCCAAGGCCTCGGGGTTGGCGAACTTCACGCGGCCGACGGAATCCAGCATCAGAACGGCGTCCTTAATGGAGCTCACCGAAGAGACCAGCCGGTCGCGCTCGCGCTCCCATTGCTGCCGGTCCGCCATAATGCGCCGGGACAGGAGGTTGAACTTGTCGGCCAGCTTTCCAAGTTCGTCGCGAGACTCCACTCTAACGTCGGGGCTGGCATGGGCCGACGCTAATTGCTCCACGCCCGCGGTCAGCATCGTCACCGAACGCAAAACCGTGCCGACCATGATTGTTCCGGCGGCCGATCCAAGCACCAGGGCCACGCCGATCAGATAAAGTCCGGTCATGATCGAGCGCCGGACGCGCGCTGCGATCAGCGCGGTCGAGAGCTCGATCTTGATGGTGCCGGCGTACTGACCATCAATTTGGACCACTCCGCTAGCTTTATAGATGCTGCCAGGTTGCAAGTTGAGAAGCATCGAAAGCGTCTCCCGCCACCCGCCTTCAGCCTGGAACTGGCCGATTGAAGGAACGTCAGGGACGCGCTTATTTTCCAGGGTCTCGGGTTCGGCGACCACCGTAACCCCATTGGTATCTTCGACGCGTACGCCCACCACCGCCTCGCCGAAGGCCAGCATCGAATTCATGAAGTTGCGGAAGGCCCGGTCGTTGCGCAACGCTTGCAGATTTGCGGGCTGATTGACGCGCATTTCTTCGAAGGTTTGGTGGACCAGCAGATTTCCCAGCGACGCCAGATGGTTCACCATCGATTCCGTAGTGCGGCCGGTTTCCAACAAAGCGATAGCGAGCGTGGTTATCGCCAGCGGCACCAGGAAGCCGATAGTAAGCTTGGCTCTGAGACCCATCCGCCACTCTTTTACGGCGAGCGGTCTTTATCCGGGCTCTTAACGCGCTGATACGCCAGCCGGTTGTAAAGCGTCCGCAGGCTGATTCCAAGCGCCTTGGCGGCGCGGGTCTTGTTGCCCCTGAAGGCCGCGATGGTACGTGCGATCAGATCCTGTTCGACCTCTTCGAGCGTGGCACCGACGCGGACCTGGAAGGAAGGGCCGCCGGATGCGCGATGCTGAAACTCAGGGGGCAGGTCGGACCTTCTAAGATGTGGACCCGGACTAAGTGCAACCGCGCGTTGGATAATATTGCGCAACTGCCGGATGTTTCCTGGCCAGCCGTATGCTTGCAGGGCATTGAGGCATTCTTCGTCAACTCCGGTTATTGGCCGATGGCTTTCAGCCGCGAAGCGTTGAAGGAGGCTGTGAGTCAGTGCCGGGATATCGTCCGCACGCTCGCGCAAGGGCGGCATTGTGATGGTAAAGACGCTTAGCCGGTAATAGAGGTCCTCGCGCAATCGTCCCTCGCTCAGTGCTCGCCCAATATCACGGTTGGCGGCTGCCAACACACGCACGTCGAGCGGGATCTCGCGATTGCTGCCGAGGCGGCGCAGTGTGCGCTCTTCGATGACCCGCAGCAGCTTGGCCTGGAGCTCAGGCCTCATTTCCGTGAACTCATCGAGCAGCAGAGTGCCATTCTGGGCCAGCTCAAAGCATCCCTTGCGCGCTTCGTCGGCGCCGGTGAACGAACCCTTTTCGTGGCCGAACAGTTCGCTCTCAATTAATTCGGCCGGAAGCGCGGCGCAGTTGATCCCCAGATAGGGACCATGGCCGCGCGGAGACAGGCTATGGATCGTGCGCGCTACCAATTCCTTGCCGGTCCCGCTTTCGCCCAGAATGATGACCGGGGCTTCGGTCGGCGCCACCTGCCCGATCATTTCCATCACCTGCTGGATCGCGGGCGACTGTCCAATGATTGGTTCCTCTCCCGGTCTGCGCCAGAAGGGGCTCTTCGATCCGGACAGCCGCTCCTGAGTCTGGCGCAGCAACACCCTGAGATGATCGGGCTCAACCGGTTTTTCCAGATAGTCTTCGGCGCCCAGCTTGACCGCCCTGACCGCGTCGCCGATGCTGCCTTCGCCGGAGATGATGATGGTAGCAACCGAATGCCGATGCGAGCGGATCTCGCCGAGCACCGCTAGTCCGTCCGCCTTAGGCATCTTAATGTCGAGCAATAAAATATCGGGCCGGTAGGAATCCAACATCTTGCACGCTTGCAAACCATCGGTGGCCTCCGCCACCTCAAACCCCCAACGCGACACCAACTCTCTGAGCAGGCCGCGAACCGAAGGATCGTCTTCCGCGATCAGAATCCGCTTGCATTCAGACATCTCACCTGCGGGCCGCCACGCGCCTGTTCGGTAGCCGCGATCCTGAGATGGTCTACTCCCGCCAACTGCTGTACCGCTCGACGCCACGCCCTTTCAGCAAGCAATATGCCATGCAAAGTCAGCACGAAAATGCACCCGTTTTGTGCATTTTACGCCTGCAATGCGATGTCGAGTTTGTAGAAATTGCCACGGTAGCCTGGCCGCGATCGTGCAAATTCTGCATCCAGGAAGATGACGTTCTTCTGGAGCTAGCGGCGTCATAGATGGAATCAGACCATGGAAGATGCGTATAGCTTACACCTTAACAGGCTTTACGCTGCTCGGGAAGATAGTGCACGTCAGGTGCACGTGGGACACGCTTCCTCGTTCATATTTCGAAATGTTTGTGTGGCTGGAACTGATTCATTGACGAAGCGTGAATTGCAACCATACGCTATTAATTATAGGAACTTACTTGATTCCCTTGGTCTAATTATTCGAGCAAAGCGCTAATCCGCGTTCGAGCGGGCGCACTCCTTGGAGGTGACATCATGTCGAGCAAGGATATGACCACTGAAATCGCAACGGTAAAAGATCTGGCCAAGTATCTCCACTGCCATCAGTCAACCGTTTACAGGTTAGCTAAGCGCGGTGAAATTCCGGGCTTCAGGCTCGGCGGAGGCTGGCGGTTCAAGATTGATGAGGTCAATCGTTGGTGCCGCATTAATACCGTCGCCAGTGGCAACGGAGGTTCTGTGCGCGCGGTAGGGTGAGTTCAGAGGTGAGTTTAGATTGTAGATTCCCCTACTATCCTTTGTAGTAGCGCTTATCGTTTTCCGTTCACGCCGCGTCAGCGGCGGCGCTGAGTTCGCGCTGTACCGGAGTACATAGCCGTTTGTCAGCGGACCGACACCCCAAGCGTTCGGTTCGGTTAACAAACGGTAGTGCAGTCGTGCGGTGGGCAGTGGGCACGCAGGTGGTTATACCTTGATCGCCGACCTGTTCACGGCATGTGCCGACAGCCGCGCAATTGCACGCAAATAAACGGACAGGGCGGACCCGAACAGGACGAGGTCCAGTCCGAACTCCAGCCACATTCTGGGTCGCGACGGCGTGCCCGTCCCGAAGCAGCCGCAGTCGAGCGTGAGGCCTCGAAGGAGCGCGGACAATAGCGCCGACATAATAGAGCATACAGACTAGCGTGACGGCTAACGCTCCAATCCGTCTGGTCAGCGGCGCGAGTAACAACACGCCGCATGCGATTTCGAATGGCGGGAGACCCAGCGCGAGCAGGTTGATGAGCGCCGCCGGAAGGATCCTGAAGGCAGCGATCGTGTCTGCGAATTGCAGCCGGTCCTGGATCTTGTCGACGCCCGCGTAAATGAATACAGCAGCTAGCGCCAGGCTGAGGGCGAGCACCACGTAGTCCCGACGTGTATTGTCGGGAGGTCTCATCGCCCGCCTCCTGAGGAGGCCGGTAGCCCAGCCGCCGACCATGCCTCCCACCCGCCGGTGAAGACGCTGACGTTGCTGAAGCCGAGAGTCAGCAACGCGTTCGCGACGAGGCGGCTGTCATGGCAGTCGCCTCCCGAGCAGTACACGATGATCGGCTTGTCGCCCAGCCGCTTCAGAATCGGGGAAAGGTGTCTATAGTCGCGGGCAAAGTCGTCTCGCGCGAGGTTCAACGCTCCGGGGACGTGCCCCCGTTCGAAGAACCCGGACGGCCGGGCATCAAGGATGAGGGCACTCTTGCTCTCAACGGCTGAACGAAATTGCTCAAGACCGATTGTTGCCGCGGGCGCAATCTTAAACGGCGCTGCCTCAACCAGAGTCGTAAGCTCCACATCGAACCGCTGCTCCGGAGTTTGATAGACGATGGGAAGTGGTCCGGACGAGAACCGGTTCATCATGAGCCCGGCCGCCAGGGACGCGATCACGAGCATTGCAACGCCGCCGAGGTCGCGCAAAATTTGCCACGCGAGATTGCTCGCCTGAGGGTGGCGTGCCGGATCGGCCGTGACGTTCGACGCTTCTGAAGTCATATCGACAGATCACAGATGCGGGCCAGACGCATCAAAGAGCCCACGAATGCCAGTAACGATTTCATGTGCTCCCTTCCTAAAAGGTAGCCGCTATGTTGCGCCGTCGCCAGCCGTCACCGGCTTGCGCGCTGCAGCCTGCTCGAGGTCGCTCGCGACGCGCTCCGGTTCGGCCTCCTCGCCCAGGTATTGGAGCAATGCACGACCGTTCGGATCAACCAGGAAGAATTCGAGAACATGATCGACCGTTCCATCGGCTTCGCGATGGCGGATCAAGGCGAAGTGTGCCATCACGTCGTCGATTTGCTGGGGCGTTCCCGTCAAAAACAGCCAGCCGTTAACGTTAGCATCCTGCGCCATTGCATATTCGAGAAGCTGCTTGGGCTGATCGTGCTCGGGGTCCACGGTTATCGACACGATACGGGCCTCCGTTCCAAGCTTGGGCCCCAGCAGATTGGCGATCCTTTTCATACGTGAGGTGAGGAGAAGGCACGGTCCGGGACAGGTAGTGTAGATGAAATCGAACAACACCGGTTTCCCCTTCAGCGAGGCCAAGGAAACCTTCCGGCCGTACTGATCGACCAACGTGGTGTCGGGCAAGCAGTCAGAGGCATCGCGCACCGCGAATCCTCCGCGTTGCTGCTCCCTCGTATCTTCAGTCTGTTGGCGGCAACCAATTAGGGTCAACGCACTCGCGAGGACAACCAGCATCATCACAGAGAGGTTGGTTCTGATCGAAGCTGTGGTTCGCAAAGAATACATCGCACTTTTCCTCATAGACTTCGGCGCGGTTTAGAGGCCATAAGAATCATCATGAGCGCGGCGCGATAATGATCCGGCTGCGCCTGAAGACTTCTGCACTCGCGCAGTGGGCGCTTTCGGACTCAAAGGCGCTACATCCCAAAGCACCTTGAACGAAGGAGAAGGACTGGCGCGCGACATTTGCCTCGCCGGCAATCCAAATCATGGAACGTTGTCGAATGAAGCTACTTAGACAGATCCCTTTGGGGGCGGGGTTTCGGGGGCGGCCTTACAGTCGACCAGTCGCAGCGTCTGCTTTGGGGTAGTCGAGCCTAGATCTCGGAGAACGAATTCCGGCAAGACCGGTGCAGGACGTGCAAGCAAGGTGTTCGACACGCGGTCGAACATTTGAATCGGCTGGCAAATGTTGATGGTCAATTCTGGATAGCTCGTTCCAGATACGACGACGAACCCGGCAGTCGAGGTGGCGCTGGCCAACAACAGGACGATCGCCACGACTAAACTCAGGTCCCCCAAGTCCGCCTTTGAAAACAACTGCCTCATGCCGCAACAACCAGTGTTAAACAGTCCCCGCCGGCGTTCAAGATCCATTGGCTTTATCTTCACAGTGCGGACAGCCAGTAACAATCTGGAGGCCGTCACAAACGAACCGATGTGAACAGCGCCCCGGAACGAAGGACTCGGAGGCGCATGTCAGTGATGGAATCGTCTCTGGCAGTGCACCTCAGCGGCGGCCAGACCGGCGATAATTCACGCGCTGCCGGGGCCCGGATCATCACGGCACCTCACTACCCTTTAAAGCTGTCGCCCGATAGGCCCCGGCCGCCGCATTCAATTAAACTGCATTTCAGGATTTTTTAATCAGCCTCGTGTGACGAGGAGGAAAATCTTGAAACTCGAGACCAAACTCATTCATGCCGGCGATCCGCATCCGCGTTTCGCCGGCGCCGTGACTGCTCCGATCTTTCAGTCTGCGACCTTTGAGTACGCGGGCCAGGAAAAATACGAAGACCTTAAATATATCCGCCTGAACAACACGCCCAATCATGTCGCCCTGGCCAAGCTGCTGGCGGCACTGGAGGGCGCCGAGACGGCGGTCGTCACCGCCAGCGGCATGGCGGCAATCTCGACCACCCTGCTGACAGTGCTTAAGTCTGGAGACCATCTGCTGGCCCAGGAATGCCTGTACGGAGGCACCCATACGTTCATCACCGAGGATCTGCCGCGCTTGGGGATCACTTGCGATTTCATCGATGTGGCCGATCCGGAACGAATGGCGCCGCAAGCTGCGGCCCGACACCAGGGCCATATATATGGAGACGATGTCGAACCCCTTGTTGCAAGTCCCCGACCATCGCCAGGTAGTCGATTTTGCGCGCGGCAACCAACTGGTATCGCTAATCGACAATACCCTGGCCAGTCCGGTCTGTTTTCGCCCGCTCGCCGTCGGCTACGACCTGTCGTTGCATAGCTGCACGAAATACTTAAATGGCCATTCCGATATCGTTGCGGGAGCGGTCATCGGAAGCAGGCAGTGGGTCGACCGAGTCAATCATAAGCTGATTCATCTGGGCGGCAGCCTGGACCCCCATGCATGCTTTCTGCTCGAACGGGGCATCAAGACCCTGGCACTGCGCATGCGGCAGCATAATCAAAGCGCGCAGCAGATTGCGGAATTCCTCGAGGCCCATCCGAAGGTGGAACGGGTGATGTATCCTGGACTGCGCAGCCATCCCGACTATCGTTTGGCCGCCGAGCTGTTCGACGGATGCGGCGGGTTGCTCAGCTTAGAACTGAACGGGGGCGTCGCGGCGGCGCAACGGTTCATGGAACGGCTGACGATTCCGATCTCGGCGCCGAGTCTGGGCGGAGTCGAGACCTTGATCACGAGGCCGGCAACGACGTCGCATTCCGGGATCGCGCCGCAAGCGCGCCGCCGGCTGGGGATATCGGACGGACTGGTGCGGCTGGCGGTGGGGATCGAGGCGGTCGAAGACCTGATTGAAGACCTCTCGCTCGCGCTGCGGGCAGCCTAGCCGACGGGGCGTTATCGAAAGTCTGGGGTGGGGCTTTCCAACCGGCGGCGTCTGCGATATCAATCAACAGGATAACCGCGGCGCCCGGGGACCTGGCCTTTTCGGGAAGGCGTGCGGTTGGTAAACCACGCGGCGATGCGCCGCCCAGGAGGGTACTTTGCACGCATTCAGTTACGAGGCTCCCACCACAGTCGACCAGGCGGTTAAGCTGCTGGCTGCTGGCGGTGAAAACGCGCGGGTTCTGTGCGGCGGCACCGACCTGCTGATCCAAATGCGTAATGGGGTGCGCAAACCTTTGGTGCTCGTGGACGTAAAGGGCATCCCGGAGATGGGGAAGATCAGCTATGACGCCAAGAACGGGCTCCGTCTGGGCGCTGCCGTCCCCTGCATCCAGATTCACGAAAGCGAAGTGATGCACAAGCATTACCCGGGACTGACCGAGGGCGCACATCTGATCGGATCGCTGCAGATTCAAAGCCGCGCCTCAGTCGGTGGCAATCTGTGCAACGCGTCGCCGGCGGCGGATACCAGTCCGGCCCTGCTCGCGTTGGGCGCGGTGGCGAGGATCGCCGGTCCCGGCGGCACCCGCGAAGTAGCGGTGGAGAATTTCTTTGCGGGTGTGGGGCAAAATGTGCTCAAGCCCGGTGAGTTGGTGGTCGAGATTCTGATCCCAGCGCCGGCGTCGCACAGCTCCGACCGCTATATACGGATGATTCCCCGCAACGAAATGGATATCGCGATCGTTGGCGCCGGGGTCAGCGTGACGCTTGACGGTGACAAGGTAACCGCGGCGCGGATCGCACTTGCGGCGGTCGCCCCGACGCCGATTCTGGCAGCCAAGGCGGCCGAATCGTTAATCGGAAAGAAGCTGGACGAGCAGAGCGCCGCGCGCGCCGGCCAGTTGGCCAGCGAAGCCAGTTCACCGATTAGCGACATGCGCGGGACTGCCGAGTACCGCTCGCATGTAATCGGTGTTCTCACGCGCCGTGCCCTGCTGGGCGCAGGCGAGCGAGCGCACAGCAACGGACGTTAGCCCAGGAAACCTGACAGGTATCGAACCATGGCCAAGAAACAACTGGTAGAAACGACGATTAACGGCGAGCCCACGGAATTCCTGTGTGAGCCGCGCCAGAGCATGCTGGAATCACTGCGCGACGTGCTTGGACTAACCGGCAGCAAAGAAGGATGTCTGACGGGTGACTGCGGCGCCTGCACGGTGCTGGTCAACGGCCGTCCGGTGTGCTCCTGCCTGATGCTTGGCACCGAGGCGCAGGGCAAGACGATTGTCACCGTGGAAGGACTCGCCGAGGGCAACAAGTTGCATCCGCTGCAGCAGAAGTTCCTCGAAGACGCCAGCCTGCAATGCGGGATCTGCACCCCCGGCTTTCTGATGTCGGCCAAGTCGCTGCTGGATCGCAACCCTGACCCGACCGAGCCGGAGATTCGTTACGCGCTGGCCGGCAACCTGTGCCGCTGCACCGGTTACGATAAGATCGTCCGTGCGGTTCAGCACGCCGCCAAGGCACTACAGGAGCGCTAATTATGGCCGCGCCCACGACCCAGGACTTCAAGGTTATTGGCACCCGTCCGGTGCGCCACGATGGTCTGGATAAAGTCATCGGGCGCGCCAAGTACGGAGCTGACTACAGTTTTCCCGGCATGCTCTATGGCAAGATGCTGCGCAGCCCGCATGCGCATGCCCGGATCAAGTCGATCAATGCCGAGAAGGCCTTGCGTCTGCCGGGCGTAAAAGCTGTTGTCACGCATGCCGATTTTGCCCCTCAGACGATCGCGCCGGTTTATCGGATGGGCGGCGAAGCGGCGGTCAATCCGCTCTACCTTGCATCCAATATCCTGGCCAAGGACAAGGTTCTGTATCACGGCCATGGGGTCGCGGCGGTGGCCGCGACCAGTGTGCATATCGCCGAAGAGGCGCTTGACCTGATCGAGGTCGAATACGAAGTCCTGCCGCCGGTGTTGGACGTGCTCGAAGCGATGAAGCCCGGTGCGCCGATCGTCAATGCCAGCATACGGCAGAAAGACAAACCCGATCAGCAGACCAATATCGCCGGCGAATTCCAATTCAAACGCGGCGATATCGAGTCCGGGTTCAAAGCGGCGGACCACATCGTCGAGCGCGAGTTCCGCACTGAGATGGTCCATCAGGGCTATATCGAGCCGCCCAACGCGTTGGGTATTTACCAAAGTGACGGGCGCGCCACGGTCTACACCTCCACCCAAGGGCCTTTCGACGTCCGCCTCATGACCGCGACGCTGATGGGACTTCCCGAAGGCAATGTCAAGGTTGTTCCGGCGGAGATCGGCGGCGGCTTCGGCGCCAAGCTCAGCGTCCATATCGAACCGGTAGCGTTGCTGCTGTCCAAGCACACCGGCCGTCCGGTAAAGATGGTAATGACGCGCACGGAGGTGCTGCGCGCCACCGGTCCGACTTCGGGCTCGATCCTCAGGATCAGGATGGGCGCGACCAAGGACGGCAAAATCACCGCCGCCCGGGTCTGGAACGCTTACGAGGCCGGCGGTTTTCCGGGCTCTCCGGTGTGGTTGGGATGCTTCACCGGGTTGTCGCCGTATACGATCGACAATTTCCTCGTGGACGGCTTCGACGTCTTGGTCAACAAGCCCAAGACTTCGTCCTACCGGGCGCCCGGAGCAACCAACGCAGCCTTCGCCGTAGAGTGTGCAGTCGACGAATTGGCCCAACTATGCGGGATGGATCCGCTCGATTTCCGGATCAAGAACGCGTCCCACGAAGGCACTCTGTCGGTAGTGGGCCCGAAATTCCCGCGTATCGGCCATATCGAAGTTTGTGAGGCGCTCAAGAACAGCGAGCATTACAAGTCGCCGCTGACCGGCAAGTATCGCGGCCGTGGGGTGGCCACCGGCTTCTGGATTAACGGCGGGATGCAATCCTCCGCAATCGTCAATGTGCATCAGGACGGCACCGCCAGCGTTATTACCGGGTCGGTCGATATCGGCGGCTCACGCGCCTCCACCGCGATGATGGTCGCGGAGGTCCTGGGACTGCGCGCGGACGAAGTCCGCCCCTCGGTGGTCGATACCGATTCCATTGGGTATACGGACGGAACCGGCGGCAGCCGAGTGACGTTTGCCACCGGCCTGGCGGCAATGCAGGCCGCCCAGGACGTGGTGCGCCAGCTAAAGGAACGCGCCGCCAAAGTTTGGGAGATCAGCCCCGAAGACGTCGACTGGATCGACGGCAAGGCAATTTCCAAAAAAAATGGTGTCCCGCCGATGAGCTTTAAGGATCTGGCGCCACGGCTGACCCGCACCGGCGGACCAGTTACCGGCCACGCCAACGTTTATGCCACCGGCGTCGGTCCGGCATTTGCCGGCTGCCTGGTGGACGTCGAGATCGACCCCGAGACTGCCAAAGTTCAGGTGCTGCGCTGCACCGTGGCGCAGGACGCCGGCAAAGCGATTCATCCCAGCTACGTCGAGGGTCAGATGCAGGGCGGCACGGTCCAGGGTTTGGGCTGGGCGCTCAACGAAGAATACGTTTACGACAACAAGGGTGTGCTGCGTAACTCGAGCTTTCTGGATTACCGGATGCCGACCTGCCTGGACCTGCCGATGATCGAGCCGGTTATCGTTGAAGTCGCCAATCCGGGCCATCCGCTGGGAGTACGCGGCGTCGGCGAGGTCTCGATTGTGCCACCGCCGGCGGCGGTCGCGAATGCCGTATCGAGGGCGATTGGAATCCGGATAACGGATCTCCCGATCTCTCCGCCGCGGTTGTTCAAGGTGCTGTCAGAGCAAAAAGTTGATTAAACCTTCCCTGCGAGGAAGTATTTCGAAGGTGGATCCGTCAGGGTCCCGCGTTTTGGGGTTAAGATGCCTACGGTTTTCATACCCTCGTTGTTGCGCAAGTACACCGGCGGTCAGGAATCGATTGTCGTGCCGGGACGCACGGTGGGCGAGGTGGTCCGAAACCTCGACCGCGAGTTCCCAGGATTCCGCGATCAGATCGTTGAAAACGACGATCTAAAAAGCTCAGTGGCGGTGTCCGTCGACGGGGATTTGGCGGTAGGTGGCCTGCTGGAGCAGGTGCGCGACAAGAGCGAAATCCATTTTGTCCCCGCCATCGGCGGGTGGCTGACCGGCGGCTCGCTCCAGGTATAGTCAATTGAGTTCATACTTCGCCGCTGGCGTCGACCGTTGGCGACTACCACCCGAGACAACCTTGGACAGTCCTGTCCGATCCTTAATTTAGTGGATTTGGAAATGTTACACCCGGATCGCGCGTCCGTACCCGTTGGACACGTTCGAGCGGGTGCCCCCAGCCACTCGCGGCGCGCTTAGCGCACGCCTGCCTGTTCAACCACGATCGCGATCGCGGCCGCCACCTGAACGGCGATCGCCACCCCCACCGCCACCACCACCGGCGCTTCTAGCCTGGGCTTCGTTAACGCGGATGGCGCGGCCTTTGAGGTCTCTGCCATTGAACTTCTTGATCGCGGCTTCGGCAGCTTCGTCACTTGCCATCTCGACAAACCCGAAACCCCGGGAGCGGTTAGTTTCACGATCCACGATGACCTGAGAACTGTCCACGTTGCCGGCTTCCGAAAACAGATCGCGCAAGTCTTGATCCGAGACAGCCCAAGCCAGGTTCCCTACGTACAGTCTGCGGCCCATTCAATTCTCCTTGCGTCTTCCCGATGCGCACCAGAGATGTCGACACACCGCGAATTCTGCTTTGACGAGAGATTGCGGCTTGGCATTTTCCGGGGTTGAGAACACATGGCACGCATTGGGTCCACCGTTAGCGCCCCCTTATAGCACTGAGTGGGCACAAATCCTAGCGCCGCTAACCATGGTTTTTGAAGCGATTCTTTCGTGAAAAACGATTGGTAGTCATACTTCCGCGGGCAGCGCCAAAGTTGTCGAGGAAAAACATCGCGTGTTCCCCGACTCCATTCGAGTTACAGATTTAGACGCTGTGAGCACAAGACTTTCTTATTTCCAGATCGCACAAATCTATCAATTTACGTACTTTGACGCCCGCCTCCAGCAAAACCGCTAAAAGAATCTAGCGCTCAAATGAATTAGAAATTCTAATTGTTAGCATGAACTAGCCTAATGCATTCGGAGCCACGTGCAATTTTCCCTACAACCAGTCTATCGAGACTTGTTGCCCGCATAATCGACTACTCATATCCGGGTGTGCAGACTCGCCAAAGAGCTTTTTCCATGGTTCACTCGATATACCGAACCAAGGGATTGCCTGCTGGTTATTATCTCGCTATATAACTTAGGTTTATAAATGCATGTTCAATGCATCAAACAGGAGTGTGCATCGGATGCCCCGACGGAGTAGCAGCAGTTCAGGTTCTGCATTTAGTGAACTTCAACAACAAGCCCAAGTACTACTGGCAATTCTGCGCAAAGAGATTCGGGCCAAGGAGGAGGAGCTCAAGCGCCTCAAGGATGACGAGAGCAGATTGGGTTTGGTCACGGGCAAGGTATCGACCGCAGCCGCAGCCCCAGCCGCCGAGCGCAGTGAGCGCACGGGTGGGCGAATCAACTGGCGCACGGTCCTGGACCAATTACCCAAGCAGTTCAACGCATCCGACATTCGCGGGATTCGTGGGCTGAAGGATAAGCGGCCCTCGGAGATCTTCGCGGCAGTTACGCGCTGGATCGAGGCCGGGATGGTCAAACGCAAAGACCGCGGAGTGTACGAGCGCGCAAGCTGAGATTCCCGCTCCCGCCGCAGCGACGCGGATATTGCCGCGGGCGCCGGCGGAGTCATTCCTCAGACGTCGCCTGTAGACAAACTCAGTTGCGTAACCGGACATCCTGTTCGTTACGCCCCACGGCATCGACTTGACATTGGATTGCTACAAGCAAAGGCTCCACGCTGCACGAGCCTTTGCGCGAGATTGCCGTCCCGTGGCGCAGTTGCGAGCCTCGCACCCGCGGCGTCGATCGGTTCTGCCGGGTAGCTATCGCCTAAACCCTACGAAACAGGTTTGAGGTGGCAATAAACACCGTTCAGTGGCGCGCGAACAGCGTACGCCTGATCGATCAGCGGATGCTTCCGGGACGCGAGGTCTATCGAGTTTACAAGGACTATCGCGGCGTTACCGAAGCCATACGCTCGATGGTCGTCAGGGGTGCTCCGGCAATCGGAGTGGCGGCGGCAATGGGAGTTGCGTTGGGCCTCAAGGGGACCAGCGGACCGTCGGCCCGCCGGCGTTTCGCGCTGGTAGCTAAAACCCTGAAGGCGGCTCGTCCCACCGCCGTGAATCTGGCCTGGGCGGTCGATCGCATGGGTGCGGTGCTGGAGCACAACCTTTCCCTGTCCGCGCCGGCCCTGTTCGCGCGGCTGCGCGACGAGGCCATCGCCATCCACGACGAAGACATCGCCGCCAACCGTGCTTTGGGCGCCTTCGGGGCGGCCCTTATTGACGACAATCCAGCCCAGGTGCTGACCCATTGCAACGCCGGCGCCTTGGCTACCGCCGGTTATGGCACCGCGCTGGGAATCGTGCGCGCGGCGCGCGAGGCGGGGAAACAAATCAGCGTGGTGGCCGACGAAACCCGGCCGTTTCTCCAAGGCGCCCGGCTCACGGCCTGGGAACTTAAAAAGGACCGGATTCCGGTTACGCTGATTGCCGACAATATGGCGGGATTGGTGCTTTCGCGCGGCAAGATCAGTTGCGTAATTGTGGGCACCGACCGGGTCGCGGCCAACGGCGATGTCGCCAACAAAATCGGCACCTACCCGCTCGCGGTGATGGCCGCGCCGGCATGGCGTTCCGGTATATGTTGCCGCGCCGCTTTCCTCCATCGACTTGAACTGTCCCGACGGCGCTCACATTCCGATCGAGGAGCGCGCCCAGAGTGAACTGACCGAGTTCGCGGGACGGCGCATCGCGCCGGCGGGTGTTCCAACCTTCAATCCCGCATTCGATGTCACTCCCGCGGACCTGGTCACGGCCATCGTCACCGAACGGGGCGTGGCGCGGCCGCCTTATCGCAACAGCCTCGCGGCGCTGAAGGCCGGGAGCAGCGAAGGAGTTGCGGCGTGGCAGATTCCCAAGCGCCGCGCCACGAGGAAGTAGGAATCGCGGACGCAAGTCGCTCGACCGTCTGGAATAGGTCCGCGACAGGTCCTTCCATAGCTGTCGGCTCGACTACAGTTCTGTATTGGCTCGCGTGAGACTGTCCTTCGGCGACGTCATGAGGAATGAGACGTTCAAATAGCGGGCACGGAGGGCTTTAGCCATATCAATTACTCGCCGAATTGTCGTTCAGCAAAATCAATGGCACGGAGCCGCCGGCGCTTCAATAGAAACCCTCAAAATTTAGAAACTCCAGCGACAATTCAACAGCCTGTCCCACGTGGCCGTCCGATCTTGAGCGGCGGGCGCCGAAGAACTGCGCGAGTCCGTCGCCGAGAAAATTGAAGCCCAGGACTGATAGCCCGATCGCCAATCCCGGCACTGTGGTCAGGTGCGGTGCGACCAGCAGGAACGCCCGCCCCTGGTCGAGCATCCCGCCCCAGGTAGGTTGCGGCGGCGGAATTCCAAGTCCAAGAAATGACAGCGCCGCCTCCGCGACGATGATTCCGCCGATTCCGAAGCTGGCCTGAACGGCGAGCGGAGCTGCCACTCCCGGCAGCAGATGGCGCATCAGCAGACGCCATGGCGAGGCTCCCAGGCTCCGGGCCGCCTGCACGTATTCGCGCTCGCGCAGCGAGAGGATTTCGCCCCGGACCAGGCGTGCATATCCGGTCCAGCCCATCGCCGCCAACGCGATCACCAGATCCAGCAGGCCCGGGCCCAGAATCGCTGCCAGTGCGATTGCGAGCAGGATCCCGGGAAACGCGAGTAACACGTCAACGATGCGCATCAGCAACTCGTCGGTCAGGCCCCCGGCCAGGGCCGCGGTGGCGCCCACCAGACTGCCGACAATGAGCGAGACGCCGACTACGGCCGCGGCGATTCCCACCGATATCCGCGCGCCCCATAGAGTCCGCGCCAGCATGTCTCTGCCCAAGGCGTCGCAACCCAACGGATGCTCTTTGTCCGGACCGCCAAGTGCATGAGGAAGGCTGATCGCGAGCGGATCGGCGCCGTCCAGGCTCGGGCCGAGAACGGCCAGCATCAGCAGCACGGCAACCATCAGAGCGCCGGCGGTAAGCGAAAGATTGCGGGTCACGTCAATCTCACGCGCGGATCGACCACGCTGTACGCTATGTCGGTGACGAGGTTGACCAACACGTAGGTCAACGCGAACATCAGTACACATCCTTGGGCCAGCGGATAATCCCGCGCCCCGATCGCCTCGATCAGCAGTCGGCCGATTCCCGGCCACGAAAAAATGATTTCGGTCACGATCGAGCCGGTGAGCAACCCCCCGGCTTGCAACCCCAGCAAGCTGATCACCGGAGTTAGCGCGTTGCGCAGACCGTGGCCAAGCAGCGCGCTGAATTGAGTGAGCCCTTTGCTTCTGGCCGTGCGGATGAAATCGGCATCGCGCACCGCAACCAGGCTCTGGCGCAGCATCCGCGCCAGAATCGCCGGCCAGCGCAGTGCCCATGGTGATAGCCGGGAGCACGAGATGCGCGAGTCCGCCGCGGCCGGTTAACGGAAACCATCCGAGGTGCAATGAAAAGATGATCATCAGCAGCGGTCCGAGGTAGATGTGCGGCACCGAGATGCCAAAGATCGCAAACGCCATCGCACCCGAGTCCACCGCACCGCCCGGACGCGAGCCGGAGATCAAACCGAGTGGAAAGGCGATCACTATCGCCACCGCGAGTCCGGCGCCCGCCAGTTCGAGGGTCGCGGGAAACCGGGCTGCGATAAGCGCGCTTACCGGTTCATGAAAGGAGATCGACAAGCCGAGGTCGCCATGCATCAGACCACCCAGGTAGTCCGCGTATTGGACCAGCAATGGCCGGTCCAATCCCAGTTGATGGCGCATCCCGGCGATATCGGCCGAGGCGGCGTTTTCCCCCAGCATCGCGATTACGGGATCGCCGGGGACCAGATGAATCAACGCGAAGGTCAGCGTGGCAACGCCCAGCGCGACCGGCACGAGCGCGGCCAGCCGCCGCAGAAAAAAACGAATCATCGCGCGGCGTCCAGCGACGGTTCGAGGCTGAGCGTGGCGAAGGATCGCAGGCTCCCATTGGGATAAGGCTCGAAGCCGGTCACCTCGCGGCTCATCACGGCGACGTTGTCTTGCCACCACAGCGAGGCATAGGGCAAATCGCTGGCGGCGAGTTTTTGCACCGCTGAGTAAATCGCCTTGCGCCGCGCCGGGTCCAGCGTTACTTCGGCCTCCTCCAATAGCCGGTCCATTTCAGAATTTGAGTATCCACCGCGGTTGAGTCCGTTGGGTGGCATCATCCGTGAATCAAACACCAGATAGTAATGATGGGGGTCGTTGATCCCGATCCAGGCCAGCGAAGTGAGGTCGAAATTGCCGCGCTGGATATCGCTGTAGAAGGTCGGCCACTCATAAGTCTGAATTTTCAGACCGATTCCAACTTCGGCGAGCATCGCGGCAAACGCTTCAGCGAGCAGGCGGCGTTCCTCACCCTGCGTGGTCTTGTAAACCAGGGTAAAGCGCTTGCCGTCAGGACGCATCGAATAGCCGGCGGCATCCAGCAGCATGCGAGCGGCTTGCGGATCGTACGGATAGCCGGTGACGTTGGGTTCGTATGCCCAGTTCTCGGGCGCGAGCATTCCGGTCGCAACGCGCGCCGTGTGCCGCATTATCGACGCGACGATCGCGTCGTGATCGATCGCCATCGCAATCGCGCGCCGCACGCGCAGGTCGGCAAGAATCGGATCGCGGAAGTTGAACTCCAGGTATTGATATGTTGTCCCCGGAGCCGCAACTACGTTGAGACCGCGACGGCCTCGAAGATAACTGACCAATGCCGGGGGCAGATTATTCTGGGCGAACTGCGCGTTGCCCTTGAGCAACTCGAGCGCGCAGACAGTCGGATCGGGGACGACTTTGAATGCCACTCCGCCAAGTGTGGAGGCCGGGGCGCGATAATACGGGTTGCGGTCCAGGACTACCCATTCGTCGCGGACGAACTTTCGCAAGCCGGAATGGACCGCTGCCGGGCGGCGAGCCTTGGTGCTGTTGCGGCGGCGTTCCATCGGGCACCACCCCAAGCAGCGCCCAGTCCAGCGCCGCAGCGTAAGGCCCGTTGGTGATGAAACGCACGGTCAGATCGTCGGGCGTTTCGATCTTCTCCAGTGCCCGCATATCGCCACGTTTGGGGGAAAGTGTGGCTGGATCGAGTACCGACTCGTAGGTGTATTTCACATCTCGCGCGGTCAGCGGGCGTCTGTCGCTGAAACGTATGCCGGGCCGCAGATGGAACACCAGTTCGGTGGGCGTGGGCCGGTCGATCTGTCGCGCCAGCACGCCGACGATTCTGCCATGCGCGTCCACTCGCGCCAGCGATTCGAAAATCAACTCGTTGATTCTGCTCGTGATTGCGTCGGTGCCGTAGCGCGGATCGAGCGAGAGCGGAGAGGTATCGATATCGGCGCGCAGGAATCCCGCGCTCCCCGGGTAATCGCCGCGGTCCACACGGCAACCGGGGCAGATTGCAACCATCGACAATCCAAGCAGCACTACCGCCAGACGCGGGAGCCGGCTTTTCTCGCGCGGACTCCGCGCGCCGGGAGCGTTGGTATGCGATAACTTCGCTGGCTCGCCGATGACGGAGTTATATCGCCTCACCTTTCGATGCGATAATAGGATTTGAAGTCCCGCGTGAAGGAGTATTCGCATGAACGGAGATTGGCGCACGCGAATTGTAACACGCCAGGGCGATTTGACCGAGGCTGACTGCGAGGCGGTGGTTAACGCAGCCAACACCGATCTGATTCTCGGAGGCGGGGTCGCAGGCGCTATCCGGACCAAGGGCGGACCGCAGATTCAAGCCGAATGCGACCGCCACGGTCCGATTCCGCTGGGCGAAGCTGCTGTTACTTCGGGCGGAAAGCTCAAGGCGCGCTACGTTATCCACGCCGCTGGGATGCATCTGGGCGAGCCCGCCACCGAGGAGAGCCTGCGCGACTCAACGCGCAACTCGCTGAAGCGGGCCGCCGAGAAGGGCATCAAGTCGTTAGCTTTTCCGGCGATTGGGACTGGTATCGCGGGGTTTCCGATGAAGCGATGCGCAGCAGTGATGCTGGAAGAGATTCGCGCTCATCTTCAGCGTGAGCGCCTGCCCGAACGGGTCGAGGTAGTCCTGTTCGACCACGCGGCGTTGACCGCCTTCGAAGAAGCGCTCAAGCAGAAGGTGGACTAGCTTCGCTCGCAAGGAAGACGCTTGCCACGACCAGGCGAGATGGACTAGAGCTTCAGGCGAGATGACCCGATCCGCGTAAGGAGGATTTTGACCGATGAGTGCCAATCTCTATGACATTCCTGTCCGCCGCATCGACGGTAAGGACGCTTCGCTGGGCGATTACAAGGGTAAAGTGATGTTGATTGTGAACGTCGCGTCCAAATGCGGCCTTACCCCGCAGTATACGGACCTTGAGAAGGTCTATGAGACCTATCGCGACCGCGGCCTGGTGGTACTGGGCTTTCCGGCGAATGAATTTGCCGGCCAGGAGCCGGGCTCCAACGAGGAAATCCAGCAATTCTGCCAATCCAAGTACAGCGTTCAGTTCCCGCTGTTCGAGAAGATCGTGGTCAAGGGCGAAGGACAGCATCCGCTTTATAAAGCGCTCATCGACGCTTGCCCCAAGGCCCAGCCCAAAGCCGACGGTTCCTTGCGCAAGACCCTGGATTCGCACGGGCTGGGACCCAAGAATGACACCGACATCATGTGGAACTTCGAGAAATTCGTAGTTAATCGCGAGGGCAAGGTCGTGGCTCGCTTCGCGCCGGATTATGAGCCCAGCAACCCGGCGGTCACCGGCACGATCGAGAGCGAGCTGGCGAAAAAATAGGTTTGGGCTCCGAAAGGTCCGGCAGCTCTGCGATCCGATGGTTGCGATGTTGGCTTGGCCCATTCCTCACCATCCGGGACGGTCGGCTGGTATTGATCTCGCTTGCGCCTGCGGACCCCGGTCCGCGGGCGCAAGCTGGGAGAGGTCGGCACGCGATTTGCGCCGTAAGTGAGGGATGCCGGCGGACCTGCAATAACGCCACGTTCCGGTGCGGAAACACAATCCTTTTCGCGATGGTGTGATACTATATGGATTCGATACGCGACGGCGCGCTAAGATATTTCAAAATGCACGCTGACGACCTTAAGAAACGAATCGAGCAAGGTCTGCCTGGGGCTCATGTCGAGGTGCGCGATTTCACCGGCGGTGGCGATCACTTCGAAGCCCTGGTCGTGAGCCAGGACTTCGAGGGGAAGTCGCTGGTGGAGCGTCATCAGGCTGTTTATGGCGCGTTGGGTGACGCCATGCGCGCGGAAATTCATGCCTTGACGCTCAAGACGCTGACGCCGGCCCAGCATCAGCAGCGCAGGTAACCGAAGTGCCTCAAGCCGTCGGGTGGAGGCGCACGTAGCGGAGGTAACTGAAAAATGGCGCAGGACGTACATCGAACGAATCGAGAGTGCGATCTCCAACAACAAGATCATGATCTTCATGAAGGGCACCGCCAGCTTTCCTCAATGCGGATTTTCGGCGGCTACGGTCCAGGTCTTCGAGCAACTCGGCGTCCCGTTCGAAACCGCCGACGTGCTGAGCGATCCGGAGTTGCGCGACGCGATCAAGCGCTACAGCAACTGGCCCACCATTCCCCAGGTATTCATCGGCGGCAAATTCGTCGGCGGATGCGATATCGTGCGGGAAATGTATGAGAACGGCGAGTTGAAAGGTCTGGTCGATTCAGCCCTGAAGAGTTAGCTCTGGCGGCTGTCCGGGAGCGTGCGCGGATCGGCCGAGGCGCCCGCTTTTCCTCACCCAAATACCGCTTGATTACCACTCGCCGGCGGAGGCCCGTCGTGGCATTGGCAATGCCGCGGACCGCTGTAATATCGTTGCCTTGAGGATCCGCGATTGAAGGCCGGCGAGGAGTTCTTCAACCTTTACCATCACGATTTCGTCCGGGTTGCGGTCGCTCTTCCCGCGCTCAAGGTTGCCGACCCCACCTTCAACGGCTTTCAGACCGTTGAGATGATTGCGCAAGCCGCGCGGCGCGACGCGTTGGTGGTTCTGTTTCCGGAACTGGGGGTTTCCGCCTACTCCTGCGAAGACCTCTTCCATCAGCGCGCCCTGCTCGAAGGATGCCGCGTGGAGTTGGCGCGAATCGTCAAGGCCAGCGAATCGATGCCGATTGTGAGCGTGGTCGGCGCGCCCGTCCAGGTCGACCACCTACTGTTCAATTGCGCGGTCGTGATCCATCGCGGCCATATCCTGGGCGTGGTGCCGAAAACCTATCTGCCCAATTACCGGGAATTTTACGAGCTGCGCCAATTCGCTCCGGCCGACCATGCCCTGAGCGACACCGTCGAACTGTGCGGCCAGTCCAACGTTCCCTTCGGCAATCGGCTCCTGTTCGAAGCCGCTACACAGCCGCTGTTCAAGTTCCATGTCGAGATCTGCGAGGATTTGTGGGTGCCGATTCCGCCCTCCACCTATGCGGCGATGGCCGGGGCGACGGTACTGCTGAATCTTTCCGCTTCCAATATTACGGTGGGGAAGGCTGGCTATCGCCATCAACTGGTAGCCAATCAGTCGGCGCGATGCCTTTCCGCGTACCTTTATTCGGGAGCCGGGCCCGGCGAATCGACTACCGATCTCGCGTGGGATGGCCACGCCCTGATCTACGAAAACGGCAATCGGATCGCCGAGTCCCATCGGTTCTCCTCGCAGCCGCAGCTAATCTGTGCGGAGATCGATCTTGAGCGGCTGACGCAGGAGCGGATGCGCCAGAGCACTTTCGGTCAGGCCGTCCGTCACGATCGCGATCGGTTGCGCGAGTTCCGCACGATTCGCTTCGCCGCCGAACTGCCGCGTCATGGGCGGATAATGCCCGAGCGGATCTACGAGCGCTTTCCCTACGTTCCAGCGGACCCTACCGGCCGCGACGAGCGCTGCGCCGAGGTCTACGAGATACAGGTCCAGGGCTTGGCCAAGCGCCTGGCCGCGACCGGGCTCAAGCATGTGGTGATCGGTATCTCCGGGGGCCTGGATTCCACCCAGGCATTGCTGGTCTGCGCTCAGGCGATGGACCAGCTCGGATATTCGCGCAAAAACATCCTGGCCTATACGATGCCCGGGTTCGCCACCAGCACGCGCACCCTGGCGCAGGCGCGGCGCCTGATGCAGGCCCTGGGATGCGAGGCCAACGAGATGGACATCCGTCCCGCCTGCCTCCAGATGCTCAAGGATATCGGTCATCCGTTCGTCGAAGGGAAAAAGGTTTACGATGTGACCTTTGAAAATGTTCAGGCGGGCGAACGCACCAGCCATTTGTTCAGGCTCGCCAACCTGCACGCCGGGTTGGTCGTCGGCACCGGGGATTTGAGCGAACTGGCGCTCGGATGGTGCACCTACGGCGTCGGCGACCATATGTCACATTACGCGGTCAACGCGAGCGTGCCCAAAACCTTGATCCGCCATGTGATTCGTTGGGTCGCCGAGACCCAGCGGGTCGGAGCGGAGGCCAGCGAGGTACTGGTGGAAATATTGGATACTCCGATCAGCCCGGAACTGGTGCCGGGGGGCGGAATTGATTCCGAACCGGCACAGGATACCGAGGCGATAATCGGCCCCTACGAACTACAGGACTTCAATCTCTACTACACGTTGCGGTTTGGGTATTTGCCTTCCAGGATCGCCTTTCTCGCCTATTGCGCATGGTCGGATCGGTTGCGGGGAGCATGGCCGGATATCCCGGCGCAGCAGCGCCATCAGTACCGGATTGGCGAAATCAAGCGCAACCTGGGGATCTTCCTGCAGCGCTTTTTCGCGATGAGCCAGTACAAGCGCAGTTGTATCCCCAACGCTCCCAAGGTCGGTTCGGGCGGGTCGCTCTCGCCGCGCGGCGATTATCGCGCGCCGAGCGACAGCGAAGCCGCGGTCTGGCTGGAGGAACTCGACCTCGTGCCTGACACCGAGTAGCTGGTCCGTGTTGAAAACCGCGGTTGGGTGGATCGCGATCGCCATGTTGCCGGCGATCCTGATGATGACATGTGCGCCGGCGTCCGCGAAGGTTCCACTCGCGGCGGATAGCTCCCACTCCCAGAGCGCCGGCTCGGGCGATGCGGCGCGACGTTACCAGAGTTCTGATTCCCCTGGCGCTATACAAGCCACTTGGTCCCCGATTGGAATTGACTATGCGCCGGAGACTCGATGCTCGGACAACAATCCGGATTGGCTCCCGGGCCGTCGCCGTCGCCCGGTGGCGTGCAATCCGCCGCCCGGCGAGCCCTGCGGCGATACCCTGAGCACCTGTCCCGCGCGATGCCAGCAATGCTACGACGATGACCTTTCCTTGATTCAGCACGAACTCAAGGTAAATGCGATCACGATCTACCGGCCCAACTACTATATCCTTAAGGCCGCGCAACGTCTCGGTATGAAGGTGGTGGTCGGACTGCTTGACGATTCGGTGCTCGGTTTGGCTGCTCCGACCAGTCAAACCCAATGCACCGACGGCGGCGTCCCCCTTTACCTGTGCGGCGCCAATTACGCTTCCGCCTTGATCGATGGAGCCTGCATCGACACGGTCGGGAGCGACCCGTTCAAGAAATGCGTTAGTCATTGCGCGGTCCGCTCGGAGCCCACCCAGGATTGCGTCAATGGCGACTGTTCGTGCCATTCAGATGCTGACTGCCGGGGGCCATCCAACCGCTGCCTTAGCGGATCCCGCATGGCGCCGCTCAATAGTCCGGCCAGCGGCGAGTTTCTGCGCGACGGTACCGTAATTGGTATTCAACTGGGTAACGAGTTTTTCAGGAGCGTGCCAGGTTCCTGAGGTGCCCGGTAGGCATCAACGATGCTGCAGTTACGACAACGCCCGCCACTGCACCGCCTGGGAGGTGAATCGCGAGGTTATGAGCACGGCGGCGCAAACGATGCGCGCCGCCCTTGACCGCCGACGCCTGAACAATATTAGGCTCAGCGTCGCGCTGGTCGAGGAGCAGGGGCCAAAGCTTTGTCAAAATGGTGCGCCGCCGCCGGGAGTGGACTATATAGCCGAGCATTCCTACTGTGATTTTATGGCCGACCTGCCGCCTCTGTGGAGCACGCTCAGCGGTGCCGAATGCTGGGAACAGGCGCGCAACAAGGAGTTTGTTGTCGATCAAAAGGCGTGCGGCGCGACCCGCACCTATATCGGCGAGACCGGGTTTAACACCGGGTGTCCGTTGAGCGCTAATCAAGGCATCATGCGCAAGGCGGAGGCAGACTTCGTCGCCGCCATGCTCAAAGCGGAACCGGCCTGCAATGGTGGGCGCAATCCGACCCCGTTTCCCGACTTTCTGTTCGAATTTGGCGACGTCTGTCCGCCGCAAGGATGTCTCGCGGGATGCGGCGACCCCCAGCGATGCGACGTGAACTGCTGCTGCCGACACCGATGTTCCAGCGAGGTCAGGTGCGATCAGGGATGCCCAGCATGCATCGGCAATGGCTATTTCGGGCTGTTCAATACACCCAGCTACGGCACCAGCGGATTTCCTCCGGAACCGAAATTGGATCCGATGCCTTCACTGATGTGTCCGGCGGCGGCGAAGTAGCTGTCGCGCGGGACTCTCGAAGGTCGGTGATAAGAACACGATGGCGAACTGAGGTATCACTGATGGTAAATCGGGTTGAGATACCGCGCGTGGTCGTGGCTGGGACCGCCAGCGGAGTGGGTAAGACCACGTTCACGGTGGGACTCGTCAGGGCGCTTCGCTCGCGCGGCTTGAAGGTTGCGGTCTTCAAGTGCGGTCCAGACTATCTCGATCGCACCTACCACGCCCGCGCAGCGGGGACGGCCTCTCACAACCTGGATGGCTGGATGATGGGGCGTGAAGCGGTAATCGGCACCTTTGTGCGAGCGTCGGTCAGCGCCGACATCGCGGTCATCGAAGGTGTCATGGGGATGTTTGACGGTGCGTCCGCGACGCGGGAGGACGGCTCGACGGCCGAAATCGCGAAGTGGCTTGACGCACCGGTGCTGCTGGTGGTTGACGCCTCCGGGATGGCGCGTTCGATCGGTGCGGTTGCACGCGGCTTTGCCGACTTCGATCCCAAGGTGTTCCTGGCCGGCCTGATCTGCAATCGGGTGGGCAGCAAATCCCACCTTGAGATCCTGCGCGAGGCGTCTGATCGTCCGCCGATACTTGGCGGGTTGCCGCAGAACGAATCAGTGAGTTTCCCGGAGCGGCATCTGGGATTGCGAACCGCGGACGAGCGCTCCGTTCCGGAAGCGCTGTTCTCCGCGTGGGGCACGTTGGTTGGCGATTGGTGCGAATTGGACGCGATAATCGCGCTAGCCCATAGATCCGGCTCGCTATCGGCGGACCCAATAACGCCGCCGGCACCTCGTCGGGAATGCAAATGCACCATCGGGATTGCCTTCGATGAAGCATTCCATTTCTATTACGAAGACAATCTGAGGCGGCTTGAGAATGCCGGCGCCCGGCTCATCCGTTTTTCTCCGATACATGACACCGAACTGCCGCCGGTCGATGGAGTCTATCTGGGCGGAGGCTATCCGGAAGCTCATGCGGCGGAACTTGCGGCCAATTCCTCGATGAGACGCCAGATTGCCGCCTTTGCCGCCGCGGACGGCGTGATTTACGCCGAATGCGGCGGACTGATGTACCTGTGCGCGGAACTCCGCACCCTGGATGGCTGCGTATATCCAATGTGCGGCGTCGTGGCGGCGCGGACCGAGATGTGTGAGCGGCTGCAGGCACTCGGCTACGTCGAAGCCCAAACGCAACGGAATTCAATCCTTGGGGCGGCGGGGCTCCATTTCCGAGGTCATCAGTTCCGTTATTCCACGATCGAAAGATTGTCGAACGGGATCGAGCCGGCCTTTACGATTCGGCGAAGACGTGACGATCAAGCCTTCGAAGAGGGCTTTCAGATACGCAATCTGATCGCCTCGTACGTGCATGCACATTGGGCTTCGAACCCCGCAGTGCCCCTCGCACTGGTTGAAGCTTGTACTCGCGCGGCCGTGTAGCGCCGCGCGCCGGCTGCCATCAGCGCAGGAATGGCAGATGCGCGCAGTACAACAGGCCGGCTGCCCCGCTTTGCACGCGCTCCTCGCGCAACACCCGGAACCACGGCGCGACGAGCCCGCTCAAAGTGCCGCTCACGACCGCATTGGAGCCGACCCCACCCGCTCCGATAAGTTGCTCGATCAGGCCCGGCTGCTTGGGCAAGTTGACCAGTTGGACCGCTTGGTCGGCAGCTATCCCGGCTTCGTTCTTGGCCTCCGTTAGTGCGGCGTCGAAGTCGCCGAGCCGGTCCACCAATTTGAACGACAGCGCCTGCTGACCGGTCCACACCCGGCCCTGCGCCACGTTCTCCACCTGCGCGACACTCAAATGCCTGCTGTCAGCCACGCGCTTGACGAACTGCTTGTAGACATCGCCCAAAAGCCGATCCTTCATCGTCGCTTGCTGTTGGGGTGTAAAATCGGTGAACGAATCGAACATGCTGAAGTTGTCGCCTTGGGACACGCTTTCGGTAGCGATACCCAGCTTGGCCATCGCCGGCGCGACATTGAATTTACCGCCCAGCACTCCGATCGACCCGGTGATGGTCCCCGAATCGGCGAACACTTTGTTCGCCGGCGTCGAGATCCAGTAGCCGCCCGAAGCCGCGTAACCCGACATACTCACCACCAGCGGCTTCGCTTTCGCCGTCAGCTCGACCTCGCGCCGGATCAGCTCGGAAGCCACTACCGACCCGCCGGGCGAATCGATGCGAAAGATCACCGCCTTGATCGAGTCGTCGTCGCGGACCTGCTCAAGGGCGTCGGCCATCGTGTCCGATCCCATGGAGGCTCCGCCGGGCGAGGTCAGCGGATCATATCCACCTTCACCCCGGTCGATTTCGCCTGAGCCGTAAACCACCGCAATCTTGGGGCCCGCGTTGAACCCGGCGAAGATCCTCGGCCGTACATAGGAGAGGTAATCGACGGTATCGTGCTTGGCACCGCCGCCCCAATTCTCCACCCGATCGTCGAATTGGTCTTCATACTCAATCTTGTCGATCAGATGAGCCTGGATGCCCTGCTCGGGCGTCAAAGGCGCCTGGTTCACCAGGGACTGGACCACGGCCGGCGAAAGATGGCGCTGGGTGGCGATTTGGGTGGTAAGCTGTGCGAACAGGTTCTGGATCAGGCTCTCGTCGGCTTCGCGCTGGTCCGGGGTCATGGTTTTGTCGAGGAACATGTTGGCGGCGGTCTTGTATTTGCCAATCGCGTAGAGCTCGGGCTTAACCCCAATCCAGTCCAGGGCGCCGCGCAGGAACATCTCCTGTATCCCGATGCCCACCAGGTTCAGCTCGCCCTGCGGCATCATCGACGCCTGGCCCGCCGAACTCGCGACCATGTAGGCCAGGTTGCCAGGTTCAAATTCTCCCGCGCTCTCGATATACGCCGTGGTCCACTTGCCCTTTTTAGCAAAGCTGGCAACCGCATCGGTGATCTCCTGCGCCTGCGCCATTTCCATCGTCGGGTCGATCACCTTGATCGCGAGGCCCACAATCCGCGGGTCGCGCTCAGCGTTATGGATTGCGCTGCGGACGTTGTTGAGCGCCGTCTGATTGGACCCGCGCAAGGCTCCGAGCCAGTTGCCGGAACCGCGCTCGACCATCTCGCCGTCCAATTTGATTTCGAGGACCGAGTTGTCCGAAATCCGGTGGCTGAAATAATCCACCACCAGGGCGAGGACGAACAGTACCAGCGCGGTTGCGGCCGCCCGAACCACCCATCGCAGCAGTTTTCTTAGCATAGCTTGATCACCTCAGGTGCCATATAAATGCGGGAATTGCACGGCGTTTTCGCCGACCGGTTCGGACGGAAACGACGCCCAAGCTTGAAAGCCGTTCCGGCGGCATTGATGATAGCCAACCATACCTGACCGGATGGGGCCAGCCTCGCCAGTCCGGCAATGCTGTTTTGGCTGACTTGCACCGAAGCGCCGGCGTGATGAGAGGAAGTGATCGAGAGGACGTGATGATGAGAAGTTTGAAGATCCTGATTCCGGTTGCGGTCGCGATGGTGGTGCTGTTTTGGCCCGGACATAGCCGGGCCCAGCTCGCCACCGTCATCCCGACGCCTCAGCCCACCCCGAGCCCCGCGCCGACTCCGAAACCAATCAATATCTCGCGCACGTTCCATTGCAACTGTACATCGCCCGGCAACCCGGTGCTGTGGGCAGGCAACGTACAAGCGACCGGATATTTTCAGGCCCGCCAGATGGGCACCAGCCAGTGTCTGGCCTACATCGGAGCCAAACCAGTCTCGCCCCTGGTTGCCACGCCTGTGGTCAACGCTCAAGAGACGCCGACCTTCACTTCGTTGTTGACGACAAACCCGTGCGTGAACTGCGCGTGCAACTGACGGCGAACGGTTAAACATGGAGCAGGCACTGGCAAACCCCGGCGGCGAGCCGCCCCTGCTCCATCAGAGCGCGGTTCTGACGGCGCAACATTACCGCATCATAATCCTGTGCTTTTTCGCCTGGATTTTCGACTTCTTCGACCTCGTCCTGTACTCCTTCCTGCTGGTCGGAATCGGCCGTGAACTGCATCTGAGCGCCGCCGATTCCTCCCTGGTGCTGGGTTTCTCTTTTCTCATGACCGCGCTGGGCGGCGTCGCGTTCGGTTTGCTCGGCGACCGCATCGGCCGCAAACCGGTCATTGTGTCCACCACGCTGATTTACGGGGCGGGCACGCTGCTGTGCGCCAGCGCGCATTCGCTCGGCGCGTTGGTGGCATGGCGGACGATTGCCGGACTGGGAATCGGCGGCGAATGGGCCGCGGGGCAAAGCATGATCGCGGAGACGATTCCGGCGCAGCACCGCGCGCGATACGCCTGTTACGTCCAGACCGGGGCGCCGTTGGGCATACTGATCGCGGCGCTGGCTGGAGGATTTCTGGCGCCTGCAATCGGATGGCGCGCGGTGTTTGTGATGGCCGCGATACCGGCACTGGCGGTCGCCATCGCGGTCTGGAAGTGGCTGCCGGAAAGCGACGTATGGTTGAACCAGGGCAGCGCGATTCGGCCGGCCTGGCGCGACGAATTACGCTGGCTCGCATCATACCGCCGTATCGTGATGGTGCTGTTCGTGCTTCTGCTGGTGAATTCGGAGGCCTATTGGTTCACCTATAGCTGGTTACCGGGCTATCTCGAAATAAGCCGTGGCCTTACCGCCCAGGCCAGCGGCCGGCTGGTGGTCGGGATGCAGATCGGCGCGGTCATCGGCTACTTGAGCTTCGGGTTGTTTGCCGATCGCTACGGCCGGCGTCCGGTGTTTTCCGTCTTTGGAACGCTGATGGCGCTGGGATTGCTTCCGGCGACCATCCTATGGACATGGGCCGCGCACGTCCCGGGCCTGATCGTCCTTTCGATGGCGATAACCGGCTTCGGCACCGGCATCTGGGCGGGCCCCGGAACCCTGATGTCGGAACTGTTTCCAACCCGGATGCGCAACACCATCCTCGGGCTGCTCCTAAACGTAACCCGCGGCATCCAGTTCTTCACCCCCCTGATGATCACCGCACTAAGAGCGAGGGTGGGATTCGCGGCCGCACTGGCGGTAGGATCGTTATTCGCGGCGCTCGGAGCAATCGTGGTGTGGCTATTACCAGAAACGCGCGGCCGTCCAATCACGAGCCTGGACACGACGGCCTAATCCGACCGAAAAATCCCGTTGGCTGTGTGCTATCCAAGGAGCGACCGCGGTTCTGCCTCCGGTCCTATTGGCCGCGCAGCCTGACTGCGAACGTGGATGGCCGATGGGCCTTGAACTCAGGGATGACGTGTTTGCCCATTAGCTCAATCGTCTGCATTACCTTGTCGTGCGGTATCTTGAGCGGATTCGTAAGGCATATCAGGGTATCGCAGCCGGCTGCTTCGTAGCGCTTGCAGGTCTTGGTTACCTCGTCGGGGTCGCCGACCAGCACCGCTCCGCTGTCCTTGAGGTAGCTGAACGGCACCTGGTTGAGCTTCCCCTCGCGGCGGCGGGCGAGTAGCTGACCAGTGTAATCATAGGTGCCCAGCTCGGCCTTTTTTTCCTCCTGCCATTCGGCCAGGGTAGCGATTAGGCTCGAGGAATAGGCCGGATACCATTCAAAGGATTCCTTGGCCACCGCGTAGGACTCCTCCTTGGTCGGCGCGCAATTCACCATCGTCAGGCCGCATGCCTGATCGTTGAGAAACTTGCCCAGCGGTTTGGCGCATCGCGCCTGCGCCTTGCGGTAGGTCGCGATATGCTCGCCCAGTTGTTCGGGCGGCAGACCGACCGTGAAGGAAAGCAGCCCGAGACCCAATTCGCCAACCACCTCATGTCCAGCCAGGCTTGTGGTGGCGGAGTAGATTGGCGGATGCGGTTCCTGCAGCGGCTTGGGAATGATCGGACGCGGCGGCGATTGCCAATGCTTGCCGTTCATCGCGTATTCTTCGTTGGTCCAGGCCCCGACAATATGTTCGATCGCTTCCTTCCACATATCGCGAGTGTCCGCCGGATCGATCCCGAAGCCCTCCAGTTCGGCCCGCGTCGCCGAGCGCCCGGTCCCCAGGTCAACCCGGCCGCCGCTGATCAGATCGAGCACGGCCGCCGATTCAGCGGACCGGATCGGATGGTTGTAGGGCTTGGGCATCAGGCGAACCCCATAGCCAATCCGCAGGTTCCTGGTGCGGGCGGCGACGGCGCCATAGAGCACCTCGGGATTTGAACAGTGGGAAAAGCGCTTGAGGAAATGGTGCTCGACGGTCATGAAACTGTGAAAGCCCACCTGGTCAGCGAGTACCGCCTGCTCCAGCACGTTCTGGTAGGCGCGATACTCCGCCAGCGGATCCGTGGCGTCGACTGGAATCTCATAAAAGAGGCAGAATTTCATTTGTCAGTTTTCCCCATGATGTAATAGCGACGGCCGTCGCTTGGCCCGATACCGAACCGATCCCTTTCTAGCGCTTACACCCGACGGCCTCGATTCACAAGGCGTGGAATTCCACCGGATAGAGATCGAAACCGCGCGTGACCACGAGTTAATGCCCCGCGGCCGTGAGGTAGCCTTTCATGAACTTGCGGGGGTCGTCGCGCTCGGGCTGCCAGCCGTCGAACAGACGCTTGCCGTCGAGCGTGTAAACCGGGCGGTTCAGCTCGTAGAGCAGCGGCAGGCTATGAACGACCCGGCTGGTCAGAATTGGGGATCGCCGGTAACCAGCGCCAGCGCGGCTTCGACGAATGCCTCCATCGGCTCGGTCGCCTTGGTGATGGTGAGGGACAGCGGAGTGCCGACAGCACCAGTAGTCGCGAGGTTGTTGACTGCGATGTTGTCCGGATAAAGCTCGCGCGCGGCGCCGGTGCAGATGCGGTCGAGGAACGCCTTGGTACCACCATAGACGCAGGCGCTGCCAAGGCGGTCCAACGCCGCCGGCTTGCCGTCCGGCGTTGGCCGCGGATGCGGCGCCGCTTGTGACGAGGTGATTGCCAATATCCAACCGGCCCCGCGAAGGCGCATCCCCGGAATCATCTGCTTGGCCAGCTCCCAGAAACTCCAGACGTTTACCTCGACGCTACGCATGAAGAATTCACGCGGCGTTTGTGCAAAGGGGATGTTGCCGGCCGGACCGAACTCGCGCGGCGCGGCGGCGCTATGCACCAGGATGTCCGGCGTGGCGCTGAATGCCGCTTTCACTTGCCTGATGATTTCGCCCTGGTCGCATTTGGGCTCGGCGATATCGCATCGGATCGCGACCGCCGCGCCACCAAGCCGGCGGATGGCCTCGATGCCATCTTCCAGGGTTCCGGATAACTCCTTGTTGCGGCGCCTATCGTCGCGGCCCAGCAGTGCCACCTGCGCTCCTTCGGCCGCCAGTCGGATTGCGATGGCTTGGCCGATTCCTCTACTCGCCCCGGTGACTATTGCGACTCGACCAACACAACTTTGACCCATCGGCTTGTCCTCGCGCGCGGCGCCGCTAAAACTTCACGCCGCTCGCTTCTGCGGCAGTTAGCGGGTGCCCGCTCTGGCACTCTCTCGCGTAAAGTCTACGGGAGAGGGTTGGGGAGAGGCTGTTTGTCCTTCTGTGCCAGTGTCTTTGTGCAACCTGAACTGGACTGAGACCCACACCCCAACCCTCTCCCTGGTCAGGGAGAGGGCATCCAAATTATGGCGATCAATGTAGAAACTCCAAGCTCCCCCTGACCCAGGACCTGACCCGGGGAGGGGATCAGAAAGTGCCTTGCTTAGAGCCTTGACCACCGTTATTGCGTAACCACAATTTGCGACGGTAGTTCCTGGCCCGCGTCTTTTATGATTTTGCCTTCGATGAGCGACCGTATCTCAGCCTCGGACTTGCCCAACTCGCGCAGTATCGCGACGCTGTTTTGACCGATCAGCGGCACCGGATTGAGATGGATTGCGTTGGCGTTGCCGAAGCGAATCGTACGTCCCACTTCGAGTACGTTGCCACCTTCAGGATGATGCTCCGCCACCGCGACGTTGAGCGATCGCAGCAACGGCTCGGTCAGGAACTGATTGGCGGTTAGTGGCCGCGGCACGGCGCATGGAACTCCTTCGGCGCGCAAGCGCCGCTCAGCGTCGGCAGTGCTGATTTCGGCCAGGGCCTCCTCGATGACGTGAACGGTGTCACTTTCGCCGAGCTTCTGCTGCCGGGCGCTGGCGTAGCGCGGCCATTGCGAAGATGTGATTCCCAGGCCGCGCCGCACCCCTTCCCATTCGGCTTCGCTGTAACAAGCGATCACGATCCAGCCGTCCTTGGTGCGATAGAGCGAGTTGGTGGGCGCGTGACCGCGCTGGTCATAGTCGAGCGGGAACGTCTCGGACAGCTGCCCCTTCAAGCCGTGCGCATCGCTGATAGCGAGCAGGCCGGCTCCGGTCTGCGGCACTTCGATAAATTGCCCTTTGCCGCTGCGTTCGCGTTCGACCAACGCCGCAATCGTCGCGGTCGCGGAGGTCAGCCCGCATCCGTAATCCATATGCGACAAGTAGAGCCTGGGCGCGTTGAGTTCGCCGCCGGTGCGGGTCAACAGCCCGCCCAGCGCGGAATGCAGCGGCTCGAAGGTCGGCAGCAAGGCCCACGGGCCCTCGTTACCGTATCCGGAGGAATGGCAATATATGAGTCTCGGATTGATTGCGCTCAGGGCATCGTAGCCCATGCCGAGCCGTTCCATCGCGCCCACCCGCATGTTGTGATGCACCACGTCGGCACGCCGCACCAGATCGTAGATCACGGCGCGGCCCTGTTCCGATTTCAGGTTGACCGCGATGCTTTGTTTGCCGCGATGCGTGCCCAGCAGCATCGACAGATTGGGGCTGCGCATCGGATCGCCATGGTACTCCTCGACCTTGATTACCCGCGCGCCGAGGTCCGCGAAAATGCGGTTGGCGAAAGGCCCCGCCATGTAGAAGCCGAAGTCGAGCACCATGATGCCGTCAAGTGGCCCGACGTGTGGAGCGCCGGCTGTGGGCGTCGTGACCGCAGCGCCGTCGCGATGTGCGCTATCGGTAGCCCGGCCGTCGGCGCCCCGAAGCAAAATCGCGTTATGCTGACCCGGCGCGGCGACCGCGCGTCCCACGACCATCGGAGTGCGGCTGAATTTCGCTATCTTGCCCAGACGGCGCTCGCCGTCGGGAAGGATATCGACCAGGCCGTTGATCTCCATCTGCTTCAGCCACAGCGCCTCGCCAGGCAGGAGCGCCGGCATGCCGCACACATCAACTTTGGCCAGTAGATCGCACCAATACTGTGACGGCTGCGTTTTGAAGGTCTTCTCCAGATAGCTCCACAACTCGTCGGCCACTTCCTGCGTCATCGGATCGCCGCCGAACATGCCCGCGTTGGGGAATTCGATCGCCAAATCGTCCCGCGCGACCGCCTTCATCAGGCGGTTGAATTGCCCGCGTCCGCCGGTGTGGATTTGGATCCAGCGCTCGTCGCTGCATTCAAAGAGGCTAACGATCAAACGGAAAGTAGAGTGCTTACCCTTTGGCGGTGGCGCCATCGGACGTATCCGGTCGCCCCCCACGAAGCTGGCATTGCGCAATATGGCGATCCCGTCGAGCAACGAGGTGGTCAGGACCTGGCCCTTTCCGGTGCGTTCGCGCTCGAGCAGAGCGCCGGTAATTCCGAGCTGGAGAAGCCAAGCGGCGCCGAAAATCGCATGCGGCCAGCCCAAAAAAATCGAACCCTCCCGCCATCCTTCCTGCGCGTCCATGCAGCCGTATTGAGCTTCGACGATTTCGCCGCACGCGGGCGCATCAATTCCCCAACGCGGATACTTTGAGTCGGCTACTGCGCGCGGATATGCGGTCAGCACCGCGAGAATCTGACGCTGATTGGTGGGAAAGCCGTCGAGCAGCCCGTTCGGCTTGGCGATCCAAGGCTGAGCCGTGGTCAGGATGACGTCCGCGGATTCGCGCAGCATGCGCCACTGACCGCTTTCGACCTCGGCGGGGCCAATAGTGACGCTCTTCTGTCCCCGCAGCCAGACTCGCGAGCCGGCCAGCAGCCTTACCGGATCGCCACCTTCCGGTTCGGCCCGTATGACCTCGGCGCCAAGATCCGCAAGAACCATTGCTGCTACTGCCGCCGCGGGCGAGCGTTCGGAAAGGTCGAGAATCCGATAGCCTTCAGCCAGTGGTCCTGCCATGCCGAATCTCCGTGCGGCAGGCTTTCCAGCCTGTCATTCATATTGATCTCAAAACTCACAGCGCCGCCATCTTGCATGCAAGCATGAGCTGCGGGATCGTAGCCGCAATAGCATCGCATTGTGGACAAGTCTAGCAAGTCTTCCCGTCTATTTGACGGTTTACTGCAGGCTACGATATAGCTCTGCTTTGGGGAAACCACCATGGCCTATGATCTCCAACGGCTGAAGGCCGCTTCGAATGCGATTGCAGTAGTCGGAGTGGGTGAAACCGACTACGCTTCCGACTACAAGACCAGTCGCGCCGGAAAACCTACTACCGATCATTTTGGCTTCGGCATCAGAGCTTTCAAGGCGGCTTTGGACGACGCGGGACTGAAACGCGAGGACATCGACGGCGTGGTCGCCTGTTCGGTACCGCTCGGCCGGATGGTGGAACTGCTGGGAATCGAACCGCGCTTCAGCGCCTCGAGCTTCGATCCCGCGACGGCCTTTATGGTCGCGATCGACGCGATCCGCAACGGTCTCGCCGAATGCATCGCTCTGATCAAGTCGCTCAATTACCGGACCGCGGGTACTCAGTTCGGCGGTCCGCAAGCGATGGGCGCCGACAATCTATACTATGTCTACTATCGGCCATGGGGATTCACCTCCCAGGGCGCCTTCGATTCCGTAGTAGTGCAGCGTTACATGGAGGTCTATGGTCTGAGCGATCGACAACTCGGCATGGTCGCGGTCGCGGAACGGGCGTGGGCGCGGATGAATCCGCTCGCGATAATGCGCAAGCCGATGACCATCGACGATTACCTGACCTACCCGTTCGTAGCGCAGCCGCTGCGCGTGCCCGACTACTGCCTGATCAACGACGGTGGCACCTCGGTTATCGTGACCAGCGTCGAGCGCGCGCGGAAGATGACCAAACATCCGCTGGTCACGGTCAAAAGTCTGGGCTGGGGCGAAGAGAACGCCGCGATCAATCAATTGCGTCCCAAATTGAACTTCAGCCGCGTGCAGATGCGGCAGGCGGGGCAGGAATGCTTCGACATGGCCGGACTCGGCCCCAAGGATATCGACGCATTTTACTATTACGATAATTTCAGCGGCGAACTGTTCTATATCCTGGAAAATTACGGTTACTGCGAAGAGGGCAAGGCCGCGCATTTCATCGAAACGAATGGAATCGGACCGGGCGGCAAATTCCCAGTCAATTCATCGGGCGGCATGATCTCCGAATCATATATGCAGGGTTGGAACGCCCAGGTTGAAGCGGTGCGTCAATTGCGAGGAGAGGCAGGACCACGTCAAATAGCCAATTGCCGTCATACTCACTATGTTTCCAACACCGTTGCGCGGGCAACGTCGTTGATTCTGGAGAGGGCGAGCGCGTGAGGCCGAGAAATTGAATTTGGCGGCACGCCTGCCAGGGTGCCGCCGAACTCCAGGGAGGTGCCCGTGAGTGAACCGCAGCTCCGTCCCAACCCGATAATCGGGCTCTACGACGGCCCATTGTGGGAATATACGAAGCGCCGGGAATTGCGGCTACAACGCTGCTCCGATTGCGGCGAGTTTCGCTACCCGCCGGGCTCGCATTGTCCCAAATGCCTGTCGGAGAACTGCGATTGGACACGCCTGTCTGGCCGCGGCCGCGTTTACGCCTGGTGCGTATTTCATCGTCAGTATTTTCCCGAGATTCCCGTCCCCAATCCGATCGTATGCGTCGAGACCGAGGAAGGTCCGATCGTTGCAGCCAACCTGGTGGGATCCGGCCTTGACGTTCTTCGCGTTGGCTTGCCGGTCGAAGTAACCTTCGAACCGGTGCGTTGGAGCGGCGGCGGAGACGGGATGCTCTTTCAATGGCGAGTGGCCGAATAGAGTTTAGCGCTTGCCGGGAGTCCGGAATTGACTTCGTATTGAAAAACCGATGGCTCGATTACCTGATTTCCATACGGAGCAGGTCCACAGCCGGCATTGTCCAGTCCGAGTCACAATCTAAGGAGGCTGACGATGCGCAAGTATCAAATCATCTCCGCCGACGGCCATATGGAAGTGCCGATTGATTGGGTCAAGTATGTGCCGGCGAAATACAAAGAACGCGCCCCCAGGCTGGTGCGCCGCGAAGACGGCAGTGAAGTCTGGCGGATGGATGAGTGGAACGCGAAAACATCGCCAACCTCTACTGCGGGATGCGTTACAACGAATTCGTGGGCGGGCTGGCCGGATCCTATCACTTTCCCGATGGCTCGCCGCGTCCCGGCACCGGCGATTGCGCCCAGCGGCTGCGCGAACAGGACTTCGACGGTATCGATGCCGAAGTGCTCTATCCCCCGGTTTACGGGCCGCCATTTTTGCGCAACATGATCGCGCGCGACAAAGACTGCTACCTGGCGCTGGTGCAAGGCTACAATACTTTCCTGGCGGAATTCTGCAGCGTTGCGCCCGACCGTTTGATCGGCAATGCAATCCTGCCCGAAACCGGAATCGACGACGCCCTGGCCGAACTGGCGCGATGCAAGAAGCTGGGCCTCCCTTCAATGTCGCCGGCTACGTGGCCCAACGGTACCGGCGACCCGAAGCCGGAAATCGACGAACGCTTCTGGTCCGCCAGCCTGGACCTCGACGTCAAAATCTCACCGCATCCGAACTTCGGCGGCGTGATTGTTCCGGTCGCCAATATGAAGACCACCGAGTGGATGGCCTTTGTGGCCGGCGGCATCGGATCCGTAGGACCCGTTGCAACCACCATCGGCCAACTGATCCTGCATGTATTCGATAAGTTTCCCACGCTCAAATTCTATTTCGCCGAGACCAACGGCGGATGGCTGGCTCACTATTTTAACTGGCTCGACGAGTACTATTTGCGCTGGTTCAACTATCTCAACATCAAGAAGAACAAGCTGCCCAGCGACTACATCAGAGAGCATCTGCGCTTCAGCTTCGTCCACGACCGGCTCGCCATGCAGTTGCGCCAGTATACCGGCATCGACGTTTTGATGTGGGGTTCGGACTTTCCCCATAGCGTGGGTTCGTTCCCGGATTCCAGACAAGTGCTGACCGAATTGTTCGAAGGAGTGCCCGAGGATGAGAAATACCAGGTGCTGGTAGCCAATCCCTGCGCATTTTTCGGACTCGATCCCGAGCACAACATCACACCGACTCCGTAAAATTATCGGGCGGAGCGACGCGGCGTGGAGTGCCGTGAAAATCGCTGGCATCTGGTGCGCGCTGGGGAGAGCAGTCAATGTCGATCATAATCAAGTACCGGTCCCGGGTCATGCCGATCTCGACTCAACTTTATCAGCAGGCCAAGGCGGCGGAGCAGTTCTACTACATGATGCTGTTCGCCAACGACCGGGACCGCGCGGGGAACTCCGATACCTGGACCTCGTGGTCGTCGATGGGACTGCATATTCAGGTCAAGATGCCGCCCCATCCGGCAACGCGCGATGAGCGTATGTTGCTCGAGATCAATCCTCATGGCAACGAATTATACGTTTACAAATTCACCGGCGGTGATCGCAAAAATTCGGAATGCCTCAAGACGCTGCTGACCGATATCGACAGGTTGCGTGCTGAGCTCAAGGGCAGGGACAAAGGGACACGCCTCAAGGCGGTGCGCGCCGATCCTGCCGTGGCGAGCCGGCTAATCCAGCCGGTGGAGGCCGCACTCCAGCAAAGCGGATGCAGTCGGCAGGTGCGAGATCAGTTCGAGTTTGCGATCAATCGAGGACTGGTAGCGTTAACCTGGCACGAAATCCACTCGGTCGATATAGCTATTGAGTAGCTACACTCTCTCAGGATAAAAGAATAGCGTCATGGCGACGGTTCCCTGGAGATCGTTCGGCCGCGCTGAACCCGAGCGGCAATATGTGGCGCTGCTCTCCTATCTTCCGCTCAAGCGCGGCTTGCGAATCCCCTGGTTTCTGTTGCACACGGTACGCATCATGGGTCAACTGCGAAGGAGCAGGGGACTGGTCGGGTACTCGCTCTATGCGAGGTTGGCGGCGAAGTGTTTCTGGACGCTCTCGGTATGGGAAGACGAAGCAGCGTTGCGCGCCTTCGTCCACGCGGAGCCGCATGCTCGAACGATGGCGGTGCTGACGCCGCACATGGGCGAGATCCGATTTATTCGCTGGACGCTCAAAGGTTCGGAGCTGCCGGTGACCTGGGAAGACGCGCTAAAGCGCTAGCGTGCTCAGTATCGCCGATTGGACCCTTCGACTCGCAACGGTGAATTCCGCGTCTGGAACCAAAGGACCTTGCGAGGCGCTTGAATCGAGGTTCAAATAGAACCAAGCGCTGATATTGGTGAGGCCAACTTATGAAAACAGTCCGCGTGGATCACGCCGGTGGAACCTTCCGAGTGACGGAAGAACAAATTCGCGAGCCCCAGCCCGCAGCGGTCAGAATCAGAGTTCAGGCCTGCGGGATCTGTCATAGCGACGTCTTCACCAAGGAAGGTGGTTTTCCCGGGATCGTCTATCCGCGTTCGCCCGGGCACGAGGTCGCGGGTGTAATCGACGCTGTCGGGGAAGGCGCCGGCCCATGGAAAGTCGGCGATCGGGTCGGCGTCGGCTGGCATGGCGGGCACTGCCGCGTATGCGAGCCATGCCGGCGCGGCGATTTCGTCTGCTGTGAGAAGCTGCAGATTCCCGGCATCAGCTACGACGGCGGTTATGCCGAGTTTATGTGCGCACCAATCGAGTCGTTGGCCCGCATTCCCAGCGAACTGACCCCGGAAGATGCTGCGCCGATTATGTGCGCAGGTATCACCACCTTCAACGCACTGCGCAACAGCGGTGGCCGCCCCGGCGACCTGGTCGCGGTGCAAGGCATCGGCGGACTCGGACATCTCGGGATCCAATTCGCCAGCAAATTCGGTTTCGAGACAGTCGCGATCGGTAGAGGAGACGACAAGAAGAGTCTCGCGCTGAAGTTGGGCGCGCGTACCTACATCGACAGCGCATCGCAGGATGTCGCGAAAGAGCTGCTCGGCCTGGGAGGCGCCCGGGTAATCCTGGCAACTGCTCCGGATAGCAAAGCGATCGGCACTCTGGTCGACGGGCTTGGAACGGGCGGAAAACTGGTCATCGTGGGAGCGAGCCCCGATCCGTTCTCGGTTACGTCAGTGCAGTTGATCCTGGCGCGCAAGTCGATCGTGGGTTGGCCGGCCGGGGTTTCAAAGGACTCCGAGGACGCGCTGAAGTTCGCGGCGGCAAACGGTGTGCGGCCGATGATAGAGGTATTCCCCCTGGAGCGGGCCGCGGATGGTTACGATCGCATGATGTCGGGCAAGGTGCGTTTCAGGTCGGTCCTGAAGATTTAATGCGCGCACGACGGTTGCTCAGAACAAGGTGTAGATAAACGGAGCGACGGTCGAGAACTGGGCGAGTATCACCAGAATTCCAAACAGGAGCAGCACCGCGACCAGCGGCGTGAGCCAGAACTTTTTGTGCTCACGCATGAAACCCCATAAGTCTTTGAGCAGCTCTAACATCAGAACGGCCTATCCATGCTTTGAGTTGGCGCCTGACGGCTGGACACTCGATAACTCGCGCAGGAAGGGTCGAATTTTCGCCCCATCGGATCGCTGCCGAACAGCCGCATTATCGCCCCCGTCGGGGTGACTATCACGTAAAACACAACCGTCATGATAATGCGCGAGTTGATCCAACCCAAGACCCAGCCCAGCGCGGTCCAGGCGCGAAAGACGGGCTTGAGCGCTTGCGGCGCCACCAGCGCCGACCCGGCCAGCAGCACGCACAATATCCAAGGCCAAATTGGGAAGTGACGGGCGTGCAGCCACGGGAACAGCAGGCCAAATATTGCCGCAAAAAGCCCTCCTGTCAGCAGGCCGAAATTGCGCAGTTCAGATCGGCTGGGCGGTGCTTTGTCGTCCACCTTGCTCATAGCTTCCTAATCCAGTTCGAACTCCTTCTTCCACGAGTCGTCACGCGGCACCTGTGGCTGATCGGCCTTGGCGAGCAGGTAGTTGCCAACCACCAGGTAGTCCATCTCAGTCCGCATGAAGCATCGATAGGCGTCCTCCGGCGTACACACGATAGGCTCGCCGCGCACGTTGAACGAGGTATTCACCAGCACCGCGCATCCGCTGAGCGCATCACAAGCCTTGAGCAACTCATAGAAGCGCGGATTGGTTTCGTGATGGATGGTTTGGATGCGCGCTGAGTAGTCGATGTGGGTCACGGCCGGAATTGTAGAGCGCGGGATATTAAGCTTCTCAATCCCGAACAGACTTTGCTGGCCGGCGCTCATCGGGGTGCGCAGCTCCTCGCGCACGGGCGCCACCAGAAGCATGTACGGACTGGGGCGATCGAGCTCAAAGTAATCCGCAACCCGATCCGCGAGAACCGCCGGAGCAAAGGGCCGGAATGATTCGCGGTACTTGATCTTGAGGTTCATCACCGACTGCATTTTGGGGCTGCGCGCGTCACCGATGATCGAGCGGGCGCCCAATGCCCGCGGTCCGAATTCCATCCGGCCCTGGAACCATCCAACCACGTTTTCCGCGGCGATGATTCCCGCCACCTGCCGCATCAGCTCACTATCGGCCAACCGCTGATAGCGCGCGCCGAGCGCGTTCAGGGAGGACTCGATTTCGCTGTCGCTGAAGGAGGCGCCGAGGTAGGAGCCGTACATCGAGTCGCCCTCGCGCGGCCCGCGGGGGCTGTCATGATATTCGTACCATACCGCGAGCGCCGCCCCGAGCGCACCGCCGGCGTCGCCGGCCGCGGGTTGGATCCAGATGTCACGATAGGGCCCCTCACGCAGGATCCGGCCGTTGGCCACGCAGTTGAGCGCCACCCCGCCCGCCAGGCACAAGTATTCTGTACCGAGTTCGCGATGGACGGTGCGTGCCAGACGCAGCATCACCTCCTCGGTCACCTTTTGGATTGATGCCGCCAGGTCCATCTCGCGCTGAGTGACCGGACTCTCGGGCTTGCGCGGGGGACCGCCGAACAGCGCGTCAAAATGACCGTTGGTCATGGTTAGCCCGGTCGCGAAGTTGAAGTAACGCATGTCGAGCCGGAAGGTTCCGTCCGGCTTCAGGTCGATAAGTTCATTAAGAATCCGATCGACATAGCGCGGCTCGCCATAGGGCGCGAGGCCCATCACCTTGTATTCGCCGGAGTTGACCTTAAATCCCGTGTAATAGGTGAAGGCGGAATACAACAGTCCCAGCGAATGGGGGAAGTCGATCTGCCATTGAGCGGTCAGCCGGTTGCCCTCGCCCAGCCAGATCGAGGTGGTTGCCCATTCGCCGACGCCGTCGAGGCAGAGCACGCCGGCGCGCTGAAAAGGACTGGGGAAAAACGCCGAAGCGGCATGGGCTTGGTGATGCTCGGTAAAACGCAGCGGTGGCACCGCGGATTTCTTGAGACCGCCCAGCGCCGCCAGTTCGCGGCGCAGCAGCGACTTGAGATAGAGCTTTTCCTTGAGCCACACGGGCATCGCCGCGGCGAAGGAAACCACGCCGCGCGGAGCGTAACCCAGATAAGTTTCGAGCAGGCGGTCGAACTTCAGCAACGGCTTGTCGTAAAAGACGATATCGGTCAGGTCGGCCAGCTTGAGTCCGTTTGCCTCAAGGCAGTAGGCGATTGACCGGACCGGGAAGCGCGCGTCGAACTTCTTGCGGGTGAAGCGCTCCTCCTGGGCGGCCGCCACAATGTCGCCGTCCACCACCAGCGCTGCGGCGCTGTCATGATAATAGGCAGATATGCCGAGAATTCTGCTGGTGCTCAAGGCTTTATTTTCACAGGGCAGGGTGCATCAGCGCGCAGCTAAAACATTGTCCCGCGGGAAGTCCTCACAATCTTAGGGATAAAGATCGACCAAGACAACCAGCCCACCTCACACGCTGGGTTTGGTGCATCAACCCGCCGGCAGGATTGGTCCCAACGGCCCGATTTTCCGCGCCCTGCTAGGGACTCGAGACTCGCTCGGCGAGTTGTGCCGCCAGCCGCGCGGCCTTTTCCGCCAGACTGTGAGCACGCAAATCGTCCTGTTCCTGCAAAGCGGAACGGGCGTCGGCGATAAACGCCTTGATGCGGTCATAGTCCGCGCCGTCCTGAGAATCCAGCGTCCCCCGCTTGATCGCGGACAACCGCTTTTCCACTGCCGCCAAGGTTTGTTGAACATCTTTTTCGCGCTCAACGGATTCACCCGTTGTGATCACGGTGGCTGGACTCGATTCCGCCATCGGAGTCGGCGAAGCCTCAGGTATCGGCGTATGCAAGCGCTTGTGATGATGGTGCCTTATGATCTCCGGCGTCGCGGTAGCGGTGGGGGTCGGTGTTGATGAGGGCGTTGGCGTCGGAGATACTTCAACCCTGGGCGGCGGCTTGGCGGCTCCAAAAGGCAGGAATTCGCACCCCGCAAACGCGGTGAATATCAGCGCCAGAACCACAATCGCTTCATGCCAGGTGGGTTTCACAGGCTTCTCTCAACCAGCGGGTTAGTTGGCCCCAGGTTGCCCGGAAACTGCCCGGCAGGCAGACAGATGCGGACCGTGGTTCCAGATTCGCTCCCCGAGTCGATCTCGATAGTGCCGTGATGCAGGTCGACCGCGCGTAGAGCCAGTGTCAGCCCGAGGCCGGTTCCACCAGGCTTGGTGGTGAAGTACAAGTCGAAAATTCGCTCGAGTTGTGCCGCTTCGATGCCGCGTCCCTGATCGGCGACCGATACTTCGATGAAACCGTCGCTGCGCAATGAGGCCGTCACCGTGATCTGGCCTCCATCGGGCATCGATTCGGCGGCGTTCTGGAAGATGTTTCTGAATGCTTCCGCAAGTAATGACCGGTCCGCGCTAAGCTCCGGAAGGGATCCATCGATCAAATACTTTACCCGGATGGTTAATGAGGTTACCTGTCCGCCCGCCTCGGTCAACAGATCCGCGACCGGCACTTTGGCGAGTTCCAGATGTTCCGGCCGCAGGAATCGCAAAAGCCCATCGACTACGCGATCGAGGCGGTCGATCTCGTAGCGGATGCTGTCGATATGGGGGTCCAGCGGACCACCCTGCTCGGCATCCTGCCGCAACCACTCGAGCCGGATCGTGAGCACGTTAAGCGGTTTACGAATCTGGTGCGCGACACCGGAGATCAATCCGCCCAAACGCGCCAGACGACTGGAATATTCGATCACCGTCTCCAGTTCGGCGACCGGTTTCAAGTCGCGCAACGTAACCAGGAGTCCGACCGCCTCGCGTCCGCGGGAGAGCGGAAAAATCGAGACCAGGCACCGAAACGGCCGCTGGGTCTTGTCCTTTAGTTCGATGGCGACGTCATGAGCCTCGGTGCCGGTGGCCAGCGATGCCTCGACCATGCGAATCAGTGGATGGGTCCGGCCCAGGGTGCCGCGCAGCAGCTTGCCATCGCCACTGGGAGTGCCCAGCGGCAGGCGCGCCTGAGCCTCGGCGTTGGCGAACAGGATCGAGCCGTCGGCATCCACCAGGATAATCGCGTCGGTCATCGTGCGCAGCGCCTTAAACAGTCCGCCTTGTTCGCTTTCCCAGCGCTTGCGCTCGCTGAGAACCTGGCGTGACAGGCGGTTGAACTTCTCCGTCAGATTGCCCAGTTCGTCGCCTCGGCCGACGGTCAAGTTCGCCCCATCGGCGCCGCGAGGAACCGGTTCGCCGCTGGCGGCCGCGACCACGGATCTGGAAAGTAAGCCACCGATCGCGCTGCCGGCGCCGGCGGCGAATAGTACAATCAGCAGCCCGGCGCCCAGCGTCGCCCATATCAATTGATGAACTTCGTCGTTAATCAGCGCGGTGCTGACGCCCACGCGGATGACCGCGAACGGTTGATTATTGATCAGGACGGGACGTACCACCACGTAATTGTGCTCATGCCATAGCGCATGAAGGAGCTGAAATGGCAAATGGGATTGCGTGGCACCGCGTAACGTGTCGATAGACAGGAAGGCGGCCGCGGCGGATTGTTCACCGAGAATGGCCTCACCCTTGGCGGCTTCGATATCGATAAAGACGATGCCCTTGGCGAAGGCTTGCACCGACTCAATGCCCGCCATCAGGTTAGGATCCGTGCGTAACGCGGCGGTTGGATCTTCATGAGTATGTGCCAGCACCGTGCGAACTTGTTCGAAGGTCTCTGACGCCACCGCGTTACCCGAGTCGATGACCTCATCGGCAATCTCGTCCAGAGCCCAACTGATGTCCACGACGGAAGCGGCGAGAATTGCTGCTGCCAGCACGACAACAAACGCGCCCGCGAACTTTGCGCGAAAGGTCATGTGCGGCAACCTCGCAAAGCCGTGCCATTTCAGGCCGGCCCTTGCCGCTCCTTGTCCTCTTCAAGACGTTCCAGGCGGTTGTAGAGCGTTCGCAGGCTGATTCCCAACATTTCCGCCGCCCTGGTCTTGTTGCCTCCCGCGAACTCGATGGTGCGGGTAATCATCTCCCGTTCTATATCCTGGAGTGAGCAGCCTCCGATGGTCACTTCCATCACCATCGGACCAGGCTTGTTGGGCCGCAATTCGTGCGGCAAATCAGCTACCGTCAGCAGCGGCCCGGAACTCACCACCAGCGCCCGTTCAATCACGTTGCGCAACTGCCGCGCATTCCCTGGCCACGAATAGCCCTCTAGCGTCTTTTGAAAAGCGTTGTCCACGCCCTTGACGTGGCGGTAGCGGCCGCCCAGCATTGTGATGAAATGGTCGACTAACGGCGCGATGTCCTCCGGCCGTTGACGCAGCGGCGGCAACTCGATGGAAAAGACGCTCAGCCGGTAAAAAAGGTCGTCGCGCAACCGCCCCTCCCGCATCGCCCGCTGCGGATTGCGATTGGTCGTCGCCAGCACCCTTACGTCCAACGGGAATCTCGCTGACGCCTCCCAGGCGGCGCATCCGGCGGTCTTCCAGCACGCGCAACAGCTTGGCCTGAAGTTCGGGCTTCATTTCGGTGATCTCGTCCAGCAGTAGGGTCCCGCCGTTGGCGCGCTCGAAGCATCCTTCGTAACGTCGCTCCGCGCCGGTGAACGAGCCGCGTTCGTGGCCGAATAATTCCGCCTCCATGAGGGTTTCCGGAATTGCCGCGCAATTCACGGCAACGTAGGGCCCGGTGTGCCGCGTCGAAAGGTTATGGATCAGCGCGGCGGCGACCTCCTTGCCGGTCCCGCTCTCGCCGACGATCATCACGGAGGACGTGGAGGGCGCGACCTTCTCGATAAAGGCAAGGGCTTCGCGCACCGCGCGTGATTTACCGATTAGCACCGGGGTATCCGCTCCCGTTTGCGTCCGGCTGCCGCTTGAGCGGTCCGCGCAACAGGGGTCTTGAGCGAGCGCGTTGAGCAACGCGCGCAGATGCGGAGGATCGATCGGCTTGCGGACATAATCCCGCGCCCCCAGCTTGATCGCGGCCACGGCTTCAGGAATATCGCCCTCCCCGGAGATAATCAGTGCGGGAATTCCGACCCCGAGCCGACGCATCTCTTTGAGCAGACTCAATCCGTCGCGCCGCGGCATCTTCAGGTCCGAGATCAGCACGTGCGGGTCATAGCGCGGCAACCGATCCAGTGCGTCCTCGCCGTCGATTGCGCCGGCGACGTCGAAGCCCCAGGTGCGGATCATTCCGCACCATGCTTCAGGGTGGTGGGATCGTCTTCAACCACCAGTATTCGAGAGATATCGGTCATCCGGCCCTCCACCTTGAAATATCGCGACCAACCCTATCACAACCGCACTGCCTGCCAAAAGTCATCGAATTTGCGTTGGTTTTCTTTTAAAAACGCGTTTGCGGGATGAAATTTTCCGGCTCGCGAAGGCCGATTCAGTACCAGCGTGCGCCGACGAAGGCGCCGTCAATGAAATGCTTGGTAGCGGTTGCGGCCTTGGGATTTTTCTGCGCCAGCACGTGCGCCAATTCCCGCGCCTGTCCGAGTAGCTCACCCGCTTTGACCACCTTGTTAACCATCCCGATTTCCAGGAGTTCACGGGCCGTATAATGCCGGCACAGGATCATCGCTTCCTTCGCCCGCCACGGCCCCATCCGTGCCGCCATCACGTGGGCGGGCCCACCGACGTAGGACTGGTTCAAGTCCACCTCCGGTACCCAGAATTCGGCCTCCTCCACCGCTATAACGAAGTCGAACGCGGCCACGATCGCCCAACCGCCGCCGACCGCATAGCCGTTGACCGCCGCAATCGTCATGCAGTCCAGGCGGGTGATCAGGTCGAAGACGCGTCCGATCACCCGCGCCAGACCCTTGTTGCGCTCCAGGATGATGCGTTCCCGTTCGCTGGGATCGGTCACGCCCGCGGGCGCCGAAAGCTCGGCGCCGGCGGAGAAGGCGGGGCCGGTGCCGGTCGTGATGAGGACGCGGGTTTCACGGTCGTCGCGAACCCTGCGGATCAGCTCCTCCATTTCGCGCATGACTTCGTGGTTCATGAAATTGCGGCGCGCGGGCTGGTTAAAGGTCAGAGTCGTGATTGGACCCTCTTTTTCGAACAGAAATGACGCGGTCATATGCACCTCTCTGCACCTCATCGGGCGCTACTGGCGCAGCGGTGGCCCGCGCCCAATATATCGGGCAAAACCTCCAAAGTCGCGCACGAGCGCGGGCCGCTGGACGAAACCATCGGGTTTCTGGAGACTTTCCACCAGGCCAGATCGCGGCCAGGCGGCGGGTTCGGGCAAGGCGGTCAAGCACGACCGCGCAGGGGATAACGGCTATCATGGCGCTGCGGTTTGATCGCCGGCGTGCGCCTTAGCGGCAATTGATCGCTGGCCGCGATGACGACAAAGCCATGAAAATGGTTGAAAATGCCGCTTGATGGAAAATCCGCGGGGCCGCGAGGGGACGTCAGGCTGGCGCTCAGACGCAACTGGGCACCCATCCGACAAAATCCTCGCCACGCTGCGCCGTTTCTGGGGTTTTGAGAGTTTTCGCCCGCTGCAGGCAGAGGCGATCCAGGCAGGTTTGGATCGCCGCGATTCGCTGGTAGTGATGCCGACCGGGGGCGGCAAGTCGCTCTGCTACCAGGTGCCGCCGGCGGTCGCCGGACGCACCGACATCGTAGTCTCGCCGCTTATCGCGCTCATGAAGGACCAGGTCGATGCCCTGCGCGCCAGCGGCTATCCAGCCGTCGCGCTGCATAGCGGCATGGATTTCACGGAGATTCGCGGCGCGGAGCGCGAGATTGCCGCCGGCCATCATCACCTCATCTTCGCCGCTCCCGAACGGATACTCACGCCGCGTTTTCTCGAGCTGGCCGAGCGTCTGGGTGTTTGCGCTTTCGCGATCGACGAGGCACATTGCATAAGTCAGTGGGGGCATGACTTCCGTCCGGAGTACCGGCAGTTGGCCCAGCTCAAGGCGCGTTTCAGCCAACGCGAGCCTTCACGCCTATACCGCAACCGCTACCGGGCGCGTGCGCGGCGATATCATCGAGCAGTTGGGGCTCCAGGATCCAACGGTTTTAGTCGGCTCTTTCGATCGGCCGAATCTGCTTTACCGGGTCATCCCGAAGCTGGACGTCAATGCGCAAGTGGCCGGCGTGCTGCGCCGGCATTCGGGCGAGGCTGCGATTGTCTACTGCATCAGCCGCAAAGACACCGAGCAGATGGCGCGCTACCTGCAGGCGCATGGCATCCGGGCCGCCTACTATCACGCCGGGATGGAGGCGGAGGAGCGCCGGCGCGCGCAAGATCGCTTCGCCGCGGAGCAGATCGACGTGATTGTGGCGACGGTCGCCTTCGGCATGGGAATCGACCGCAGCGACATTCGATGTGTGGTCCACGCGGCGCTGCCGAAATCGGTCGAGCATTATCAGCAGGAGACGGGCCGCGCCGGCCGTGACGGCCTGCCCGCTGAATGCGTGCTCTTCTACTCGGCGGCCGACGTGCTGCGCTGGCACAGTCTGCATGGAACGCAGCGCCGAGGAAGCGCAGGCTCCCGCCGAAGTGGTGGAGAGCGGCAAGCATCTGCTCGAGGAAATACGCCGCTTTGCCACCGTCGTTCGATGCCGTCACGCCATGCTCTCGGCCTACTTCGGAGAAACCTACCCGGCGCCGAGTTGCGGCGCCTGCGACCTTTGCCTGGGCGAGGTGGAGGGCGTGGCCGACTCCACCGTGCTGGCGCAGAAGGTGCTCTCCTGCGTAGCGCGCGTCGAGCAACGTTTTGGAATCGAGCACGTAATCGACGTGCTGGTCGCCGCCGACAACGAACGGATGCGGCGCTGGGGCCACGATAAACTTTCCACTTACGGCCTTTTGAAAGAGCTGCCGCGCAAAACCCTGACCAATGTGATCTATCAGCTCGTGGATGCCGGATTGGTGGAGCGCACCGTGGGCGATCGCCCGGTGCTGAAACTGAACGCAATTTCATGGGAGGTCTTGCGCGGCCAGCGTCCGGTCCAGCTCCTGCAGGCGAAGAAGCCAAAGGCGGAGAGGACCCGGCTGGAAGAAAGCAGTTGGGAGGACGTCGACGAGGCGCTGTTTGACCGCCTGCGCGCGCTGCGGCGCGAAATCGCCGCCGAGCGCGGTGTTGCAGCCTTCGTTGTGCTCCATGACTCGACGCTGCGCGAGCTCGCCCGCGTCAGGCCCGCGACTTTGGATGCGCTTCGAACCATTCGGGGCATGGGTGAGAAGAAGCTTTCCGACTTCGGCGCGCGGCTGATCGAATGTGTTGCGACCCACGAGCGCGAGAGGCGCGATCGCGGTAAACCCGGGCCAAGGCAGCGACCGCTCCAGTTGAAATCGCGCCAGCCCTCGCGATCCGAAGCGTCAACGGCCGCTACTGATCATGCTCATCGGGCTCAATCGCCGTTCAATAATATGGTAGAAGACAACAGAGAACGAGAGACCATGGCCCTGCCATCGAAACGAAACGTTGGCGTATCCAAGAGCACGCTTTACGATCAAGATTCCTACTCCTGGGCATTGGCGCAGGCCCGCGCTTTGCGCGAGCGCCGGTCCGAGGAACTTGATTGGGACAATCTGGCTGAGGAGGTGGGGGACTTGGCTGGACGGCACGCGGATGCGCTTGGCAGAGCCATTGCGAAACGCTCATTGAACATCTGCTGAAACTCGTCTACGCATCGGATCCGATCAAAAGCGGCAACCGGCGGCTATGGCGGATGAGCATCAGAAATGCCCGCTTCAGAATATCCGATTTGCTGGCAGCCAATCCGGGCCTTAAGAGCGCAGCCGCCGATTTGTCTGCCAAGGCTTGGCGCTATGGGAGAAACGAAGCGATTGGAAAGCTCGACCTCGCTGAGAGCGCGATTCCGAAACAGCCGCTGTGGACCTTTGAGCAGGCGGTGGACGAAAAATTCGATCCGGAAAGAGTGCGGAATCCCAGAAAATAGTCACGAAAGCGCTCGGATGAAATTATATAATCCGCGGTGCGATTGGAGCATTTCATGCGAAAAATCCTGATTGGCTCGATCATCATGACCGCGATCCTCTGTCTCGGCGGCGTACGCACCGTCCTCGCCGATCAAGCCGCGGTGGAACAGGCGACCAAAGCCGCCGATGCATGGCTGAAACTGGTCGACGCCGGCGATTACGCCGCCAGTTACAAACAGACCAGCAGCCTCTTCAAGGAACAGGTCAGCGAGGCCAAGTGGGCCCAAAAGCTCAGTGCGGCCCGCAAGCCACTCGGCCCGCTAGTCTCGCGGAGAATGAAGGTGGCGCAATACGAAACCACTCTGCCGGGCGCCCCGGACGGCCAGTATGTAGTCATCCTGTACGATACTTCATTCGCCCATAAGAAATCCGCAATCGAAACCGTAACGCCGATGCTCGACAAGGACGGCAAATGGCACGTTGCGGGTTACTATATTCGCTGATCGCAATCAGCGGTTTTACGCGAGTATGACGAGAAAGGGTTGGGCGGATCGAACAGTCCCCGGCCGCGATCAATCGGCCAGCGGGATGAACAGCGAGAGCCGCTCTTCGCCGCCCATGCCGCGCGACGTGTGACCCTTGCCGGTGACATCCTCGGCGAGCAGTATCGTGCCCGGACCAAGAACGCGCTTTTCGCCGTCGCTGGCGACGATCTCGACCATGCCGGTGACATTGACGACGAACTGGCGGCGCGGCGCGTTGTGCCAATCGACAAAGTAATCCGGCGACAGCCGGAACATCACGCCCTTCGCCGCGATCATCGCTGAAATGGTGCCGGTATTGTAGGGCGCCGTTTTCATCTCGACTTCAACGTCCTCGAAATGCGACTCCCCATCGGCGTCCGCATATATGCGAGTGTATTTCATGCCCGTCCCTCCGCGTTACCTTGTTGATCTAAGGGCCCTTCACCGCTTTGCGCAAGGCTTGATTCGTAGAGCGGCAACAATATCAATGATAGGCGTCCGAGCGTGGCGGGGCGTCGGTCGAGAATGGATTCCCCCAAGCTAATGCAAATCGGTGTAGAGTGTTTCAGTGGGGAAAGAAGAAGCCACCGAACTGCTCTCGATCGAGGGACGCGAGGTCCGCGTGACGCACCCGGACAAGCCCTATTTTTCGAGGCAGACGAAGCTCTCGAAACTCGACATCGTCCGCTATTACCTGTCGGTTGCGCCGGGTGCTCTTGCCGGAATCCGGGATCGTCCGCTCGTCCTGAAGCGGTTCGTTAACGGCGCCGAAGCTGAGGCGTTTTATCAGAAGCGGGCGCCCAGCAAGCGCCCTGCGTGGCTGCGAACCATAACGCTGGCGTTTCCTTCGGGGCGCACTGCGGAAGAGGTCGTGGTCGATAACGCGGCAGGGCTCGCCTGGATCGTCAACCTGGGCTGCATCGAGCTACATCCGCACCCGGTACGCTCCGGCGATCTCGACCATCCGGACGAGTTGAGGGTCGATCTCGATCCCGGCCCCGGGGTCAGTTGGGCGGACGTGCGCATTGTCGCCCTTGAGGTGAAGTCGCTTCTCGAGGAAATGGGGCTTCGCGGCTGGCCCAAAACCAGCGGTTCACGGGGAATGCACATCAATGTGCGGATCCATCCGCGCTGGACCTTCGACGAGGTGCGCCGCGCGGCGCTCGCGCTGTCGCGTGAAGTTGAGCGGCGCGTGCCCGCCTTGGCCAGTTCTAAGTGGTGGAAAGAGGAGCGCCACGGCGTCTTTCTCGACTACAACCAGAACGCGAAGGATCGGACGACGTGCTCTGCGTATTCCGTGCGTCCGGTCCCCGACGCCCGCGTGTCCGCGCCGCTTCACTGGCACGAGGTTCCCGACTGTGAGCCAGCCGACTTTACCGTCCTCACGATTCCGAAGCGTTTCGCGGAACTCGGCGATCCGCACGCAGACATCGATGCCGCGGCGGGTTCGCTCGAAAAATTGCTCGAACTCGCGGCAAAAGATGAGGCCGCGGGCCTCGGCGATGCGCCTTGGCCGCCGCACTTTCGCAAGATGGAGGGCGAAGCGCCGCGGGTTGCCCCGTCGCGCGCCAAGTCCAGCGCGAAAAAGCCGCGGACGAAAATGCCACTTGTGGTGGTGGCGAATTCTCCCAGCAAGGGAGCCGCGCTGGCGGGTCTGGAAAAGTGGAAGAGCAAACATTCCGAGGTAGCCGGACTGCTCGCCGCAGATGACGTACTGGTCGACTCCATGCGCGGCAGGTCATCCACATGGACTCGCATCCGAGTAAACCTCCGCCATGTGCCCGAAGCGTTACGACCTGCGCAAGAAACTCCCGACCCGGATGACGATCCTACGCGCGAGTGGCGTACGAAGCGCGCTGCGAAGCAGGATGCGTGAGCACGTCTTGCTCAGCGGCCGCCGGCAAAAATCGCCATCAGCTCTTGCGGTGGAACCACTTCGAGCTGGGCATAGGTGCAGTCGCCGGGTTTTTTGTCGGTGCGCCACCTTCGAAACTGCGCAGTGTGACGGAAGCGGGCGCCCTGCATATGCTCATAAGCGACTTCCACGACCAGTTCGGGCCGCAACGGCTCCCACGACAGGTCCTTGCCCTGGCTCCAGCGGCTTTGGCCTCCCGGCATCCGATGCCCGGCGCCGCCGGTTTCGGGTCCATGCTCCGCCCACAGCTTCCAAGGGTGATTGGCCAGCGCGTCGCGGCGATAGGGCGCGAGGTATTCTGCGAGTTCCCGGCGCTTCTTTTCGGTGAAGCTCGCGCAAACGCCGACGTGCTGCAACGTGCCCGAATCGTCGAAAAGGCCGAGCAGCAGCGAGCCGACGGCCATGCCTTGCCGTTCTTGTGCCATCGAAAACCGGCAACGACGCAATCGCAATCCCGCTCGTGCTTGACCTTCAGCATAACGCGCTTGCCGGGCTCGTAAGCGCCTGAAATCGGCTTGGCCATGACCCCATCCAGACCTGCGCCTTCGAAGCGGCGAAACCAATCCGAGGCGACGCTCGATTCGCAGGTCGCCGGTGTCAGATGGATCGGCGGCGCCGCGGCTGAAAGTAGCGATTCCAGTTCCTGGCGCCGGCTTTGGAACGGTTCGCGCCGCAAATCCCGGTCGCCGTCGCAAAGCAGGTCGAAGAACACGATTGATGCCGGGCTTTGTTGCGATAGAAGCTTCACCCGCGACGCGGCAGGATGTATGCGGAGCTGCAGCGCCTCGAAGTCGAGCCCATTATTATTTGCCATGACGATTTCACCATCGAGCACGCAGCGAGCAGGCAACTGTTCCCGTAAAGGGTCGAGCAATTCGGGGAAATAGCGGTTCAGCGATTTTTCGTCGCGGCTCTGGAGCAGGACCTCGTCTCCGTCGCGGAAGACCAGCGCGCGAAACCCATCCCATTTCGGTTCGAAGATCCATGCTCCACCCGCCGGTATATCGGCAATTCGCTTGGAGAGCATCGGCAAGATCGGCGGGTTCACAGGAAGATTCACGCTCTTGATCGTATACCGTACGGCTATGTTCCGCGACTGAGGTTGTGCCGGTGGGACGTTATCCGGGCCGTTATTTACATGGTCGCGGTTAGAGAAGACTTATTGCGTAGGCGACCATAGGCAATGCTCCTGAACGAAGTCCGCCGCTTTTAGGTTTTTGCCCGAAAACCACATCGGGTTGGGGCACGTGCACAAGTACCGGGCGGCTTCGGCCGGTACGTCCATCGGTAGAGCCAGACGGGTGTTCCAGCCTTGATAGTTATGCCCGACGCGGCCGTACTCGACGTGCTCACTGAAAACGAAACCGGGGTCCAGGCCGATGACTGCGATATTGTCCGGCCGCACTTCTTTGGCCAACGACATCATGAAGCGTATCTGCGCCGCCTTGGTCATTGGATAACCCAGCCCTGTGGCAGCGTGACCCGGCATCCCTGGCATCATTGCGGGGTCAAGTTCGCCGGCCGCTGAAGTCACCAGAATGATTATCCCTCTACCCTGAGATTTCATCTGAGGCACGATCAGTTTGCACGCCCTCACCGCTGACATCAGGTTGACCGCTACCTGGAGGTTGAGTTGTTCGATGGTAGTCTCTTCAAAGAGGCTCAAGTAGCCCGCTCCTCTGTGCTGGATACTGTGAATCAGGATATCGACACGGCCAAGGGCCTTGATCGCCTGACAGCACATCGCGTCAACATCTTCGCCGATCGCCAGGTCAACTTTTATTGGAAAGGCGCGGCGGCCAATGGCGTGAATTTCCTCCGCCGTCTGGTGAATGGTTCCTGGCTCCGGCGACTGGCCGGCGGCGTCAGTCCTCGCCGCGACCGCAACGTCAGCTCCCTCCTTCGCCAGACGCAAGGCCATCTGCTTTCCCATGCCGCGGCTCGCGCCAATTACCACCGCTGTCTTACCCGCAAGATGCATCTTTGTCGTCTCCTGCTTGTTCCAAGGGTCAGCAACATGTTCGAGGTTATCCGGGATTCCGTTATTGAATCTCCGACTCCGACTCGCCCTATAGGCCGAACGGCCTCCCTCTGCAAGGTTCGCCGGCTTTGCTCGTCCCGGATGACACGCCCGTTGCAGTGGTAATGAAACGCGCGGCGAGCTACTGATACTCGGAGTTGAAGTAGCTCAATAACGCCCGGGAGCGGACATCAGACGCTGACAGTGGTCCCACGATAGTAATGCTGCAAGATTTCCGTGTAAGTCTTGCCTTCATTTGCCATGACCGCCGCGCCGATCTGGCATAGGCCGACACCGTGTCCCCAGCCGGCTCCGCTCAAGACAAAGCGGCCAGCCTCTTGGTCTACGACGAATGCAGAGCTGTAAAGATGGGTGCGCGATAAAGCGCGGCGAATTTCCAATTCTTTACCGATGACGATGTAGTCGCGCTCCCCGGTAATTTTCAGCCTATATATTCGGCCTGAAGCTCCGCGAGCGAGCGCCTGCAAGTCGCGAATCGGACCAACATCCACGGCAAGCCTGGATTTGATCAGATCGCCGAGTTCTTCGCGCGTGTACGCGACCTGCCAGCGATAGAAATCGCGGGTCTCCTGATCGAATCCTGGGAGAACGCGTGAGAGCAGCTCCGAATCGTGGGTATTGCAGTAAGCCGGCGGCTTTGAGCGTATCCATGTCTCCGGATTTTCGTAGGGCGGGCGTCCCTGCCCGCTATTCGCCGGGCCATCGTAGACAGATGTAAGATAGGGAATATCTTCATCTTCCCAAGCGATCGCATAGCGCTCGGTTACTCCGCCGCAGGACTTGGAAAACCGTGCGTCGCAGATAGTGCCGTTGTAACGGAGAAACTCGCCGGCGGTCGCGCGAACCGCTTGCGCCGCGGCTGGAGAGAAAGCCTTCGTGATGCCCTGATACCGCTGGCAGTGGTCGTCGGCACACACATCGAAATCCGGATGCGCTTCGCGACCGTACCAGCGAAGGATTTCGTGAGAATTGAGACCCTGACTCTGTCCTTTCTCAAAGGAAGAGGGATTTGCTTTCGGAAACCACAGCCAACTGCGCGAAATCACCGCGTGAGCTTTCAGCATTTCGAGCGGACAGGACGCACTCATCTCAGATGAAATCACGCTCGTGACGTACTGTTCGAGCGAAACATCGTTAATCACCGTCAGGCCGCCTTCTCGTTTCACGAGGCGAAAAGCCCCGCGGAATACCTGGCGCTCCTTGCGTTCCCAGTGAAATCCGATCCCAATCGTGACGTCGTCCAGCGCAAATGCGCACGACGCCAGGTCCGAAGGAGTAAGCGTCACTTCAGAAGTAAATCTGTATCGCCCGGGAGTGTACGGCTTGCCGGAAGTATCAGTAAACGTGCCCGTCAATTCGACTTCAACGGCGGATCGTCCTTCGATCAGTCCTACAGATACGTTCAACGCTCACTCTCCAGCTTTCCGGCTACTTCCTGAAACTGACCGTCAGGCAAAGTGACTTCTCGAAAAATTGCGGCGATGGCGTCACCCGTGATTCTTTCGAAATCTTGTTTCAGCGGCACAACAAATATTCCACAAAAATCAATCGATGCCGGACTCACCGTAAGTTCGCCCGTATGAAAGACCTCTGGCCGATGTTTTTTGCGCGGAAACAAATACGTGACCCACTCTTCCCTCTCGTGAAAGACAACGATGTTCACCATCGGTTCTACTAGTTTGCCGGTGGTTTCAGCGAGCAGATCAATGGCGCGATCCATTCGATGGATCAAAGCAGATCGATCCCGTCCGCGAAGTAAGAACACATTTCTTGCGTAGTTCGGCACTGTAACGCCAGCCAGTCCAGCGGTGTCCTTCTCGATCGGAAACAGTCCTCGCGAGCCGGCCTGAAAGTGCATGTGGTCTGGTGCGGATGCTCCGCATTCCGGACCGTTATAGATGACGAAAAATCCAGGCAGGGCTGCGGCAAGGTCGAGCATATTTCCGAAGCGGTTCGCGATACGCTGCGAGCCGTGTTCTCCGTGAACGATGGTGAGGTGATGATCCACGATTGGAAACGGATTGCAATAAATGGTGAAGTCCTTGTCGAACCGCAGACCTTCTTCCTCCGGGGGCAGATTTCCCGCACATAGGAAGCAGGGGCGTTTCGCAATCGATTCCGGGTCGACCGACGCCGTTGTACTACCTACACGATGGGGAATATGACGGATGAAGATCTCAAACCAATCGATCCGTACCGCCCGTGTCTGCGCCTGCGCGAGGCCGTCAATGCCTTTAGTGAGCTGCGGCCAGGCCCGCGACTGCCGCTTAAAGAGTTCTTCTATTTCGTGGATCATCCTCGCATCCGAGCCTGAATCTCGATAGTTCGGAGCCAGTCCTTGTACACATCGTATCGGTTCGCGACCTCGAGCGGCAGGGCGCTGTCGCTATTGCCTTCCCAACGGCGGCAAAGATAAAGGGACTGGTAGATCCGGGCGATTTCATAATCACGGCTGATACGCAACGCTACGGCATAATCCTCGCCATAGCTGACATTCGGAAATCCGATGCGGCGCAGCACCGACGTATTGAATGCGCGCGGCGCGCCAAGACCATTGACACGCAGCGCATTGTTTCTTCCGTTCTCGCGACTCCACTCGCGGTGATCGATTAGACCAGGCGGAATCTCTTTCAACGAAAAATCGACCATCGTATAGGAGCCTATGACCATCGCATAAGGTCCGGCTTCAAGTTCTGCAACTATCCGGCGCAGGACGCCGTCATTGATGTAGAGGTCGTCAGAGTCAAGTTGGATGACGTATTGTCCGCAGTCCCTGGAGTAAATCGCTTCGTTCCAGCACCCGCCGATTCCAAGGTCCGGGCGTTCGGGAACGATATGTTTGAAACGCGAATCGCTAATGCCGCGCAGGATTTCCGTCGTCCGATCCGTCGAATGGTTATCGACGACGATCACATTGAATTCGAAATCAGCGCTCTGGACGAGGGCGCTTTGAACGGCGTCGAGAATTGTCCGCTCGCGATTGCGAACCGGGATGACGACGCTGGCTTTTACTGGAAATGCTTCGGCAGCAGCTGGAACTTTCTCGAAGTCCGGCTCTAACCAGGCGCCGATTCGTTTGAGATGGGCCGTCGCAATGCGCTCCATTTCGATTTGGTAATCGCGATTGCGCGGGTCCACGTAGTCGAATAGCTTTTGACCCGTCGGCCGCGCATCAATCATCGACGCACTGTACAACGGTTCGGGAATCCGCACGATGGCGTGTTCTTCCGAAATCCTTAACCGCAAGTCGTATAGTCCTCCCCATTTCCAGGTGCTGTCGATTCCCGCCTGACGCGCAGCCTGAACCGACACGCCAACCACGGGGCCAAAGTCGAAACCGTCGCGGATGCTCCCGCTTTGATAGTCGATCCGAGGATAGCCTACTGCGTCGGCATAAACCCAGCCGCCGCCGGATTCATGTATGACCTGCGCCATTCGATCGAACATGCGCGGTCCGGGCTCGATGGTCACACGCGGATCGCCTAGAAAGAGCACATCGGAGCCGGCAGCGTCGAGGAGTCGTTGAATACTTGTGGACGAGTAGTCTTTTGGATAGATGAGGTTCACTTTCGGCCCTCGATAAACGCGCCATCTTAGCTGCTAACCGCGATGCGTCGCGTCACCCTTGCGGCCGCGCTACAATGACGCCGGCCATCCGATTTGCCGTGAGAAACTCGCTCAATTCCTGCTCCACGACAATGCCCTGGCTGCGCGACGCGTGACGCATCAGGACTCTCTTGCCATCGCGCACAATGATTCCAGCATGAAACACATCGAGATTCTTGCGTGTGGAGACAAAAAAAATCAGGTCACCGCTGTGCAGATGCGGTTTGAGCCGTGGCACTGCCGGCTTCGGTACACATTTCACGCAAGTTCGCTGTGCAGCGAGTCCGGGTACAACATTCAGAACGCGTTCCCTGGTGATTATCGGAATAGCCGGGATTGAAAGCGGCCTGATTATCCCTTTGCGTACATTGTTGCGAATCCACAGTGTCATGTAATGATTCCGCCGTTCCCATTGAACGCGGCCTCTCTCATATCGGATCTTTCGCAACCACTGGGTGAAATCATCAACGTCGGAGGCGCGGGCGAGCGCCACAATTGTTTCGATGTACGTGACGCAGTCGAATCCGTCGAGGGAAGCCGTGAACATTTCGGCTGTGTCGGCCGATCCAATCAACGGATTTGGTTTGTAGGGATACCCAAGGAAGTGGCGGGAGAGAACGTCAATTCGGCTACCGGCGCAATGGTCATACTTCGTTTCCGATAAAAGCTGCTCCACGCGCCGCCGGCTCACAATCGTGGCTTACTTGGCGCGGTCTTCTCCAACAGGCGGTCGCTGCCGAACTTCACGGCGGTCGAGGCCTACCGCTCGGGTCCTGGCGGCTCAAGCAGCCAGGGCGAATCCGTCGGCGTCATGAAAATCCGGTTTGTCGGCCCGATGGCGAAGCGCCCAGTAAGAGAGCTCATCGCTCGCCTCGATGACCGCCGAGAGCCCGATACGGAGCGAAGCACGCGGGTGGATGGCAGACAGGCTATCGAGCCTGACAACGGTATCGAGCTCAAGCCGACTGCCAGTAGAGCGCACGGCAATGTGCGGACGCATCATTTCGTCCGCGAGAGGACCGCCATTGCGATAGTCGCAGAAGGCGTAGACGGCCCACTCCCCGGACGGGGCGAAGTTGAACTCGTGGTACGCCGGTTGCCCTTCCACCGCGATGAAGACTTCGAAGCAGGTATGCTGCCAGAGCTGTGTAGCGATGCGCGGCGCGCCCGGCGAAGGGACCCGGATCCGCGGAATATCTCCGTCGAGGCGGAAGGTCATATGGAGTTCAGCGCTTGCCGACCGGCGAACGAGCACCGCAATGGCACGCACCGACACAGGGCGTGTCGACGGATGGCATTTGAGGTCGATCCAGTTTTCGACAGTCATAACGGGCCCGATGGCCGCAGCGGGATTGCTCTCCGACCGGAATCTCGAGTCAACCTGCGGGTGCTCAAAAAGCCTTGAGCGCTCCGCGTTTCTGTCGTCCCGCTATCGGCCTTTCATCACTATATCGGTGACGTCGCTGGTTGTCGCGCGGCACCGCTCCTATCGTGTCGCTTACCGCCCTAAAATACACGCTCAACGGCACGTGTAGATGAAGACGTAGATTGACCGATTCGGCGAGGGACCGGATGCTGCCAGCTCGACTTACGGGCGCCTTCTCTGAGTGTGGGAAATTGTTGGGTTGCGGGGGAAGGATTTGAACCTTCGACCTCCAGGTTATGAGTTCGCTGGTTAACCGTCCGCCAGCGTCCAACGGCGTAAACGGCTTAGACTTTTCGGCGGGTCGCTTCCATCCACGTCCAATTTGTGGCTGTCAGTCCATCGCCTTGGCTGTCAACGTGGCTGTCACTTCGGTTGCGCGCACGCAGCCAGGACGAAGGCCCCTGCATAGCCCCCATCGAGGGATTGCAAACACTGTTGATGCCGCTCTCTCGCCGCGAAAAAAAATCGACAAATCAGCCCACGGTGTGTCCAGGCGGCAATTGCAATCCGGGCAGTCGGCAAGCCCGGCTATCCCGGCATCGCGAACGGCAGTGCCGCCATCATCGGAGGCCCGACGCCTGGTGGCCCCTCACCCCTGCCGCCGTGGCTGACGCATCACAGCCTGCTTATCGGAGAGGGTAGCACGCCGGTTGTGCAAATCGTTGGCACGGATGGGCAGATTCCCATCGCGTGTACAGGCAACGATCCGGCCTTTGCCAATTTAAATGGCGATGGCAGTCAGCCGTTGGCCGGTCCTCAGGGAGTGGCAATAACAAACGGCTGTAATTCGATTGACATCTCACTCAATACGAGTATCTGGACTTGATCAACGGCATGCACACGTGGGCAACCGGGATGCAGACCTGGGCGGATGGCGTTAGCGTCATCCTGGAGATTTCGCCGCCGTCGCCGTCGCCCCCCGGTGAGGGACCGTCATAAAGGCGTCCCGGAGCCCTCCTCCGGGATCGCTGGCCGGCTACCCTCTCAGGAAATAGCCACAGGGCCGCGCCCCAGCCCGCCAGACGCGTTTGAAGTCTTAGTCCGAGCATTCCCCCCTTCGGTCCGCGATGCCAGAGGATTCCGAGAACCTCAGGGAGAGTTCTGCAAGACACCTGTCATCCCCCGCCGAGAGAGTTCACATCGGCAAAATGAGACTCTGGAGCCGGCGCGAAAATTCGGGAATTTATTTTTCGTGATTATTTGAAAAATCGTGAAAATTCCCAAAATCATATTTCTCGGCGTCTGACGGAGACCGGCTCCGGTGCTAATCTGCTCGTATGCTCTTCACCTCACAAACCGGCCAGCGCGCTCGCTGCCGCAAGGCTGGACTGCAATCGTGGCTCAGTAGGCTGGAAAAATACGGGCCGGATTTCTACGTCAACCTGGCCAAAAAGATGCGCGCAGCACGCGGAACCAAGAAGGCGAGAACTTATTAAACGCTGGGCAATTATCGGGTTAAAGTGGTCACAGTGCGGGGCCGAGGGCGCGATTTGGAGCGAGGCTTCACTGGCGTGGTGCGCGCGTTGGTGGTCGCGGTCGGCAGTTGGGCCATCATCGCCTCTCTCATCGGGATCGCTTGGAATGACTGAAGGTTATGGGTAGGGGCGCGTTGGCTGTTATCGTGATCGTGGAGCCTCGTAGCGACGGGATGCGTGAGTGCGGCTCGACAGCGGGCCGAAATTGCTTCCGAGGCCAAGAACAAAATGATCGGGTTGAGCAAGGAGGAGGTCCTTGCCTGCATGGGAGCGCCACCACAGCAAGCCGCAGTTGGCGAGACCGAGGTCTGGTCATATCCATCCGGTGGCGACACGGACACCTTTGGCAGCGCCAGCGGATTCGCCAATCAGACCAGCAGCGCAACAGTATTCGGCTGGGCTCACAGTCACCACCGGTACTGCATCGTAAATGTTGTGATGAAGGGCGGGGTGGTCGCGGCAGTTAATTACACGGGCAGGACTGGAGGACGGAACAGCCAGGGCGAGCAATGCGCCTTCGCGATCCAGAATTGTGTGCAGTAGGACACTGATATCCTTTCGTCACAGTTGACGCCGCGGCGCGGCTGACGCGGAATTTTGACGGAGCGCGCGGTTACAGATGGCGGTACGGCAGGTCGCATCGAGGAAGTGACTGGAGGCGTGCGGAAAGCTTTGCGTTTGCGGCTCGTGGCAGGGGGCGGATGAGAAGCCCGGCGGCGCCAGCCCGCCGCTGTGCCGGGTCTGGCGCTCCGGACGATGAATGGAGCCATGCAGAGGGAGCGAGGCGTCAGAGGGGGTATTTGCGGCGGAAAAAAGAGGGAACGGCGACGTTCGGTGAAGTGATCGCGGGGATACGCCAGGTTCAGCCTCGGCGTACGGGAAGCCTGCGTTACAGGTGGTAGGGGCCGGGCGTGGTGGATGACCCACAGGGTTGAATCGCATTGTCCCGAGTGGCCTGGAGGCGTACCGACAGGACGGGCTTTTCGGGCGTGGGACGATGGTTGTTTGAAGCTTTCCGACAGGTCTGCGTCCCGTTCCGCGCCAAGGCTACTTCGATAACTGCTGTAGGAAGATACCGGGATCGATCAAGGACTTCGTCTCATTCAACGGCGCTCCGAAGAGTCGCTCAAAGTCCTTTTCGCCGAGAATCCTCTCACATTCGCTAAAGATATCAGCGATGACGGTATTAAACCGCGCGAGGAAAACTTCTGGCCGTATAGCCTTGCGCTCAAGGTCCTTATCGAGCCCGATTCGCATAACTTGAAGTTTCTGTTGGAGATTCGCAATACGCTCAATCTTTTCGTTATCGTAATCTGGGCCCAGATTGCAATCAGCGAGAGCGCGAAACTCTCTGTCGGCGATGACCAGGTCTTCCTGCTCAATCGCTACGAATTTTTCCATGAGTTCTGGATAAATATTGTCTAGACGCTCGGCAAGCTGAACGTCCTTTGGGGAAGCCATGATTGGACCTCCTTGTGATGGTGACGCGGGCCCAATGCCTATAGTCTTTACACATTGCTGCCACTGTGGCCATCCACGTCTTCCGTACCGGCCATATACGAAGAATGACGCAGGATAACCTCTAATCCCCGCAACATCTATGCCAGCGGGTCGGAGGATTCGGTTCGCGGCTTGATGGCAGACACCCGTCACGCCATACAAAAGGCCCGCGTAGATCGGAGGGAAGGCCCTATGATCTATCGGGCGCGAGAGGCAATCTGCGCACGCTGAATTCCCAATACCTGCGATAAGGTTCGATCCACCGGAATCCTTGCCAAAACAGCCCCAATGATATCCGTCATCGCTCTCGGCGTAAGCGTAATCAGTCTCCAGCAAACTGTGGTGGAAGCGGTCGATTAGTGTGGAGACTTCCCCGATTCCCGAAGTTGAAACTTTGCAGGCAGTTAGTGCGGCCAAAGCTCACCTGCCACATTAATCACATAAGGCGCAAGAATTTGCAAATGCTTCTTCTTACACCAAACGGTGCGCTTTACACCAAAAACGGGCGCCAGATTCGACGGGAAAGCCGGGCGCAGTCGATGCCGCCCGGCTCGGTTGCAATCAGGCCACGCGCCGAAGCCGCGGGCGCTCCTTGGGAAATTTCTGGGGCGCCTTGACCCGGCGGGCAGCTTTGACCTTGATGGCCAGAAAGGTGAGCGTGGCGTCGAGCAGCTCATCGACGACCGCCTGCATGGAGCGGCCCGCGGTGATCCCCTTGCGCCAAATGTCCGCCTGAAGCTTCACCATCGCGATGCTCTCTTTGTTGCTGATGGCGATCGTGTGAGCGGCACCGGTTTCCTTTTGGCAGTTATCAATTCCAGCACGATCCCGACAGCCTCCAATGCCTCGGTCAGCGCGTGCCCGAAGATATATAGTCCAGACTCTCTATTTCGTCCTGGTACGCTCCGCAAACCACCCGGCGAACCTTGCGTGAACGGTGTCGGCGACGCCGACCCGTTGGGATCTCTTCTACTGGTTCGCCCGCGCTACCCATCTCGCTGCCGTTCCGGCTTCTGCCTGCCGCTATCCATGTCCACCGCGGGAGGTTCCGGAGATTATGTATGACAAAAACCTGATAACGTTAGGTTGTGGACAATTTGGGAACATCATGTGCCCGTCAGTACAATGGAATTGCCAAGATGCAAATCATGATAGCACCACGACCGCGGCCACCGTAGTAGCCGACCCCAGGAAGCTGGCGCCCACGTCGCGGTCGGCCGGCGCGGCGTCACCAGGACGGTCGGGCTTCCGGGTTCGGGAATCTTCTACACGAGCCGCAGCGGCCGCCATGCGGCATCCATTCGGCGCACTGGGACTATGGTGAGTTATACCCGATACCCGGCCGCTCCCAGGGTGGCTGCTGGGGTCCATTGTGCTGGCGATCATGATTTTGGCGCTATCGACTGTTTGCAGGCGCGGTGAAGTGATGCAGGACGAAGGCTTCCTTGTCGTGCGCTATCTGTACGAGCAACGGCCCGATGGGCGGTACATCCCGTCCGTCAGCGTTCAGGTACCGGGCAAGGCGGAAGCCATCATCATCACGGACCCTGAAGGTCGGACCTATCGCGATCTCAACCTGGCGCTTGGAAATGGACTTCTGGCTGCTTACCCGCTGGCGAGCCAAGCACGCGCCCAAGTTGCAGGTCGTGGTCACGCCGACGTGACTTTAGAAGGGGATGTTTTCGTCTTGATCTGGACCGGGCATGGAACCGCGGCGACCCTCGGTGTCCTTGGCCTTGAACGATAGCGACATGAACTTTCCTTTGCGCCCGGCCTTAATCCAGGCGGATAGCCACGCCTGTGAAGCGCGCCCCACAATGTGGGCAATTGATGTCCGCCGTGCCCTTGTAATCGCGATCACGCTCATTGCCGTCACGCTTCTTCTCGTCGCGGAACATGATGCCGCTGTTGGGATAGTCTCGGCCCGTTATTCATGGCTTGCGCTCCTTCGTTACGCGGGCCGCCGGTAGAACCGCTGCAGGTCGCGTCTGTAACTTCAAAATGGTGATGCTTTCGGCCGTCACCTCGACGATTTCATCATCGGATTCCAAGATGGCAGCGAACCCGCGGGTAGGTCCCAGAAGCCGGCGTTCCACAAGCAACTCGGGCGTCCAGCCCTGGGCGCAGGCCGTGACCCTCGATGGCCGCAATCTTGGCCCGAAGCTCGGCGGGTAGAGACGCCTGTGACGTGGACTGCGGCGAGTCGAAGGGTCGATGGCGGCGAGTCCGATTCCAGTGATTGGAGTTCCCGAATCGAACAATAGAACGCCGTCTCTGAAATGCACCGTAACCAAGTCGGGGGCGGGCTGGTCAGCAGGGTTAAAACCGCCGTTATCACGGAGTGGGTTTCGAAGGTTTTGCAGGTTCGAGGGCGCGGGCCATTTCGGTCGATATGCGCCAATTGGGTACCTTCAAAACCCTGCAAAACCGGTTTTGTAGGGTTTTGCGGGTACGTTACCCTGACGTGTCCAGGATTTTTCGTCCTGCTCGCCAAGCCGATTGAGAAGTCTATCGAGGTATTTCACGCCGGCACCTTGATGAGTTTCGGGTTGATATAGACCTGCACTTTCGGGCGCCCTCCGGACGCGTTCTTAACCTCGAACAACTCGACCCAGCCTGCGTCTTCGAGCACTTCCAGCGCGTGTATCACGTCCTCGGGATTGCTGAGGTCCGCCCGATCGGAGTTGTAGACTTGGCGGGCCGTGAACGGGTTGGGGAGCTTGCCGTCTTTGATCTTCTTAGCCAGGGATCCGGCCACGGCGCGATGTCTCAACGTGACTGTTTGGAAGACCCGTCGAGCGTGAGCCTCAAGGTAGTCGCACCAGCCAGCGGCGAGTTCGGCCGCACGAAGCGACACCACTCTTTCGTCCCTGCCGGGATGCCTGGTGTCAGTACCTTCAAAACCTTCAAAACCATCGATCAGCCAAAACAGCAGCGCGAGGCTCGGCATCAGGGATCTGAACTTCGCCAGGTGCGCGGCCATGACAGGTGCTTCCTCGGGGTTACGAACGCGGTTCTCCAGCTCGGTGCGCCACTGATCAAAGAACTCCTGCGCCTCGTCCGTGAATCGCACGTAAGGCAGACGCGCCTCAGGCGGCGTAGCCGCGCCGATGGTTGCCAGGTCAAGTCTGTCCAGGAAGGTGAAGATTTTATCTGCCTGGGCCCGCGCTACAGCGTTGGGCATGCGGTCAACGTTGCGCCATTCGCCGGCGGTATCGGGGTAGACGAGCATCTGAAAGCGCTGGATAAAACCATCGTTGCGCCCATCCACGAAGGTTTGTAGCAGGTAAGACCTGAGCGGATCAGGTTGAATTCCGCCCAGGATCGAAACACACGTCGCGTCGATATGTAGCGTGCCACGGCCGACCCGGTCGTAGGAAAACATGCCGTCGCCGCTCCATGCTTCCAGGTAGAAGCTGCGGTCTTGCTCATGGCCGCCGCGCTCCAGTCCTTTCAAGAAGCCGGTCAACTCGTCTCGGTAGATCAGAAGACCGCGGGGGTTCTCATTGAGCAGTTCGCCTAACTTTTCAACGGTAGTATCGTTGCTAATATAGCGGCGCTCGGTCGGCTCAGGTTGATCGGTTTCGCGATACTGCTCGCGCAGCGCAAGAAGTTGTTCTTTGTTGAGCTTTTTCCCGCCCTTGGCGCCTGTTGAGAGAGCCTTTGAGATTTCATCCCGACATGCCTTGGTGACCAGTTTGTCGAACTGGAAATTATCCAGCTCAAGCGCGTGATCGTTTTGGGCCTTACGCCGTAGCTCATTCAGCGGTGCCATGCCTTCGCTCAATGCTGGCGTCTTCAGTGCGCTCGGCGGTCCGACAACGCCGCCCCAAAGATTAGGGATTACCTGCCAATCGTCATGACGCTTGGGCCGGATGGCTAATTGACGCCCAACGATCGCAGATACGCTAACGAGCCCAGCGATCGCGGAGTAATCAAGCGGGCATTGCATACGGTCGGCAATGTCGATGAGCCAGGGTCGAAAGCCATCCGGAATCAACACCGGGTCGCAGGGAGGGACGGGTAAGAGCTTAGGCGCGATATCTTTTGGCTCGGCCCAATCCTCAGCTTTGCGCTGTTCGGGACCGGCGGATGTAACGCTGCCGTCGATGCCTTCAGCCGTATCTGCATCTTGCCTAGGGTGCTGCACCAGGCCATGGGCTTTGCGTTGCCAATCGAAGAACTCCGTCTTACCCTCCAGCGCTTTGGCGATGGTTATTGCCCCATAAGTGTTCTTCTCACCTCGTCGCGAATCCCACTTCGGGCGTATCAATGCGGAGCCGCGAAACAGGCGGTCAATTTGAGCTTCATGGGGCCCAGTAAAGAAGGCCAGCATGGAACACAGCGCGAGGTCGGCCGCGGACTCATCATTACCATGAAGGCTGACGTCGCCCCGATCATAGAGCGCCGTGAAATGCGCGCCATTGCGCGCCCGATGGGCCTGCTCCAGAACCTGCTCATCCAAAGGGCCGGCACTGTTGTTGTTCGCCGCCGCATTCCGGGCCGAGTCGTTAGTCGCCGAGTTCTTCCGTTCCTCTTGCCGTGCTGCACTGAAGTACCGGGCTAGCAGAGCGTCGAGCTGGGACTGTCGTTCAGCGACCGATTCATGGCCTTTGTAGGCACGGCCGGTGAGCGCAAAGTAGCGACCGCGATCATAGACTTCGATCGCGGCGCCCTCGCCGAACTGCTGCAAGGTCACCTTATGCCGACAATCCGGCGGCAACGCACCCTTTGCGATTATGTGTATGCCGGTGCCGCTGGGTGAGACCTCGGTATATGAATTGACGGCGCTGACTATATCGAAGGCCCAGGTGGCCACCTTACCGCTTTCATGATCCCGGCAGTGGTCCAAGTCGATACCGACGTATGAATCCGCCAGCGTAAATACAAAGCCTGGCATACAATCCGAATGGCGCTCGACCGTTTTGCGTATAGCCTCAAAGTCGCTCCAGGTCGCACCATCGGTGCTGCTGGCGAGCTTGCCATTCGTCTGCAATGGGGGCTTGGTCCATTTCCCGTCCCCGTTGAGGGTGGGCGCCGTGATGACCCACTGACGCCGGCATTTTAGCTCGCCGGGGATTAGGTCAAGATTTGGGTTCACCCAACGAGGTTTCGGCGGCTGCTCAAAAGCGTCCGAGGTAGTTGTCATCGATCTTCCTCACAGGCACTTCGTAAAGATCGATCAGCTCACGTGCGGTGAAATTTTCGAGCAGTCGATCGAGCAGCAGGCTTAGAGCGAGCGCCCGATCGCGCCGCGCCCATCCTCTCCCGCGATGCAGGCATTTCATTTCTGGCCATCACTGAGCGGGCTTTGCCCTTGGGCCAGCGCCTCTAATGCTGAAACGGGCACTCGAATGAGTCGGCCGCCCTCCAAGCGAACGCTTTTAATCGCGCCGCTGGCGAGCAGTTCGTACATCTTCGCTCGCGAGCAACCGATCATCTGAGCAGCCTCGCTCGGCTTCACGAGCAGCTTCTGAATCCTCGGGTTTTCCATTCGGACGCGCTCCTTTACGCGCGCATCACCAATGGTACGCGCTGGACATTTGCGTCCGAAAGTAGTAATACTTTTGTATTACCGTGGGTTACCAGACACTTAGAGACGAAGACGGAAAGCTCGGCAGGTCCGTAACGGGAGCGGACTACTATGCGCCCTCGGAGGTCGACCTAAAGGAGTTGCCGCGCCGACCCCCAGATAGAGGTGAGGTGGACCCCGACAGCCCTAGGCCAGAAGCCGTCCCTTCTTGGCATTTGGTGTGGCCAGGCGGCCGCTCGGTAAGAGTTGTCCGCGATTTCGACACAACCGGCGCGCTAGACGATTTCATCAGACTCCATAGCGAGAGCAATGACGTGATTCTTAGGTTCGCGCAAAGGTGGGGCGTCCTCGGTCTCTGCACACACGATTTGATTCTCAATCACACCCGGCCACGATTTGGGAGATCCAGAGTACGAAGCCATGTGTACCCACAACAAGCGAACCCCTGGAAGTTTGGCGCCAATATTCGGTCAACGCCCTAATCACGCTTCGGCTGGCCCAACTGGCTGCAGATGGCCCACAGGATTGGGAACCCGATGGAGTCGTCCTTAAAAACTGGCAACACGAACTAGCGCTCGCAGACGGGGCTGTAGGCAGAACTGACCGCAAGGCAAGACGAGAATGGTTTCGCAGGCAGGCGCAGGCACGTGCCAATCGCTGGATTGAAAACTCGGGAGCCACGATGCTTTGCCTGCCCTACGAATATGGAACCGGACTCTCCCTCGGAGTGGAGTGCTCAAGCCTCTATGACGTCCTGGCGGTTCAGTTATTAAAGGCGGTTACACGGGCCGATTTCATTAGTTGCTGTGATGGATGCGCGACGTTGTTCGCGCGCCGCTTTCATCCAAAGGGCGACCTAATAGGTCAACGGCGATTTTACTGCCAAGGCTGCGGCCATAAGACAGCCGTGAGAGCCGCTAAACGGGCATTCGACGAGGATCGTCGACACGCCCGCGCCCTATTTCGGGAGGGTAAGGCCGCTCAAGAAATCATCGCCCAATTTCCAAGGCGCCAGGCCGAAACGGTGCGCAATTGGATTCGGGACTTCAAAGAAAAGGAGAAGTTGCGTGGCTAAGAAGCGTGGTCAGAATGAGGGCTCTATTTTCCAGCGCAAGGACGGCCGGTGGTGCGGTGTGCTCAATCTCGGTTGGGAGAACGGCCGCCGGATGCGCAAAAACCTCTACGGCAACACGTCCGCAGAAGTCCAGGACAAGCTTCTGAAGGCACGATCGGACCATTCGCGGGGATTGCCGGTATCTGTAGAGCGGCAGACTGTCGCCCACTACCTAGAACGCTGGCTTGAAGACTCCGCAAAGGTTTCAACCCGGCCTCGCACCTATGGCCGCTACGCAGAGTTGCTTCGGCTTCACGTCACTCCGGTGCTGGGGCACGTGCTTTTGGAGAAGCTGGCACCGGCGGATGTTCAGCGGCTCTTGAATCGCAAATCGGCTGAAGGTCTGTCGCCCAAGACCGTACGGCATATCCGCGGCGTACTCAGCACCGCCCTTGGGCGCGCCGTGAAATGGAATCTTGTTGCCCGCAATGCGGCCGCCTTGACGGATGCGCCTCGGGCCGTACCAGTCGTGATTCGCGCGTTCGACTCAGACGAAGCGCGCCGATTTATCGAAGCTGTTGGCGGCGAGCGGCACGAGGCGCTCTATCTTCTCACGATCACGCTTGGACTTCGGCGCGGCGAAGTTCTGGCGCTGAAATGGAAGGACATCAACTTCGACGCTGGCGTTATCCACGTGAGAGGCTCGCTCCAGCGTGTAAACGGCAGCCTCCAGCTTTCCGAGACCAAGACTCAGAAATCGCGCCGACAGCTTCCGATGCTGGAATTCGTTGCGAAGGCGATCCGCGTCCAGCGCACGCGTCAGATTGAAGCGCGCTTGCTGGCCGGGCCGAAATGGCAGGACGCGGGCTTTGTGTTCACGACCGGGCTCGGAACTCCGATCGACCCCGCCAACCTGCTCGACGACTTCAAGCGCATTCTGCGGAAAGCGGGCCTGCCGGATATCCGCTTTCACGACTTGCGCCACAGCGCGGCCAGTCTGCTCCTGGCCCTGAACGTCCACCCGCGGGTAGTGATGGAATTGCTCGGGCACTCGCAGATCAGCCTGACGATGAACACCTACAGCCATGTCGTGCCAGATCTCTTGCGAGACGCTGTCGGTAAGCTAGGCGCGGCGCTAAAGTAGACTCCGCTATATTGGCCTTAATCGTGGTCCATCAGGAAGGGATGAGGTTGGTACAAGCGCTAGCGATCAATCCCATCCCATTCATCAATAACTAATGGGGGCCACTCCTCCGCGCACCCACTGGCATCTAGTAGATCCCGCAGAATGATATTCATTGCTGCCTCTTTTTTACCAAAGCTAACCTGGGGAAGCGCAACCGGCCCGTTTAGGGTTCCGATCATATCAAATTGATTGCCGAATCGGCTGCCAAATCCGTACATTTCGACCGGGCAAATCAATCCCGCTTCAGCTCTGTTGTATGAAGCGATCTCCACTTCGATTCCATATTCCGCGTCACCATTGCCAGCTGTCCGAGCGAAAGCTTCGGCTTGGCGCATAACGTTGGCGACCTCAGCTAGAACCCAACCGAGATAGATTTTATTGTCGGACCGTAGAACCTTGCAGGAATAGTCGACTCGGCCATCGCAATAGAGGTCGTTGTACACCCTTACACGGTCGTCCTGGCCTTCTCTGCGGCTTCCCCTAATGAGTGGACGCTCAGAGAGCCCGGGACTTATGGAGATGAGTTTTATCTCGCTATTGCCGACTCTCGCCACAAATGTTTTGACCCCCGCCCACACGTTCCGGTTGGCAAAGACTCTGTCGACATAGATGGGTTCGCCGATAGGCACTGCGGTTACGCGCCAGCCAAGGACTCGAACCGTTGGCGCCGCACCTTTTAGAAGCCATTCTTTGAAAGCGTTCCGCGCCCTCAGAAAGGCATCAGCGATTTGGTCACCGCGCCGGCTCAGTTGAAGCGTTAGGTTTTGGATTTCTCTCATCCCGAGACTGATCGAGGTTGCTCCACGCCGGACGTAGCATTCCCGGTTGTCCGATCGATGGGGAGCGGCATGGGACGCCGGAACGTGGGCTACGATGACGCCGCTACCGGCGGTATCGGTCGGTACACCCACTATCCGGAGTAGGGCTATTGGTGGATCGATTGAGGCAGACGCTGAGCGTTCGAGTCTTTCGGCCAGCTCAGCGCATCTCGGGATCGGTGAAAGCTCCGTCGCAACTGGAGGATTGTCCGGGGACTGAGCGACACCAATTAGGAGCCTGCCACCCGAAGTATTTGCGAAGGCGACGATTTCTTTGAAAATGGCAGTCTTAGCCTTGTCGCCGATGTCGCCGCCATCATACCAAGGGTCGCGGCTCTTATTGCTGGGCAAGATCCTTCTTGAATTCGAGCCTCAGACCTTCCGGCCAACCGATCACCGACTCAAGAATCGGTCTTGGTGAGCAACTCGACCGGCACCGTCATTATGCTTGTCATTGAAAGCTCCCCAAGTAGGGACATCCTCGTGGGTCAATTCTTGGGTCGGTGGCTGTCAGCTTGGCTGTCAAACCACCTGCGGCGAGACTCGCCTGCTGAAAAAGTGCTTGAATTTATTGGTTGCGGGGGAAGGATTTGAACCTTCGACCTCCGGGTTATGAGCCCGGCGAGCTACCTGACTGCTCCACCCCGCGCCGACATACTGGCAGCGCCCGTTAGGGGGGTCAACTGGGGTGTTACGAAATGAGAAGGTGCTGCGCGGTGTGAAATGCGATGGCCGAGTGGCGCGCGGGTGTTCAGTCGATCAGGACGCGAACGCTGCAATCGCGATGCTCCCGGCCGAATTCCTTGACTTCCTGTTCGATGGCGCCGTTGGCCGGAAGGCGATCGTCGAGCATCAGGCGCTTGGCGCTGGCGGGGTCGATGCCGTCGGCCTCGATGGAAACGCTATGGTCATCGCAACAAATAAACGCCATCGGTCAAACTCCTTGCGCGCGGCAGTTTATCGCACCGCGTTGCGGCTGTCAGCATGGCTCCGCGAGCCTATACACGGCTCCTTGGCTTTGTGGTAGTCGGTAACGGGAAAGGAGCCTAACCATGAGTCTTAAGGGCAAGGCAGCGGCAATCGGAATCGGCGAGCTCAAGCCGATGCGTGAACCGGGTGACGCCACCGCGCTGGATTTGATGGCGACGGTGGCGGCCGAGGCTATCGCGGACGCCAACCTGGAGAAGAAAGACATCGACGGCTTGCTGGTCGGGATGGCGAGCGCCGACCCCGGAATGATCTATCCGTCGGCAATCGGCGAGCTGTTCGACCTGCGGCCGCGAATGCTGAACGTGCTCGACATCGGCGGCGCCAGCGGAGCGGGAATGATTTGGCGCGCGGCCGCCGCGATCGACGCCGGGATGTGCAATGCGGTGCTGTGTCTCACCGCCGACCTCAACAAGCTGGGCCGGCGGCGGCCGCCGATGATCTCGCTGATGTACGAGTTCGAGGCGCCCTACGGCGCGATCGGGGCCAACTGCGGTTATGCGTTGATCGCGCAGCGCCATATGGCGATTTACGGGACCAAGCCCGAGCAGATGGCCAAGATTGCGGTTGACCAGCGGCATAACGCGCTGCGCAACCCGCTGGCCTATTTTAATGACACGCCCCTGACAATCGAAGACGTGCTGAACTCGCGTTACATCTGCGAACCCCTGCATCTGTTCGAAATCGTCAGCCCGATGAGCGGCGGTGCGGCCGTCATCGTGGTCTCGCCCGAAATTGCCCGGCGCGCCAAGCATCCTCCCGTATGGCTGCTCGGCGCGGGCGAAGCGTCCGACCGCTCCTCAATCACATATGCGCCCGAGGTCACGGAGTCGTCGATTAAGCCAGCCGCCGAAAGCGCATTCAAAATGGCGGGCGTGGCGCACAAGGATATCGACCTGGTTTGCCCCTACGACTGCTACACCATCACCGTGCTCGTTACCCTCGAAGACGCCGGCTTCTGCAAAAAGGGCCAAGGGGGACCGTTTGCCATGGAGCATGACCTGACCTACGACGGCGACCTGCCTTGCAACACCCACGGCGGCCAGCTCTCATTCGGACAACCCGGCCTGGCCGGCGGCATGAGCCACGTCACCGAGGCGATCCGGCAGTTGATGGGGCGCGGCGAAGGCCGCCAGGTCAAGGACGCCACGCTGGCCTACGTCAACGGCAACGGCGGCATCATGAGCGAGCAGGTAAGTCTGGTGCTGGAGCGTCAATCATGAATGAATACTTGAAGCCCCTTCCGCAGCCGACCAAGGTGACCAAGCCTTTCTGGGACGCCGCCAAACGCCACGAATTGATGCTGCAACGTTGCGACGAATGCCACAAGTTCATCTATTATCCGCGCGCCAGATGCCCGCACTGCTTCTCCGATCGTTTGCAGTGGCGGCCGTGTAGCGGCAAAGGCAAACTCTACAGCTTCACGGTCGTGCGGCGCGCATCAACGCGCCTGTTTGCTGAGCCCTATGTGCTGGCAATCGTGGAGTTGGAGGAGGGCCCCCGGATGACCTCCAATGTCGTGGCTGCGCCCGAAACTCTGAAGGTTGATATGCCAGTTACGGTCTTTTTTGACGACGTGACGCCCGAGCGCACCCTGGTCAAGTTCAAACCCGCCTGAAGTGAGGGCGGGCCAAACTGCGCCCGGATTATTTTTCGCAGCGCCGGCCTCCGTGCCGGTTCTTTTCGCTGGGTACGGGTTGAGCGACTTTAAGGACGAAGAAAAAGGAACCTGCACGGAGGCCGGCGCTACGGAACACTGGCGATTCCCCGGGCGCTTATTTCAAGTCTAGCGCCAAGCCGAGATATTTTTACTAGGCGAGTTCCTGGAACGTGATTTGATCGCCGCGACCGCTTGAGTTTCGCGCCGCCGCCCCGGCCTCGATTTCCAGGACCCGGTGAGCTCCGAAGACCGGAGCGGTCAGGCGCCAGGGTTTGACCCCCGGCATGATGCGGATGATTTGATTGCCGCGGTCCAGGAACACGAGATCGATCGGGAACCGCATGAAGAAGGTGTGAATCCACATCAAAGCAAGAAGCGGGCCGCAGCCAATCAGCATCCCGGAGCGCGGCGCCAGCGCCGGTCTGCCGATCAGACCCCGCCCGCGGGCGACCGCCGTGGTGGCTTCTTCCACTTGCGCACACAAGACCGTACCGCGAGTTTGATTAATCGCCCTAAGCATTAGTAACCAGGGTGTATAACATCGCGGCGCTTGCCAATTCGATAAAATTGATCAGATACGGCGCAACCTTTTGGCTCCGCTGTCGTCTATATACGCGAAATCGATGCGGATTGGGACCCGCAGCTCGCAGGGATCTTAGGCCATTAGTTCGGTCTATTAGTACGATTGTACGCGGCTGAGTGGAAAGATAAGGTGAACGGGCTCCGATAGGGAGGTAAAGCAGGTGAAGCGTTACCCTGGTTTTTGGACCATCACCCTAATCGCTTGCTGCCTGTGTGGCGTTGCTGGGGTCGCACAGGCCCAAGTCGCCGTTACCGTCACTTCGACCGTTGCCGTCACCATAGGCGCGGGGGACGCCTTCTCCAACGGTGGAGCGTTCACGGTCGCGAACACCAGCGGCTCTGACATCACCATCAGCTCGATTAATTTTTCGCTCACCGACTCGGCCGTCTTTGCCTCCCTGACCCTGACCGGTCAGGTGCCCGGGACGAGCGCGATTGCTTCGTCAGTTACGTCTCCCACGGATTCCACCACTTTTGATTTCTCCAGCCTTCCCGTGCTTCCGAACGGGGAGAGCGCGACCTTCACTCTGTCCGGTTTGGCCTCCAGTTCTCCCGTTGCTGACTCCCACGCCGTCCAGCGATTCCTCGGACATCCTGCGGGGCCGGACGGCTTATGCGGGATTTATGTGGCCTTCGGCATTCAGCCACGCGAAAGGATCGACCGCGCTTCTGACCGCCCTGGCTTTGGGAATGTTGTTGATGACCGGCAAACTGCGGCGCCGCCATCTGGTCCTGCTGGCGCTGGCATTGACCCTCGCCGCGACCGAAGTCGGCTGCGGCAACAGCACCAGCAGCAACGTCGGATCGTCGACACAAGTGGTGGAGACCATCAGTACAAGCATCGGTGGCACACCGACTGGACTACCGGCCAATTTGGGAACTATCACTGTTGATTAGGCATGCCGGGCATAGTCGCGCCCGGCGTCCTTTTTCCGCAGCATCGGTCGACTTTTCCGCAGCATCTGGTCGAGCCGGAACGCTGACTCCTCAGCCGTGCATCACTCCGTAAGGATATCGGCGAGGACTTGGGCGGCGTGATCGCGCGGATTGACCTGCGGATAGGCTCGCGCGATCTTCCCTTGTTCGTCGATCAGGTAGCTGATGCGATTGGCATAACCCGCCTTAGGAGTGTCGCACGCCCCATAGGCGAGACCCAGCTTGCGCTCGGTATCGCATAGCAGGGTGAAGGGGAAGCTGAACTTCTTCACGAACGCAGCGTTATCCTCCACGTTGTCGAAGCTGACTCCGAGCACGGTGATGCCGTTTTCCTGATAATAGCTGTATTGATCGCGCAGGCTGCAGCCTTCGGCGGTGCAGCCCGGCGTGTCGGCTTTCGGATAGAACCAGAGCAAGACCTTGTGGCCGCGCAAGCTCGACAGCGTCAATGGCTTGCCCTCATGCGTCGTTACCGTAAAATCGGGTGCAATATCGCCGGCTTTCAACATCGCTTTTCCTCCTCGGATGTCATCGTGCGAAACCTATCCATGAAATCTACGCCGCGCGCGCGCTTAACGTCATCCTTCGGCGCGAGTTCCGTTCGGGATTCGTAACCCGCGAACGCGCGCGATGGAATCCGCCGGGTGCTCTCTGGTAGTTTGCTCCACAATGAATCGTCAAGGAGAGCTCGAGTTCACTCCCCGCCGGCCGGCCAAGGCGCTCAGCGTCACCCAGTTGGTGCGGATGGTGCGCGATGCGCTCGAGTTGAACCTTGATGAATGCTGGGTGGTGGGAGAGGTCTCGAACGCGCGGCTGGCGCCCTCGGGACATCTCTATCTGACGCTGAAGGACGCGCGCAGCGCGATTCCAGTAGTGATGTTCCGCAGCGCGCTGGAGCGCCAGCGCTTTCGCGTCAACGATGGCCTGCAGGTACTGGTGCGCGGCCGGGTGAGCCTATACGAAGCGCGCGGCACCCTGCAATTCTACGCCGAGGAGATTGCGCCGCGTGGCCTTGGCGCGATGCAACTGGCGTTCGAGCAGCTCAAGCAACGGCTGGCCGCCGAGGGTCTGTTCGATGCCGCGCGCAAGCGGCCGATCCCGTTTTTGCCCCGCACTATCGGCCTGGTAACGGCGCTGGGCGGCGCGGCTTTGCGCGATATGCTCTCGATCCTGCTCGGCCGCAATCCCAACGTATATCTGCTGATTCGTCCCGCCACCGTACAGGGGACGGGCGCGGCGTTCGAAGTGGCGCAGGCGCTGGACGATCTCAATCGCGACGGGCGTTGCGAAGTGATCATCGTCGGACGCGGTGGCGGTTCGCTGGAGGACCTGTGGGCCTTCAACGAAGAAGTTCTGGCGCGCGCTATTCATCGCTCCGCGATTCCGGTGATCTCGGCGGTGGGACATGAGATCGACTACACCATCGCTGACTTCGTGGCGGACCTGCGCGCGCCTACCCCTACCGCCGCCGCTCATATGGCGATGCCGAGCAGGGCGGAACTGAAACAACGCGTCGACGAAACTGCCGCGACTTTGTTGGGCGCGATCCGCGGAGTTCTGGCGGCACATAGTAAGGAGGTCAACCAGCTCGGCAGGCGAGTCAAAAGCCCCGCCGCGATGCTGCGCCAGTATCGCCAGCACGTGGACGAAAGCGGTGCGTCCCTGCACCTCGCGATGAGTCGCGCGGTGGCTTATCGGCGCGGCGAGTTGGCGCATCTGGCCGAGCGGCTTCGCTCGCCGCTTCACCTGGCGCGCGAGGTCCGGATGCGCACCGCGCGCGCAGCCCTGCATCTGGCGCGCAGCTTGACCGCGCTGGCCCAGGGTCGTCGGTTGGAAACCGCCAGATTCGCGGCCCAATTGAGCCGCTCGCCCCTGCGCCAGCAAGCCGCCGCCTACCGGCGGGAGCTCCAGACCCAGCAGGAGCATTTGATTGCGAGCGCGCGGCGGACCGTGGAGATACGGCGCCAGAAGCTGGCCCAGCTCGCCGGCCGCCTGGATTCAATGTCTCCGTTGCGGGTGCTCGAGCGGGGCTACGCGGTGGCGATTAACGGCCGCGACGGGCGTCTGGTAACCGACGCCGCCGCGGTGGAAATTGGCGACGACCTGGAATTACGGCTTAAACGCGGACGCGTTTACGCGGTGGCGCGGGCGCGGGGAACTTGATTTTAAGCGATGGCTGATCAGGAAAAAAAATTCGAAGACGAGCTCGCCGAACTAGAATCGACGGTGGCGCGGATCGACAGTGGCGAGTTGTCCCTCGAGGAATCGATCAAAGCTTTCGAGCAGGGCGTGGCGCTGGTGCGTTCGCTCAACCAGAAACTTGACCAGGTCGAAAAGAAAATCGAGGTCCTGGTGCGCGACAGCAAGGGCGAGTTACGCACCACGCCGTATCGCAACGAGATCAAGAACGAAGACGACGATGACTTGTAGCCGGCGTGATCTCTCCCGATCGCGATTGATTGCTGCTGGATTTGGCGATAATCGGCCGCGTCACTGTTTCAATTTGGTGACCTGTCAGGCGATTGTTCCGGCGGCGTAGAGTTCGTCAAGTTCCTGAGCTTTCACGCCGATTTCGGTGAGCACCTCGCGGGTATGCTCTCCCAACAGCGGGGCCGGACTGGGTAGGGCGCTCGGGGTGTGGTCGAAACGGGCGGCGGGCCGCGGTTGGCGCATCGGACCGGCATGGGGATGCACGCTTTCGATTACGATTTGATTCTCCTTGACCTGCGGATGCGAAAGCATCTCCCATCGGTTGAGGATCGGCGCGCACGGGACCTGCCGCGCTTCCAGGCGCGCGAGCCAATCGGTCGAGGTCCGCGTCTTGAGTACGCCGGCCATCAGCTCGAGGCGGACTTCGGAATTTCGCTCGCGGGCGGCGGGCGTTGCGAAACGTGGATCGGTAAGCCATTCCGGATGCTCCAACGCGGCGGCCAGCGCGCGCCATTCCTGATCGGAATTCGCGCCGGCGGTGATAAAGCCGTCGGCGGTTTCAAACACCAGATCCCGGATACGCGTTGGCGCGGGATGCGAGTCATGCTGCTCACCGAAAAAGGTATAATGCGCCATTCCCTCGGCCCACAGGAATGAAATCACCGCGTCGAGCATCGCGAGCTTGACGTGCTGGCCCTTGCCGCTGCGCGCTCGCTCCAGCAGCGCCGCCGTAATCGCCTGCGCGGCGGTCAGCGCGGTCACCTTGTCGGCGATAATCAGTCGAATCATCTTTGGCCGGTCGGTGACGCCCTGGATCCAGGCCAAGCCCGACAGCGCCTGGATGACCGGATCATAACTGCGGTTGTGGGCGTAAGGGCCGGTCTCGCCGAAACCACTGATCGAGACATAGATGAGGTCCGGCCGCGCCCGCCGCATCGCGTCTTCGCCAATTCCGAGCTTATGCGCAACGCCGGGGCGGAAGTTATGCACCATCACATCGGCGGTGGCGACCAGCCGCTCGAGCAAAGGCACGGCGCGGCGATCGTTAAGATTCAGCACCACAGAGCGTTTGCTGCGGTTGGCGACCGCGAACATCGGGGCCATCTTGTTCCGCGGTCCGGAAAAGGCGCGGGTCAGATCTCCGATTCCGGGCGATTCGATCTTGATAATGTCGGCGCCCTGGTCGCCCAGGATCATCGTGGCCATCGGACCGGCGATCATCCGCGTGAGATCCACGATTCGATATCCGCTCAGCGGTCCACCCATTGTTTGCACCTTGCGCGGCTGCGCCCGCAAATTCAGGTTACGGCAAAACCGCCTTCAAAACTTCTCCTTGAAAGGGCGCAGCTCCATCTCCATGGTCCACGCGCTGCGATCCTGATGCGCGAGATGCCAATAGGTCTCGGCGATGGAGTCGGGGTTGAGCAGATCTTCCTTGGTCGTATTAGGTCTTTGCCGATGCGGCAGGTCGATCCCGCCGTCGATATTGATCCAGGCCACGTGGATTCCCTTGGGGCCCAGATCGCGCGCCAGCGATTGCGCGAGCCCACGCTTCGCAAAGTTCCCCGGACCAAACGCGACCGACCTCGCCCCGGCCTTTATTCCCGCCGTCGCGCCGGTGAAAAGGATCACCCCGCGCCCGCGCGCGATCATCGCGGGCACACATTCCTTCACGCACACAAAGGCGCCAAGCGCGTTGATCCGGAGCGAGTTCTCGAACTGGTCGGCGGTAACGTCGTTGATATTGCCAAACGGGCCGGCTGATGCGTTGTATATCAGCACTTCAGGTTCGCCCAGGTGCTCGCGAATCAATTTGAATGCCGCTGCGACCTGCTCGCCATTTCCGACGTCGGCTGGGACTTCGAGCGCGCTGCCTCCCGCGTTGCGGATGTCAGCGGCCAGAGTGCGCAGATAATCGGTGTGCGGGCATTAATTGCGACCGCGTATTCCTTCGCAAAACGCCGCGCCAGCGACGCTCCCAGGCCCGGCCCCACTCCGATCACTACCGCGACCGGCTTTGCTTTCGATTCTTTCATCGCAGTCCCTCCTGGATTGGGTACTTTCCAAGCTGCGGTTAAGGATATCAGGGATGCATCTGCCACGAGATCCCTTATTAGGCCAGTGATCCTGAGTGGACTTATTAGGGGCCTGCTTCAGACTGGACACTCGTTATTTTTTAGGCGACTTGCCGCGGGTTCAGTCGTCCCGCTCAGGTCAGTGGGGCGGGCGTCCCGCCCGCCATTAACGTGAGCGAGGGCGCAGCGGCGGGCAGGGACGCTCGCCCCACTGGCTCGGCTCAGACTCGGGGACAGAGGAGAGAGAACAGTTTATTTCGACTTCGGGTCAGGCGACGCCGCGGCGTAGTAGTTCGCGGGCCTGTTCCGAGCCGTCCAGGAGCCGGTTCGTCCGTCGCGCTACGCGCCAGCCGTCGTCCTTGCGGACCAATTCCCAACGGTTGGAGGACACCCGCCAGACTTTGTAACCTTCGCCATCGTGAGCGAAGACGAATGAATAGCAGGTGGCGACGGCGGTATCGCCGTTGATTGTCACAAGAGGCGACGCAGTCAAATGTGACGCGCCCTGTTTGATCAACGATTGATGTCCCGGGCCTTCATACATCTTCTGAAGCTCGGCGTGGCCGGTCATGCGAGCCACGTCTCCCACGTCATACACGCCGTCGTCAGTAAAGATATTGGCGGCGGCCTGAGCGGAACCGCTATCGGCGGCGGGACCATAGGTAAATAGAAGCTGGTAAATCGTCAGCCGATCCTCGAGTTCGCCTACTCTTTGCTCCAGAGCTCGCACCGTCGCTTCGAGATCTTTCATGGTACTTTTCCTTTGAGCGATCCGACTAATTCTTTGGTGCTATTGACCTGAGCGCGGGCATCACCTCGCGGGCAAAGCGCGTCCAGGCTTGGCCAACCTCGGTGTTATCCATCCCGCGAGTGCTCAAGCCGATGACGATACTGTCGAGCCCCGTACCGACCAGTTCCGCGAGGCGATCAATACAATACTCAGACGGACCCGCAACTGCCCACCGATCTACGAACGAGTCGGTGATCACGTTGATATGGCTGGCCTCCGCGTGTCCGTGACCGGCCATGTCATAAACGCGCCCGATCTCCTTTACGATGGCGCGGTCCTCTGCCGAACCGATCCCTTCCGATGCGGTGCGGGACATCGCCGAGAACCGGGCGATCGGGGCGATCGATCCCCTGATAAAGCGGCGAGCATAAGCCGCATCCGGATGGACGAGGACGGGCACGAATGCGCCTAGCCGCAGCGTGGGCGGATCCATCCCCGCCTTTTTGCGGGCCTGGCGCGCGCAATTGATCGCCCATTCCATCCGCTCCGGCTCGGCGCCAATCGAAAACGATACGCCCTCGGCGACGCGGGCGCCCATCGCAATGATGCGTGGTCCGGTAGCGGCGATATCAACCGGAACCTTGGGCAGGTTGGGGTCGCGGCCGATCCAATCGCTGCGGCTGCGAGTCCCGTTATCCAGCACAACTTCCTCGCCGCGCAGGTAACCCTGCACCTGCACGATATAGCGCTCGAAAAGATCGCCGGTAAACGCGGGTTCCCCGATCAACGTGGCGGCCGAATCACCACGGCCGAGCCCCAACACCGCTCTGCCCGCCGACTCCTGCTGCACGGTCGCGATAGCAGCCGCCATCACCGAGGGATGGCGCGTGATCGGAGTCGAGACCATCGTGCGCAGGCGCAAGCGGCTGGTCGCGCGAGCCGCCACGCCCATCGCGACATACGGATCGTAGTAGATAATTTGAGTGTCGGCGAATCCCATGCCGTCGAACCCGAGGTCTTCGATCCGCCGCGCCGTTTCGCCGATCGATCCGCCCCACAGGAACATCGGACCCGCCCAAATCTCCAGGCCTTGTGTGCTCATATGAGAGCCGTCTCTGGCAGGGTGTTGAGGGTGCACATCTTTCCCACTCATTCAAAATGGTTTCTCAACCCTGCTAGCACGCTGCCGTGAGCTTTTTCAAACTGGCCTAGCTGTTGGTCGGGGGTGATCGCGCTAACGGACGTCCAAAAACAGCCCTTTTGCTGATTGCACCGCAATCCGCAATTTCGGATATACTCGCTGCGTTGCGCGGTCCCGATACGCTCGCCCCCAAGCGAGGAGTCGTCACGGGACTGGCAAGCGGCCGGAAAGGAGACCAGCAGATGAAATTTGGAATGATAGGAATCGGATGCGCCGCGGGAATCACGCCGGGCGGTATCCGCGCCATTGCCAGCACCGCCGAACGGCTGGGTTTCTCGACGATCTACGCGGTCGAGCACGTGGTGTTCACCGATGACTATGAGCGGCTGTATCCATACTCGGATGCCGGAGAGCTGCCCGGACCCACCCACATGAACCTGTTCGATCCGTTCATCGCGCTGACCTATGCAGCCGCCTGCACCACGCGCATCCGCCTGGGCACGGGAATTTCGCTGATCCCGATGCATAATCCCGTCATTCTGGCCAAGGAGATCGCCTCGCTCGACCAGCTATCCGAGGGCCGTTTCATGCTGGGCGCGGGTATCGGCTGGATGGCCGAGGAGTTTCGTGCCGCCGGGGTCCCATTCGAGGAGCGCGCTAAGCGGACCAACGAATATATCGAGGCGATGAAGCAGCTCTGGGGCGAGGATCGCGCCAGCTACAGCGGCGAGTTCGTCAACTTCAAAAATATCCGCTGCAATCCCAAGCCGGTCAAAGGTGCGCAGTTGCCGATAACCGTTGGCGGCGAGACCACCGCGGCGATGAAACGCGTGGCGCGCTATGGCACCGGATGGTTCGGCTACATGAACTCTCCCGAGATGGCCGAAGAGAAGATCAAAAAGCTGTACAAGATCCTGGCCGAACATAATCGCAAGCCCGAGGAAGTGGAAATCATCGTGACCCCAAACGATCCCAAGTACGCGGCGCCCGACAGTCTCAAGCGTTATCGCGATGCGGGCGTGAACGAAATCGTGGTTTCGGGATGGTGGCGTCCGGGCTCGGACGAGGAAAACCGCAAGAACGTCGAGCAGGTGGCGCGGACCTGGCTGGATCCGATCAACAAATTGGGCTGAGTGAGAGGTGACCCATGGACCACAACGTGCTCGGATTGGCGGGCAAGCCCGCATTGGTGATCGGCGGCGGCTTTGGGATGGGACGAGCAAGTGCGTTGTTGCTCGCGCGGGCCGGGGCCAACGTCGCGCTGGCCGACGTTATCGAAGAACGGGCGCATGCGGTCGCCAAGGAAGTTGAAGCTCTGGGGGTCAAGGCGCTGGCGCTCATCGGCGACGTGACCGACAAAGCGCAGGCGGAGCGAATCGTCGCTGAGGCGACAAAGTTCCACGGCAGTTTGGAAGTGCTGATCAACATGGTCGGGATGGCGACCTGGGACGAGCTGCTCGATACCAGTGAAGACGCGTGGGACCAGCAGATGCTGATCAACCTGCGCCACCACCTTTACATCGGCCGCGCCGCCGCCCGGCGCATGATCGAGCAAGGTACCGGCGGACGGATGGCGTTCGTGGCTTCGGTCAGCGGAATCTACGGAGCCCCGTTTCACGGCGCATACGGCGCGGCCAAAGCCGGGCTGATGTCGCTGACGCGCACGATGGCCAACGAGTGGGGGCAGTACAACATCCGGGTCAATGCTGTAGCGCCCGACGTAATCTCAACCCCGCGCCATCCGGGGAACATTACCCCCGAAGCGGCTCGCGCCGAGGGCGTCCTGCTCGGGCGCATGGGACAGCCCGAAGAAATCGCCGGCGCGCTGGTGTACTTCGTGTCCGATTTGGCCAGCTTCGTCACCGGCCAAACCCTGATAGTAGACGGCGGCGTATTCGCGGCCTTCCCGCATTCCCGCGGCATCCAAGCGCAAGTCACCCGCAAGCGCGGCTGATTGCCGCCATCGCGCCGCCACAACTGGCGGCCGAACACTTTGAAAGACGGGTGGAGCGGTCGGATGGCGAAGGTTGGTAAGTAGAAAACGAAGTTGCTTTGCGAAGGCCTTGCGGATATTCACCGGAAGGCCGGCATAATCTTTGTCGGCTCTTTCGGTGAAGCGAAGCCTCATCCGCGGGATGTTTTCTTCACCGACCGTTTAATACGGGCATCGAGTGCTTTAATCGCGGCGGCTGCGCTGTCGTAGGGGCCGTGAGTCCTGCCTTTCCGGATATCTTCCAGACCTTCTGCAAGATGCCGGTCAATAAGGCTTTTAGGTGTAAAGGTGATTTTCCCGTCCTCCACGTTCGCTTCCAAAAGGTCGCCAATCTCCACATGCACCTGCTCACGAATGTGCCGTGGGATGACGATTTGAAAACTTGGTTTTTACGGTAACGATTCCCACTTGACCTGGATCTCCAGTTTGACTGTCAAACAGTGCGACTGGGGCGCAATGATGTCAACGCTAAGGTGCGCAGGTTGTATGTGGCGGCGAACCCCTAATGGCGCTCTGCCATTATTGGACTGATGTCAACCCGGAGCAGGCCGGTTTGGTAGTTCCACACATTTCGGGCTTGGTCCATCCATCGGTTGCATAATAGCGCTGCTCGTAACGCCAGAGCATTTCCAGTCGCTCAGCGAGGAATAACCGGCAACACCAGGTGCGACGGGTAACGCTGATCGTGAAAGATGGTTTGCTGCGCGGTTTCGAGGTCCGCGTCCGCGCCGATTGGATGGCCGGTGTTTGGATTGCGATCGAAGCGCGGAAAATTGCTTGATGAAACCTCCAACCTAATCCGATGGCCCGCTTTGAAAACGTGGCTGGTTGCCCATAAATCGACCGCATACTCATAGACCTGCCCGGGCGTAATCAATGTCGGATAGCGCAGTGAATCGCGAAAGCGCGCGCGGATGATCCCGTCGGCCAGGTTTTGCGCATAACCGTCGGGACGAACGTCTACCAGTTTGGCGGTAAAATCCGTGTCCGGCGCCGAACTGGCCGCGAATAGTTTCAAGGTCAGCGGTCCGGTCACTTCGAGATCCGATTGCAGAACTCTCCCCGGTATAGACCAGAACGTCCTGGCGCTGCTCGATCGAGGTCTGGTCATATGCACCGGGCCGCAGCGTCAGGTTGTTTCCGCCGCGGGTCGGCACCGGATCCTTTGGATCATAGATGTAGCGGTCGGACTGCTGCGCTGCCGGCGCCTGGAAGGTCAGCGTTCCGTCGCCGGCAAGGCTGTTCGCGACGCCTTCCGAAGATAAATAGACTTTGGTATATTGCGCACGGGCCAGCGGCCATTCGTTTTCGTCGCGCCAGCGATTGTCCCCCATCACGAAAATTCGGATCGGCGCTTCCTGCATCACGCCGTTGTCGGCGCCCTTGAGAAAATGGTCGAACCATCGCAACTGAATCTCGTGCAGCTCGATCAGTGCCTGCGGTCCGAAATCCAACTCGCCGGCGCCTTTGGAAGTCGGCACCGAGTAGGGCATCAGATGTCCCCACGGCCCCATCAAAAGCTTCTGGCCATGCCGCGCCTGTTCGGTCATCGCGCCGTTACGCAGCCCAGAAAACATCGTCAGCGTGTCGTGCTGGAAAAGGTCGTACCACGAGCCGACATGGAGTATCGGCACGTTGACGTCGGCGAAGCGCCGGCGCAGGTCTGACGCCTGCCAATATGGACCGTAACCGGGATGCGCCAGCATGTCGGCAAAATATGGAGCACCCTCCGCGAGCCACGCGCCGAAATCGCGCAACGGCAGATGGCTGAACAGCTCGCGCTTGAGCGGCGAAAACATGACCTCGGGATGGGTCATGTACTGGCTCAGGTTGGGCCAGTGAGATTGCGCCAGACCTTTGCGCTCCAGAACGTTGCGCGCCATTCCAAAGAAATAGCCCAGCACCCACGCGAGTTCGAGCACGCCGCGATGCCAGAAGAAATTCTCGATGCGCGGTTACCGGACCCGAGACCGGACACAGCGCCGCCAGATGCGGTGGACGTTCAACGGCGGTGAAGTATTGCCATAGACGCGAGATACGATTGCCCGACCGCGCCGACGCGGCCGTTCGACCACGGCAAAGCCGCCGCCCATTCAACCGCGTCGTAGCCGTCCGGGCCATCGTCAATATACGGATAGAACTCCCCTTCGGAAGCATGTCTGCCGCGCATGTCCTGAACCACGGTCACGTAGCCGCGGGATGGAAAGAATTGCGGCTCGGTAGCCTGGCTCGCGTCGGTTTTGGAATAGGGCGTTCGCAACAGAGAGCACGGGAAACCTGCCGTCGGAGTCGGGGCGATAAACGTCGGCGAGCAGTGTCAGCCCGTCGCGCGTTTTCATCGCAAGATTCCGCTCCACTTTGACCTTGAACTGCTCTTTCGATGGCATTTTTTCGGCTCCGGGATACGTGCGTGGTTGATTCGAAGGGGCAGCCAGTCAGACCAGCAAGCCGCCGCCGTCAATTGTCAAGGTGATTCCGGTAACGAATTGGTTCTTCATCAGAAACAACACCGCGTCGGCGATATCCTCGGGACGGCCCACGCGTTTGAGCGGCAGACGCGCCGCCATCTGTTCAAGGCGTTTCGCCGCGGCTTCCTTGCCGCCTCTGCGTTCATGCAGCGGAGTTGCGATCAGGCCGGGGGCTATCGCGTTGACGCGAATCGGCGCCAGATCGATCGCAAGCCCGCGAGCAAAAGCCTCCACCGCGCCGCAGGATGCCGTAACCACACTCCCGCTGGGTATCGGCTTGCGCGTCGCGGTGCCGGTGGTGAAGGTAATCGATCCATCCGGCGGCATTTTTGGCACCGCGTACTTAGCGGTATAGAAACAACCCCAAAAGCGGGTATCCATGGCTGCCCGCAGCGCGGAGCTGTCAAAATCCAGCTTGGGGCCGTACAGGAGCGCCGCGGCGGTAACGTACACATGATCGATTTGCGCAAACTCACCGAAGAACGAACGCATCGCCGCTTCATCTCCGGCGTCGACGGCGGCGGTACGAATCCGTCCGCCCGACTCGGCCCGCGCCGCGTCCAGCCATTCGCGCGTACGGCCCGTGACCGTCACATTAGCGCCTTCGGCCAGGGCCGCCATTGGCGGTCGCCAAACCCATTCCGGAACTTCCTCCGATAACTATGACAGTCTTTTGCGCCAGAGACATTTTTCCCGCCTCGCCGGCCAACGACGCCTGGACAAGCACCGGCGGGCCAGCTCATAAGTGAAAGGTGAACGCGGCATCACCCGTTCGGCAAACAGCAACATCGAGTCGCGATGGCCATCATCCGATCAGGAATTTCCGTTTTGAGATCCTGAATCAAACTCACACCAACAGGCCACGATTTGCAAACGCGAATTTGCGCAACGGCTACCCGGGATGCGAGCGCCGCAGAAACCTCAGAGGCTGAATTCCGTCAGAATCGCGTCCTCTGTAGCCTTGCGTGCCGCAGTGCCCGCGAAGATTCCGAGCGAAGCCGCTATAGCCGCGATCCTGATGCTCTGCTCGGGCGATGGACCGTCACTTCGCCGCGAAACGGTCGTCGAGATAGACAGCAATGCTGATTCGCTCTTCGCAATTTACGTATCCTTTGCGCGAGGCGGCTCTTACTTTTGGCGAGTCGTGTCAATCAGGCGTCGCAAGAGCGTATCTGTCAACCGAATCTTGTTCTTGCGGTCCGGGACAGATAATCGTCGGCCTCGGTCATAGGACCCTCCCCTGAGGATCTCAAGTTCCGGGTGACGCGCCGTTACCGCAGGCCGGCAAAGGCGACGAGTGCCCTCATTCATCGCCTGAGTCACCTCCGAATGTGTCCTCGCTTGGACTCGATGGCATCGTCAGATGAGAATCGAAGGATGACTGGGATTCATAAGAGTGTGAAAGCCGTCGAGGTTTATGAGCGCGGGCGACTCGACCGCCGTATTCGCGGTGTGACCGCCGTCGTGATCCGGCCTCACAAAGGCCCATGGTTTCGCAGGCCCGATGACCTGTGTAACCGCCGCTTCCCAGACTCAGGAATTGTGCATTTGCCAGCGCTGGCGCTGCGAGAACCGTGGCGACGAGCACGAGTATCGTGGGCTTCATATTCTTCCCTCCCTTTCCTAAGCCCATGTTAGTTCGCCAGAATCTGGTTGCAATATCTAGCGGAACGAATTGTGTGGCCAGATACACTTCATCTGACAAGAGAATTTGTGGCCGGTAAGAGCTTTTGATACGACTGGCGCGCTGACCTGCTGCGCTGCGTTGCGCTCCTTCTCTCCACCGGTCCACGCAACTGAAAGGATTTCATTGCCCGCAACTTTCGACAGTGATTCGAACCAAGTCGACCCTAAGGCTCGCCAACCATGTGCCGGCGAGCTGTGCGTATACGCGCTTCGTCCCATACGGGGTATTGAGAATCAGGTGTTTCCGAAGATCCAAGGATCCAGATAGATCGTCATGCGCTGTCTTTGTGCGAAGTCCTCGTCACCTCTGCCGATCGTGCTAAAACCGGTCACCGACGGTGTTTGTACGACCCCCGCTGATTCAGGCGTGTCTCCGTTTGTTTGTGCAAAGCAGCCTGTCAAACACAGGCAAACCGCAATGCTCGATAGCATCAAGGTAAGTTTAGTTAGACGTCTCATCGAACCCAGCTCCATTTTTGAATTCATCGCTACCGCGGTGAAAACTTTTGCCTTTCCATTCTTACTTTTCGCGGCTAATCTTCACTGTCTTCATCAGCATGGCTCGTAGTTTTCTCGCGAGTTTCGGAATGCGTCACACCGAAAGGACTGTAAGTTGTCCTGCTGTTGGTTCTTTCTTCAACGGTCGGAGCTGGGTAATCCGATCTTGTTGACTCGGTTGTAGTCTCGCTTGATACCGGAGGCGGATTCATGACGATCGCCGGCCGATTTACTATAATAGCAGGGGGCCCATTAATAACCGTCTTTTTTGTTACCGTCTTGCTCGTCACGGTTGGAACGGTAGTGACCGTGGTCTCGGATTGTGTCGTACTTTGCGACCAAGCGCTACCGGCAACAGAGATTACTATTGCGAGTGCTGAAATCGGGACCCATAGGTGTAACATTCTCATAGTTTGCATCTCCTTCAATAAGTTGGCGAATTAGTCGGCTTAGACCGCACACATCGTGCCAGCCCCCGCCTCTTCGGGAAAAGACGAATAAGCTCGTTTGTCTCTTCCGACAAGAGCCACCATCCATGTACATGGTAATTTGTTCTCAACTTTGCGGCTGTTGTATTCAGCGAGCGTTTGCCAGCAAATACGTCGCCGCCATATTCCGTTCTCGAACCGAACCTTATCGAACCGGGTACCTTGAATTATTTACATGGGCCATCTGCCGGCTAGGTGGACTTTAAGGTTTGAAGGCGAGGATTCTGATTCGGGGCACATGTCTTGCACCTTATCTCGCATCCTTACATCCCAACCCAGAGGTGAAGAGGTAAGACCATGAATCTCGCAAAATGTCTCGCGAGCGTAACACTGATAGTCGGCTTTACGGTCCCGCTGGCATGGGGCCAAGCGACAGAACCCGGCGTGGCCGGATCGACTCCCGCAGTTCCAGCAGCGATTTCGCCCATCGTGCCGGCTGAGCGGGTCGCCCCAGGTGTTCCGGGCATTCCTCCGAATGCTCCAAGGCCGTTAGGCCTTGCTCCGGCTGGCTCCCGCGTAGATGCCATGAAAACGGACTATTCGGCGAAAAAAAACGTGAACGCGCAGACTCAGGGCAGAAACCGGACGACGGCCGAGTCCCAAGAAGCGACGGGAAAGGCCCAGTCGAAACCCGCCATAAGGGATGAGGCGGCGCGGCACTTGGAAGCCCCGTTGCATTCGATTGGAGTGATGCCAATTGGACTCGATCAGGATGCCGGGGAAAGCAATTCAGAAAATCAGCGGACGCGCGGCGCGAACTGAAGTCGGCGATTCTCTTTCGGGTTGGATTGCACTGCCGATGGCCGCACGTGGCTGGAATTGCTTGCGCTGTCGGTCATCGGCTTCAGGCGGTTTGACCCGAGGAGTCGCCAACTTGTTGCATTGATTCATCGGAGGTATAAAGTGAAACGCTTCCCAATAATATTAGCAGCCACCGCCGGTCTTTTACTGGGCGCGCAGAGTTTGGTGTCCGCCGGTGTCGTGATGTCGGAGATCGCGATTGCAAATGGTCCGATCGGAAACGGAACCGAGAATCGAATTGTTTATGTCCAAGGCAACAAACAGAAGATTGATATGCATGACGTCCAGACGATTACAGATCTGGATAAGGGCCGGCTCTATATCGTGGACAAGGACCGTAAGAATTACGTCGAGATGCCGATCGAGTCTTTGAGCGAACTGACAGCTGATCGCGGCGAGACGGACTCGGAAGCGATTGTTCTCAAACGGACCGGAGCAACGCATTTGATCGCAGATAACCGTTGCGACGAATATCGCGGCGAGGCTGGTAATGCCCAGATGGACATCACCGTCAGTGCATGCGTCTCGAAAGTAGCTCCAGGTGCAAACGAAATTGTCAAATTCGACCGCAAGATGGTTTCCCAGGTTAAAGGTTTGAAGGCTCGGACTCCAGACGAGACGCACCGGAATGGTGCTCGAAAAACAATCTGTGATCAACTTGCGCTTGCCGGTTCCGTCGCGGAACGATTATGACACCGCATCACTAATTACTAAGACCCGGGTCAATGACATTAAGGTCAAGCAGCTCCCCGCGCAAACGTTCATGCCACCCAAAGGTTATAACAAGATCGAAGATCAGCCGCCCCTGGGCTTTGGAGAGGATACGAAATCGATTGTGCTGATACAGCCTTGGTTTCATTTCATGCCCTTCCGCTTTCTCATGCAGTCGGAGATCTGACTTGCGCAGGGACCTAAACCCCTCGGTCGGCGCTTCGGCGGCTTGTCAGACCAAGTTTCTTTTTGCAAGAATTTTCGTGCCCGGATAATGGCCCTGTGGATGCCATGGAGCATTCGCGGTTCCATGCACTTGACGAATTCGGTAAGCTTCCGAATTCGTCTAGGAACGAGCGGCAAGGGTCTTATTGAAGATCGCAACCTTCAACGTCAACGGCGTCAATGGCCGCCTTCCGGTGCTGCTTGCGCTGGCTCGTAGAAGCCAAGCCGGATGTCGCGTGCCTTCAGGAGCTGAAGGCGCCGCAAGAGAAGTTTCCGGAAGCTGCTATCCGGGAGGCGGGTTACGGCGCGATCTGGCACGGCCAGAAGAGCTGGAATGGCGTCGCGATTCTCGCGCGCGGTACGGATCCGCTCGAGAAGCGCCGGGTCTTACCTGGCGACCCAGACGACATCCATAGCCGCTATATCGAGGCGACGATCGATGGTGTGCTGGTCGGCTGCCTTTACCTTCCCAACGGCAATCCAGCGCCCGGCCCGAAGTTCGATTACAAACTTCGCTGGTTCGAGCGTTTGACCAAACATGCCCAAGCGCTGCTCGCGACGGACGCGCCCGTCGTTCTCGCCGGCGACTACAATGTTATCCCGACCGATCTTGACGTCTATAAGCCGGAGCGCTGGCTTGATGATGCGCTCTTTCTACCCGAGGTGCGCGACGCCTTCGCTCGCCTGGTCGCTCAAGGCTGGACCGATGCGGTGCGCAAGCTGCATCCGGGCGAGCGCATCTATACGTTTTGGGATTACTTCCGAAATGCCTGGGGCCGCGATGCCGGGCTGCGCATCGATCATCTGCTGCTCAGCCCGTCAGTCGCCCAGCGCCTCGTGGGCGCGGGCGTCGATCGCGAAGTTCGCGGCTGGCAGAAGGCGAGCGATCACGCGCCGACCTGGGTGGAAATCGCGGATTAGTATCATCCGTCCGGACTTGTGATAGGCAGCAAGTCATGGCCGCGATTATTGAGGTGGCCGCGTCACGTTTGCGCGCAGCCAGGCGGTGAAGGCGGTTTCGTCGAGCGTTCCGGCGGCGCGGCCGAGGATGGCTTGCGTGGCATCTTCTTCGGCGGCGGTAAAACTGTAGACGTTCATTTCGAGGAACAGAATACCTACGACAAAGCCCGTGCGCTTGTTACCATCGACGAAGGGATGGTTACGGACAATGCCGGTCGTGTAGGCGGCAGCGAGGGCGATCATGTCGGGATCGTCGCCATAGGCGTGAAGCTGTTGTGGTCTGGCAAGGGCGGATTCAAGAAGTCCCTGGTCGCGCACGCCCTCGGCGCCACCGTCGAGGGCGAGAAGGCGGTCATGAAGCGCGTGGGCGTCTCGCTGGTCTATCCAAACCGGCCAAACCGGCTCCCTCACTTGGCGAGCGCGTGCAGGGTATTGCGGTAGCGGCCAATGATGTTCTCCGCCTTCACCATTTTCTTCTCGAAGGTGGGATCGTAAGGCGTGAGTTGATAACGCGCCGTCGGGCGCTTCGATTAGAAAAAGGCGGTCGCCATCACCTGCGTGAAGGCGGGCGATGGCCTCTTTAGGCAAGACGACGCCAAGGGAATTGCCGATTTTGCGGACCTTCAATTCGAGCATGCTGAGACCCCTTTCCGTTATAACAATTGTACCCACCTCTTTGAGTGGAATGCAATTAGCGTCAACGAATGGCCATGAGCCCGCGCGGCGCAAAGCCGGCTGATATCTCTGTTGTAAATAGTGTAGCCTGTCATTCAACTCTAACCGGTCTTTCCGCAAATAGAATAAAATGGTAACACATCCCGGATCGTCAGACTTTCTTAAAGACCCGACCGCTCGCACGCTCGTTGCGGGTGACCTTGAGGCCGTTTTCCTGCCTGCTCACGGGATGCTCGGCGCTTCGCTTCGTCACCGGGGCGTGGAGATGCTCAGACGGGTGGAAGACCTCGAAGCTGCCGCGGCAAAGGGGAGCAGCGCCGGAATTCCGCTTCTCTATCCGTGGGCGAATCGGCTTGCTGAGCCACGGTATCGTGTTCTGGGGCAAGAGGTTGTGCTTGATGTGTCATCGCCACTTCTCCATCTCGACGAGCATGGGCTTCCGATGCATGGTGTGCCGTGGTCTTTGCTCTCATGGGTAGTGACCGAAGCGAGACAGGATTTTGTGGCGGCTCGGCTTGAGTGGTCGACCCCGCGATCTTCTTGCCGTCTTCCCTTTTCGCCACCGCGTCGAGTTAGCCGCGACTCTTCGCCCCGACGGCCTCACCATGGAAACGACGCTGATCGCCGGTCCCGAGGGTCCAGTCCCGGTGAGCTTCGGCTTTCATCCTTACCTCGGCCTTCCGGAGCTTCCGCGCGCGAACTGGCGGTTGGAACTACCCGCGATGCGCAAGCTCGTACTCGACGGGCGGGGAATCCCGACCGGTGACGAGGAACCCTTTGGAGGATTCAACGCGCAACTCGGCGAAAGCAGTTTCGACGACGGCTTTGCTCTGATGGAAGAGCGGACATCATTCTCAGTCGCGGGTAATCGCGGAGCCACCTGCAGAGTCAGCGTGGATTTGCTTGAGGGTTACCGTTACACGCAGGTCTTCGCGCCCAAGGACAAGGATTATATAGCACTCGAACCGATGACTGCACCGACGAGCGCCCTCACGAGCGGCCGCGGGCTCCGAGTCGTGGGTCCGGGCGAGCGCTTCCGGGCGGTGTTCAGAATCCGTATCGATTGAGCTCCACGACGCCACCAGGTTCTCGACGATGAACGAATCGGCAAAGAGCGGCAATTCTGGCTTATCCCCGGTCAGATATAGTAAATGCATTAGCAGGCCGTCGCTCTTGAGGCCGCTGAACATTGTTGCCGATAAGCCGCTTCAAAGGAGAAAGAAATGGCCGGACCGTGCAATGGACTTGTTGTTTTGGACTTCAGTTGGGGCATGGCCGGTGGACTCGCCACGGCGGTCCTGGCCGACTTTGGCGCTGACGTTATCAAGATCGAACCGCCGGCCGGCGATCCATTTCGCAGCCATCCGGCGTGGCTAGCCTGGAACCGCGGTAAGAAAAGCGCCGTTCTGGATCTGAAAACCGCGCAAGGGCGCAACCATGCGGAGCGATTGGCGGAGCAGGCCGACGTGGTGCTGGAATCGTTTCGTCCCGGCGTGGCGCATCGGCTTGGGATCGATTACGCGACGCTTTCGGCGATTAATCCGCGTCTCGTGTATGCCTCGATCAGCGGATGGGGTCAGCAGGGTCCGCTCAGTCAGGTGGCCGGTTACGAAGGCGTAATTGCGGCGAAATCCGGCCGGATGACGGATTTCGCAGGCCAAATGAATCGCGTGGGACCCACTTACACCGCCGTACAGGTCGGTACATGGGCGGCAAGCCAGGCAGCCGTCCGCGGTATCCTCGCAGCGTTGCTCGCGCGCGATTCGAGCGGCCATGGCCAATGGGTCCAGACCAGCATTCTTCAGAATATGATTCCCTACGATTTGGCGGGACTTATGATGCGCCAGCTCTCCCGCCTGGACCCCAAAACCTTTCCTCCCGACTCTTTGGGAGCGCGGATACGCCTGCCGATGCTGCAATACATCCCGGTGCGAACCAAAGATGGACATTGGTTGCAGCACGCTAACCTGATGGACCGCTTGTTCCGCGCCTACCTCAAGGCGGTCGGCCTTGGATGGGTCCTGGAGGAAGACCTGTTCAAGAAAGCTCCCATTTTGAACCATGAGGCCCGGGAAGCTCTGCGCGAATTGATCCTCAACAAGATGCAGGAGCGGACGCTGGCCGAATGGATGGAAGTTTACGTGGCCGACGGCAACATCGCGGGGGAGCCGTACCGGTATGCCAATCGAGGGCATGAAGCATGAGCAGTTCATGCACAATCATCACGCCGTCGAAATTGCCGATCCGCGAGTCGGACAGCTTACAACCGTGGGTTTGCTCGCGCGCCTGAGCGACACCCCCGGTGAAGTCGGCGGCCCCGCGCCTGATCTGGGCCAGCACACTGCCGAGATTTTACAGCGCATCGCTTCCAGACCGCACAGACCCGCCGCGGCTATGGCCGAGAAAACCAATGGCGATGCTGACCATCGGGCAGGCTGTGAAACCGCTTCTTGACGGCATCATGATGCTGGACTTCTCGATGGTGATAGCCGGGCCATACGCGGCCGAGATGCTGGCGGAAATGGGCGCGCGGGTGATCAAAGTCGATGCCACGCCGGAGCGGGAGCAGACGATCAGCACGGGCGGCGGCATGGCGCCGATGAATCTGAAAAACTACGCCGGCAAGGAAGCTATTCAGGTCAACCTGCAGAGCCCGGAAGGCCAGAAGATCATTCATCAACTGATCGCGCGATCCGACGTCCTGCTGCATAACTTCCGCCCCGGCGTTCCTGAGCGGCTGGCGATCGATTGGGATACCTGCCGTGAGATCAATCCGCGACTTATTCACGTCTATGTCGGAGCGTACGGCGCAACCGGACCGCATCATCGGAGGCCGGGCGCCCATCCCATACCCGGCGCGCTGCTGGGCGGGGCCCTTCGCCAGGCCGGCCGTGCGAACCCTCCGCCGCCCGACCAGCCTATGAATCTGGAAGAAATCAAGGACGTATCCCGGCTGCTGATGAGGGCGAACGAAGGAAATCCGGATCCCAACACCTCACAGGCGCTGGCTACGCAGTATCATGCTGGCGTTGCTGGCGCGGGCTCGCTCCGGTAGCGGACAGGCGATTGAAGTCACGATGCTGCAGGGTAACGCCTGGGCCAACGCCGACGAGGCTTATGACTACAACGGCCGGCCCCCTTATGCGTTGCCTGACGAGCAATGCTATGGGCTCAATGCACTTTATCGCCTCTACCAAGCCAGCGAGGGCTGGGTCTTCCTGGCGTGTGTATTCGATCACGAATGGAAGGCGTTCTGCACCGCGGTGAACCGTCCTGACCTGTCAGCGGATTCCCGGTTTGCAAGCGCAACCGCCCGCAAAGAGCACGACGTTGAACTCGCCGAAGAGATCGGAAAAATTCTTGCGCGCGCCCGGCTGGCGAGTGGGAACAACTTCTGACGGCCGCCGGGATTGCCTGTGTACAGGCCGACAGCAGTGTTGGCATGTTTCTCGAGGAGCATCCCGCAGGCGGCGGCTAACCGGATGGCGGTGGAGGTCGAAAGTCCGCGCTTCGGAAAGTATCTGCGCCACGGCGCCCTCATCGATTTTTCCGACGCACCCGGGCGCCTGGCGCATGGCCCATTCAACGGCGAGCATACCGTGCGCGTAATGCAAGAGCTGGGTTACAGCGACGAGCAGGTTGCCGAACTGCGCTCGCGCGGCGTCATTCACTGGGAGGAGGTCAGGCGACTGCCCTCCGCGCGATGACTGCCGGCTTTTTTTGAGCATTACCAGAACCGTCCGACTTTGTGTGTGAACATCAGCGCGGCACCAATTTAGCGAACGAGAAGATGATGGGTGAAGGACCGTTTTCCGACATTACCGTGATCGATCTGACCCACGTTTTGTCAGGCCCCTACTGCACGATGTACCTGGCGGAACTGGGGGCCCGGGTTATTAAGGTCGAACACTCCGGCCATGGCGACGAGACCCGCAATTTTCCACCGTTTGTCAATGGATCTTCAGCGTACTTTGCCGCCGTCAACCGCGGTAAGGAGTCAATCGCACTCGAGTTCGAGAAAAAAGAGGATAAGGAGCTTCTGCTGGAGATGATTCGCCGGGCAGACGTGGTAGTGGAAAACCTGCGCTATGCGACGCTTGAGCATCTCGACTTGGATTACGAGGCATTGCGCCGCATCAATCCGCGGCTGATTTATGCCGCGATTTCAGCCTTTGGGCAGACAGGGCCGTTGCATGAGCGGTGCGCATACGATCCGATTCTTCAGGCGATGAGCGGGATGATGACCATCAACGGTCAACCCGGTAGCCCCCCAACCAAAGTCGGAACCTCGATGGTCGACTACTTTAGCGGGATGTTCTGTCTGGCCGGAATTGAGGCGGCACTTTACAATCGGACCAAGACTGGCGAGGGGGCCAAAGTCGATATCGCGATGCTGGACGCTCAGATGGCGGTGCTTGAAAGTGCTCTGATGAATGTTCTTAATGGTGGTCCAATTCCCCAACCGATCGGCAACAAACATCCCGCGGCCTCCCCGTGCGATACATTCATCACCTCCGACCGTCCAATTATCGTAATAGCGGCGAACGACGACACGTTCAGACGCTTGTGCGACGCTTTGGGCAGTCCGGAGATGTCTCAGCGATCCCCGTTTCCTTACCGGGGCCGATCGCAGAGCCAACGAAGCCATGCTGAAAGTCAACATGGAGGAGATCTTGCGTGGCCGCACGGCGACCGACTGGGAAAGCGTTCTCGCCGAAGCCGGCGTGCCCTGCGCTGTCGTCGGCACTGTTCCGGAAGCGGTCAAGAGTCCACAACTGGCAGTGAGGAACATGATCGTGAGCGCGGGCGAGATTAGGATGGCGGGCAATCCGATCAAGATCAGCACGCTTTCGGATCCGCCGGCGCGCAAACCCGCGCCGGAACTGGATGCCGATGGTCTACGGATTCGTGCGGAATTCGCTCACAAATGATAGCTTCGTCCCCCGTGATTCGACGTACATCCTGCAAGGACTTAAAAAATGACAAGAGGTCGGCGCTAACCTTGTCCCTCATCGTTGAGCACATGCCGCGCGGCGCTCCTTTATGACTTCGAGGCGCGCACCTTGATCAGCCTGGACGAGATCGCCGAGGCGCCGGTGGGGAGGATCTGATCGTCGTCGCCACGGGCAGTCCACAATTCACACACGCCGCCTACAATGATTTCTGTGTCGTGCATGACAACTTGAACGGTGGCAATCGAACCACGAAGGATCGGCTGGTGCCGTTCGCATGTTCACCGATCCTGGACTGGCGCAGGTTGCACTTAACGAGTCCGAGGCGCGCCGCGACGGAGTTGAATACCGCGTGGCGAAGATCCTGATGGCCGCTATGCTTCGCACCAGGACGGTTTCCGAACCGCGCGGCTTCATGAAGATGCTGAACTGGGTGCAGTAGCGGAAAACGGTTCGTTCCGGGTTTCGGCCGGCCTTCAATTTCGTGATTACTTTATCTCTTTACAGCGGCGTAGCTCATACACCATCAAAATTCGCGCGGAGTTGCGACTGAATATATTTGAAGGATTGACCGCATTATGCTCAACTTTGATCCAGGTTCAAACGTTCCCGGTCTTGGTGGTTGAGCTGCTTATCCCGGAACGCCGCGTCATGTTGGTGTGGTTGGCCGTTGGTCATACGCCTCGCCGCAGAAGGCGAGCCCCGTACTGAAGGGGTTCCGACGCTGCAACGCGCCGGTGAGCAGGAAGGATGATGCCTCGCTACGAAAAATATACGACCACGGTTGTCGGGGCTCATAGCGTCCCGCGCTGGTATGAGGCGCTTGATCGCTTAGTCACGTTGGGCCAACTCTCACCAGGCGATTTCACCGACGCTCAATTTCGTGCGACGCAAGCGGCGATCGTGGAACAAGAGGCCGCAGGGATCGATATTATTACCGGGGGCGAGATGCATCGGCGCACGCACAACCGACACTCGCCGCCAAATGCCATGTTGAACTTCTTTTGGCAGAAGATTCCCGCTTTTCAGGGCGTCACCCGGCCCAAGCCAGTCAGCAAACACGACCCCAATGTCTTTCACCCTGCCGCAGTTTGCCGAGGGCCGATAACCGATACCATAGATCTCGGTCTGGTCGAGGAATTCAGGTCGGTGTCGGCATTTGCGCGCAAACCGGTCAAAATCACAATGACGGGCCCTCACCTGCTGGCAGCCGTGGCGTATGACGAGTACTACAACGACATGCGTAAGATGATGACCGATCTCGGCAAGCTACTCCATCAGAACTTCAACCAGCTTGCCGCGGCAGGCTGCAAGAACATCCAGATCGACGAGCCCTACTTCACGCCTGTAAGTGATGAGGAGGTGCGGGCCGCCGTCGACGTGATCAACATGGTGATCGAGGGACTTCCGGACGACGTTTACACCTTAGTTCACGTCTGCCAAGGTAACTACGCAGTCGGTCCCGATTACGATGGACAAATCGGACATCGATATTTCGATGTGGGCCGGTACAAGGCGGATATTGTCTGCCAAATCAACTGCGATGCATTGCTGATCGAGCACGATATGACGCGGCATTATGAGGGTCTGCTCGGCGACAAGCAGCTTGGCGTAGGCGCCGTTGACGTCCAGGACCCGAACATAGAAACCGGCCAGCAGGTTGCCGAACGCATCGAAGCCTATCGATGGCTGACGCCGGAGCAAACCATCATCACAAGCACGTGCGGCTTCAACCATCTTCCGCGGCATGTGGCCTTAGGCAAGCTTCGGGCCATGACCGAGGCGAAGGCAATTCTGGGCGGCCGAGAATAACCCAGGCGGCCCATGAACGAAGACCGGCGTCACAGAGATGACCTCGAAGCACGCCTTCGCGCATCCGAGGAACGGCTGCGTCTGGCGGAAACGGCCGGTGGCATCGCCACGTTCGAGCTGGATCTCTCGACGAACGAGTGGGAGTGGACCCCTCAAATAGCGGCGCTTTTCGGTTTCGATCCACGAACTCCGAAGCCATCTTTCGCGGACTGGGAACGAGCGGTCTTCGTTGACGATCTGCTGAAATTGCGCGGCGCGATCGAGGTCGCTATTACGACTGGCACGTTCCGGGTGGAAATTCGGGTCAAGCATTCTGACGGCAGCGTCCACTGGCTTGCGGGAAAGGGCGAAATAGTGCCCGATAAAGGACAGCCTGCGCGATGGCTGCGTGGGGCCTATTATGAAATTACCGATCGCAAGGTACTCGAAGCTCGCCTGTTGGCGCTCAATGAGACCTTGGAAGCGCGCGTCGCCGAGGTGCGCGATGAAGCGCAGACCCTTGAAATCCTGAACAGGACCGGCGTTGCGCTTGCCGCGGACCTCGACCTGGAGCGCCGTGTTCAGACCGTAATTGATGCGGGGCGCCAGCTTACAGAGGCTCAGTTTGCTGCGTTCTTTTTCAACGCGACTGACAAAACGGGTGAGACGTATACCCTTTATACACTTTCAGGCGCGCCGCACGAGGCATTCGCCAACTTTCCGAGGCCACGCAACACACCGCTTTTCGAGCCGACCTTTCGCGGGCGCGGTCCCGTTCGCTCCTACGACATTTTGACCGATCCCCGATACGGGCAAAGTCCGCCATACCATGGTATGCCGAAGGGTCATCTGCCGGTTCGCAGCTATTTGGCGCTCCCCGTGGTGTCGCGGTCGGGGGAAGTGCTTGGCGGACTATTTCTCGGTCATTCCGAACCGGGGGTATTTACGGAACGTGCCGAGCGCATCATGACGGCGGTAGCTGCACAAGCTGCTGTTGCCATCGAAAATGCCAATCTTTACCAGACGAGCCAGCGTGAGATCGAAGCGAGAAAGCGAGCCGAGCAGGAGTTGCAACAGCTGAACGAGACGCTTGAACAGCGGGTCAAAGAGCGCGCGCAACAGCTCGCTGCGAACGTCAGACAACTCGAGGATACCGAACGCCGTTTCCGTCTGCTGGTCCAAGCCGTTACCGATTATGCCATTTTCATGCTCGACCCTGACGGCAACATCGTCAATTGGAACCAGGGTGCGGAGCGAATAAAAGGCTACACCGGGGAGGAAATCATCGGCCAGCACTTCTCGCGCTTCTATGCCCGGGAGGATCGACAGAACCGGGTCCCGGAAAAAGCGCTTGCAACCGCAACGGACACTGGCAAATACGAAGCCGAAGGTTGGCGTCTGCGCAAGGACGGCAGCAAATTCTGGGCGAACGTTGTGATCAACGCGATCCGCGATCCGGATGGTCGGCTGCTGGGTTTTGCGAAAATCACCCGCGACCTGACGGAGAAACGGGATGCCGAAGAGCGCTTGCGACAAGCGCAGAAGATGGAAGCGGTCGGTCAACTCACAGGTGGCGTCGCTCACGATTTCAACAATTTACTGACCGTGATACGAGGCAACATCGACCTCCTGCAACGCCGTCTGCCGGAACAGACCGATGACAATCTCGGGCGGCTGGTCAACTCAGCCTTGCGAGGCGTAGAGCGCGCGGCAATTCTCACCCACCGGCTGCTGGCATTTTCACGTCAGCAACCACTTGAGCCGAAGGCTGTTTCCGTTAACACGCTGATCGCCGGGATGTTCGAGCTGCTCCACCGGACATTAGGCGAAAGCATCGCGATCGAGACCGTGCTTGCCGGCGGTTTGTGGCCGGTCTTCGCCGACGCGAATCAACTCGAAAGCTCATTGCTCAATCTTGCCGTCAATGCGCGCGACGCCATGCCCGACAGCGGGAAATTGACGATCGAGGCGGCCAACGTCTATTTGGACGACGCCTATGCGGCGGCTGCGGAAGTGACTCCGGGGCAGTATGTCGGCATTTTCGTAAGTGACACCGGCACCGGGATGACGCCGGAGGTTGTATCCAAAGCGTTCGATCCATTTTTCACCACTAAAGAGATTGGCCAGGGTACCGGACTTGGTCTGTCGCAAGTTTACGGGTTCCTCAAGCAATCAGGCGGACACGTACGGATTTATAGCGAGGTCGGTGCGGGTACCACAATCAAGCTGTACCTGCCGAGGTACTACCAGTCCGGCAGCACCACCGAGACTCGCGCGCCTGCCGACTCCGTTCCGCGGGCTAATGGCGAAACCATCCTCGTGGTCGAAGATGATTCAGACGTTCGCAGCTTGACTGTCCACGTGCTCCGTGAGCTCGGTTACCTCGTGATCGACGCTGCTGATGGTGCCAGCGGTATTCGCCTTCTCGAAGCTCATAGCGAAGTTGCACTGTTGCTTACGGATGTCGGTTTGCCAGGCGGTATGAATGGGCGGCAACTAGCCAACGAGGCACAGCGGCGAAGAGCTGGCTTGAAGGTACTGTTCACCAGTGGATACGCGCGCAATGCCATCGTCCATCATGGCCGCCTTGATCCGGGCGTCGAACTGATCGCGAAGCCATTCACGTACGCCGCTTTGGCGGCACACGTTCGTCGCGTTTTGGATGCCCGCTGAGCAGATGTCTGCGGGTTACAGTGGCCGGTATAAAACAGCGATGGCGTCCACGATTCAGGTGAGAAACTCGCATTCCTGGCATCGCACGATCGGAGCTGGTTCTTGGGAAACGGTGTTATATTGCGACCAACGCGGATCAACGGTAAATTCGAGATTGGTTGCTGAAAAGAATTGCGCGTGCGGATGGTTTGCCTTGCCTGAAGCGGTCGGTTACAACTGCCTCCCCAACGGAGAATCCACCGAATGAACCCTTTCTTTGCGAGCGTGGGGAATCATTTTGAAATTCAAAAAGCCGTGCTTTTGGCGCGCTGGCGAGAGATGGCGCGGGCCGATGAAAGGCTTCCCGCGCAGCGCCTCTCCTTTACCGATAGTGAGCTCGATGACCATCTACCCAGTCTGATTGAACAGATCATCTCGGCTCTGAGAGGAGGCGAGTCGCCAAACGAATCGATCGCGCGAGAAGCGGCAACACATGGACATACCCGTAGGACCAACGGATACACGATCACGCAGCTAATCTGGGAATTTTCGATCTTCCACAGGCTTCTGCGCGAAATGCTGGAAGAGCTGTCTTCCTCGCGCGGCACGGAACGAATTGTTTGAGGCTCGCGAATTTGTCATGGAGTTGGCCGACCTAAGCGAGCTCAGCTCCGCTCAACAATATATGCAGGAAACCCGGCAGGAACGTGATGCCGCCCGCGAAGAATTGCGGCTTGCAAACGAACAGAAGGATCGTTTTCTGGCCGTACTCTCGCACGAACTGCGCAATCCGCTGGCCGCGGTCCGTACCGCCGTGCACGTCCTGCGGGGAAACGCTTCGAAGGTCCAGAAGCAGCGGGCTCTGGACATCATAGAGCGCCAGGCCACCTATCAAGCTAAACTGGTCGACGAATTGCTCGACGTCAACCGGGTCTCACTAGGGATAATTGAGCTGAAAAAGGAACCGGTCGATCTCAGGGATACGATCGATCACGCGATTCGAAACATCTCAGCCCGCGATCGAAGCTAAAGGCGTAGACTTTAGATACGATCGACCCAACGAACAGATCACCGTTCTTGCCGACCCGGTGCGAACTGGAGCAGATAGTTGCGAACTTGGTCGCCAATGCTGTCAAATTTACTCCGTCAGGTGGCTTAATCGGGGTCAGCTCTCAGTCATGACCACGATTCCGCGATCATCAAGGTCACCGACAACGGCGTCGGCATCGACCGCCCGATGCTAAGCCGATTGTTCAACCTTTTTACTCAAGCCGCATCTGGCCGGAGCGAGGGCGGTCTCGGCGTGGGGCTTTGGTTGGCAAAGAACCTGGCGGAATTACATGGAGGAACGATCGAGGCGTCCAGCCAGGGCCTTGGCCAGGGCTCCGTGTTCGTGCTCCGAGTTCCCCTTACGGCCGAGATTCTTCCGGCTCGTCCTCCCTCGGAAAAGCGCGTTCTGATCATCGAGGACAACCCCGACCAGCGCGAACTCCTGCTGCTAGCTTTGTCCGAACTGGATGCTGATTTCGAGACTGCCGAGGATGCTGAGCAAGCCCTGGAAATGGCGGCGAGTAATCCCTTCCGCGTTTACATCATCAATCTAGGCCTCCCCGATATGGACGGTTACGAGCTTGCCCGGCGTTTACTTGAACTCCACCGTGAAAGCCGTCCCGTACTGATAGCGCTGACGGGGTACGGCAGTCCCCAGGATTTGGCAAAAATCAAGCTCGCCGGATTTGATTACCAACTGTTAAAACCCGCGGATATCACGGAGCTGCAAGAAATCGTCACGTCCCAGTTTCGCGCGTCCTTATGATGGCCCGACGCGATTCGGCGGTTGCCATTACCAAACACGTGTCAGAACCGGATCGCGACGCATAAGTCGCCGGTCCCGGCGGGTTTCCCACTTTCCTCATGAAATAACCTGAAAGAATTTGATCGATGTAGGTTTCCGGAAGCTCACGACTCTCAAGCTGTGAGCTCGCTCTTCCCGCGGACGATACAGACCGTATTTTAATTCAGTCCAGAGCTTTGTTTTTGCGCTGTTCCGCCGATCCGGCGCTAGAATGAATGAACTGTGGGGCTCAATTTCGTCCTATGGACTTTGATTTAAAGAACGTCGGCGAACACATGGCGGCTCACAAGCTCGAGCTGATGGCGCTTTTCCGGGAATCGGTCCGCGCAGATGTCAGACTTCCTGAGCAACGCCTTGCCTTCACCGACAGAGACCTGGAAGCCGACCTTCCCGACTTGCTCGACCATGTCATCGGAGTGCTTAAGGGCGGCGCGGTGCCGCGAGCAACGATTCAGGAACAGGGAGCTAAGCATGGACGTTCGCGTGCCGGCTACGGGTACACAATTTCGCAACTCATTGTGGAGGTTTCGATATTCAAGAAGGCATTGCGCACCATCCTCGAAGAGGGGGCGGTCCAGCGGCCTCCGGGAGAATTATTCGCCGCCCGGGAACTGGTGATCGAATTGGTCGACCTCAGTCAGATCAGTTCCGTGCAGGCTTTCATAGATGAAACCACCCGAGAGCGGGACGGGGTGCGGGAGGAATTGCGGGTTGCCAACGCGCTCAAAGAACGTTTTCTGGTCCTGCTTCCTCATGAGTTAGGTAATCCGCTGTCTGCTATCCGCACCGCGGTGCATATCATGCGCAGCGAACGCGCTTTGAGCACCGACAAGCAGCGCGCGATGGAAATCCTGGATCATCAAGTCACGTTTCAGAGCAGACTGGTCGACGACCTGCTCGATGTGAACCGGATCTCCCGGGGAGTAATCGGTCTTAAAAAAGAGCCACTGGACTTAAAAGGCGCCGTCGGACACGCCATCGAGATGTATCTCCCGGCCATCGAGGGCAAAAGCATTAATTTCCGCTTCGAACGTACCGATCAGCAGCTTCCGGTGCTCGCTGACCCGATGCGAATTGAACAGGTAGTCGCCAAGCTCCTTGCAAACGCGCTCAAGTTTACGCCCGCCGGAGGGTCGATCGAGATCCGGCTTGAGCGCGAATCGGACAGCGCAATTATCCACGTACACGATACCGGCTCGGGGTTCGAAAGTTCGATGACGGACAGCTTATTCGAGTTGTTTCGGCCCGCAAGGACAGGCTCCCCTGGCAAGGGTTTGGGAATCGGACTTTGGTTGGCGAAGAGCCTGGTGGAAATGCATGAGGGGACGATCCGCGCGCGCAGTGAAGGGATTGATAAGGGCGCAGAATTTAGCGTCACTTTGCCGCTTTGGGTTGAAGCCTTGGAGGACAAAGCCCAGTCCAAAAGCAAGGTGCTGATCGTGGAGGATAATCCCGATCAGCGGGAACTAATGTTAATGGCGTTAGCGGAAATGCCCTGGGACGTTTCCGCTGCGAAAGATGCGTCGGAAGCCCTTGAGATGGCGCACCGCGGGCGTTATGCGGTTTACATCCTCGATATCGGCCTGCCGGACATGACAGGTCATGACCTTGCCACCCGGCTGCTGGCGATTCACGGAGTGGACCGTCCGCTACTGATCGCCCTCACCGGCTATGCTCGGCCGGAAGATATCGCTAAGACCAAAGCGTCCGGATTCGACTACCACCTCGTCAAGCCCACTGACATCGAAGAGCTTGAGCGGATCGTCAATCGTTATTTTGAAAATGCTGAGTCAGATACAAGTCAGGTCAAGAATACGCGAGTGCCACGGGATCGATAACTGGAATTCCTTTCAGCGAAGAGTTCTCGTAGCCTGCTGTGGTCCCTCCTTACGCATCCAGTCTTCGTAGCTCTTCGTCGCCTCCAGGATATTCATGGGTTACGGATATTACTCCCCTGCGAATCCTGTGAGCGATGTCGTGCCGATAATTTCAGCGGTCTCCACTGCAACTTACGCTCCAGTTACTTGTTCGTGAATGCGCGGCAATACCTGCTTTCCATAGAAGTCAATCACGTGCCTCTGGTCCGGTTGACCTGAGTGGATATTTACGATCGTTACACCACTGTTGAATAGTTCGAGCAGCGCCTTTGTGTGCACGTCAGGCTCGGTACTCACCGGCCATTTGCTATAAACTTTTTGAAGCGGGATTTCGGATGCAGCGCGTTGCTGTATGGCTTGCGGGTCGCGGATGTTGTAGTAAGCCTTAAAAGCTTTGGGCAGGAAATGCCACAGTTGCGCCGCCTCCTCCGCATCCTTGCGATCGCCGACCACCACGAATTGCTCCACCAGCACAGGCATTTTGCTGGGATCCTTGCCTGCGGCCCTAGCTCCGGTTTCGAACTCCGCTTTATGCTGCTTCCAGGTGTCGGGGTCGGTGATGAGTCCGTCCCCATACTGCCCGGCGCGCCGCATCGCCTTTGGTCCGTTGGCCGCCATCAGAAGCGGCACCTGCGAGGCCGGCGGATCGTACAACCTCGCGTTAACCGTATAGTAACTGCCCTTGTGGTTAAGCTGTTGTCCGGTCCACAGTTGGCGGATGATTTCTATCGCTTCGATTAATCGATCCGAGCGCTCGTGTAATTTGGGCCAGGATCCTAACGCGGCCTCCTCGTTCAGTGCCTCACCGGATCCAACACCAAGAAATATCCGTCCGGGATACAATAGGCTGAGCGAAGCGTAAGCCTCGGCCACCACAGCGGGGCTATAGCGAAGTGTCGGGCAGGTTACCGTCGGTCCAATCCAGACGGTCTTCGTGCGTTGACCGAGTGCGCCCATCGTGACCCATGCTTGACCCGCGTGGCCCTCATTGGATTGCCAAGGCTGAAAGTGATCGCTATTTGCCAGCAAGTCGAATCCCGCCAGTTCAGCCGCCACTCCTAATTGTACCAGTTCGGGAACGGGAAATTGCTCATGGGCAAGCATGAATCCCACCATGCGTTTCAGTATGGACCGGGGCACGTTGAAGTTTTGAGGTCCGGAAGCCAGCGCCGGATTGGGAGACAGCGGTGACCTTAGCGAGGAAGCAGTTGAGGCTAATGCCGATGTTCCTATAAGCAGTCCCGCCGACTTCAAGACCATGCGCCGAGAGATGTCGTTGGATTCGCCGCGTGCTTCATCCGGGTTGGTTGAATAGTTCTTCATTGTTCTGCCTCTCGCTATGGTGGTAGATGCTTCTCCATGGCTAGTGCTGCCGCCGGAAGTTTCGCTAGGAATGGTCAACGCACGTCGCCTTTCCGATTGGTTTGCTTGCAACTTTTCAGATAGCGTAGAACCTGCCGCTCAAGCTCCCATACCCCGGCCGGGAACTCGTTGAGATCTTCCACAGTCGCGGTCATCTTTAGCGAGCCGGCCAAATAGCCTTCGAACACCGCGGGATGGATATAACATTTGCGGCATACGGATGGCGTATTGCCGAGTTGTGTCGCCACTTCCTTGATAACCTGCAAGGTGCCTTTTTTGGTGGGGTTGTCTTCATTGAGTACGGATAAGGCGAGCGCCGCCAAGTTGGTCGCAGCCCACGTACGGAAATCCTTCGCGCTAATTTCACGGCCCGATATTTCGCGCAAGTAGTCATTGACGTCGCCCGAATCGATGGAGTGACGTTGGCCCTGTTCGTCGAGGTATTGGAATAACTCCGAACCCGGAAGGTCGCGGCAGTTCTTTAAGATGCGGGCGAGCTTCCGATCATGAACCACACTGCGGTGACGGATACCATGTTTGGCACGAAAATCGAGCAGGATTTCTCCACCCTTGACGTGAACGTGCCGGTTCTGAAGCGTGGTGAGGCCGAAGCTTTGATTCTGACGCGCATATTCCGGATTGCCAACGCGTGCTAGGGTCATCTGCATCAGACGCACCACTGCAGCTAATACCTTTTCGCGCGGCAGGCCAGGTTTAGCCAAGTCCGCTTCGACACGGCTGCGGATTGCCGGGAGCGCCTGTCCGAAAAGAATGAGATGTTCGAACTTCGTTTGGTCGCGCACGGTCCTCCATTGAGGATGGTATCGGTACTGCTTGCGGCGACGAGCGTCGCGACCTGTGGCTTGGATATGACCGTTGCGAAAGACGCAAATCCACACGTCGTCCCACGCCGGTGGCACCGCAAGGGCGCGAATTCGGCCGAGTTCATCGGCGTCTTCGATGACGGCGCCTTTCGGATTTCGGTAGAGAAATCCGGTTGCGGTGCGTTTGCGAGTTATGCCCGGAATCGCGGTCGCTGACATAACGGAGATGCGCCGCTTTCGCGGCAAGCAAATTATCTGGAGAAGGGATAAAGTCAAATCCCTGGCTGACCGAACTAGAGATATCCATTCAAATGCACCCCGGATTATTTCCGAGGGCTCCCTCATCGATCCGTCGACAAGCCTCGGCAAAGGCTGGTCTGTCAACAATTTCGTTCTTGGCGATTCCAATGCACCGCGCAAAAAGCTTGCCATCTGCGCCACCCCAACAATCAACCGACGATTGGAGTTTGCCTTCACAAAAAAACGGCAACTATTACCGAACGACGTAGCTTTTACCTAGGCTGGACTACATCAATGAGCGGGGCGACGATCATTCACGTCGCGCTAAATGACGGCGTGCTGGATGTTCGGCGATGTCCCGAGCGCACCCGGGTGGGCCATGGCAGGACTCTCGAGCCCGCCCGCGCTGCGCGGTATCCAATCTGACCTTGATCTGGTTACTTCTCCTCCGAATGGGGAATCAGGCCCTGCACCATTCCTTTTATCGTCTGCTTAACGATGCCGGCTTCGTGGGGATCGCCACGGAGGATTGTCTCAGTGAAATTCTTCGCTTGTTTCAGGGTGATGTGTGGTGGCAACGTCGGCGTGTCGGGATCAGTAATGGCTTCCACCAGCACCGGCCGATCGCTCGCTAGCGCCTGATCCCACGCGCCGGCAAGTTGCCCGGCCTTTTCCACTCGAATCCCGCGCAAGCCGATCGATTCGGCGAAGGCGGCGTAAGGGAAATCGGGCAGCTCCTGACTCGGTGTGAATCGAATGTCTCCCATCATGATGCGCTGCTCCCAGGTCACCTGGTTGAGGTCACGATTGTTCAGGACCAGCGTGATCCATCGTGGGTCGGACCATTCTTTCCAGTATTTGGCAACGCTGATGCAGGAGTTCAGCCCGTTCATCTGCATAGCGCCGTCGCCGGTGACTGCAATGCACACGCGATCCGGGAAACAGAATTTAGCCCCGACTGCATAGGGAACGGCGGCCCCCATGCTAGCGAGATTACCACTTCCACTAGCCATCATGCCGCGGCGGATTTTGAAATCGCGCGCATACCAGTTGGCGGTTGTTCCGCTATCTGCCGACAGAATGCAGCGATCGGGCAGTTTCAAATTGTGTGTTTGTTGCCAATTAGCAGCATGGACAAAGCCATTCCTGCGATTACGAGGCGCCCAGCAATTTAGAGCGGTTCTGAGTCGCCCATAGCTGAAGGCTGAAACGACGTCACATGCGATTAAATGGACGCGAGATCCGTCCTCGTCGTACAACGCCAAACTTGCCTGATACGCGCAGCTGCCAAACGTTCCGCAAACTTGCCGATAAATTCAAGGACTTTGACCCCTGTACGGTCATTCCTTCAAAATCGGCTTTGCAACTATCCCAAAGTCCGGTCCGGCAGATCCTCGGATTGCGCCTCAAGACTTCTTCTTTGCAGGTACCTTCGCACCCTTGCGCCGGGCCTCGGAAAGTCCGATAGCGATCGCTTGCTTTTTGCTCTTGACCTTTTTTCCAGATCGGCCTGATTTCAATTTGCCGCGCTTTCTTTCATGCAAAGCGCGCTTCACCTTGTTCGAGGCTGCTTTAGAGTACTTTCTTCTGCCTGTCTTCTTCGTCGCCACGGCTTAATCCTCTTTGTCTTACAATTCCCCAATTGCACCAACCCCCGGCTGCACCCAACAACTCCAAAGTCGCGAACGCCGCCTCAGTCGGTGCCGGGCGGTGATTATTTCTTTGAAATTGCTGCGAACTCCAGACGCGCCATTTGTTCCTTGGTCCAGTTCAAATGTTGATCTTCTTCCGGCTCGACTTCGGACACGGCAGGCTTGAGTATATCGCGTAGACGCGAATCGTCGCTCTGGCGAGAAATCTTGCCTAGCATCTCCCAATCAGAATGGTCTTTCGTTTCCGCCAGAACTATGTTCTCGATCGCGTTGAGCTCGGCGGCTTTTGGCCCAAGGCTGTCTGCACTCGTCATTGTGTTTAACAGAGCAACGGCCTTTTGCTGTGCCATCTTCGCGCCAGCGCTCATATACTCTGGATCCAGTCCGAGCTGCTCCATAACGCGAAGCAGAATGGTCTCATGATTGCGCGTCTGCTCACGGAAAATGTGAAACCGTCGTGAGACCTCGGAATCAGTTACGATTCGTAGCGCCTCCTCGTAAAGTTTCAATCCGCCTCGCTCGACCGCTAGAAATTCACTGAGCTTATCTCGTAATACTTCCCTCGAGATCGACGCACTGCTCACGTAGTCTTCTGCTTTCTCAATTATGTTCGCCATGATCCAGTCCTTGCTCCCGCGCTTTGAAGTCCGCGTGCTCTAGGCCGCTGACTTGGTAAAAATGAAGAAAGACGACTATGACATCGAGCAATCTTTGTGGAGCAATCTTTGTGCCATCGCAAGCCAGGTGGCGAGCTTATGAGTTGGGAGCCGACGCCGGTTTTCCATAGATGATCAATTCTTCGGTGTTCATCAGCCCGAACATCCACTTTGCGTGTTGCATTGCACCGCCTGATGCCGACCGCCCTTTTTCTCGGAAGATGTGGCAGTAGAAAATCGCCAGGATGTAAATCTGACTCATCGACAAACGCGAATATTCTAAAAAATAACCGGTGTCATACGCTGGTTCGTGCAGACAACGGACGGCAAGCGAGTCGAAGTGGTTCCGGGCGAGATATCGTTTGGCGAGGATCAAAACGCCAAGCCGGATACGGCAGGCCACAAAGGACATCTATCTAGGCCGCGTCACAACCTCGAAAGAGGGTCGCACGCGTTTGATAGCTGACGGCAACTTCGGTGCTGGTGCGCCCCGCTCGCGCAGGATGACGCTGTCGAGTCCGCATGCACTCACCTACCCCACCATTGGGAAAATCAACAATCTCCATAAGCAGGTTGACGATCGGCACTACGAAAAGGCCGTGTCCAGGTACTGGACTTGCTCGGGAGAGAGGCGCCATCCCGATGCCTGACAATTCTCGATGACGCGGGTGACTTTGTTGGATTTCGGAATGGCGATGACATTGGGCCGCGAGGTGCACCAGTTCAGCGCCACCTGAGCCAGAGTCTTTCCAACCTGGCCCGCGATGAGCGCGAGCGCCTTCATCCTGCGGTTCGCACGCAGCCGCGGCAAAACCGCGAGGCGCCCATCATCAAGGGGTGTATAGGCAATTATTGTTATCCCATTCTCCAGACAGTAGGGCAGCAAGTCCCATTCGATCTCGCGGTGATTCAGGTTGTACAGAACCTGGTTGGAAACGATGGGATACTTACTCATCGCGGTCTGCGCCGCGCGCAGTTCGGCGAGGGAGAAATTGCTCACGCCGATGTATCTTACCAGCGCGCGGTCGACCAACGTCTCCATGGCGCGCATCGTCTCGTGGATCGGAACGCGCGAGTTCGGCCAATGGATCTGATACAAATCGATAACGCTGGTCTCCAGCCGGCGCAGACTGGCTTCCGCCGAGCGCAGCAATTGATCATGGCGCAAATGGTCACCGGAGACCTTGGTCGCAATGAATATCCGATCGCGAATGCCGCTTACCGCTTGCGCAACCACGTCCTCCGTTGCGTAAACCTCCGCGGTGTCGATGAGATTTGCTCCCAACTCAACTCCCCGGCGCAGCGGTTCCGCTCCCCCGCTATATCGCCATACGCCGATTCCGATCTCCGGCACCATTTCGCCGGTGTTGCCAAGTTGTTTCAATTCCATCGCGGTCACCATCGTGAGAGTCTGAGACCATTGCCTATCTTAGCGCCCTCACCGCGCCATCTCGTAACTCCGCAGCAGCTTACCCGGCAGCAGACCGGTGCATTTGTTATCTTCAAAGGTCACGGCACCATTGACAATAGTGTATTGGAGTCCCGTGGGTTTCTGAATCAAACGCGGAGCGCCGCCGGGAAAATCGTTGGCAAATATCGGCTTCTCATGGAGGAACCCGAGCTCCTCGAGTCTGTACACGATGATATCGGCCGCCATCCCAACCTTTAGCGTTCCCCGATCTGTGAAGCCGGCGATGTGAGCCGGCAAACCGGAAATCTTGAAATGCGCCTGCTCCAGCGACATTGCCTCGCGATCGCGAACCAGGCGGCTCAGGAAATGGATCGGCCAGGTGCTGATGGTAAGGAAGCGGACATGGGCACCGCCGTCGGAATTGGAAATGTGCGTAAATGGGTGGCGGCACAGTTCGATGGTCCCATCTTCGTCGCCGCCAACGTGCATAAAACCGAACACCGTCTCCAGCGCTTCATCCAGGGCCAGGTCGAGCATCGCGTCAAGCGGGTCCTTGTCAGTCATGGCCGCGACCCGGGCGATTGAAAGTCCATCGAACCGATGGTTCGACTCCTTTTTCGTTTCCAGTACGCTTATCAGAGACCATCCCTTGACGAACGCGTGGTGCGGACTGCGCTCGAGGTCGCCACGCATCGCGGTACGCACCTGGGGAAGAGCAAGTTTCGCGGCTCGCTCAGCGGCAGTACCGATAAAAGGATCGACCCAGTTCGGCATCGTGTCGAACATGTTGAATTCCGCCAGCGTCATCGCGATCGGTATGTCCATACAAACCGCCGAGCAATAGATGGGGAGTCCACGTCGATGGCTCTCCTCCAGATAGCCAAGCATCTTGCGGTAAGCGCCGGGAGCCAACGACGAGGCCGCGATGCCGACCAGGTTTAGCGGGCGTCCGCTGCGGGCGGCCAACTCCCTGATGAAAGCATCTCCGCCGCGCTTTTCGGAAGGACCGCGGGTCCAGCTCAGGTGGCCTACGCCGTAGTCGGCAAAAACGTCGGCCAAGGCCATTACCTCCTCGTTAGACGCGATATGATCGGGTAGCAGACGCCCGTCAGCCATCCGATTTTCCCACAGCTTGTCGATCGAGAAACCAAACGCACCGGCCTCCATCGCCTCGCGCAGCAGCGCCGATAGCTGCTCCAGCTCGCGGCTGGTCACCTGTTCCCGCTCCAGCGCCGCTTCGGGTCCGAGCACGTAAATGCGCAGCGGCGAGTAAGGCAGCAACGAAGCGACGTTGACGCCGAGCCCATGGCGGTCAAGGCTATCGAGGTATTGGGGAAAGGTCTCCCAATCCCAGCGCAGGCCCCGTTCCATCGCTTCCATCGGAATAGCCTCGGTGCGGGTCATGATCGACATCGCCAGCTCACGATGATCGGGCCGAGTCGGGGCCAGGCCCAAGCCGCACTGGCCAATCACCACCGAGGTTACGCCGTGCCATCCGGAGAGCGTGCAGTAGGGGTCCCAATTGAGTTGCGCGTCATAATGACAATGAAGATCGATGGCACCAGGCGCCACGATACATCCTGCCGCGTCGATTTCCCGCCGCGCCGAACCCTTGATGCGTCCGCTGATGAGTGCGATTTTGCCCTCCTTGACTGCCAGGTCGGCTCGGAACGACGGCAGCAGCCCGCTACCGTCGATGATCGTTCCTCCGCGAATCGCCAGATCGTACATCGCGTTACCTCGCCTCCGCTTGAAAAATTGATCTGTACGGCTTTCCCAATATGCGCCATGACCAAGTGTCACCGTCTACGCTCCCTGTCTGTCATTCAGCGGGCGCGGGAAAAAGGCTTCCCGAGCCTGCGGCCTGACTCTTATCTCTCCCATAGGACGCCCTCAACCCGATTCTGTGACAAGAGCCGTCCGTTCTCAAATAGCTGTAAGACAAGCTACGCTCATAATGGTCCGCACCCAAATTCCGTATGGTCGTTAGAAGAGTGGTCGAAGGTCACGCCAAGCACCGCTCCGAACGGCGCATGGGGTCAGTCGACGCGCGGCATTCTCCCGAATGGGTTGAGGAGATGGGGTGGTATGGACGCCAGCGCCACGAAAATATACTTGACATTTGGTCCCGTCGAAGCGACACATGAAGACCAAAGGGCGTCTTGGAAGGATCACCGCAAATGAAATTCGGACTCTTAGTGCTCCCGACGATTCCCGCTACCATGGAAGAGCGGGAGCGATTGCGCCCGATCGCGGCGCGCAACGATCGCTGGCAGAAGATGATCGACGAAGTCGTCGAGTTCGCCCGGATGGCCGAGGATCTGGGCGTGGAGATGCTCGCCTTCCCTGAGCATCACCTGCATACCGAAGGTCTCGAACTCGGCAGCGTGCCGCAACTCCATTTGTACGTCGCGATGCATACCAAGCATCTGCGCGTCGGACCGATCGGGTACGTTCTGCCGGGATGGAACCCGCTGCGGCTGGCAATCGAGATCGGATGGCTCGACCAGCTCACGCGCGGCCGCAGCTTCGTCGGCTTTGCGCGCGGCTATCAGTCCCGATGGCTCAATCAGATGGGGCAAAAGCTGCACGTTTCCGCCGCGACTTCTGATCAGTCCGATATAGATCGGACCAACCGCAAAGTTTTCGAGGAAGTTTTTCAGATTCTTAAGCTCGCCTGGGGCGACGAGCCGTTCTCTTTCAAGGGCGACTACTACGAGTATCCGTATCCTTACGAAAGCGGCACGCCGTGGCCGGCGCACGAATTCACCGCACAGTACGGCGCGCCGGGTGAGATTGTTGATGGTAAAGTTAAAAAGATCTTCGTAGTGCCCAAGCCGTTTCAGCGGCCGCATCCGCCCATTTTTCAGGCGTTCTCAATCAGCGACGAAACTATCCTGTGGTGCGCCCGCCAGGGGATTATCCCGATGACGCTGGTGACGCATCCGCAATCGATGGCCCGAATCGCGCGGTTGTTCCAGGACGAATCGGCCAAGGCCGGACGCAAGCTGGAGTTGGGCCAGCGGGTCGGTGCGCTGCGCCAGTTCTACTTCGGGCGGAACAAGGAGGAGGCGATGCGCCTGGCGGAGACCGGGACTGCCGGCATCGCGTTTATGAAGTTTTGGGGTTATTTCGGCTTCTTCGAAGCGTTCCGGCTACCCGGCGACGAAGAGAAATGGCCGGCCGGCAAGGTTCCGCTCCCGCAAAGCCAATGGTCGGTCGATCGGATGGAGAAGGCGCATTACCTCTTCGTTGGTACCGAATCCGACATCCGGCGCAAGATGGACGAGCTGATTGAGGCGGCCAATCCGGAATACTTCATGTGGAACTTCGACCAGGGTTTCCTGCCGATGGACGTCATGAAGGACCAGTTGCGTCAACTTGGCAAAAAGATATTGCCGCACTACCGGTAAGCGCGAAAGCGCTCTCTCCGATCAATGAATTTGCGAGATGAGACAGAAGGAGGCCATACCCTGCGCCTCGCCCGCGGCTGCGGACTAGTCGGCAGCCGTGCGGGACTCCGTATCTCAGCTAGCCGCGCAGCTTCGCGAGTTTTTTGATTGGAGCGCCGTTGGCTGACTTCAGACGCTCGGCAATACGGGGATAATGTTCGGGACGAAGGCTCCCATGCATGCACAGCCGCAGGCATTCCTGGGCAAACCGATAAGCCAGTCGCCGCCGGTCCTTGTTGCCCTTCCCATGAGCCCGTGCCCAGACCGGCCAGAGGAACGCACCAGCCAGCATGATGACCGATAGCACCTCGGTATCAATGTTGTCCTGCGCCAGGTTGGTTCGCGCGAAGCGAGCCAGCGAACCTTCATATTCCTTCCAGAAGAGATCGCTTGCGGGATCCGGCGAAGACAGCACCTGCAGCAGCCATACACGGCCCAGTTCCGGATTATCCATCGCGAAGGTGGCGAGCCGATCTGTTAGATCGGCCACATCGACGTGCTCGACCCGTTGCTCGTTAACCGTGGCTGGGTCTCCAAACACGGAGCGAAACAGCTTGTCGGAGACCCATTCCGCGGTCGCCTTGATCAGCTTCTCGCGGGTCTCGAAATGCTGGTAAGCCGTGCCCCGATTGACACCGGCCAGATGGGCCACTTCCGATAGGCTGAGACCTTCGGGCCCATCTTTCGCAAGGCGAGTACGCGCAGCTTCAAGGATGGCCTCCCTGGTGCGTTCGGGGTCGCGCCGGCGCCGTCTTCCGTTCTCAGCCATCTTGTACCTTTTGTACCTTGCCTCTCTTTCGGCAGCCTAGACTATGCGCAAACAGCGTCCGGTCCAATAGCGCTCATGAGCGATCAGTTTAACAAGTGGCCATTCGGATGCGAAAATTACGCCTCATACTGAGGGAAGGTCTCCCATTCCCACGTCAGCCCCCTCGGCCTTCCACCTTGCCCATTGCTGTGATGTGCGACCAATTGATGCTGACGTCCCCTCAAATGGGACATTGCAGCTCCCATCGATCACCGTGCCGCCGCGGATAACTGAATCGCAGGTCATGACCATCTCCTGCTCTATTTTGCGGTCGTCGAGGAAATGGGCAGCCGAATTTGATTATGCAATTTTCGTCCTCATGCCGGCTCTAACTGGACGCGGATTCCGTTTAACACCATCGCCAACATGGCATAGCTACCCACAGTAAAAAGGAAATCCAATAGCTGGCGCCAATCCAGGTGTTCGGCGAGGCCATTCCATGTTTCATCATCAATCGCTACATCGTTGCGCAGTTGGTCGACGGCGCGAAGCAGATAGCGTTCGAACTTTGACCACACGGGAGCATCGGCGCCCGTCTTGATCGCCTCGATCTCCTCCGCGGTCATGCCTATATTCTTCGCCGCTTGCGCATGCTTATCCCACTGGTAATCCGAGCGATAAAGCCAGGCAGTCCGCAACGTCGCGATTTCGCGCACCCGCGCGGACAGTGTCGATCTATTCAGAATATGCATTCCGAAATTTAAATATGGAATCGCCAAGTCCGGGTGCTGTGCCAAGGTCAGAGTAATGTTAAACTTGGAGAGACCGGATGGACCTCCTGCCTGCTCCCTTTGAGCGAAGAATTCTCTCACTTCGTCGGTCCATTGGGAGGGTGAGATCGGGGGAATGCGGGGAGTAATTACTGTCGATGTCCTGTCTGACATGTAGGCCCCTGCGATGATGAGCTTTGGGCGAATGTGAAGGCGCCGGCCGCTACGCGCGTGATCAGTACTGGGCTAGCGCCAGGGTTTCGATCCGTTCAAAACGTATCACTTGGGATTCTGTTTGAGTTTGGGCATTACCTGGTCAGCGATCAACTGGATGGAACGCATTATCTTGTCGTGGGGCGTGGTGTACATCTGCATGAACAGCAAGGCTTCGTCCACCCCCGCGTCGGAGAGGTACTGCAGGACGTTGACGCAGGTTTCGGGGCTGCCGATGCAGGCGCCGCCGGCCTTGACAATTTCCGAAATCGGCACTGAATGTGTCAGGTCTGCAGTCTCCACCCAATGCTTCATGAAAAATTCGTAGGAGCGCGGCGGTTTGCCGTCGATCCAGGGCGCGAACAGATTGCGCACCGCTTCATTGTACATCCTGAAATTCGGCCCCTGGATCGCGAGCGCTTCCTCATCGGTGTCGCAGCACAGGGTGAAAGTCAACAGCGCGAACTTGTCGTTGATTGAAGAGCCGAACGGCTTACAGTTCTTGATCCGGTCCCGGTAAAGCCGGACGTATTCATTGGACTTGCCCTGTCCGATTCCGAAGCCCAGCACACCGATACCATGATCGCCCGCGAATTCCAGCGTGGCCGGCTGAGTGGCCGCCACCCACATCGGCGGATGGGGTTTTTGCACCGGCTTGGGCACCACCTGGCGTTGGGGGATTCTCAAAGTCGGACTTTCATATTGGAAGCTTTCCTGAGTCCACATTTTGGGAAGGATACTTAGAGTTTCCTCCCACTGAGGACGAGTGACGTCGGGATCCACCTCAAAACCTGAAAGTTCTGATTCCGAAATCGCGCGCCCGCCGCCGAACTCGACCCGCCCGTTGGACAGCAGATCCAAGGTAGCGATCCGCTCAGCCACCCGCAGGGGATGGTTGATGCGAAAGGGCAGCAGCACGATCCCGTGTCCAAGGCGGATGTTTTCGGTCTTGGCGGCCAGATGTGCCAGTACCAGTTCCGGCGAGGAGCTATAGGAAAATCCTGGGAGAAAATGATGTTCGGTAAACCACACAGCGCGGTATCCGAGCTGGTCGGCGAGCACGACCTGCTCCACGCACTGATCGAAAGTGCGCTTGACGCCGGCTTCGGACAAATCCGAAGTTTCGAGTTCAAAAAATAGACTCAATTCCATGGACGAGCCTCCCAATAGGGTATTTTGCCATTGCTGCTGGTGTGAAAGCGGTGCGGCGGTTCGCAGCGACTCATTGCCTGAACAGAGGGGATTCGAACCGTCGGTCCTCCTTGCGCTACATCTAATTTCGGCAAACGTTCGTGTCGCACGAGATTTCAACGCGGGTGATGCGAAGAAACCTAAAGAGTTTCTTCGACAATTAACCGTACCGAAAACGAGAAGATTTCAAACGCCTCACGGTTTTGTCCTCGGCCAGCGGCATTTCACAAAAGACGGCAGATGGTTTCCGCGCTTACGTCAGTGCAGTTTGGAATCACATATTGTCCAAACAGCCGCATAGATTCCATCACGTCTGCACATAGTAAAAGTGAAAACAAATTCTTGCATTTTCTTGAATTGTGCCGCTGTTCAGACAGATCAGCCGGGCCAGGGATTGCCGTAGCGATCGAGGCAGGCGACCTCGTGGACGGGTTTGCGCTTCACCGGGCCGAACTTGTCGATCGGGTAGCCGACCGGAAGCATCGCATAGGTGCTGATTTCACGCGGCAGTCCGAGCACCTGCTTGATATCATCCTCCTTGAGCGTGTGTAGAAACGTGAGAACCGTCCCCAGTCCCAGCGCCCGGCAGGCCAGGATCATGTTCTGGACGGCCGGATAGATACTCGCGCCCAACAACCGATCGGTCCATCCGGTTTTCGCGAGCACTTCGGGAGGAAGTATCGCCGGGTCCACTCCCTCCTGCGGTTTCAGACACGCGAATATCAAAACTGGAACTTCGGCCAAATGCTGGAACAGGTGTGCCGCGCCCTTCATGATCAGGTTGCGCTGCTTTTCAGTGAGATGCGAAGGGATCTTGGCAGTCTTCAGATAGGGACCCATCAATGCCAACGCTTGCGGATAAATGTTGGCGATACGTTTGCGCTGCGCCGGATCCTTAACAACGACGAAAAGCCAGTGCTGTTCACTCCCGCCCGACGCGGCTTGGGTGCCGGCTTCGATTATTTTGGAGATCATCTCGTCGGGTACGGGGTCGGGCTTGAAGCGCCTGAGCGCCCGTGCCGAAAACATCGCATCGAATAACCCGATGTCAGCCATCCGTTGAACCTCTGATTTGACGTCAAAGACCAGTTCCGCCTGTGTTCGACCGATTAGCACGTGCGCCCGCTCGTTTACCAGCAAACTCCGCTCTCGCAACGAATCGCGGTCTCCTCTGACGACTCCAACGGGCGGATAACGATACCGATGAGCAGGGCGAATGTCGCCGCAAGGCCGCATCCTCGGGACAACCCGATTACGGAGTCCTAAACCGCTGCCGCAACCCGTTGCAAACGCGACGCGTTTACATCGGCCCCTTGTAGATTTTACCTCCCTTCATGACGAACTGGACGTCCTGGGTCACCTCGATATCGTCGAGCGGGTTACCCGGGACGGCGATCAGGTCAGCCAACAGACCTGGCCGGATCCGCCCCCGGTCATTGACCCCGATTAGATCTGCGCTCACGATCGTCGCCGCCCGAATGGCGTCAATCGGCGCCATCCCTCGATCGACCAGTGCCCACAGCTCCTTGGCGTTGTGTCCGTGGGGGATCGCGGGTGCATCGGTCCCGCACGCAATCCGTAGCCCCGCCTTGATCGCCCTCCGGAGGTTTGCCTTCGCCTGAGGGAAGACCTCTTCGGCCTTCGCCCGTAGCGCCGGATGGACCCGGGAGACGTCTAGCCCTTCCGCGAGGTAGCTCGTGGCCACGAGGAAAGTCCCTCGTTCGATCATGAACTCCATCGTTTCCTTGGTCATGAGCGAGCCGTGCTCGATGCAGTCGATTCCCGCCTCGACCTTAGCGCGAATTCCCTGATCGCCATGGGCGTGCGCGGCGACCTTTATCCCGCGCCGATGCGCTTCGTCGACGATCGCGCGCAACTCCTCGTCGGAGAAGTGCTGGGCCCCGGGCGACCCGGTGAGCGACATCACGCCACCGGATGCGCAGACCTTGATTACCTGCGCGCCGTACTTGATCTGATAGCGGACCGCTCGCCGAACCTGTTCGACGCCGTCGCAGATGCCCTCCTCGACGCTCAAGGGCATGATGGCCGGCGCCAGACCTTGAAACATCGTCGGATCCAGGTGTCCACCTGTCGGTGTAATCGCATGACCGGCCGGGACGACCCGCGGCCCGTCGATCCAGCCCGCGTCGATAGCCCTCATCAGCGCAACGTCGAGCAGGAGGCCCCCGGTTTGGACGAACAGTCCCAGATTCCGGACGGTCGTGAATCCCGCGAGCAAGGTTGTGCGCGCGTTCACAACCCCGCGCAGCGTTTTGAGAGCGGGGTCGTCAGTTACCGACGCCATCGGGCCTGCGGACCCACCCATCAGAAGATTGATTTCCATGTCCATCAGGCCCGGGAGCAGGGTCACATTGCCGAGATCGACGACCTCGGCATCCTTGGGGGGATTTGGGACGGCCACCCCCGTAATGAGCTCGCCTTCGATGAGAACGTTGGCTGGAGTTATCAGCCGGCCCTCATCGACGTCCAATAGCCGGGCGCTTCGTAGGATTGTCTTCCTGCCGTGTGGCTGTTCGGATGACATCAGTTATTCTCCTTTTCCTCCATGACGTTCTCCGAGTCGCGTTGCGCCCGCGGTGCGCGTGAACACTAACGTCCTGCTGGTTTTGTGTGAGTTCGCGAGGAACAATCGGGGCTGGGCAGGCTGCTTCACATGTATCGCCCTCCGTTCACCCCGATTACCTAGCCCGTGATATAGCCGGCCTCCAAGGAGGCGAGAAACGCGCACGCCACCGCGGTCGAGGCGCGGAGGGTCTTCAAGGCACTGGCTTGTCGACGAGGTCCAGGTAAGCGGCGCCCGCATCGGGCACGTGATTGATCGCTGTCTCGGCGCGCGCGACTGCAGCGTCGTAGAACGCCCGCATCTGCTCCATCGGACTCGAAAGGCTCCGGTGAGATCGAGTCCTCGTACGAGACGCGGTCGGTACCCAGCTCGGAGGATGCCTCAGTCCAGCTCCTGACGCTCGGCTTTTGTGCGAGAGTCATGCCTCACCGCCGTTTTGCCGGCTTCGATCCGCACCGGCCGCTAACGCGACTAGACCACCCAACTTAACTGGGCCACAACCAAAAAGGTAATCATCATTGTTGTTGATTAGTATGTCAAGGGACGACAGTGGTCGGATACGCCCCGTTGGGCTGCGACTCGACAACGATCGGATCAGCAGCAAAAAAACGGCGGGGCGACCGCGCATCGTCGCTCATTTTCAACGGCAGCCCGATCTCGTTGGGATACAGGCAAGTGGTTACCACAAATAAAGAACCACCCTTGACCTCCAAAGCTGGATTTTGGTATAGGCTCACCCGGGGATGTACCGCTAATCGGGAATCGGTACTGTCATTTCAGTCAGACATGAACCTGCGCATCCGTGCAGGGAAGGAGCGAGCTATGAAAAGCCTCAGACTCCTCTGGGGGATCGTCGTCACAATGGCGATGATCATGTACCTTTGTGGGTTGGCGGCGGCGCAACTGACCTACGATGTCGCGAATTACAAGGCGCTGGCTGACGCCGATTCGCCGGAGACTATTCCGCCGGGCACCAGGATTACGCTGCAAAACTGGGAGAAGTACAAGAAGTTCATGCCGCTGTGGATGCAGGCGGCATATTCGGGCAAATACAAGTGGCATGTCGGACCCGAACCGGAATACACAGTCGAAGTGGGGCCTACTCAGCACTATCCGCTTTACCCTAAATTTGTTGAAGACACCGAAAAATACGGCGGTCAAGCCCAGCTCGTGCCGTTATCCGACGGTGGCTTTAGTTGGAAAGGTTATGTGGCAGGGGTCCCGTTCCCCAATCCCACCGAGCCCAACAAGGCGGTAAAGCTCACCTACAACACCTGGGCTAATTTTCGGCCCAAGATAATGGACTTTATCGCCCACAACTGGCTGGTGGATCAATATGGCAACGTGTCCAATCTGGAAAGCGATGACTCGTTCTTCCGGTTGATGCACTTGAGTGACCCTCCCGGCGGACCCATCAACCTGCCCTCTGCCGCCGGCACTTACTATGCAAGCCGGTTCACCGAGGTGCTTCCTGAACAGTCCAAGTATACGACGGAATTGACCCTGCGGCCTGACGATCCGACGAGAATTGAAGAAATCTATGTATTTCTTCCTTCGTTGCGCCGCTCTCTGCGCCTGTCAAGCGCTGCGCGATGCGCGCCGATCCTGGGCACTGACTTTGTCGAAGACGACAACGCATGGATGCCCACAAACTTTAAGATATCACTACTGGGCAAGAAGAAATTGCTCACCCCGATCTTGGATTATGACAAAGCCTTTAAACTGGAATCTTACATGCAGCCTCCGGCTACTTTCCCAGGCTGGCCGAAAGCTGGCACTGGACGTTGGGAGGTGCGCGATTTTTATCTCCTCAACCTGGAATGGCTAACTTCTCGCGGGGCGTACTGCTACTCACAACGGGTTTTTTACGAGGATGCGGAATGGCAGGCCTCCGTACCGCTTGAATCTTACGACCGGAGCGGCAGGTTCTGGAAGGTGCTGTGGGAAGCTCTTGCGCCGATCAAGTTCAGAGGTCAGCGCACCATGATCGAGATCGCCAGCATTGGCACGGTCAGCGCCGTGGACTTTCAAAACTCGCATATAACTGCGACGGTCGAATCCCCGACCACTGTTGACGAAGACGGCGCAGGCACTGAAGCGGGGCCGGTTCCCCCGCAATTCAGGGATGTGAGCGACATCACCACCCCCGGCAGCCTCTCGCGCATCATGAAGTAGCGACAACGTTGACTGCGTCACAGCGGCGGATGTAATCAAGTTCATCCGCTGCTGATCTTCTCGTCGCCACGCGAACGATCCCGCGGCAGTCAAAAACTTGACCCAATCCCGGCGAAACAAATACGCGCCGATCTTCCGTAGCGACATATCGCCCGACCCTGAAGAACCGGCAGCCCTGAGATTATTCTTCCATTCCCATATATCACGCTGCGGACAAAGCCTCAGCGACGGCTTGCTCTACCCTCGTGCCTTTAAAGAAATCGGGATTCAGGGCGGTCCACAGCCCTACAGGATTCGTGAACACAAAATCCCGGAAATCATCGCTGGTTATCAGGCCTTGCTCAACCGCTTCATGAGCTTCTTCGGTTACTTCGGTCATATCAGGGACATCCCAGTGGCCGATATCGGAACCGAACACGGCGTTCAAGCGGACACCAAACGGGTTTCGTTGCGCTTCGAATGCCGAGGAGGTCACCGGGTCGTCCGCTTCACATCCAAAATAAAAACTGGGAACGAATAAATCCCGGATTTCTTCTTCTCGTTCGATGCCGCAGGCAGCAAAGTCATCGATATCCGCGGGATTTTGGCGCTGAGCGACGAAATGACCAGAATCTTTGAGAGTTACGCTTTCACGGTACAGCGTTCCACCGTAGCGCCGATACAGATCGATGAATTGCTCACGATCGATTCTGGCCGGATCGAATTTCCTCACCGCATTCCGGTTACGCTTCTCCCAGTGTGACTTCAGCTCCGAGAGCAGCGTGCGTCCCCAGCCTACCCCACCTTCCAGAAAAAGGAACTTAAGTTGAGGAAAACGTCTTGTGACCCCGCCAAGAAACAGAGACTTGCATACCGCGTCGCCGGCGGAAGCGAAATGGCCGATGTGGTTGTAGACGTAATTCGAAATTGAGTTGCGAGTAACCAAACCCTCCCCCGGTCCGTGGAAGGTAGGCACTACCTTAAGCTCGAGGCACTTCGCCCAAACCGGATCGTAGTCGTATTCGCTGTCTATGCCATAAGTATCCAGACGATAAGCGTAGAGGCCCGCTCCCGGGTACTTGCGAGCGAGCGCGGGAATGGGACGTTTGACGTAGCTCGGGAAGAGAACAACCTTGAAGCCGCGCTTGCGCACCACATATTCCAATTCGTCGATGGCTTCATCCGGGGTATGCATGGGAATGGCTGCAACCGGCGTCATTCGATCCGCAAATTCACCGAATGCGTCGGCATAGTAATCATTAAGCGCCCGGCATCCGGCACGGCGCACGCCATCATTCGGGAACAGCTGCGCAATAAAACCGATCCCAGGGTATAAGACAGTGTAATCCAACCCAATCTCATCCAGCCGGCTGTACAGCAATTTAGGAAAAAATGACGTGGCAAGATCCAGGGTATTTTCCGCCGGTGTAGCGAAGAACGGCGGGCGCTTCGCCCATACATCGCGGCGTTGAGCGGGCGACAACCCATACCAGTCGGTACTTAATGGGGTTTCTCTGAACGAATTAAAGAATTCTCGCTCCAGATCATGCCCTCCCTCTTTAACCAGGTATTCACGTACAATCGGAGGGTACTCCGTAAAATGCCCGTCCGAGTCTATGACCGGATGTGCCAGCCTCGCCCGAGTCGCTTGTGATTTGGAATTCACGGGGGCCATATCTGTCTCCTTTGACCAGGTTGTTGTCGCCGAACGCGGCTTGCCTAAAGACGTGAGCTGGGCGTCTCAGTTCCCGCCACCCGGCTGCTTTACTTCGCCGCCAAACCCGTAATGTGAAACGAGCGCGCCATCGGCGTCGTAGGAATAGTCTTCCGGATACCAGTCGGCCGGGACCTCGATCCGACGCTTCATCGCTGCTTCGATAACCGGTTCAAGCTGACTAGCCTTTTCCCGAGCGCGTTTTTCCTCGCGTTCCTTGAATTCGGGCAGCACGGTCTTGCTCAGCAACTCAAGCGATTCGAGGACCTCGTCGTTGCGCAAATCGCCGTACTGAATAATGAACATGATCTGATCGACGCCGGCTTGCTCGTATGCGAGCAGGACTTTGCGGATATCGTCGGGGGTGCCAAAGCAACTGGTAAAATTCGAATGGAAAATGTCTTTGTGGCGCTGCGACAAGGCCTGGTACTGCTCCCACAGGTTCGTCGCTCCCGGCTGATGATGCCCGTCGACATAGTGGTGCTTGGACAAGAACGTGAAAAAGCCCTCATTGGCGCGGCCGCGCTCGACCGCCTTGGCGCCATCGCGCTTGCACATCAGAGAACTGAGGAATGCGATATTGGGGTTGACCCGATATGTGAGCGGGCGGCATTCCTTGAGCGCCTCATAGTACTGGTGTGTCCATCGTCCCGCTTCCACGTGCGACATGAATCCGAAGCTGAGTACCCCCAGACCGTAGGCCGCCGCGAGCAGGATGGTTTCCTGGCGCGACACTGCCATCCAGACCGGAGGATGCGGCTTTTGCAACGGCTTCGGCACAACATTGCGAGGCGGCATCGAGAAATACTTTCCCTGGTACCCGCGAAATGGCGTCTCGACCATCATCCGTGTAATCACCGGAAGCATCTCGCGCCACATCGCGCGCTTTTCGGCGCGCGTGATGTGGAAGGCGTCGAGTTCCGCGAACGCCGTGGATTCGCCGGTGCCAAATTCGGCGCGACCGTCGCTCATCAGGTCCAAAGCCGCGACGCGCTCTGCAACACGGGCGGGATGATTGTATGGAGGAGCAACCAGGGTCACCCCCGAGCCGAGACGAATGCGCTTGGTGCGTTGGCTGGCGGCAGCCAGAAAACTCTCCGACGCTGAAGAACCCGCGTACTCCTCAAGGAAGTGATGCTCGACTTCCCAGAAATGGTCGATACCGGCGCGATCGGCACATTCAATGCGGTCGAGTCCTTCTTTCCACGCCCGATGTTCCGAGTCCGGTCCCCAGGGCTTGGGAAGCTGAAGAAATTCAAGATAGCCAAATTTCAATGTGATACTCCTGACGTTAGTCTTGTACGATGCGGCGCGGGTAGTCACCCGCCATCTCGGGCTGCTTAATGAGGCAGACCGTACAGTCGAGCAACATTTTCGAAAACGATCTTGTGAGTAACTTCGGCGGGCAGGCTGCCGAAGTTGCGCTCTATGATGTCTCGCGAATTTGGCCAGGTCGAATCCGAGTGCGGATAGTCCGAAGCCCACATGTAATTATTATCACCAAAAAGCTGATAGGTGGCCGGACCTACCGGATCATCCTGAAATGTCGCGTAAAGCTGGCGCCGCAGATACTCGCTGGGAGGATGGGACAATGGGTCGATCATCATCGCCCAGTATTTTTCGTAAGCGTGGTCGAGACGGTATAGGAAATGCGGTAACCAGCCGACATCGTTTTCCACTGAAATGAAATTCAACTTCGGGTGACGTTCCATTACCCCGGCGTAAACGAGGGCGCAAAGCGAGCGCGGCACCTCGTACATCGCGTTGACGTATCCCTCGGGTGCCAGCGTTTGGGTCCTGCGCTGCTTGGCAAAGAAGGTTGCACCGGTCGCCAGATGGAGCGAGAGCGGGAGGCCCGCTTCGGAAGCAGCTTGCCAGAACGGTTCGTAATTTTTGCTGCCGAAAGGTCTGTCCTCCGGTGTTGCCGCCCAGATGGCGACGCCGCGCAAACCTGATTTGGCGCAATATTCCAGCTCCTTGACCGCTTCCCCAATGTCGTCCAGCGGAATCAGACCGACACCAGCAAGGCGGCGCGGATCGTAAGAGCAGAATTCCGCTAACCAGCCGTTGAAAGCACGAAAGCAGGCGCATTGAAATTCGGTGTCCTGAAGCCCAAACAGCCGGGCGCCGAGCGTAGTATAGATGACCTCGGCCTGCACCCCGTCTATATCCTGATCCTTGATCCGCTCCGCCGGGTCCCAGCCGCCGGGACGCGCGGCTTCATAGCCCTTGGACATGTGCTCCTTCAGTTCATGCCCGCTTTTGCCGGCCGCGAACCCTCCAGCAATCTGAGTGACTAATACGCCCGGCACAACGAACAAGAAACCCGTGCCCTTTTCGTTCCTGGTGATGTGTGGCGCGCGGTCACGAAACTTTCTGTCCAGCCGCGTTTGCCATAGGTCAGAAGGTTCGTTGATATGTGAATCGGCCGAAATAAGGAGCTGCGCGTTCATTATCTGATCTCCATCCGAGCCGGCGGCCTTCGCTTCGCTAGCAGTTTCCGGAACGCAGAACTTCGCCGGGCAGAGCACCGGTATGTTGTCCGTTTTCGTAAACGACTCCGCCATTGACGATGGTGTACTGTATTCCGCGGGCCTCCTGGACCAGGCGGCGTCCGCCGCCGGGGAGATCGGAAAGCATCACGACCGGACCCGGCATAACCCGGTCGTAGTCGAAGATTGTGATATGTGCCGCCAAACCCGCTAGCAGGCGCCCTCTTGTCCTGATGCCAAAGTAGTCCGCAGGTTCCGAAGTGAGGCGTTGGACCGCCCGCTCCAGAGTTAATACCTGCTTCTCACGCGCCCATATGCCGAGCAGATAGGTACAGTACCCGGCGTCGCATAGCAGCCCCAGATTAGCTCCGGCATCCGACAGTCCAAGAATTGTGCGTGAATCCGCGGCCAGCTTTGGTAGCTCTCCAATCTCGACGATTTTTCCAGCGCTGGCCGCTACGTCCGCTTGATATGCGGCGGCCCCGGTTCCATCGACCACTTTGCCATTCTTGATCAACAGGTCGTATAACATGAAAGTTCTCGACCGGCCCGGATCCGTCCCGACGCTACGACCGGCTGGTGTGTGTTGTCAACGAGAATGAGGTCAGCCAAGGCCATGCGCGCGAGAGCGCGCACGGCCTTCACTTCAACGGCAGCCTGATCTCCGCTGGCCCCTTGGCCATCAGCATCCCGCCTTGGTTTTTCATCTCGAAGTCGACGGTGATGATGCCGGTTTTGGCGCGCGCGTTCTCCTCCTTTTTGGTCACGCGGCCGGTCAGGAAGGTTGCGTCGCCGACAAAGGCGGGGCCGATGTAGCGCGCGTTGCAATGCATCACGAAGCCGAGTTCGCCACCCCAGTTGGCCAAATAATCCAGCACCCAGGCGCCCATGGTGGCGCCGTAGCCATAGCCGCGCGGCACCCCAATCAGTTGCGCATATCTTTCATGCACGTGGCCGCGCGAGGGACCATAGTAAAGCCCATCGCTGTAGGTGGGATCGATCTTCGACTTTTCGAAATCGCGTGACATCTCGGGCAGCCATCCAGATTCCATGGAGGTATTGGGCAGATCGTCAGGTTCGTCGGAGCCCCAGACCGTGAAAATATAGGCGCGCCATTCGCTGGTGAAGGTCTGCAACGTATGCGGGCCGATTGGCCGGACAGGCAGTACCTCGCCTTCCTTGACGTCGTTGAAGTAGCGGATCATATGGTTCTGGAAGGTCTTGTAGTAGTCGAACTTCTGCGCCTCGATGTTGTCGAGGTCTTCAATGGTCCACTGCGGCGGTTTACGCTGCTCGGCAAAGGAATCCATCGCGCGGGCGTTCTCGGCGCGGTAGCGGATCGAGGTGGAGCGTCCCTTCGCGATTACCTCGCCACGCTGGTTGATGTAGGTGGTATCGCCGCGCGAGAACATCGTCGGGCCGGCGAACTTGGTATGCGTCACCCGGTAGTCGAACAGCATCCGATCCGAGCGGATCTTGTCGCCGGGGCGGATGCGCGGGCCGTAAAACCACCATTCGTCGCCGCCAAACAGCATGTGAGTGCCCGGAATGTAGCCCTGGATTGCGGGGACGGCCCCATGCCCGACAGTGCAGTTAACCGTAAACGATTGCGGAGCGAAGATCTCGCCGACCGCGCTTTCACCGGCGTACTTCTCGTCGTAATTAAGCGGATTTGGATTTTGCATGCCCTGGGCCCAGCGGCGGATATCCGTCACCGTGATCGGTTCCTTCAACTGGCCGCCGCCTAGCGGCTTGCCGACCCATTTGTCCGTTTCGGTGGTGTCGAGCGGATCCATGTTTATCTTGTCAACGTTCTCTGCCATCTTTGCTATTCCTCCATTGTGGCTGAATCACAAAATCAGACCGTCGTAAAGACGGGGAGTGGGGTGCGGGACATCCAATGCCGGGCGCACCCGTATGTTGGCCGGCAGTTTCGTGAGCTCCATCGTCCATGAGGGTGGTCGGCATCATCAGCGCCAGCGTCTCGTCGCTCCCCAGCGGGCCATGGTTAATGCGCTCACTTGGCCGCCGCCGCTGTTTGGTGCGCTGGCTGACGGCGCCAAGGAACACTTCGGGCGCGGAACTATGCGAATATTCCTCCAGGAAGTGATGCTCGACCTCCCACACGAAATCGAAGCCGAGCCGATCGCCGAGCTCGATCTGCTCAAGCGCCTGCCAATAAATATTGTATTCGCTGCGTTCGTTCCACGGCCGTGGCATCTCCATTTCATAAAGCAGGCCGAATCGCATAATTCCTTAATTCCTCCGTCAGCTTGGATTCATTGAGTTGATGGTATGAGGGGACGACAAGGACAAGATCGATCTCCATGTCCATACGCCCGGGCATCTGCTTGGTGAAATAGCTGCCCATCTTGGGCAGCTGCTCGCCCCGGCCAACATTCAGCCAGGCGCGTTTGAAGATCGCCTGCTTCTCCTCGAAGAATTCCGGCGAGATGGAGTCGAGATAAGAGACATTTCCTGTTCCCCACTGCGCATGCGATGCCGTCCAGCTCCCGGAGCTGCCTTTCTTAGGCCATTTGATTTCCATCGCCTGTCTCCCGGATGAATCCGCGTTACTGGAGTGAAGACGTCTGGCGTTCGCCGCTTATTGATCAACAGTGCTGTCCACTATAGGCGGGGCGTCTGCCTCCGTCGAGAGCTATGTTGCAGCCCTATGCTCACGGCTGCCCGCAGAACTGGCAAGAGTTTCTGGATGGAGGCGATGCAACTGTGGCGCATCCAAGACGGGAAGAGCGTCGAGCTACGTCAACCCGGCGTCGGCTACCGGGGCCGTACGATGTTTACAGCCGCTGGAACGCCGATTCATCCTCGAGACGTGGACGCGCTTGCAGCTCCTCCCTAACCTTTTCGTCCATGTCAGCGCCACGCCTCCCATTGGATCGTCGTCCTGAGCGGCCCGGCGAACAACGGCCGCACCGCGCCGGATGCCCAACGTTCCTCTACCAGGGGCGCCAGCGCCTTTGTCGTCGCCAGCGGGTCCTCGTCGAGGTAGATCACCGTGATGTACTGGGGGTCGCCTTGAAGCGCCGGGGGCAGGTTCCACGTGCTCGTCGAGCCGTACATCCACGCCCCCGCGGTGCCCGGCGTGTTAAGCACCGCCGGATAGTGCTCCGCGTGGAGCCACTGCAGCCAGTTGGAGCGGTTGTCTCCGCTCGGCTGCTCGACGATTACGAGGACACCGCGGTGGGGCCGGAACGGCACGACCTCCGGTGAGATCAGGGCCCGGGGGGCAGCGTACCACCGCAGCAGCGCCAGCATCCTCAGCTGGAGTGATGGACGCCTCTGCGGGAACCGTCCTACCTCTGCCAAACGGCCACCGACCTCCATGAAGTCGTCGAGCGTCCGCTGCACGGGGTCACCGACGAGATAGTTGACGACGTTGCCCACCTGAACCAAGTGTCCGCTCGCTGCGATTGCGCTTTTTAGGTACTCGCCGTCAGCGATCCAGCGCATCGCGTAGACGAGGCCGGGCAGTTGGTACTGCTCGGGCATGTGATCGAGCAGATGCCACCGCAGATAGCTGCCGTCGTCGTCCGGCGGCGCCGGCGGAGTCACGCTAAAGATTCCAGCCTTCACTCTAATCATGACGCCAAAGCCTCCATCTGCTTGAGGTGATGATGCAAGGGCGTGGATGGCCGAGGTGGAGACCGTCGCGTTGCGCAACCCAGTCAGCGCACCAGCGACGTGCGCACGCGCACCCGGACGACGCGCTCCTCGCGTGCGGTCACGAGTCCCGGGTCGAGGTCCTCGACGATGCCGAGCTCGCCGAGAGCCTGGCACGTCAACGGATGGACCATGTTACCCATCTCCCCGAATCGCAGGTCGTCGGTGAAGCCACCGTCGAAGAGCATCGCGGCCACGAGCAGGATCACGGCCATCTTTAAGCCCTCCAAGGCGCGGTACCATTCCCGATGCCGCACGATGATCCCGGTAAGCTCTTGGTAACGCGCCTCGAACTCGTCGGTCGAGAGGCACCCCGTCCGGGTGGTGAACGAACTCGGTAGCCTCCACAAGATTTCCGCCCAGCCGATGTCGGCCAGCGGGTCGCCGACGGTCGCCATCTCCCAGTCGAACACGGCGCTCACCTCGCCGCCCTCGAACGCGAAGTTCCCGGGCTTCGGGTCGCCGTGCACCAGAGTGATGCGCGGGCACTGTTCCGGTTGCAGCCGGCGCAACGCCGTCACCAGCCGCTCGAGCGCCGGAAGCGGGCCGCGCTGCACCCGGCGGATCTCGCCGGCCCAATGCGCCAACTCGCGATCGAGGTTTCGGGTTCCGCCTGACCACGGCGGGCTACGGCGGCTGGGCCAAAGCCTATCATGGCGTCTGGAAGGGCGAACTCCATGTCGAAGGCGATTACGTGGAGAATTGCCTCAAGCACCCGGAGATCGGCATGGTGCGTGACCGGCCGACCAAGCTGCGCGAAGGCGATGCCGTCGGCTGGGGCATCCACGAGTACTTCTACACAGGCGCCTGGCCGGAGTTCGGGATTGGCCCGGAGGTCCCGGAGCGGCGGGTCGTCTGACGTCGCGTTACGTGTCGGCGAGGGCACGGACACGAGCCTGCTCGCCGGCCCCGTCTCGACCCCTCAGCGTACGGACTTCGCGCGTCGCGTGGTGGCGTTGGGCGGCTTGAGGCCCGTCATCCAGACGTCGGTCATGACGTCAACCAGCTCCTCGTCGGAGATGTTCTCCCGCATCTCCGGTGTCGCGAGCAAGAAAGCGAAGGCCGCCCGGAACTGGGTGGCGAGGAGGGCGATCCTGACCCTTGCCTGATGCTCCATGCCGTTCGGCCAGCTGGCGAGGTACTTGGGCATTTGGTCGACCAGCCTCATGGTCGCGGTATCCGACATCGGACCCTCGACGACCTGCGCCGCGATGCCGGCGGTTATGGCGACTCGGTTGGCCTCGAGCCAGTCGATCGCACGGCGCATCCAGCCCCTGAACTCATCGCGCGAGCCGCTCTCGAGCAGGTCGTCGAGCTCCGAATAGAACTGCTGGACCTCCGGCACCATCCGTGAGCCGAGCTCGGCAACGATGTCCTGCTTTGTGTGGAAGTGGAGATAGAACGTCGCTCGGCTTGCGCCCGCGGCGGCGGCTATATCGTCGATCGTGGCCGCGACGTAGCCCTTGCGCGCGAAAACCTCGAGGGCCCCCTGGATAAGCCGCTCGCGGGTGAAGACGCGCTGCTGCTCGCGGAGCGAAAGGGCGGCGGTTTCGGCTTTCGGCATTGACGCGTGTCCCGGTCGGGATCCGGTCGGCGCAGCGGAACTCTCGGGCGTTGAGGATACCAGGCGACGCTTCCCGCGGCGCCGATTCGCCCTCGGCCGAAGGCTGCGGGTCTCGCTGCCGGCCTCAGTCACGCCCATAACTGCTTACTCTTCCTGACTGACCTGCGGTGACGCCGTCGGTGTAGGTGAACGGTTCCTCGAGCGGGATCGCATGCGCTGCCGGCAAGACCTCGCGGGCGAAGAGCTCCAGGCTGTCCTGCGCGACGTCGAGCGGCATCGAGCCGTACTTGAACACCAGCATGAACTCCTCCGGGTGGAAGGCATCGCACAGCGTTTGCAGCTTTTCCAGGCACTGCTGGGGCGTTCCCCACACGTGGTTGGTGATATAGGTGTTGGCCATATGCTGGGTCAGTACTTCACGGCTGGGCATGACGCCGGCTTGGGCGGCGTAGTGCTCGTAGCCCTTGATCCTGGCGAAGTGGTCGCTGCCGAGCTCGTATTCCCGCGCCGCGCTGTCCACGTACTGCGGGATGTACTTCGTTGCCAGATCCTTCGCCTTCTCCGCGGTCTCGGCGCACATGACGTTCATATGGATCCGCGGACGCGCCGGCGGCAGGCCGATCTGCGCGCGGACCCGGCCGAACGCCTCCATATCGGCGTGGTAATCCGCAAACGCCTTCTGCGGGATGATCATCGGCTTGAGCCCATGGCGCGCGCCGATCGGCGCCGACTGCGGGCTCCCCCACGAGAAATGGAAGTTGTCGATGAGCTGCCGCGAATCGCGCGGACGCGGCCGCACCGTGATGTCCCGGAAGTTGTAGATTTCGCCCTCGTAGGAGAACTCTTCCTGTGTGAGCGCCAGCTTCACAATCTCAATGCTCTCGTCGAAGCGCTCCCGCGACTCGTTCATGTCCACGCCCAGCTGCCGGAACTCCCGGCGCGCGGCACCACGCCCGAAGCCGATGTACGGTGTGCGGCCGCGCATCGCGTGCTGGAGCATAATGATGTCCTCCGCCACCCGGATCGGGTGATGCCACGGTAGCACGACGACCATCGTCCCAAGATCGATCCTGCTCGTGGCGCCCGCGAAGAACGTCAGGAGTTGCAGCGCGTTCGTCACCATCGTGTACGGCGTCACGTGGTGCTCGATCGTCCACAGCGAGTCGAAGCCCAGATCCTCGACCTGCAGACCGAATTCGATTTCCTCCTGCCAGATTTTCGCGTCCCTCGTCGGGTCGAGCGCCGGCGCTTCCTGCCCGCGTTCCTTTGCCTCGTATCGATCCCAGTCCGCGTAATTCTGCACGTACAGCGTGACTCCAACTCGCATCCTCATCTGTTTTGTCTCTCACTGGCGGTGGTTTTGCTAGACAGTGTGACTACTTTTCAGGCGTTATGTCAAGATCGTCGCGCGAATCGACCGACAGCCGGGTTCCCATGCAGTTCATAACGTAGCTCAGGTTTGGCGGAGTGCTCACCGCCTCCTCGCGAACACGCGAGGCCCCTGGAAAAAACATTTTCTTATAATCGGCCCCGGGAGTAATCTCGTGCCGCGTACTCACGCAAATGGATAAAGGCTCGTGCAGTCACAAAACCAGAGAGGCATTAGATGGATACGTTGCAGCAACTCGTTGAGTTGGAAGCGCTCAAGCGCCTAAAGGCGAATTATTTCTATCATATCGACCATAAGAATTGGGACGAGTGGATCGCGCTATTCACACCGGACGCGTCACTGGCATGGGACGGAACAGTCTCCACACTGGGCCGGGAGGGAAAACTCGCAGGGCGGCATGTCGGCCACGCTGCCATTCGCGAGTTCGTGATTGAGAAAACGCTCAATCCCACGGTGACAGTGCATCAGGGACATACGCCGATCCTCGACATCATCTCCGAGACCGAGGCCCGCGGAATTTGGGCTATGGAGGATATCGTGGATACAAAGGGCGGCCTCCTCCATGGGTTCGGGCACTACCACGAGACCTATCGCAAGGTGAATGGCGAGTGGAAGATCAGCTCCCTTCATTTGAAGCGTACACGCCTGGTGACCACGCAAGCGTAGGCTCTGTGCAGAGATTGCTTCGATTACGCGATGCGAGCGTCTCAGATCCTGAGAGACCAGCGCACGCTCGTCATCATATAGTTAGCCGGCCTAGCCGGCGCTAACGCCAATGGAGCGTCAGATGAAAATTGCAATCTCTTGCGTAATCACGGAGGAAACCGCCGGTCCTGCTGTTGTCGCCAGGGCCGCGGAATCTTGGGGTTTCGAAGGGCTGTTCATCCCCGAACACCCGGTCATTCCGGTGGTTCACCGGACTCGCTATCCGGATCCCGCCCGCGACGGCGAGATCCCCGATTTCTATTCGCACATGCCTGACCCCTTCGTTCTGCTCGCAATGGCGGCGCAGGCGACCACGCACTTCAAGATTGCGACCGCTATCTGCCTGGTGCCCGAGCGCAACCCGATCCTGCTCGCCAAGCAGGTCGCCACGCTCGATTATTTTTCAAATGGCCGGTTCCTGTTCGGAATCGGCGCCGGATGGCTGGCCGACGAGTCCGAGATTATGGGGGCGAACTTCCCCAGGCGATGGGCGATGACGCGAGAGTACGTCAGAGCCATGAAGGAGATCTGGACCAAGCCGCAAGCCGTGTTCGAGGGCGAATTCGTGCGCTTCCCCGCCGTCAAGAGCTATCCGAAGCCGATGCAAAAACCCCATCCTCCGATCCATATTGGCTCCAACGTCTTCGGACCGAGTTGCGAGCGGGCGCTCAAAAACGTAGTCGCGATCGGTGAGGGATGGATGCCCTATGGAATCAGTCCCGAGCGGCTGGGTCGCGAGCTTGCAACACTCAAACGGCTGTGTGCCGATGCCGGCCGCGATTTCAGTGCGATAGAAATAACGGCCTACCCACCGCCCAACCAACTGGCCAAATGCGGCGGGGACCATCGTCGGATGATCGAGGAGTATCGTGCCGCGGGCGCCCATCGGATGGTCCTCGGTCCCGCCACGCTGGAGCCGGCGAAAGTGGAACGGGCGCTGGAAAACCTGGCGCGCAAAGTTCTAGTCTGAGGATTGACCCCGGCGAGAGTCCGGCAACGGGCCCTTGTAGCGGCAAGCGAGTGGTTAGCTTGTGAGTAATGGAGCGCACAATGTGGAGGAAACTGTAATGGAACTGGCGAGACCACAACTGGACGTCGGGCTCTTTACCAACAAACTCGAAGAAGCACAGGCATTTTACGGCGAAAGGCTCGGCCTTCAGTTCGAGTCGATCCTGCCGGTCGGAGGCGGCTTCAACCAGCATCGTTATCTCTCCAACGGCGGCGTTATTAAAGTGATGCATTCGCGCGAGCCGCTGCCGGCCCGCCTGCCCGGCGGCTACCATCGGTTGATTATCGCTTCGCCGAACGTGACTGCACCGCAAACGCTTTTGGATCAGGACGGCAATAACGTCGAGTTGGTGCCGCCGGGCCATAACGGAGTCACCCAATTGGAAGTCGTCATCGGCGCGAGCAATCCCGCAATATTCGATGCGTTTTATGAGAAGGCCGCCGTGGCGCAGCGTCTGGGACCGGGGCGCTACAAGGTCGGCGAGACGATCTTCAGCGTTTTAAAGGATCCGGCGGCCCAGCCGGCCACTGCGGCATCGTTCGCCAACACCCTCGAAACCGTCAACGCGATGGCGGCGCTGGGAATCCGCTACGTTACGCTCCAGGTGCGCAATTGCGACGCCGTGTTCAGCGCGATGAGGCAGGGCGGTGCGTCGGAGGCGCTCAAGCCGGTGACCGTCGGCAACGTCCTACGTGTCAGCTTCGTGCGCGATCCGGACGGCAACTTCGTCGAGATCGTACAGCGTCCACCCGCCTGACGTACGGCGGACATCGGCCCGCAACCGCGATGATACGCGCCGAACCAGCTGCACCAGCGCCGCCAAGACCAACACCGCCCCCGACGCGCCGGGCCATCAAACAATCCTCGGCAGCCAAAGTCAGCCATCACCGCGGAGTTGTTTCATTCCAGGGCCGATTCGCCTAGTCTGGGCTCGGTGGCAGTCATGCGGGCTTGGTTATGCTCGGCCGGGAAGGCCTCCGCCTGTTGGGTGCAAAAGAGCGCCCTGCCAATCCTGCTGATTTTTCTTATGCCGGCGGCTGCTGCAGCGCAGTCTATCCCTGGTCACCCCGACCTAAAGGCTCTATTTGCCGTAGTTGGCCGGATACACAATATCGACGCGGAGTTGCTTGAAGCGATGGCTGAGGTCGAATCCGGCGGCGACCCTCTGAGTGTTTCACCCAAGGGGGCGCTGGGACTTATGCAATTGATGCCGGCCACGGCCAGTGCGTTCTCGGTGCTCAATCCTTTCGACCCGATTTCCAACGTAATGGGCGCCGCCGATTTTCTTGATTATCTGCGCAAGCGATTTGCCAATAATCTCAACCTGCAGGGATTGCCGGCTTTGCTGGCCGCCTATAACGCGGGACCCAGCGCAGTGGAAAAGTATGATGGCATACCACCATATCCGGAAACGCATAAGTATGTGCGGCGTGTGATCGAACGATATATCAACAAATTCAACGCTCAGGCAGCCATAGCGCCGGTGTTAATCCTGGGGCCGAAACCTTACGTTATACAACTGGGGCCGGGATCTTATGCCACGCAGCCTGAGCCAGTTTTAATAAGTGGCGACAGCGACGGTTCGGTGCCAAACCAGCTTGCCGCGATCCGGGGCATGAGCGGACACCTACTGGCTGCCAGGGGCACCGGCACCGCGCCCTGGATGAGGCGCGGCCGCCATTCGCAACCCAGCCGAATTGGCCCGAGCGCATAAAATAGCGGTCCGGACCTATCGCGACTCAGCGATGGTAAATATTTCATTAAAGAAAAGGGAAGAGTGAGAATATGGATCCGCAGGCAAAGTAGCCGTCATCACCGGCGGCGGTTCGGGAATAGGACGAACCACCGCGCTGCGCCTGGCGGCGCAGGGTGCTTCGATTATGATCGTCGATCTCAATGATCGAATGGGAGAAGAGACTGTCAGTCTGATCGAGGGCAAAGGCGGACGCGCGGCTTTCGCAAAGGCCGAAGTCACCAATGCCGAGCAGATGAGTGCGGCCTTGCAGTCGGCTCTTTCCCGCTTCAACCGTTTCGATATTTTATACAACAACGCCGGGCTCGCCTTGCCGCCGCCGGGGTTCCCGAAGGTCGCGCTTGAAGTCTGGCGCCGGGTGCTCGACGTCGATCTTCAAGCCGTGATACTCGGGTGCCATTTGGCCTATCCCTTGATGAAACAGGGTGGCGGGGGCGTGATCGTTAACACCGCTTCGATGGCTGGAATCTATCCGATGCCGCTGGACCCGGTATATGCCGCAGCGAAGGCTGGAGTGGTCCATCTAACTTACTCGCTGGTGAACTGGCAAAAGGATGGTATCCGCGTCAATTGTGTTTGCCCAGGGATCACAAACACGCCAATGGTGGCGCGGATGCTTGATACCCGCGTTAAGGCGGAGCTCAAGTCCGTAAAGCCGCAGAATCTTCTTGAACCGGATTCGATCGCGGATGTCGTGCTCAATTTCATCCACGATGATCGGCTGGCTGGCCAGGTGATTGAAGTCCGGCCATCGGGACCACAGGCGATGCGTGCGCGCCAAATTGTAGGCCGTCACGGGACATAAGTTGATTGACAACAACGCTGGCGCTCCGTGCTGTCGAACATCGCGGTGGTATTCGCCGACACGCTCGCCTAGGTGAAGCCGGTGAAGAACTGGTTGGGGAAACCGTGGCTCATCATGCCATGCAACGTCCGGTAGCCGCCGGCCCAGTGATCGTAGAGCGATAGGCCATCGCGGCCCGTGATGGATTGGTCCCGGCCAGACTTGGCCTTTGGGCAATGACAGACAGCCGCTACCGCTTCCGGCAAGATTGTCCGCTTGGCATTCCGTTCGTTTTGCCGTCGCGCGATGAGACCGGCGCGCGCCGTGACCTCACGGCTACAAGGCGTCGGTGGACGGTTGGGTGGTTTTGTGACCCGCCGGAGTACGGCGGTCTCTTGCTTGAGCAGCCGTGAGGATTGCCTTGAGCAAGCGCGGCGGCGACATCGGCAACTCGGCCATGCGAACTCCGGTCGCATGGTAAATCGCGTTGGCCACCGCGGCCATCGGCGGCACGATAGCTATTTCGCCGGCTCCGCGCGCTCCCAGCGGATGGTTGGGATTGGGTACCTCGACCATGATGGCTTCTATCGGTGGCAGATCCAGACAGGTTGGCATCCGGTAATCAAGCAGCGTGGCGTTGCGTAAGATGCCTTTTTCGTCATAAACGTATTCTTCGTTCAGAGCCCATCCGATTCCTTGAGCGACTCCGCCCTGTGCCTGTCCCTCCGCATAGCTCGGATGAAGGGCCCGGCCGACATCTTGAGCGATGGTGCAGCGCAATACCTGCACCTTGCCGGTGTCTGGGTCGACCTCCACGTCGACGCACACCGCCGCAAACGCATTGCCCACCGCGCCGCTGGCATCGAGCGAAGCTCGGCCTACAACCGGACCGCCGGTGCGGCCCAGTCGGCCCGCGAGTTGCTTTAGCGTTAACTCCCCTGTGCCAGAATTGGCGCTGAAAATTCCGCCATCGAATCTGATTTCGTCGGGCTTCACCTCCAGGGCCTTGGCGGCGCGTTGCTTCAACTGGGTCAGCGCGTCGTGCGCCGCTTCGTAGACGGCCAGTCCAGTTGCCACCGTCACGCGACTCCCGCCTGTGCCGTCGGTAAAGCCGATGGAATCCGTATCTCCAACCAGCGGACGAACATCCGTGATATCACAGCCGAGTACCTCGGCCGCCACCATCGCCATCACGGCGCGCGAGCCGCCAATATCAACCGAACCGGTCACGACGCTGACGCTGCCGTCATCATGGATATTGACCGTTGCCGAAGACTGATTGCCCGCATTGAACCAGAAACCCGCTGCTACGCCGCGTCCGCAGTATTTCCGATCGAGGGTTGACCGATAATGGTCGCTGTTTTTCAGCGCCTGGCAGGTTTCGATAAACCCGATGCGCTTGTATCGCGGCCCGGCGGGTTGCGGCGTGCCCTCGTGCGCGCCATTCATGATGCGAAAATCAAGCGGATCGATTCCGCATTTCTCGGCGAGCTCGTCGATCACGCTCTCACAGGCGAACGCTGAACTGGGCGCGCCCGGTGCGCGGTAGGCGGCGACCTTGGGCCGGTTCAGCACGACGTCGAACGAATCGATTTTCAGATTCTCGAAGTTGTATGAGGCCAGCGTGGTCATGGCCGCGCCGGCGAAAGGCGAGCCAGGAAACGCACCGGCTTCATAGGCCATCCAGACTTCGGCGGCGGTGATCCGGCCTGCGCGCGTCGCGCCGATTTTGGCTCTGATCCTGGTGCCGGAAGTTGGACCGCTCGCGCGCAGAACTTCAGCCCGCGTCATCACCATCTTGACCGGGCGGCCGGTCTTTTTTGACAGCAGCACCGCCAGCGGCTCGAGGTAGACGGTGGTTTTGCCGCCGAAGCCGCCGCCGATTTCCGCCGGAACGACCCTGATGCGCCCCTCTTCCATCCCGAGGAGGACCGCGGTAAGCCGCCGCACGCGAAACTGGGCCTGAGTGGAGCAATAGATCGTAATGTGCCCGTCCTCATTGTAAATCGCGAGCGCGTTGTGCGGTTCGATGTAACCCTGATGGACGGCCGAAGTCCTGAACTCACGCTCGACGATGAAGTCGGCCTCACCGAATCCGGCCTCGATATCACCGCGTCCCAGCGTGATATGGGCCGCCACATTGGTCGGACGTTCCGGGTTTGCGACGCTGCCGGGCTCAAAGCGGCTGGCCAGACGCTGTTCGCGCATCTCCGGAAACAGAACCTGCGCATCAGGCTTCATCGCATCGTCGAGTGTCATCACCGCGGGCAGAACCTCGTACTCGACCTCGATTAGCCGCACCGCTTCCTCGGCGATATGCGGACTGCTCGCGGCGACGGCCGCCAGCGCGTGGCCATCGTACAGAACCCGGTCGCGCGCCATGACGTTTTGCGAAAGATGGCGCGCGTTGACCTTGTACTCACCCACGACCGCAACCATCTCGGTCGCGACCTCGGGAAAGTCGGCTCCCGTGACAACCCCGAAAACGCCCGGGACCTTGAGTGCGTTCTCGTAATTGATCGACTTGACCAGGGCGTGCGCGTGCGGGCTGCGCAATACCTTGCCGTACAGCATTCCGGGTAAGGCATAGTCGGCGCCGTACTTTGCGCGCCCCGTAACCTTGTCGATACCGTCATGCCGCACCGGGCGCGTACCGATAACTTTGAAATCGTCGATTGCCCCGTTATTTGAAGCTGCCATAAACCAACATCTAAGCCTGCCCGGCGGTTTTCACAAGGAGGTTGAGAACGCTGTCAGAGATGCGGCATCACCCGGGTGGCGAACAGTTCCATGCTGCGCATGACCTGCACGTGCGGGACCATTCCGCCAGTATTGAACCAGCAGATTATCCGCCCGACGTTGAATTCATCACGCACACGCTGCAGGCGCTCGACGCATGCCTGCGGCGTATCGAAGATCGCCATCACTTCGGAGGCCTGCTCCCAGGTCGTGCGGCCGATCCGATCGACCCGCTCAGGTACACGTGCCGGCGCGATTTCGGAGCGCTCCACCGCCGTCCGATAGATGCCGGCCACGGTTTGCAGGTAATGATTGATGCTCGGCTCCATCAGCTCCCTGATCCGAGCGCGGCTCTCGTCCACATAAATTGGCAGGACGAGTGTGACATCCTCGCCGCCGTTGTCGGGATGCCCACTGCTCTTACGAGCTTCCCGGTAAATCGGCAGATTCTGCCTGAGCTTCGGAAAGGGATTGGTCGGGGTGGCGACGAAGATCGGATAGCCCATGCGGCCCATATATTCGAGTGTTTCGACGCTGCTCGCCGCGGCACGGATAGGAGGATGAGGTTGCTGCACCGGCTTCGGCACCACGCAGAGATTGTCCAGTTTGAAGAAGCGGCCGGCATGTGAAACCCGCTCTGCGGTCCAGGCCTGGACGATCACCTCGAGTGCTTCGGCAAACCGCTCCCGGTTCTCAGCCTGCGGAATTCCAAAGCCGGCAAAATGGGTTGGAATCGATCCACGGCCGACCCCGAATTCCACCCGGCCATTGCTGATTACGTCCAAGGTCGCGATCTCCTCAGCGACGCGTATTGGATGCGAAAGCGGCAGCAGAACGATCGCGATTCCCAGCCGCAGCGTGCGCGTTCTTTCGGCCAGCGCGGCGAGCAGCAGCAGCGGCGCCGGCGTAATCGAAAGGTCGGCGTTGAAGTGCTGTTCGACCGGCCACACCGACTCGAATCCGAGCGCCTCGGCGTGGACCGATTGTTCGATGGTATCACGGTAGCGCTGAACTGGAGACTGCGAACCGAAACACGGCAATTGATAGTGGAGGCCGAACTTCATGCGTCAGTGCCTTCCTCGGAACGGCGCCAACCAGAGGCTCAAGGCCGTTCCAATGCGATCTATCGCGGAAAGCGTCGATGCTCCCGCGGAATCAGGATAGTACTCGACTATCGAGATGATTTGGAGGATAGGAGGGCCCTGAATTACGGCGGCGACAAAAGAGAGGGCCGCCGCCCGTAGATCGAAGTCCCGAGGACGAGACCATCCATATCGCCCTTGTCGCGCCATTTTTTCTCATCGAGTTAATCAGCGGGCAGGTCCGCCGCGTTTATCTCGCCGAGAAGCAACGGTGATTGTCATCCCGAACGCCTGGTGTACTTCGAAGACGCTGACGACATTGGCGCAGCCATTGCCCACGAGAAAGAACTCAAAGGCTGGCGCCGCTCGAAGAAAATCGCCCTTAAAGAAGGTGAATCCCCAATGGTCAGACCTAAGTCGTGATTTGATTGAGTAGAAGCGTCGAGCCGAGCCCGGACAAATCGCTTCGCGGCGATCCCTCACCCACACCCACCCAACTCCTCCCCGCTTCGTTCGGGATGACAGTAGAAGCCGAGCTCCATAAGTAAAATGTAGAAACTGAAGGCGCTGGCGAACTAAGGCCGCAAGCGTCTCACCGTGGTTCGCCCATGGCCGCGGACCGAGGCGTCATTTGGTGGGCCAGCGAGCCGTTGTTCACCGGTTGGACAGCGTCCCGAAACTCCAATTGGTCTGCCTGCCGCCAGGCCGTCCCTGAGCGTACGGCGGGCGAGCTGGAAATCGCGGACTAAGCGTGTAGTGGCCAGAACCGGAAGGTCTTCGGACGGGGGTCCAATTTCCCCGCCTCCACCACCGATACAGATAACTGCGGGGCGCATGGAGGGGTTCTTTCTCGACCGTTAGTGGAACCCACAGCGCGTTGTACACCAGATTTACAAGGGTTATCTTTTGCGATAACCTTATCTCTGTGGCGGAGATCTTGTGGGGCCGTTGGCAAGCCGAGCACATCTCGCGGCGCCACGGAGTTTCCGCGACTGATTTCGACACCGCATGGCACGATCCAAACAGACATGATCTTTCTGAGAGGCGGCACCGGCAACATGGCCCCTACTTTTTGAGCGTGGGATTGGCCCGATTGGGAAAGCCACTCAAAATGGTCTGGCGATGGCAGGGAAGCGCGGTGTGGCCTATTACCGCCTTCTTTGTGGAGCCATCCCGCCGCCGCACCAGGCGCAGGAGGAACTGATGCCCATTCGGCGATATACAAAAGATCCGAGGACCACAGATCAGCGACATGCGGACGAGCTGGTGTTAGGCCTGGTCGAGAGCGGCGACTTCCTGCGTGTAAAAGCTTCCACCGAGCGCATGGCGGTCGAAGCTGTTTCCAGAGGTCAGGAGGAGCGCCGGCAGCTTGCGGCAAGTTTGGGTGTCCGCCTGGGTCTGTTGCGACGGGCGCATGGGCTTACACAGCAGCAGCTCGCGCGTGTACTTGGAACCCGCAAAGGCAACATTAGTCGTCTCGAGCGAGGCCGGGATCGCGGTCTGACCGTGGAAAGGCTTATCGCGGTGGAGGACGCAATTCGATCCCTCGCCGGCGGAGCATCGCAGCCAGCCAGAGGTGAAGGCCTCATTCGTTTTGAGCAACTGGACCGGTTTCGAACAGTTTCGGACTGTCTGGAGATCGCATGAGAGTCCAGATGGCTGACGAAGAGATTGCGGCAGAGTTGGGCAACTGGTTCACCGACATCGTGCGGCTGTGGAGTTCGGTCTGTTTCGATTGGTCCAGCAGCCCAGGACATCGTGATGCCGCGATCCTTGAGATCTTATCGCGTAATGCAAAACTTCTCCTCCACGCTTCGCTGGACAGTCGCGGCGATCTCTACCGCCCTCTGAGTCTGTCGTTGGCCGCCATATGTTGCCGGCTCGATGTAGTTCCGACCGAACGGCACTGGTTAGCCGCCCTTCGAAGCGTTGAAGAGATGCGTCGCCGGATCGATTCCGCGGAGTCAGAGAGATTGGCACTCGCGGTTGGAACCCCTGCGTCGATACTCAAAGAGCTTTTTTGCGAGGCACTGATTAACGCCGGCGTAACCGACCGTCCCACCGTTCTCGTAGAAGAAAACCGGCAAGTGTCCCTTGGCCTCGCTCTCAATTGGGGGCTGCGGCTGCTGATCGCGTATGCCCTGGAGATGTCGCCAACTCGCGCGCGGGTTTCTCGAGTCCATGATCTCCGCTGGCTCCGATCCCTCCTCACTCGCTGATGTCGCCTAGAAGTCGACCGGATCTGAACCAGTCCGCCAAAACGTAGCGTTCCGCTGATGCTCGCGCATTGCAGCGGGCTGAGGCGTCATTAAAGTGCACCAATGAGCTGCAGTTCGCCGGTTGGAGGTGTCCCAAAAAGACAACCAGTTGGCTCTCCGACAGCCCGTCGCTGGGCGTCCCGGCGTCGAGCTGAAAATTCGCGGACTAAGCGTGTAGCGGCCAGAACCGGATGCTCCGGACGACGGTTCAATTCCTCCGGCTCCGCCTAAGAATGAAGACCGTTCCTAAACTCGCCGAGCCGACATCTACTTGCCGGCACCTTTGACAAGAAAAACGGCCAAACAGTAAAATGCTTCCATTGAGCACAATGAATAGAAATAAGTGGATCGCTTAGAGTAAATATATCATGATCTTAGGGGTTTCAGACATCAAAGCAGACGACCCGTTATTCCTAAAGGGAAACATTCTAGTTAGGCATCACACCTATCGCGCACATTGCTGCGATTACAGTGTGCCTGCCAGGATGTAACCCCCATACGAAACGATTGATATGAAACAATTTGATACTCGCGTATACAGCATCGCCGATTTTCTGGAATGGCGGAAGAACAACGTCCTGAATATCTCACCCGAATTTCAGCGAAGAGGCGTGTGGAGCCGCGCAGCTAAGTCTTTTTTAATTGACACAATTATCAGAGGCAAGCCAATACCGAAGCTTCTGCTAACACAAAGCCTACGCGACCAAAGAAACATACGCACAGTCGTCGATGGTCAACAACGGTTGCGTACAATCTTCGAATTCATATCGAATGACTTCACGATCCTCCGCGCTCATAATGAGGAGTTTGCACGCAAAACCTTTAAAGATTTACCAGAAGATCTTCAAGACGACATTCTTAAATATGAGGTTGGCGTCGACGTCTTATTCGACGTTGATTTTAAAGACCTACTAGATATATTTGCTCGAATTAATACTTACTCTGTGGTTCTTAATACTCAAGAAAAACTTAACGCGAAATACCTCGGGGCTTTCAAGACCTATGCCTACGATCTAGGCCGCACGTATGTCGATTATTTCGTTGGTGGCGATATCCTCACTACCAAGCAAGTGAGCCGAATGGGCGAAGCGCAATTGAGCTCTGACCTGCTGGTTGCGCTGTGTGATGGCGTCCAAACAATCAAGAACATCGAAAAGTACTATCGCAAATATGAGAATATCGGCGAAGAGTTGCCGCCAGAGTTGATCAGCGCTAGAGAACACTTTCACGGTACTATGTCTCAGTTGGGTTCCATTTATAAAGCTGACGAGATTTGCAATGTAAACTGGTCAAGAATCCACTGGTTCTATACGTTGTTTACTGCGGTGGCTCACTCCCTATACGGACTTAAGGGGTTAGAAGACGCTCCGCGTCCCACTCTCGACGCTTCTCGCACCACTCAGTGGCGCATCGCTCTGGACGACATAAGCGCAATGTATGACCAGTTTACGCAGGATGAAGACGACGCCATACCTCACGATTTTGCGCGTTTTATTGACTATTCGCGACGTCGAACGACAGATACTGATGCCCGGGTAGAGAGGGCTAAATTTGTTTTAGGCAGGCTGCCGTAATTGCACTTTTTACCCGCATGCCTAGTCTGCAGGACATCGCGAAAGATTTTACAAAAAGCCACATTGAATACCTAAGCATTATGGCTGGACTTCCCTTAGCCGCGCCCGATAAAGCCGATGGGGACATAGTTGCCAGCATTACCGCTGAAGGCGTCTTCCTACGATACTTTACTCTTTGGGAAAATAGTATCGAGAAGGTATTTCTTTACTTTTGTGGTGGCGGTCCATCCCTTGGTGGCAAAATTCCATCTTGTCGGTTAGTCCCTTGCACGCCAGAGGAAGCACGCAAGATCGTTCTCGCGAATCAGCGTTATCTAGACTGGTCGGATCAGAAACAGGTACGCGATCGAGCGCAACTGTTTTTTAACACGGGGGAGCCATTTTACTCTCCGCTTATTGGCAAATCGCATGTTTTGGCGGACACAGAGAAGCTGCGTAATGTAATAGCGCACAACTCAATAGAATCGTGGAATGGATATCGGCAGGTCCAACGAAATAATTTTCTGACGGAACCTAATTTCTTCATGGTGCCAGGGCAGCTTCTTCGAGTTCGGAGACGATCGACTAGCGAGAACTGGGGAACCCATTACTTCACCAATTTTGCTGAAACGTTCGTTGGAATTATCAATTAGTGTTGCGCACAGTGGATTGGCATCAGGGCACTGGCCGCAGAACCGGTGAACAACTGGTTGGGGAAACCATGACTCATCATGCCATGAAACGTCCGGTAGCCGTCGGCCCAGTGGTCGTAGAGCGACAGGCAATCGCGGCCCGTGATTGGGTCAAAGCCGAATCGGCGCCTGAGGTCAGTAGTGATCTCAAATCCGCGGGCAAACATGATGCGGTTGCCTTGCCCTGGTAGCTTCCGGAAGCTATCTTTAAGCTATGCGAGCTGTGGGTCTCAAAGTACTGAAGAACAAGCTCAGCGAATACGTCCGCCTGGCCGCAGGCGGCGAGACTGTTCTCATCACCGATCGTGATCGGGTGGTAGCCGAGCTTGTGCCGCCTGCGTCGGGCCGGGCGCAGATAGTCGATGATGCGGTTTTGGCGGATTTGATGCGGCGTGGGTGTTTGACTCCGCCCCTCATGCCTTCAGAAGGCCAGGTTCCTAGACGCCCCGTCGCCCGCCTGGCTACTCTGCTCGAGGAATTGAATCGCGATAGAGAAGAACGATGATTTACGTAGAGACTTCGGTGATTCTCGCCCAACTATTGGCCCAGGACCGATGTCCGCCCGAAAGTCTGTGGGCCGACCCCCTCGTTTCCAGCCGATTGACGCAATACGAGGTATGGAACCGAATCCATGCGCGTGGGCTTGGAAATTCCCACGGAGAGTCTGTCAGGCTCCTGCTCGGCCGCATCGGATGGCTTGAAATGACGCCGCTGGTTCTCGCGCGCGCTCTGGATCCCTGGCCCATCCCCCTGCGAACGCTCGATGCTCTGCATCTGGCTTCGGTCGAGTTCCTTCGGGCTCACGGGCAGTCCGTGAAGCTCGCGAGCTACGATGAGCGGGTAATCAGCGCAGGGCGTCGGCTCTCTATTGCGCTCTTCACCCTCTAGTTTCCTTGATGATATAGGCGATGTGACTGCCTTGCGGCTCGAATATCGCGGTCGTGTTCGCTGACACGCCGGCCTGGGTGAAGCCGGTGAAGAACCGGTTGGGGAAACCGTGGCTCATTATGCCATGAACGTCCGGTGCCGTTACCGCCGTTTATATCCGCTCTGAATCGTGCGATAACCTTCGTGACATCAGTTAAGTACCGGTGAGGAATATCCAACTATGAACTTCGTCGACCAAGTAGACCCTGAGCTGAGAGTCGTGCTGGAGAAGTTGCCGACTGACCGCCCTATGGATCTCAATAAGATTCCGGCAGCCCGGGCCAATATGAGAAAAATGATGACCGCGTTGCTGGCGAGCTTGCCCGCGGTCGAGGGTGTAACCAGCAAGGATGAATTTGTGCCCGGTGCTCAAGGCGACCCTGCTGTGCGGGTCCGCGTCTATCGGCCAACCGATCAGCCGAGCAAGCTTCCCGCCCTATACTGGATTCATGGCGGCGGATACGTAATGGGAGACATCGAGCAAGACGACCGGCTCATGAAGCAAATGGTCAAGAGAATCGGTTGCGTGACGGTATCGGTTGATTACCGACTAGCGCCGGAACATCCATTTCCCGCACCAGTCGAGGATTGTTATGGGGGATTAAAGTGGCTGTTTCGCCATGCCGACGAGCTTGGCGTTGACCCATCACGCATCGCCATTGGCGGCGCCAGCGGTGGGGGAGGTCTGGCTGCGGGGCTGGCGTTGATGACCCGTGATCGTGGAGAAGTGCAGGTCGCCTTCCAACTTCTCATCTACCCGATGATCGATGATCGTAACGTTACCCCTGCCAGTTATGCGATCACCGATCCGCGCATGTGGAATCGCCAGAGCAACCTCCTGGGCTGGAAAGCCTACCTGGGACGCGACGGGGGTGGGGCCGACGTATCGCCCTACGCGGCCGCGGCGCGGGCTACCGATTTGACAAATCTGCCGCCTGCCTACATTCCGGTTGGCGCACTCGATCTTTTTGTGGACGAGAATATCCAATACGCACAGCGTCTCATCCAGGCAGGCGTGCCTACTGAGCTCCACGTTTATCCTGGGGCGTTTCATGGCTTCGATATCTTCTCCCCGTCGGCGATGGTGTCAAAGCAATTCAAAGCCGACCGGGATAGCGCGCTCAAGCGCGCACTTCACGGTAGCGCAAGATGAGTGCTGTCTGATGCCCGGACCAGGCTTCGGATCGGGGCAATATGGTGGAGAAGTGAAGCAAGCAATTTCTGACGACGTCCCCTGCCCCCAGTTGATGATCCAACTTCTCAGAGCAGGGAGGAGGATTGCAAGGGTAAATATTGGCCGCCGGCGCCGGACGCCGTCAGCAGTTTCGTCTGGCCAACACCGTCGAAGATTGGATTTTCTCATTTCCCCCATGGGCGCGGGTCATTCTCTTGCACTCCCTGGATCCTGTTTAGTGGCGGGATCAATGCGATCTGGTTCTTCACCGATGCGTTAGCGCAAAGAAAACGCCAAGACACTCGGCGCAACCATTGACCGTCACCGCATTACCCTGATGAACTTCGGAGAGTGGCAATCGAGAGTTTCAACCCACGAGACGGGAGGCACGATAGATGGCTTACCAGGAAGAGAAGTTTCATAAGCTGAAGTACCCCGGCGCGATCGACGCCGACGGGCATTTCGTCGAGGGTCCCAAGCTGTGGCTGCAGAACAGCGAAGCCAAATACAAGCCTCGCGCGCTGCAGTTCAAATGGGACGATAAGGGCGTGCAGTACCTGGAAATCAACGGGCGGCCGTCTAAGATTTCGCGCGGCGCTACCATCAGTGGCGCGCTTTTTGGCCGGATGGAACAGACGCACGATATGAGCCGCTGGGATCCCAATGTTCCATATGGAGAGTGCCCCGATCCGGCGCTGGGTGCGATGGATGCCAAGGGACGGGTGCAACGCCTTGATAAGGAGGGCCTGAAGGCGGCGGTCGTCTATCCAACCCTGGCCCTGCAATGGGAGACCGAATGCGACGACGCCGAATACGCGCAGGCCATGTGCCGGGCCTATAATCGCGGCGTGCTGGATTGGTGTGGGGACGGTGACCACGGCCGCCTCTTTGCGGCCGCGCACCTGTCTCTGGGCGATCCGCAGGGCGCCGCGACAGAGCTGGAGCGGGCGGTGAAGGCCGGCTGCAAGGGCGGATGGGTGTCGCAATTCACCATGACGCGCAAGCCCCACGCCCATCCCGACCATGATGTGCTATTCGCCAAAGCGCAGGAACTCGACGTTCCACTTGGCATCCATCCCTCATGGGAGCCGCCCTGGGCTTTTTCCGGACGCTACGCCTTCGAACATGTGCATCGGCAAACCTTCTGGATTAACGTCACCGCCGGCGACTCTATTCGTCAAGCCCTGACCAGCTTCATGCAGTACGGCACGTTCGAGAAATTCCCGCGGTTGAAGCTGGTGTTGCTGGAGGCGGGCGCGGGATGGATCAGCTATTGGCTGGACCGGATGGACGCGGCGTTCAGCAGCTACGCCGGACGCAGAGTGCCGCTCAAGGAAAAGCCCAGCTTTTATTTTCATCGCAACGTCTGGATTTCGGCCGATCCAGACGAGCGTGCGTTGCCCGCGATGGTCGAACTCGAGGGCGAGGACAAGTTTTTCTGGGCCTCCGACTTCCCGCATTCCGACCACGTCAGCAATTACGTCGAGGAACTCGAGCATATGGCCGGCAAACTGTCGCCGTCAGCGCGGGCGAAGGTATTGGGTGAAAACGTGGCGCGGCTCTACAAGCTCGACGCCTGAATCAGCGATGCGGCGCGCAAGCGTCGCGGTTGCGAAGGGATTTACCATGGACACATCGGATATTCGGGTGGAAATCAAGGATCACATCGCGACCGTCACGATGGACCGGCCGCCCGTCAATGCGATGAGCCAGAATCTGGTGGAAGGTATGGCGGCCGCGTTCGATTCCTTTGACGACCTGCCGGAGGTGCGCGTCGCCATTCTGACCGGGGCGGGCAAATGCTTTTGCGCCGGCGCCGACCTCAAGGCGCGCGGCAGCAGCACGGGCACCAGCAAGCGGCGTCCGGGTGCGCAGCGGATTTACTCGCGTGCTGGGCGCGAGGCTTTCAACTCCATCATGGAATGTCCGGTCCCGGTGATTGGCGCGATAAACGGCCCGGCGCTCGGCGGTGGACTCTGCATGGCTGCCGCGTGCGATATCCTCGTCACCTCCGAGACTGCCACGTTCGGGCTGCCGGAAGTCGACGTTGGGCTGCTTGGCGGCGGACGCCACGCGCAGCGCATGTTCGGCGTCTACAAGGCGCGGATGCTGATGTTCACTGGTCAGCGCGTGACAGGAGCGGAATTGTACCGGCGCGGAATCGTTGAGCAGTGCCTACCGCCAGAGCGGCTGATGGACGCTGCAATGGAGATCGCCGCCAACATCGCGGAGAAGAGCCCGCTTACCATCAGAATGGCGAAGAAAAACCTGGCCACCGTGGAATTCATGAACATCCGCGACGGCTATCGCTACGAGCAGGACGGTACCAACGCGCTAATCCATACCGATGACTCCAAGGAAGCGGTAAGGGCGTTCCTGGAAAAGCGTAAGCCCGTTTTCAAGGGTAGATAGCGACGTCCCTCCGCGAAGAGTGTTGCAACCTGCGCGAGCGATGACTCCGCCAGGACCCTTGCATGTGAGCCCCGGCGTCACCGGAAGGTACGCAGCCGACCCGAGCGTCAGCTTGCGCCGTATATCTGGTGTCGTTATACGGCTCGCCCGGCCTCGCAGCGAAGCTACTCGCTCGTCAGGTTGAAGACCCGGACTGCATTGTCCACGAGGATCTTTCGCCGTTCATCTTCGGGAACTCCGGCGAGCGAGTGCTCGATGAACTCCTGCGAGTTCGGCCAACTGCAGGTCGGATGCGGGAAGTCCGACTCCCACAAGATATTATTTACGCCGATATGGTGGCGGTTCTCGATTCCGACCTTCTCATACCAGAAGTTCACGTAGCACTGGCGATGGAAGTACTCGCTCGGTTTGATGCTCATGCCCTCGCGCCAGAGCTTCTGCCGCTCCCACTGGTGATCAGCGGTCTCGAGTAGGTACGGCACCCAGCCCAGCCCGCTCTCCGACGAGACGATCTTGAGCGCGGGAAAACGCTCGAGGATTCCCGAGAACAGGATCGTACTCATCACCTGCGTGTTGGCCGAGATCGCTCGCGTCGAGGCCTCGGCGAGCCAGCGCATCTCGCTGTGGCCGGCGAAGTCGTTGCTCGCGCCCATCCCCATGCTTCCTCCGGAGCCGATGTGCAGGTTCACCGACAGCCCGGTTTCCTGGCAGACCCGCCACAGCGGGTCCCAGTGCGGATCGGAGATGTGCGGGTAGCCGAACTGCTGGGGGAAGGCGAAGCTGACGCCGTGGATCCCCTGTGCGCGGGTTCGCTCTACCTCCGCCACCGCTGCGGCCGCGTCCCACAGCGGCAAAATCGCGAGCGTGATGAAGCGCCCCGGGAAGGCATGGCCGTAGGCCTCGATCTGGAGGTCGTTGAACGCGCGGATCGCCTCCAGCCGGAACTCTACGTCAAACTTGGGATTGCTGAAGGTGCCGCCCGCGACACCGGCGATGTTGCCGAAGAGCGTGTGGGCGTCGACTCCATCCTGGTCCATCGCCTTCATGCGTTCCTCAGGCACGTACGCGATCCGAGGCACGTCCTCCCAGCGATTGACCGACTTCGCACGGTCGGCAAGCGCGCCGTGAACGATCGCGATCCCAAGTCGCTTGTTCGGTTCACCGTAGACGAACCAGGCTTCGCGGTCCTTATCGAGCGGCTTGAGTTGCGGGATCTTGTCGCCCCATTTCGCCGCCGACATCCGAGAAGTCCAGGTATCCGGCGCTTCCTGCAGATGATCATCCGTCGAGATGACTCGGTACTTCATGCTCCCTCCTTGTGGCAAGTGCCCGCTCGGATCGGCCTCGATCATGTTCCGAAACCCGTGCCAGATTGTGCCGTCTCGTTCCTTGATAAGGCTCTGGTCCGTCACCGCCAGATGCGCCCTTCGCCACCGACAGCCCACCCAGTAACACCACCGCACCGATCCCGTCAACGGGCGCATGCGCGTGGCTATGGGGCAATTTTGTTGCAATCGACATCCAATTTTGTTGCAATCGACATCTAGGTAGGAAAATGCAAGAGTTTTTTTGATGCAGAAAATAACGAAAATTGATAGGGAATTAGGCTGGCTGATGGCAAGCGGGTGCGCCATGAGCGTCAGGAGTTACTACCGTTGAGCACCTTCGGCGGCTTTATTTTGGGAGTCGAATGCTCTGGTCATGATTATTCTAGCGCGACCTTTTACCGCGTACGGCGACGACAGCGGAAAACGGAAGACCCCGATGGTCGTTGCTGGTGGTTACGTTAGCCAAGCTGCGCATTGGGAATTACTGCAAAGAGACTGGTCAGATAAAGTTAGAAAAAAGGGCTTTTGCGAATTTAAACGTTCGGATTATGATTTGAAAAAATATGGCAATGAGTTTCTTTTCGAGTTAGGCGACCTTTTGCATCAGCATGCAGCCTACGGATTCGCTTGTGGAGTGTATGTCGATGACTGGCGCGATCTCTCGAAAGTATACGCGCTTGAGCTCTATCACGTAGTGCCCTATTCCATTTGCGCACGCACCTGTATCGGCTTGGTGCGTCAATGGCACAAGAAGAGGGAGATACGAGCCGAGCACATGGCTTACATCTTCGACAAGGGGAGTGAAAATGCGGGTGAGCTACTAGAATTACTTAAGATTGATGAGAGTGAAGAAGCGAGAGGTATTTCCGTAACAACCGACGACAGTGAGAGAATAGCGGGATTGCAAGCGGCCGACTTTTTGGCATGGGAAGTTCGGAATCAATATCTCAGGAACCCTGACCCGCAAAGCTGGCAGGATTTGAGCCCAGCTTTTACTCACCTTCTAAGAGTTCCCTTTGATGTTGATTTGCAAAGAATGCCGAAGTTCGGAGTTTACAGCGCTGAAGCCCTGGAAAAATTATGCAAGGACACAAAGATACCATTGTTAAAAGACATACCGGATAATATCTGGGCTCTTCCGAAGCCTATACGCTTGAAGTGGCCTCCGACGAAGCCGTGAGAGAATTAAAGGATCAGCCACCAAGGTAGATGGCGCTCTCATACCCCCTGTCAAAAATATCTTTGAATGAAAATTGCCATCGCAGACCGACTTTCTGCGCGTTAGCGAAGTCGTTAGCAACCACGCCTTTGAAATCAAGGGCGAATCGCCGTTCCATTAATCTGGCATTAAGAGGCCAGATATGGTCAACGACCAAACTGTCAAGATTTAAGGTACGTAAGTGCAACTGTACGCCGTGTATACTCGTATCGCCCGGCTCGTTTCCTAAATAACGGACTTCAAATATCGCCAACACGGCTACTGTCAAGCGTTGGTCCATCCCAAGGGCTGTTGAAGTGATTTGGAGATTGCGAATTATCGCGCTAAAAGCGGCTGGCGGTGTCTCTAGCTCCGCAATCCGCCGCGTCTTTTGTTCGATCTGTAGGCCCATCGTCTCGATCGTGGCGCGCTGGCTTGCGTCCCGCTCTGCGATAATTTGACGCGTCCGAACAAATCGTTCAACGAATATGAGCAGCGTGTAAAGGAGCAGCCCGCTACTGATGTTAAACGCGAGATTTATTGGAAGAGACACGCCAGCAGCCCATTGAATCGAGCCGGAAAAGATAGGCACTCCCACTGACGTTGCAAGGCGTTTCCATTCGAGAAAGCCACCTTCTCGTGTTCGACGCCACGCCTCGGCGTGGATCTCGTTCCAATATGGGGTAGCCAGTATGGGGTAGCCAATGGGCTTCAACGCACATGTCCTTTGGACGCTTGCACCAGAGCGCAGGATGCGATGAGTGTCAACATAAAAATCGACCGGCTATGACGGTTTCAAGTCAGGACGTTTGCCGCGCGCAACTCTTCGATCTGACCCGTGGGAATATCCGAGCAGTTCCATGAGGACCTGATCAGTGTCGGCGCCCAGCACCGGCGCGGGTTTGCGCACCCGGCAAGGTGTCGCGCTCATGCTCCATGGAACGCCCGAATGTATCCGCACGCCAACCTCGGGATGTTCCAGTTTGACCAGGAAGCCACGCTGGCTCAGATGGGAATCAAGCGCAAGGTCCTTGTTATTCAGCGTCGGGAACGCTGCGACCCCGCACCGTTGCAGAATTTCGGTTATCTCCCAGCGGTCGCGCTGCGCGGTCCACTGTGTGATCAGCCGGTCCAGTTCTTCCTCGTTGCGCTTGCGCAGCAGCGCGGTGCGGAAGCGCGGATCATCCGCCAGGGATGGCTGCCCGATGGCTGCGCACAGCGCGTGCCATTCCGCTTCGCTGCCCACCGCGATGGTTACCCACTTCTCCGCGTCTCCCAGCGCCTTGTAGCAATTATGGGGCGACATCGTCGCGTCGTGATTGCCCATCGGTTTCGGATCGCGCCGGTTCATTGCGAATTCCAACAGCATCTCGGGCGATACCATCTCCAGCACTTCCCACATCGCGACGTCGAAGTACTGGCCCTCGCCGGTGCGCTGTACGATGAATCAGAGCGGTGTTAATCAGATAGGCCGTCCACAAACCCATGGACGGATCGCCGTAAGCCACCGGCCCTTCGCGAGGCCGGTCCTGCGGATAGCCGCTCATCGCGTACAACCCTGATTGCGAACCGATCTGGGGACCGTAGTTGACAAACCGCGAATACGGCCCGGTCTGCCCATAGCCGGACAGTGACGCCATGATCAAATCGGGCCGGTGTTGGCGCAGCGCCTCATAGCCGAAACCCATGTGGGCAATCACGCCGGGTGAGAAATTTTCCACTACCACGTCGCAGCGCCGCACCAATTCATAAACGATGCCGGCCGCTTGCGGCTGGGCCAGATTAAGTTGGATGCTGCGCTTGCCCTGGTTCCATTGGTTGAACAATCCGGCGCGGTTCGGGCCGATCTGGCGGTCCGCGAAGGGCGGAAGGGTTCGCGCGACGCACAGCCGCTGGGTGCTTTCGATCCGTATGACTTCGGCTCCCATATAGGCAAGCTGCATGGTGCTGAAGGGAGCCGCCCAGACCCAGCTGAAATCAAGTACTCGGATCCCGCTTAGGGGGCCTTCGCCCGGCAACCGCGCCTGAGCTTCAGCAACCGGCGCTATGGGCGGCCGGCTCTGACGCGCAAGGATTTCCTGCTGATGTTCTCCTAATCGCGGTGCCGCACGGGAAAGTCTCCAACCGGTCGTAGTGGATTTGAAGGGTACGGTCGGCACATCGACCACCAGGGCGTTTGAATTCGGGAGCGGCAGCGGGCCGAAAAAATTGCGCTCGCGCAGATGGCGGTCGGAGTACACATCCGATGCGCGATTGAACGGTGCGACCGGAATATGCTTCGCCTGGGCCGCAAGGTACAGGTCGAGCATTTTCCAGTTACCGGTCCAAGCCGCCAGCAATGGTTCCAGCGCGTCGCGGTTGGCGCCTCTTAGCATGCGGTCCTTGAAGATTTCCTCCCGCGTCCAGTCGGGATTGCCCATCAGCTCCACCAGCCGCCGCCATTGGGCCTCTTCCGCCACATTGATATGTAACCATCCGTCGGCACAGGGAAAAATCGCGCGTGGACCGTAGGCATATTGGCCCAGGCGCGAAGCCTCTCTTCCGGCATAGGTGTATTGAACCAGGGTGCCTTCAAGGATCGCGGTCATGCATTCCTGCTCGGACACCTCGATTCCCTGGCCCGCGCCGGTTTTCATCCGATCGAAGTAGGCGGCCGAAACCGCCATTGCCGCGTTAAGCGCGCCTTGGAACTCCGCCTGCTGGCCGAAGAGCTTAAGCGGCGGCAGCTCCGGATAGGGGGATCCACCAGGACCCACGGAAGCCATCCCCGAGGCATGCGCCACGTTGATCTCATAGGCCTTGTAGTGTGCGCGCGGGCCATGATCGCCGAAGGGAGAAATTCCCGCCACGATGAGCCCCGGATGGCTCCGGCAGACTGCGTCGGTCTCCATCTTGAGGGCGGCGCGCTCCGGGACCGGGATGTTATGGATCAGGATGTCCGCTTGCGCCAGCAAGTCATCCAGGCGCGCCCGATCCGGCGCCAAATTCAAGTCGAGCACGACGCCATACTTGTCGGCGTTCAGGTACAGGAATAACCCGCTTGCCTCCGGGTCGTAAGTGTCATCAAAGAACGGCCCACGCTGGCGGGTGATATCACCTTGCGGGGGCTCAACCTTGATAACCTCGGCTCCCAGCAGCGCCAGCAATTTGGTTGCAAACGCCGCTGCCACACCTTGACCGCATTCAACCACCGCGATACCCGCAGTGGCGGGCTTGGAACCGGTGGGGCGTTATTGGCTTTACTCGTATCCGGCTGCGCCATCTGAGCAGAACTCCCGGAACCCGTTCAGGGCGAAAACCTGATGGCGCTGGATGCGCCTTGTTGATTGGCCGTACTTCGGCCCAATATTGTTTCCGAATCGAATTGCGAATACTAGCGGATGTGAAACACTGCACAAACACGTATGAGCCGACTAGTACGGTTCGATCCGAGGGGCGATGAAGTCAGGACAAGGATGGTCGATTAACGCCCAAACAGGTGTAATCCGGGATTTCCATTTTGGGCTCCACGGTACTATTCAGCCCGAATCTTCGCGGTCGAAAGAAATCATCAGCAGCCCGACGATCCGGCAAAGCTCGCACGGGCGATCGTGCGACTCGCCAACGCCGCCAATCCTCCCCTGCGCCGGCCATTGGGAACAGACGCAGTAGCGCGTATCGGTCAGCGGAATGCGTTCGTGAATGAAGAGACAGCGAAGTGGCTATCGCTAGCTTCGTCAACTGACTTCAAAGAAGAGCGACGCCGCTAGTCTGCAGTGTCCACCAGATTGCACGGATTGTTGGTGGTGCCCGCCGTCGTGCGTGGACGGTGCTTCACCGCCAGCCAAGCCACCTGCTGCAACCGCGATGCAAGCTCGCCGGGGATGCCGAGCTTAGCGGCCGCCAGCTCGCACGATCCAAGTTTGCGTACGTCAGCCCCCGTTATCTGGACAAAAAGGACGAGACCGCTCAGATAAGCGCCATAAACGCTGGGATGGTGGTAGTCAGGTCTCGTGATGGGAGGATCGTTGACCGCATTGATTCCGTACCAGAGGATCGGCAGGGAGGAAGGGGAAGACTGAAAGGGATTCGGATTGGCCAGTCCGTCGTCCCAGGCACGGCGCCACGCTTCGCCCGCAGGTGCGACGCCGGCGACCTTACCGTCGCGCTGTGCGGCACACCGATAGCTGGCGAGGTTCGTATCAAGGATGTCGCCCAGCGCCTTCATGTATTTCTCATGAAAATCCGGCTGCGTCGTATCGCCCGCGATTTCCTTTGCCAGGTCTCCGCTCGCCCAGGTCTCGTAGAGGAAGATCTGGGCTTTTGGTGCGACTACGTGTACGGCCTCCTCGATGGTCTGTACACTTGCCCAGAAACCGGGTGGATCACTGAGTTTACTGTTGGTGAGTGAGCGTGGCAGCGGCTTGACGCTTAGCTCCTGCAGCACCACGGCTCGCCAGCCCGCTTGCGCGATCACGTCCGAGGCCGCATCGTAGTTCTTTTTCAGGCTGGTGGCGGAGATGGCCTCAATATGGACCTTGTAGCTTAGGCCCATCTGCTGGGCCAGTTCTGAGAAGATTCCCGGAATGCCGCCCCATGGACCGGACTCATTCTCAGACTCTTTGCGTTCGCCGGTCTGGCCATAGTTCTCGTCGATGACCTGGGGAGGCCGCCACGGTTCACCGGGTATCTCCGCATCGAAGTTTCGCACCGGTGTATAGCGCCCGTGCGTGTAACTGTCGCCAACGAACAGCACTGAACATACACGTCGCGATTTTTCGTGACAGGCAGTTTTTTCTGTTGTCTGCCAGGCTTCGCTGCTCCCGCAGTATCCGCCGAGAAAGACGAGCATGAGAACGATCGAAACGGTCGGCCGTGAATTCTGCGTACGGTCAGTCATCATGGGTGCCCCGATCCACCAGCCACGACCGATTTATCGCATTGCGGGGGTCGTACCGGAGTCTGCCTGCAGTAAACATTGAGGGTAGTAGATAACAAGCTTGGGAGCAAAAGAATGCGAAATCTTGGTGTCGCGTCAGCAAGCGCGTTGTTCGGTCCGCCAAACGCAAGTCACACTCTTCGTCGACGGGCTTCAAGTAAACCGGAATTCCCATTTTGAAATCCCGATTCAGACTCGCACGGGCGCGAGATCCTTTGCAAACGCAAGATCGAGCCTGTTCTTGAGTGCAGAGGCGTACTTCCCGGCGTGCTTTTGACCAGTTCCGCCCCGCCTTGGCACCGAAACAGCCGAAGCGCGGGGCTTTCCCGACAGTATTCTCAGACACCTGTATCTTCCCCTTCCGCCGCGTCACCGAGCGTGCACCGTCCTGATCCACCTATCCCGCCGGCGACGGCAGCGCCGCCACCTTGCCCAACATGCCGTCAAACAGCCGCCGCGTCAGGTGACTTTCCGCGAGCAACAACCAATAGTAGCGGGCGTGTTTAATCAGACGGCCTCCGGTTTTCACCACTCGCTGTTGGAGGCTGGTCAGTGACCAGTTGGCGATCACTTTGGGCAGCGCCAGCCGCCGCCACAGGTTGCCCAGGTTGTAGGCGATCAGGCTCAGCCACAGCCGTGCCTCGTTGGCCCTGAAGCGGTGGCAGGAAAGCCGCGTCATCGCGACCGCCTGCTTGCCTTCCTTGTCCTGTACCGTTTTAAGGCGTCGGGTTGGCTTGAGGATTAGGCTGACCAGGCGGGCTGACCCGTCGGGAGTAACCTTCCTTGATCCCGTGCCATGAGCACCAGCAGTGGACGTGTGCCCCGGCGGGTTGGCCACGATGGACTCCCAGTAGGAAGTTTGCGCCTTCGAGCGCCAGTACAGGATCGGTAGGCGTCGTGGCTGCCCGTGTTCTGATCAAAGGAGATGCATCATGAGTGAGGAAAAGATCCTTTGGTTTGGCGGTGTCGACTGGGGATCCGAGAAGCACCAGGCCTGCATTCTGGATGCTCAAGGTAACGTCGTCGAAGAACGCGATTTTGTGCATAGTGGCGCCGGTTTGGCAGAGCTGTGTGACTGGATTGTGGCGATCGCAGGCGATGTAAGTATTGTTGCCGTCGCGCTCGAGGTGCCGCACGGACCCGTCGTCGATGTCTTGCTGGATCGAGGCTTTGCCGTCTATTCGATCAATCCCAAGCAGCTCGACCGCTTGCGCGATCGGTTCGGTGTCGCCGGCGCCAAGGATGATCGGCGCGATGCCCGTGTGTGCGCGGACAGTCTACGCAACGACCGCCATCTGTTCCGTCGCCTGCAGATCGCGGACCCCTGCATTGTCGGGCTGCGTGACTGGTCGCGTCTGGCCGAAGAGCTGCAGCAGGAGCGGGTGCGTCTAGGCAATCGCGTCAGTCACCAGCTCTGGCGCTATTACCCGCAGATGCTCGAATTGACAAATGACGTTGCCGCCGACTGGTTTCTACAGCTCTGGGCCATGGTGCCAACGCCTGCCAAGGCCAAACGCATTCGCGGGAGCACCATCGCACAGTTGCTCAAACGCCATCGCATCCGCCGTCTCGATGTAGAGATGGTATTGCGCACTTTGCGCCAGCCTGCCATCAAGGTGGCGTTGGGCGTGGCTGAAGCGGCCTGTGTCCACCTTCGCTCCCTGGCCGCTCGCTTGCGCCTGGTCAATCGCGAGCTTCGCAACGCCGAGTGCAAACTCGATGAGCTGTGCGCCGCGCTTGGCGAGCAGCAATCAACGCCGGGGCAGAGCGACGTGGCCATCCTCAAGTCCTTGCCGGGAATCGGCAGGATTAACCTCGCCACGCTACTGGCTGAAGCTTCAGGGCCTCTTAGCCGCCGGGACTACAGTGCCCTCAGAACGCTGTCGGGCGTTGCGCCGGTGACCAAGCGCAGCGGCAAGTCTCACACCGTTGTCATGCGCCGTGCCGCGCACAACCGACTGCGCAACACGGTCTATCACTGGGCGCGGATCGCCATTCAACATGACCAAAAGAGCCGCAGCCGTTACCTGGCCTTGCGTCAGCGCGGTCATTCCCATGGCCGCTCCATTCGCGGTGTCGCCGACAGACTACTCAAGCTCGCTTGCACCCTCCTGCAGCGACAAACCGTGTTCGATGCCAACTACAGTGCGCCCGGCCACAGCATGAAAGACGGTCCCCTCTGCTCGACCAAAGGCGATATTCACTCCGTCCCGACCGCGGCACAGCATCGTGCGCAAAGCGCTGTCCATGATCCCACCGCGCCGTACTGTGCGCCGGCAACAAGCGTCCTAGGCAAACGTGATCGCGGTATCGCATGAAGCCCTGTGGTGAGACAGTTGGTTCGTAATACGAGTCGACTTGTAGCGCGAAGTGTTTTGGATCGACAATGAGAGGTCGGCGAAGCGGAGGCGGGCTCTGCTGGAGAGCAACCCGCTGAGGAATAACCGGCTGGAACTCATTGCGTGGTCGGACGGAAAGCTCAGGATTACGGGTTTTCCGTCCGCGCCCTTTTGATAGCCACGCAATAGATTCCTTGATGCCTAAGAAAACTCATGGGTGGTGTGGGCTCTGTCGGATGGTCTGGTGCAGGCGCCCATATTCGACCAAGGTATGTTTGTCCGCCGGGTATAGAGGTGCACCTCTTCAACTTGGCGGCCCTACTGACCCCCGAATTCACCCTTGACAATTGGTAGGAAGTCCACTGCTCCGCTGTTGCGCGCTGGTTGTAGAAGCGTACCACCGCCCGGTTTGAAGTCTGGAAGTTGGTTACGATGAAGCCAACCCGGGGAAACAGCTCCCCGAAGTGGAACTCCACCTTCGCCACCACCCGCCGTGCCTTGGTCCAACTCGCTGCCTGGTAGAGAAAGCTCTTGTAGCGAACCACGGGCTTGTAGCTCGGCCTTCCCACCGGGCGAATCAACAACTTTGTGATTTTGCGCTCGAGGTTGGCGTTGGCGGGAAGGCGGATCGCGTACTTCACCTGCCGCGCTTCGTGCGCCTCGTAGATTTCCGGCCGGGCGAAGGCCGCATCGCCGCGGAAGGCCACCTCCTTGCCCTGCGCCTGCTGCCGCTCGATCTCGGCCAATAGCAGTTCCTCCCAACCGTCGGCACTGTGGACATTGCCCGCGCGCAGCTTCGCCGCTAGGCAATCGCCCTGGTCGTTGAACAGCAGCAGCGGATGATAGCAGGTGGATTCGAAGTGGCCGTTGTAAGCGCTCTGCTCCTGGTGGCCATAGACCGGGATTTCGGTGCTGTCCATGTCGAGCACTACCCGCCGCCGTGAATCGATGGCTTCCCCCTTGGCGACCAACTCCCGATTGAGCGCGGCAAGACCGGCCAGATTTTCTGCTTGCGTCAGCAGCTCGGTCTCGAACGATTGCAAGCGCGAGGTCAACGCCGCTCCGCGCTCCAGGACCTTCTCAGAACCGATGAGCCGGAATGCCGGGTCCTGGGACAGGCGCTCGGCGTCGTTTACATCCTCATAGCCCGCCAGTCGGCTGTATACCGACTGCCGCACGAGGTCGGTCAGCGGCAACTGCGTGTTCTTTGCACGGTCGTCGGTCAGGTGCCGTTGGATGAGTTCGCCGAACCCCAAGCGTTCATCCAGCTCACGCACCAGGAGCAGGCCGCCGTCGGAAGTCACCCGCCCCCCCTGGAAGTCGACCCTTAACCTGCCATTGAACGAAAGTCGAAAAGGCTGTCCCTGCCTCTCACCCACCGCCGCTCCACCTCCGCGCCGACGTGATCGCATCCAAATCCATGTCTATCAGGGGCTTTGCGTGATTTTATCAAATTGCTAGTATGGCGTCCCATTAATAACCTTACAGAGGCGTTGAAGCTTTGCAAGGATCGAATCGGCGGTGGCGGTCCACACGAACGGACGACGATGGAGATTGTAATTAGCGACATAGGCGTCGATTTTCTGTATCAGTTCGCCGACGCTGCGAAAGGAGCCGCGCCGAATTGCCTGCTGGGTGATGAGCCCGAACCAGCGCTCCACTTGGTTGAGCCAACTTGCGTAAGTGGGGGTGTAGTGGAGGTGATAGCGGGGGTGGCGGGCAAGGACTTGACTTGGAAAACGGAAATCCGGGGTAATTGGCATGCCGCACACGGCGCCCGCCATGTTGTACGAGGAACGGTCAACACGAGCAACGGTCAATATGAGCAGACTTGACGGAAAGGGTGCGATTGTAACCGGCGCCGGCCAAGGGATTGGACGCGGAATCGCGCTTGTACTGGCTCGCGAGGGCGCCAGCGTTGCCGTAGTTGATATCAATCCCGATACGGCCGCGTCGACGGTGAAGGAGATCGAGGCGCGCGGCGGCCGCGCCGTCACCATCCGCTGCGACGTTGGAGTCCGGGCGCAAGCCGACGCTGCGATCTCCGCCGCAGCGAAGGCATTTGGAACCATAGATATCCTGGTCAACGATGCCCAACGCATTATCGGCGAAATCAACCTCGAAGACATGACCGATGACGTGGTCCAGCAGAGCATGCAATCCGGTTTCATGGGCACCTTCTACTTCATGCAGGGCTGCTTTCCCTACATGCGCGCCAACGGCGGTAAGATTGTAAACGTCGGTTCGGCAGCAGGGACTGAAGGGATGGCTCGTTGGGGCGCTTACTCCGCGACCAATGAAGCGATCCGCGCCATCACCCGGGTCGCAGCAAAGGAATGGGGCAAGTACAACATTAACGTTAATGCGATTTGTCCGGCCTCGATGACGCCCGCAATCGAATTCTGGATGAAAACCAGCCCCGACGTTTTCAAGGCCTCGCTCGCGCACATGCCATTGGGCCGCTATGGAGACCCCGAGAATGATATCACGCCGGTAGTGCTGGCCTTGGTGAGCTCCGATTTCAACTACGTCACCGGCCAGACCATCATGGTCGACGGCGGCGCCGCGATACTTCGGTAACGGCTCTGGAAGCTGAAAGCGAACGAGGCACCAATTCACCTCAGCGCAACGAGGCGATCAGGGAAGCGTTCAAATGCCCGCTGAGATCACCCTTCAGATCAAGCATTGAGTAATCCCTGTAGCAGTAACGCCACGCGCCATCTACCCGTTCGAACGTGTCATGGTAGCGGCCGGCGGCGACTATCTGCAGCGGTAGTTCATCCGTTGCCTGCAGCACAGTGTAATAGGAGCGACAGGTCGCCGTACCCGCAGCTTCATCAATCTCGATGATAGGGTTGGTTATGACGTGCTTGGTGCGCGGCGTACCGCATGAATAGATTTTGATATAGTTCCGCCAGACCGAAAGCACGGCCTGGTTGTCCTGGGGATCCTCTGAGCCGTTAAGTCTTATCTTCGCATGTTCGAACAGGGCAGCCGCTCCGGCCAGATTGCCGCCATCGATGAGTTCTGCATAACGATAAAGAAGATTAGCGATCTCGACCGCGCTGTTCATAATACACCCTGCCTTCAGATTTGATTTCGTTGACTGATTCTCATGTCTTAAAGCGAAGACAGAGGCGATCGAGGCGTCGACTTCTGGGGCTCCGCTAGAACCGTTTCACGACCTCTTCTCCGAACCAATTCACGGCCTCCAGGTACGCCGTGCGATTGGGATGGGGCAGATCGGTGGTAATCCAGTTCACGCCTATCTGCGTAAGCTGTCCTACCGCTTCGATGTAACGGTCGGCTTCGAGCCGGTCCATCGCCTTGATGGAGACTCGGGGGCCTATGCAGACGTCGAACGGGCCCGATTTTCCAATCTTTGCTCGAAGGTCGGTTAGAACGCGGATCTTTTCGGCTAGCTGTTCGAGCGACTGTATGGCCAACGCCCGGTTGTTAGGGCTCAGCGTCGGCGCCGTGAAGAATGGTGACCAGCCATCGCCCCACTTGGCGGCACGTTCAACCGCCCTGTCACTCCCTCCACCGATCCATAGGGTAGGGTGCGGCTTCGGGACGGGGCGAGGCTCGTTGCCTGAGGCGTTGAAGTTGCGGCCCTGTTTGACCACTGGCCCCCCACCCCAGGCAAGCCTGATAGTCTCGAGCGCTTCGTCCGTCAGGACATCACGCTTTGTGAAATCCACGCCCAGGGCCTCGAACTCGCCTCGCTGATACCCGGCCCCGACGCCGAGGATAAGTCGACCGCCCGAAAAGACCTGCAAAATTGCCGCGGCCTTCGCGGTGATGAACGGATTACGATAGGGCAGGACCACAACGTTGGTGTGAAGGCGCAGAATCCTGGTCGCCGCTGCCACAAACGGCAGGCTGGTGAACGGATCGGTCGCGTCATGGCCATTCGCGTGTAGCCAGGTGGCGATGGGCGCTGGGTGGTCGGTGACGTAGCAGGCCGCGACGCCGGCGGATTCAAGGGTCCGCCCCATCTGGGCTGCGGCCTCCTGGCTTTGGAACTCGCCAGCGGGCTCGATAACTCCCAGCGGAATGGCGAGCGAGAACTTTATCGCGGTCACTTCGCTGCTCCTCCTGGGTTGGGCTCAGCCGACCATGACCGCGCCGGCATCGCAGTTGATGGACTGGCCGGTGATGGTCCGGCTCTCATCGCTGGCCAGGAACAGGGCGAGGTTGGCGATATCCTCGGGCTGGGAGATCGTGCGAAGCGCCACACTCTGCAGGCTCTTCGCCCGCCAGGTCTCGTAATCGATCCCCTGCTCTCCGGCCATGCGCTTGCCATAATTGCGCCAGAGCTCGGTGTCGATCCCGCCCGGCACCAGACAGTTGCAGCGGATGCCATGGGGCCCGACCTCGAGCGCGACAGTCTTGGTGAAAGCCCGCAGAGCTGCCTTGGCCGAACAGTAGTGGGTCTTGCGCGGTATCCCGCTCCAGCCTGCCGTGGACGAGAAGTTCACGATCGAACCGGTCTTCCGCTCCAGCATCGAGCGCTTCACCACCTCCCTCGTGCAGAGCATCGCCGCAGTGAGGTCGATGGCGATGGTCGCGTTCCAGTTCTCCAGCGTCTGCTCCCAGATGTACTTGTCTACTCCGGGCGCGGCGGCGTTGTTCAGCAGGATGTCGACTTGGCCGAACTCCTCCATCGCCCGGCCGACCATGGCGCTGACGTCCTCCTCACGGGTGACGTCGGCCCGCATGCCCACGGCGCCTTGGCCGGCGTCGCGCGCCGCTTGCATGACCAGCTCCTGGCGCCGGGCGGCGAGGAGCACGCGCGCGCCCTCTTGGACGAAAAGCTTGGCCATGACCGGGCCGGTGCCCGTGCTGGCCCCGGTGATTATCGCCACCTTGCCCGAGAGCCTACCAACAGCGCTTGCCATAGCGTCCTCCTTCTTTTCTTTCTGATGCGTGAAAACTATTGAAGCGCAAAAATCGCATTTTTACCACGTTCGCTGACTGCCTCGCCTGCGGCCGGCACATGTCTGTCTCAAACAGCCCAATCGACGGCAGCGAAACGCTCGCCGCAGCGCCTGGCCAACAAGGCTATCGGGGCGAGGTTTATGAACTGCCCGCCGCCGATCAGATGGCCAACCAGTTGTACTTGAATCAGGCGGGCTGTGAGGGCTTCCAAAAGAACGGGTTCGTCGATCTGAACATTGACCAAATCATGGAATTGCCCTGCGCGAACCAGGTGACGGCGGGCGGGTACGTCGCTACAGTTTCGGCTTCGAGGACAGCGGAAACCCAGCCGGCATTGCAGGGTAGAAGCGTTCCGGCAGGTCCTCGACAACCCAAGCGCCGTGAAGGCGCTCGAGCATTGGGCGATGAAGCCGCCGCTCGAGCTAGCGGTGGGTGCGCTCAAATTCGAGCAGAGTCAGGAGGTAAGCATGGTCATCGTCGCAGGAACACTAGAGGTCGATCCCGATCAACGTGAGGCGTTTCTCGCTGGCCGGATCGACGGGATGCGCGCGTCCAGGGCGGAGCCTGGTTGCCTGGAGTACACCCTCAGCGCCGACCCGACCGATCCCCGGCGGGTAATGCTCTTCGAGCGCTGGGCGCGTCAGGAAGACCTCGACAATCACCTGGCCGCGTCGCGGGCGCGCCCCGCATCGCCGGGCACCGCCGTGGCCCCCAAGGCCGCCTCGATCTTCGTCTACAACGTCACCGGAGAGCGGCCGTTGGGAAGGTGATCGTATCTGAACTCGCATCGGAAGGCCGCCGGGTCACAGCGACTGGCACCGGGGCGCTACAGGGTCGGTGAGAAGATCTTCAGCGCTTTGAAGGATCCGGCGGCTACGCCGGTGACCGTCGGCAACGTCCTACATGTCAGCTTCGTGCGCGATCCGGACGGCAACTTCGTTGGGATCGTGCAGCGCTCCACCCGGCTGACGTTACCGCAGACGTCTAACCATCAGTGAGCCCGGCCCAACTTTGACAGTGCCTTCCGAAAAAATAATCCCGCTTGATCGATCCCGCGTACTGTTTCCGCTGCCTTCTCCAGAAGGTCTTGCTGGACGGCATGTTTGAAAAGCGCGCGCCATTGAATGCAAACTGACCTGGGCCGTGATCGAACAACCTCATTGGTAACCAGGTGAGTAATTGAAAACTTCACGATTTTTTCTTGCTTTGGTGGCGGCGGCGCTCGCCGGTATTGGCGGTTGCGGCGGTGGCGGCTCCGGAACGGTTACCAACGGGGCCAATGTGCCGGCTGACATCCAGGCGGTGTTTAACCAGCCCCTCTACAAGGAGGCGCTCTGGGGACTGCGCGTAGTGGATGCCGGCAGCGGAAAGGTGTTGATAAATTTGCAGCCTGATTACGATTTTTTGATCGGCTCCGTGCGCAAGATCTTTTCGGTGGGAGAGTTGGTGAATCAAGTCGGCCCCACTCACACCTACGACACCCCGATTTACCGTCAGGGCAGCGTCGGCGCCGGAGGAGTTCTGAACGGCAATCTGATACTCGACGCCTCGGGCGACCTCACGATGGGTGGCAGAACCAACCCCGACGGTAGTATCGCCATCTCCGATTTCGACCATAACTACGCTGACATCATTGGCAACGCCGTGCTGACCGCGCCCAATCCGCTGGCCGGATACATCGCGCTCGCGCAGCAGGTCGCCGCGGCGGGTATCAAGGAGATAACGGGCGACGTGGTGATAGATGACCGGCTCTTTCAGCCGTACAACTTCAGGGGCGAGTTCGATCTCAAGCCCATCTTCGTCAATGACGATGAGGTCGACCTGACGATCAATCCGGCGACGCCAGGATTCCCCGCGTCGGTGGTTTCGCGCCCCATCTCCGCGGCACTGGGGGTCGTCAACACGCTGGTTACGAGCGCGCCCGGTTCGGCCAAGACCCTCGAACTGGACCCCGAACTTCCACTCTGCATAGGTATTCCCGGATGCACCGCGGAAATCACCGGAGGTCTGCCGGTCGACTTCGTTCCTCCGCTCACCAACAAATTCCCCCTGGTGCAAACCTTCAGGATCGTCCAGCCTTCCAATTATGCCCGCACCGTGCTGATCGAGGCGCTCCAGGCTGCGGGCGTAACAATCGATGCGCCGGCGGTTGCCTTCAATCCGGTCGGGCTGCTACCGCCCCCGAACTCGTATCCGTCCGATACCAAAATAGCGGAGCTCACCGGCCTGCCCTATTCCGATGACGCGAAACTGGTGCTGAAAGTGAGCTACAACATCGGCGCCGATACCAGTCTCCTGCTGTTCGGGCTGACCCAGGGCGTCAACAACATGGGAGACGCACTGGTAGTGGAGCGCAATAATCTCATTTCGAATTACGGAATACCGGGCGGCGAATTTCAATTCGTCGACGGCAGCGGCGGAGGATACACGACCGCGACCAATGCGGCCGTAACCAAAATGCTTTTGGACATGGCGACCAAGCCCGCTTTTCCGTCGTTTTTCGCCGCCCTGCCGATATTGGGTGTGGATGGTTTGGCGCCTGATTTTCAATCCGACCCCACGCTGGCGGGCGCGACGGGGCAGATTAACGCCAAGGGCGGAACATTCCTATTGGGCACGGTGCTGAAGGCGGAGGCGCTTGGGGGCTATATCAAAACCATGAGCGGGAGACAGCTCGTCTATGAGCTGGTTGTAAATGATGTAGCGATCACGGGCCTGAATGACGTGATCCAGGTGATTCAGGACCAGGACACAATCTCGGCTATCCTATGGCGGGATTACTGATTGCGGCGCTCAGAGGCTTGTATGAAACACACAGTTGGAGGCGTCAAAACGGAAATTCCGGATAAAACGGAATTCTTGCCCTAAGGTCGTCCGGGGCGGTTTGTAATATGTGGATCGTCGTTTAGGTAGCAGGCATTGGAGAGGCGGCAATGCCAAGTGACGCGACCACTTCGGCGGAAAATCAACCAGCTCCCCTGAGCGTATCCAACACACTGGCGCGACTGGCGGCCATCGGCGTTGTCATCCTGTTGATCGTCGGAGGGTTTCTCTATTTGGGAGGCTGGTTCAGTCCGCATGAACTGACGCCTGCGCGGTTCGTCAACGGTTTTGAAAAGGTCTTCGGAGTCCACTCCGGTTTCCGTCGCAATCATGCCAAAGGCGTGTGCGTGAGCGGTTTTTTCGATAGCAATGGCCAGGGAACGCATCGCTCGAAGGCCGTTCTGTTCCGGACGGGCCGCGTGCCCGTCATCGGCCGCTTCTCGCACGCTGGCGGCAATCCCTATGTTGGCGATACTCCCGACGCGATCCGCGGCCTGGGACTTCTGTTTCGGTTGCCCGATGGCGAAGAGTGGCGGACGGCGATGATCAATCGTCCGGTATTTCCGTTCAACACCCCGCAGGCCTTTTACGACAACTTGATTGCTTCGAAACTCGACCCCAACACGCATAAACCTGATCCGGAAAAAATGGCGGCGTTCGTGGCCAGCCATCCCGAATTTGTGCGGGCGGTAAAAATCATCCAAAGCTATCCAGTGTCGTCCGGCTTCGACAACAGCACTTTCAACGGCCTCAATGCGTTCCGTTTCATCAACGCAGACGGCGTGTCGACGCCGGTTCGATGGTCGATGGTGCCGGTGGATGCGTTTAAGCCTGCAGACACGGCTCAATCCGCCAATCGCAACAGTTCTCTCTTCGACGATCTCATCGCGCGGATTCATGGTGCGCCCGTGCAATGGCGGCTGATCCTCACGGTTGGGCAACCCGGCGACCCTACCGACGATGCGACGCTCCCGTGGCCGGAAAGTCGGGAGCGGGTCGATGCCGGTACGCTGACCCTCGACGAAGTTGAGTCTGAGGCGCCTGGAAACTGTCGCGACGTCAATTTCGATCCGTCGGTGTTGCCGGTCGGCATTGCACCCTCCGACGATCCTTTGCTCAGCGCTCGATCGGCAGTTTATTCGCAATCATTTACAAGACGAGCGGGCGAGAAGAAGGAGCCGAGCGCGATCACGCCTTCGGACGTGCAAAAGTGAGCGTCAGGATGACGACGGACCCGCAGCAGTTCCCCGTTTCCATGCGGTTTCTTCACTGGTTGATGGCCGCGATGGTGCTGACCATGCTCGGCATTGGTGTTGCCATGGTCGCGTCGCTCGCCGACTACCATCGGCTAGTATCAATCCATCGCCCGCTGGGGATCCTGATCCTGATTTTAGTGGTGATCCGGTTTGTGAACCGGCGCTTCAGCACCCTGCCCCCTTTTCCTGCGACGATGTCGTCTCAGGAGCGCTTCATTGCACACGCGTCGGAAATGGTGCTGTACGCGTTGCTGTTTGTGCAGCCTCTGGTCGGCTGGGGGATGTTGTCCGCGGCGCGCTATCCGATCGTACTGTATGGGCCGCTGCATCTTTTCCCCATTCTTCCGCATAGCGTGATGTTGTACGCGGCATTGCGCAAGGCTCACACGGTTCTCGCCTACCTCTTATTCCTCGCATTCATCGCCCATTTTGGAGCTGTTCTGTTTCACACGCTGATCCTGCGGGATCGGTTGTTCAGCCGCATGGCGCCTTATCGATGTTCAAGTCGCTGATTTTTTCAGTCCAGATAGGAAGATGAGTTGCGCCATGTAGTCATTCTAGCCGTTTGCTGCTTTCCGTGTCGGGAACGTGGGCGTTACACACGAGGTACTTCCGCGTGCGGTGCCATGTACCGGCGTCATTTTCCCAAGGTGTCCGGCACGAAACTCTGCACGTCTTCGCCCTCATAAAAAATGAATGGTAAGTCATAGGGTGAGTCCTGGTTGGCATCACACTCTGAGGTAAAATTTCAGTTGCCTCATGCGGGAAGGAAAACACTAAAGCGCGGGACATTCATCGAACGGAGAGAGAACATCATGCATGATAAGCAAACCGCGGCGCCAGACAGCACCGCGGTGCGGGTCGCGTTGTGGCGCGCGATGCACGTTCAAGTCGACCCGGCTCCGCACGTGCTCGAAGACGAAATTGGCCTCAAGCTGGTGGCTCCGGACCACGGCTGGCGCAGCCGTCCGGACATGAATCCGCAGTTCACGAGACCCTTCCGAGCATCCATCGTCGCCCGTGCTCGCTTCATCGAGGACTTGGTCGTGGAACAAGCCGGCCACGGCGTCCACCAGTACGTCATTCTCGGCGCGGGCCTGGACACTTTCGCCCAGCGCAGGCCGGAGATCGCCTCCAGGCTCAAGGTATTTGAGGTCGATCAGCCCGGTCCTCAGGCATGGAAGCGGCAGCGGCTGATCGAACTCGGTTATGGCATTCCTGAATGGCTGCGGCTCGTTCCGGTGGACTTCGAGGCCGGCGATGCTTGGTGGGAACGATTAGCGGAAGCGGGCTTCGATGCGAGCCGGCCCGCCATTGTGGCCTCCACTGGCGTCAGCATGTATCTCACCAAAGACGCGATCGCGGCCACGCTGCGCCAAGTCGCGGCGCTCGTCCCCGGCTCCACGCTCGCCATGACGTTCCTGCTGCCGCTGGAGCTTGCGGACCCCGAGGTGCGTCCCGGACTTGAGCTTGCGGAGAAGGGGGCGCGAGCAAGCGGGACGCCTTTCATCAGCTTCTTCACGCCGCCCGAGATGCTGACACTCGCCCGCGAAGCGGGCTTTAGAGAAGTCCAGCACGTATCGGCGGCCACTCTTACCCAGCGCTACTTCGCGAACAGAACAGATGGACTTAGGCCGCCAAATAATGCGGAGGAACTGCTGGTGGCGAATACATAAAGAGATATATCTATCGACGGAGCGACGGTTTCCGTGCCCGCTACACAAGAATCTCAAGCCCGGACCCGTGCTTTCGCGCGCGTCATAGGGCCCTGGCTGGTCATTGTCCCCGGCATCATCGTGCTGCGCGCGTCGGGGATGGGCACGCTCGCAACCGAATTCTTCAAGAGCGGGCTATTCGTGTGGTTCGCGGGCGCGCTGCTGCTGTTTGGGGGACTGCTGAATCATCGCTTTTCACCAGTACTGGTCGAACGTGGCGGCGGTATTGCGCTGTTCGGCTGGATCCTGGCGCTTCGAGGATTGGTGCTCATGGCGGCTCCCCAACTGTACCAACGCGCCGCTATGTCGATGGACGCGATACCTCTTGTGCGGCTCATCTTCGGTGTCCTCGTCGCGATTGGGCTTTACCTCACCTATGTGGTTGGCTCGCCAAGCCTGCTTCGCCATTGGCAAGGACAACCCGTGAGCAAAGCAAATGGTCCGGTCATGAGGTGACGGTCAGTCCTGAATCACGTCATCACTTCCATGAGAATCCCTTTGTCAGCAAAATCTAGCCCGGTAACGAAGGCTCGTTTCTTCGAGGCGATGCTCTGCCTCACGGCGTATAAGCTGCCGGAGGGTCCTACCTGGCAATATGAGGTGAAACTAGACGGGTACAGAGCCATCGGAGTTCGCACAAAAGTTGGCGTCGAACTCTGGTCGTGAAACAAGCGGGCTTCTCGCGTCGATTTCTTGATTTGCACGCCCTATCGAAGCGCCATAGAGCGAGATCGTTATCGATGGGTAGGTCGTCGGAGTGAACGGGACGGTCTCCAATCATTGAGCTCGCTTCAGGTTCGCCGTGAAGATCGTCAGCCGCGATTCTAATCACATTAGACCCTAAAGTTAAGCCAAAACTTCTTCGTTGCGCCCCGCCGGTACCGGTGCGAGTATTGATCACGATTTTAAAAATAGAAATTCACGCTAACCAATGGCCGAAAAAAAGAAACTGAGCGGACCTGACTTTGCGGAGGGAGCCTCTCTCAGCGAGTTCGTCGATGGCGGCATGGTCCAGGGTCACGCGAACGGCGAGGCGATCCTGGTCGCTCACCGCGGCGATGCTTACGTCGCCATTGGCGCGTCCTGTAGCCACTATGGCGGCGGCAAGCTTTTCGTCCGCAAAAAACAGCCCGAGAAGAAACGGCCGGCCGTTTCCGCGAAGGCGCCGGAAAACGTGGGCGGTGGCGCTGCAAGCAACGCCGCGGCAGAGATGCTGCGGCGTGACGAGTATTCTGGCGGCGTCACGATGATAAGCGCGGACGACGCCACTCCCTACGACCGGCCGAACCTGTCGAAGGATCTTCTAGCCGGTACTGCGAGCGAGGAATGGATCCCGCTGCGCGGCGGGAGGACACTCGCCGTGGCCACTATCGGACGCGACCGCGAGAGCCTGGAAAGCGAGCTCGCCATGGAGAGAGCTGTCTAGGCTGGTTAAACCTGTCAACCGGCTGAGGCATATCGCCGCAGCCAAGAAGGAGATCCACTATGTCGGGATCTGTGACATCATCAGACGTTGTTGCTCAACTCGTGGAGACCATGCGGACGCTAGCCGGCCCGCATCCGGGGTTTCGTGCCGTTCACGCCAAGGGAATCGTCTGTTCGGGTACGTTTCGCGCTTCCGCAGGGGCGCGCGCCGTGAGCCGGGCGCTGCATCTTCAAGGGCAAGCGGTCCCCACTGTAATGCGTTTCTCCAATGCGAGCGGGGATCCCGACGTACACGATGGCATCGCCAACGCCCGCGCGCTGGCGGTGAAATTTCAGTTACCCGATGGCAAGAACGCCGACATCCTGGCGCTCCACATCGAAGGGTTTCCCGCGCGGACACCCGACGAATTTCTCGCGTTCCTACGCGCGCAACTCCCCGACCCGGCTACCGGCAAGCCTGCACCCGATGCGGTACCCCGCTTTCTCGACAGTCATCCCGCCACGCGCGCCTTCATTGAGCGTCTGATGCAGAAGCCGGTCCCGGCCAGCTACGGGCGGGCCAGCTATTTTGCGGAGCATGCCTTTAAATTCACTGCCGCGGATGGCACCAGCCGATTCGGCCGCTATCGCTGGGTGCCCGAGGCCGGGGAAGCCTATCTCTCCCCTGATGATGCGGGCACGCGCGGCACGAACTTCCTGCGCGAGGAGCTGGAGGGCCGCTTGAGTAACGGTGCTGTCGCGTTCCGCCTCCTCTTGCAATTGGCTGGCGAGAGCGATCCGACAGACGACCCCGACACCTTCTGGCCCACGGACCGGCCTCTGGTCGAGCTGGGACAGCTGGAAGTGACCCGTATCTCACCGAACAGCGTGGCCGATGAGCGCCGTCTCGTGTTCGACCCGACCAACGTGACCGAGGGTATCGGTCTCTCGGCCGATCCGTTTCCGCCGGCGCGGTCAGCCGCTTACTCCATCTCGTACGATCAGCGCAGCAAGTGAGCGCCCGACGTCCGCGAATCATGGTCTGCGCGGACCCGATCTCGCCGTCAGGCCTTACTTTGCACGATGAATTCAGTCAAATTTGAAGAGTCCAGGGATCGCGTGTGGAAAGCTCGCTAAGCTATATAAAGCCGTGGAAAACCCGAATTAGCGAGACAGGGCACTCGCGCATCGCGCGAGTGCCCTGTCGAGAATCCGAAGTGGCTTCTCGGCTGCGGTAAGTCCAATCCGAACATTAATATCCGCTCGGCAACGTGCACTCGATCGCCTCCACCAGTATAGGATAAGGATCGATCGCGACCCCTTGCCACCAGTGTATTGGATCGAGCAGATGGATTACGAAGTGCAATTGAGGGGCGAAGGGCGAGGCGTCTCCGCTGCTTCCGACGTAACCGATTACATCTCCCTTCGATATGACGATCCCTCGCGAAGTCCCTGCGCGTAATGCTCAAGGTGCGCGTAGTAGTAACAATACATGCCGGCGTCGTCGAATTCATAGATCGTTTTGCCCCCAGCTTTACTGAGGAAAAAGTTTCCGTATGATGCCATCGCTAACCGCGTGTACCGGTGTGCTTTCAGGCCTCATGATATCGATAGCTCCGTGCCGGTGACCACCGCGCATTTGGTCGAACGTATCGCTTAGATCGGACAGTCTTAGACCTCCAATCGGAGGAGCAATGTCAGGGGCCACCACGAACCGCGTGGCGATTTGGAAGGTGTGCCAAGGCGTCAAGAGCAGTGTAGCAACTATGAAAACAATACTGGTCTTCACATTAATGTCCTTGCTGCGTAGTTTCGGAGCGTCCCTCAGCGGCCATTTATCAGGATACGCAAGTACCATGCGAACCCGGTTCCGGGTTGACAGTCGCGCAAGAGGCTCGGTAATGGGTTCAGAGTGGAACGTCTTCGTCGACCGGCTCGGCCGCCATCGGCGTTCGGGTTCTGTAGATCTACGTTTGCTGTGTGGGCGCCACGCCGGTTAGAAGGGTCATCTGCTCAGAGTGGTTCGCGACCTGAGCCGAGGCAGGGCCGCAGCCCGAGTCTGGGCGTGTGAAGCTTCAAGTGTTGGCTGCCTTGTTTGCTCGAAGAAAGGCGTCCGCGAGGGTTGCAAAAGGAGTCGCTTCGATCTGTGACGGGAACCTTCGCCGCGGAGGCGAATGAGCGATGGTCGAGGCGTGCACGTAGTGTCCTACCCTCCCGCAAGCGTCTGGGATTACTGCCTATCGTTGAAAGAATGGTGTGATAGCCGACCGCAACCAGGGTTCGGAATCCATTTTCTGCCTTCTCCCGGCTATGGGAGCGGCGATCGACAAGAGTCCAGACTTGCCAGCTCGTAGGGTGAGAAAGCTAATGACGCCACGCCGAGTCCCGCGTGCCTCGAGGTGCAAAGACGAGAGTGTTTTGGAGTATCGACGATTCTAATCCTGACCGGCACGACCCCATCCTTGATGGAGCGAATTCGTTGCGCCGCGGCGCGCGAGAGGTCGATCCTCCTGCGCAGATGGGATCCGCAATCGTTGATTCGTACGGTAACCGACCGGCCATTTTTCAGACTGGTCACAGTGACCTCGGAACCCAAGGGCAATTGAAGCGACGCCGCGGTCAGTTTCGACGAGTCGAAGGTCTCTCCACTGGTAGTCCGATGTCCCTCATGGCCGGGTCCGTACCAGGAGGCCCAGGTCACAAAACTACCACCTCTTTCAACAGGCGCCCGCGATTTGTCTCCGTCTGAGCGCGTCTCACTTGCGGCTGCTAGCGACAGCCCGAGCGCAATGCTGGTAAGGATGCAAGTGATTATTACCGCGTAGTTGTGGGCGCCGGTGACATATAACTCGATGACCCAATTGGGTGGCCTCATCGTTGTTCTTCCCCTCTTGGGTTCTCTTTGGCGACCAGCGGCCCCTACAGTTCATATGGGTCGGCGGTATTTTCAGCGCGTGCCAACTGATGAATCGTAGGTGTTGCTCTATGCGCCTGTCTAATGACTTAGCTAAATCCGTGCCGCGGGCGCCGCTGGAAAGAAAACGATGTAGACCTTGAGAATTTTCTGCTTGGCTCCTTAAGTTGCTTGAGATATCGCCGCGAAAAAATTGCCAGTTACACGAAAAATGGGTGCGAGTTCTCACAAACCCGCTTGTCCGACGAGGGGGATACGAATGGAGAAAAACGGAGAGGTCGGGCAAGTAATGAATCTACGCAACGGCTTAAATCGGGGATTTGGGCATTTCGCGCATCGCTTGCGGGTCTCAACCCCTATCGTTCCATCCAACGCGTGAGCGGCGTGCCCTCGGACTGTCGAAGCACGAACACTCAGTACTGCATGTGCTAAGAGAACCGGAGACCCTATGAGAAAGCCTGCGATTGGTGAACGCAGCGGAGATTCGACTCCGAGAAGGGCTATGCCGACCGGGTTCGAACGCTTTGCGAGGTCTCCAACTATAAATCCCATGGCAGCGCTTCACTTGGTTCTGTAAGTTCGCCCCGTCCGAAAGCTGACCACCCTACCCTTACCCCTAAGGTCTCTCATTCGGCCAACGTTCTAAAACGGGCGCTGAGCCGAACGGACGAGGCCAGCACATCGTTCATTGAGGCGGTTAGGGAGCTCAGAGTTGTGGAAGAGCGGACCCGATGGGCTTCCCGTTACTGTTTGTTTCTTCGGGCCTCATAAGCCGTCCGATTACCGAGAGCTCTGAGGATGTGTTTGCGGCAATGACTTCTAGTGGTTAGCGCTAATTCGAGGTGCGGCGGCACATCAATCAAAGAAAAAGTTGCCGCGGGCCGCTCCTCAAATTCCCAGACGCTTAGCTGAAGTGCGATCGAACATCAGCCAGATAGCGTTACCGTGCTGATCTCAGAGACGAACCACGCTGGCGGGGGATGCGGCCTATTGTCCGTCCCTCCTGGCGGGTGAGGGTAAGGCCTTCGCGATGGCGGGCGCTTATATTCTGGCGGCTGAGCTGGTGCGCGACCGGGGGCGATTACGCCCGCGCGTTTGCGCGTTTCCTCATGACCTAGACTGGCCGAAACAAGCGCTTGTTCGCCCCTTGACACATAATGTCTAACGAGCGATTGTTTTACAGCGTCGGTTTCGCACGAACACTTGCCCTTCCCATTGAAAGCCGTTTCGCCAACCCCAGTGTTTGGTTCGCGCGGACGATCTGAAGGGCTGTGAATGGGACCGTCGTTCCACGGTAATAGTCCTTAACTCTGTGGAGGAGCTAATGATGAAGAAGGCTGTTTACGGAACGATCACTGCAATTCTTTTCGCCTTAATGGCAGCTTCGGTTTCGAATGCACAGATCTCGTACAGCGACAGCCTGTACACTTCAATGGCTGAAGCCGGCTCCAGCGCGACGATTCCGCCCGGCACCCGCATCACGCTCCAAAACTGGCAACAGTACAAGCAGTTTATGCCGGCCAGTATGCAGGCTGGTTTCAGTCAGCAGTACGGATGGAAAATTGGATCCGACCCGAAATTTACAATGGTCGTGGGTCCGACCGTCAGTGAACCGATGTTTCATCAGTTACGCGAAAACACCGAGAAGTATGCGGGCCAGGCTCAGCTTCAAAAGGTTGCGACCGGCGGTTACACATTGAAAGGCTATGTCGCCGGCCTGCCGTTTCCAAAACCGTCCGGTGATCTGCAGGCTAACCAGATTTTTTATAATGTTTGGACGTATTATTTTCCGTCGTTTACTTATTTCGATGATACCGCTTGCACCATCGATCGCTTCCATAATATCTACTGCCAGGACGAGGACGTACAGCAATGGCGAATGAGCCATGCCAGCGATGAAGGTTTTCCTATCAATCCTGACTACGGAAAAGGTATTCTTCAGGCCAGCCGTTACTTCTTAAGATCTCCAGAACAGGTTAAATACACCACTCAGTTAGCGCATCTTCCGGACGATCCCGAGAAGCTTCAGGAAATCTATGTATTCCTGCCTTCGTTGCGGCGCTCGCTAAGATTGTCCTCCGCGGCTCGATGCTCGCCGATTCTGGGTACCGACTGGAGCCAGGATGATAACGGCGACGGCATGTTCCTGCAGCCGACCAATTTCACCATGAAGCTGCTGGGAGTGAAGAAAACGATTGCCCTCATGCATGCCGACAAGGATCATATGTATGGCGGCAACGACCGGGGTGGCGACAAACTCTACGATCGTATCGGCATGCCCGGATGGCCTTCGCCCTTGGTTGGTAAGTGGGAAGTTCGCGACGCCTATGTTCTGGACGTGACGCCTTTACCCGCGGCGGGTGGAAGCTATTGTTACGGGCACAAGGTCATCTTCGTCGATAAGGAAAGCTTCATACAACTGTTTTTCGATAATTACGATGCGAATGGCAAATTGTACAAGAGCGAACTCATTTACTATCGCCCACTCAAAGTGAACGACACCGAACAGTATTGGGTACGCGCCAATGGGCCTGAAGTAATGACCGATTGGCAGAATACTCACGCCACCACATCGCTGCTTCACAGTTCCCCGGTGCTCAACGCGAAGTGCGTCGCGATGAGCGAGTCGTGTGCCGATGTCAAGACTTATGCTTTTCCAGCTGGTCTCACGACCATCATGAAATAAATAGCTATATACAGCGATGGAGAACATGAATTAGCTGGCAGCACTTGCGCATCGCGCGAGTGCCCTGTCGAGAATCTAAAGTGGCTACTCGGCTATGGTAAGGGATCTGGTGGGACGAGGGATCATCCCTCCAGCGTTCTGCGATTTATGCCCAGGGAAGAGATCCGTGACGCTAATGTCGAGGGCTTCATGGCAAGCAATTCGGCTGCACCCCCTGGTCCAAAGACCTTTCCGTTGGTCTGCTTTAGGGCGTTTACAATCGTCTCGCGCTCCTGCCGCTTTAATTCGTCGCGGGTAAGGAGCGCGCCGTCCGAGGCTGGTTTGGGCTGCTGCTCGGTATTTTGACGTGGCGGCGAGGCGGGTAGGTCGAAGCTGAGCGGACCCTCCCGCCACAGGATGATCGCGCGCTCGACCGTGTTTTGAAGTTCACGCACATTACCAGGCCAGTCGTACGAGCCGAGTCGATCTAGTGCCGCCTTGGTGAGCTGGGGCTCAGGACGATTCATCCGGCGCGCGCTTTGGCGGATGAAATTAGCGACAAGGGGAGCGATGTCCACGCGGCGCTCTCTGAGCGGGGGAACCTCGATAGGGAAAACGCTGAGCCGGTAGAAGAGGTCCTGGCGAAAGCGACCCTCGTCGACCTCTTTCTTTAGATCCCGATTGGATGCGGCAATGACCCGTACATTAACCTTGCGCGTGCGGGTGTCGCCGACCCGTTCAAGCTCCTGTTCCTGCAACACGCGGAGTAGCTTGGCTTGCATCGCGAGCGGCACTTCGCCGATTTCATCGAGGAATAACGTACCGCCATCGGCCAGTTCAAAACGGCCTGGCTTGTCCTTGAGTGCGCCTGTAAACGCCCCTTTTACGTGCCCAAAGAACTCGCTCTCGAAAAGACCTTCAGGCACCGCGCTGCAATTCAGTTTAATCAGAGGACGTTCGCGTCGCGCGCTTTGCTCGTGGATAGCCCGCGCGACGAGCTCTTTTCCGGTACCGCTTTCCCCGGTGATCAGGACGGTAGCATCGGTCGGCGCAACGAGTTGAACCTGCTGCATCACCTTTCTCAGGCCGGAACTTCCCCCGATGATGTCGCCGAAATTCTGTTCGGTGCGGATTTCGTCGAGCAGGTAAGCGTTTTGGGCCTCGAGCCGCACCTTTTGTTGTTCCATCAGCACCTGATCGGTGATGTCCATGAACATGCTGCGCGTATACCCTGCTCCGGGCTCCGGCCTGCACCACCATCTTACCCACAGCGGTCGGCCGTTATCCTTGCGGCGGAGTTCGAGTACGACTCCACTCGCATCGGTTCCATGGGCCAACAACGGGAGCGCATCGCGCAGGCGGCGTTGGGCTTCGGGCGTATCAGGGAAAAACGAGGTCCCGAGCAACCCGACTATTTCGTCCCGCTTGACGCCCAGGATCTGCATCGCCGTGCGGTTGGCCCGAAAAATACGGGTGTCGACAGCCTGATGGACGTACGCGATGGGTGCTTCCTCAAAAAGGTCACGGAATTGTTCCTCGCTTTGGGCCAGCCGCTGGTTCGCCTCACGCAGTTGCTCGCCGATCGTTCGTTCAGCCCGCTCAAGCCGAGCGACGCTTTCCGCGTACAATCGCAATTCCATCTGATTCATCGCGAGCGCCGACAACATCCTCAGCATTTCTGCCTCGCTCGATGCGAGCTCACGTGGTTTCTGGTCGAGGACCCACACGGTTCCAAGATTGAAGCCCTCGTGGTTGCGCAGCGGGGCAGCGGCATAGAAGCGGATGCCGAGATCAGCGACGAACGAATGGCGGAGGGCGCGCTGGTCATGGGCAGCGTCGCTCAGGTGGTAGACTCCTTGCGAGAGCATCGCCGAAGAACATAACCCGGCGTCCCGCGCCATCTGATGGACGTTAATGCCAACGCTCGACTTGAACCAGACACGGTCCTCGTCGACCAGACTCACGCCCGCCATTGGCGCGTGAAAGAAATTCGCCGCCATCTCAGCGATACGGTTGAAGGCAGGTTCCGGCGGCGTGTCGAGGATTTTGTACCGCCGGAGCGCGTTCAAGCGGTCAGCCTCGTTCTCGGGGAATGCGGTTTTCATCGCGTCACCACCCGACCACCTGGCAGCTCTGGCGCCGCGGAGCGGTCGCGGAGTCGTAGTATCGGTTGTCGCTCGTCTCTCAATGTTCTTTCTTTTGAGCACTTCGAGCAACCTTCCGCGTGGCGCGGAACATGTTTCATCCCAGTCCGGAGGTCGCTCTGCCTCTTCCAAATCCTTGCCCGGCTCTGTCCGCCTTGGTCGTGGATTCCTACAGATCAATCCCCGCCGAGTCCGTGATGCTGCTACCGGTTCATAGTCCGTATCGTTACGAATGGTTCGGGAGAACTGAAGTGTGCCAGGTGTCTTCAGCGAACATCGGGTCGAGATTCATCGAGTGATCCGAGCGACACACGAAATTCACGCGCGATGTTGTACCCGCGCCCCGGCCTACGAAGAATCGTAATTTTACGATTCTTCGTAGGGGCGTTCTCGTCAGCAATCCCTGAAACTCTCCTATGGGCGCGCTTTTCGGCAACACGCCGCTTGGCACGAAAGCTGTGTTGGATCTCGAGCAATCGGCGGAGAGACGACGATGAGCGGATCCATAGACCAGAATCGCATCCAGTCAGTCGATCCCGATCATGCAACCGGCGCGATCAGGCGACTCTTCGCAGAGCTACGCACGAAATTCACGCTAGTGCCGAATCTGTTTCGCGTTCTTGCGACTGCGCCAGCAGCGCTTGAAGGACTCATGGCCCTGGGTTCGGCACTCGCCCACGGAGCCCTCAATCAAAGAATTCGCGAGCAGCTCGCCTTGGCAATTGCTCAGAGCAACCTGTGCCCTTACTGCTTGAGCGCGCACACCTCCATAGCTATGAAAATCGGACTGAAACAAGCCGAAATCGACGACGCGATTCGCGCGAGTGCACCCGATGCGAGGACCGATGCCATCCTCAAGCTCGCCCGCAGCATCGTCGTCCAGCGTGGCGAACTCTCCGACGCAGACCTCGCGCGCGCGAGGTCCGGCGGCTTAAATGACGGCGAAATCGTCGAGACGGTCGCCAACGTCGCGCTGAACATCTTCGAGAATTACATGAGCCGCGTCGCGCGCGTCCCAATCGACTTTCCGAAGAAGGAATCTCGCGCGACATCCGGTCAGGGAGGCGAATCAAATGGCCAACGTTGAGAAGTATGGCGATCTGATTATCGGCAGCGGAATCGCCGGCAAATTCGCCGCATGGACACGCGATAGCCGTCGTGGAACGAGGCCATCCTAGCTTGACAACTCGCGGTTAACCGAAGGAGCAGCGAATGAAGTACTTAATCAAACTATGCGACAGATTCGGGGTCCTGCAAAGCGACATCGATTACCACTTGTTGCGCGCATCGATGGTGCTCATCCTTCTCTTCTTTGGGTATCAAAAATGGTGGGAATACGAAGCGCATGCGCTGATTCCCTATATCAGCAACGGCTCTCTGATTTTCTGGATGTACCCAGTTTTCGGCATTCGCGGAGCCACCTTCTTCCTGGGAGTTTCGGAGTGGTTGTTCGGCGCGCTCCTATCCTGGGGATTTTTGAACAAAAAGGCGGGAGTTCTTGGCGCGCTCGGCGGAATTGCTTCATTCGTCTCGACCACAACGATCATTCCGTTCTTCCCGGATGGGTGGGCAGCGTCCGCCGGTGGATTTCCAGCAATGAAGGAGAACGTGGCATTCCTGATGAAAGACTTCGTCCTTCTTGCCGTGTCTTTCTATCTGCTGAGACAGGATTTATTGAGGCTCTCACTGGCCCAATACCAAGAAACGACTCCATCCGTTCCTGTCCAAATTGAAATCTTTTCAGGGGCAGACAGAAAGCTCGCGTAAGAGCCTGAGTGATACTAATCCAATTTCGAACGAAGAGGGACATTGATATGAAAAAATTAGCTGGCAGGGTGGCAATCGTAACCGGAGCATCCAAAGGAATTGGAGCTGCTGTGGCCAAGGCGCTCGCGGCTGAAGGAGCCGCAGTCGCGGTCATCTACTCCTCAGGAAAAGAAGGAGCCGAGCGCCTGGTATCGCAGATAACACGCGAAGGCGGCAAAGCGAGCGCGATTCAGGCTGACGTTTCCAAAGCGGCCGACGTAAAGCGCATGTTCGAGAAGACCAAGGAAGTCTTCGGGTCGGTCAATGTGCTGGTGAACAACGCCGGCGTCTTTCAATTCGAACCCTTCGAAGCGATCACGGAAAGGGAGTTCCATCGCGAATTCGATATCAATGTGCTTGGGACGATTCTAGCGACGCAGGAAGCGCTGAGATACTTCCCGTCCAGCGGCGGCAGCATCATCAATATCAGTTCCATCGCCAGCGAGAATCCGGTGCCGAATTCATGTCTCTACTCCGCAACCAAGGGCGCCATTGATACGATTACAAAGGCCCTGGCGAAAGAGCTCGGACCCCGGAACATCCGAGTAAATACTGTCGCCCCAGGGCTCGTTGATACGGAAGGCAATCGCAGCAGCGGCTTTGTCGGCAGTGCGGCGGGAGAAGCGGGCGCAGCGGCTACCCCGCTGGCCGCGAGATTTGGCAAGCCAGAGGAAATCGCGCCAGTCATTGTTTTTCTCGCCTCAGACGATGCCGCTTGGCTGACAGGCGAACGAATCAGCGCTTCCGGCGGCTTACACTAAGGTTTCGCTAGGTGTCATCGGGCGTCCCCAGAAGAGGAAGGTTATAAGGAGCAAGCTATGAATAAGGAAGGTCGCAAAATACGTTTCGGTCTTTGGTATGACTTCCGAAATCCGCCTGAGTGGCGGCAGACATCGGATCGCCTTTACAGCGAGATTCTCGATCAGATCGCTTGGGCCGAGAACAATGGGTTTGACGACGTTTGGCTGTCCGAGCACTATTTCATCGAAGATGGCTACCTCCCCTCGATTTTACCGGTAGCCGCAGCGATTGCCGCACGCACCAAACGGATCCGCATCGCATCGGGCATGCTCCTGATGCCCTCCACAACCCCGTACGCCTCGCTGAAGATATCGCGGTAGTCGATGTCATCTCGGGCGGCCGTTTCGAGCTCGGCGTCGGAGTCGGATTCAAGCTGGAAGAGTTCGACAGCTTTGGTGTGTCCTTCAGGGAACGCGGCTCGCGAACCAACCAATCGCTCGAAATCATTCGCCGGCTTCTCGGTGGAGAGACCGTAACCTTTTAAGAGCGAATTCTTCGACTTCAAGAACATCAAGGTGACGCCCGAGCCTATTCAGAAACCCCATCCGCCCCTCTGGCTGGGCGGCTTTACTCCCGCTGCCTTGCGGCGCGCCGCCCGCTACGGCGATGGGTTCACGGTGCCCGGCGGCACTCGCGACGTATACGACCAATATGTGGCCGAGTTGAAGAAGCAGAATCGGCCCACCGATAACATTCGATTCGCGAGCGCCGTTTGGTGTCTGCTTGTTTCCAATGATCCCGAGAAGACCTTCGCCGAAGCCGCGGACCATATCATCTACCAGGCCAACAATTACTCGAAATGGCTATCCGCGGCCGGCCTCAATCCCCTTTCCGAGCATCTGCAGGATCGGGAACAGCTGCGCAAAAGCGGGCTGCTCCAAGTGCTCGCCCCCGACGCTGCTGTAAAAATGATTCGGGCCTTCGCCGACGCCGTTCCCATCACGCACTTCTATTCGTGGACCCTGCCTCCTGGACTGCCTCCGCGATGGGCCCAGTCTCATCTCGAGCTGCTCGCGTCCAAGGTGATCCCGGCGTTTCGCTGAACCATCTCGCGAGAAGGACCATGCATTTCACATCTACGGCTCAGAACGCGGAGGTCCCGATCGGACGAGATAACGGGATCGCGGGCATGCACGTAAGGCTTGGCAATGGATAACGACAGACGTCATCGCATCTCTGGTACGGAGGTTGCCCATGGGACGGCCGCGCATCATGACGAAGCGAACTTGAGGGGCCTTCAGTAACGGTAGAGCAAAAAAGCCTTCAGGAAGAAGTTGAGCGACCGCGGCTTGAAGTTGAGCGCTTGCTCGACCAGCAGAAAGCGTTTCAGAGAACTCCGCAATCGAAGGATATACAAGTCGGTGATGAGGTCGAGAAGCACGAAGGCGATGACTCCAGCACACGGGATCCCGCTGATCGCCGCGGTGTTCTCAGTCGACTTCCTATCAGACTAGTCCTGGCGCTGGTCGTTGCCGCCTTGCTGTGCGCAGGCGGGATGCGCTTCTGGAATTACCTGCAGTCGTACGAATGGACCGACGATGCCGAAATCGATGGCCATCTCGATCCGATCAGCACGCGTATAGACGACACCGTCGTCCAGGTCCCACGTCGGTTCGCGCCGCCGTGCCAGGTATCCTTGGAGCTTGGCGAGCGAACGTCGCCGATGCGCGACTAGCGTCAGGTTCATCGAGCTGAGTGATTCGCCGAACGCTCTGGAGTCTGTAGCGGCAAACGCCGCCGGATCAGGTTACGTGGGCTGACGGTATTTTCTCGACGCGCTGAACTCGGGGCTGATCGCCATCCCCGGAAAATTGTCCGATTGATGCCGATAGTGCTGAAACCGAGCAGATTGCTAATCGCCGAAATTCTCCTTTGAATTCAAGAGCGAAAACTTCTGACGGATCGCGTGGGCGTTCGACTGTGCACCGAAAAAATTTGCACAGAAAATTCAACGCGTCAGGATGCCTCGAAACGATCGAGTGGGAGTAGGTGGGATTGGCGAAATATTCCTTTCGCGCCGCTGTCGTTCTTCAAGCCTGGTTACCAGCGTCTCTCAATTTCCACCCAGGGCCTTTTCCTTTTCTCGTTGCATCTCCATGTCAACCAAGGTCGCGCGAAAGGAAAGCGCAATCTCATTGCCAGAGAGCTGCGGCGTGGCCTGGCGCAGAAATAGGCGGGCTGCGCTCTCGTCCGCGGAGTCGAAATCGACGTCCGTCAGCGGCTTGCCTCCACGCGCTTCAGCACTGCACGAAAGGCGCCGCCAGAAACCGCGAGCATGCCAAAGGCAGCGACGTTCCAGAGCACAGAGCGGATGAAGGGCATTCCAGATATATAAAGTGCGGTGAAAGCGGCGGATGGTTGAATGGCTATGTCCGCCCGCCGGCGATCGAGCTTGCTAATCGCGATCTTATCGAAGCCCACCTCCACGCCCTCTGGCTCGCGGAGACTGGCAAGGAATTGTCGCCGGACATCCCGCACGTCCTCGATCTCAGTGCGGCATCACTGCCATTACAGGAGGAGACGGAGTTCGGCATCACTTTAGCGGCTCCTCCTTGATCCTGTCGCCGCCCTTGGCGACTGGAACGACCCAAATTGGCGTCGCATCGGCCGATGAGCTGAGGAGCGAAACATAGGGCAGGTTATTGGAGAGATCCTGATTGATGCCTCGTAGCCCATATTGGGCGGTGTCCGGGAGCACGATCATGACGTGCGGGCCGACATAGAACCATTCTTTGACTTGCGCGGGATCCTTAGCGGGGGGAACGCCCTGTCCTTGCCTCGCCTCCCCCATCAGCATGTAAGACAGCCCCACTCGATCGATGTTCGGCTTCTTTCCGGCCAGGGTCGCCACGAGCCACTGCATCATCGTCTCATCGACGCACATGGGGTCGTGCTGAGGTCTCCCGGGGACGTCGGGCATACAAGTCCAGCCGTTGTTCCCCTTGCGAAGCACTCTTGCGTGGGACATCCCATCCCTTGGGTTCGCTGGCCAATCGACCACGCTGGCATGCTCGGTAATGGCCGCAGGCGCCGCGCTCAGCGCATTTGCAATTTTCCACTCGTCGGAGTGCGCCGAGTCGTAAACGTGCCTGGAGGCAAGGGAGCGGTCGCAGTGGAAAGGTCTTCCGCGCGGGCCGCCAACGAAATCGCCACGAGACCGATCGCGGTATAGAGCGGGATATTTGTCATGACTTCTTAATCCTCCTACTGGCGGCCAGCTTGTACTCGAGTGGGTTGAGCGAAGAGGGGTCGGCTGTTTGTTTGAAGTCAGGTCGCGGATTGTAGTCCTTAATCTTATTCGAAAGCGTGGTAAACCACGCATCTTCTTCTTCCGGCTGACACATCACTTGGCCGTATTCAATAATGTGGAAGGCGGGAAGATCGCAGAGATAGACCCAGACGTACTCTTCGGGCGAGCCAGTCGCGGCCGCAACGTCATGCACATGAGCATCCACCTCGTAAAATATCACTTGGACCAGGTACCGAGGCGCCCGTCTTCTCACATGCATGGCGGTGATGCTTTCGACGACTTTCAGTCTCTGCTCTTCACTCAGTCGTCCTGCCGTCGTTGTGCAGGTGTAAGTAGGCATAGGACTCTCGCTTCCCCGGGGCCAGGTTGCGATCCGTGTGTCAG